>NZ_PENZ01000045.1 GCF_003144395.1 Proteus faecis | reverse complement strand
TGAGAGTAGGGAACTGCCAGGCATTAAATAAGACGAGAAAGCCAACCCACTGGGTTGGCTTTTTTGCGTTTGGGGTTTTTATATCTCTATTTTATTTTTGGGAAATAAAGCACTATTTTAATTGCTGATAAAGTAATGAACCTGCAACAGCTCCTGCAACATCGTAAGTAAAATCATGCCAACTCCAGCCAGTACCTTCTGGGCGGCTATCATAAAGTTCTTTCGCTACCCCTAAACTTATCGAAACCGAGAGCCCAATTAATAATCCCTCTCTATGACCATAATTTTGATGATCTGCATACGCATTTGCACCAGCAGATGTTGCCATTGAAAATAAAAAATGTTGAGCTTTATCTTTGCCTTTCCAATTATCATTAGCAAAATGAAATGATTGGCAACCAGTCAAAGTTATTACTGATAATAAAACGATCAGAAAGCCACATCTAAGCCTTTGTTTCATAAAAAATAAAAGCCTTTTCACTGATAAAGATATTTTTAATATAAGAGTTTACTAAGTATAGACGGGGAATATTAGAAAACAAAAAAGCCTTGCTAAAATTATAGCAAGGCTTATCAAATGAAGCGTCGATTTAAAGTATACGACTGATTAATCTATCAACACGAATACGTCGTAATCGTTTGATTAATTTCTTCACTTTTAGAGGATAAAGTTTAATACTTTCTAGATCTTGGTAATTTTTCACGACAATAGTATGTTGGCGAATACACTCTAACTCATTATGTCGTTGTTCATGTAATTCATGTTTAGGATCATGAATCAATATGGCATTTTCTAAATCTAATCCCCATGCACGTGGATTAAGATTATTACCAGTAATTAATTGCCAATTATCATCTACCCACAGGCCCTTTAAGTGATATGTATTATCATTATCTTTCCAAAGTCTTACTGTTAATTGGTCATTATCAATAAATCGTTGGAAACGTTGAGTAAATTTACGCAGATTGATCTCATAGAGATAAGGTAGAGCACCTATAATTTTAAATGGCTCTTCTGGTGGAATATAGAAGTCATTCGCAGTTTTATCACCAATAATAATTTCGACTTGCTTGCCATTTCTTAATAAATGACTGATTTGACGTACAAGTATCGCGGGTAAATTAAAATAAGGTGTACAAATAACAAGTTTTTCTTCAGTAGAAGCCATAAGGTGAGAAATGGTCTTATTTAAGATATTTTTCTTACCTAATCCCATTAAAGGTGTGACTGCCAATTCATTGTTAGAAGCGTTAGCTTTAATATCATAACCATCACGCGTGCGTAAATTGAAACGAAATTGACGAATACAGTTTTTAATTTCGGCACAACGAACTCTATCTTTGATATCCAGTCGTTGAATTGCTTCTGATTGCAACAGATCAGTCACAATAAATTGTTTCATTGTGGAGGCTAATTCGCTATTTTTGATGATGTGATATCTGTCATAACGATATTTATCCAGCTTGTGCAAGTAAACATTATTAATACTTGCACCACTATAGATAATCGTATCATCAAAGATAAAGCCTTTAAGGTGTAGTACACCTAATGCTTCACGAGTGTTTACGGGAATGCCGTAAATAGGGATCTCGATATCAGGGTGTTGTTGTGCAACATGGTAGTACCAATCTGCATTTGTTGCATCAGCAGAGACACCAATACGCCCACGCTGAGCACGGTGCCAATCAACAATAACGGTAATGGATAATTCAGGACGTTGTTGTTTTGCGGTGTAAAGTGCATCAAGGATCTCTTCACCAGCCTCATCGTGCTCTAGGTAAAGAGCTGTAATAAAGATCTCTTTTTGGGCTTGAGCAATGTATTTCAATAAGGTGCTGCGAAACGCGGATGTTTGATAAAGCGTTTCAACATCAGCAACTGACTGAGCTAATTTAGGCAGTTGTGCAAGGTGTTGTTGATGCTTAGCAAGTTTTAGTTTAGACAACATCACAGTGCTTAATTCTCTTGTTTATG
This sequence comes from Proteus faecis, assembly GCF_003144395.1. Classification (GTDB taxonomy): domain Bacteria; phylum Pseudomonadota; class Gammaproteobacteria; order Enterobacterales; family Enterobacteriaceae; genus Proteus; species Proteus faecis. The sequence continues at coordinate 442,310 of NZ_PENZ01000045.1, read as the reverse complement.
ATGGCAGATGGAGCCATCGTCCATGTGGATTTTCTTTAACCGATCTTCTGATCATAACATTAGTTATATGGGATGTACGCATAAAATCATCATATATAGCTAATTTATCAAAGGATGCGTGAACAATCACATAAAGAAACTTTCTCTTATGATCATAGTATTGGGCTATTTTTTGATGGTTCAAGCTGTAAATCAAGATTGACTATTCCTTCATCAAATTGTACTTCAACAGAAAACCCCAGTTTTTTGGCTAGACTTATCATATTGCGATTTTCAGGCATGGTTATTGCGGTTAAACGTTTAATGCCATGTTCTCTAGTATAGTTGATAAGTTTAGCCATAAGTTGATGGCCTAAGGTATTTCCTTTTAAATCAGAACGCACAAGGATAGCAAATTCTGCATGCTGATTATCAGGATCCGCCATTGCACGAGCAACACCAATGATTTCAGGCCGATCTTCAGGATTTCGGATTGCGACAAAAGCCATTTCTCGATCGTAGTCAATTTGTGTCATATTAGCGAGATCGTCATGTGTAAACTCACTGATTTCACTAAAATAACGATAATAAAGATCTTCTTTTGTGACTTGGTTTATAAACGTTTTAAGTAATGGCTCATCTTCCGGCAAGATCGGTCGGATAAAGCAAGGATTGTTATCCCTTAAAAAGAAGGTTTCTTCTAATTCATTGGGATAAGGGCGAATAGAGAGTTTTTGATGGGGATCGCCTTGTAGTGGTGCTAGCTCCATCGCAACATCGAGTAATGTAAAATCATTACCTGAAGCTAATAGAGGGTGAATATCTAACCTGACAATTTGCGGACAATCTAGAAGTAAGTGAGAAACTTGCACTAAAAAATGACTTAGACTTAATATATTTAGAGGCTGTAAAGCGCTTCTAGGCTGTATCTTTCCGCTTTTTATCGCATTAATAACCAGATAGCGAGCAAGTGCCATATTAAGAGGTGGCAAAGCAACTGCGGCTTTCGTTTCTATTTGCCACTCAACGCCCCCTTCACCCAATACAATTAATGGACCAAAAATAGGATCTTGCTCTATAGCGACTCGCAGCTCTTGAGAGCCAGCTCGATTTGCCATACTTTGCACTAATAAACCCTGAATTTGTGCTTGAGGGTACAGCTCTGTGACGCGCTCTATAATGGCATGTGCTGCTGATGATACTTCCGTACTGTCTCGAAGATAAAGCATAACACCTTGTACTTCGGACTTATGAGGGATATCAGGGGAACGCAATTTCAGAGCAACAGGATAACCAATTTTTTCAGCAATATTGACAGCTTCTTGAGCATTATGGGCAATCCAAGTTGGAAGTGTATTAAAACCGTAAGCTTCCATAATGGGCTGAACTTGGTGTGTATCTAATCGATATTGCTTATTTTTTAATGCTTCTTCAATGCAACGATGTGCTTGTTGCGTATTCATTTTGACATCTAAAGGTAATGCTGGTGTTTCTTTTAACTGTTTCTGATTTCGACGATATTCTACCATATGCATAAATGCGGTGACGGCACCTTCAGGTGTTCGATAGGTTGGAATTCCTGCTTCACTAAATAATTTACGCGATTGTTGAGATGAATACTCTCCACCCCAGTTAGTGAAAACGGTAAGCCATTTACGTCGAGGATGTTTATTGATGGCCTCTATCACTCGTTGAGCAGTTTCAATGCTAGGAGCAATGGCACTCGGTGTGTGAATAAGAAGCAAAGCATCATGATCATGGCTATCCAACAAACAATTCAATGCCAAAATATAACGATCAACCGTTGTATCATCACCTAAGTTTAGCGGGTTACGAATGCTATTTTCTTCTTGAATAACACTTTGTAGCTTTTGTTTTGTTTCATCTGTAATTTGTGCGAGTTTTCCTGAATGTAAAAATAGCTCATCAATTGCCATCGCGGCAGGTGCTGAGCCATTACTCATAATCATTAATCTTTCACCTTTTAAAGGCGTCATATAGCTAAGTGTTTCAACGGCAGAAAACATTTCATGGGTATCTTGTACTCGTAATAACCCAGCACGTTGAAAAGCCGCATCATAAGCGACGTCATAACTCGGTGTATCGCCCAGTAGCAGTTGAGCTTTTTGAGTACGACCGCTTTTTATCACCAGAATAGGTTTGTTGCGCGAAGCACTACGAGATGCTGACATAAAACGCCGTGCATCTTTGATATGTTCGAGATGCAATAAAATGGCACTGGTTTTACTGTCTCTTGCTAGAAAATCTAACAAATCATCAACTTGGATATCTTGGTTATCACCTAACGCAATAAAATAGGAAAAACCAATATTACGATAGTAAGCCCAATCTAAAATCGTATTGGCAACAGCTGCTGATTGCGAAATAAAAGCTAACTTTCCTTTTTTAACAGGCAGAGGTGAAAAGCTAGCATTTAAACCTTGCCACGGCGCTAAAAGCCCCAAACTATTTGGGCCAAGTAAGCGGATGTGATATTGCTGGCAAAGTAATTTTATTGGTTGAAATTGTTCAGGTTGTGCGGAAAGCACAATCACGGCTTTGCAACCCGATTCACCTAATTGTTTTAGTAGCTCAAGATTGCGACGATGATGTGTACAAATAATTGCGAGATCAGGAACTTGAGGTAATTTATCAATAGAAGGATAAGTAAAAACACCAGAGACAGAGCCACGAGATGGATTAATTGGAAACACAGGACCATTAAATCCACCGCTGAGCAGGTTTCTCATCATTGTTGTTCCTGCTCGACCCAATTTTTCAGAAGCACCGATCACTGCAATAGATTTAGGACGTAATAGTGCTTCAAGACCTCGTTGGCTCATATTCACTCCAGCGTTTCATTATCAACTGCTATTCAATGTAGCTGATTTACACTTCTTTTGCCTGACTTCGGTCTGGTTTTCCAAGTAAATATTGTTGACGAAAGTAACTAAAATGAGAAAAAAGTTGTTGTGAAGCTTGAATATCGCCGACATTCTCTAAAATAGAGGCAGCGACCTCTGCGGTACAATGTTGCTCTTCTCTTGCTGCTTGGCGAAGCACGTAGTCACATTTGCTGGCTTCATTTAAAGAGAAGATAGGCAGAGCATCAAGATAGGGGCTTTTGCGAAACATTTTGCGTGCTTCACTCCAAGTACCATCAAGAAGAATAAATAAAGGTGGTTTGCTATTTGTAGGGAGTTGGTTGTATACAATACGTTCACTTGATGCATAGCTTTCAGGGAAGACAACATAAGCTTGCCTATCTGGTGTATTGATGAGGTCAAGCAAGGCTTGTTCTGGCGTCGTTCGGGACCATAAAAAAGCTCGCGTGTCTGGTAATACATCGGCAATTAATTTCCCCGTATTACTTGGCTTCATCACTTCAGTATCATACATCAATAAACAAAATAGGCTTTTTGCGGGTTGATTGACAATTGTGTCACAAAGACACTGTTTTTCAGGTAATAAGCAAAAAGAGCAACGTTTTGTACGAAAACCTCGCGCTTTAAAAGGACGAGTTGAAATCGAAAGTCGATATTGACGAAGTCGAGAGACTGCATTGTCATGCATAACAGATTGACCAATACTCATAAAAAAGAATCGAATATTATCATGATACCCAAAAGTCTACTATCAGTTGTTTTTTTTATGAAAGTTAATTTACTGGATGGTAATAGGATTATTATTATTTAATAATTTGTGGTGATTTATGAACATAATGCCAATCTCTTTTGTTTCTAATCAACAGAGTATTAATGATAATGAAATTAAAAATCTATTTGATATTTTTAATAAAGATAGTTTGAGTCGTAATCTTGATATTGCTAAAAATCAAATAAATAAACTTGCTGATTTAGTAAGGAATGGAAGTTCAAAAGATTTAGAATATTTGATAAATATCATGTTTCATGATGATATAAAAATAAGCCTATATGCAACAAATCAACTCTACTTAATTTATTCAAAATTAAGTGATTCGATAAGAGAAGATATTAAGGAACTAATTAAATCACTCTATGAAGTAAAAGTAAAAGGTGAGAGCGAATATTTCAAAGAACGACCTTTATTAAGTGCTATGGCTTGCGGAACAGAAATAGCTAAACAAGAAGGAGATGGAGACAATGTTTTTATCTCAGTGATTGATACTTATTTAAAGAATGTTGTGTTAGCAGACAGTACTGAAAGCGTAAACTCTGAAAGCGTAAGCAATAATAATCGTTATATTTCTGCATCAGAATTACAATCTTGGGTTTCATTTCAACCCTATCAATGTGATATTAGCGATTATGAAACAGTACTTAAAAAAATAGAAAATGAAAAAAAAACTGATGAGTTAAAAAATTACATCGCTTTAGTCAACCACAATCATTGGGTAGCATTATTTACTTATAAAGATAGTTGTTTTTTATGTGACTCATTATCTTCAATTAAAAAAGAAAATGATGATCGTAATAAATTATTAGCTAGATTAAAAGAAAAAGGATTTAATATCTTTAATATAGAAGACAATTTACAAAAAAATGTACCTAATGGATGTGGTCTTTTTGCACTTAATTATATTGATAATTTACAAAATGAATTGAATAAATTAAATGATAAAAAAATAGCTGATTTAACATCTACAATAAAAACAGTATTACAAAATACAGGAAAAAACTTTCTTGGCCAGACAGATGAAGACCAAGCTGTATTTAATCATGATTTTAGGAAAAAATTGATCATGGATACACTTTTTCGTTTTGTTGAATCTGATCTTATTTTGAAAGAGAGTGTTTTTTGATATAGGTTTATCTCTTACTCTGCGTGATTCTCTCGGTGACAGTTGCTAAACTATCATGTAATCTGCGCCCCTATTGCAGTTGGAGAGACAAATGAACGATTCTTATGAAGGTAAAAACGGCAAAGTAAAAGTGATGTATGTCCGTAGTGAGGACAATGCCGACAATAAACCTAAAAAACCATCCCGTCGTCCTGAAAATGGTCGTGGTGATAACCGTAACGACAAAAGTCGTGATAATAGACGTGATAACCGCGATGATAAAAATCGCGATAACAGACGTGGTGATAACAAATTTTCTCGTCGTGATGATCGCGGTGCAGGTAAGCCTTCAGGGCGTGGTACATCACGTAATGAATCCAAACCTTCTCGCGATAGCGAAGGCGGAAGTTTTTCTCCATGGAAAACGGTTTCTCGCCCTGCGGGCGAAGAGGCAATTAAAGAGCACGATGGCATTACTGGCAAGAGCCAAATCGATCCTGAACAGCTACGTCGTCAGCGTTTAGAAGAAACCCGCATTTATGGTGAAAATGCCTGTCAGGCAATGTTTAAAAATCGTCCTGATGCAATTGTTCGTGCTTGGTTTTTACAAGATGTGACACCTCGTTTTCGTGATGCCCTAAAATGGATGGCTGCAAACCGTAAAGCTTATCATGTTGTTGAAGAAGAAGAGATGGTCAAAGCCGCTCGTACTGATCATCATGGTGGCGTATGCTTTTTAATCAAAAAACGTGTTGGTCATGATGCAGAAACTTATCTGAAAGATGCACCTGAACATGATTGCGTATTAGCACTTGAAGATGTGGGGAATCCACATAATGTAGGGGCTATTATGCGTAGTTGTGCACACTTTGGTGTGAAAGGCGTTATCTCTCCTGATTCTGCTGTCTTGGAATCTGGTGCTGCTGTTCGTACCGCAGAAGGTGGTGCTGAATATATCCAAGGTATTGATGCTGATAATTTTGCTCAAACTTTAGATAAATTTAAAAAAGCGGGTTATACGCTGGTGGCAACATCAAGTCATAAAGGCAGTGTGCCATTATCAAAAGCGCAATTACCGGCGAAAATGGTACTTATCATAGGTCAAGAGAAAGATGGTTTAAGTGAAGGTACTTTAAATCAAGGTGATATGAGCATTTACATCGGCGGTACTGGGCACGTTGAAAGCTTAAACGTCTCTGTAGCTTCTGGTGTGTTATTAGCTGAATGGTGGCGTCAGCACAAAGGCTAATTGCTTTATTGATTTAAATATAATATAAAAAATCCCGCTTAATTATTATGATTTTTAAGCGGGATTTTTATTTATAAGGCCTACGTTAATGGCATTATTTCCCCGGTGAGAAAGGCGGTTTTGCAAACCAAACCACGACCATCATGATAAGGAAAATACCTGCTGCTAACCAAAAAATTTCATTGGCTGAAATAATTAATCCCTGCTCTGTGATCATTTTCGCTAAATATGCTGATGCTTGTTCATTTGAAAGACCAAGATCATTCATTTGTTGGTACGCCATTTGCGAATCAGGATCGAGTGGATTAATTTTTTCTACAAAGGTTTCATGGTGAAGCGATTCTCTTTGTGTCCAAATTGTTGTGGTTAAGGATGCGCCAATTGCCCCTGCCAATGTTCTTAAGAAGTTCGAAAGACTTGACGCTGATGCCATTTTTTCTGGTGGTAATCCAGATAATGTCATTGTTGTTAATGGCATAAAGAAACACGCAACGGCTAAACCTTGCCAGAATTGAGGCCATGCCACAGTGGAAAAATCCATTCCTGGTTCGAAGGTGTAAGCTCGCCAATAAAAACACACAGAAAACATAATAAAGCTAAAGCTGATGATATAGCGTAAATCCACTTTACCACCAAACTTGCCTATTATCGGTGTGATAATTAAAGGCAGTAAACCTACTGATGCTGATGCTAATCCAGCCCATGTTGCTGTATAGCCAAAGACCTCTTGTAAAAGCAGGGGCAGTAAAACAATGGTGCCAAAATAGATCATATAGGCGAGGCTGAGTGTGACACAACCAATGGTAAAGTTTCGACTCTTAAAGAGCGAGAGATCTATCACTGGATGATCGTCTGTTAACTCCCAAACAATTAAGAAGCTGAGTGCAACTACTGCCACAATGGCGAGGACTATGATTTCTGTCGAATTAAACCAATCGAGCTCTTTACCCTGATCGAGCATGATTTGTAAAGCACCTATACCCACGACGAGTAAAACAAGACCAATAGTATCTATTGGTTTAATTTCAGTTTTGGTTTCGCGTCCAGCTAGGGTGTTTGATATACACATAATAATCAACACACCAAATGGAACGTTAATAAAGAATATCCATCCCCAATGATAGTTATCACTGATGTAGCCACCTAAAATAGGCCCTAAAATCGGTGCAACAACAATGGTTACTGACCATAGTGCAAGTGCCATATTTCGTTTTGCTGGTGGATAGTTATTCAATAGCAAACTTTGTGATAAAGGAATTAATGGTCCTGCAACTAAGCCTTGAAGTACACGAAAGAAAATAAGCATTTCAAGACTTTGAGAAATGCCACAAAGCCAAGAGGTTAGTGCAAAAAGTGCTGTTGACCACATAAAGAGTCGAACTTCACCAATACGTTTTGCTAACCAACCAGTAATGGGGATAGAAATAGCATTCGCCACACCAAAAGAGGTAATAACCCAAGTACCTTGTGAGTTAGAGGCACCTAAGTTTCCTGCAATAGTTGGAATGGCTACGTTAGCGATTGTAGAATCGAGAACTTGCATAAAGGTTGCCAACGCAAGGGCGATGGTCATTAAGGCAAGTTTTCCTCCTTGTAATGGCTCTTTGATCACCTTTACACCTCGCCTTTATTGTCCTGCATTTTGTTCAATGATTTCATTGATCAGTTTATTAATCTCTGACATATCAATTGTTAAAACATCAGTATGGTAAGCTGGCGTTTGGCGTTCACTGTGTGATAATACTTTTCCATCAAGGTTAATCGTATCGACAGTCACTTCAGAAGAAAGACCAATACGCAGTGGTTTTTCCGCTAATTCTTTTTCATCTAAAGAAATACGAACCGGCAAGCGTTGAACAACTTTTATCCAGTTACCACTGGCATTTTGCGCTGGTAATAATGAGAAAGCACTACCTGTTCCCATATCTAAACCTAATACAGTGCCGTGATAAATGACTTTTTTGCCGTAAAAATCAGTTGTGATCTTTGCCGGTTGCCCAATACGCATATTAGCGAGCTGGGTTTCTTTAAAATTGGCATCAATCCACATACCCGTTACAGGAACAACGGCCATTAATGGTTTACCCGGCGAGACTTGTGCGCCGACTTGAACGCTACGACGCGAAACATAGCCATCTGTTGGGCTTAAAATTTTAGTACGTTCTAATGCGAGCCATGCATTACGAACATCAGTCGAGGCTTGTAAAACAGAAGGTTGTTTTGCAATTGGTGTGTTTAAGATAATTGCTTGATTAGCATTATATTGCTCTTTTGCAACTTCTAAAGCCGCTTTTGCGGTAGATACTGCCTCTCTGGCGTGTTGAAGTTCTTCTTTACCAATGACATTGCGTTCGCCTAAAACTTCGCGACGACGAAGATCATTTTGTAATTTAGTGAGCTCTGATTCTCGTAAAATGATGTTTGCTTTTAGTTGGCGACCTGTGATGATTTGCTGATGCATTTGGCGAACACTATTTGCTAATGCTGTTTTTGCTTTTTCTAATGCCAATTTTTCATCACTTGAATCTAATAAAACTAAGGGGGCTCCTGCTTTTACAAAATCGGTGTTATCCACATAAACAGTGGTAACAGAACCTGAAATTTGTGGCATCACCATGATTTGATTGCCAGTTACATAAGCATTATCTGTCGTTTCATGATGTCTTAATACCATAAACCAATAAGCTGTATAAGCTACGGCTGCAACAATAAATAGGATAGTTAGCAACAGTAAAACATTTCGGCGAGTTCGTTTTTTATTGCGAATGGGAGCCTGAGGGAGGGTATTTTCCTCATTAACACTCATTTAGAAGATCTCCATAAAACCAGAAAAACATCATTAGATATGTTTCCAGTATTAAAACTGGAAACATAATTATAAAGTCAATCTTAGAATAATAATTAGCGTGAAGGTAAATTATAAATGCTAATGGGTAAGTATGTTTGCCGATTTATGGCGTAAATAGGATTAGATCAATAAAACTATTTATTATGCTACTTATTCACAACCTTTTTCAGCCAAAGTATCTAATTGTAATAATAACTTACGCATTAGTGTTTCAAGCTGTCTTTGTTCAGATTGATCTAATACAGACCAGATTTGTTTTAAACATTGATGTTGTGGTGGTAATAAGCTATTTAAAAACTCTTCGCCTGCATCAGTTAAATGGAGATGTAAACAACGGCGGTCATTATGACTTTCACGGCGTTCAATCCAACCTTGTTTTTCAAGCTCATCAGCAATACGCGTTGCATTTGTTCTTGAAGAGCCTAAAGCTGCACTTAATTCTGATGGTTGAATACTACGATTTTCTGTCGTATCTAATATCATTAGTGCCATAAATAATGTCTCGTTAATACCCTGAGACTTCAACATATTATTACGACTTTCAAGAAGTTTGCTTTGAACATGCATAGAAAGGCGAGTTAACAAAATTTCTTGATAAGGAATATCTTTGTTAAGCGATTTCTGTTGTGTAGCGCGAGTGTTTAGTAATTCTTCTGTTGGCGTAAATGAGCTTTCCATTTTTAGACACCTTGTTAGTTTCGAAAATTAGGATAATGCTGTTATCAACATGTTAAATGGTATATTAAACACACAATTTAGCAATTTTTATTATTTATAGTCACTATGTTTTTTTGATTATGTTACCTGATTCATAAATTTTCTGAATGATAACACAAAAAAAAGATAGGTACTTATCTCTTTGCAATAAGTTAATAAAATTAATTTATCACTTATCTGACAATGAATAGTAGTCTATTTACGAAAAAAGGGATCATTTTTTACGATAAAACACGTAATAATTTTATTATAACTACCAATGGTTGTTATGTTGATGATATCGAAATGAAATTATTTATATAGTGCTTTATTGGGGGGATTGATATAATTATTCTTAATAAAGAATAGGATGATGATATACATTAATAGTAATCACGCTGTTAAAACATTAACATTTTATTCTGATTACAGTAGGATTGAAGAAATAATATAACCCATCCTTGGGTTTGAAAATTATTCAGCGTGGATTATTGGATCATTTTTATAACCTAAAAACCAAACAATAAGTCCAATAACACCAATGACTAATCCAGCGATGGAAACCCCTGTCCATCCATATTGATGATAAGCATAGCCTGATAGTAAAGATCCTAATGCACCACCGATAAAATAGCTTGTCATATAAGCGGCAGTTAGGCGGTTTCTAGCATCCGGTAAAATACGGTATATGGTGCTCTGATTGGTAACGTGAACACCTTGAACAGCTAAGTCTAGCAAGACAACACCAATAATAAAGCTGATGAGCCCTATCCAGTGGTAATAAGGTGCAATAACGATAAAACCCCAAGAAAGAAAAAGGATGGCTAATCCCACGGTAGTGGTTTTTTTACCTTTTCCTTTATCAACTAATACACCTGCTTTACCGGCCATTAATGCACCTGCAGCACCAACAAGACCAAATAAACCAATCACGGCATCTGAGTAATTAAAAGGATCAGAAGCCAATAAAAAAGCCATTGAAGTCCATAATAAACCAAAGTGAGCAAAAATAAGTGCACCAACTAATGAGCGCGTTCTTAATACGGGAGTTGTTGCAAATAATTTGAAAATAGAGCCTAGCAATTGGAAATAATTTAAGTTAGTTTCACTTTTATAAGTGGGTAAACAGCGCCATAAAGTGATAGCCAAAATTGCCAGAAAAATACTTGCTACCCAGAAAATACCCTGCCAATTAGTAAATGACGCCATTAACCCAGATGCCGTTCTCGCCAGTAAGATCCCGAGTAAAAGACCACTCATAATCGTTCCGACGGCTTTTCCTCGTTGATGTGGCGCGGCAAGCGTTGCAGCAAAAGGAACAAGAATTTGAGCCACAACGGAGAACATGCCTGAGAGTGCAGTTCCTATTAACATTACCCAAATATTAGAGGCCATAGCAGTAATTAATAGACCACTCGCTGAAATTAATGTCATGGTAATAATGAGTGAGCGACGTTCAAAAATATCGCCAAGAGGCACTAATAACATTAATCCGATGGCATAACTTAATTGTGCTGTGGTGACAATAAATCCGGCCATAGTAGCCGATATGTGGAAATAGTTTGCGATTGAATCAAGTAGTGGCTGTGCATAGTAATTACTGGCAACAACCATGCCAGTGGCAACTGCCATAAGTAAAATAAGACCTTTGCTTAGCGAGGTTTTTGGTGCGCTGTTTTCCATAATACTCATAACGAATCATTTGTAAGGTAAATGATAGTAACATGAGTCATTTTTTTGAGAAAAGAATTACTGTGATAGAGATGTTCAATTAATTTGATATTACTCCTTAGATTTTATTTTTATAACATATTGTTTTGTATAATGAATAAATATTGAACCTAGCTTATTAATAACTAAAAGACGTAAGAAAAAGTATAGCCAAACACCATATCCATTGAACTGAAATACCAATAACTGCAAAAGAAAATAGACGTTTAGTCCCTAACCAGCGGGCTTCCATCGTCTGTTTTTTGGGGCGTTTAGGAAATAATGTAGAGAGACTTTCATCAAAGCTAACATGGTCTTGATAGCGATAAAGGGCTTGAAAAAAATGACTATCAAGCCATAAACGAAAAAGGTGATATTGCGTAAATAAAAATAAAAGAGAAGCACCAAAGAATGCTAATTTATTGTGAACGTGAAGGCTAAAAACAGGCCATGTGTTTATATAAGGTAACAGTGATAACAGCAGTAAATAACGCCAACTTTGAGTTAAAGATACAATGACTTTACCGCTAGTTTTTGTTGTCAGCATTGTTGCCTCTATTTTGTTGGAAATGTGAATACCAAATTTGTAATGCCTCTTGTGTTTCTGGATTTAAAATCACTTGAGGGCGTGTTTGATACACCTGTTTTATTGCGTCCTCCAAGGTATCAACTGTGCCATTATAAACTAGCCATGCGACTGCAATAGTAGCACTGCGCGAATAACCTAATTTGCAATGAATATAAACAGTTCCTACTTGGCTAAGATGTTCCATAGACAACATGGCTTTGCTGATATCATCAGGAGATAATGGTAATAAATCGATTTGAGGTTGGGCTAAATAAAGCTGATTTTGGCTAAATTTGTTTCTTGGCCATTCACAGGTTAAATCAAACACTGCGTTAGCGTTTAATTTATAGAGAGGGCGTCCACCTAGTAAAACACCTTCCGCCACTAAACTGGGAGTTTGGCAACGAGTTAAATAATAGCGATAAGTACACCAAGCAAAAAAGCGATAAGGTAATAGGATTATCTGTGCAGAAAGGGGAATTTCACCCTGTGTATTTTTTTGAAAAATAGAAGCTCCAGCCCCTAAATAACCCAAAGTTACAAAAGTTAATGTGATTGCTGGCCAGAGAAAGATCCAAAAGAAACCTTGCAGGCCAAAAGATAACAGATAAAACACCATTGCTGATAACGCATAATTTTTACCAATACGTAAACTGCGTTTGCTGCCGGTAAAATGCCATTTCCAACGAGAGTTTATTGGTAATAAATAACAAATAAACACACCAACACCAAAGCCTGTAATAATATCAATAAAGTGATGTTGCCATGTTGTCAGCACAGAAATAGCAATAAGCAATGACCATAAATTCAAAAACCATTGCCATGATTTGGGCGTATGTGCGCGAAAACGTAACCAAATTATCCACAATAAAATAATGTGCAAAGAAGGGGCTTGATTATAGGGTAAATCGAAACCTTCTAATTGGGTAAATAACCAGCCAGAAACCCCTTCTGTTGTTGGGCGAGTAAAACTAAATTTTAATGGAAATAATAAAAAACCAGCACAAGCAATAAGTGAGGCCACAATTAAACGTAATCCATGTATAAATTGCTCTCTTAGCGTTGTACAAATAATCAGTGAAATACCGTAGGCAATATTTACACTCCAATAAGGAATGATTGTCCAGGGTAAAAAGGGGATCGCTTTTTCCCATGAATAAACAAAAGAAGGAACATCAGATAAAGTGGAAGTATAAGTGTTAACTTGCATATAAGTTAAATAGAAAAATGGAGCCAGAAATAACAGCCATACAATACCAGCGAGCCAGATACTTTTTCTTGATGATGTTATTTGAGAATGTTGGGTTCCACCCATACTAAAATTCCTTTATTTGTTTATATTTCTGTTTTACAACGTCTTAAAGCTATCGCTATATGTTGCCATATAGCGATAGCCCAGTGATTGATGGTATATTCTGTTAGCGACGTTTTGCTATCGATACACTGAAAATCCCCCAATGATCAATTTGTTGATCTAACTTTTCAAATCCCGCTTCATTGACTAAAGCATCCATTTCCCCTTGACTACGGCAACGCATGATCCAAGGTTGTCCATTTTGGTGACTTGGTAATACACGCGCAATCATTTCAAGCTGAGGGTGCCAAGGTTGACAGGTATAAATCAATAAACCGCCACTAGGTATGGCTTGCGATAGTCCTTTTAAAGACTCTTTTAGCAGATGATTTTCAGGGAATAATTCATAGAGTCCACTGACAATGCCTAACGTTGGTGAAGGTGAAACTGAACTCAAACTTTCTGCATCAAAAGCGTTACCTTCTTCAAAGCGTACTTTATCTTCTAAGTGACGCTCTTTAATCGCCATTCTGCCTTGTTCGACATTAATGGTGCTATAATCACGCATTAAAATTGAATCAATCTTGCTATAATCATTAACAGCATCAAAAAGATAGCGCCCTTGTCCTGCTGCGATATCCATAATATGCACAGGCATATTATTTTGTATTAATTGGCGAATTGCGTAGCGGATCGTATTTTCAATATTGATTTTACGTTGGCGGATCCCTTGCCAACCAATACTATTTAGATACTGCCTATCAACAACTCGACCAAATAATCCTTTCCCTTGAGGCTGATTACGGTAGACATAATCTAGAGTCGATCCAGAATCAAAACCTTTATCGTAACCCAGCGCAACCCCTTCAGATGCTTTACCTAAAGTGCTCATAGAACGACTAAGTACTTTATAATAAAGTTTTTTTAGACAATATTTAGGAAGAGGGGTCTGTAATGCACGATACATATCAGCGCTATGGCTCCAAGTATCTTCATGCTGGTAATCATGTTGATAAAGTGGTTGTGCAAATAAGGTTTCGATAAAACTACGCATTTTATTAATAGGGATAACCCTGTCTTTTTCACCTAATGTATCGTGGTAAAAGCCGGGTAAGACGTGCTTTTCTTTGATAGGGGTATTTAAACGTTCATAGAAAAGGTGTTGAGGCTTGGCGTGAACCACATGATCATTACCTGAAATAAATAATTGTGTTGGTAAAGTAATCGCACTTGCATCTTCAACAACACGATCTGCCGTTTTATAAAGTTCTAATAAAATATTGACGGCAATAGGGCGAGTGATCAGAGAGTCTTGATTAAAAGAGTCTATACGACTTTGGTCATGGGTTAAGTATTTGGCTTTCACATACGAATTGACGTAAAAAAGGCCACGAACTTTTTGCATTAAGGCGAGGCCGGTACGTGCAAAAGGAACATATAACTTCACTTTAAATGCTGGCGAGGCTAACACCATACCACGGATTTTTGGGGCATAATCGTGTACCCAACCAGTTACTAAAACAGCACCGACACTTTGACCAACAACCAGAATATTCTCCATTGGAATATTATAGTTGGATGAAACGTAATGAACGAATTCGTCGATATCTTTTATTGATGTTCCCATTGATGGGCTATAACCGCGAGCACCTTCATTTTTACCATGTCCACGAGCATCCCAAGCAAACATTGAAAAATCAGGAAGATCTAACTCATCAACTAGATGAGAAACACGCCCTGAGTGTTCATGACCTCGGTGAAATAAAATAATTGCTTTTGGCTCAGTGGTAATTTGAGCAGGCCAGTGGCGATAATACAGTGGTGTCTTATCGCTGGTGGTAAATTCAGACTCAATCATATTCCTTTGAGTTTGATATTGCGGTTGTTGATTCATAACGATGTATCCTTATCTTTATCTGTCATCGTTGCTTCTTTTAGTGCGCGATGAATTCGGTGATAACAAGTCAACAAAAGTAATAAATTAATAATAATAAAAAGATAATGCGTGTTTTCTGATAATGTCAGTGAGGGGAATATTCCGATAAAAAACGCAATAGCACCGAAAATAAAGGCTCTATCACTTTTTCCCATGGGGCCATCATAACGACGAGACGCATGAATAGTTTGGGCAAGAACACCTAAAAACTCAGTCATTATCATTAAAAAAAGTGCCAGCATGATCCACCAGTAGGCCTGTGGAAAAATAAAAACAAAAGGTAAATAGAGTGCAATGTCTGAAATAACATCGCTAGCTTCGTTTAATATCGCTCCAAGCGCACTTTTTTGATTATGTTCTCGGGCAAGCATGCCATCAATGGCATTAAGCGCCATCCGAAAAAAGAGGACAAAAGGGAGTAATAAAAATAAACGAGGAGAAGGATAAAGCAAAAGTAATCCACCAACGGCAATGGATAACAGTAAGGCAGACAGTGTAACTTGATTTGCGGTGATCCCTTTTGTAAATAATTGTTTTACATAAGGGCGCAAGAGAGATTGAAATTTGGGTTTTAAGTCATAAATTGTCATGACGCATCCTTGTGTTCAAAAGTGCGTATACTATCTCAAAATTATTGTTTTATTATTAGCTTATTTTTATCTTATTGAATATATTTATTTCAAATGTTTAATTTATTTACGATTTGGTCATAAAACTATTTTCTGAAATTTACCTGAATTAATAAATGTTTAGCTCTAAAAATAAAAGAAAAATCAAATGTATATAATTGTAATTATCAGACTGTTCTGTGTTTGTATTTATTATTTTACTTTGAAAATTATTAATTTTTCTTTAGAAATGTGTGCGCAATTATAATTAGAGAATTAAAAGGAGGGAATGAAAATAAGGGATATTAAACACTTTATAACAACCAATAAAGTAGTTTGATTTATTTAATATATTGTTTTATATGATATTTAAATATAATGAGGGATCAATAGTGTAGTTATCTGTATTTAGTGTTAAGTGAAAAAAGATGATGATAATTATTATCACTATTGATGAAGTTGGGGGCACCTCTATCTATCAAGCTAATAACCATATAAAAACATATTATTATGGTTCATTCCTTAGTAAAAAAATGATGCTTACTATCAGTGGATTGGAATATTTTTATTTTCGTCATCAGTGATTTATAGTAGCAAAATGTTTCGAATATTATTGCAAGTAAAAACAGATAAACCCCATGGATATTATGGGATTTATTGTCATTAAGAGTTTATACCCAATATATTGAATTAATAACCGTGTGAGGCAGAAGTTGCAATCATTGCCATCATGGTAGTGAAGAAGAAAATAAAGAAAAGAACAGCCATAACGATACTAATAATAAAGTAAACAAAGCCCGCTCTATTCCATGTTTCTTGCACTTTCATAAAGGTTTCAACAGAATCATAATCACCATTTTTCCAAGCCCATTCATTCCCTTTAATACCACAGACAAAGATCCAAACGAGATTAAGTAAAGGAACAAGCGCTAATAATGGAAGATAGGATTTATTACCAAATCCCCAAATAATATTGAACATGAAAGCACCCCAGTTCCAACGTTTAATTTCTTCTGGTACGGGTTTATTAGTGTAAGACACAGTTTATTCCTTATCTAAAATATAAAAACGAGAGTGCCAAAATGGCAACTGGAGAAAAGGATAATCATAATTGAAGAAATGAGAGAATGAAAGATAGGCCTATCTCAGCCATTAATAAAAAGAATAATCTTAATAATAAAGTGGTATTAATATCTTTTAATTATTATATAAGTTTCGTTCGGCCTAATAATATTTCATTTTAGTCTTTATCAATAAAAACAGGCCACAATAGTGTGACCTGTTTTGTGATAATCTTAAATTAAGATTATTTATTGATTATTTTGCAGCTGCTTGGGCTTGCTCAATCCAACCATCAAAGGTTTTTTGATGTGCTTTGATCCAAGCATTAGCATGGCGCTCAATATCTGCTTGTGATTTTTGACCATTATGCATACGTAAGTTTTGCGCATTAATATCGGCAACAGACACTTTCATGACTTCAAAGAGTTTTGCCGCAGCAGGGTTTTCTTCAGCCCATTTTTTATTTGCTGCGATGTGCATGGTACTTGGCGGGAAGCCATAGTTTTTACCATTTGCTAATGTGGTATCAGTTTTATCATCACCTGGTAATGAAGAAAACGGTACTTGTAGCCAAACAACATCTTTACCCGGTTTTAATACATCACTTATCCAGTAAGGTGTCCAAGTGTAATAAAAAATGGGTTTGCCTTCTTTATAGCGAGTGATGGTATCAGCCATCATTGCCGCGTAATTACCTTGGTTGTGTGTAACCGATTTTTCCAATCCATAGGCTTTTAAGTGATTGTTGATAGCTTCTTCACAACCCCATCCCGGATTACACCCGGTTAAATCGGCTTTGCCATCACCATTGGCATCAAATAATTTAGCAATTTTAGGATCTTTTAATTGCTCAATATTTGTAATGTTATATTTTTCTGCTGTTTTTTTATCAATCAAGTAACCTTGAGCCGCATTAACGACATAATTCCCTTTACGATAAAAGGT
Organism: Proteus faecis; assembly: GCF_003144395.1. Lineage (GTDB taxonomy): Bacteria > Pseudomonadota > Gammaproteobacteria > Enterobacterales > Enterobacteriaceae > Proteus > Proteus faecis. Next base: position 424,653 of record NZ_PENZ01000045.1, on the reverse strand, counting down.
ATTATCACCTCCCGCCGCGGCATATTGTGAATTATGAAGAGGAACCCAACTGACGGCCATAAAGGTTGCATCACCATTGGCGATAGAGGAGTAAGCAACGTTATAGTCAACTTCTTTAATTGGCTGAACAGTGTAACCTAATTGTTCTAGTGCTTTGTTAACGATTAAAGTTTGAAAGGTTTCTTCAGAAATCGTACTTTGCACAGGTTGAACCGAAATCCCTTTTCCAGGTAAATCAGCAGCGGATAACTGGGTGCTTATCAGTGTGGCGGACAATACGGTTGCCCAGAGAACTGGATTACGCATAGTTTTTCCTTCTGTTGTTATGGTAAGAGATAAATAGTGACAGCAGAACTGCCACTTCTATTTCTTATATTGATTGAACGTGATGTTCTTTATTGATTTTTTAATTAATAGTGTAAATGTTTATTACGATGCTTTTTTGCCAAAGAGTCGGCAAATTAAGCCAATAGGCCCTGTCATATACCAGCATCGATTACCTTTATGACGGCTGTTTTGGCCTAAAGATTGTGTTAATCGGTCAAGGATAATGGCGAGGATAACAATACCTGCGCCTCCTACGGCAGCAAGACCCATATCAAGACGACCTATGCCACGTAATACCATTTGACCTAATCCACCAACGGCGATCATTGATGCAATAACAACCATTGAAAGTGCTAACATCAGTGTTTGGTTTACACCCGCCATAATCGTTGGCATGGCAAGCGGTAATTGCACTTTAAATAACATTTGGCGAGGATTCGCACCAAATGATTGTGCTGCTTCAATTAAATCTTCAGGGACTTGTTTGATCCCCAAAATGGTCAATCTCACAATGGGAGGTAAAGCAAAAATAATGGTGACCACAACGCCGGGCACGTTACCAATACCAAATAACATGACGATAGGAACTAAGTAAACAAACGCAGGTGTTGTCTGCATTGCATCCAGTAAAGGCCGAACAATTTTGGATGCTCTATCACTGTTAGCTAGCCATATTCCTAATGGAAGCCCGATAACAAGACAAAACAGTAATGAAGTGAGTACTAATGCGAGGGTCACCATGGCTTCGGACCAAGCACCAATCGCACCAATGAGTATTAATGAGATAAAAGATGCGATACCCATGGCTTTACCTGAAAGTTGCCATGCAATCAGAGAAAACAGAATAATGGCGATAGGTGCAGGCATTGAGGTTAAGAAATTTTCAAAACCGCTTAATACCAAATCAACAGGTACACGAATACCTTGGAAAACGGGACGAAAGTGCAACACAATCCAGTCAATCGCATCGGTAACCCATGAATCTAATGGGATCAGCGTATTGTGAAACGGATCCATTAGATTGAATGAATCTGGTGTAACATCTGTTGGTGCTGCATCTAGCCAATCACTGCCTGTGGATGAGGTATCGATATTTTCAGTACTACCACCAGCGCCCCATGGATCGGCATCTGTTGATGCACTGTCAGTACTGTTCCAAGGATCGCTTTCTGTTGTGCTTGTATCTGTTGTTGCCCAAGGATCATCACTGGCGTTATTGGTTGTCCCTTGTGTTGTCTCACTTGTTATGGTTTCTTGGATATCTGCATCCAAAGTCGTATTTTGATCTGTTGTATTACTCATTTGGCGTCTCCTTATCCAGTGCTTGTAGTAACATTCCTTTAGAAATTAAGCCGATATAACGATTTTTTTCATCAATAACAGGAATAGCACAGGGAGATTGTGCAACAGTTGAAATCAGCTCGTTTAATGGTGTATCACCATTAATGGCGCAAGGCTCAGGTAAAATAGCTGACTCAATAGGTTGTTTATTTTTAAGTGCCTCTTCAAGAGACGTAATGGAAACGATGCCAACAAATTTTCTTCCCCGTTCAATGAGATAGCCAAAGTTTCTATCTTCATCTTCGAGTACTTTCAAGGCGGAGCGTGGGCCAAAACCAGGAGCTATATGCAGTAAGGTTTCTGGGCGACGTTTGGCAATATCTTTTGCGCTAAATACGTGGCTAATATCAACGCCACGGAAAAACGTACGCACATAATCATTTGCTGGATTGTTGAGTATTTCATCCGGCGTTCCCGTTTGGACAACAACGCCACCTTGCATAATGGCAATTCGGTCGCCAATACGCATAGCTTCATCCAGATCATGGGAGATAAACACAATGGTGCGTTGTTTATCGCCTTGTAAGCTTAATAACTCATCTTGCATTTCTGTACGAATTAGTGGATCAAGTGCTGAAAAGGCTTCATCCATTAACAATATATCAGGATCATTAGCAAGCGCCCGGGCAAGACCTATACGTTGACGCATCCCCCCAGAAAGCTCATCAGGCCAAGAATTTGCGTAACTGCCTAAATTGACTTGCTCTAAGGCATCCATGGCTTTTTTATAACGCTCGTCTTTGCTTAAGCCAGCGAGATCCATGCCAAATGCTGTGTTATCAAGCACGTTCATATGGGGCATTAATGCAAATGACTGAAACACCATACTGATTTTTTTACGACGTACTTGTCGTAATTCTTTATCCGACATGGTAGCAATATTTTCACCATCAATAAGCACTTCTCCTTTTGTTGGAGAGATCAGACGATTGAGAAGGCGGACTAGAGTGGATTTACCTGAACCGGATAATCCCATAATGACAAATATTTCGCCTTCTTCAATTGCCAGATTTGCATTTTGAACACCCACCGTAAGCCCCGTTTTATCAAAAATCTGATCTTTATTCATACCAGATTCTAATAATTCAAATGCGCGTTTAGGGTGTTCACCAAATACCTTGTAGAGGTTTTTTACTTCGAGTTTAATTGCCATGCAATATATAGTTTCCTATTTAAATATTGAAAGGAATAAATTAAATATTAATTAATAAGTGTTGTTGTTTTTCCTAAATAAGATTTTTAGTAAGGAAAATACCCTACCACAATGATTGAGTCTGGCAACCCTATGTTAATTATAATTAATTAAATAATTTAGCTATATTTTCTTTATTTCAAATATGATTAATAATTAAATAAAGTGAAAAAAAGAAAATTTATTAAAAGATGAATTTTACTCTAACCAACTGAAATAACTTTATTTTTAGAAATATTGTTATTTTTATTAGGAACTCAATAAAAGGAATGTTTAATATCAAAATAGAGAGAAAAAAAGATGAAAAATAAATGAAAAAAAATCCAAATACATTAGGTTATTTAATGTTTTGTGTGTAACAATAAGGTTTATCTATGGGCGTTAAGCTAAAATCATTCGAAAAAAATTGATTTTTTGACAACATTGAACGGCAAAAATCAATTGATTAGATTATTTAATAGACAAATAAAAATACACCAAAAAATAATCTATATTTTTCAGTGTATTATGTTTTACATCCAATACATAATTAAATTGAATGTATTTGGCTATTTCTCTTATCTTTAATGAGGCTAGTAAATCTTAAAAATCCCAATCATCATCTTCAGTGTTAATGGTTTTTCCAATAACATAAGATGAACCTGATCCAGAGAAGAAATCGTGATTTTCATTTGCATCTGGTGACAATGAAGAAAGAATTGCAGGACTTACATCAGTTATCTCATCAGGAAATAAAGCTTCATACCCTAAATTCATTAATGCTTTATTTGCATTATAATGAAGAAATTTTTTAACATCTTCAGTCCAACCGACAATGTCGTAAAGATCTTCAGTATATTTCACCTCATTATCATATAAATCTAATAATAATGAAAAAGCAAAATCTTTAATATCTTGTTTCTCTGTTTCCGATTTATTTAATAACTGATTTTGAAATTTATAGCCAATATAATAACCATGAACGGCTTCATCTCTAATAATAAGGCGAATTAAATCAGCTGTATTGGTTAATTTTCCTCGACTTGACCAATACATTGGTAAATAGAATCCTGAATAAAATAAAAAGGATTCTAAAAAGACGCTGGCAATTTTTTTCTTTAAAGGATCTTCATCTTGATAATAACGCAAAATAATTTCTGCTTTCTTTTGTAAGTAAGGATTTTCCTCACTCCAACGATATGCTTCATCGACATCAGTTGTTAAGCAGAGTGTAGAGAATATGGAACTGTAAGAGCGAGCGTGAACCGCTTCCATAAAACAGATATTAGATAACACGGCTTCTTCATGAGGCGTGAGTGCATCAGGCATTAAAGTTGGTGCGCCTACGGTGTTTTGGATGGTATCAAGTAAAGTGAGCCCAGTGAAAACACGGATTGTCAGTTGTTTTTCAGCCGGTGTCAGCGTGTTCCATGAGGGAATATCATTAGAGAGTGGAATTTTTTCAGGTAACCAAAAATTCATGGTTAAACGATTCCAAACTTCTAGATCTTTTTCATCTTCAATGCGATTCCAATTAATCGCATTAACTTGGCTTAATAAAGGTGATGACATGCTATGTTCTCCTTATTGTTATTATTAAAGCGCACACGAAACACAGCCTTTGATTTCAGTACCTGCTAATGCAGATTGTCGGATACGAATGTAATACAAGGTTTTAATACCTTTACGCCATGCATATATTTGTGCTTTGTTAATATCTCGGGTTGTTGCTTCATCAGAAAAGAATAATGTGAGCGATAAACCTTGGTCGATATGTTGAGAAGCTTCAGCATAGGTATCGATTATTTTTTCAGCCCCAATTTCATATGCATCTTGATAATATTGACGATTTTCATTGGACATAAAGGGGGCTGGGTAATAAACACGCCCAATTTTACCTTCTTTTCTAATTTCTATTGGTGCAGCAATAGGATGAATGCTTGATGTAGAGTGGTTGATATAGGAAATAGATCCTGTCGGTGGTATCGCTTGTAAATTTTGGTTATAGATCCCATGCTTCATAATTGATTGCTTGAGAGTCTGCCAATCATCTTGAGTTGGAATATGAATATTAGATTGGCTAAATAGCTGGTGGACTTTTTGAGTTTTAGGTAACCATTGTTGTGATAGATATTTATTAAAATATTCACCCGTTGCGTATTTTGAATTTTCAAAACCTTTAAAGTGCTGTTTTTTTTCAATAGCTAATTGATTTGACGCTAATAACGCATAGTAAGTGACAGTATAAAAATAGATGTTAGTAAAATCTAACGCTTCTTCAGAGCCGTAATAGATCCTTTCACGTGCTAAGTAGCCATGTAGATTCATTTGTCCTAAACCAATGGCATGAGAAGCGAGATTACCTTTTTCAATAGAAGGAACAGACTCAATTTTTGTCATTTCAGAGACATTACTTAATGCCTTAATTGCGGTGCTGATGGTATGTGCAAAGTTAGGCGAGTCCATTGCCATAGCAATATTCATAGAACCTAAGTTACAACTGATATCATGACCTATATGGCGATAACTTAAGTCAGGATGATATTCACTAGCACTGTTGACTTGTAAAATTTCAGAGCAAAGATTACTCATGTTAATTCTACCAGCGATAGGATTGGCGCGATTCACTGTATCTTCAAACATGATATAAGGATAGCCTGATTCAAATTGAATTTCGGCAAGTGTTTGGAAAAACTCTCTCGCTTTAATTTTCTTCTTACGAATTTGTGCGTTATTTACCATTTCACTGTATTTTTCACTAATACTGATCTCTGACATAGGTACGCCATAAACACGCTCTACATCATAAGGAGAGAAGAGATACATATCTTCATTACGTTTTGCTAATTCAAAAGTGATATCAGGGATAACAACACCTAATGAGAGTGTTTTTATTCGGACTTTTTCATCCGCGTTTTCTCTTTTTGTATCAAGAAAATGGTAAATATCCGGATGATGAGCATGAAGATAAACAGCACCAGCGCCTTGCCTTGCACCTAATTGATTAGCATAGGAAAAAGCATCTTCAAGCATTTTCATAATAGGAACAACACCAGAAGATTGATTCTCTATACGTTTAATGGGAGCGCCTGCTTCACGTAAATTAGTGAGCAAAAATGCAACGCCACCGCCACGTTTAGAAAGCTGTAATGCGGAATTTACTGATCGGCCGATAGACTCCATATTATCTTCTATACGTAATAGAAAGCAGGAAACTAATTCACCGCGTTGTTGTTTTCCGCAATTTAAAAAAGTCGGTGTTGCGGGTTGAAAACGACCACTAATGATCTCATCAACAAGATGAATAGCAAGGTCAGTATCACCTTGTGCAAGCGTGAGAGCCACCATACAAACGCGATCTTCATAGCGTTCAAGGTAGCGCTCTCCATCAAACGTTTTTAAGGTGTAACTGGTGTAATACTTAAAAGCGCCAAGGAAAGATTGAAAGCGAAACTTTTTGCTATAAGCCTGTTTGAATAGTTGTTTGATAAAGGCAAATTCATACTGTTCTAACACTTGAGCTTCGTAATAGTGTTGTTGGACTAAGAACTCTAATTTTTCTCTTAGATCATGAAAAAATACCGTGTTTTGATTTACATGTTGACGAAAAAAATGGTGTGTCGCCAATTTGTCTTTATCAAATTGAATATTACCTTGCTCATCATAAAGATTTAGCATGGCATTCAGTGCATGGTAATCCAGTTGTTCTGTTGATTGTGTCATGTTAATTATCTCATGGCGCATTGGTCAGTCAGGCTTGACCAAAATGTGCTTAAACCTGTTTTTACGCGCTTGACATCTTCTTGCGTACCTAATAATTCAAATCGATACAGAAAAGGGATGTGGCATTTTTGTGCAATAATATCGCCCGCTAATCCGTAAGCTGTACCAAAGTTAGTATTTCCAGACGCAATGACTCCACGTATTAATTGGCGGTTTTCAGGAATATTTAAGAACTGAATAACCGCTTTAGGCACTGCACCTTTAGCACCACCGCCACCATAAGTTGGGCAAAGTAATACAAAAGGCTGCGTTGCAAGCAATGTTTCATCTTCACTAATTCTGGTCGCCTCTAAATTGAGCTTTTGTACAAAACGATGGCTGTTTTCAGAGCGACTTGAAAAATAGATCAAAGGTGCAGTTTGCATGAAATGCTCCTTTAGAGCGTGATCTGTCTGATTTTATCAGGGCAGAAACCCGACCAATGTTGTTCACCGTGAACCACAACAGGTACTTGGCGATATCCCATTGAAACAATGTGAGCGAGGGCTTGTGTATCTTTGGTGAGATCAATGGCAACAAACGGAATGTTTTTCTGTTTTAAAGCACGCTCTGTGGCACTGCATTGAACGCAATTCGGTTTGGTATAGAGGATAACAGACATAAAAATAACCCTTATAAAAATATGGATGCGTCTGTTTTCACATCCATAATGAGAAGTGTTTAAATACTATATATGGAGTTATTTTTTATCAACCACACAATATATGGTGGTTTTTATTTTTGATAATGATTATCATTAAAATTAAGTAGTTAGTGCGCTAATTTTATTTTTAGATCGTTCGATTGATCAATTTTTATTAGATATACGAGTAATTAGATGATTGCTTTATCAATCGAGCATGATTTAATCTTGTGGCTAAAGACAAATCAGCAGAGAAAACATTATGTATCAAGACTATCTCAATGCTCCTAAAAGCTTTCCAAAACCCTATATCTCTATTACTGCAAATGAAAAAGGGATCACGAGCCTATATTTTGTGAATGACAAAGAGGTTGCTGTAAATTCAAGCCCCGTGATTAATCAATGTATACAACAATTAAAAGAGTATTTTACAGGGAAGCGCACAACGTTCTCTCTACCATTAGCACCAGAAGGAACTGAATTTCAAAGCCGTGTTTGGAAAACATTACAGACAATCCCTTATGGCGAAATTTGGAGTTATAAAAAATTGGCGCTTACATTAGGTTCGATAAATTATTGCAGAGCGGTAGGAATGGCTAATTCACGCAATCCAATTTCTTTAATTATTCCTTGCCACCGAGTTATTGGTCATAACGGCAAGTTAGTCGGCTATACTGGCGGATTAGATATTAAGCGTTGGCTACTTCAATATGAAAAAGTAGAATTTGATGAATAGTTCTGATTGTAAGTATTAAGTATTGTTTCTTAAGTGAACTATGCGTTAAGGCATGGGATTTGTCTGAATATTAATCATTTGGCAGAAAAAAAATGTGAGTTTCGTGATCTAGACTGTGGACAGGGAATCATCATTTTTGTTTTACTATAGCTAACGCAAAACGCTTGCGTTTATTTTCTATTTTAAAGGTAAACTTGATGTCTAAATTAAAAGGTAACGTTAAGTGGTTTAACGAAACTAAAGGTTTTGGTTTTATCACTCCAGAAGATGGCAGCAAAGATGTATTTGTACACTTTTCCGCTATTACATCAGAAGGCTTTAAAACCCTTGCTGAAGGTCAAAAAGTAGAGTTTGAAGTTACTGACGGCGCGAAAGGGCCATCTGCTGCAAACGTTGTCGCTATCTAATTAACGACTTCTTTGAGACAGTAAAAACCCGTTGTTTAACGGGTTTTTATATTCTGAGTATTACATTTCTCGTAGTAACCAAAACGCAAATGCGGTCATTAAAAATGAACCCGCTAAGTTAGCACCCATCGTACTTAGCGCCCATCCTATCTTCCCTTCAGTTAAGAGTGCGACAACTTCGACAGAAAAGGTTGAAAATGTTGTCAGACCGCCACAAAAGCCCGTAGTTAGCATAATTTTCCAAATAGGATCAATATTTGGGGCTTTGCTAAACCAAGCGATACCAAAGGCAATAATAAAAGCACCAATACAGTTAGCAATAAAGGTGCCTGTGGCAAAATGAGGAAAAATAGAATTTAGGCGGTAGCTAATTAGCCAGCGTAATACGCTACCTAAACCACCACCTATAAATACAGCAATTGCAATATTAAGCATGAGAAATTAATTGTTATTTAACCTCAATCCCCTGAGCTTGAAGATCTGCATGATAAGAGGAGCGAACAAACGGCCCACAAGCAGCATGGGTAAAGCCCATCGCGAGTGCTTGCTCTTTCATATATTCAAACTCGTCAGGACTGACGTAGCGTTGAACAGGAAGATGGTGACGACTTGGCTGTAAATATTGCCCTAAAGTCAGCATCGTTACCCCATGTTTACGCAGATCACGCATAACGTCAATAATTTCTTCGTTGGTTTCCCCAAGACCGACCATTAAACCCGACTTAGTGGGAATATCTGGGTGAGCTTGCTTAAAGCGCTCTAACAAAGTCAATGACCATTGATAGTTAGCACCTGGACGTACTTGACGGTAAACACGAGGAACGTTCTCTAAGTTATGATTAAAGACATCAGGTGGTGTGTCCGTGAGGATCTCAAGTGCTTTATCCATACGACCACGGAAATCAGGAACTAATGTTTCAATACGGATGGTTGGATTTTTTGCTCGAATTGCTGCAATACAATCCGCAAAATGCTGAGCACCGCCATCACGTAAATCGTCACGGTCTACGGAAGTAATTACGACGTAGCGTAATCCCATATCTTTGATTGTTTGAGCGAGTTTCTCAGGCTCTTGTGGATCGGGCGCATTTGGTCGGCCATGAGCGACATCGCAGAATGGGCAACGGCGTGTACAGATTGCCCCTAAAATCATAAAGGTTGCCGTTCCATGGTTAAAGCATTCTGCAAGGTTAGGGCAAGAGGCTTCTTCACAGACTGAATGAAGACCATTTTTACGCATCGCTGCTTTGATACCCTGTATTTTACTTGAGTCAGCGGGTAGCTTTATTTTCATCCAATCAGGTTTGCGTAGCAGTTGTTCTCGTTCTGTAGCGACTGTTTTAACAGGAATAAGTGCCATTTTATCGGCGTCGCGATATTTAACTCCGCGTTCCATCTGAATAGGTTTACTCATAATTGTGCCAGTTCCAGTTATCTAGAGTGATTAACACGATGTGACTGAGGTAATCAGGGTTTTAAAAAAATATGATAAATGTTAAAAAAATTATAGCATTTTTATTGCTGTGGTTGAAATCCTAGATGTGTACAAAAATGCTTAACTAATAACGGTGCTACCTGTGTCGTTGTCGTATTCGGTGCAAAATCAATTAACTGCGTCATTTTGAGATCAGAATAACCACAAGGATTTATTCGTGCAAAAGGGGATAAATCCATATCGATATTGAGCGCAAGTCCATGAAAGGAGCAACCTTTACGAATACGTAATCCTAAAGAGCAAATTTTATCACCCTTCACATAAACACCGGGCGCATCAGCACGAGCATAAGCCTCTACATTAAACTCTGCCAGTGTATCAATAACAGTGTTTTCAAGAGCAGTGACTAATTGACGAACACCTATATGATTGCGTTTTAAATCAATTAAAACATACATCACTTGCTGACCAGGACCATGATAAGTCACTTGACCTCCACGATCAGACTGAATAACAGGGATAGTCCCTGTATTTAATAAGTGTTCTGCTTTACCTGCTTGGCCTTGGGTAAAAACCTGTTCATGTTGAACGAGCCATATTTCATCAGGAGTATGACTTTCCCGTTTTTCCGTAAACTGATGCATAGAATCAGAAACCGGTAAATAGGGTTTCACACCTAATTGGCGAATAATGATTGTCTTGTCTTGCACCGTGAAAATCTTCATTTGTAGCGTAATTGTGAAGGGCAGTATAACGCCCCAGCAAATGAACTACCAGATTGAGATGTTTTTTTTCCAAGGTTGAGATAAAAATGAGGAGATGTAGAAGAAAAAGCGCCTTAATGAAAGGCGCTTTTAAAAAGTCATCGATTAAAAGAAAAGGTTATAGAACCATACGGACTAATTCAAGTTCACCTAATTCTTTATATAACGTTTCTACTTGGTCGATATGAGTTGCGTTGATGGTAATAGAAACAGAGTGGTAATTACCTTTGCTACTTGGTTTCACTGAAGGTGTGTAATCACCAGGAGCATGGCGTTGAATGACTTCAACAACTTGCTCGACTAATTCAGGTTTTGCATGACCCATCACTTTATAAGTGAAAGAACATGGGAACTCTAACAACTCGTTTAATTTTGTTTTCATCATAATGTAATTCCTTAAGACAACAGGTGCTGTTGTTTTAATAATTTATTTCTACACCTAATCTTAGCAAATAAAAAGCGCATTCCTTATATAATAAGGAATGCGATACTGGTAATTAGGGTAAATATAAGAGTGGTAAATGTGTCTTTGCCAATATCTGTATAAAAGTTATATGTGGCCACATTTACCTTTTTCAAGTCTTAGCCAAACCAGTGTGAGAATAATAATTTGATATAGTCGATAATACGGCTAAAGAAACCACCTTCTTTTACTTCATTCATCACAACAAGCGGGCGCTGTTCAATAACTTGTCCATCAAGTTGGAAATTAATTGTTCCTACAACTTGGTTTTTAGTTACTGGTGCATGTAATTCTACATTATCAAGAACATAGCTTGCTTTTAAATCTTTTAAACGGCCACGAGGAATAGTTAAATAAACATCTTTATCTACCCCTAATTGTACTTTATCTGTTTCACCATACCAGATAGGCTCTGCCGCAAATTCTTTACCCACTTGCAATGGTTTTACGGTTTCAAAGAAACGAAAACCCCAAGTAAGCAGTTTTTTACTTTCGGCATCACGGCCTTTAGGTGAGTGACCGCCCATAACGGCAGAAATTAAACGCATATTGCCTTCAGTTGCAGAGGCGACAAGATTATAGCCAGCGGATGCAGTATGACCTGTTTTAATACCATCAACGTTTAAACTGGTATCCCACAACAAGCCATTTCGGTTAGTTTGGCGGATATTGTTGTAAGTGTACTCTTTTTCTTTATAGATGGCATATTCATCCGGTACGTCGCGAATTAATGCAGCACCGATTAGTGCCATATCACGAGCCGAGCTGTATTGTCCCGGGGCATCAAGACCATGAACGGTTTGGAATTGTGTATTTTGTAAACCTAGACGTTTAACGTAATCGTTCATCATAGTTACAAATGTATCTTGGCTGCCTGCAACATAAGAGGCCATTGCGACACAAGCATCATTACCTGATTGTAAGTTAATACCACGTGTTAACTGTGCAACAGTAACTTGATCACCTGGTTTTAAGAACATTAAAGAAGAGCCACGAAAAATAGGATTACCCGTTGCCCATGCTTCTTCACCAATAGGTACAATATCGCTATTAGATATTTTACCAGCCCGAATAGATTGACCAATAACATAGCTGGTCATCATCTTGGTTAAACTAGCAGGATCACGGCGAACATCAGCATTCATTTCAGCCAGTACTTTCCCAGAATTATAATCAATCAGAATATAAGATTCGGCTTCGATACTAGGAACAGCGGGTATCATTGTTTTTAGGGAATCTTCTGCAATACCTTGATGACTTACTGCGAGTAAGGCAAAAGTAGCACTTAATAAGCTTGTTCTTAGTAATTTTGCTGGGAGTATCTGTTTCATTCTGTTTGTTTTATCCAAAATTCAGGGAAAAATAGGAACCGATAAATAAAATATCAGCAAATCCGGATGATTCTACGCTTGAATTTGCTGATATAAAAAGAATTTTACGTAATATTATCTTTTATTGGGTAATAATAAACCCAGTGACATTTTTAACTTGTTTTAGCTTGTTTTTTATCGTTTCGGCTTGCTCTTTAGATGAATAAGGGCCGAGTTGTACTTTATATAATCCATCTGTTTTATTGATCACACCTTGTGTGTTAAATAATGACGATAAATCATTGAGCAAAAACTGTGCATTATTTTCGTTACTGAGAGCGCTGACTTGGACATAAAAACCTTGTGCTATGGAATTTGCCGATAATGCTGGTTTTGATGTTTTTGTTTCCGTCTCTACTGGCGTTGGAACTGGCACTGGAGTTGACGTTTTTGCTAGAACTGGAGTTGGGGCAGATGGCTCAACTGGCATATTGTTGTTGGTAGGCGTTGATGTTGTTAATGGCGCAGGTGCAGCGGGTTGAGCATTAAAATTAGGGCGCTCAGGTAATGCCGTTGTTTTCTTTTCTATTTGCGCACCATGTGTACCAATACCGCTCATATGGCCAGTTTGATCAACAACAATCCCTTCAATAAGTAATGGGGTTGTCGGCATTAAACGTAAGCTATCAGAAACCGCAGGAGTGACTTGGATTTGTTTTCCATTAACATAAGGGCCACGGTCGTTAATGCGTACAACCATTGTGCGTCCATTGATCAAGTTTGTGATTTTCGCATAGCTTGGGATCGGTAATGTAGGATGCGCAACGGCAAACTCATAGGGATTAACGCGCTCACCAATGGTAGTTAAACGGCTCATCGCTAAACTATCATAGACAATCGCTTCTCCTCGCTCACTGAAATTTGCTGGATCCGTCACGATACGGTAAATCACTCCATTTTTTCGGTAATCTTGATTTGCCGTAGGATGATAAGGCTCGTAACGTGGCTCTGCACCGAGAACACGTTGAGCTGGCACATTCGGTAATGGTGCTGGTTGTTTATTGGTATTTGGCTTATCAATAACACACCCTGACAGTAGCAATGCACTGATACCAATCAAAACCCATTGCAGACGCATAAAATCCTCGTTATAAACTTTTTGATAGTAGTTTTCGGTGTGTGTGAATCGACATCACGATACCAAACCCAGCCATTAACACAATAAGAGCCGAGCCTCCATAACTCATCAGCGGTAACGGAACACCCACAACAGGAAGGATGCCACTCACCATTCCTATGTTAACAAAGACATAGACAAAGAAAATTAGCATTAATCCACCAATCATGACTCTACCAAATGTGTTTTGTGCTTTCGTTGCAAGGTAAAGACCTCGCGCGATTAAGAGTATATAAAGAGTCAGTAGTATCAAAACACCAATTAATCCAAGTTCTTCAGCTAATACAGCAAAAATAAAGTCTGTATGGCGCTCTGGTAAGAATTCTAATTGAGATTGAGTGCCTTGTAACCATCCTTTTCCATGTAATCCACCAGAACCAATGGCAATTTTAGATTGGATGATATGATATCCTGCGCCAAGTGGGTCTGATTCGGGATCAAGAAGCATCATTACCCGTGCTTGTTGGTAATCATGCATGAGGAAAAACCAAAGTATGGGGATAAAGGCAGCAACAAGAATTATAGCCACAGTAATAAGACGCCAACTCATTCCGGCTAGGAAAAGGACAAATAATCCTGAGGCAGCAACAAGAATAGAGGTTCCTAAGTCAGGCTGCGCTGCGACTAATAAAGTTGGCACAAAAATAAGTACCAGAGCAATAGCTGTATTACGTAATGTCGGAGGGCACACATCGCGATTCATAAATCGAGCGACCATTAAAGGCACGGCTATTTTAGCGATTTCTGACGGTTGAAAACGCACAATGCCTAAATCTAGCCAACGTTGAGCCCCTTTACTGATTTGACCAAAGACATCAACAAGAATAAGTAAAATAACACAAAAGAAATAGAGATGCGGAGCCCAGCTTTCATAGACTCTCGGCGGGATTTGTGCCATGACTATCATGATCATAAAACCCATTGCAATCTGTCCTAACTTACGTTGCATCATTTCTGGATCTTGCCCACTGGCACTCCACATAATAAATGCGCTGTATCCTAATAAAGCAATAATACAAAGTAAGAATAGAGGATCGATATGGATCCGTGTCCAGAAGGATTTTTTCTTGTTATTTTCAGTCATAAGTATTATTCCTCTGAACCACGCGGTGCTGGTGGAGACGCTGGCAATACCGTGTTGTTATCACCAAGGAGAATATGGTCAAGAATTTGTCTTGTAATATCACCAACAGAAGGGCCGGCACCGCCATTTTCTAGAATAATAGAGATGGCTATGGTTGGGTTATCATAAGGTGCAAAGGCAATCATCAATTTGTGGTCACGAAGATGTTCAGCCAATTGGCTCGCGTTGTAGGTTTCGTAACTAAACACCTGCGCAGTCCCCGATTTTGCAGCGACTTTATAAGGCGCATCAGCAAAACTTCGGCGACCTGTACCATTTGGGAAGTTAGCCACACCATACATACCGTGTTTTGCTAATTCCCAATAACCGGAGTTGATATCACCAATTTGGCGTGTTTCCTTATCAACATAAGGCACCATTTCATTGCCAAGTTTTGTACCGTAAAGCAGGTGAGGGGTTTTAACTTGGCCGTCATTAATCAATGTCATTAACGCTTTCGCCATTTGAATGGGGGTTGCTGTCCAATAGCCTTGCCCAATTCCTACAGGGATTGTGTCACCTTGATACCAAGGTTTTTTATAACGTTGCTGTTTCCATTCACGTGTTGGCATGATCCCATTACGCTCTTCAGATAAATCAATACCTGTATATTCACCATAACCAAAGCGACTCATCCAAGTTGATATGCGATCAATCCCCATATCATAAGCAACTTGGTAGAAGAAGGTATCGGCAGATTCTACGATAGACTTTGTAACATTAAGTTTTCCATGTCCCCAACGTTTCCAATCTCGATAACGTTTTTCAGATCCCGGAAGTTGCCACCAACCGGGATCATGAATTGTTGTATTGGCTGTAATGACACCTTCACTTAATGCCGCAACAGACATAAACGGTTTCACAGTTGATGCCGGCGGATAAAGACCTTGGGTTGTACGGTTGATCAGTGGTCTATCTGGGTTATTTAGTAACCCTTGATAATCGGTGTTCGATATTCCGCCGACAAATAAGTTAGGATCATAACTAGGGTTTGATACAAGCGCTAAAATTTCACCATTACGAGGATCGGTTACTACAACTGCAGCTCGACTTGTGGTGAGTAGTTCTTCAATATAGGTTTGCAGTTCAAGGTCGATGGTAAGATAGATATCTTTACCGGCCTGTGGCGGCTGTTCGTGTAATTGGCGAATAACTCGACCACGGCTATTAACTTCAACTTCTTCATAGCCCGTAGTGCCATGTAAAACAGACTCATAATAACGTTCGATGCCTAACTTACCGATATCGTGAGTCGCTGCATAGTTAGGTGATAAACCTTCTTTATCAAGGCGTTCAACATCTTTATCGTTAATTTTCGCAACATAACCAATCACATGCGTTAATGCTGAGCCATAAGGATAATAACGACGTTGATAACCTTTAATTTCTAAGCCAGGATAGCGGTATTGGTTGATAGCGAAACGGGCGACTTGTACTTGGCTTAAAGTTGTTTTTAAGGCAATAGAGCTAAATCGGCGCGAGCGCTTGCGCTCTTTTTCGAATGCAGCAATATCTTCATCAGTTAAGTCAATAACATCTCTCAAACTTTCAAGTGTTTCTTGTAAGTTTTCTACCTTTTCAGGCACAACTTCTAATTGATAGATAGTACGATTGAGTGCAAGAGGGATACCTTTGCGGTCGTAAATAATGCCTCTGCTCGGCGCAATTGGTACTAATTTAATTCGGTTATCATTTGAACGTGTTTGATAATCATCATGGCGAGTGATCTGTAAGTGATTGAGGTTAAAAACCAAAATACCACTCAATATAATAATTACTGAAAATGCGACAATCACACGACGGATAAATAACTTTGATTCCGCAGTATAATCTCGAAACGGGGTACGTTTTTTTCTTTTCATCCCATTTGACTTCACTTACTGACCCGCCAATTTATTGATTATTCACGATGATAAGGATGGTTTGTGGTAATGCTCCATGCTCGATAAAGGCTTTCTGCAACCACGACACGAACAAGGGGATGTGGCATTGTTAAAGGAGATAAAGACCAGCTTTGTTCAGCCGCAGCTTTACACGCAGGTGCTAATCCTTCAGGGCCTCCAATGAGTAAGCTGACATTTCTACCATCAAGTTTCCATCGATCGAGTTGTTCTGCAAGTTTTGGCGTATCCCAGCGAGCGCCAGGAATATCGAGAGTGACGATACGATTTCCTTTACCTACTGCAGCTAACATTTGTTCACCTTCTTTTTCGAGAATACGTTTGATATCCGCATTCTTTCCACGCTTGCCTGCGGGGATCTCGATAAGTTCTAAAGGCATGTCTTTAGGGAATCGATTAAGATAATCCATAAAGCCGGTCTGTATCCAGTCCGGCATTTTTGTACCAACGGCAATGAGCTGTAATTTCAAACTCAGCTCCAGAGTTTTTCAAGTTCGTACATACGGCGACTATCTTCTTGCATGACGTGTACCATGGCTTCACCAAGATCAACGACTATCCAATCAGAAACGCCTTGTCCTTCAACACCTAAAGGTTGTAATCCCGCTTCGCGGCAATCATCAACGAGATTATCTGCAACAGACATAAGATGTCTGCTTGATGTACCTGTACAAATAATCATGTAATCCGTTACACTTGATTTTGCGCGGACATCTAATGCAATAATGTCTTGAGCTTTAGAGTCTTCAAGTTTATCAATAATAAATTGCTGTAATTCAGAACCTTGCAAAAGGATCACCTTTAATCTAATGAGTTAATTCAACCGAAAAATAACATACTCGTGATACTTTAAGCTGCAGCGTTGTTGACTACATTTATTCGCACTAGTTATATACTTGGGTATACTTCTAGCGACTTACTCCAATGGTTGTCTAACTGCGCCTCAAATTATTTAGAATATGAATGCTATTTTAAAGGAATTTATACCAATAAATCTATTTTACTGGATGATTAATTCCAGTTAGCAATAACAAGAACATAAATCTCATTTTCTTGTTTTTCGACGTTTGATTTAGAAAAATTCATATATGTCCATTAACTGCGTCATAATAAATAACAAAAAGAAGGCAGATAAGAACTTTTCCATTTAGACGACAGTTTTACCTTACAGTTCCCTTAAGGGAACAGTGGGTGAGAATAACAGCTAAACCTCGTCTGTCAATGCTCATCAAACACCTAATTAGGTGTGTTTTTACTTTGTTAGGTTCAGATTATACCGTGTAATGCTCAGACTTTTTAATTGGAGAGAAAAAGAATGGAAAGAAAAGTGAATTATCTCGGGATATCTTCAGAAATTATGAGTAACAGCGATCACCAATTACAAGAAAAGTTAGCGTTACTTTGTCACACCATTAAAGATGAAAAAATAGACATTATGCAGATAGATCCCCAAAACAGAGATTATCTGTTGCCGATTTATGGTTATATCGGCAAAGCGGGAGACAGTATTGTTTCACCATCAAATTTTATTTTACCTCAATTAAGTCTTGAGCAACTTTTACAGCCTATTATTCTTGACCATTTTCTTACTCAGTTCTTTACACTATTCGATTACCAACAACAGGTTAGCCAATCATTAAGTAAAGGGGCTTTGATTAAGTTTCATAGTCGGTATAAATATTTAATTATGGCTTATTCTCAAGTAGCTTATCGAGAATTAGGGCGTTATATCGCTAATCTTTCTGATGAAATTTCTCTCGATGAAATAGCATCGAAATATCAACAAAAGCTAATGAGAGCATTAAGCGTTGCGCCAAATCGAGAAGGGCAAACGAATGCATTAATGCATATGGCTGGGTATTTTAAACGAGATTTGAGTTCGCAACAGAAACAAGAAATGTCACAGACAATTTTGTTATATCGTCAATGTGTTATACCTTTTTCCAAGCCTTATAACTTACTTCAATATTGGTTAAGTGTTTACCCTGATGATTATTTGATTCATCAACGCTACTTCTCACCTTATCCGCAATCTTTTGATTATCTAAGAGAACAACTTTAGAAATAATAACTTATTTATAGAGTTGGTGTTGGCGGATATAGTTTTCAACAGCATTTGGTAGTAAATCGTGGCAATCTAATCCCGCTTTATGGCGGGCTCGAATATCTGTTGCTGAAATATTATAAAGAGGAGTATCAGCCAGAAAAATTTTTCCTGAAGGTAAGCAATGAATATCTTCTTGCTGTTTTGTTTGATGCTGGATTAACCAAGTTTGCATTTGTGTGTTTTCAAAATGCGTTTGATAACCGGGACGCGCGCAAACAAGCAAATGGCATACATCCAATAGTTCATCCCACTGATGCCATGTGTTAATTGAAAGCAATGAATCTTGACCAATAATAAAGGCTAAAGGTTGTTTATCGCCAATTTCTAGCCTGAAATCTCTTAATGTCTCAATAGTATAAGATGGAGTTGGTTTCTCAAGCTCACGGGTGTCCACTTTAAATGAGGAATAGGGTTCAAGAGCAAGCCGCACCATATCAAGACGTTGTTGAGAAGATGCCTCTGGTTGAGGGCGATGAGGAGGAATGTTGTTAGGTAGCCAAATCACCTCCTTTAAACCAATCAATCCTGAAAGTGCTTCTACAGGGCGTAGATGCCCATAGTGAATCGGATCAAATGTGCCCCCGTATAAGGCGATAGCTTGATTAATTAAAGGTGTGGCTTGATTAGTTTTAGGCATGACTTACAAATCCTTCTGGTAATGCTTTTCCACAGAGTAATAAACCTAATGCACTAAGTGATGGCCAAACGGTCTGACCATAATCTTGTTTAATGGTCATTTCTATATTGGCTAATAAGCGTATTGCGGTTAGTAGTTGATGCTCGGATAAACGCTGTAATGCCGCTGTGAAAATTGGGCGCCGGTTTTGCCAAATTCGATGTTTATCAAAAATTGTTTTTAACGAAGCCGTTTTAGATTCACGATGTAGCGTAATCAATTGCATTAACTCACGTTGTAATGTTCTGAGTAAAATAACAGGTTCGCTATCTTCTCTTTTGAGTTGTTGCAAGATATGCCATGCACGTTGTGTTTTTCCTGTCAGTAATGCATCAACCCAGTGATAAGGGGTAAAATGTGACGCGTCATTGACCGCTGCTTCTACTCTTGGAAGTGTTAGCTTACCATCAGGGTACAATAGAGAAAGGCGCTCGATTGCTTGTGCTAGTGCCAGTAAATTTCCTTCATAACAGTAGCAAAGTAATTGATTACCTTGTTCATCTAGCGCTAATCCTTTTTGTTTTGCTCGACGTGCAACCCAATTAGGTAATTTATCAAGCTCAGGTGTCAGACAAGACACATAGGTTCCATGTTGGCTTAATGTTTTAAACCATTCACTGTTTTCTTGGGCTTTTGTGAGTTTATTGCCACGTAAAATCAACAATAAATCTTGATGTAATTCTTGAGATAGGCGAGTGAGTTTCTCCGACATTACTGCATTAGGGCCATTTTCAGGTAAATGCAGCAAAAGAGATTGCCTTTGAGAAAAAAGACTGAGTGATTGACAAAGTGAGTAAATTTCATTCCAGTCCGTATTATTATCAAGGGTAAATTGATAATGTTCACTAAATCCTTGGGATTTAGCGACGGATTGAATAGCATCTTGAGACTCTTGGAGTAACAGAGGTTCATTACCCCAAAGTAGATAACTTTGACGCAGCCCCTCTTGGAGCTGCGCATTCAGTTGTTCTGGATATAAGCGGATCATTTGGCTGGTGAGATTATCTGTTTTGCCTGCTCAGTTTGTGCGGCTTTTTGGCGTTCAGCATTGTGAACAACCAATAATTTACGCACTAATATTGCTGTCGCTTGTTCACGCATCTCTTGCTTGATAATCTCATTTTCAGCATCTTTCGCTAATGCTTCTAATGGGTTATCGAAGAATGGGCGTGAAACCTGTGATGAAATTGGGTAAATCGTACCATCAGGCATAATCACTTGCGCATCAAGCACAAATGTTAACTGACGTTCTGCTGATTTACCGTCTTGATACACAGAAACGGTCTCTTTACTTTCTGATGAACCGACAATTTTAAGAATAGGGATATTCGCTGTTGGGTTTTCAACAAGCTGAACATCATTAAGTCTAAGTTGTTGACGCATTATACGAGATAATGGGCCATAAGGGTCACCAGAGCTAAGATAAAGCGTTTTTAATTCTGCTGGAACCTGAGTTTTACCCTGAAGGTGAAAACCACAGCCAGCGGTGATTAACACCGCTAAACCGAAAAATAGCGAAAGTAGATATCGCACTAGGCCTCCTTATCAGCCAACAACGATGTTCAGTAATTTTCCTGGAACATAGATGACTTTACGAACAGTCACATTTTCCAAATATTTAGCAACACTGTACTCTTTTGTCGCCATTTCCTGAACATATTCTTTTTCTGAATTAGCCGGAACAGTGACTCGACCACGCACTTTACCATTCACTTGAACGATAATTAGCTTGGTGTCATCGATCATTGCTTCTTCATCAGCAACCGGCCATGGTGCAACATCAACGTCCTCTTTTCCACCTAATGCCTGCCACATAACAAAACAAGCATGAGGGATAATTGGAGAAAGCATACGAACAATCGCTTCTAATGCTTCTTGCATTAAAGCACGATCTTGTTCTGTTTCTTGTGTTGCACGAGTTAATTTATTCATTAACTCCATAATGGCGGCAATCGCGGTGTTAAAGGCTAAGCGACGACCTACGTCATCAGATACTTTTGCAATCGTTTTATGTAAGTCGCGACGTAAATCTTTTTGTTCTTCTGTTAATGCAGAAAGATCAAGAGACTGTGTCGCTCCTTTTTGAGTGTGCTCGTGAACTAAACGCCATAAACGACGTAAGAAACGGTTTGCGCCTTCAACACTAGACTCCTGCCATTCCAGTGTTAATTCTGGTGGAGCAGCAAACATCATAAATAAACGAACAGTATCGGCACCATAACGTTCAACCATAGTTTGTGGATCGATACCGTTATTTTTAGATTTAGACATTTTGCTCATGCCAGCATAAGTCAGTTCATGACCTTCACTGTCAGTCGCTTTTATGATGCGGTTTTTCTCATCACGTTCAACTATAGCTTCAGCAGGAGATACCCAATGACGAGCACCATCTTCACCTGTGTAATAGAACGCATCAGCTAATACCATGCCTTGACACAGTAAGCGTTTTGCAGGTTCATCTGAGTTCACTAAACCAGCATCACGCATCAGTTTATGGAAGAAGCGGAAATACATTAAGTGCATGATAGCGTGTTCAATACCACCAATATACCAGTCAACAGGTAACCAATAGTTAGCGGCTTTTGGATCTAACATGCCTTTATCGTAATCAGGGCAGGTATAGCGAGCATAATACCAAGACGACTCCATAAAGGTGTCAAAAGTATCAGTTTCACGTAACGCTGGCTGACCATTGATTGTGGTTTTTGCCCACTCTGGATCTGCTTTAATTGGGCTGGTGATCCCGTCCATTTTAACATCTTCTGGCAGAATAACTGGCAGTTGATCTTCAGGAACAGGAACAACAGTACCGTCTTCTAAGGTAGCCATTGGAATTGGCGCTCCCCAGTAACGTTGACGAGAAACCCCCCAGTCACGTAAACGGTAGTTAACTTTGCGCTCGCCAACACCCATTTGTGCTAGTTTATCTGCAATTGCATTAAAGCCAGCTTGGTTGTCTAATCCAGAGAATTCACCCGAATTAATCAGGCTATTTTTCTCGGTTAATGCGCCTTCAGATAAGTCAGGTTGATTACCTTCAGCATCTGCAATAACAGCTTTAATTGGCAAGTTGTATTTAGTTGCAAATTCCCAGTCACGTTCATCATGGCCTGGAACTGCCATGACAGCACCTGTGCCGTATTCCATTAATACAAAGTTAGCAATCCAAATAGCTACTTTCTCTTTAGTTAATGGATGAATTGCATAAAGACCCGTAGCAATCCCTTTTTTCTCCATTGTTGCCATATCGGCTTCAGCCATTTTCATGTTACGGCATTCATCAATGAAGTGTTGAACTTCAGGATTATTTTGAGCAGCTTTTTGCGCTAATGGGTGACCTGCTGCAACTGCAACATAAGTAACGCCCATAAATGTATCTGGACGCGTTGTATATACGGTCATTGTGTCGTCACTATCAGCAACATCAAATTTAATTTCGATACCTTCGGAACGACCTATCCAGTTACGTTGCATGGTCTTAACTTGTTCAGGCCACTCATCTAACGTATCTAAATCGTTTAACAGCTCTTCTGCATATTGAGTAATTTTGATAAACCACTGTGGAATTTCTTTACGCTCAACAGGGGTATCACAGCGCCAGCAACAGCCATCGATAACTTGTTCATTGGCTAAAACAGTTAAATCGTGTGGACACCAGTTAACAGCAGAGGTCTTTTTATAAACTAAACCTTTTTCATATAACTTAGTAAAGAACCACTGTTCCCAACGATAATATTCGGGGGTACAGGTTGTGACTTCACGATCCCAATCATAACCAAAACCCAGTTTCTTTAACTGGTTTTTCATATAATTGATATTTTCGTAAGTCCACGGCGCTGGCGCGGTATTATTTTTTACAGCGGCACCTTCTGCAGGTAAGCCAAATGCATCCCAACCAATAGGTTGTAAGACGTTTTTACCTTGCATACGTTGATAACGGGAAATCACGTCACCAATGGTGTAGTTACGGACGTGTCCCATGTGTAGTCGGCCAGAAGGATAAGGTAGCATTGACAGGCAGTAATATTTTTCTTTGTTATTATCTTCTGTCACTTTAAATGTGTTGTTCTTTTCCCAGTGTTCCTGGATAGTTTGCTCTATATCTTCGGGACGATATTGTTCTTGCATGGCACCGATAATCCTATGGTGAATTAATGGCTACCGGAGGGTAACCGCTATTATGAAATTAAGACTTGCATAGCATAGCTGATTTTGTCTAATAGCCACAACTATTGATCTTAATGAAAGTCACTGTTTGCATAACTTTTTCAAGACAATTGCGAGATATCTTGGAAAGAGTTAAAACAAAAAGACAATAAATGCGTATTTTCTGAAAAAATAATAGTGATATTGCAAAAAAATAAGGTTTTTTGATATTTAGTTGCGAGGTTAATCGAAATTATTATTTGGGGCTGACGTGCTAAAAAAGCACGCCAGCAGAGGGATAGTGGCAATTAGTGCAGAATTTTAGCGAGGAAATCTTTTGCTCGTGCTGATTTTGGATTATCAAAAAAGTCGTTTTTAGGTCTATCTTCTACTATTCGACCTTCATCCATAAAAATAATACGGTCAGCAACCTTTTTAGCAAAACCCATTTCATGGGTCACTACCATCATCGTCATACCTTCATTTGCAAGCTCTACCATTACATCAAGGACTTCATTAATCATTTCAGGATCAAGTGCTGAGGTCGGTTCATCAAATAGCATTGCAATAGGATCCATACATAATGCACGAGCGATGGCGACACGTTGTTGCTGACCACCAGAAAGTTGCGCGGGATATTTGTTAGCATGACTTGCTAATCCCACTCGCTCTAATAACTTTAACCCTTTCTCTCTTGCAGCCTCTTTTTCTCTATTAAGCACTTTAACTTGTGCTAGTGTAAGATTTTCAATAATAGAGAGGTGAGGGAAGAGTTCAAAATGTTGGAATACCATCCCCACTTTTGCTCGTAATTTAGCAAGATCGGTATGCTTGTCATTGACTTTGATTTCATTAACAAGGATTTCGCCTTGTTGTATAGGCTCTAAACCATTTACTGTCTTGATCAGTGTTGATTTACCTGAGCCAGAAGGTCCACAGACAACAACAACTTCCCCCTTTTTAACTTCAGTGGAACATTCAGTCAGTACTTGAAACTGACCATACCATTTAGATACGTCTTTTAGGGAAATCATCTAGGTAGTCCTTTTTTTAAGAAAGTTCACTAACATTGAAGCAGCAAAGCTAATGACGAAATAAACAAAACCAGCAAAAAGGATCATTTCAACTTGTGTACCATCTCGTTCTCCAATATTTGCCGCTGTTCTGAAAAAGTCAGTAAGACTTAAAACGTAAACTAAGGAAGTATCTTGGAATAATACAATTCCTTGAGTCAGTAAAAGCGGGATCATGGCTCGAAAGGCTTGAGGTAGGATCACTAAACGCATTGTTTGCGATTTGGTCATACCTAACGCAAGTGAGGCTGAAAATTGTCCTTTGCTAACACTTTGAATACCTGCTCTTATAATTTCAGAGTAATAAGCTGCTTCAAATAAAGAGAACGCTATCATTGCTGAAATTAAACGGATATCACTTTTCGGTGAAAGCCCTAGAACATTTTGTAATATGTTAGGCACAATTAAATAAAACCACAGTAATACCATGACTAATGGAATAGAACGGAAGGTATTAACGTAAGCGGCTGCAAACCAGCTAATAGGCTTAAAGGTCGATAGGCGCATAACAGCAAGCACCGTTCCCCATAAAATACCGACCACAATAGCGGTGATGGTGATTTTTAGTGTAATAGCCATTCCATCAACTAAAAATGGTAGGCTTGGAACAACAGAACTCCAGTCAAATTCGTACATTATTGACCTCCTGTTGTGCCGGGTAAGCGAACGCGTTTTTCAAGCCAATGCATTATTAGCATTATGATGACATTGATAAATACATAGGCCAGTGTGATTGCTGTGAATGACTCATACGCTTTTGCTGAATAATCGAGGAGTTTATTTGCTTGTGCTGCCATATCAATCAGTCCGATAGTAGAGGCAATAGCTGAGTTTTTCACGAGATTGAGCATTTCGGATGTCATTGGTGGGATAATGACTCGGTATGCATTGGGTAATAAAACATAGCGATAAGTTTGAGGTAAAGTTAAACCCAATGCTAATCCTGCGGCTTTTTGACCTCGGGGTAATGAGTTTATTGCAGCTCTCACTTGTTCACACATACGCGCTGCGGTAAATAAACCTAAGCAGAGTGCTGATGAGACAAAAAATTGCACATTTGGCGCTAAGTCCATTTTAAACCAGTCGCCAATAGATTGAGGTAATAGCTCAGGAATGACGAGATACCACGTAAAGAATTGAACAATAAGTGGTACGTTACGGAATAATTCAACATAAACAGTGCCTAAGCTTGAAAGCCAGCGATTAGGGACCGTGCGTAAAATTCCGAATAAAGAACCAACAAGAAAGGCAATAACCCAAGCGCATAGAGATAAGGCAATAGTGACTTGGAAGCCAGAAATTAGCCATCCTAAGTATGTGGTGTTTCCGAAAGGGGCTTCTTGGAAGAATATCCCCCAATCCCAATCAATCGACATGATTTCACCTCCGGTGAAAAAAGAGGGGCAGGGAACGGCTGCCCCAAACTTCACTGATCTGTCTGTCCAACAGATACTTTATAATTATGTATTTTGCATCAACTGCTTATATGTTTTTAATTCAGAGCTTTATCATTTGGTGATGCAAATAATGCTTTCATTTCATCAGAGATGGTGAATTCTAAGTTAAGATTTTTAGGTGGGATCGGTGCATTAAACCAGCGATTGAACGATTTTTCTGCTTCACCTGATTTTTGTGCTTTAGCGATAGTTTCATCAATTAACGCTTTGAATTGAGTGTCATCTTTACGCAACATACAGCCATAGGCTTCTTCAGATTGTGGGGTTCCTACAATTTCCCACTCACCCGGTTTTTTCGCTTTTGCACGTTCGCCAGCGAGTAATGCGTCATCCATCATAAAGGCAACTGCACGACCTGATTCAAGTGTACGGAATGAGTCTCCATGATCTTTTGCGCTGATAATGCGCATATTCATCTTTTTCTCATCATTTAATTTGTTAAGTAACATTTCGGACGTTGTTCCTGATGTTACGACAACGTTTTTACCTGACAAATCTGTAAAATCTTTAATTCCACTGTCTTTTTTCGTCAGTAAACGAGTACCTACGATGAAAATAGTATTAGAGAAGCTAGCTTGTTGCTGACGAGCTTCATTGTTGGTTGTTGAGCCACACTCAAAATCAAATGTGCCATTTTGTAATAATGGAATACGATTCTGAGAGGTAATAGGAATAAGGCGAACTTGTAAGTTTGGTTTGCCTATTTTGTCTTTGACTGCTTGCACAATAAGGTTGGAATAGTCTTGAGAATAGCCAACCACTTTCTGTTGATTGTCATAATAAGAGAAAGGAACAGAGGATTCTCTGTGTCCAACGATAATAATATCGTTATCATTGATTTTCTTTAAGGTTCCAGTGAGTTCTTCTGCCTGCACAGCTCCTGCAGCCCCTAAGATCATTAACGATAATGCTAGTTTACGCATGCGCATAATAACTCCTGTCGTGGTGATAAGTGATATTTGTGTTTTGCTTTGTGTTACTTTTTTGTTTTAATTTGTTTTGGTAATGTTAATAGATAGAACAAATAACATATTGTTGGGAAGTGCAATTTGTGAAATACGAGAGGTATCTCTCAATAAAAGAATGAAATCAAATCTAGTTGATTATTTTTTTGGAAGTTGTTTTCAATATTTTAAATTATTGTAGTAGAAACCTTATAGAAATAAAGGGTAAAGATGGAAATTTGAGATAATGCGAAAAATAAACTAAGTAGGGATTTGTAAAGTTTGTCTTAAGGAGTTGTTTGTCTGTAGATTACCGCTAAGATAGCGAGTCATCTTGATGAGGAACATCTATGAGTAATTGGCGGTCAGGTCGCTGGCTAGTGGTGATAACAGTTTTGCTGATTTTGTGTTGTATTGTTCAGCGTTCATTAGGTGCCCACATTATTAGTGAGCGCTTAGCAACGGCTGTTGCTCAAACACAATACCCACTATCAACACCAATTGCCGATGAAAATAGCGCAACAGAACACACTTATTCACTATCCACCTGTGAGTTAAGCGCCAAATCATTATTATCTGTTCCTCCATTAACAGTAGAGCCATTTTTTCATTCATGGGCTGTATTGCTATTGTTAAGCATGGCTGGCATCTATGTATCGCGTCAGCGTAATCAGAAAAAACATCACCATCCACCTCCTCCAATCAGACTTCACCTTCATTATTGTATTTTGAGGGATTAGAAATTTCCTTTTAGCTAAAAGATTACACGTCTATTTTGGACGTGGCTCTATGTGTAGCGTTGTAGGAATTTTTAGGGAGTTGTTATGTTTCGTTCTTTTATGATGGCGTTTATATTCACGCTATTTACTTTATCTACTTCTCAAGCTGCAGATACAGGCTGGTTAACTACACCTGATAATTCTCATGCACAAGTTAGGGCGACAGCACAAAAGTCCCCAACAGGTGAAGTGAAAATGTTACTTGAAGTACAACTTGAGTCTGGGTGGAAAACGTATTGGCGTTCTCCTGGAGAAGGTGGTGTTGCCCCTGAAATTAACTGGTCTCAAGATGTGGGGGCTATGAATTGGCATTGGCCTTCGCCTTCAGCTTTTGATGTCGCTGGTATTCACACTCAAGGTTATGATAAACAGGTTATTTTTCCCATTGAATTATCTCCTGTTCATGCTGATCGTTTAACAGGGGTTTTAACTTTATCAACATGCAGTAATGTCTGTATTCTGACTGATTACACTTTAGATTTAGATCTTACTGAACCTGTGCCTGCTGATTTTGAATGGCAATATAATCAGGCAATGGCCAAAATTCCTGTTGGAACGGGATTAATATCATCAGTTTCTTCTAGTTATAACAATAGCCAACTCACTATTTCTTTGCAAAGAGAGCAAGGTGCTTGGGGTCAGCCTAATATTTATCTCGATCCCCCCGAAGGTATGCTTTATGGCATTCCAAAATTAAATCATCAAGATAAAAACCTATTTGTCACCGTTGATGTGACAGATGATTGGGGGGATGCTGCTGGTGATATCTCAGGTAAGGCGCTTTCCTTTGTTATTACTGACCAAGATTTTTCTCGTCAAGTTAATGACACAATAGGGCATGGAAAAGAGGAGATTGTTCCACCATCTAGTTCCGGTATTGGGCTTTGGAGCATTCTTGCTTTTGCACTATTGGGCGGCTTAATTCTGAATTTGATGCCTTGTGTATTACCTGTACTTGCGATGAAAATGGGATCAATTTTACATCTTGAAAATCGGGATAAAGGGGTTATTCGCAAGCAATTTTCTGTTTCTGTTTTAGGGATTTTAGTTTCATTTTGGGTGCTAGCTCTGTTTATGACGGGCTTACGTTATAGCCAAGAAGCCTTAGGTTGGGGCATTCAATTCCAAAGTCCTTGGTTTATTGGCTTTATGGTATTAGTTACTGCTATTTTTACTGCAAATCTATTTGGATTATTTGAACTGCGTTTAAGTAGTGATATGAATACCAAAATGGCAACCGCGGGGGGCGAAGGATATAGTCGGCACTTTTGGGAAGGTGCATTTGCGACTTTACTTGCGACACCTTGTTCAGCGCCATTTTTAGGAACCGCCGTCGCCTATGCACTTATTGCGCCTTTAAATGAGCTATGGCTTATTTTTACCGCGCTCGGGATTGGAATGAGTTTGCCTTGGATCTTAGTGGCAATATTCCCATCTATCGCCAAAGTGTTACCAAAACCAGGTAAATGGATGAATCGCCTAAGAGTGGTTTTAGGCTTTATGATGTTGTTGTCCAGTATTTGGCTAATTACATTACTTATTCCACACTTAGGAATGCCAATCGTTATGGCTATTTTTATTGCCATTGCTTTACTTTTATTGTTAGCGATTGCACGGCATTATGGCAAAAAAACCGTATTTATTTCGGCTATTATTGCTCTCTTTTTAGGTGGAAGTACTTATTTGTTTGTGGAGCAACCAGAAAGCCAAACACTCGCCGGTCAAGATACGATAAATTGGCAGCCTTTATCAGAAGAAGCAATACACCAAGCATTAGCAGACAATAAACGTGTGTTTATTGATGTAACTGCAGATTGGTGCGTAACCTGCAAAGCAAATAAATACAATGTATTATTGCGAGACGAGATCCAAGAAGCACTTTCAGCACCAGATGTTGTTGCATTAAGAGGGGATTGGACTAAACCCTCTGATAAGATCACTCAGTTTTTAAAACAACGTGGTCAAGTTGCAGTACCTTTTAACCAAGTTTATGGGCCTTGCCATAAAGATGGCGTGGTTTTACCCCCTATTTTAAATAAAGATTCAACATTGACAGTTCTTTCAGAGGCTAAAGGAGCCCAATAATGAAAAAAACACTTTCGGCACTGGTTATTTCTTCGCTACTTTTTGGTGCAAATGTGCAAGCTGCAGCATTAAGTGCTGATCAGGAAAAAGAAGTTCGCGCGCTGGTTCGTGATACGTTAATTAAAAATCCAGAGATTTTGGAAGAAGCTATCACTGCATTACAAGCGCAAAAAGCAGATGAGCAACAAGCTCAATTCCGTACTGCATTAAATGCAGAACACGATGCATTATATAACGATGCAGCAAGCCCTCGTATTGGTGCAAAAGACGCTAAGTTAGTGTTGGTTTCTTTTACTGATTATAACTGTCCTTATTGCAAACGCTTTGACCCACTGTTAGAACAAATCACAAAAGATTATCCTGAAGTTGCTGTGGTGATTAAACCACTGCCATTTAAAGGTGAAAGTTCAGCAAAAGCCTCTCAAGCTGTGCTTTCAGTCTGGAAGGAAGATCCAAAAGCATTTTTAGCATTACACCAACGTTTAATGCAGAAGAAAACAATGCTAGATAATGCAAGTATTGACGATGCAATGAAAACAACCAATACAAGCAAAGTAAAATTAACGGATGAAAGTTTAAAAGCGTTACAAAACAATTTAGAGCTTTCTCGTAAGTTAGGTATCCAAGGTACACCTGCAACGGTTGTTGGCGATATGGTTATCCCTGGCGCTGTTGATTACGCTCAACTAGAAGTGATTGTGAAAGAGCAACTGGCTAAAGTGAAAAAATAATGTGTAGTCGCTTGCGAAAGTGGAGTAAAGAACTGCTTGTTCTGGTTGTCATTTTCGTTGTAGCTTCTTTTGCTATGGATTGGTGGCGACAACCTACGCCACCCTCTCTAACCAATTTACCTGAGCTTTATACTATTGATAATAAGGTTGTTTCTTTAGCTGAATTGAGTGCTGAAAAGCCCTTATTAATCTATTTTTGGGCAACTTGGTGTGGTGTTTGTAAACTCACAACGCCGACAGTCAATTCGTTAGCGCAAGATGGCTATAATGTGACATCTGTTGCGATCCGTTCGGGTGATAACGCAAAGTTAGAACGCGGTATTCACTCTAAAGGACTACTCTTTCCGGTAATAAATGATAGTCGAGGGGATATTTCTCAACAGTGGGAAATTAGTGCAACACCCTCATTTGTTATTGTTTATAAAGGGGAAATGGTAGGGTTTACTAGCGGTTGGTCATCTTCGTGGGGATTAAAACTGCGTTTATGGTGGGCTGGTTTTTGAACGGTATACAAGCAATCATTTTAAGCTTTAATCGATTAAAAATAACGGAATTCATGATTATATTGAATTCCGTTATTTTATTTTGCTTTATTCAACTCGGCGTTTAATAAAGGCGATGATAAAAAATAATCCAACGATTATCCACAATGGTGTATTTCCCCATTTATAATAAGGGGTTAACCCTGTTGTTGGGGTGATTTTTTCCGCTAAAGCACCTTCTTCAAACTGAGGCAGTTGAGAGATTACATCACCATTGGCAGCAATGAATGCGGTAATACCGTTATTTGTCGAGCGTAATAATGGTCTTCCTAGTTCAAGAGAACGCATTCTCGCCATTTGGAAGTGTTGCCATGGTCCAATGGAGTTACCAAACCACGCATCATTAGAAATCGTTAATAAGAAGCGTGTATCAGGTTTAAAATTAGCGCGGACTTGTTCACCTAAAATAATTTCGTAGCAAATCGCTGCGGTTATTTTGGCATCATTGACTGTAAGTTGAGGCTGTACATATTCACCTTGGCTTAATGATGACATCGGTAAATTAAAGAAAGGCGCAAGTGGACGTAATAGTGATTCTAATGGTACATATTCACCAAAAGGAACAAGGTGATGTTTGTTATAGCGATCGGTTGCTGGATATTGATAAGCATAGTGCTCACCTAATGTGATGACACTATTGTAGAAACGATAACCTTCTAATGTTGGCCGAGCATCAATAATTCCTGTCATTAAATGGGTATCTTGCTCTCTTAACTGCTTATCCAATTCAGCTAAAAAACGTTGTTGCTGAATTTCAACATCAGGGATCGCAGATTCAGGCCAAATAATGAGATTCGCATTACCAATAAAAGGGCGACTTAAAGTGAGATAGGTTTTTAATGTACTCTCTAATGTACCCGGTTCCCATTTTAAAGATTGTGCAATATTGCCTTGAACTAATGCGATTTCTTGCGTTTCATCAGGCAAAGGTTGATACCACTGATAGGATTTAAAGCTGATAGGTAATACTAATAAAAGCAGTGCAACCACGAGGCTGTAAATTGATTTACGATAGATTGTAAATGCAATTAATCCACTAATAACGGTTAAGAGCAACGTTATCATCGTGACACCGAAAATAGGTGCAATACCTTTTAATGGGCCATCGATTTGGCTATAGCCAAATTGTAACCAAGGGAAACCTGATAATACCCAGCCTCTTAAAAATTCAGTGATTTGCCATAGTGCAGGGGCGGCAAATACAAAACGCCACAGGGTTGGCTTTGGAAAAAACTTATTCAGCAATCCTGCAAATAA
This sequence comes from Proteus faecis, assembly GCF_003144395.1. Classification (GTDB taxonomy): domain Bacteria; phylum Pseudomonadota; class Gammaproteobacteria; order Enterobacterales; family Enterobacteriaceae; genus Proteus; species Proteus faecis. The sequence continues at coordinate 392,296 of NZ_PENZ01000045.1, read as the reverse complement.
CAGTGTATAGAGTGATAAGTAGAGTGCTAATAAAATGACTAAAAAGATATTTATCGCAAACGGCATACCACCAAAATCAGCAATACTGACGTAAACCCAATTTACACCGCTACCAAATAACCCAAATCCCCAAGCAAAACCAAGGAATGCACCTTGACGAGTTGTACGATGCGTGATTATCAGTAATAAGCCAAGTAGTGAAATTAACGCCGCAGGCCAAAAATCAAATGGTGAAAATGCTAATGTGCCAATGGCACCGAAAAAAACCGCCAGAAGGGCGCGAACCCACTGGCGGTTTAAGAAAGAGATCTTATTCATTGATATCCTATGCATCATTACCTAGTTCAGGAATTGGCGCATCATCGGGAATATGCACATAAACCTGAATGATCTTACGGCTATCAGCCATAACAACTTTAAATTGGTAATTATCAATGGCAATAGTTTCACCACGAGCAGGAAGGTGACCAAAGGCTTGCATAACTAAACCGCCAATAGTATCAACTTCTTCATCGCTGAAATGTGTCCCGAACGCTTCATTGAAATCTTCTATCTGGGTTAAAGCTCGAACTGAGTAAGCGTGACGACTCAGTGGGCGAATATCAATATCATCCTCATCGTCATACTCATCTTCAATTTCGCCTACGATAAGTTCAAGAATATCCTCAATTGTGACGAGACCAGATACGCCTCCAAATTCATCGATCACAATCGCCATATGATAGCGTTGAGAGCGGAACTCTTTTAATAGGCGATCAACTCGTTTGCTTTCAGGCACAACAACAGCAGAGCGTAAGACTTTATCCATACTAAATGGCTCTGCGTCAGTACGCATAAATGGCAGTAAATCTTTTGCCATTAATAAGCCTTCAATATGATCTTTGTCCTCGCTAATAACAGGGAAACGGGAGTGTGCTGAGTCAATAATCACATCCAAACATTCATCAAGGGTTTGATTGCGTTTTAGTGTGACAATTTGCGAGCGAGGGATCATGATGTCCCGAACGCGTTGTTCAGCAATATCCATTACCCCTTCAAGCATGTCGCGGGTGTCAGGATCAATTAATTCTTTCTGTTCAGAATCGCGGATAAGCTCCATCAGATCATCACGGTTTTTAGGTTCACCGTGGAACCACTGATTAAGCAGTGTGAGAAACCCTTTCTTAGGACCAGGGTTATCGTTACTCGAAGATTGGTCGTCGCTCATGGCGTTTTAACTATTTTTCCTCATTGAATGGTTAATTAGATATAGTATTTATCATAAAAATAAGAGAACTGTTACTCTTTTTCAATTAAATAGGGATCTGCATAACCTAAATTTTGTAAGATTTCTGTCTCTAAACCTTCCATTTCTTCGGCTTCATCATCTTCAATATGATCATAACCTAAAAGATGCAGACATCCATGAATAACCATGTGTGCCCAGTGTTCTTCAACAGTCTTACTCTGTTCAGCCGCCTCTTTTTCTACCACTTGACGGCAAATAATCAAATCTCCCAAGAGAGGCAATTCAACTTCAGGTGGAGCCTCAAAGGGAAAAGAAAGCACATTAGTTGGTTTATCTTTTCCTCGATAAGTGAGATTTAGTTCGTGACTTTCTGCTTCATCAACAATACGAATAGTCACTTCACTTACCGGTTGAAATTGCGGTAATACCGCTTCTAACCATGTCATAAATTGGGCTTCGGTAGGAAGCCCTTGTGCATTTTCACTTGCTATTTGTAAATCAAGGATAACTTCACTCATGATTATCTCTCTGAAGCTTCTCTTTTTCTGCTTTGATAGCTTGGCGGCGTTTTTGATCTTCCGTTTCCCAAGCTTCATAGGCGATAACAATTTTGGCAACCACTGGATGGCGAACAACGTCTTCACTGTGGAAAAAGTTAAAACTTAAGTCATTTACATCAGATAACACTTCAATGGCATGACGTAAGCCTGATTTATTGCCTCTTGGCAGGTCAATCTGGGTAATATCCCCAGTGATAACTGCTTTAGAGTTAAAACCAATACGCGTTAAGAACATTTTCATCTGTTCAATAGTGGTGTTTTGACTTTCATCGAGAATAATAAAAGCATCATTAAGTGTACGCCCACGCATATAAGCGAGAGGGGCGACTTCGATAACATTACGCTCTATTAGTTTCTCAACTTTTTCAAAACCCAACATCTCAAATAACGCATCATAAAGTGGTCGCAAATAAGGATCGACTTTTTGACTGAGGTCACCCGGTAAAAAGCCTAGTTTCTCACCTGCTTCAACGGCTGGACGTGTTAACAGAATACGACGTACTTCTTGGCGCTCAAGGGCATCCACAGCAGCAGCAACAGCTAGATAGGTTTTACCTGTACCTGCAGGTCCAATACCAAACGTAATATCATGGGTTTGGATATTGGCAATATACTGCGCCTGATTGGGTGTACGAGGTTTTATTACACCTCGTTTAGTCCGAATATTGGTTGATTTCCCAAATTCAGGAACATGCTCATCACTTTGCTCAAGCACACGGCTTTCTTTGATTGCAAGGTGAATTTGTTCAGGGTCGATATCGGGGATCACGCCTTTAATTGGCGAGGTTTCCACATACAGGCGACGTAAAATTCCTGCAGCCGCATTGACACACAATGATTTTCCCGTGAGTTTAAAACGGTTATCACGATGATTAATCTCGATACCTAAACGGCGCTCAAGTTGCTTAATATTATCGTCAAATGGACCACATAGGCTCATTAAACGGGCATTGTCAGCTGGCTCTAAGAAGATTTCTTGGGTCGCTACCTGTGCATGTGCTATTACTGTCACTGATTATCCTTTTGTTAAATCTGATCAATTAAGGTTGGTAAACACCGACTCCTAATTCATCTTCTTTACGTGTACGTGCAATGACGGATTCTGGAGATTCGTGAATACGTAAATCCATTTGATCTTCCGTTCTAACGACTTTACCACGTAGTGAATTGGCATAAACGTCAACAATCTCAACATCAACGAACTTACCAATCATATCTGGTGTGCCTTCAAAATTAACCACTCGGTTATTTTCAGTACGGCCAGAAAGCTCCATCACATTTTTACGTGAAGGCCCTTCTACTAGAATACGCTGTACGGTGTTTAACATTGCACGGCTAAAGTTCATCGCTTGTTGATTGATGCGCTGTTGTAGTAGATATAAACGTTGTTTCTTCTCATCTTCAGTGACGTCATCAGGTAAATCAGCGGCTGGTGTACCTGGACGTGCTGAATAGATGAAACTAAAGCTCATATCAAAATTAACATCCGCAATTAATTGCATGGTTTTTTCAAAGTCGTCTTGAGTTTCACCCGGAAAACCAATGATAAAGTCTGAACTTATCAGAATATCAGGACGAGCTTTGCGTAATTTGCGAATGATGCTCTTATATTCAAGTGCAGTATGGTTACGCTTCATTAATGTTAGAATGCGGTCAGAACCACTTTGCACAGGCAAGTGTAAATAGCTGACTAATTCTGGTGTATCTTCATAAACCGCAACAATATCGTCAGTAAATTCGATAGGGTGACTGGTAGTAAAGCGAATGCGGTCAATACCGTCAATTGCAGCGACTAAGCGAATTAATTCAGCAAAGCTACAGATCTGACCATCAAAAGTAGCACCACGATAGGCGTTAACGTTTTGACCTAACAAGTTTACTTCTCGTACACCTTGTGCAGCTAATTGAGCAATTTCAAATAGTACATCATCACAAGGACGGCTAACTTCTTCACCACGTGTGTAAGGCACTACGCAGAAAGAGCAGTATTTGTTACAGCCTTCCATGATGGAAACGAAAGCAGAAGGGCCTTCAGCACGTGGTTCTGGTAAACGGTCAAATTTTTCGATTTCAGGGAAGCTGATATCGACAACAGGGCTTTTAGTCCCTTTAACCTGATTAATCATTTCAGGCAAACGGTGTAAGGTTTGTGGCCCGAAGATAATATCGACACACTGCGCGCGTTGACGGATGTATTCACCTTCTTGAGATGCAACACAACCGCCGACGCCAATGATAATATCGGGTTTATTATCTTTGAAATATTTCCAACGTCCTAACTGATGAAAGACTTTTTCTTGTGCTTTCTCACGGATAGAACAGGTATTTAGCAGTAGAATGTCCGCATCTTCGGCGACATCGGTTAACTGATAACCGTGGGTGCTTTCGAGTAGGTCTGCCATTTTGGATGAATCGTACTCATTCATCTGACAGCCCCAAGTTTTAATGTACAGTTTTTTTATCGTCGACATTGTGTAAATCCGGTATTTTCAGTGAGACAATAGCTAATCATTGGAAAACGTTGCGTGTAATAAGCCAATAAGGTGGTTATTGTAGTCATTTGTGTGGTCAGTGACTAGAGCAAGTCGGCGCTAATTATCTATGGCGTTTAGTTTAATAGAAATAAATTGAAACAGCGCTTACCTATTATTTAAAGTAATGAGTTATGGCATAACAATGATGAGTAATGTAAAAAACGATTTTGATGCAATCATCGCGGGTGGCGGGATGATTGGCGCTGCTGTTGCAATTGGGCTGGCGCAAGAAGGATTGCGTGTTGCAATGATTGAACGACAGTCTCCTGCACCTTTTGATGCGTCATCTCATCCTGATATCCGTATTTCTGCGATTAGTTGCGCGTCCGTTAGTCTATTAAAACAATTAGGTGCATGGCAACATGTTTTAGCTATGCGTTCTGCACCTTATCTTACCTTAGAAACATGGGAAGAAGAGAATGCCCATGTGGTTTTTGATGCTAAAAGCTTAGGTTTACCTGAATTAGGCTATATGGTTGAAAACCGAATTTTGCAATTAGCCCTTTGGCAAGAGGCTGAACGTTATAGCAATATCACTTTATTATGTCCAAATAGTCTAAGTAAAATGACGTATTTAGATGATAAATGGAAAGTAACACTTTCTGATGGTAATGAAGTGACTACAAATTTAGTGGTAGGTGCAGATGGTGCGAATTCTCAAGTTCGCCAATTTGCGGGTATTGGTAGCAATGGTTGGCAATATCGTCAATCTTGTATGCTGATCACGGTGAAAACAGAGTTGCCTCCTGAAAAGGGAACATGGCAACGTTTTTACCCCTCAGGGCCCCGTGCTTATTTACCCCTTTTTGATAATTGGGCCTGTTTGGTTTGGTATGACTCGCCTGACAGAATTAGAAAACTGCAAAATATGTCGATGACGCAGTTAGAAAAAGAAATTCAACATGCTTTTCCTGAGCGATTGGGTAAGGTAACGCCTATTGCTGCTGGCTCATTCCCATTAACGCGTCAACATGCAAGTCGTTATGTTGATAAAGGTGTTATTTTGTTGGGCGATGCGGCTCACACCATCAATCCGTTAGCAGGACAGGGCGTTAATTTAGGTTACCGTGATGTGGATTGTTTCTTAGACTTAGTGGCTGATGCCAAAAAACATTTTGAGCCTTGGGATTCAATGGCGGTATTGAAGAAATATCAGCGTCGTCGTATGCCTGATAATTTAGTCATGCAAGCGGGTATGGACGTATTTTATCACGCTTTTAGCCACCAATTACCGGGTTTAAAAGTCGTAAGAAATATCGGCCTTTTAGCTGCTCAACATGCAGGAAAAGTGAAAGAAGCTGCACTACGTTATGCGTTAGGTATTAAGTAACTAGAAATGCGATGATCTGGGGAATGTCAGCAATAAGATCATCGCATTATTATTACGCTTTTAACTGCTTGGCATGAAAAGCAATATGCTCACCAATAAAACTCGCCACAAAATAGTAACTGTGATCGTACCCTTGATGTAAATTCAATTGATAAGGGAATTGTTTTCTATCACAAGCTTGTGCAAATAATTCAGGTTTCAGTTGCTCTTGATAGAAAGGATCATCGAGTCCGACATCAATACGTATAGGTAACACACTTTCTGCTTGGTTAATCAATGCTACCGTATCATATTGTTGCCATTGTGCTGTATCATCGCCTAAATAAGCGCTAAACGCTTTTTTACCCCAAGGAACAACTGATGGTGCTACGATCGGAGAAAACGCTGATACACTGCGATAGCGCTCTGAATTTCGCAGTCCAATCATTAATGCGCCATGTCCCCCCATCGAATGCCCACTAATGGCACGTTGATAAGTCACTGGAAAATGCGTTTCTATTAGTGCAGGAAGTTCATCTACAATGTAATCATACATATTGTAATGAGTATTCCATGGCGATTGAGTCGCATTGAGGTAAAACCCTGCGCCTTGCCCTAAATCATAAGCACTATCATCAGCGACATTTTCACCGCGAGGGCTAGTATCGGGTACAACTAAAATAATGCCATGTTGCGCGGCAAATTGCTGAGCGCCTGATTTAGTAATAAAATTTTGCTCGTTACAGGTTAAGCCTGATAACCAATATAAAACAGGGTATTTTTGCTCTTCTTCCATAGGAGGAAGATAGATAGCAAATTTCATCTCACAATTTAACGTCGTTGATGTATGTTGATAGACTTCTTGCCAACCACCAAAACAGGCATGACGTTCAATCCTTTCCATTTTGACTCCTTTAAAAGCAAAGACAAACCTATGAGACATAGGTTTGATGATGATTAATCGAAATGAATAACGGTTCGGATTGATTTACCTTCGTGCATTAAATCAAAAGCTTCATTAATTTTTTCTAACGGCAGTTTATGAGTAACAAAAGGCTTAAGTTCTATATTGCCTTTCATCGCATCCTCAACCATATCAGGTAATTGGCTACGACCTTTAACACCACCAAAAGCTGTACCTTTCCAAGAACGTCCAGTCACTAATTGGAATGGACGGGTTGAGATCTCTTGTCCTGCGCCTGCAACACCAATAATAATGGATTGCCCCCAGCCACGATGTGCACTTTCTAATGCTGCTCTCATGACATTAACGTTACCAATGCATTCAAAAGTATGATCAACACCCCATTGTGTCATTTCAATAAGTACTTGCTGAATGGGCTTGTCGTAGTCATTAGGATTTAAGCAATCTGTTGCACCAAATTGGCGTGCTAATGCAAATTTTTCAGGATTGGTATCGATAGCAAAAATACGACCCGCTTTAGCTTGTCTTGCGCCTTGAAGAACGGCAAGACCAATGCCTCCTAAACCAAATACAGCAACAGAATCACCTTCTTGCACTTTTGCTGTATTGTGAACCGCGCCAATACCAGTTGTTACGCCACAACCTAATAAACAAACTTCTTCGTGATTGGCTTCTGGATTGATTTTTGCCAGAGAAACTTCAGCCACCACTGTGTATTCGCTAAAAGTAGAGCATCCCATATAGTGATAAATGGGCTGTCCGTTATAAGAAAAACGAGTTGTTCCATCTGGCATTAAACCTTTACCTTGCGTTGCTCTGACTGCAACACATAAGTTTGTTTTGCCTGATTTACAGAATAGACATTCGCCACATTCAGCGGTATACAGAGGAATAACGTGGTCGCCTGGTTTAACACTAGTGACACCTTCACCGACTTCGACAACTACTCCCGCACCTTCATGGCCAAGAATAGCAGGGAATACACCTTCAGGATCATCACCAGAAAGTGTGAATGCGTCTGTATGGCATACACCTGTGTGACTAATTTTAATGAGCACTTCACCCGCTTGAGGTGGCATGACATCAACTTCAACGATTTTTAAAGGTTCTCCTGGCCCAAATGCGACCGCAGCACGAGATTTCATGGTGTATCCTTTTTTGTTATTAACGCAGGTAAGTGCGGATAAGTGAAATGGCATCATCAACGGAATTTTTTTGATCTTCAGGAGAAGCGACGGCATCCATAAGACCTTCACGTAAATGACTTTCGAGTACACCGGCCATCAGACCGTTTATCGCACCTCTGATGGCGGCAATTTGTTGTAATACCTGACTGCATTCATTTTCTTTTTCAAGTGCAGTTTCCAATGCAAGAAGCTGTCCTTTAATTTTTCTTACGCGAGTTAACGCGGCTTTTTTTTCTGCTGGTGAGTGTGGCATACAGAGTCCTTAAATATACTATGGGGGAGTATAGTATTTAGGGGGATATATGTACAGAGAGATAAATAAAGTGTGTCGAGATGAGAATAAGTAAAAAAATAATGATGTAGAAGAGCTTAGTTCTTGGGTGCTGAGGAATAAGAAAAGAAGGGAAGAGAAATGATATTTAGAGAATAGATTGGAAATTTAAAGAGATAAAAACAAAAAAGACCCGCTATTGCGAGTCTTATCTGTTGATTTCGTGATAAACACGTTAGTAATCAATGGTGCGGGAGGCGAGACTTGAACTCGCACACCTTGCGGCGCCAGAACCTAAATCTGGTGCGTCTACCAATTTCGCCACTCCCGCAACAACTTGGAGAAAAAAAGACTCGCTCTGCGAGTCTCTCTTTCAAAATATGGCTGGGATACCAGGATTCGAACCTGGGAATGCCAGGATCAAAACCTGGTGCCTTACCGCTTGGCGATATCCCAAAAAATGGTGGCTATGACGGGATTCGAACCTGTGACCCCAACATTATGAGTGTTGTGCTCTAACCAGCTGAGCTACATAGCCGTATTGAATCTAGCTATCTTTCCTTTGAAAGATGGCTGGGGTACCAGGATTCGAACCTGGGAATGCCAGGATCAAAACCTGGTGCCTTACCGCTTGGCGATACCCCATCCGCTAATTCAATTGTCAACACACTATATTTATCAGAAAAATGGCTGGGATACCAGGATTCGAACCTGGGAATGCCAGGATCAAAACCTGGTGCCTTACCGCTTGGCGATATCCCAACTGATAAATTCTTGACGAAGTTTAAATGGTGCGGGAGGCGAGACTTGAACTCGCACACCTTGCGGCGCCAGAACCTAAATCTGGTGCGTCTACCAATTTCGCCACTCCCGCAAAAAGATGGTGGCTATGACGGGATTCGAACCTGTGACCCCAACATTATGAGTGTTGTGCTCTAACCAGCTGAGCTACATAGCCATCTTTTTTTGCATAACCTTCGTCGGCGTTGCGGGGCGCATTATGCGTATTACAGACAAATCCGTCAACTGCTTTTTGCATTAATTTTCGAGAAACGTGTCCGTTTGCTCGATGGTTAATCATTTTGTCGAAAAAAGATCCAAAAAACAACCTTGTTGATGAAAAATATCTCAAAGTATAAGGCGCAATGGTGTATGAATAAAAAGAAAAAACAAAGCAATAAGAGAAATGATATTAAGTTAAAGAGGAAAAAGATGAAGAACAAAGGGTATAAAAAAAGAAATGTAACGCGAAATTCACGCAACATTTCTTTTTCTTTGAATATTACTGATTGAATTTTAGACTTATTTTACAATTAAAATCAGAAAAGTATAAATTCAACTCAAAAAGTATAATTTATCGACAATAAACTACTTTTCTAATAGCTGTTGAAGCAATTCTCCGTTAAGCATTGCGCGTTTAGCCAAAGCAAAAGCCCCTATGGCAGAACGATGATCGAGCTCTGATATGACAATAGGAAGATCTTCTCTGAATTCTTTTAATACTTGTGTATTAATACAACTTTGAATTGAGGGAAGTAAAACTTCAGCCGCTTCAGTTAATTCACCCGCCAAAACTACTTTTTGTGGGTTAAATAGGTTAATTGCGATCGCAATCGCTTTACCTAAATGTAAACCCACTTGTTTGATGGTTTCGACTGCTAGAGGGTCATTTTTAACGGCAGCTCGACAAATATCTTGGATTTGGCACTGCGTTGGCGATAAATACTGGCTCGGATAGCCTTGCTCTAATTGATAGCGCACTCTGGCTTCGATAGCAGTATTGGATGCAATCGTTTCTAAACAACCAAAATTGCCACAATGGCAACGTTCACCTAGAGGATCGATTTGAATATGACCAATCTCCCCTAAATTACCACGTTGGTTGAGTAGAATTTTATTATTAATAATAACACCAGCACCAGCACCACGATGGATACGGACTAGTAACGAGTCTTCACAATCTCGTGTCGCACCAAAATAATTTTCAGCTAGTGCAAGGCTTCGAATATCATGTCCAGCATAACAAGGCAGATTAAAGCGTTTTTCTAAGCTATTGACCAGAGCCCAATTATCTACTTTCATATGAGGCATATAACGAACAATGCCTTTATTGGGATCAACAAGACCGGGTAAGATCACGGAAATTGAAATAAGCTCACGAATGCGGCGTTGATTTTGCTTAATAAAATCATCAATTGCATTGATAAGCAGGGCTTCAACTTCATTTTGAGTGCTCTGTTCTAACGGGTAGTGTTGCTCAATAATGACTTTACCGCTTAGGTCGTAAAGCGCGACAGTAGCATCATTACGACCCAATCGTACACTGACTGTATTAAAATTGCGGTGTTCAACAATAATAGAAATTGCACGACGTCCACCAGTTGATGCTTGTTGATCAACTTCTTTGATTAAGCCTCGTTCAAGCAACTGACGAGTAATTTTAGTCACACTGGCTGGTGCTAGTTGGCTTTGTTCGGCTATTTGGATACGGGAAATCGGCCCGTGTTGATCAATCAGTCGATACACAATCGCACTGTTAAGTTGTTTAACAAGATCGATATTGCCAATTTGCGTTTCAGTGTTGTTATGACTCATCAGCATATACATCCATTAGTTATTCAGTTATTTCGATACCATTGACAAACGTTGTACAAAGGTTGAAATCGTTGTCAAAAGAAGCGAGATTAGCAATTTTTCCAGCTTCAATTGTTCCCAATTCTTTTTCTATTCCAATTGCACGAGCAGGATAAAGTGTTGCCATCCGCAATGTTTCATCTAATGGAATACCTACGTGGATTACACTATTTTTGATTGCATCAATCATGGTCAGTGATGATCCACTTAATGTGCCATCCGCATCGACACAAAGGCCATTACGATAATATATGGTTTTACCGGCAAAATCGAAACTATCCATCTCATTTTTATTAGGATCAAGCCCCGCTGGCGCAGTTGCGTCTGTGACTAAAAGTAATTTTTCACCTTTTAAACGCTTACTGTTACGAATATTTGCCCATGAAACATGTAAACCATCGGCAATGATACCAGCATAAACCTCTGGTGTATCATAAATGGCGCCAACAAGCCCAGGGCCTCTGCCTGTAATATAAGGCATTGCATTGTAAAGGTGAGTCGATAATGAGATACCATTACGGAATCCTTTACGTGCTTCTTCATAAGTTGAATTGGAATGACCCGCAGAAACAATGATACCTGCTTTGATTAATTGACGAACATACTTTTCATCAACCATTTCTGGCGCAAGAGTGATTTTGGCGATGACATCAGCATTATCGCACAAATAGTTAATCATCTGAGCACTTGGTTGACGAATGAATTGTGGATCATGAGTTCCTTTTTTAATCACGTTGATATAAGGACCTTCTAAATGTAATCCCAATACTTTATTTTTATGTTTCTTCATATAAGCACGAGTTGCTTCAATGCCTATTTTCATCAATTCATCAGAACAGGTAATTAGCGTTGGCAAATAGCTAGTGCAACCTAAACGTTCATTCGCCTTTTGCATAATTTCTAACGTTTCAACAGTAACATTTTCAGGTATGTCATTAAATTGTACACCACCACAACCATTAACCTGTAAATCGATAAAGCCGGGAGAGACAATTGCCCCTTTCATATCACGAACAGTAATATCTTTTGGCAGTTGATCCTGTGGGCAAACCTGCTCAATATGGGCGCCGTTAATAATAATGGCGTGGTTTTCTAAACGGTCGTAACCTGTATAAATAACAGCATTTGTTAAGGCAAACATACCTTTGTCTCCTGATAAGGGAAGTCAATCTAAAAAGCCGATATCAGCCAGCAAATTCTGGCTGATAAGTAAGAGAGTTTAGCCTTTTCCGCTACTTAATCAGTAGGTACTTAATTTTACTAAACTTAGTCTTGGTATTTCTGACACTCTTGCGCTTCAATTTGTTGGAAATAACGCAATGTTTTTACTCGTAATTCCATTGTTGCTGGATCGTCACACACTAAAATTGCTTTAGGGTGAAGTTGAACACAGGAAATCGTCCATAAATGGTTAACAGCGCCTTCTGTTGCTGCATGTACGGCTTGTGCTTTATTAAAACCAGTTGCCAAAATCATCAATTCTTCAGCATCTAATAATGTGCCTACACCAACTGTCAGTGCATATTTAGGAACATGATTGACATTATTATCGAAGAAACGTGAATTTGCTAAGCGTGTATCTTCAGTTAGCGTTTTCATACGAGTGCGTGAAGAGAGTGATGACGCGGGTTCATTAAATGCAATGTGACCGTCGTTACCTACACCGCCCATAAATAAATTGATTTTGCCATAAGACTTGATTTTAGCCTCATAACGTTCGCATTCAGCTTGTGGATCTTCTGCATTGCCGTTTAATAAATTGATATTTTCATCTTTAATATCAATATGATTAAAGAAGTTTTCATACATAAAAGTACGATAACTTTGTGAATGGTCAGATGGAATACCAACATATTCATCCATATTGAACGTCACAACGTGTTGGAAGCTAACTTTTCCTGCACGATGTAATTCAATTAACTCTTTATATGTCGCCAATGGCGTGCCACCAGTCGGTAAACCAAGTACGAAAGGGCGTTCTGCCGTTGGATTAAATGCGTTGATTTTCTCAACGATGTAATTTGCAGACCACTTACCAACTTGCTTTGCCGTAGATAGGGGGATTAACCTCATAGTAACCTCATAGAAAAAAGACAAATCTGATAATTCAGTAACGTGTTATTTCATCATGTGATTATCAGTAGCTCATCTATAACACGAATTTCTTTTCATTTTTAGCTGATGATCGAAATGTCCCGCCAAAAGATATTTTTAATCATAAAATAAGCTTTCTGACTTAGCTAGCATTTAAGCTAAAAAATATACGACATTGGTGACTCAAATCACAAATTATGACTAATTAATTTGCGATACGAAATAATTTTTTTAGACTAAAAATGGAATTAAATAATTAGCTCATCAATTTTGTTACAAAATATGAATGAGTATGAATAAGATCCCGCATAGGGGCTATCCAAGGGGGAGTTTGTGAATATTTTAAGTTATCTGCAGAAGATAGGGCGGGCGCTGATGGTGCCTGTTGCTACATTACCTGCAGCAGCAATTCTGATGGGGATTGGCTACTGGATTGATCCAGTAGGCTGGGGTAGCGATAACGCGCTTGCTGCCTTACTTATCAAATCTGGTGCTGCCATCATCGATAATATGTCAGTCTTGTTTGCCATTGGTGTTGCTTATGGTATGTCGAAAGACAAAGACGGTGCTGCCGCTTTAACAGGATTTGTTGGGTTCTTAGTCGTGACAACACTTTGCTCTCCAGCAGCGGTGTCAATGATTAAAGGCCTACCTTTAGAAGAGGTTCCCGTTGCTTTTGGTAAAATAAATAACCAGTTTGTTGGGATCTTGGTTGGTGTCCTTTCTGCCGAGCTTTATAATCGCTTTAGTAGCGTTGAATTGCCTCGCGCATTGTCATTCTTTAGCGGTCGCCGTTTAGTTCCTATCCTAACCTCATTTTTAATGATTATCGTTGCCTTTATTCTGATGTATATCTGGCCTGTGATTTATGGCGGATTAGTCAGCTTTGGTGAAAGCATTAAAGATATGGGGGCATTAGGTGCGGGTATTTACGCATTCTTTAACCGTTTATTAATTCCAGTGGGCTTACACCATGCGTTGAACTCTGTATTCTGGTTTGACGTTGCTGGTATTAATGATATTCCTAACTTCCTAGCAGGTCAGCAAGCTATTGATTCTGGCTTAGCAACAGTGGGGGTTACAGGTCGTTATCAAGCAGGTTTCTTCCCAGTAATGATGTTTGGTTTACCGGGGGCAGCTCTTGCTATTTATCACTGCGCACGTAAAGAGCACAAAGCAAAAGTGGCTGGTATCATGCTTGCGGGTGCATTTGCTGCTTTCTTCACCGGTATTACTGAGCCGCTTGAATTCTCCTTTATGTTCGTGGCACCAGTGCTTTATGTTATTCACGCATTCTTGATGGCGATTTCTGTTTATATCGCGGCGAGCATGGAGTGGATTTCAGGATTCGGCTTTAGTGCAGGCTTAGTGGATATGTTCTTATCTTCACGCAACCCACTAGCTGTTCATTGGTACATGCTGATTGTTCAGGGTATTGTTTTCTTCTTTATCTATTACGGTATTTTCCGTTTCACTATCACTAAATTCAACCTGAAAACACCAGGTCGTGAAGATGAAGTGGTTGGTGATGAAACGGCGGATGGTTATGATGAAGATGTCAAAACAGCGCCAGCAAATAGTAAAGAAGGTATCCAGCAAGAAGCTCGTCAATATATCGCGGCTATCGGTGGTTCAGATAACTTAACCGGTATTGATGCTTGTATTACCCGTTTACGTTTAAATGTAAAAGATGCCACAGTTGTTAATGATGCCTATGCAAAACGTTTAGGTGCATCAGGTGTTATTCGTTTAAACAAACAAAGCGTTCAAGTGATTGTGGGTACGCGTGCTGAATTAGTTGCTAACGCTATGCGTGAAGTATTAACTCAAGGCCCTGTGCCGGCTTATGAAGCGCCTGCTAGTTCAACAGTATCTATGGAGAAAACAGCAGTAAAACAAGCCAACACAACTGCAAAAGTGTTACTTGAAATGATTGCACCTTTTGATGGTGAAGTCGTGGCATTGAAAGATGTGCCTGATGAAGCGTTCTCTAGTGGTGTTGTTGGTGATGGTGTAGCGATTAAACCAACCTCTAATATCGTGATGGCTCCAGCAACAGGTACGGTGGTTAAGATTTTTGATACAAACCACGCATTTTGTATTGAGACTGACAATGGTGTTGAAATCATCGTGCATATGGGAATTGATACCGTTGCGTTAGGTGGCAAAGGCTTCAAGCGTCTAGTTGAGGAAGGTGCGGAGGTTAAAGTTGGTCAACCTATCTTAGAATTAGATCTTGAATATCTGAATGCTAATGCTAAATCGATGATAAGTCCTGTGATTGTTAGTAATATCGATGATTTTGATAAGATTGCTAACCCCGTTGCCGGTGTTGTGGTCGGAAATAAAACCATTATCTACAATGTGATAAAATAAATTCTATATAGATATTTAATCCTCTATAAAGAGATGGTTAAATAAGACGATAAAACGGGGAGTCTTTTGAACTTCCCGTTTTTTTATCTCTATTTTGATAAATATCTCAGGGGTGTATTTAGCTAAGGTATTTATGAAACCTGCTTATTGGATTATAGTGGGTTAATTATGCGTTTTGCTTTGAGGAAAAAATGACCATGAATGAGGCAGATGCCCGCCCAACGAACTTTATTCGTCAAATTATTGATGAAGATCTGGCTACCGGGAAACATGATAGCGTTCATACGCGTTTCCCACCTGAACCTAATGGCTATCTTCATATCGGCCATGCGAAATCAATTTGCCTGAATTTTGGTATTGCTAAAGATTATCAGGGAAAATGTAATCTACGTTTTGATGATACCAATCCAGTAAAAGAAGATATTGAGTACATCAACTCAATTCAAAAAGATGTTCAGTGGTTAGGTTTCCAATGGGAAGGTAGCATTCATTACTCCTCAGATTATTTTGATCAGCTTTATCAATATGCGATTGAGCTGATTAATAAAGGCTTAGCTTATGTTGATGAGTTAAGCGCTGAAGAAATTCGTGAATACCGCGGTACATTAAAAGAGCCAGGTAAAAACAGCCCTTATCGTTCACGTAGCGTAGAAGAGAACTTAGCGTTATTTGAAAAAATGCGTGCTGGTGGTTTTGAAGAAGGTAAAGCCTGTTTACGTGCAAAAATCGATATGGCATCACCGTTTATTGTTATGCGTGATCCTGTGCTTTATCGTATTAAATTTGCTGAACATCACCAAACTGGAAATAAATGGTGCATTTATCCTATGTATGATTTTACCCACTGTATCTCTGATGCACTGGAAAATATCACGCATTCTTTATGTACTTTAGAGTTCCAAGATAACCGTCGTTTATATGATTGGGTATTGGATAATATCACTATCCCTTGTCATCCTCGTCAATATGAATTCTCACGTCTTAATCTTGAATACACAGTGATGTCAAAACGTAAGCTGAATCAGCTTGTGACAGAAAACATTGTCAATGGTTGGGATGATCCTCGTATGCCAACGATTTCAGGCTTACGTCGTCGTGGTTATACTGCAGAATCTATTCGTGAGTTTTGTCTACGTATTGGTGTAACGAAACAAGAAAACAACGTCGAAATGGCAGCGTTGGAATCTTGTATTCGTGATGACTTAAACGAAAATGCACCACGTGCAATGGCGGTTATCGATCCCGTTCGTTTAGTGATTGAAAATATGCCTGAAGGTGAAGAAATTCTTGTTGCACCAAATCACCCGAATAAACCAGAAATGGGAACGCGTGAAGTACCATTTAGCCGTGAGATCTATATTGATCGCGCTGACTTCAAAGAAGAAGCAAACCGTCAATATAAACGTTTGGTGCTAGGTAAAGAAGTGCGTTTACGTAATGCTTATGTTATTAAAGCAGAACGTGTTGAAAAAGATGAGCAAGGTGAAATTACGACTATTTACTGTACCTATGATGCAGAGACTTTAAATAAAGATCCTGCTGATGGACGTAAAGTAAAAGGCGTTATTCACTGGGTAAGTATTCCACATGCTGTTCCTGCTGAAATTCGTCTTTATGATCGTCTATTTAGCGTACCAAACCCAGCAGCAGAAGATGATTTCTTATCAACAATCAACCCTGAATCATTAGTTATTCGCGAAGGTTTTGTTGAACGTAGCTTAAAAGATGCAGCTATTGAAAAAGCGTATCAATTTGAGCGTGAAGGCTACTTCTGTGTTGATAAGCTTTCAACGGCAGATAAACTTGTGTTTAACCGCACCGTAGGCTTACGCGACACTTGGGCGAAGATTTCTCAGCAAGGTTAATCTAACGCACTTTAAGTCACATTAGTATTTTAATGAAAAATGCTCGGTAATTATTTATCGAGCATTTTTTTAGTTGTTTTACACCTTGGTTTGTATGATTTTTCATCTATTGATATAAAATAATGACTACTCTTAATTTGATTGATTGGTCATTTTCTCTTTTTTCGGTGATAAATTTTCATTTATTTCAGTTGAAATAATTTATTCACTATCACTTTATTCTTTTGTTTTTTCATACCATCACGCTAAATAAAACTGTAATAATAAAAGTGTGATACGAGCCATATATTTCACATCGTTAAAAAAGATTATTTATAAATACTGCTTATTATTCCTTTCTGTCAAAACGAAATTTTATATCATTTAATGATTGTTTTATAAAATATAGTTAAATCAATTAATTATGACATTTTTAAATCACTCTTTATAAAAGTAAAAAAATGAAACGATCATTGTGTTATGTGCCCTTTGTCATATTTTGATAAAAATTCTTTTTTTTAGGTTGATAATTCGCGTCGCGAAAAATATGCTGTTTCTAACCTAATTTAGGTTTTTTCCCCACTTGGGGTTTTATATTTGGAAATAGGCATTGTGCTTATTTCTTTTTTAGTCAAAGTCAAAGAGGAACAATGCTATGGTTATGCAACATGCTAAACCAGGCAGGGTGGCACTTGCCGTTATGGGCGCATTGCTTGTAACTGCACTACCTGCAAAAATGTCTCATGCTGAAGGGTTTATTGATGACTCAACCTTAACGGGTGGTCTTTTTTATTGGCAACGTGATCGTGATAGAAAAGAGTTAACACCAAATAGCCCCGATTACGGCAAATACAAAGCTAACTTACACCATTCTACATTCAACGCTAATTTAGATTTCTCATCTGGTTACCTCGGTGATTTTATCGGTATTGATTTAGCTGCTTTTGGTGCGGCTGAATTGAATAACAGTGGCCCTGCGGCACCTAATGAAATCGGTTTTAGTGACGCTAAAAGTCGCTGGGATGAAAAATGGACTGGCGATCGCAGTGGCTTAAGTGTTTATAAAGCGGCTGCAAAATTCAAATTAGGCAATTTCTGGGCTCAAGGGGGATATATTCAACCTAAAGGTCAAACGTTATTGCGTCCACATTGGAGCTTCTTACCGGGAACTTACCGCGGTGCAGAAGCGGGTGCTGTTTTCGATTTCGATAAAAGCGGTGAATTATCTTTCTCGTATATGTGGACAGATGAATATAAAGCGCCATGGTATCGGAATATGTACAACTTCCGCAAAGCGGATCTAGAAACCAATATCAGCTATCTTCACTCTTTCGGCGCCAAATATGATTTTAAAAATAGCCTAGTACTAGAAGCGGCATTTGGTCAGGCCGATGGTTATATTGATCAGTATTTTGGCAAAGTTTCTTATGATTTCCCAATTGCTGATAATGCATTAAGAACGTCTTACCAATTCTACGGTGCTAAAGATAAAGTGACCGGCGGTGGCGTTAATGACGTTTATGATGGGCTGGCATGGTTACAAGCACTGACTTTTGGTTATACCTATAATGTATTTGACTTCAAAGTAGAAGGAACATGGGTTAAAGCTGAAGGTAATCAAGGTTATTTCTTACAACGTATGACGCCGGGTTGGGCAACATCAAATGGTCGCCTTGATATCTGGTGGGATGGTCGTTCAGACTTTAACGCTAATGGAGAAAAAGCACTTTATGCTGGCGTTATGTATGATCTGAAAAACTGGGATCTATCCGGTTGGGCTGTAGGTACATCTTATATTTACGCATGGGATGCTAAGCCAAGCGGTAAAGCCATTTATGACCAAGGTCAGCGTATTAGAGAAAGTGCATGGAATGCGGATATTATGTATACGGTTCAAGAAGGTCGCGCTAAAGGCACTCTCTTTAAGCTTCACTATACCCGTTATGATAATCACTCTGATATTCCAAGTTATGACGGTGGTTTTAGTAATATTTTCCAAGATGAAAAAGACGTTAAGTTTAACGTGATAATGCCATTCACTATTTTCTAATATCGGCATAAGGATAAAGTGTATTAATTGCACTTTATCCTAAATAAAACTAAAAAGATTTAAATACGATTACGATAAATAAAATAAGTCGTAAAAAGGTAGGGGTGCGTTAATTAAGAATTAGAAACAAAAGAGTTGAAGTAAAAGTAGTAAACAGTTGTTTTAAAATAGTGGTATGCAGTTGTAGTAAAAGTAATGAAGTAAAGTCGTCATGTCATATCGTCTGAGATAAATGTAAGTGGGTTATGTTTATCTCTTGCGCTTCAGTTATTTCGCAGAATTTGCGTAAGGTATTTACCCTAAGTAAAGGCAGTCAGAGTGGGTATCGTAGTGGGGGGTAAATACCTTTATTTTTTCATTCCTTTCTTTTTCGTCCTTTTCATCCTTGTACGTTTTTTTATTCTATGGCAAATTTCTTGCCGTTCATTTTATCTCACCTTATTTATTATTCTGCATTAAAAGCTGTTTGATAATGCAAGTTTCCAGGAAGAAGCATGTTAAAACGATTGGATGATTTTTTATTAGAACCACCATTGAAACCTTTTAAAGGTATAAAACGATTTATTATTGAATTTCTTTTTTTTGGTGTGAAAGAGGTGCGGTCTTGTTTATTTGCGGGATTTTTCTTTTTTATTTTATTTGCAACACCAAGTAACGGTATTTTTGGCATACCTCGTTATGATGTACTTCTTATTCTCGCTATCGCTTTTCAATTATGGATGGTGTGGGGAAAGTTGGAAACATGGGATGAATTAAAAGCGATTTGTTTTTTCCACATTGTTGGTTTTGTGATGGAGCTATTTAAAACATCAGCGGCAATTGGTTCATGGAAATACCCTGATTTTGCTTACACAAAATTGTGGGAAGTCCCTTTGTTTACAGGATTTATGTATTCTGCGGTAGGAAGTTATTTAATTCAAGCATGGCGTTTTTTTAAACTTCGTATAGATAATTACCCACCTTATTGGCTGGCAACATTTGTTGCTCTTGCTATTTATATTAATTTCTTTTCTCATCACTTTATTGGTGATTATCGATGGTACTTAACTGCCTTTATTTTAGGTCTTTACGCTCGTAGTGTGGTTTATTTTACGCCTTATGATACAGAGCGAAAGATGCCCTTATTACTTGCTTTTGTTCTGATAGGTTTCTTTATTTGGCTTGCTGAGAATTTCGGTACATTTTTTGGTGTTTGGCAATACCCTAACCAAATTGGTGCTTGGTCTGCAGTACATGCAGGCAAATGGGGCTCTTGGTCACTATTGGTTATTGTTACATTTACGATTGTGGTGCATTTAAAACATGTCAAACACAGTATTAGTGTGATGAAGTAACGATATTTATATTACCTAATTTTGAATAATAAAAAAGGAACTGTTCACAGTTCCTTTTTTTTACTGAGAGATTATCCAGAATGAATTATTTCTCATCATGTGCATGGCTATCTTCTTTGCAATTACCTTCAGCGCAGTGGCCATATAAATAAAGGCTATGATTGGAAAGTTTGATACCATGACGTTCAGCGATGTTTCTTTGGCGTAATTCAATTGCATCGTCTGTAAACTCGATAACTTTACCACAATCAAGACAAATTAGATGGTCATGATGGTGTTGTTGAGTTAATTCAAATACTGATTTACCACCTTCAAAATTATGTCGGGTAACAATACCAGCATCATCAAATTGGTTTAAGACGCGATACACTGTAGCCAGACCAATCTCTTCACCGATATCGATGAGTTTTTTGTAGAGATCTTCAGCACTGACATGATGGCACTCAGGATCCTGGAGCACTTCCAAGATCTTTAAGCGAGGAAGTGTAACTTTTAACCCAGCATTTTTTAACGCTTTATTATTGTCGGTCATGCGGATTTAATCCTGTTGCTAATGGTGAATTTAATTTTTGTGCTCACAAATAGGTTTTATTCATTAATACTCGGGTGAATAAATAACCTCATTGATTATAGGCATGATATTTAAAAATAAACACCCCACCTATCACACTATCTTAGCACACCATTGAATAATTATCATTCTCAATATTGAGAATTTATTTTACCCCAGAATTTCGTCTAGGCTCATTTCTTCTTTGATTTGAGCAACCCAAGCGTCAACACGCTCTTCGGTTAATTCTGGTTGACGATCTTCATCAATTGCAAGACCGATAAAATGATTATCATCAGCAAGCCCTTTAGAGGCTTCGAAATGATAGCCTTCAGTTGGCCAATGTCCTACGATAACTGCACCACGAGGCTCAATAATATCGCGGATAGTACCCATTGCATCACAGAAATATTCTGCGTAATCCTCTTGGTCACCACAACCAAATAGTGCAACAAGCTTGCCATTGAAATCAATATCTTCTAGTGTTGGGAAAAAGTCATCCCAATCACATTGTGCTTCACCATAATACCAAGTAGGAATACCTAGTAACAGAATATCGAACGCTTCGATGTCTTCTTGACTAGATTTTGCAATATCATGAACTTCGGCATTATCAGCGCCCAGTCTTTCTTGAAGCATTTTGGCAATATTTTCTGTGTTGCCAGTATCACTGCCGAAGAATATTCCTATGATTGCCATAAAGTGAGATAACCTCTTTTATTCTAAATTCGTTATATTTCAAATTGTAGCGTTATTGACTACGTCTATTCTCACTAGTTACATACTTTTTGTATGTTTCTAGTGACTCATTCACTTGTCACCTAGCTACACTTCAAAATATTTAGAGTATATTTGTCTGTGTTTGAACAATTACTAGTGAAAGATAAGCATTGTGTTTTCATAATAGAAAACTAAAAATGTATTTTGACGAAAATAGCAGGCTAATTCTGTCGAATTTGTGTGGTTTATCTGCTAGCTATTCTTGTTTTGATGCATTTTTAAGGCGTGATTTTGCGCCAATTGCTCTAGTAATATTTCTTCAATAAGTTCACTACGACTGACGTTTCTTTCTGTCGCTAACTCATTGAGAGCATTCACTGCATCTTCATTTAATTTTAACTCAACTCGACGTAATCCATTAACTCTATCACGTCTTAATTGATTGCGTTTATTAATTCTAAGCTGTTCATCCCGAGAAAGCGGGTTTGTTTTAGGTCGCCCAGGTCTGCGTTCAT
Organism: Proteus faecis; assembly: GCF_003144395.1. GTDB lineage: Bacteria > Pseudomonadota > Gammaproteobacteria > Enterobacterales > Enterobacteriaceae > Proteus > Proteus faecis. Next base: position 370,165 of record NZ_PENZ01000045.1, on the reverse strand, counting down.
CTGCGAACAAATCCAGTGTGGTGCGATCAGTTTGTTCTTTTGCCATAAATTTTGCTGTGAAAGGGCGTATACCAATGACTAAATTGCGAAACGCCCAATAATACCCCACATAGTGATGTCTCGCCACTGCTTCCTGAATTTAACCTATTGTGATTTGGTCTTTTTATCAACAGACACAAATTTTAAGCACAATAATTATACATTCTATTAAATTCTCATTTTTCAGTGACGTTATTTTAAACAGTAAAGTCTATCAATTAAGCTTTCGCTAAAAAACGACGAATGGCCTTAATAACGGTATCTGGTTTTTCTGAATGAACCCAATGCCCTGTGTTTGCGACAACAAAGGCAGTCGCGAGAGGAAATTGGCGAGCTATATTTTCACGATACTCATCTAAAATATAAGGTGATAAACCGCCACGAATAAATAATACAGGATGATGCCAAGCCGGCACCTCTTGCCAGCCAATAATGTCTGAATAAGCATTTTTTATTGCAGGTAAATTAAATAGCCATTCACCATTTTTGAATGATTTGAGTAAAAATTGGATCACACCTTCCTCTTCAATAAAAGGGCGCATGATTTCCACAGCATCTTGACGGCGTGTGACTTGAGCTTCTGTTACGGCTTCAAGCGCAGCAAAAATTTTGTCATGACGGCGAACGTTATAAGCAACAGGGGACATATCAATCACAACAATATTTGCGATACGTTCGGGAGCTAACGCTGTCATCGCCATCGCAATTTTGCCTCCCATTGAATGCCCAATAATAATGGCTTTTGAGATAGTTAAGCTATCAAGTAATGCGAGCACATCTTGTGCCATATCTTGATAATTCATACTGTTGCTATGAGGAGAATGTCCATGGTTACGCACATCAATTTGTATTACGGTATTATCTTGACGAAGTGCGCGACCTAAAACACCTAAATTATTGAGATCACCAAAGAGACCATGAATTAAAACGATAGGTAAATTAGATGCAGGTGTAGTTTCAGGTTGGTGTAATTGATAATTTAATAATGTATTGAGTTTCATATTAATGACCAAAATGATTGCGATTTTCTTCTATGATGACATGCACAAGATACTAAGCCAACTTATCGCGATAATATGAAAGAGTAATGAAGCTTAGAAATAATTGATAAGATAAATTTATAAAAAACTATAAAAATAACATTTTGCAGATATATATTCTAAAGTTATTTAAAAAGTTGAAACATTGACATTGCTCAAAAATAAATAATTAGGATTTTATATTATTTTGGAATTGGTGGTGTGATATGTTTGAGTTTAAAACTGACTTTTTGCGAATAAGTTCAAAGAATAGAAGATGATACCAAGATAAACAATAGGATAAATGCCGAGCTTAGCCTTTAAAACGGTAGGATCTCGAATAGATCTTCTTTAAGTTATTGAAATTTTACCTATTTTGTTTTTAAAGATTATATCTTATAATCCTAATTACTTTTTTTGAAAACAGTACTGGGTAGCAATGAAAAAGATAGAAATTGATGACGAACTTTACCGCTATATTGCTAGCGAAACTAGGCATATCGGTGAAAGCGCTTCAGATATTTTAAGGCGTCTACTGAAGCTCGATGCCAAACAGCCCGTACAACCAGTCGTTGTCACTGAGTCAGTACAAGCACCTGTTATAAAACAGGAAGCTGAACCTAAATCGATTACACCAGCAAAAAATCCGATCCGTGAAATGCGAGAACTGCTGCTATCTGACAGTTACGCAGAAAAAACAAAATCAGTTGATCGTTTTTTACAGATCCTTTCTACGTTATATAGCCTAGATAGCGCTACTTTTACTCAATCTGCTGAAACAGTACATGGACGAACACGTATCTATTTTGCTGGTGATGAACAAACATTACTCGATAGTGGACGTCATACAAAACCGCGCCATATTTCAGGTACGCCGTTTTGGGTTATCACTAACTCGAACACAGAGCGTAAAAGAACAATGGTACAAAGCATCATGCAGGATATGCAATTCCCTGCAAATGAGATTGATAAGGTGTGTGGAACTATCTAACCACTATTGTTAATTGATGCATTGCAAAGGCTTTTGTTTAAAGCGTGATTGTGATGTCTAATAGGAGAAGATTCGTGGCAATTCATCCAAGAGCAGGGCAGCATACTCGTCAAAGTGATCTTATTAATGTGGCGCAATTAACGTCTCAATACTATTCACTTAAACCACAAGCTAGCAATAATGCTCATCGTGTGAAATTTGGTACATCTGGTCATCGTGGAAGTGCAAATCGCCATAGCTTTAATGAAGCACATATTTTGGCAATTGCACAGGCTATTGCTGAAGTACGTGCTAATAATGAAGTAACAGGACCATGTTATGTGGGTAAAGATACCCATGGATTGTCAGAGCCTGCATTTATTTCTGTTTTAGAAGTACTTGCCGCCAATAAAGTTAAAGTGATTATTCAAGAAAATAATGGCTATACACCAACACCGGCAGTCTCTTTTTCTATTTTGACATACAATGAAGCACATCAAGATATTGCTGATGGTATCGTGATCACGCCATCTCATAATCCACCTGAAGATGGCGGTATTAAATATAATCCATCAAATGGTGGGCCTGCGGATACAGATTTAACTTCAGTTATTGAGAAACGAGCTAATGAACTGCTTGAGAACAATTTAGCAGGGATCAAACGTCTTTCTTATGATGAAGCATTAGCAAGTGGTTATATTCAACCTCAAGACTTAATTATGCCTTATGTCAAAGCGTTAGGTGACGTTGTTGATATGGAAGCGATTAAGAAAGCGGGCTTAAAATTGGGCGTTGATCCATTAGGTGGTTCTGGTATTGAGTACTGGAAACGCATCGGTGAATATTATGGTCTTGATCTTGAATTAGTTAACGATCAAGTTGATCAGACGTTCCGTTTTATGACGCTGGATCACGATGGTGTTATTCGCATGGACTGTTCATCGCCATGGGCGATGGAAGGCTTATTACAGTTACGTGATAAGTTTGATTTAGCCTTTGCTAACGATCCTGATTACGATCGTCATGGTATTGTGACACCTTCTGGTTTAATGAATCCTAATCACTATTTAGCGGCTGCGATTAACTATCTTTTCCGCCATCGTCCACAATGGGCTAAAGATGTAAAAGTAGGTAAAACACTGGTTTCAAGTGCAATGATTGACCGTGTTGTGGCAGATTTAGGCCGTGAGCTAGTTGAAGTGCCTGTTGGTTTTAAATGGTTTGTTCAAGGCTTATTTAGCGGTGAATTTGGTTTTGGTGGTGAAGAGAGTGCTGGTGCATCTTTCTTACGCTTTAATGGAAAACCATGGTCAACTGATAAAGACGGTATTATTTTATGCCTGCTGGCTGCCGAAATGAAAGCAGTAACAGGTAAAGATCCGCAAGAACATTACAATGAATTAGCACAACGTTTTGGTTCACCAAGCTATAACCGTATTCAAGCATCAGCAACCCATGAACAAAAAGCGCTGTTGTCACGTTTATCGCCTGAAATGGTGACAGCAAGTATATTAGCCGGTGATCCAATAACTGCACGTTTAACGCATGCATCAGGTAATGGCGCATCTATTGGTGGTTTAAAAGTGATGACCGATTACGGTTGGTTTGCGGCTCGTCCTTCTGGTACCGAAGAAGCCTATAAGATTTACTGTGAAAGCTTCCGTGGTCCTGAGCATCGTGAATTAATTGAAAAAGAAGCTATTGAAATAGTAAATAATGTTTTTGCTAATAAATAAGTTAGTACGATAAACTATTTATAGAGAATACACTCTACCTAAAGGTAGAGTGTATTTTTTTAATTATTGAATATTTTTAGATCACAGCATTGATATCCATCATTGAGGTTGATTTAGAATTAAAAATAGAGTGGATAATCAATAAAATGCAAAATAATTTTGTTTTACGAAGTGTACGCTACATGCTGGATCTAAGTGATGCGCATGTTGTTGAAATCATGAAACTGGCTGATTTCACAGTCACAAAAGAGTTAGTAAATAGTTGGTTGAAAAAAGACGATGAGCCTGAGTTTGTTGAGTGTGACGATAATGCAATGGGACATTTTTTAAATGGCCTGATTTTTTATCGTCGAGGCAAAGATGAGAATTTTCCAGCACCTGAAGTTGAAAAACGTATAACAAATAATATTATCTTAAAAAAACTGCGTGTCGCTTTTGAGTTAAAAGATGTTGATATTCTAAAGATTTATGAGCTTGCAGACTTCCGTGTTTCTAAGCCAGAACTCAGTGCAGTATTCCGTAAGCCTGGACATAAAAACTATCGTAACTGTGGCGATCAACTCGTGAGATATTTTCTTAAAGGGTTAACCGAAACCCTACGTGGTAAAGGCAAAACGGTTAAGAAATAAATATATCTTAATTAAAATTATCTCCCTCTTTGATAGAGGGATTTTTTTCAAAAAAATGCTTTGTCGTATGATAACTCGTATTTAATCTTGAATTTAGTTGGTGTACATTGCACACCCATTGATGACAGATTAGAAAGGGAATTTAATGAGTCATGCCATAGAATTTATTTAAACCTCAATGTTTACTGAGCAAATCAAACTATTGGCTACAGATAAAGAAATACGAATACTTCAAAATGAACTTATCAGTAAACCTGATAAAGGCGACTTAATTAAAGGAACAGGTGGATCACGCAAAATAAGAATGGCTGTAGGTAACAAAGGTAAAAGTGGGGGGACTAGAGTTATTTATTTTTTAGCAGTAAATCTTATTCTCTGATTTTCTCTTTTTTATAATTCACTCGCGAAATTATTTACTATAACCGTAATTTAATAAAATATTAGGCTACTTTGTTAATGTGGTTTGTTTTTTGTTTCAATTTTGTTTTATTTTTATTTCTATTATGAAATTTAATTACATATCAAGCAAAATAAAGGTGATTTTTCGCACAAATTAAGTGGTCTGATCAGTAGTAAAGTTTCATTAAATGAGGTAAAATTTCAATCAATAAATTAATCTGTATGCAGGAGAGCACTATGCCAGCTTATAACGAATATACAAAAAAACATGTTTTAGCCCGTCGTTCTGGTGCGATTGCGCTAGGTGTTGTGGCATTTCCTGTTATGATTTTTCATCCTAAACGCGCACAGTTTTATAGCTATATACATCGAGTATGGTCTAAAACAAGCGATAAACCCGTTTGGTTGGCAAAATCAGAAGTGGCACTAAATAGTCACAAATAACAGAATATTAAGATAACGCCTGCAAAAGTAGGCGTTATTTTTATCCCTCTTTAAGAACTTTTCTGGTGCTACTTTCTTGTTTTTTCTTATCTGCAAATAATCTTCAATTTTTACGTTACAATAAACAGTAATCAGTCATTTAAACGAAGGCGATTAACCTAATACTATTTATCTTATTGTTAGATAAATAGTGGCATTCGTGATAACAGGGAAATAGATAAAATGAAGAATACTGATCTGGAATTAGTGATTAATGAGAAGTTAAGCATTGAGAACTTTCAAGATTATGCACCTAATGGGCTTCAAGTTGAAGGTCGTCCTCATATTCAAAAAATAGTAACGGGTGTAACGGCAAGCCAAGCATTACTTGATGAAGCTGTACGATTAAACGCTGATGCGATTTTAGTACACCATGGTTACTTTTGGAAAAATGAGCCTGTTGTTATTCGCTCAATGAAGCGTAACCGCTTAAAGACATTACTTTGTAATGATATTAATCTTTTTGGTTATCATTTGCCGTTAGATGCTCACCCAATCTTAGGTAACAATGCTCAATTAGCGTTAAAAATGGGCGTTAAAGTTGAAGGTGAAATATTACCTTTAGTGCCTAAAGGTGTGTTTGATTTACCTTTAACGCCTCTTGAATTAAAAGCTCGTTTAGAAAAAGCATTACAACGCAATGTATTGCATTGTGGTGATAATGCCCCTGAAACTATTCGTAATATTGCTTGGTGTACAGGCGGCGGACAGGGCTTTATTCAAGATGCAGCAGAGCAAGGGGTGGATGCTTTTGTGACTGGTGAAGTTTCGGAACAAACTATTCATATTGCAAGAGAAATGGGCGTGCATTTTTTTGCAGCGGGACACCATGCGACAGAGCGTTATGGTATTAAAGCATTAGGTGAATGGCTTGCTCAGACACATCACTTCGATGTGACATTTGTCGATATTGATAATCCAGCATAAGCCTATTTATTCTTATTCTATAAGCGATCTCTCCATGAAAGAGAGATCGCTTATTACTTTATTACTCATTAAGCTGAATGGGTAATGGGCTTTGTAATTGTTGCAGATTATCGCATAGCCAAATTAGCTGTAATAAAGCTTGAGGATCACGTGTCGTTAAGGCCAGATAACGAGCTAATTGGTTGGCTATTAATGTCATTCCTAAATCGTCAGCAGTATGCTTGCTTATTTCTAACTGCTCTTTTTGCATTTCAGAAAGTAATTCTCTCCCAGTACAGGCTTGGGCTTCTAATACTGATAAAATAGGGCGGCAAAATTTTTGTGCTAAAGTCGGCTCACTGTGATGCATTGCCGTTTGTTGCTTACGTTTAGCCATATATTCTTGAATACGGCTAATAAACGTAGACTGTTTTTTCTTACGCGGAAATTGGTCAAAATCGAGATAAAACAGTTCAATACCTTTTGTCGTTTTAAACCAAATGGTTGTTGGTAATAAATCTATATTTAAATCACGTCGAACAGGTTGCACAGTGACTGCAACTATCTCTAATTCTCGCTTAGTGAGATAACGTAATTCTTCCAGATTATTTTGCATCGTTCCTTCCCAATAAAGACGTAAGAAGGCTGAATTATCATGATTATCTAAAACATCCCAAATAACGCACTGCTCTATTTCATACCAAATTAATGGTTTATAGCTTTTGATATGTAAGACGAGAGGAGAAAGAAATCCTTCAGGTTGATTAGCAAAATAGTCCGGTAATGCTTGCCAATTGTTGATCCCCAATTCAGTTTGCAGATTGTGATAATCCGTAATATCAAGAAAGTCCGTTTGGTTTTGTGCAAAGCTTTCGCCAATAGTCGCCAGTTTTCCTTCATCAGAAATACGAGGCTCTTGTAATAAAAAAGGACGGCGCATTAATTTATCGGATGTTTGTTTCCATAACGATAAGCTATTCCAAACACTATAACGGTTAAACAGAGTATCCAATTGATTTGGGCGTGCTTGTGTTGCTTGTAAGAGCTGTTTTTCTTCTTTATCCCAAAAGGTAAAGGTTGCACCTAATGCACCACTTTGTGCTGTCCACCAGTTCGCACCAATAGGGATCAGTGAGAGGCTCGTTTTTTTATCATCATATTGACGACGAAGTTGTCCTCGTAACACTTTTAACTGTTCAGGTGTCGCATTGGATAATTGGAATAGATAGGCTGAAATATGAGCCAACAAGCGCAAGACATTGCTTTCATCCATAGTGAAATGTCTTTCTGCCAACAACTTAACTTGGGTGCTTAATGTTCGCAAATAAGATGCTAAACGAGGTAAACCTTCTGCTCTAGCTGTCATATTCAATAAGTGCAACTGTGTGGCACTGCTTACGCTGATATGTGATAGCCCTTGACGCAATAGATCATAAATAAATTGTTCAACTGTCGTTATTAACGCTGACTCTTCTTCATTGAGAGGACGCTTTGAAGGTGGAACAACGATTAAATCTTCAGGCCAAACCCATGGTTGAGCATGTTGTTCAAATAGTTTAGCCACGATAGCAAGGTGAAATGCTTTTTTCTGTGAGTCAGAAAAAGGTGATAACATGCCATCATAACCACTACCTTGTAAGAAAATAACAGGTTCATTAATATCAGGAAGTTGAATTTTTAACTGTGTCCCCGTGTCTTCTAAATTTAATGTTGTTGTTTCCCACTGTTCAACTAATTTAATCGCCATGCGACAGGCTGGTTTTCCTGTTTTTTTGATTAATGCTTCTGGATCAAGAGCCAATAAGGTGGGTAATAGAGGGGCGATTTCAACGGGATCAGTAATGGTTTCTGATGATGTTTCATTACTATTATCATCATTTGAATTATCTACACTATTATTGGCTTGTAGCCATAAAACGGCGGCTAAAATATGTTTACAGCAACCTGATGCAGAACAATCGCAACTGGCTTGTTGGATCCCCGCTTCGTGTAAAACAACATTTTGTCCGTCACTATTGAACTGTCCTGTATTGGCATCAGTGAGAGAAACTTTTTTGTTATCAACATCTTTTCTTGCGCGTCTTAATAAACCTGCATTAGCAAATACAGTGAGCGCATCTTCATCGTAATGAAAATAAACAGTTTGCCAACTCATTGCATTACCTCTGCTAACCATTGTGCGAAATGTTCAGGTGTTAACGCTGCAACTTGCATACCTCTATCCGCAAGTTTTTGTGCAATTGCTGAGTCATAAACAGGTTGAGCTTCATCATCAAGCGCCGCAAGCCCTAATAATTTAACTTGTTGGCTATTAAGGCGTTGTGTGCAATCTAATAAGCGGTTTAATGAGCCACCTTCTTCAAAGTCACTGATAAGTGAAATAATTGTGCGTTTAGGATTTTTGACCAAACGTTCACAGTATTGCATTGCACCTGCAATATCAGTACCGCCACCTAATTGTACTGTCATTAAAACTTCAACGGGATCGTCTGCTAAATGCGACAAATCGACAACTTGAGTATCAAAAACCACTAAAGAGACATTAACAGCAGGTAAAGAGGCTAAAATACTGGCACAAACTGCGGCATACATAATTGAGCTGGACATTGACGCACTTTGGTCAACACAAAGAATCACATCCCACGGAAAGTGTTGTTGCATCCGTGAGTTAAAATAGGGAGTTTCAATCACTAAACGGCGATTTTGAGTATCGTAATGTTTTAAATTCGCCGCGATAGTTGCGCGCCAATCAAAGTTACGACTATTGGGGACTAAAGAGCGTCTAAAGCGGTTACGACGACCTGTTAACGATTGGCGAAAATTATTACGAATTTGACGTAAAATATCATCAACCACTTTACGAATAATGGTTTTAACCGCGTCTCGTGTTTCTTCACTCATACGGCCACGTAAGCTTAATAATGTTTTAGCTAACGCTTTTGTTGGCTCCATCGCTTTTAACGTATTGGGATCTTTAAGAAAGCTACTGATTTGATAACGTTCAATCGCTTGTGATTGCATACGTTCAAATGTGCTATTAGGGAATAGCTTACGTGCGTGATTTAGCCAGTTTACCGCAGTAAGTTGCGATGCATCGAGTGATCCATGACGACCTCGTTCTTGGCGAAGGCCTCTGCGTTGATATTCTCGGCGATAGAGAAAGTCGAGTGTACGTTCAACTTTTAAATCATCAGCATTAAAAGTTGCTTGCCCAAGAGCATCATCAGCATATTGACCTAAAATCAGGCGCCAGCGTTTTGCTTGTTTTATTTTATCTTCTTCAGGCATATCGTCATTATGCTGACTCATGAGTCGTATCTCCTTTCTCTATTTTCTTAGTATCAAACCAAGAAGTCATGCCTTGTTCCATTATTCGCTGTTGTAATTTTTGATTGAGTTTAGTGGCTTCAAGCATCTGTTTAGTACTAAATTCTGACTGCCATAAAGATAACGCTTGTGTATCTAAACCAATATCGTTGGCAATATATTGTGCAAGCTCCGCATTTTGTTTGGGATTAAGTTGGCTAAAGGCAAAACGCAGATCAGGTAAGATCTGAATAAATCGTTCTTCATCCCATTGCTGTAACAAGGTATTTAAGTGATCAACTAATAGCGGTAGGCGAATAACCAGCTCTGGTGCCGTTCGCATCATACCGACGAAATAACCAATAGCATGTTCGGGAGAACTGCCTGTACTAAAGGTCGTATTTAGCGTGGCGACTAATGTATTTTCGTCAATATATGAGCCTAAATAACGTAATGCATCTACGGCACCTTTTAATAAAGGTACGGTATCTAATTGACCATCAAGGCGATTGAGTTGCTGATAGAAATCACTTTTATAATCATGCGGATTATTGAGTGATGGCATAAATTCAATCAATTCACGCAAAGAGAGTAGCGCTTGTAAATTGCTTTCTTGTTGTTGCTCATCACCCTGAGCCAATTGTTCTAAACAAAAGAAAGCTTGTGGAATAACTTGATGTAGACGATTTTCAAGTGAAAGCTCATCAGTAATATCAAGATATTGGCGCCCTCGCCATAAATGGATCAGTTTATGTCCACATTGAGTGAGAGACTCAAGACGAAAATCTTGCTGAATATAACTATCTAACAATTTAAAGAGTGATGGTATGCGCTGGTGGAGTCCAATTAATGCTGCTTGGATTAATAACGTGACTGCACTTTGACTTGAACGGCTTTGACCTTGATCTTCAAGCTGTTTCTCCATTGATAACAGATTACTTAGGGCGATGGCTTCAAGTTGAGAGCCTTTCTCTGATAGTGAAATTAGCTCGCCTTCCACATTGGGTGTCCAAGCGTATTGCCACTCTTCAAATAACAGATCTAATTGATGACCAGAAAGAAAATCAGGGCCATTTACACGGTGTGCAAAATGGATCTCTAAGAAAGCCAATAAATGTAAAAAGCGACTTCTTAAGCGATGTTGCCGGTTACGGTACACATCACACTTAGTTGTTTTTGTTAAAGTATCATCAAGTTTGAAACGAAAAGCTTTAGCTCGTTCATAGGTTTCATTAACTAAGGGAGGTGTTGCCGTACCTAATGGAATTTTACCCAAGAGATAACCAGAGAAGCAGGTTTTAATTTCAGCCCATAATTCGCTTTGGCTATCATCTAAACTGCCTTTAATAAAGGCGCTTTGTAAACCATCAAGCAAGTCATAGCGACCGGTACCGGCGTGATCTCTGAGTAAAGCGAGGCGTAAACTCTGTTCAGCCGCGAGTTTTACCGCTAAATAGCTAGGTGGATTATCAAATTGTTTTTCTCTAATTGCCTGAGCTACAGAGCTTAGAAAAGCGATCCCCATTTTATTACGATAAACTTGGGTTGGCTGTTTTGCCGCATCATTATTTTCTAATTTATCATGATGTTGTTGCATCAAACTTTGCCAAGTTTGTTGATAAAATGCTGGAGATGGCATCCCTGAAGCATAACCATTAAGTGCATCTAATCTGTCAAAACTGTAACGAATAAGCCAAGCTTGCTCATTTTCACCCATTTTTTGCATTTTAGTGAATTGCTTCTGTTCTGCGTTAGAAATAGCGAAAGATTGAGATTGTGAATTAGTTAGGCCTTCAATTAATGCAAGGGTATGGAATCCTCCTGTGACGATTAAAATTTTGGCATTAGGCTCTTGCTGTTTGATGGTTTGAATATGCGTCAGCATATGTGCTTCACGTTGTGAAGAGCCCTCAGCTTCAAGCACTTCAGGTTCATAATCAAGGCGTGCAAGTGCGCACCAAATAAAGGTGTCATTAAACAGCGTTTGCCAATCCGCTAAGGATTCAATATTACGTAATTCAAAAAGATGCTCCCAAACATCATCATGATCACGACAGTGGCATTTTTTGGCTAATTGCGCGATAAATTGGCTATGTGCGAAATAACGCTCTTTTTGTAAGCTGCGACTTTGTGAGTCGCTATACTCTTCGTTATTAACTTGTGCAGCCCAAGGTAAATCGATAAAACGTGTTTTGGCATTGATGCGCAAACCACCTCGCAAAGCTTGCCATTCAGGAGAATATTCACAAAATGGAAAATAGGCTGAGTGTAGTGATTTCTCACCTCCTTCTTGTTTTCCATCATTATGCAAATACTCTGCTTGTCCCATAATGGCGACAGGAGGATGAGTGTCTTTATCGTTTAAGCTTGGGATTAGTGAGTTAAACGTATCCGGGCCTTCTATCAAAATATAGTCAGGCTTTACTGAATCAATAAGTGATAAAACACCGTATGCACAAGCTGGGCTATGGTGGCGTACAGGGGCAAAATAGAGATGTTGTTGCTGTAACGACGTCCATTTCAGTCGTGCTTGGTCAATTCTTTCTGGTAAAGGTATTGAAGGTAGCGTCACCGTGTCGATCCCTTTTTTGGGTGAAAAGGCAGAGTGAGTTAACTCTGCCTTTAATAGATAAATAACGTATTTTAGTATGTAGCCACGAGCCTTAGCGTTTTATTGCCAAAACTCTTTTGATGCATCAAAGAAAGCTTTCCACTCTTTACTGTTTCTTGCTCTCTCTCTGGCGACGTTGTCCATGTAATAACGAATACGCTTGATATCATCAGCATTGTCTTTTAATACAACACCGATTAATTGACGGGCAATTGCACCTGCATTCATCACACCGTCACCTAAATAATGCGCTTCTAAGGCACAAGCATAAGCAATATTCACGGCTTCTGCAGTTGACATAACCGCATCTGGTGTTTTGATATTGCCACCATCTTTAGTATTACCTGAGCGTAACTCTTGGAATGTTGTGACCAGTAATTCCACAACATCTGCTGGTACAGTGACTTCATTTGCTAAAGAGCCTAATTCATTTTCCAGCTGTGATTGGATCAAGCTAATTTCAAATGCAGGATCACGAATAGGTTTCACGGTTTCAAAGTTAAAACGTCGCTTTAATGCGGCAGACATTTCATGAACACCGCGATCACGTAAGTTTGCAGTACCAATGAGGTTAAATCCCGGTTTCGCACTAATACGTGCACCATCACCCATTTCAGGGATCATCAATTGTTTCTCTGACATCAAGGAAACTAAAACATCCTGAATTTCAGGAGGGCAACGGGTTATCTCTTCAAAGCGAACTATTTTGCCTTGCAACATACCTTGATAAAGCGGTGATCCCACTAAAGCGCGTTCTGTTGGACCTTCTGCTAATAGCAAAGCATAGTTCCAAGAATACTTAATATGATCCTCTGTTGTGCCAGCTGTTCCTTGGATCGTTAATCCTGAATCACCACTGATAGCGGCAGCAAAAAGCTCAGAGAGCATCGATTTTGCTGTACCAGGTTCACCAACTAGCATTAAACCTTGTTTACCCAACAATGTGACAATCGCGCGATCAACCAATGCATCGTCGCCAAAAAACTTAGGTGTGATGTTTAGTGCATCATCACCTAAAATAAATTGGCGTACAGCACGAGGAGAGCGAAGCCATCCTTGTGGTTTAGGATTATTAGCATCAGCTTTTGTTAAACGTTCTAACTCTTGAGCAAATCGAACCTCAGCGCTTTCCCTAATTGCTTGTTGATCTGCGGGTGCTTTTTTAGCCATATTCTTTCCTAATTATCCCTATCTTTTACCAAGGTGTTTTCTTTTCCCATTCAGGATCAAATCCTGCACAAGCTTCAGCGACTTTTAGATAATCGGCATAACTTTCTGCTAATAGAATGGGTGGTACATCTTTTAGCTCAACATTATTACGATCCCAGTAATCTTGCTGATTTTTCTCAAAGCTCAAATCAAATAAGACAGCAGGAATGTTTTCTTCTGGTACATAGCTACCACTGAAACCGATATTCACGTAGTAGTTTAAACTAGAGAAGAATTTGTAATAGTGCGAGAACGAGCCACCATCTTCTGCTGGGCCTCGTTGATAACCCATTTTGGTTAAAATACCGCGTAAAGTGAATGTGTCTGTGATCCAACCTTTTCTATCTTCCACTTCAGTTTGTTTCAGATCTAACTCAGGGATCTTATGCTCCATTTGAGAGAACAAGAATTTCACTTTGTAATCTTTAAAATGAGCGATCCATGCCTTACGCTCATCTTCATTAACTAATGCTGCATGAGCAAGCTGGATCAACGAATCGTTTTGTAAAGTCACTTCATCATCTTCTAGATCAAGCAATGCACCATCATCAGAAGGGCGGAATGTATTGATAACCTTGCCATCTTTCACTTCTTGCCAAACCAATTGTTCAATCAATTTATGCATGATTGGGTGAGCTAAGATATATTCTTGCCAATCCGTGCTTAACCACTGACGTTGAGCACACATCGCTTCATATAAGCGCACACTTTGTAGCTCGATAACTTGTTTAAGTTCTTTTTTGCTTGAAGTGAAGAGTTTTTTCGCTTCTTTGATAAGCTCAGGATCATCATTTTTACGCGCAGCAGGTAAGGCTTTAACTTCTTTCCCTTCAGGATTAAACAAGACTAGTTTTTGTTTTGCATCCATCTTCGCAGTAAAGGTACGCTCACCGTATTCCAGCACTAATGTACCAGTATCATCAAAGCCAGCAGTTGGAATGGTTCTATCCGCTAATTCATCTGAACTCCAGCCATTACGTTCAGCAATTTGCGTGACTAAGTTACGCGCTTTTTCTTGCACTGATGCAGTACGATAACGACGAGATAATGACAGAAGAAGCTGAATGATAATCGGATCATTGCTTGATGCTACGGCATCAATCATCGCTTCAATTTGCGCACGACGCTGATAGTGATCACGCATATAGTTACGTAATACAGATACCGCAACATGGCCTTCAATACCACAGATAAGCGCTAACATACCTTTATCACTGATTGCTGAGCCTAAATAACGACGTAATACCTCGTTTTTAATCTCTTCAATCACTTGCTCTAAAGTGTAGTTTTCATATTTAGCGTAATATTCAGGATAACGCTTCGCCCAGTTTTGATAATTGCTTAAACGTCCCGGTGCTTCACGTTGTGCTTCTACCATCGCTTCTTCAAGCGTTGGACCTTTAATATCTTGAGCAACAAAGGTATGCAGAATAAAGCTTGAAAGTTTATGTTGACTATCAGTAGAAAGCAGGCTGATATAACGTTGTAATAACGCGTTTCCTCCTGGCATTTTTAGTTTTACTGCCAGAATAATCCACCAACGAATAATTGCTGGATCAACTGCTTTTTTGTTTTCCCATGTTAATGCAGGAATGGCATCAAAGTTAAACCAAGCGAGGCTTGCAGGTGCTTTAGCTTTAAGGCCTTTTTCAGCTTCAGCTAATAAGGTTTTTGGTGATAAATAACTTGAGATATCTTCACCAAGTTGCTCTAACGCTGTTAATAAAGAGGCTCGTACTATTTCACGTTTCTCTTTTTTCAATAAGGCATTTAGTACAGGTAATGACTCTGGATTTTTTAAACGAGCCAACCATTCAATGGTGGTAACGCGAATTTCTTGTTTCGCAGAAGATAAACCTTCTTGTGCACTTGTATGAATATTTGGCAGTGTTTCAAGTAAATTCTGAGCTGAAACGCGGTGCATTTTATTTTCACCTAATGCCAATTCCATAATTCGAGGCACGAATTGTGCGGGAATGGTAGGAAAAAGACTTAATACTTTAATGCCTTGTGAAATTTCAAACTGGCGATAACGATGCTCACTTTGATTTGGCATTAAATTCAGGGCTTCAGCGATATAATCTGGATGTTGAGAGAAGAAAGGCCAAACTTGCTCTGGTTTACGGAAGCGTTTTAAACCATCCTCATAAGATTCTAAACATAATGCAGCAGTTAGGCGGGTTGCATTTTTAAAATTACAACGTTGTAGCACATCTTCAAGGTGACGTAATTCAATATCACTAAATAAGCGTTCAGGAATTTCGCCATTAAAATAATGAGAGGAGAAGTGGTCGGCATGTTGGCGATTATTTGCGATTACACGCACAGCATGGAATAGCGTATATTCAGGTAAATTTAAAACACGATTTTTATATTTAATGATTTGAATTTCATTTGACTGAATAGAACCTTGGCCACTATTCAATTTATCTACTATTGCACGGCACTGTTTTTCATCAATTTTATTTAAATCTCTTAAATGTCGTTGTGCCCAATTATAAGTGTGTTTAGTTGTTTTATTTTCTTCAATTTCACGTTCAGCATTTTCTTTGGCTTTGACCAAGAGCTCATTGAAGTTATTGACCATCATATCGCGAACGCTATCAGGTAATGGTATGTCTTCTAATGGCGTGAAATCAGGAGTCTCAATTGCCTCTACGGCATTGGCATCTTCTGCAACATTAAAACGTAGCAGGGCGCTTTCAATACTTTTTATTACCGCTTTTGAAGTTTCATGTTTTAACGCTTCTTCAAGTACATCGCGGTTTTCACCTTGGCGTGCAAATAAATCTGCGGCCTGCGTCCGTTGTTTTGGCGTACCATTCATTAAAACATGGGTAAGATTTTCTTTAACAATTTCAGGTGGTAAGGTGATTAAAATTGGTTCTGCGGTTTTCTTAACGGTTTTTAAGCTACTGGTGGCAAGTAACACAATAATGTCAGCAAAAGTGTCACGTAATACGGTATTTTTATTGAGGTAATTAATTAATTCAACTAAGCCATTTGCTGACAATTTTTCAATTAATTCTGTTCTAACAAATTCTTGATGTGAAAGTAGGTAGTCTTTTAAATCACTTAATTCATAGATACGCTTAAGATTAGAAGCATAGTATTCAGAAATATCTTTTCTATCAAACACAGCGAATAAGGCTTTTTCTCCCGCAATATTGGCTTCTTTTTCAACCATATTAGCGATAAATTCCATATTCCAATGTTTACGATGCTCTAAATTGAGATTGCGCGCATTATCATAAGTGTTGTAAAACACATCAATTAAAAGATAAAGCACCCAAGATGGCACTTCTTTTGTGGTGATTTTAATATTGATATCTTGGCAAGCTGCGGCTAGAACTTTACCATAACGTGCAACTTGTTCTGCTGAAAAGCTATCGCCGACTTTAGAATAGAGTTTGTGTCGTGCATTCAGCCCTTGAGTGATGACTTTATTATATTGACCTGTATTCACATTGTGAGCATACCACCACTCTAATGTGCCAGGTTTATCAAAGTAAACCGCCGCTTTTGAAGCATCCAGCTGATTTAATTCGAAAAGGATCTCCGGATTTTCACCTGTAAGTACATAATTTAATGTACGTTTAGGCAAACTCTCATCAAATATTGCAAGCAATACCAGTGATTCTTGGAGATGTTTTTCAGTAATTGCGACGTCTTTTTTCCCAAAAAGTGGGAAAATGTCTAAGATTTTTTTTATCACGCCAGTTCCTTAAGCTATGTATGGATAAACAGTTTTTTTTACCATGAAACAGCGTAACGAACAATTTGATTATTGTTATAATAAATAAAGGCAAGAGATAATATTGGTTAAATTTATAGAGATAAACACTAAATAAAATCACTAATCTTTATTAATGTTCAACTTGTCCTTATATAAAAGGGTATATCAGGAAAAAGTGCTAAAAACGAAGAAATGATAATAAAGGCATTTTTTGTGGGATTGAACAAGATTAAGAATTGTCTGTTAAGCGAAATAAGCGTTAACCCTTAGTGAAATTGATTAAAAAATAAGATCAATTGTAAGAGAAAACCCCGTACCTTTAAGGAGTACGGGATAAGTTTATTATTTAGCCGTTTGGCGAGAAAAAGACAACAATAAGGAACCGATGCTACAAATGAGTAACGTTATCGCTAAACTTTGTCCCCATCCTGCCAGTGCAAGCCCACCGCCAATTAACAGATAGTAGAACAAGCCTAATAACGCTCCCGCTGTGCCCAAACGATCTTTATATTGTGCTAATGCGGTAGCTAAGATATTTGGAATGGCAATGCCATAAGCAATAACGCTGGTCATCATTGGAATAATAAAGCTAATGTGACTACGTAATAAATAAACACTTATGGCACTGACTAATGCAATAAAACTTGCGAGTAAAACTAATTTTTCACATTGCCAATGATGATTTAATAGTGCTTTATTAATATAAGAGCCAATACCGACACCTATTGCTAATACAATACCGCTATAACCAAAAGTGCTCGCGCTATAACCTTGTTTATCAAACATAAAAGGTGCTAATTGATAATAAGCAAAGAGGCTGATATTAAAAAAGGCAATTAATAATACTGTTTTAGCAATTTGCTTATCTTTAAGCATTTTTATTGCAGTTTCTCCGAGTGGTGCTGTTTTTATTGTTTCAGGGCGACTTTCAGGTAAAGCGACGGCGCTCCATAACAGTAAAATTATAGCGAGAAAGGCTAGTCCACTAAACACACCTTGATAGCCCGTATAACTCACTAATAATGAACCACTTAACATCCCAATTGCTGGACTTAGTGCGATAGCGGCTCCCATAACAGAGAAAACTTTAGCCAGTTCATCACCACTATACACATCACGCATAATAGTTTGAGTGCCCACTGAACCTACTGCTGCACCAAAAGCGGAAAGCATGCGTAATCCAAGTAAGACTGAAAAATCTTGTGTCATAAAAACGCCAAGACAAGCAATCGCATAAATAAACAATCCAGCTAACATTGTTGGGCGGCGACCAATGACATCACATAATCGACCCCATATAATGACGCCCAAAGCAAACGCAAAAAAATAGAGCGAAAGTGTTTGTCCAGCTTCGTTTGCATTCACATGAAAGCCGTTTGCAATATCAGTAAGTGCTGGGCTATAAATGGTTTCTGCAATTTGTGGAAACATCATTAACGCAATTGCTAACCATAAAGAGAGTTTTTTGTTCATCTTTTTTATCCTAAATCCTTAAATCTTGATGAACAGAATACAGAGATAATAAATGTCTTGTTATAAATATAAAGACATATTGTTTTTCAAATAGGACAAGTGATGGCTTGGCTTAATCAATACGACCACTTTGTGCCAGAAGAACATCTTGCACCGGTCGTAGGTATTGCGGCAGAAATGGGAAAGCACGACTCAGGGTTTCATTCTCATGATAGAGGGCAATTATTATTTACGCAGTCAGGATGCATGAGAATTACTTTGGCTTCCCGTATTTCTGTATTACCTCCAATGAGGATTGCGTGGATCCCTCCGAGACTTGAGCATCGAGTCGAAATGTATGCCTCTGTTGGATATCGTTCAGTTTATATTAGTGAAGAGTTACATGATAATTTTCCAAGTGAGAGTGAGATCTTAACGATTTCACCTCTTTTACGAGAAGTATTAGAACGAATTTCTATTGCTGATTTTGATACTCAGTGGGAAGAAGGGCGCTATGCCAATTTATTGGCGGTTTTTTTTGATGAAATCGCTCAAGCACCGCGGCAACCTAATCATTTATTTATGCCTAAAGATAGGCGACTAAGCCGTTTATCCTTTGATGATTTACCGCCAGCACTACAAGAAATGGCTAAGTACGTGGGGGCGAGTGAAAAAACAATCACACGTTTATTTTACAAAGAAACGGGGCTGAGCTATCAACAATGGCGCCAGCAATGGCGATTAATGAAAGCTATTGAGTTATTATCTACCCATCATCGCTATATTGATATTAGTCAGATATTAGGATTTGCCAGTGACAGTGCCTTTATTACCTTTTTCAAAAAAATGACAGGGCAAACACCGCAAGAATATTTGAAAAATTGATAGATTTTATCGATAACTTAAAAACATAAAGCCCCGATTTAAACGGGGCTTAACAAAGATAATTAATAAAAAAATCAATTATTTCTTTTTAATTTCACTTTTGAAATCGCGCTCATCATAACCAGTATAAAGTTGACGAGGACGCGCAATTTTCAGACCATCTTCGTGCATTTCATTCCAGTGAGCAATCCAACCAATTGTACGAGCAATAGCAAAAATAACAGTGAACATATTGGATGGGATACCTAACGCTTTAAGGATAATACCTGAGTAGAAGTCAACGTTAGGGTAGAGTTTTTTCTCAATAAAATACGGATCGTTTAGAGCAATACGTTCTAATTCCATTGCCACTTCAAGTAAACTGTCATTGAGGTTTAATTCTTTTAACACTTCATGACAGGTCTCACGCATTACTGTCGCACGAGGATCGTAGTTTTTGTAAACACGGTGACCAAAGCCCATTAAACGGAAGGAGTCATTTTTATCTTTTGCTCGTTTAATAAATTCAGGAATATGTTCAACCGTTTTGATCTCTTCCAACATACGTAGACAAGCTTCGTTAGCACCACCGTGAGCCGGTCCCCAAAGTGACGCGATACCTGCTGCGATACATGCAAATGGGTTTGCACCAGAAGAGCCAGCTGTACGCACAGTAGAAGTTGATGCATTTTGCTCGTGATCTGCGTGAAGGATGAAAATTCTATCCATTGCGCGTTCAAGTACTGGGTTAACAACATACTCTTCGCATGGTGTTGCAAACATCATATGCAAGAAGTTGCCTGCATAGGAGAGGTCATTTCTTGGATAAACGAAAGGTTGACCAATCGAATATTTGTAACACATCGCTGCCACTGTTGGCATTTTAGAAAGAAGGCGATAAGCCGTAATATCGCGGTGAACCGGATTACTGACATCCAATGCATCGTGATAGAACGCAGCTAAAGCACCTGTAACACCACACAGTACGGCCATTGGGTGTGAATCACGACGGAATCCATTGAACAGTCGGGTAATTTGTTCATGGATCATGGTGTGACGCGTTACTGTGGTTTTAAATTTATCGTATTGCTCCTGTGTCGGTGCTTCGCCGTATAACAGGATATAGCAGACTTCTAAGTAGGTTGATTCAGTCGCTAATTGTCCGATAGGGAAACCACGGTGAAGTAAGATGCCATTATTACCATCAATAAAGGTGATCTTTGATTCACAAGAGGCGGTTGAGGTAAAGCCGGGATCATAGGTGTAATAACCTTTGGAGCCGAGAGTACGAATATCAATAACTTTGGAACCGAGTGTAGGGGATAGAACGTCCAAGTCTACAGATGTTTCAGCAATCGTTAGCTTAGCTTTGTTATCAGCCATTTATAATCTCCTTAGCGCTTATATGTCTCCTAACAAAGTCGAGGGTATCTTCATAAAGATGCACTTCGATAGTGAAACTATAGTTGATGTAAGGTACCCAGCCGAGTTTTACTTAATGCCCGTAATATCTAGGTCTATAGTGTGTCACTTATGTTAAGGAGCTTTTGATGTTATGTTTTTTTAGGTGCTTTTTTATGCAATGCACTTAGAATTAGTACTGCTATCACTTTTACATAAGTTTGAGGTTTCTGGAAGCGTGTTTGCGCACAAAAAAAACATAAACATTAAATTAATGCAGTAAATGTAATAAAAATGTTGTGTATGTGTCAAAAATGATAATCATTTTTGCATCGGATGTATTAAATAGTGATCCTTCTCACTGTTCGAGGCAAATGTCGGGCACACAAGTTGTGTGGTAATTGTAATAAGTTTGTGAAGCACTTATACTGCGCGCAGGTCTCCGGAACCGTTGTTGTATGGAGAACCAGCGTAACGAATCCACACTTTTTGTAAAATAGACGGATTTAACATTTTACTTAAAATGTGCCTTTGTACCCCATTCGCTGTTTGATTTCCATCCAGGTCCGGAGGAAGGAAAAATTATAAAAGCTGTGTGGGCATAAATTGTGAAAAAACAAAGACCTGTCAATCTGGATTTACAGACGATACAGTTTCCACTCCCTGCTATCGCATCGATCTTGCATCGTGTCTCTGGGGTTATCATGTTAGTCGCAGTTGGTATCTTACTGTGGTTACTTGGTACTTCTCTCTCTTCTCCTGAAGGTTTTCAGCAAGCTGCTGAAATTATGACTGGTTTCTTCGCAAAATTTATTTTGTGGGGCATCCTAACGGCATTGGCGTATCACATTTGTGGTGGTATTCGTCATATGTTGATGGACTTCGGCTTTATTGATGAAACCTTGATTGTTGGTCGCAACTCAGCGGCTGCATCAATGGTTATTACCGTTATTTTATCAATATTGGCGGGGGTATTAGTATGGTAAGTAATTCTTCTACTTTAGGCCGTACTGGCATACAGGATTGGTTATTCCTTCGTGCTTCAGCCATCATTATCGTTTTATATGTTCTTTATCTTGTGGGATTTATTGCTACAACAGAAATAACCTATGAGGTATGGCGTGGGTTCTTTAGCTCATCCTTAACCAAAGTGTTCACCATCTTGACCTTGCTTTCTATTCTTATTCACGCGTGGATCGGAATGTGGCAAGTGTTAACGGACTATATTAAACCGCTGGCATTACGCCTGACTTTACAACTGATTATTGTTGTTGCGCTGTTGGTTTATCTTATTTATGGAACAATTGTGGTGTGGGGTGTGTAATGAATCTGCCAGTAAGAGAGTTTGATGCTGTTGTTATTGGTGCTGGTGGTGCCGGTATGCGTGCCGCTTTACAGATTTCTCAAATGGGTCTGTCTTGTGCACTGATTTCTAAAGTTTTTCCTACTCGTTCTCATACCGTTTCTGCTCAAGGTGGTATTACTGTTGCACTGGGTAATACCCATGAGGATAACTGGGAATGGCACATGTACGATACAGTAAAAGGTTCCGATTATATTGGTGACCAAGACGCTATCGAATATATGTGTAAAACCGGCCCAGAAGCAATTTTAGAGCTGGAACATATGGGACTCCCATTTTCTCGACTCGATGATGGTCGTATTTATCAGCGTCCATTTGGTGGTCAGTCAAAAAACTTTGGTGGTGAACAAGCTGCGCGTACAGCGGCTGCTGCTGACCGTACTGGGCACGCATTATTGCATACCCTTTATCAGCAAAATTTAAAAAATCATACAACCATTTTTTCAGAGTGGTATTCACTGGATCTCGTGAAAAACCAAGATGGTGACATTGTTGGTTGTACAGCAATTTGTATCGAAACGGGTGAAGTCGTTTACTTCAAAGCCAATGCCACTATTTTAGCGACTGGCGGTGCGGGTCGTATTTACCAATCAACCACAAATGCGCATATCAACACGGGTGATGGTGTGGGGATGGCAGTTCGTGCAGGTGTTCCTCTGCAAGATATGGAAATGTGGCAATTCCATCCAACGGGGATTGCGGGTGCAGGCGTATTAGTGACCGAAGGTTGTCGTGGTGAAGGTGGATATCTGTTAAATAAAGACGGTGAACGCTTTATGGAACGTTATGCACCAAATGCCAAAGATCTTGCCGGCCGAGATGTGGTTGCGCGTTCTATTATGATCGAAATTCGTGAAGGTCGTGGTTGTGATGGCCCTTGGGGACCTCATGCGAAATTAAAACTGGATCACTTAGGTAAAGAAGTTCTTGAGTCTCGTTTACCGGGTATTCTTGATCTTTCTCGTACTTTCGCACACGTTGACCCAGTTAAAGAACCAATTCCTGTTATACCTACTTGTCACTATATGATGGGGGGGATCCCAACCAAAGTGACGGGACAAGCTATTCGTGTGAACGAAAAAGGCGAAGATGTTGTTATTCCTGGGCTGTTCGCAGTGGGTGAAATTGCTTGTGTATCTGTTCATGGTGCAAACCGCTTAGGTGGTAACTCGCTGTTAGACCTCGTTGTATTTGGCCGTTCAGCGGGAGTGCACTTAAAAGAGTCACTGATGGAACAAGGTACAATGCGTGATGCGAGCGATTCTGATATCGAAGCAGCATTAACTCGCTTAAATCGCTGGGAAAATAACCGTTCTGGTGAAGATCCAGTTGAAATCCGTAAAGCACTGCAATCTTGTATGCAACATAACTTCTCGGTATTCCGTGAAGGTGATGCAATGGCAAAAGGCTTAGAAGAACTGAAAGTGATTCGTGAGCGCTTACAAAATGCACGACTGGATGATAATTCAAGTGAATTCAATACACAGCGTATTGAATGCTTAGAGTTAGATAACTTGATGGAAACGGCTTATGCCACAGCGGTATCTGCAAACTTCCGTACAGAAAGTCGTGGCGCTCATAGCCGTTTCGATTTCCCAGAACGTGATGATGCGAACTGGTTATGCCATACATTATATCAACCGCAAACCGAAACAATGACACGACGTGAAGTCAATATGCAGCCGAAACTGCGTGAAGCTTTCCCACCAAAAGTGCGTACATATTAATTAGCGGTGTTATTGAAGTTGCGGAGACTTAAATATGAAACTTGAATTTTCGATTTATCGTTATAATCCCGACGTTGATAATGCGCCGCATATGCAAGATTACACCCTCGAAGTTCCTGAAGGGCGTGACATGATGCTGTTGGATGCATTAATTCAATTAAAGGAAAAAGATCCTACCTTATCGTTCCGTCGTTCTTGTCGTGAAGGTGTTTGCGGCTCTGATGGTGTGAACATGAATGGTAAAAATGGTTTGGCTTGTATCACACCTATTTCATCTTTACAGAAAGGAAGTAAGAAAATTGTGATCAGACCGTTACCTGGTTTACCAGTGATTCGTGATTTAATAGTGGATATGACTCAGTTCTATACACAGTACGAGAAAATTCGTCCGTATTTAATTAATAATGGCAAGAATCCTCCTGCTCGTGAGAACTTACAGTCACCAGAACAGCGTGAAAAGCTTGATGGGCTTTACGACTGTATCCTTTGTGCTTGTTGTTCAACCTCTTGTCCGTCATTCTGGTGGAATCCAGATAAGTTTATCGGACCTGCCGGACTGTTAGCGGCTTATCGTTTCTTGATTGATAGTCGTGATACAGAAACTGAATCTCGTCTTGATGATCTTAATGATGCGTTCAGTGTGTTCCGTTGTCATGGCATCATGAACTGTGTCAGCGTATGCCCTAAAGGACTTAATCCAACAAAAGCGATTGGTCATATTAAGTCAATGTTATTAAAACGTAGTGCATAAAATAATAACCGCCCTAAAATAATTAGGGCGGTTAATGGAAAAACTAAGTTAGGCGTTTGCGGTAAAAATAGTAAGGCACCTTTAAATACTGTAAGACAGTACTTAAAGGTTCCTTGAGAGCTAAAGCTCCATATTTAAAGAACCTGCGAGATAGCGGGTCATAAGAGAACCTTGCAATCGACACCGTTTAATCACGGTATTAGTTATCCACGGCGAACTAAAGCTGTATAGCTTAAGGGATCATAATGCAGAACGGCGCAATGAAGGACTGGCTAGAATCAACCTTTCTAGCAGGAGAGAATCAGTCTTACATAGAAGATATCTATGAAGACTACCTAACTGACCCAAACTCTGTTGACGAAAGTTGGAGAGAGATTTTTCAACAACTGCCCGCAAGTCAAGGCATAGAGCAGTCGCATTCACAAACCCGCGACTACTTCAGACGCCTCGCAAAAGAATCCACTCGATATCATACCTCGGTAAGCGATCCGGCAATGGACTCAAAACAAGTGAAAGTTTTGCAGCTCATCAATGCCTTCCGTTTTCGTGGTCACCAAAACGCTAATCTCGACCCGCTTGGTTTATGGAAACAAGAATCTGTGCCAGATTTAGATCCAGCTTTCCATAATCTAACTAAAGAAGACTTTGAAGAAACCTTCAACGTCGGTTCTTTTGCTATCGGCAAAGAAACGATGAAATTAGGTGATTTATATGAAGCCCTGAAACGCATTTACTGTGGTTCAATCGGTGCTGAATATATGCATATCACTAATACTGAAGAAAAACGCTGGATACAACAACGTTTAGAATCAGTGAATGTTGCAGACCAATTCACTAAAGAAGAGAAGTTACGCTTCCTGACAGAGCTAACTGCAGCTGAAGGTTTAGAGCGCTATTTAGGGGCTAAATTCCCAGGTGCAAAACGCTTCTCTTTAGAAGGTGGTGATGCATTAGTTCCAATGCTAAAAGATTTAATTCGCCATGCCGGTAAACAAGACACTCGTGAAGTCGTTCTTGGTATGGCGCACCGTGGACGTTTAAACGTTCTGGTTAATATCCTAGGTAAAAAACCGGCTGATTTATTTGATGAATTTGCGGGTATTCATAAAGAACATTTGGGAACAGGTGACGTTAAATATCACCAAGGTTTCTCATCTGATTTTGCGACTGAAGGTGCTCAAGTTCACCTCGCATTAGCTTTTAACCCATCTCACCTAGAGATTGTTAGCCCAGTTGTAATTGGTTCTGTTCGTGCTCGTCGAGATCGCTTAGATGAAGCGCGTAGTAATATGGTTCTTCCTATCACTATTCATGGTGATGCGGCTGTGACAGGTCAAGGTGTTGTGCAAGAAACCCTGAACATGTCTCAAGCGCGTGGTTATGAAGTAGGTGGTACCGTTCGTATTGTTATCAATAACCAAGTTGGTTTTACGACTTCAAATCCAAAAGATGCCCGTTCAACACAATACTGTACTGATATTGTGAAAATGGTTCAGGCACCAATTTTCCACGTTAATGCTGATGATCCTGAAGCGGTAGCTTTTGTCACTCGCTTAGCATTGGATTTCCGTAATACCTTTAAACGTGATGTTATGATTGATCTCGTTTGTTACCGTCGCCATGGTCACAACGAGGCGGATGAGCCAAATGCGACTCAGCCTCTGATGTATCAAAAAATCAAAAAACATCCGACACCACGTAAAATTTATGCGGATAAACTGGTTGCTCAATCATTGCTTGATGCCAATGATGTGACAGAGATGGTTAATCTCTATCGTGATGCCTTGGATCGTGGTGATTGTGTTGTTGAAGAGTACCGCCCAATGGGTCTGCATTCTTACACATGGGAACCATATTTAAATCACGAATGGAATGAAGAGTATCCACATAAAGTAGAGAAAACGCGTTTACAAGATTTAGCGCGTCGTGTGAGTACCGTTCCTTCAGAAATCGTGATGCAGTCTCGAGTTGAGAAAATTTATGCTGACCGTGCTGCTATGGCTGAAGGAGAGAAACTACTCGACTGGGGTGCGGCAGAAACATTAGCGTATGCAACTTTAGTTGACCAAGGTATCACCATTCGCCTTTCTGGTGAAGATGCGGGACGTGGTACATTCTTCCATCGTCATGCAGTTATTCATAACCAAACAAATGGCTCTGTTTATGTACCATTAGCCAATGTTCATAATGCTCAAGGACAATTTAATGTCTGGGATTCTGTATTAACAGAAGAAGCAGTGCTTGCATTTGAATATGGTTATGCCACAACAGAACCTCGTGGTTTAACAATTTGGGAAGCACAATTTGGTGACTTCGCAAACGTTGCTCAAGTAGTTATCGACCAATTCATTAGCTCTGGTGAGCAAAAATGGGGTCGTATGTGTGGTCTAGTCATGTTGTTACCACACGGTTATGAAGGTCAAGGTCCAGAGCACTCCTCTGCACGTTTAGAACGGTATCTGCAACTGTGTGCAGAACAAAATATGCAGGTTTGTGTGCCGTCAACTCCGGCTCAGGTTTACCATATGTTACGCCGCCAAGCGTTACGTGGTATGCGTCGCCCACTTATTGTAATGTCACCAAAATCACTGTTACGTCATCCATTAGCGGTTTCTGCGTTAGATGAATTAGCAAATGGTAAATTCTTACCGGTCATTGGTGAAATTGATGATTTAAAACCTACTGATGTGAAACGTGTTGTGATGTGTTCCGGTAAGGTTTACTACGATTTATTAGAACAGCGTCGAGCCAATGAGCAAAACAACGTTGCCATTATTCGTATTGAACAACTGTATCCATTCCCACACGAAGATATTGCGCAAATTCTCGCACCTTATGCACATGTAAAAGAGTTTATTTGGTGTCAAGAAGAGCCACTAAATCAAGGTGCTTGGTACTGTAGTCAGCATAACTTCCGTGATGCTATTCCAGCAGGCGCAACATTACGTTATGCAGGACGTCCTGCATCAGCCTCTCCAGCAGTTGGTTATACCTCTGTTCATCAGGAGCAACAAAAAGCTCTGGTTGAAGACGCACTGAAAGTTGAATAAATAAGGATAGAAAATGAGTAGTGTAGATATTCTAGTACCGGATCTCCCTGAATCAGTTGCTGACGCATCAGTCGCAACTTGGCATAAAAAACCTGGTGATAGCATTCAACGCGATGAAGTGCTGGTTGAAATTGAAACAGATAAAGTTGTTTTAGAAGTACCTGCAAGTGAAGCAGGTGTTTTAGAAAGTATTCTTGAGGAAGAGGGCGCTACTGTTGGTTCACGCCAATTGCTAGGTCGTATTCGTTTAGGTGATAGCACTGGCATTCCTGCTGATGTGAAACCTGCTCAAGATAGCACGCCAGCACAGCGCCAAAGTGCGGATATTGCTGCAAAAGACAATAATGATGCTTTAAGTCCAACAGCACGTCGCTTAGTGGCTGAACACGATATTAACCCTGCGGATGTGAAAGGTAGCGGTGTAGGCGGACGTTTAACTCGCCAAGATATCGAAGGTCATGTTGCGAATAAATCAATTGCACAACCCGTTGCAGAGGTTCCTCAAGCACCATTATCTCACCGTAGCGAAAAACGTGTACCAATGACACGTTTACGTAAACGTGTAGCAGAACGTTTATTAGAAGCGAAAAACACCACTGCAATGTTGACAACGTTTAACGAAATCAACATGCAACCAATCAAAGATTTACGTGCTCAGTATGGTGAAGCATTCGAAAAACGTCACGGTGTACGTTTAGGCTTTATGTCTTTCTATATTAAAGCGGTTGTTGAAGCCCTGAAACGTTATCCAGAAGTGAACGCTTCTATTGATGGCACTGATGTGGTTTATCACAACTACTTCGATATCAGTATTGCGGTATCTACACCGCGTGGTCTGGTAACACCAGTATTACGTGATGCGGATGCAATGAGCATGGCTGATATTGAGAAAAACATCAAAGCATTAGCTGTAAAAGGTCGTGACGGTAAGTTAACTGTTGAAGACTTAACCGGTGGTAACTTCACTATCACCAATGGCGGTGTTTTCGGTTCATTAATGTCAACTCCAATTATCAACCCACCACAAAGTGCCATTTTAGGGATGCATGCAATTAAAGATCGCCCAATGGCAGTAGATGGTCAGGTTGTTATTC
This sequence comes from Proteus faecis, assembly GCF_003144395.1. Lineage (GTDB taxonomy): Bacteria > Pseudomonadota > Gammaproteobacteria > Enterobacterales > Enterobacteriaceae > Proteus > Proteus faecis. Next base: position 341,420 of record NZ_PENZ01000045.1, on the reverse strand, counting down.
TACCAATGATGTATCTGGCTCTGTCTTATGACCACCGTTTAATTGATGGTCGTGAGTCTGTCGGTTTCTTAGTAACCGTTAAAGAGATGCTAGAAGATCCAGCTCGTTTATTACTTGATGTATAGGTAATAGATATCGCTTTTAGGCAGGAGATGCTCCTCCTGCCTACTTAGCAACAGACACAAGCATCAAAGAAGTACAGTGTGTTCGTGAAGCCAGATTTTACTGGCTTATAGTCAAAAAAATAAGAAAGCCCGACTTTCAACAAGATTATGGATAGAACATCATGAATTTACACGAGTATCAGGCAAAACAGCTTTTCACACGGTATGGATTACCAGCACCTGCTGGTTTCGCCTGCACCACACCGCGTGAGGCAGAAGAAGCTGCATCAAAAATCGGTCAAGGCCCTTGGGTCGTGAAATGTCAGGTTCACGCGGGTGGACGTGGTAAAGCTGGCGGCGTAAAAGTCGTTAAATCTAAAGAAGAGATCCGCGCATTTGCTGAACAATGGTTAGGCAAACGTTTAGTTACTTATCAAACAGACGCTAATGGTCAGCCTGTTACACAGATTTTGGTTGAAGCAGCAACGGATATTGCTAAAGAGCTTTATCTTGGTGCGGTTGTTGACCGTGGTACCCGTCGCGTTGTCTTTATGGCCTCAACAGAAGGCGGCGTTGAAATCGAGAAAGTGGCAGAAGAAACGCCAGAACTTATTCATCGCGCAATTATTGATCCACTGACAGGCCCTATGCCTTATCAGGGACGAGAATTAGCATTTAAACTGGGTTTAAAAGGCAAGCAAGTTAGTCAATTTGCTAAAATCTTTATGGGATTAGCCTCTATTTTCTTAGAGCGCGATCTTGCTTTAATCGAAATTAACCCGCTGGTTATTACTAAAGAAGACGATCTGATTTGTCTTGATGGTAAATTAGGCGTAGATAGTAACGCGTTGTATCGTCAACCAGAAATGCGTGAAATGCACGATCCTTCACAAGAAGATCCTCGTGAAGCACAAGCTGCACAATGGGAACTGAACTACGTTGCATTAGATGGCAACATTGGTTGTATGGTTAATGGTGCAGGTTTAGCGATGGGAACAATGGATATCGTTAAACTTCACGGTGGCGAGCCTGCAAACTTTCTTGATGTTGGTGGTGGTGCAACAAAAGAGCGCGTAACTGAAGCATTTAAGATTATTTTGTCAGATGAAAATGTCAGTGCTGTATTAGTCAACATTTTCGGCGGTATTGTGCGTTGTGATTTGATCGCAGACGGTATTATTGGCGCAGTTGAAGAAGTTGGCGTTAATGTTCCAGTGGTTGTTCGTCTTGAAGGAAACAATGCAGAGTTAGGCACGAAAAAATTAGCGGATAGTGGATTAAACATTATCGCTGCTAAAAGCTTAACTGATGCCGCGAAACAAGTTGTTGCAGCAGCGGAGGCAAAATAATGTCTATTTTAATCGATAAGAATACCAAAGTAATTTGCCAAGGTTTCACTGGTAGCCAAGGAACATTTCACTCTGAGCAAGCTATTGCTTATGGTACACAAATGGTCGGTGGTGTTACGCCAGGCAAAGGCGGGACGACTCACTTAGGCTTACCTGTATTCAATACAGTACGTGAAGCGGTTGAAGCAACGGGTGCAACGGCAACAGTTATCTATGTACCGGCACCTTTTTGTAAAGATTCAATCTTAGAAGCAATTGATGCAGGCATTAAATTAATTATTACTATTACTGAAGGTATTCCTACGCTGGATATGCTGACGGTTAAAGTGAAATTAGATGAAGCTGGCGTGCGTATGATTGGTCCTAACTGCCCAGGCGTTATCACTCCAGGTGAATGTAAGATTGGTATTATGCCTGGTCACATTCACTTACCAGGTAAAGTAGGTATTGTATCTCGTTCAGGTACATTAACTTATGAAGCGGTTAAGCAAACAACAGATGTTGGCTTAGGTCAATCAACCTGTGTTGGTATCGGTGGTGACCCAATTCCGGGTTCTAACTTTATTGATATTCTGAAGCTTTTCCAAGAAGATCCACAAACAGAAGCGATTGTAATGATCGGTGAAATTGGTGGTACAGCGGAAGAAGAAGCGGCTGCTTATATCAAAGATCACGTTACTAAACCTGTTGTTGGCTATATTGCTGGTGTAACAGCGCCTAAAGGCAAACGTATGGGACATGCGGGTGCAATTATTGCTGGTGGTAAAGGCACTGCAGACGAGAAATTTGCTGCTCTTGAAGCTGCTGGTGTGAAAACTGTCCGTAGCTTAGCTGATATTGGTGAAGCAATTAAATCACTGATCAAGTAAGTAACAATTCTGTTAATAATTTCAGATTAACACTATCTAAAATGCCAGCTTCCAAAAAAGAAGCTGGCATTTTTATTTCTAGTTTCATTTAACAGCTTATATTCATAGTTAGTATTGTAATTAATGCATCAATACCTTGCCTAAATTTATACTAATAAATTGTTTTATATTGGCTTTTTCTAAAATTGATCTGGATATGAAAACGCGTTTTTCTATTTATTTACTTTATTGTAGAGCCTAAAAATAATGATAAAAACCATGAATAAGTCTCTTGGATTGTTAAAAATAATATTTTAAATACGTGTTTTGAATCAAAGAGTGTCATCTAGAAAAAATGAACATCTGTTTTATGCTGTTTTCAAGACTAGGTTTTTCTATAAATATCGTAATAATTAGCGTTAAATTTATACAAGGATCATGCTGTAACGCCGATTTTTACTAAGAAGATAAGACAGTTAAACATGCTAATGAATGCGTAATGAAGAGGGGGAGGTAAGCTCTTTGATAGAAAAAATATCTTCCTATTATACTAAAATATCAAAATGACGATTAAAGGTGGATTATGTTCTATTTATCGTTATAAGAATTGATAATAAGAAGTTGATAGTATCTTGAAGAACACTTAGTTTAAATAAGAAAATAAAATAAAAAAATCTTCGTTTTTTTTCTCACACCGTTCAATGAAATAATTTGCCATAATCATTTATCTTATTGATTTATTTGTGTTTATTTCCTTTTTTTGTGTTAATGGCTGTTTTGCGTTTTGTCAGTTAAATACAGATTTATTGCACTTCGTTTATTTAGAATAAAAAAGGACTATAAAAAAATAACATTAGGAATCAATAAGCAAGATTAGACTTTTCATATATCTTTATTAGATAAAATAATTGAGAGTATTTTTTATATTTACATTTTTGTAAATTTTAACTTATTAATTAATAGATTATTTTTTTAAAATATTTATTATTTACCTGCAAAAAAATCAAATTGATATTAAAATTAATAAAACACAATTAAATGTGTTTATTTTTAAGTCTTTTATGAAAATAAAAAGTTAATTTTATTATGGAAGTTATGAGGAGGTAAATAATACTCAAAAACAAAAACAACATTGCATTAACACTATGGTAACTATTGGGTAATTTATTCGCAACTAGTTAACATTAAAGTGTTTTTTTGATGTGGGTCAAGTTATTAATTGTGGAAAAAATTTCTGAATATGCTTAAATTGGCACACGATCAAATATGCTGTTACAAACCTAAAAGTCGTATTGTTGACCTAAGCTCAGAATTCAAATCTGGGTCACGCAAAATATATTTATTATATGTAAATATAAGCGTACTATTTGTAAGGTATTGTGTTTTTGGTCTTTAATATTCGTTGTTGTTTTTAGAGGCATTTATTGCTGGTAGTTATGAGGCTTTATAATTTAATAAAGTCGGGTTGCCGCAAGTCGGTGTCTTCCTGCTAGGAGCAAGGAGTCAAGATGTTTGATATTGTCGAACTGTCACGGTTACAGTTTGCCTTAACAGCAATGTATCACTTCCTGTTTGTCCCATTAACGCTGGGTATGGCGTTTATGCTGGCAATCATGGAAACGATATATGTTCTGTCGGGTAAACAAGTTTACAAAGATATGACAAAGTTCTGGGGTAAGTTATTTGGTATTAACTTTGCTCTGGGTGTCGCAACTGGGTTGACCATGGAGTTCCAATTTGGTACTAACTGGTCATATTTCTCTCATTACGTCGGTGATATCTTCGGTGCACCTTTAGCAATCGAAGGTTTGATGGCGTTCTTCTTAGAATCAACTTTCGTCGGATTGTTCTTCTTTGGCTGGGATCGCTTAGGTAAGAAGCAACACTTGATGGTAACTTGGTTAGTTGCTTTCGGTTCTAACTTCTCTGCTTTATGGATCCTTGTTGCGAATGGTTGGATGCAAAACCCTGTCGCTGCAGACTTCAACTTTGAAACCATGCGAATGGAAATGTTGAGTTTTGCTGATCTGGTTTTAAACCCTGTCGCTCAAGTTAAATTTGTTCACACCGTTGCTGCTGGTTACTGTACTGGTGCATTCTTTGTTCTGGGTATCAGCTCTTACTACCTGCTCAAAGGTCGTGATATTGGTTTTGCAAAACGTTCTTTCGCAGTTGCTGCTACTTTTGGTATCGCAGCTGTATTATCTGTTATCGTGCTGGGTGATGAATCTGGTTACGAAATGGGTGACGTACAGAAAACCAAATTGGCTGCAATTGAAGGTGAATGGCATACAGAACCCGCTCCAGCTGCATTTAATCTGATTGCATTCCCTAATCAAGAAAAAATGGAAAACTCGTTCGCATTACAAATCCCTTACGTCATGGGTATTATTGCAACGCGTTCTTTCGACACGCCTGTATTAGGTCTTAATGATCTGATGAGTCAGCACGAAGTTCGTATTCGTAATGGTATGAAAGCTTACGAATTATTAAGCGAATTACGCGCAGGTAATACTGATCCTGCTATTCGTGCAGCATTTAATGATGCTAAACAAGATTTAGGTTACGGCTTATTACTGAAGCGTTATACTGATAAAGTTGTTGATGCAACAGAAGAGCAAATCAAATCTGCTGCAAAAGACACTATTCCTAATGTTGCACCACTGTTCTGGTCGTTCCGTATCATGGTTGCTTCAGGCTTCCTGATGTTACTAGTTGTTGCGATTTCCTTCTGGACAGTTCTGTCTAACCGCATTGGTAACTATAAATGGTTACTGCGTGCTGCTCTGTTTAGTATTCCATTACCATGGATCGCAGTTGAAGCAGGTTGGTTTGTTGCAGAATATGGACGTCAACCATGGGCGATTGGTGAAATCCTGCCTACGGCTGTAGCAACTTCTTCATTGACACAGGCTGATATCCTAGTATCTATGGGACTTATCTGTGGTCTGTATACACTGTTCCTAATTGCTGAAATGTTCCTGATGTTCAAATTTGGTCGTCTTGGGCCGAGTAGCCTGAAGACGGGTCGCTATCACTTTGAACAGAAGACAGCTTCTTCTCAAAGTAAGTAACACAGGAGTCCACTATGTTTGATTATGAAGTATTGCGATTTGTTTGGTGGCTACTGATTGGTATCTTACTAATTGGCTTTGCGGTCACTGATGGTTTTGATATGGGTGTAGGGGTGTTACTACGCGTTATCGCGAAAGATGACACTGAACGCCGTATTTTGATTAACTCTGTTGCACCTCACTGGGATGGTAACCAAGTCTGGTTAATCACAGCAGGTGGTGCATTATTCGCTGCATGGCCAATGGTTTATGCTGCGGCATTCTCGGGTTTCTATTTTGGTATGATTTTCGTACTGGCGGCTTTATTCTTCCGCCCAGTGGGTTTTGATTACCGTTCTAAACTGGAATCTCCAAAATGGCGTGGTATGTGGGATTGGGGTATCTTTATTGGTAGCTTCGTTCCGCCATTAGTTATCGGTGTTGCTTTTGGTAACCTGTTACAAGGTGTACCTTTAGAAGTCGATAGCATGCAACGTGTATCTTATAACGGTACGACTAATGCACTGATCAACTTGTTAAGTCTGTTAAACCCATACGGTTTATTAGCGGGTGTGGTTAGCTTAATGATGATTGTTGCACATGGTGCAAGTTATCTTCAAATGCGTACAACAGGTGAATTACATGAGCGTACTCGTAAAACAACCTACATTACCTCATTAATTACATTTATCGCATTCGCATTAGCTGGTGTATGGTTAATCTATGGTATTGATGGCTTTATTATTACAAGCGCTATTGATACAGCTGGTCCATCATCTCCACTACTGAAAACCGTTTCTCATGAGGCGGGTGCTTGGATGACTAACTACAACAATTATCCAGTGTTATGGGTATTACCAGCCTTAGGTCTGTTATCTCCATTACTGGCGATTGTTGCAACTAAAGCAAATAAAGGTGGTTGGGCATTCCTGTTCACTTCACTGACAATTGCGGGTGTTATCCTGACGTGTGGTGTGACTATGTTCCCATTTGTGATGCCTTCAAGCACTTTCCCAGATGTGAGCTTAACTATGTGGGATGCAACTTCTAGCCTGTTTACTCTTCAGGTGATGACAGTTGTTGCGATTATCTTTGTACCTATCGTTCTCCTTTACACCATCTGGTGTTACTGGAAAATGCATGGTCGCCTCGATAAGAAATTTATCGAAGGCAATAATCATACTCTGTACTAAGGAGCATAGAGAATGTGGTATTTTACATGGCTTCTCGGAACGCTCTTCGCTTGTAGTATTGCGGTGATCGCAGGACTGGCTTTCGAGCATGCTGAAGCGAAAAAAGCTTCAGAAAGTGAAGAATAATGTTGGATAAGAGCTACCAACTCTTAGACAAGGGCCCTATTAGGGCTCTTGTTTTAATCATGGCGTTGGTAATGGCATTTTGTGTCATGTGGGATCCTAGCCGATTTGCAGCGAACACAAGTTCACTTGCAATTTGGCAAGGTGTCCTTCTTATTTGGTCTGTATGTGCTGGAGCAACTTTTGGTCTAGCATTTCGTCCTAAACATGTTGTTGCAAAATGTTTATTACATCCAATCCCTGCAATTATTATTTTAGTCGTTGGGCTAATTTACTTTTTCTTCTAAGAAAATACCTTATTTCTGCTCAGTGTATGAAAAAGAAATAAGGTATTTTATTTTCTAAATATCCTTGCTAAATTCTTTCGCTTTTCTAACGTTATAGCTGGATATTTTCTTTTAAATAATCAATAAATAAACGTGTTTTTCTTGGAATATATTCACTATACGGGAAAATAATATTAACGGACTGCGTTAATAAGGAAATATCAGGAAACAGCACAACCAATTTTTCTTCCAATAATTCTTGATGAATAAACCAATGTGGCAAAATAGCCATTCCTGCATGCGAAAGCACCATTTTTTTTAATGCCGCAATGGTATTAGTTTCAAAATAAGCATCTTGAGATAACTGAGACAGTAAGATATTAAACTCTAAAGATGATGAAAGTTTACTTTGACGTAAATTACTATTTGCTAAATAAGGAATAACCTTTAAGTCGTCGATAGTTTTTATTGAGAATTTCTGTAATAAATCAGGGGAAATAACTAAACTTATCTTATAATCAGCCAGCTTTGTAGATCGGTAATTGCTATCTTTCAATGTACCAAGTCGAATAGCAAGATCAAGCTTATGGTTTATTAAATCCTCAATAGAAGAGTTAAATGCATATTGTATTTTTAGCTTTGGGTGTAACTGTCTAAATTGATTGAGCAATGGTAAAATATAGTGTTCACCAAATTCAGCTGTTGAACTTAATCGCAACGATCCTTGCAACTCTTGTTGTCCTAATCGCGCCTTATCTAAAGTTTGTTCTAACTGACTTAGCACAAGGCGAAAGTCTTGATAAAGCATTTCCCCTGTTTCCGTCAGTGAAAATCGTCGTGTATTACGATTGAGTAAAGAGACATCCAATTCTGTTTCTAATGCTTTGATATGAATACTTACCATCGACTTACTGAGTCGCAAATATTTTGCTGCTTGAGTAAATGAGCCGGTATCAACAACAGCAATAAAAGAACGAATTCGATCAATTTGATTTTGCATGATTGTTTACTCTGATTAAACAATAAATTCTATTTTGTCAGATAGACGAAATTCGTCAACCTTCCGTACTCTATGTGCGGAGGATTTTTATGACTTACCGTTATCGAATTGCATCTATTTTTTTGCTGGGCTTCTTTATTGATTGTATTAACATTTTTATGTCAGCAATTGCATTACCTGCAATAGCCGATGATATGCAGATCTCTATCGTTTCTGTTACATGGGTTTCAAATAGTTATATTCTGGGATTAACATTAATTATTCCCTTGAGTCACTGGTTATCTCAACGTTTTGGAATTAAAGCATTGATGGTAACGTCAATGTTGATGTTTAGTTTATCGGTTGCATTAGTGGGATATTCTCACGCTTTCAGCGAGCTTATTTTTTGGCGCTTTATTCAAGGTGTGAGTGGTGGACTGTTAATCCCAATTGGACAAGCGTTAACGTTTCAATATTTTCAAGGGCATGAGAGAAGCAAAATTTCAACACTTATTATGGCAATCGCTCTAGTTGCTCCTGCAATATCGCCAACATTAGGTGGATTTATTGTTGATGTTGTGTCGTGGCGCTGGGTTTTTTATAGCAATATTCCATTCTCATTGCTAACTGCATTTCTAGCCTTTATCTGGGTAAAAGAGCCTTTAGCTAAAAAAAACGTTATACCTGATATTAAAGGGATCATTCTTATTAGTTTGATCATTGTATTTGGATTGTTCGCGTTATCTGCTTATGGTGAATATCACTCAACATTACTTGCCTTAGTGATTGCCGTACTTTCCACAATTTTTGCTGTACTTTATTATTACCACTATCGACACCATTCATCACCGGTTATTAATTTAGCACTGTTAAAAAATAGAAATTTATCTCTCTCTATTTTTATTTATTACTGTATTCCAGGTGTTTTTACTGGAGTGAATATTCTCGCTATTTTTTATTTACAACAATATTTAAAATTTACAGCTCAAGGAACTGGTGTTTTTATGTTGTTGTATGCACTGGGTGCTTTAATTTCAATAACAATAAGTGGTGCACTTTATAATAAATTAGGTATGAAACGCTTATTTATTATTGCATTGCTATTACACAGCCTTGGGATTTCTTTATTAACATTTGTAAATAGTAATACAGATATTCCATTACTTATTATTGTATATTTAATTATAGGAGTGGGTGGTGGAATTGGTGCTAACACCGCTCAAACCACAGCATTGTATGACTTTAGTGCACAAAAATTAGTTCAAGCAAGTGTTATTTGGAATATTAACAGACAAGTTGTTTTTAGTGTCGGAGCAACCATGGTTGCTATGTTATTTAATATTCTCTCTCTTTTTTGTTTACCACAAACAGCTTATAGCATGACTTTTTTAATATGCGCATTGATAGGCATATTGCCACTTATTTTATTATTCACACTAAAGAAAAAAGTGATTACACAGGAAATACAAGATGAATTTTAATACTGACTTAATTATAGAAAGCATCAAATCTTTGCATGATGAGATTGAAACCGTTTTTACGCAATATCCACTATCAGTTGATGCTATTACAAAAATAGAAAATGTTTTATCCCAAGACTTTTCAATGGTAGGGATCAGTGGAAAAGCAGTGAGTTATGATGACGTTATCGCGATGTTTAGACAAAATGCAGGAAAAAGAAGTGATCTGAAAATAAAAACGAACGATTATAAAATAATATATCAGTCAGATTTTTTGGCGCTTGTCAGATATCAAGAAACACATAGTGAAAATAAGAAAATTCTTACACGTGAGTCTGTAGTGTTATTGAGACGCAATTCTCATAATGAGTGTTGGCAATGGCACTATCTTCATGAAACCCCAATATTAAATAATTAATTGATTTATATGAAAAACCAGTTTTTAGCTGGTTTTTTTTTGTCATTAAAAATAATACTACTAAATTAGACAATATATGAATTTCTAATTAGCAAGCATTTTTATGCTGTCTTAATAAAAATATTTTTTCTATTCAGAGCACAAAGCATATTGCGTGTTGCAAAGAAGAGTTTATGATTGGCGCCTGAAAACTGCGTTTTCTATTCTTTACGTTACTACGATTCCCTTAGAGCGACCTCTTAAGTATAGTTAGGTAACCTATAGCTACATTATTTATGGACTTAACTTGGGGAATGTAAGGGAGGTAATATGCAGTTTCTTTGGCCTGTTCGTGTTTATTATGAAGATACTGATGCCGGTGGTGTTGTTTATCACGCCAGTTATCTGAAATATTTTGAACGCGCTAGAACGGAACTACTTAGAGAAAAAGGTTTTCATCAGCATGATTTACGGGAGTATGATCATGTTGTATTTGTTGTACGTAAATTATCAATAGAATATATTGCACCAGCTCGACTTGATAATCTTTTGCAAGTAGAAAGTGAAATTACCACATTGCGTGGTGCTTCAATGACATTTTCTCAAAAGATTATTAATGAAGATGGTTGTGTATTGTGTAGCGCAGAAGTCCTCGTTGTCTGCGTAGATTCATCAAAAATGAAGCCAGTAGCGCTTCCTAAGTCCATTATCGCGGAGTTTAAGTAGTGGCTGACATGAATGTTATCGATCTCTTTCTAAAAGCAGGGCTTTTAGTCAAGTTGATCATGTTGCTTTTAATCGGATTTTCTATTGCATCTTGGGCGATTATTATTCAGCGAACTAAAGTTCTGAATGCCGCCGATCGTGAAGCTGCAGATTTTGAAGATAAATTCTGGTCAGGTACTGATTTGGCTCGTTTATATAAAGATAGCCAAGCTCGTCGTGATGAATTATCTGGCTCAGAACAAATTTTTCATTCTGGATTTAAAGAATTTGCTCGTTTGCATCAAGCAAGCGTTCATGCTCCTGATGCGGTTGTTAATGGTGCATCAAGAGCAATGCGTGTCTCTTTCAATCGTGAATTAGAATCTTTAGAAACTCATATTCCTTTCCTCGGTACTGTTGGCTCTATCAGCCCATATATTGGTCTGTTTGGTACAGTATGGGGGATTATGCATGCATTTATTGCATTAGGTAGTGTTAAACAAGCAACGTTACAAATGGTTGCCCCCGGCATTGCTGAAGCGTTGATTGCAACAGCTATCGGTTTATTTGCGGCAATCCCCGCAGTTATGGCTTATAACCGGTTTACGCAGCGTGTAAATAAACTGGAACAAAGTTACGATAACTTTATGGAAGAGTTCCTGACGATTTTACATCGCCAAGCTTTTGCCTCCGCAGAAAAGAAATAGTTAACGCAGAAGGAGAGAGCTGATGGCACGGGGTCGCAGTAGCCGCCGAGGCGTAAAATCAGAGATTAACATTGTTCCTTTGCTCGACGTATTATTAGTGTTGTTACTTATTTTTATGGCAACGGCACCTATTATCTCGCAAAGTGTTGAGGTTGATCTTCCTGAAGCAACAGAGACACAAACTGTTTCAAGTAGTGATAATCCGCCTGTGATTGTCGAAGTGGCAGGGGTTGGGCAATACAATATTCGTGTTGATCAGGAAGTATTAGAATTATTACCACAAGAACAGATTATGGCTGAAGCTAAACGACAACTGGAAAAAAATCCGAAAGTTGTATTTCTTATTGGCGGTGCTAAAGATGTTCCTTATGATGAGATAATTAAAGCGCTCAACATGTTACGTCAAGCAGGTGTTAAATCTGTAGGTTTAATGACTCAGCCTATGTAATTAGGTTGAAATAAGTTTGGATAATAGCGTGGGAAAGAAAACGAAGCCAATTCGAAGTAAATTGAGCGGTTCAGTTATCTTGTCTACCGCCTTGCATTTACTCGTTATAGCCTTACTTATCTGGGGTTCGTTAACTCAGAAATGGGATTTAGGCGGTGGCGGTGGATCTGATGGACAAGTTATTGATGCTATTATGGTCGATCCTAATGCTGTGGTGCAACAGTATAATCAGCAAAAAGCGCAACAAGCTAACGTCCAAAAAGCCGAGCAAGAGCGTAAAGAGCGAGCTGAGCAACAAGAAGAAGAGTTGCGTCAGCAGCAAATGAAAGAACAAGAACGTTTGAAAACGCTAGAAGTTGAACGTTTACAAGCGAAAGAGGCGGCAGAGGCTCAAAAACGTGAAGCCGCATTAGCTGCTGCTAAAGCAAAAGAAGAACAAAAGGTTGCAGAAGAAGCGGCTGCGCAAGCAAAAGCTGAACGTGATCGCATTTTAAAAGAACAAGCTGATGCTAAAAAACAAGCAGAAGCAGAAGCAAAAAAACAAGCCGATTTAGCTGCGAAACAAAAAGCGGAAGAGGCGAAAGCTAAAGCCGAGGCAGATGCAAAAGCGAAAGCAGAAGCTGAAGCAAAAGCGAAAGCTGAAGCGGACGCTAAAGCCAAAGCAGCCGCAGAAGCAAAAGCTAAAGCAGCAGCAGAGGCTAAAGCCAAAGCCGCAGCTCAACAGCAAAGTAAGGCAGTAGATAGTTTACTTGATGGTTTAATGGCTGATGGTAACAAACAAAGTGGTGCAGCCGCAGCTGGCCAAGGCGGTGGAAATCGTACTGGTGCCAATAATGCAGGTGTTGCTACTTATATTGGACAAGTAAAAACGGCTATTGAGCAAAAGTTTATTGACCCAGAGTTGTATAAAGGGCGAACCTGTGAGCTAAAAGTCAGTATTGCACCTGATGGCTTGTTAATTAGTGCGAAGGTTGTAGGTGGGGATCCTTCTTTATGTCAAGTGGCATTAAGAGCAGCAAATACCGCTAAATTACCGAAGCCACCGAAAGATGTTTATGAACAAGTAAAATCATCAGTAATTGAGTTTAAACCATAAAACTGTCTGATTGTAGGAAAACATACACTAATTTATAGCTATTTTAGAATGTTATTGATGTGTTGTATGGTGTTGTTGAAAAGCGTTTGTTACTATTCTGTGCGTTATTGCGTAATAACCGCAATAATAAAAGGGAGACATGATGAAGCAGGCATTAAATGTTATTTTCGGGCTTTTAATTTTATGCGTAACCACTCTGGCCAACGCTGAAGTTCGAATTGAAATTACACAAGGGGTGAATACAGCACGCCCTATCGGTGTCGTTCCTTTTAAATGGGAAGGTACTGGTCAAATGCCAGAAGATATTGCTGGTATAATTGCGGCTGATTTACGAAATAGCGGAAAATTCAATCCGATTGATGTATCTCGTATACCTCAACAACCCGTTACTGCTTCTGAAGTCCAACCTGCACTTTGGACTGCATTAGGCATTGATTCTGTTGTCGTGGGACGAGTGCAACCATCAGCAGATGGCCAATATTTAGTAAGTTATCAGCTAGTTGATGTTGCAGGCTCACCAGGTGCAGTTTTATCTCAAAGTGAGTTTAAAGTTCCATCTAAATGGCTACGTTACTCTGCACACACCGCTAGTGATGAAGTGTTTGAAAAACTAACTGGTATTCGTGGTGCATTCCGTACACGTATTGCTTATGTTGTTGTGACAAATGGTGGCGCATACCCTTATGAATTGCGTGTTTCAGATTATGATGGATTTAACCAAGATCGTGTTTATCGTTCATCACAGCCATTAATGTCACCAGCATGGTCGCCAGATGGTGCTAAACTTGCATATGTGACCTTTGAAAGTGGTCAATCTGCTTTAGTAGTGCAAACATTAGCAACAGGTGAAATTCGCCAAATTGCATCATTCCCAAGACATAATGGTGCACCTTCGTTTTCACCTGATGGCTCTAAACTGGCATTTGCGCTTTCTAAGAGCGGTAGCTTAAATCTGTATGTTATGGATTTAGCTAGTGGAAATATGACACAGGTAACTAATGGCAGAAGTAATAATACCGAGCCAAATTGGATGCCAGATGGACAAACCTTAGTCTATACTTCAGATCAAGGTGGACGTCCACAAATTTACAAGATTAATATTAACGGTGGAACACCAGAGCGTATTACTTGGGAAGGTAAACAAAATCAAAACCCAGCAGTAAGCCCAGATGGTAGTTTCTTAGTTATGGTGAGTTCTGAAAGCGGTAGGCAACATATCGCTAAGCAGGATCTGGAAACGAATTCCGTACAATATCTAACAGATACGTTTCTGGATGAAACGCCAAGCATCGCGCCTAACGGCACAATGGTTATTTATAGCTCTACACAAGGCTTAGGCACCATTTTGCAGCTAGTATCGACTGATGGACGTTTCAAAGCGCGTCTTCCGGCGACTGATGGTCAGGTTAAATCGCCTGCCTGGTCACCGTTTATGTGATGCATAAAAATTATGTATGGCAAACAAATAAAGGAACAAATAGAGATGCAATTAAACAAAGTGTTTAAAGGGTTGATGTTAGCATTACCACTCGTTGCTGTTGCAGCATGTAGCTCAAACAAAAACGAAGATCAAACTGATACAAACAATGTACCAGTTGTTGAACAAGGTCCTACTGCTGAAGAATTAGCACGTCAGCAATTAGAACAACTGAAACAACAAAACATCGTTTACTTCGGTTTTGACAAATATGACATTAGCTCAGACTACGCTAACCTGTTAGATGCACACGCTGCATTCCTGCGTGCTAATCCTTCAGTACGTATCACTGTAGAAGGTCATGCTGACGAACGCGGTACTCCAGAATACAACATCGCTCTGGGCGAACGTCGTGCTAACGCTGTGAAAATGTACCTACAAGGTAAAGGCGTATCAGCTGATCAACTGTCAATCGTTTCTTACGGTAAAGAAAAACCAGCTGTACTGGGTCATGACGAAGCCGCTTATGCGAAAAACCGTCGTGCAGTACTGGATTACTAAGAGAACGGCATGAACAACAGTAACTTCAGACCTTTCTTGATGAGTCTGTTGTTACTGGTTGGCGTAGCGGCTCCTGTAGCCGCTATTGCCCAAGCGCCAATCAGTAATATCGGTTCAGGTTCGACCGATGAACGACTCGCCCAACTTGAGCGTTTTTCAAATGCTCACAGCCAGCTTTTGACTCAATTACAGCAACAACTCGCTGATTCTCAGCGTGATATTGATATGTTACGTGGTCAAATTCAGGAAAATCAATACCAGTTAAATCAAGTTGTTGAACGCCAACGTAACATCTATCAACAATTAGATAGCCTTGGTGGTGGAGCTTCTTCAACATCTACAGAAGCCACTCAACCTGATAATACTGCTTCTTCAACACCTTCTGCGGCAACTAATGCAGGGCAAGGTGATGAGAAGGCCGATTATAATGCAGCAATTGATATCGTATTGAATTCTAAAGATTACGATAAGGCAATTGTTGAACTAAACAACTTTATCAATAATTATCCGAAGTCTAGCTATCAATCAAATGCACAATTTTGGTTGGGTCAGATGTATTACTTAAAAGGTAATAAGGATCAGGCTGCAAGCACCTTTGCTATTGTTGTTAAAAACTATCCAAAATCTCAAAAAGCAAGTGAAGCCTTTTATAAAATTGGTTTAATTATGCAAGAGAAAGGGCAAAAGGATAATGCTAAAGCTGTTTACCAACAAGTGATTAAGCAATATCCAAATAGCGCTGGCGCTAAATTAGCGCAAAAGCAGCTAGGAACACTCTAATTATTGACCCCGTAATGTAAAACGTTGCATTTTCGGGGTTAAATGATTGTTTTTTCAACGGTTGAATGTTTTTTTGAAAAAAAACGTTGCACAAAAACATTAAATCAGTATTATTACCCGCCGTTGCCACAGAGAATGTGGCGAGTTCGAAAAAGGGTCGTTAGCTCAGTCGGTAGAGCAGTTGACTTTTAATCAATTGGTCGGGCGTTCGAATCGCCCACGACCCACCATTTTCGAATACCAATCCGTTTTTATTGAAATGGGTCGTTAGCTCAGTCGGTAGAGCAGTTGACTTTTAATCAATTGGTCGGGCGTTCGAATCGCCCACGACCCACCATTTCAAATCCTTCCTTGTTTTCATTACCGTTTTGATAGCCAACCAGATTATTAATTATTTTCCCTTCATTTTCTTTTGATAAATAACATCATCTAGCTATTTAGCTCAGTAACTAAGACAGTTTTCTCAAAATTGAAAAAACTATCTCGCTTTGATTAAAAATGATATTTAAGTCAGTAATGGCAAATAATAGATGACGTGATTTGGGTGTATTCATTTTCAGTCAAAAATTCATTATCAATTAACCAATTACTGACAAGTTCTTGGGTTTTAATGGCTGTATCGATAGGATGGTTTAACCGTTTTGAAGCATCAAAGAAAAATGCCATCATGGCAGAAAGGGCCGCGGCTGATTCATAAGGTGTACTCATTGCCAAGGTGCTTTCTAATGAACGCAATGAATAAAACTTAGGTAGCCACTCTTTCAGATTTCTACCTTGATACCACACATCTTGTGTTGATGTTTGTAAGGCTAGTTGCTCAAGTAATGTTATCAGCCATTCACGCATATCATTTATACGATAATTGGCGGACCAAAATTCATGGCGCAGAATGGCTACAGCGACTTGTGTCGCCTCAAACCAGAATTCTTGAGCATTGTTATACGCCTGCTCTTTTGAAAGCGTAGGAGGCGTTATAGTGCTAATTTCAGGAAGCCCGTCACATAAACCTGTTTTATCGAGTAATATTTGATATCCACGTTGGTAAACTGGGCTAAGTCCTTCAGTTTTCATGTTAAAAACACGCTCAGGCTCTGCCATCATAATGTCCATTTTGCGACCTTGAGCTAAAATATGTAAATAAATAGGCCAAAGTTTACCTCTAGGATCTTCACACTCTAATTGTAAGTTAACTAAGCTATCACCAAATTGTGATAACCAATGTTGGTTTTTTGCGAGTTCAGTCGCACCATAACCGATAAGCTCTATATCAATATCAGAATAACTGTCTATCTTTTTATTACGTCCTAATGATCCCGTTAGCACTACGGCTTCAATTCTTGGATCAAGGAGGGCAAAAGATAGCATACGATCGATTAAACGTGTTGTTGGCTCCATATTTCTCTCTAATAAGTAAAATATAATAAAGTTATTTGTCGTTTTTATTGTTTAAAAAGTAGAATTAGAATAATTTGTTTAATATATAAAACATTTGTTTGTTATTTTTATAAATCAGAAACATAATGTTTAATATTGAAAACTAAGTACCATTATAAATATGAATTTATAATATATCTTTACTACTTTGCAAAGATGTCGCAATAACCCATATTTTCTTTGTTTTTTCTATGATTAAGTCGGGGTTGTAAAAATGGATGTGATGAATTGGTTTAGTATCAATAATATTTTAGTCAATATTCCACTCGGAGAAGGTGGATATCCACTTTCATGGATTGAAGCAGTTGGCACCATCGCAGGACTATTGTGTATTTGGCTTGCCAGTCAGGAAAAAATTATTAACTATTTGTTTGGACTGATTAATGTCACTTTATTTGCCATTATATTTTTTCAAATTCAGCTGTATGCAAGCTTATTACTTCAAATTTTCTTCTTTGCCGCCAATATTTATGGATGGTATGCATGGAGCAGAGTGAATGATTTTGAGCAGGCTGAATTGAAAATACGTTGGTTAAAATCAAGCCATCGTCTTTTTTTAATCGTTGTTTCGATAGCGGCTATTGTAGCTCTTACTTTCAATATTGATATGGTATTTGGTTATTTAGCTGTTGTTGCTGTTGATATATTAAATGTCTTTGGTGCAAATTTAGCTACACCAGTTCTTGAACCTGATGCTTACCCATTCTGGGACTCGACAATGACGGTTCTTTCTATTGTCGCGATGATCTTAATGACACGGAAATTAGTTGAAAACTGGCTTATTTGGTCTGTTATTAATGTGATTAGTATTGTTATATTCTACAAACAAGGTGTTTATGCAATGTCTGTTGAATATATTATTTTACTGGCTATCGCTATTAATGGTTCTCGTTTGTGGATCAAAGCAGCAAAACACTCTAGCAGAAATAATTATCTCTCCTAATAAAAAAGGCTGGCAGAGTTATCTTTCTCTCCAGCCTTAATACTCATCGTTTTTATTCTTATTCCTAACGCAATTTCGAATCATTATTTTGCTTAAGTGCGCTATTTCCCTTTATATTGAAATTTTTAGAGAGATGACCGTAGGCGCTTTAGGTTGAAAGGGTGTTTACAGATAGAAAATGAATGGTTAGATTGGAAAAGCAATAATAACATTGACTAGATAACATAGAGTGGATACACGGGAATGAATTATCAAAATGATGACCTTAAAATAACACAAATTAATGAACTCTTACCGCCAGTTGCTTTATTGGAAAAGTTTCCAGCAACTGATAATGCGGCTTTTACAGTTCGTCATGCCCGTGAAGCTATTCATCAAATCCTCGCTGGAAAAGATGATCGTCTATTAGTGGTAATTGGACCGTGCTCCATTCATGATCCGAAAGCTGCGCTGGAGTATGCACAACGTTTAAGCCTTATTAGAGAAGAGCTGAAAGATAAACTCGAAATTGTCATGCGTGTTTATTTTGAAAAACCTCGTACTACTGTAGGTTGGAAAGGCCTAATTAACGATCCTCATATGGATCATACTTTTGATATTAATGAAGGTTTACGTATTGCTCGTAATCTTTTATTAACAATTAATGATAGTGGCTTGCCAACTGCTGGCGAGTTTTTAGATATGATAACGCCTCAATATGTTGCTGATTTAATGAGTTGGGGGGCTATTGGTGCTCGTACCACAGAATCTCAAGTACACCGTGAGCTTTCATCGGGTTTATCTTGTCCTGTTGGTTTTAAAAATGGTACAGACGGCACCATTAAAGTAGCTATTGATGCAATCAATGCTGCAGGATCGCCACACTGCTTTCTTTCAGTGACTAAATGGGGACACTCTGCGATAGTGCGCACAGCGGGAAATAAGGATTGTCATATTATTTTGCGTGGTGGCAAAGAGCCAAATTACAGCGCTGAACATGTCGCAGTGGTAAAAGAAGGGCTTAAAAAAGCCGGTTTACCACAAAATGTCATGGTAGATTTTAGTCACGCTAATAGTTGCAAGAAATTTGAGAAACAAATGGAAGTTGGTGCTGATATTTGCCAACAAATTAGCTCAGGTGAAAAAGCATTAATCGGTGTGATGATTGAAAGCCATTTAGTGGAAGGTAGTCAGTCATTAGAAAGCGGTGAGCCTTTGGTTTACGGTAAGAGTATCACTGATGCTTGTATTGGTTGGGATGATACTGAAACGCTGTTGCGTCAATTAGCAGATGCGGTTATAACTCGTCGTAGTAAAGCGTAATAGTTAAATTTAGAGTATAAAAAATGCCACTTTTACGTGGCATTTTTTTATGTAACTCAAAATAAAAGTAAAATTATTTTGCTTTACCTTGGTTAGCAACAGCGGCTGCTTTTGCTGCGATTTCGTCAGCATTACCTAAGTAGTAACGTTTGATTGGTTTCATGTTTTCATCAAATTCGTAAACTAAAGGTACAGCTGTTGGGATGTTCAGCTCAAGAATTTCATCTTCGCTCATGTTGTCTAGGTATTTAACCAGAGCACGCAGTGAGTTACCGTGAGCGGCGATAATAACTTTCTCACCAGAAGCAACACGTGGTTTAATCACTTCTTCCCAGTATGGTGTTACACGGTCGATAGTCAGTGCTAGGCTTTCAGTTAATGGCAGTTCTGCCTCAGTTAAAGAAGCATAACGAGGATCTTTACCTGGGAAACGCTCATCATCTTTAGTTAATTCTGGTGGTGTGATCGCAAAACCACGACGCCATTGTTTAACTTGCTCGTCACCGTATTTTTCAGCAGTTTCAGCTTTGTTTAAGCCTTGCAGAGCACCGTAATGACGTTCGTTTAATTTCCAGCTTTTTTCAACTGGCAGCCATTGTTGATCAACTTGATCAAGAATGTTCCACAGGGTGTGAATTGCGCGTTTCAGAACAGAAGTATATGCATAGTCAAAAACAAAACCTTCAGCTTTCAGCAGTTTACCTGCTTCTTGCGCTTCATTACGGCCTTTTTCGGACAACTCAACGTCAGTCCAGCCTGTAAAACGGTTTTCTTTGTTCCATACACTTTCACCGTGTCGAACTAGCACAAGCTTAGTTACTGCCATAGTTTAGACTCCTATAATTACTTTCTTAATATAAGTTTAAAATTAGCACTTCAATCATTATATGGATCATCGACAAGAACGCCAAACATAAGTGACAAAACAAGAGGGATTAAGTCAAAAATGTCGTTTGTTCGATGAATTATTGCACAGTTATCACACCTTTTGCTTAATCGTTCAAGCTATTAATCTAGCGGGATCGGCGTAAAAAAACAAAATATCCGTTTTGTATGAAAAATAGACGAAAATAACGTCTATAAAAGCGACACATTTTTTATTTATTATTGTTCAAATAATAAGCAAAAAATTGTCGATTTAAATAAAAATTCAGGCCTAAGTTTAGCGTTAATTTCTAAAATCATTGCCCTAATTATGACAGTAAAAAACCATATTTAACAAATTTCTTGCTGATAACGATAAATTTCGCCGTCTTTAATAAAAGTCAATCGATGAGTAATACATAATGGTGCGTCTTCTTGATGGTGACTCACAAAGAGAAGCTGTGTATTACTATGACTTATCATGATGTCAATAAAACGCTGCACTAAGAGTCGATTCGTTGTGTCTAATCCTTGCAGTGGTTCATCAAGAATAAGCAAAGTAGGGTGCTTAACCAACGCTCTAACAATTAGCACTAAGCGTTGTTGTCCCCATGATAAAGCATGAAATGGACTATTGGCATGGTTTGTTAAACCAATCAATGTTAACCATTCATCAGCGAGTTTAAGCTGTTTATCTGTAATAGCCTGATAAATACCAATTGAGTCATGAAAACCTGAAATAATGACATTTTTTACACTTGAAGAGACGCGATAGCTTTGGTGTAAGGCATTACTGACATAACCGATATGGCGTTTAATTTCCCATATCGTTTCGCCACTTCCTCTTTTACGGCCAAATAATGTTAAGTCATTACTATAGCCTTGAGGGTGATCGCCAGTAATTAAGCTTAATAATGTCGATTTTCCTGCGCCATTAGGACCTAAGATTTGCCAATGTTGGTGAGGTTTGACTTCCCAAGTTAAATGATGAAGCACAGGTTTGTCGTTATAGCTCACTACTCCATCTTTTAGCATGATAGGGGAAAGCGTTAGTGGTAATTGAGGAATAGCATTAGATGGATCTTGTTCTGGCAGTGTGAGATTTTCAAGGGTTTCACTGTGAGATAATTGCCCTATTACCGAATCAGATAAAATCTGTTCTTTTTTACCGTTGGCGACCAATTCGCAGTTAATCAGTAGACCTGCATACTGAATAAAATCAGGAATATCATTAAAACGATTTAAAATTAGGATGATAGTCAGATTTTGTTGATGTAATAGAGTGAGTAGTTCATTTAGTGCGCGACGAGAATCAATATCTAGGCCATCAAAAGGTTCATCTAAGATTAATAGATCAGGTTTATTCATTAAAAGCTGGATAAGTAATATTTTCCGAGATTCACCTGTGGATAGATATTTAAACCGTCTTGATAGCAAATATTCAACACCAAATTGTTTGGCTAATAAAAAACATCGGTCATCATCTTTTACCTGCATTTGAATAACTTGAGCCACGGTCAAGCCAGTATCTTCTTCACCTTCACTGAGTAAATCTGTGTTATTGCGACGCCACTCTTCTTCAATCATTTTTTGTAATTTTTCAAAAGAGAGACTAATTGGATGAGAAAATGTATTGATAAACTCACCTGATAGCAAAAGACCTTCTTGGCATAGTGCATTTGATAATGCTGTTTTACCACTGCCATTACTGCCCACAAATGCCCAACTGTCACCTTCATTAATCGTTAAGTCATTAATTTGCAAACAGAGTGTATCGCTTAATCGAAATTGTGTTTTTTTGAGTTGCAAGTATTTCATTATTATTATCCGTCGCTTTTTCGAGCAAATAGAGTACTTACCAATATCGAGTTAATTAAACATTGTCAATATCTGTTGAATTATTCTTAATTAAAAAATAAGCATCTATTAAAAAATATGCGTCTATTAAAAAATGATAACCATTAAGTTAGATAGCTTATGTAATGATATAAAAAATAATTCAAGGATGATTTTTATATGCATAAATTTAAAAATAAAATGATTAACTGGTTATTATTTTTTTTATTAATATCAGTAAATAAAATGAGTTTTTCTGATGTTAATAAAAATAATTGCTTTATAATTAATAAAATAAAAATAGAAGACGCTAGTTTGTTAAGTAGTAAAAAACAAAATCAATTAACATCAAAATATTTACATCAATGTTTAGCAGTAAATGATATACAGAGTATCGTTAACACTATAACAAATGAATATATTAAAAACGGTTATATCACTTCACGGGCGCTTATTTCTCATCAAGATCGCTCTAATAATAAACTTACAATTAAAGTCATAGAAGGAAAAATAAAAGATATTTTTATTGATAATATATCTTCTCAATTAATCAATATTATCTTTCCATCGTATAAAGAAAAAACACTTAATTTACGTGATTTAGAGCATGGGCTTGAACAACTTAATCGATTAACAACATCACAATATACATTAGATATAAAACCAAGTAATAGTGTGGGGTATTCTTCTATTTTTATTGTTCAAAAAAATAAAAGATCGCCATTTAAAAATCAATTAACCGTTGATAACTCAGGTACCAAAACAACAGGTGAAATTCTATTAGCTAATACTACAACTGTTGATTCATTATTTGGATTAGGCGAACAATGGGGGTTTTCACTAAGTTCAAATACAGATTTATCTCGTTCGCACTATTCTCGTTCTTATTCTGTAAGTGTGAATATTCCTTATGGGTACTGGTTTTATCAGTATCAATTATCTCATAGTCAATCCTCATATCCTTTTCAAAGCTATAAGGCTCAATATAGTTATAAAAACAAAAATAGAGATCAACAATTTGATATTAGCCGTTTAGTCTATCGTGATAATAAACAACGTATAACCCTAAAGGGAACGTTAAAAAATAAAAAAGCAAAAACAAAATTAGGACAACAAGCACTACGAATAAATAGCCCCACATTAACTTCTTTATCATTTAGCCCTCAATATAGCTTAACTATAGAACGAGGATATTTAACGATTTATCCAATGGTAGAAATGGGGCTTTCTTTTTTTGGTGCATCATCTGATTATATTGCTGAAAACTCACCTCGTAGTCATTATCGAAAACTAAGCATAAATTTAAGCTATCAACATTTATTTCTTAACAAATTTGTCTATATTACGTCATTTTATGGGCAATATACGCCAGATAATCTTTATAGTATAGAAAGAGTTGCAATTGATGGAATAAAGGCAACTCGTGGATATAAAGAAACAAAACTGAATGCGAATAGTGGATTTTATTGGCGTAATGAAATAAACACACCACAAATAAAATGTTTTTTAGGTAATGTTAATTTTATTTTTGCACTTGATTATGGCGTTGCTCATTCAGATAAATATGAAACAAAGAAAAATAAAATAATAGGAAGCGCAATAGGTGCTTCTTTTGATCACTCTATTTTTTCCTCTCAGATATTAATTAATAAGCCTATGTTTTATCCCACATCATTAAAACCTGAACATTGGTCTTTATTTTGGTCTATTTCTTTTGCTATTTAAAATTTGGAGGTTTTTATGCACGAAAAGGATATCTCTCGAAAACAGCGCTTAATTAGCTATAGTATTATTTATTTAACCGCTATTTATCCATTACATCCTGCTTGGAGTTCTGTAATTACTCCATCCGATAAAACAATAAAAATAAGTCAGCAAAATACTATTCCTATTATTAATATTGCCACACCTAATAATACTGGTATTTCTCATAATCAATTCCATTCTTTTAATGTAGGTAAACAAGGTGTTGTACTTAATAATGCAACAACTTCGGTTAATACACAATTAGCTAAACAAGTGAATGCCAATGCCAATTTAAAAGGTAATGCAGCGCATTTAATTATTAATGAAGTGGTAGGAAATGGACGTTCACAGTTATTAGGAAAATTAGAAGTTGCAGGTGAACAGGCGAAAGTGGTTATTGCAAATCCGAATGGTATTACGTGTGATGGCTGTTCGTTTATTAATACCCCTGCAATTACGCTTACGACAGGAAGATCTCAATTTAGCCCTCAAGGTGCCTATTCAGCAATAGAAGTGAAAAAAGGCAGTGTTGTTATTGGTAAACAAGGTATGAATACCGAGTTGCAAAATTATGCTGACATTATTAGCCGTAGTATTGAGTTAAACGGGAAAATAAATGCTAAAAACCTTTCTTTAATGCAAGGAAATAACCGTATTGATTTTGAAAAAGGAACAGTAAATAACCTTATTGGAGAAGACATAAAGCCAACAATCTCTATTGATACGAAAGTACTGGGGGGAATGTATGCCAATCAAATACGCCTAGTCAGCACAGAAAAGGGAGTCGGTGTTAATTTAAGTCATATTCAGACAACTCAAAATAGTGTGAATTTAACGGTTGATGGAAAAATTACCTTTAATGGCAATATTCAATCTGAACAAGATATTAATGTTAGCAGTAAAGAATTACAAATTAATAGTAATGCAAAGTTAAAAGCAAAAAGGGATATTACGTTAGCATCTAATACACTAACTAATCATAGTGAAATTATCTCAGAAAAAGATATGCGTTTATTTGCAGATAAACTCACTAATAAAGGCAAAAAAGCACTTATTCAAGCAAAAGATAATTTATGGATACAAAAAAATGCACAGGGTGATCCTAGTAGTTTAATTGAAAATCAATCAGCAACAATAAAAACAGAAAAGGGTGATTTGATTATTAGAACAAAGAAGTTGGTTAATGAATCTATTACTCCTTTATTTAAAGAGATAAAACAAGAGCCTGATTCTAAAAAATTTTACAGTGTGAGAAATCAATTTATTCCACCTTATCCTAGTAGCAGTTTTTCCCATGGTAATTATGAAGCATATATTATTGCTTATATACCTGAATTAATAGATGAGAGAAGAAAAAAATGGTTTGGGGTGGCAAATTTAAATGATGATTATGGTATAAATAGTGAGAGGAAAAAAGTAGATTTAATTTCAAGTTATGTTGGTTCTAAAATTATCTCTGGTAATAATTTATATGTTCAATCCAATAGTATCTCAAATCATCAATCATCTATTTTAGCAAATAATAATTCTATTTTAACTGGTAAGGATGCTTATTTTTTAGATTATTCAATAGGTCAATTAGATAAATGGGTAATATATAAAAATAGTGCTATTACTTCCAGAAGTAAATCCACTATTTGAGATCCCTAACAATCAGGTTGAGAAATCAAATTATAGAAAAGAATATATATATACCATATGTTTCCACTGATAATCATAGTTATAATTTTAAATTTGAAAACAAAAATGAATATATTAGAGCGAAAGGTAATTTAGTTTTAGATTTTAAAAACTCTATAAATATAGAAACTAAAGTATCATTTCAATATTCTAAGATTAAAAAAATAACAAATAAATTACACTCAGGGTATAATTTTTTAGCTAGTAGTATACTGCTTAATTCTAGTTCTATTAATATATCTTCAAATATAAATTCAAATAATGATTTATCTATTATTTCTAGTGGAGATCTTATAGTAAAAGATTCACATCTCTCATCTAAAAAATCATTAAGCTTAATTTCAAATAAAAATATAGAACTTAACCAAGTAGATTTAACAGCAAAAGATAGTGTTGTTCTTGCTAAGAATGGAAAAATTGATTATACATTAAATCCTATTTCTGCATTTAATGAAAATAACGTTTTAACTCCACCGGTTATTAATGTCTCTGATTCTGTTTTATTTCAATCTGGACAAGGTATAACTTTTAATAATATTGAGATTAATAATGCTAATTCTTTAAGTGTGATTGCACATGGTGATATAAAAATTCAGAGAGATGAATCAGCACTTTTTAAAATATTACCGTATTTTCATTTATATACTCAAGAACCTGCATTAGCAAAAACGGAAAGCTGGAAAACGCGAGGTGATATTACTTTCACTTCCGGTAAAGATATTATTAGTCAAGGAATAAAATATAACAGTAATAAAGCCATAACCTTTAATGTCGGACAGGATATTTTTCTTTCCTCTAAATCAATCAAAGAAGCCAATACTTTCTTTAGTGATGTTCATTATCCTCAATTACAGTCTAAGTTATTTTCAAACAATAACCTTATTTTAAATGCCGCTCGTGATATTGATTTAAGTTCAACAGTATTAAATTCAAAAGATAAAGTCATTGTATTAGCAGGTAGAAATATAAAGCTGGGTGCAAACGCTTATTCTGCTATCAAAGATCCCCATGAAGATGCTCAAGATATTCAGTATGCCACAGCAACGATAACTGGCAATAAAGGCATTTCTATTGCGTCATCAGGTACATTAATCACAGAAGGAAGTTCGTTTAAATCAGAGGGTGATGTCACTATTTCAAGTGGTGGCAATATTCAATTGGGATCAGTAAGAACGCATTTTCGTAAAGAGTCGGGTTCTGACTTAGAAGAACTTCGTAAACAAGTCAGTACTGAAATTAATAGTGGTAATAATCTAACACTATTATCTGAGGGTAGTATTTTATTTCAGGCATCAAAATTAACTGCCAATAAAGAGATTGATATCGCGGCTAAAGGTGGGTTCCTTTACGCGCAAGCAATGGAAGAGTCGAGTTACTACAAAGAAGAAAAGAAAAAATGTAATAAGTGGACTTTGTGTATTACTAAAAAGAAATATACGAAAACATTTTATAACACCAATAATAAAGTTACCGAATTTATTGCTAATGGCAATATTAATTTATTTGCTAAAGATGATATCACTTTAGAAGCGACTAAAATTGATACAGCAAAAAATGCCAAGTTAACCAGTAAAATAGGAAAAGTTAATTTTAAAGCAGTAAAAAACACTGCCTTTAAACAAGTTATTACCAATTCAAAAGATATTTATATTACTCAGCGTGATCAGGGATATACCAAAGGAATATGGGTATTACCTGAACTCTATATTGGCGGAAAGCTCACAATTGATGCCCCAAAAGGCATATCTGCGGATATTAAAGCTAAGAAAAAAGAATCACTAGAACAAGCATTAACCGTTTTAAGTAATACACCAGAATATGCTTGGCTTAACTCTCTTCAACGTCAAGAAAATATTAATTGGAATTTAGTGAAAGACACTTATTCCAATTTGGATGATAAAACTCAGCAATTAAATCCTGTTGTCGGTGCCGTTATTGCCATCGCGGTAGGGGTCGCAACTTATGGTACTGCAACCGCGGCGACCATTAGCGGAATGGCAAGTAAAGCAACTATTGCGGCAGGTGCATCAGCCAGTGTGGCTTCAACGGCATCTGTTGCAGCACAAGCAGGTTTTGCCTCTTTAGTATCGCAAGCAGCGGTATCTTTAGCCGAAAACAAAGGCAGTATTTATAAAACTATTGAATCCCTCGGCCGTAGTGATACCGCTAAATCTATTGTTACAAGCATGGTGGTTGCCGGGGCATTGCAAGGTCTTGACCAATTTATGGGGGGGATCAGGCAATCCAAGGCGGAACATTACCCTCAACAAGCAAGTTATTGCTTACTGATAACGCAACATGGGATCAAGTTGCACAGCGTGTCGCCTCGCATTCAGTTGTCAGTTCAACCCTCGGTACTGCCATTCAAGGCGGTAGTTTTATTGATAATTTTAAAACCGCGCTATTAAGCAATATTGGCAGTCAATTTCACGCAGAAGGCGCCAACTTAATTGGTGATAACGGTGCGGTATTAGGACATGCAGGAAAGGTTTTAAGTCATGGCGTCGTAGCAGGTATTAGTGCAGAAATTGCAGGAGGCAGTGTTACAGGAGCTGTAGCAGGCGCCTTGGCGGCAGAGATAGCGGCGATATCGCTACAAAGTAAATTATTTGAGCCTAGTTATTTAAATGAAACTGACAGACAAGTTGCATTAATTCAAGAGGCAATGCATGGCAATGAAGGTCAAACACAGCTCACTAAATTAATTGGTGCACTGACAGGCGCTATTGTGACTCGTAAGCCTGAGGGCGTATTTTCTGCGGCTAATTCTGCGGAATTAGTTTATCGGCATAATTATAGTGAGCATATGCTTTCTAACTTAGCTTTAGAAAATAATAAGGATATGATCGCTGCTTCGAAAGGAGATGTTGCAGCAGCATAAAGAGTTGTCAATCGACAAAATGCAGGAATGGTTGCAATCGCTCTTGGCTTAGGAGGAAGTGTAAGTTTTATTGCTGGTCATACAGTTATTGCAGCAACACCGGAACTTATCGCTATTGCTCAAGTTGCATTTAATACATGTAAAACTAACTGGGTTTATTGTGCTAATCAGCTAGGTATTAATATTGCGGGAATATCGGCTCCGGAAGCAGCAATAGCAGGCGTCACTTTTGGCAGCGGGTATAAAGTGTTAGCAAGTTCAGAAGAAAGTACTAAAGCTTTCTCTAGCATGTTAGCTAATAGCTCAAAGTCTTTAATGACGTCGGGTAAATTAAATATTACTGCTATAAAACCGATAGTAGAACAAGAAAAATTATTAATAGCAGCAAATAAACGTGTAATAGAGGAAATTAATAAAATATCTTCAAAGAGTAAAGCTAAAGATATTGCAACAATGGTAGCTGCATATGATATTAAAACAGGAACTATTATAGTAAGAGGAAGTGTTGGTTCTGACATTAAAATAGAAATGCTTCATAAAGATACTGTGATTCTATTAAAAAATAAATTAGGCGATGCTAAAGTCGGAACAAAAACAGTACACTGTGATAATATTGTAGGAGGATGTGGTGAGGTATTAGCAGCAGATCAGTTGATTCGAAAAGGGATCAAACCTCAAGATATTCGAATTTCTCAGGCATATCGCCCCAGAAAAGCTTACGGGTATGATTTATCAACTATGCCAGAAGAAGCATTTGTTGATACATGTAAAAATTGTATTAAAGTTTTTTTAGATAAATAGTACTAGGGAGCATATATGGGACTGTTACTTGATATAAACTGGTATCCTGGTCAAGCAAGAAATCATTCATGGATTGCTATGGATAAAAATGGATGTATTTCAATGATGCTAAATAATGGGTATGGATGGTTACCTAAATGCATATTAAAAATAAATAATATAAAAGAATCACTTAATGATTTATGTGAATATATCGATTGCGAATCTGAAAAATATAGTAATGATGTAAATAAAAAAGGTGAGTATTTTATAGATCTATATTCTAGCTGGGTATATAAAAGATATAAAAATAAACAAGAAATAATTAATAACTTTAACTTTAGGTTAGAAAATAAAAAAAATTGTGATGCTGAGTTAGCAACTAAAATGGGAATGTTTTATTTTGAAGCATTAGAGGGGCAATCTATAGGAGAAGATTATCCTATTGGTTATGAAGGTGAAACCAAAATGGGTGACTATTTTCGCTTTATTGTTCCAACTATTTATGCAACGATAAAAGATATTCCAGAAGAATTAAGAAAATATATTGTAGTCTCTGATAGTCTTGATTTTACCAAAGATAGATTGCTTGATAACAATAAAATTAGCGATTATTTTACTCGCATGTATTCAGAATAAATAATTTTAATTGTTTATTCTTTAATAAAAATATTTTTCTAAACTAAAAACCATCACTTAATATTATTTATTAAAATAATTAGCAAGTGATGGTTTTATTGTTTAATAAAAAGCAACCATGCTAATAATTAACACAGTGTGGCGACAATCACCTGATCGGCATTAAATAAAGCCGTTACATTGTCATTAATAT
Organism: Proteus faecis; assembly: GCF_003144395.1. Lineage (GTDB taxonomy): Bacteria > Pseudomonadota > Gammaproteobacteria > Enterobacterales > Enterobacteriaceae > Proteus > Proteus faecis. The sequence goes on along the minus strand of NZ_PENZ01000045.1, from coordinate 311,636 downwards.
GCAAATTTTGCTCTTTAACATGCTGATTAGAACAGGTGGCACACACTTCTTGTCCACCTTCTAATGTTACCACTAGTTCGCTGTTTTCATTGCCTGTTTCAATTTGAGTCAACGTGCCTGAAAGGGCATTGTCATATTGTTGTGCTAAAGAAGTCCCTTTTTCAATATTAACCCATGGGGCTTTAATTAAGATCAGTACTTCTTTGCCTTTTTTCAGGCCTAAGCGATCTGCACTTTTTTCTGTTAAAGCAGCACGAATAGTCGTTTTTTTATCTGCAAGTTGCACATTAACATGCTGTTGAACTTGCAGGTTATCACGTTCAATAATGGTACCGAAAAATTGGTTTCTAGCACTCGTTTGTAATGAAAAGCGAGAAATAGCTGCTAATAAGCTATCAAGAGGGAGTGAATCGTCTTTTAATACATCAAAGGCTTTTTGCTGAATTTGACCTAGTAGATCGTAAAGTTGAAGTAAGCGTTCACAATAATGAGTAAGAGTTGCACCACCGCCGCCTTTGCCACCTGTTGCTCTATCAACAAGAAGTTCGTCTGCGAGTTGATTCATTTCATTAATGGCATCCCAAGCACTTTTATAGCTAATGCCTGCCATTTTTGCCCCTTGGCTAATAGAACCTGTCGCTTTGATCTGTTTTAATAATGCAACACGACGAGGATCGGCAAAGAGCTTATCTTGAAGTTTAAGTGTTAATAATATTTCTGCTTGCATAATGATAGGCTTCTTCTTTTTTTGTGTGTTTATCGCATTTTTTGTGCCGACACAAAGCGATAATTCTCTAGAATATATACAACTATAGCGTTATTATTCGTTATTCGTGAAGAAATGCCAACTCTGGCTTTCCGAATATACCATGATAAAGAGGTTATCATGCTTGAATTATTGAAAAGTTTAGGGTTCGCTCTCTTGATGGTACCTGTTGTAATGGTACTCATTATGGGCATCATTTATGGTTTAGGTGAAGTGTTTAACCTGATTTCACCAAGTCAGCCAAAAGCAGATAAAAAATCATAAAATCTCCCCCCCCTGATTTAGAATAGCCCTTTATTATTAAAGGGCTATTTTTTTATACTCGTACTCGTCATACTTCAAGCCACAGCGTTGTTGACTGCGTTCTTTCGCACTAGTCACATATTCATGTATGCTACTAGTGAGTCATTCTCTTGTCGCCTAGCTGTGACTTGAATTATTTAGAGTATGTAAATTTCTCTATCTCTATTTTCTGTTTCTTCTTAATGGTTATATTTATTGATATATAACCAGTTTCTCACATCTAATTCTTTCATTTTACGTTGTATCTTGATATATACAGCGTGGTTATCCTTTAATTTAAGTGGAATTAGAACATGAAAAAATTATCAGGTAAGTTACTTGCTGGTGCGGTTATCTCTTTTGCTTTAGTGAGTCAAAGTTTTGCATCGGAAAAAGTAACGGTATTTGCTGCCGCTTCTCTTACCAATGCTCTTAATGAAATTTCGGCACAATATAAACAAGAAAAGAAAACTGAAGTGGTTGCATCTTATGCATCTTCTTCAACATTGGCTCGTCAAATAGAGCAAGGTGCACCTGCAAATCTGTTTATTTCAGCAGATCAGCAGTGGATGGATTACGTAATCGATAAAGATTTAATGGTTGCAGATTCACGTCATACACTATTAGGTAATGATTTAGTACTCATTGCCCCTAAAGATAGCAAATTAAATGACGTTGTTATAAATAAGGAAACCAAATGGAAATCCTTACTTAATGGTGGAAAACTTGCTGTTGGCGATCCGGACCATGTGCCAGTTGGTATCTATGCAAAAGAATCATTAGAATATTTAGGTGCATGGAATACAGTAAGTCCAGAAATGGCTCGAACTAATAACGTACGTAGTGGTATGGCGTTAGTTGAACGTGATGAAGCACCATTAGGTATTGTATACGGTTCTGATGCGGTTGCGAGTAATAAAGTGAAAGTGGTCGGCGTATTCCCAGCTGATAGCCACAAACCTGTTGAGTATCCAATGGCAGTTGTAAAAGGTCATGACAATAAAGCAGTTCGTGATTTTTATGACTATCTGAAAACACCTCAAGCCGCAGAAATTTTTAAGAAATACGGCTTTAGTCCACTGTAGGAATTATACTTTTGGAGATGTTAAGTGAATACGAATGGCAAGCCATCATACTAAGTCTTAAGGTATCGACTGTTGCAGTTATTATTAGTCTACCTTTTGGTATTTTTATGGCTTGGCTTTTAGTTAGGGTACGTTTTCCCGGTAAATCATTGCTTGATAGCATTATTCATTTACCTTTAGTTCTACCTCCCGTTGTGGTCGGTTATCTTTTACTGATCAGTATGGGAAGACGTGGATTTATTGGTGAATGGTTGTATGACTGGTTTGGTTTTAGTTTTACCTTTAGTTGGCGAGGTGCGGCACTTGCATCCGCAGTGGTTGCATTTCCACTGATGGTAAGAGCGATCAGATTAGCATTAGAAGCTGTTGATCAACGTATGGAACAAGCAGCGAGAACTTTAGGTGCTTCACCGTTGCGTGTCTTTTTTACCATAACATTACCTTTGTCTATGCCAGGGATCATCGCAGGAATTGTGTTGGCATTTGCGCGCTCATTGGGAGAATTTGGCGCAACGATCACTTTCGTCTCCAATATTCCGGGGGAAACAAGAACCATACCTCTGGCAATGTATACCTTGATTGAAACACCGGGTGCGGAAATGGATGCCGCTCGTTTATGTGTGATTGCAATTATTTTGGCGCTCGTCTCTTTAATGGCTTCTGAGTGGCTAACTCGTTGGGGCCGTAAAAGACTGGGGGGCGTATGTTAGAGATGAATTTTAAACAGACGTTAGGATCACTGCGTCTGGAAATCAATACTGAACTGCCAACAGAAAGTATTACTGCCGTCTTTGGTTTATCTGGGGCGGGTAAAACTTCACTGATTAATGTGATTGGTGGTTTAACCAAACCCGATTCAGGGCGAATTGTATTAAATAATCACACACTGGTTGATACTGAAAAGAAAATTTATCTGCCGCCTGAAAAACGTAAAGTGGGCTATGTATTCCAAGATGCCCGACTGTTTCCTCATTACACGGTAAGAGGAAATTTGCTTTACGGTATGTCACCGACAATGAAAGTGCAGTTTGATCGCATTATTCATTTGTTAGGTATCGAACATTTACTTTCACGTTTTCCTATCACCTTATCAGGTGGTGAAAAGCAACGTGTTGCTATCGGCCGTGCATTGCTCACTGCTCCAGATATTATGCTAATGGATGAGCCTTTAGCCTCACTGGATTTACCTCGTAAACGTGAGTTATTACCTTATTTAGAAAAACTCTCACAAGATGTACAAATTCCTATTTTGTATGTGAGCCATAGTCTTGATGAAATTATTCGACTTGCAGATAACGTCATTGTGATGGATGCAGGAAAGATCAAGGCGACAGGTAAGCTGGAAGATGTGTGGGCAAGTAGTGCATTACGCCCTTGGTTACAAAAAGAGACATTAAGCAGTATCGCTAATGTAATGGTAGTCGAACACCATAGCCATTACGATATGACTGCAACGGCTTTTGGTAATCAAGTGTTGTGGTTACCTCAAATTGAAACAAAAATCGGTCGTGATGTGCGTGTGCGTATTGATGCTTCTGATGTGTCATTAACAACGACTCGTCCATCCAATAGTAGTATTCGTAATATTTTGCATATGAAAGTGGTTGAAACCATAAAAAATGATGGTCAAGTTGATGTAAAGCTTGTCAATGATGGCAATTATTTATGGGCGAGGATCACTCCTTGGGCGAAAGATGAATTGAATATTCAAGAAGGGCAATGGCTTTATGCTCAGATAAAGAGTCTTTCGCTAAGTCGTCATCTATAATTTATTAGTTATATTTATTGATAAAAAACCTCATCTTTGATGAGGTTTTGTTTTGGGCTCAATATAGAAATGAGATTAAGACAGAATATATTTATGGATAGTTTCTGCGATACCTGGTTGTGAATTCACTTTAGTGACCATTTTAGCGCGTGCTTTTACTTCATCGGAAGCATTACCCATTGCAACCCCTAAACCAACATGTTCTAACATGCTCAGATCATTAAAATTATCACCGAAAGCAATAACATCACTCATCTTCATACCATTTGCTTCCACCCAACGTTGTAAACGACGGCCTTTACTATTGCCTTTTTTAGCGATATCAACTTGATCAACCCAAGACCATTCACACTCTAAGCCGACTTGTTGTTCAATTTTCTCAACTAATGCGTGTAGTTCATCGTGATCAGGCGTTGTAGTGGCAATTTTCCAAATGGCATTAACATCATGCATTGCTTGATAAAAATCATCGACTTTAACGAGATTGGGGCGCTGTGCGATGGGAAGGGTATCGGCCCAATTAAGTGTGCGTTGTACTGTTGCAGTTAGTTGGTCATACATCATTGCATCGTCAGCATAAACTAAATGGTGTACATCGGTTTGTTTAACGAGATCTAATACTGCTCTGGTTTCTTGTGTGGTTAATGGATCAGATTCCAGGACCTTTTTACCAATATAGTCATAAAGGTAAGTTCCATTACAGCAGATTGCAGGGGTGTCAAGATCGAGTGCTTGATAGAATGGATGGATAGCAACATGATGACGACCTGTTACAATTAAAACTTTAACACCTGCTTTTCTTGCAAGATTGAGTGCTTCTAAAGATTCTGGCAGGATACGTTTTTGGTCATCAAGCAGTGTGCCATCAAGATCCAATGCAATAACGCGATATGACATAAATAAGCCCCTTGATAGTATTAAGATGCAATGTTGTTGATGTTACACGTTAACCAATAAAAGATAAACTAGCTTAATCGTGACAGGTTATTGTTGGTTTTTCTATTATTCTTTATAAATCAATGGGTAATCAGTTTTAAGGAGAAGGGATGAAACAGGTAGTCTACGTAGCAAGCCCAGAGAGTCAACAAATCCATGTTTATGCATTAAACACTGAAGGTGAAATGGATTTATTGCAGGTTGTTGAGGTTGCAGGGCAAGTACAACCGATGATTGCAAGTGCAGATGGAAAATACCTTTATGTAGGTATTCGTCCTCATTTTAGTGTGGTGACATTTGCGATTGCTGTCGATGGCCAGTTAGAGCAAAAAGCTATCACTTCTATTCCAAGTACTCCTGTTCATTTGTGCTTAGATAAAACAGGGCGTTTCTTATTTGTACCTTCTTATCATCAAGGCAATTTGGCAGTTTTACCTATTAATGATAAGGGGATCCCTCAATCACCAATCCAAATTATTGAAGGACTAGATAAACCTCACTCCTCTAATATTGATTGGAATAATAAACAACTGATTGTGCCTTGTTTAGGTGAAGATCATATTCGTTTATTTAATTTATCAGAAGATGGGCGTTTAACAGAAGCAGGTACTGAATCGCTGACAACAGCGCAAAATGCAGGGCCTCGCCATATGGCATTTCATCCTAATGGTAATGTGTTTTATTGCCTTAATGAATTGGATGCGACAATCAATGTTTATTGTCGTATGGGCGATTTATATCGTTTAATGCAAACGGTTGATATTGTTCCTGAAACATTTAACAGTACTCGTTGGGCATCAGATATTCATATTACCGCTGATGGTCGTTTTCTTTATGCAAGTGAACGCTCTGAAAGCTTTATTTGTGCAATGACAATTTCAGAGACGGGCGACCATCTGCAACCTGTGGGTTATTACCCAACACAAATACAGCCTCGTGGCTTTAATCTTGATAATACAGGAAGTTATCTGATTTCTTGTGGTCAAAAATCAGATTTTGCTTCAGTTTCTCGTATTGATAAATATACGGGAGCCTTAACAGAATTAGCACAGTATCCTGTTGGAAAAGGTGCAATGTGGGTAACGGTTGTCACTAAATAAATCTCACTTTTAACCTCTAGTGAAAATAGTTTCTCACTAGAGGTTAGCGCATTGTTTGGCTTATTAAAGATTAACTACTTTTTCAATTGATTGAGTAAGTTTAGTTAGGCTTTCTGATGACATAATAAAGGGTGGCATGATATAAATTAGCTTACCAAAAGGTCTGATCCAGACCCCTTCATCAACAAAGATTTTTTGTAATTTTGCCATATTGACTGGCTCGTTCATTTCGACCACACCAATCGCACCTAAAACCCGCACATCTTTGACACTTTTAGCCTGTTTTAATGGTAATAGCTCATGTTTTAGTTGTTTTTCAATGTTTGCAACTTGGTTTACCCAATCGCCTTTTGCTAATAGAGATAAACTGGCATCAGCAACAGCACAAGCGAGTGGATTTCCCATATAGGTTGGGCCATGCATAAAGCAACCCGCATCGCCTTGACTGATGGTTTCGGCAATATGACGCGTTGTTAAGGTGGATGATAAAGTCATGTAACCACCCGTTAATGCTTTACCTACACACATTATATCTGGCGATATTCCTGCATGTTCACAGGCAAAAAGTTTGCCTGTTCTGCCAAATCCTGTGGCAATTTCATCAGCAATTAATAACACATCAAACTCATCACATAACGCTCTAGCCTGTTTCAAATATTCAGGATGATAAATTCGCATTCCTCCTGCACCTTGAACAATGGGCTCAAGCATCACGGCCGCAATTTCTTGATGATGTTGCTCTAACGTTGAGCGTAATGAGTGGATATCAGCCGGATCCCACTCTTCATAAAAACCTGTTTTAGGGGCATCCACGAAGAGATGATTAGGCAGATAACCTTTGTAAAGACTGTGCATGGAGTTATCCGGATCACACACAGACATGGCACCAAATGTGTCACCATGATAGCCTTGTTTTAATGCCACAATACGTTGGCGTTTTTCACCTTTAGCTTGCCAAAATTGCAACGCCATTTTCAGCGCAACTTCAACAGCAACCGAGCCAGAATCTGCTAGAAATATGCATTCCAGAGGCGCTGGTGTTATCGCTAATAATTTTCGACAAAGTGATACTGCTGGTGGATGAGTAATGCCACCAAACATCACATGAGACATATTACTGAGTTGTGTTGTAACGGCATTATTAAGTTCTGGGTGATTATAACCATGAATTGCAGCCCACCATGAAGACATTCCATCAATCAGTTTTCTGCCATCAGCCAAGACTAATTCAACGCCTTTTGCACTGACGATAGGGTAAGCAGGTAACGGATTACTCATCGACGTGTATGGATGCCAAATATGGCGTAAATCGAAAGCGATATCTTCAGATGTCATTATATTTTTCACTTAATCATGTAAACCAATGGTGATCAATTTTAGTTGACATGATAACCCTATTATTTAAACTGGCAATCACTTTTAAACAGGAGATTGTATTGTGAGCGCACTAAAACGTTGGACATTAAAAGAAGCCAGGGCACTGTTTGATATGCCATTTTTAGATTTAGTTTTTCAGGCACAACAAGTTCATCGTCAACATTTTGATCCTTCACAAATTCAAGTGAGTACGTTGCTCTCTATTAAAACAGGCGCTTGTCCTGAAGATTGTAAATATTGTGCCCAAAGCGCGCGGTATAAAACAGGATTAGAAAAAGAGCGATTAATGGAAGTGCAGCAAGTAATTGAATCGGCAAAAAAAGCAAAAGCAGCAGGTTCAACACGTTTTTGTATGGGAGCAGCATGGAAAAACCCGCATGAGCGAGATATGCCTTACCTTGAGCAAATGGTAAAAGAAGTTAAAGCACTGGGTATGGAAACCTGCATGACACTTGGCAAATTAGATGATTCACAAGCTAACCGATTAGCAGATGCAGGGCTAGATTTTTATAATCATAACCTTGACACCTCCCCTGAATTTTACGGCAGTATTGTGACAACACGTACCTATCAAGATCGTTTAGATACGCTTGATAAAGTGCGTAATGCCGGTATTAAAGTGTGCTCCGGCGGAATTTTAGGATTAGGCGAAGAAGTTAAAGATCGTGCAGCAATGTTAGTGCAATTAGCGAATTTACCGCAGCCTCCTGAAAGTGTGCCTATTAATATGTTAGCCAAAATCAAAGGTACGCCATTGGCTGATAATGAAGATGTCGACCCGTTTGATTTTATTCGTACTATCGCCGTTGCCCGCATCATGATGCCACGCTCTTATGTGCGTCTTTCTGCTGGTCGTGAGCAAATGAGTGAACAAACACAAGCGTTCTGCTTTATGGCTGGGGCGAACTCTATTTTCTATGGTTGTAAATTATTAACGACAACTAATCCAACTGAAGATAAAGATCACCAATTATTCCGTAAGTTAGGTTTAAACCCTGAACGATTAGCGGTATCTATGGGCGACAATCAGCAAGAAGAAGCTTTGATGCAAGCGGTTGCCAATAAAGACACTGAACAATTTTATAATGCGGCACTGTAATGAGCTGGAAAAACTATTTAGCTGAACAACTTAATGTGCGTAGAAATACGCCATTATGGCGAAAGCGCCAAGTGATCAAACAAGCTAATGGACGTTTTTTGATCACAATAGCGGGCGAAAAGTACCTTAATTTTTCAGGCAATGATTATTTAGGTATTAGCCAACATGAAGATGTCATTAAAGCATGGCAGCAAGGTGCTGATAAGTACGGTGTAGGTAGCGGTGGTTCAGGGCATATTACAGGATTTACACAAGCTCATGCGCAATTAGAACAGCATCTTGCAGATTGGTTAGGTTACGATAATGCGCTGTTATTTTCATCCGGTTATAGTGCTAATCAAGGTGTGATATCGGCATTACTTGAAAAAGAAGATGCCATTATTGCAGATAAACTTTGTCATGCTTCTCTAATGGAAGCCGCTGTATTATCACCCGCGACATTATGGCGATTTTTACACAATTCTCCTGACTCTTTATCTCAAAGACTCAGTAAAACATTAGCTAATAAAACCCTTGTGGTAACAGAAGGGGTATTTAGTATGGATGGGGATAAAGCGCCATTAAGAGAAATAGCAACAATAAGCCAAAAACATCAGGCATGGTTAATGGTTGATGATGCGCATGGCATGGGTGTTTTAGGTAAAGAAGGTCGAGGTAGTTGTGATGAAGCGGGTATTAAACCTGAAATACTGGTAGCCACTTTTGGTAAAGCTTTTGGTATCAGTGGGGCGGCAGTGCTTTGTAACAAGCCGACAGCAGAGTTTTTTGAACAATATGCTCGCCATCTTATTTACAGTACATCAATGCCACCAGCACAAGTTATTGCTTTAAACTCAGCTCTAAATGTTATTAAGCAAGCAGATAAGGAACGGGAATATCTTCAACAATTAATCAATACTTTTCGCCAAGGTGTAATTTCACTACCCGTTAAATTATTACCTTCAGAAACGGCTATTCAGCCATTAATTATTGGTGATGAACAATTGTGCCAAACACTTTCAGATTATCTGCAATCTAAAGGGCTCTGGGTAAAGGCCATCTTTCCTCCTACGGTACCTCCTCAAAGTGCACGTTTACGAATAACGTTAACCACTCGCCATCATCTTTCAGATATTAAGCTGTTAATCGAGACGCTTCATGCTTTCTTCAGTCAAAACAGATAAACAACGTATAGCTCAAACATTTGGTAAAGCGGCTGTTCATTACGATAATCACGCCAATATTCAGCGCTATAGCGGTAATAAATTAATGGATTTAGCACGTCATGATAGTGGTCATATCGTGTTAGATGCAGGATGTGGAACAGGATATTTCAGTCAAAAGTGGAAACAACAAGATAAGTTTGTTATTGCACTTGATCTGTCACACACCATGCTACAAGTGGCAAAACAACAACAGCGAGCTGATGGTTACTTACAAAGTGATATCGAGCATTGCGCGATTGCACCACAAAGTGTGGACATTGTATTTAGTAATTTAGCGATGCAATGGTGTGATGATTTATCTGGTGCGATTAAAACATTAATGAACGCAGTCAATGCAAAAGGTGCGCTTTATTTCTCAACACTGACTACGTTGACATTACAAGAAGTTAGAGAGGCTTGGCAATCTCTTGATCAACATTCTCATGTAAATCCTTTTTTATCACTTCACGATATTAAGAGAGCGTGTTGTGGTTTTCATTACCAATTGTCTCTTGAAACGGTCACTGAACGATATGATTCATTACATGCACTTTTTGCTTCTTTGAAGGGAGTTGGCGCCAATTTTGTGCAAGGGGATCGACAAAAAGGGTTGATGACACGACAGAAATTTCGTGGATTAGAAAATGTATGGAAAAGAGAATTTGGTAAATATTTACTTACTTATCAACTTGTTATGGTTAAGGTGTCACATGGCTAAAACATATTTTTTGACGGGTACAGATACAGAAGTGGGTAAAACTGTAGTCAGTAGTGCTCTATTACAATGTGCGGCGCAACTTGGGTTTCAAACTGCAGGCTATAAACCCGTGGCGTCAGGAAGTGAGTGGTTAAATGAAGGATTACGTAATTCAGATGCACTTACTTTGCAAAAATTCAGTACGGTACAGTTAGATTATCATCGCGTTAATCCTTACTGTTTTGAAACGCCAACATCACCACATATTGTTAGCCAAGAAATAAAACAGCCTATTGATTTTAATGTGATGTCAGAAGGTTTGTCTTATTTAAAGCAACAAGCTGATTGGGTTTTAGTCGAAGGTGCTGGTGGTTGGTTTACCCCACTGTCAGAAAACTATTTTTTCTCTGATTGGGTTATCAATGAAAAGCTACCTGTTATTTTGACTGTGGGTGTTAAATTGGGGTGCATTAATCATGCGTTATTAACGCAACAAGCAATTATTCAGTCTGGTTTAACATTGGCTGGCTGGGTTGCAAATGAAGTTGAACCTGCGGGGCGATATCAAAAAGAATATTTGGCAACATTAAAACAGCATATTAACGCACCATTCTTAGGCAAAATACCCTATTTAAACGAAGTAAAAGAGCATAATTTTACTTCTTACCTTGATCTTTCCTGTTTAAAACTAAGTTGATAGGTGGTTATTAAGTAAATTATAAAAGTCTATTTTTTATACCAATAAAAAAATAAAAAAAATAAATTTAGTCAATTTTTAGGGATATTTTAAGGTAGAAAAAAAGACGTAACCTACCGAGAGATAACAACTTTGTGCAGTTATCCACTATTCCTGTGGATAACCTTGTGTATTACCATTATAAAAATACGCTGAATAGAGAGAATACAAGGCATTGCTAAAGATTGGTGTTATTCTCAACTTTTATTTTTAATTCTTATATATCAATTAATTAAATAAAATCAATAGAGGGAGTGGTATTGGTGAGCCTCTTGGAATAATTCGCAAAAAAGGGGGTTGCCTTTTTGAAAAAAATCCAGTTCCAAAACTGGGGATAACTTATGCTAATTTATTCAGATAAATTTTGTGAGATAGAGATTGAAGCTGGATTTTTATCCAGTATCATAAGGAGTGTCAGCGAGGAGAAGAAAATATGAGCAAAGATTTCAAACTGCATTCTGAATTTAAACCGGGGGGGGATCAACCCGCCGCTATTGCCTCACTCTGTGAAGGGTTAGATGATGGTCTTGCTCATCAAACTCTTTTAGGGGTAACGGGCTCAGGTAAAACCTTTACGATTGCCAATGTAATTGCCAATCTAAATCGTCCAACTATGGTGTTGGCGCCGAATAAAACATTGGCAGCTCAGCTTTATAGTGAGATGAAAGAGTTTTTCCCTGAAAATGCAGTGGAATACTTTGTTTCTTATTATGATTATTATCAGCCTGAAGCGTATGTTCCAAGCTCTGATACCTTTATTGAAAAAGATGCCTCTGTTAACGAACATATTGAGCAAATGCGCCTATCTGCGACTAAAGCTTTGCTAGAACGTAAAGATGTTATTGTCGTATCATCAGTTTCTGCTATCTACGGTTTAGGTGATCCTGATAGCTATTTAAAAATGATGCTTCATCTGACTAACGGCATGATAATCGACCAACGTGCCATTTTACGTCGTCTTGCTGATTTACAATATACTCGCAACGATCAAGCCTTTCAGCGCGGGACATTTCGCGTACGTGGTGAGGTGATTGATATCTTTCCGGCTGAATCTGATGATTATGCATTACGTGTTGAGCTATTTGATGAAGAAGTCGAACGCCTTTCACTGTTTGATCCTTTAACGGGACAAATTCACTACAATGTGCCTCGTTTTACTGTTTATCCTAAAACGCACTATGTTACACCTCGTGAACGTATTCTTGAGGCGATGGAGAAAATCAAAGAAGAGCTTGCAGACAGACGCAAAGTGCTTTTAGCTAACGATAAACTGGTTGAAGAGCAACGTGTGACACAGCGTACTCAATTTGATCTCGAAATGATGAATGAGTTGGGGTATTGCTCTGGTATCGAAAACTATTCACGCTATTTATCTGGTAGAGGCCCCGGTGAGCCACCACCAACCCTGTTTGATTACCTCCCCGCTAATGGTTTATTAGTGATTGATGAATCACACGTTACTATTCCTCAAATTGGTGGAATGTATAAAGGTGACCGTTCGCGTAAAGAAACCTTAGTTGAATATGGTTTCCGTTTGCCTTCCGCGCTTGATAACCGTCCATTACGTTTTGAAGAGTTTGAGGCGTTAGCCCCACAAACGATTTATGTTTCAGCGACACCGGGTAAATATGAACTTGAAAAATCGGGTGATGAAATTGTTGAGCAAGTTGTAAGACCAACAGGTTTACTTGACCCGGTTGTTGAGGTGCGACCTGTTGCTACGCAAGTCGATGATTTACTGTCTGAAATTCGTATTCGTGCGGCAAAAAATGAACGTGTACTAGTGACAACACTGACAAAACGAATGGCTGAAGACTTAACCGAATATCTTGAAGAGCATGGTGAACGAGTTCGCTATTTACACTCTGACATTGATACTGTTGAACGTGTCGAAATTATTCGTGATTTGCGCTTAGGTGAGTTTGATGTATTGGTGGGGATCAACTTACTTCGAGAAGGTTTAGATATGCCAGAAGTCTCTTTAGTGGCGATTTTAGATGCTGATAAAGAGGGCTTCTTACGTTCAGAGCGTTCATTGATTCAGACAATTGGTCGTGCTGCACGTAACCTTGAAGGTAAAGCGATTTTATATGGTGATAAAATTACTGATTCAATGGCAAAAGCGATAAGTGAAACTGAGCGCCGTCGTGAGAAACAGCAACAGTTTAATCTTGAGCATGGCATTGTGCCTAAAGGATTAAATAAAAAAGTGGGTGATATTCTTAAGATTGGTCAACCTACGCAAGGGCGCAATAAGAAAGGGCATAAAGCAACAGATATTCATGAAAATTATCCGTTGTTATCAACGGCTGAATTGGAAAAAGAGATCCAACGTTTAGAAGCCGAAATGTATCAATATGCAAAAGATCTTGAATTTGAGAAAGCGGCGAGTACGCGTGATAAATTGCAAGCTTTACGTGCTCAATTTATTGCGAACTCTTAGTTAGCGAAATTAAGGTCACAAAACGATAAAGGGATATCCGTATTTTTTAAGGGATTATCCCTTTTTACCTTCTATCTTCCATTTTTTGCTTTTTTTGATATTCCCTTAATGGCGTGCAACTGTTTAAATATCACCACAAACAAAGCGTCAATTATTTACAAAGATAAAAAGACATTAAGGACAGTGAATGAGTGGTTATGTTTATGCAGGGTTTCCTAGCTCTGCTGGAGTAATTCTTGGTGTTATTCTTCTTATTATACTTTTTAAATGGCTACGCAAATTTGCTGTACAAGATAGTGAGTTGCAAAAATCATCAACAGCAGGGCAGGAGCCCATTTTATCTAAAGTAGAAAATACGGCAGATCAGTTGTTACCCAACGAATGGGGTCTATATGTTGCAGCGCCTTATGCCGTAATGAATGAGTGGGCATATAACGAATATGCTCAAGGCAAAGATGATGGTGGATTATCAGCAGGCTGGGGAATTAACGACCGTTGGGATTTAGTCTATCAACTCTTTTGGTTGCTTACTCAAGGTCACACGAATGATTTTTATCAGTTACGTGACCAAATTTTGAATGGCAAAGAAGACGATGTTCAGTCATTAAAAAATGATATCTTACTTTCTGAGTTAACTGAACATGATAAAAATGAGCGTTTATGGCAAATCGATATGATGAGCACAAATCGTATGAATATCCAAAATGTGAAATACCTTATTTGGGATCTCTGTCGTTTTAACAAGCTCTGTTTAGAAGGTTGCCAGCAAGGTTATATTACTCAACAAGAAGCCCAAACATGGTCATTAATGAGCGCATCAATGCTGCGTCGGATCTATGATGGTTGGGAAGATATGTGGAGAAACTTTATTGCTACTCGTTGGTTTTGGGCAAGTGGCGATCAAGATTGGGTCTCTTCACATCAAGCTTTTACGGATGTGATACAAAATATTCTGAATGCAGAAGATACGCTGGCAACAGAAGAGAATTGGATCATGGAGTTACCTCCGTTAGATTTAATGTCGTTTTCTCGCACTGTGGCAGGCCTTGGTTTGATGAAAAATGATGTACCAATGACACTTGACGAAATTGAAGAAGTGATTAGCCAGCGTATTACATTAAAGCAACTTAATAGCTAATAATTCGTTGAAGACCAATAGTGATATTGTGTTTTTACCAACAAAAAAACCGCATTTGCTGTTTGCCGATGCGGTTTTTTATGAAAGTAGATGGTTAAATACTATTTAACAGCTCGAGGTGATGCATTACGTTGCCCTAATTGCTGCAATGTTAACTCAATAGCTTTGCTTAATAGATGGCGATCGTGACGATAAGGAATATCTTTGGCTTCCAATTGAGCTTGTACAATTAATCGACCTTTCATCGATTCATATTGTGTTTCGGGGCTAATGATCACGGCATCTATCGTTTGTAAACCAATATAATTTTCCATCATAGCGATTTTATCAGATATCGTCATACTGGCAGCTGCAGGGCTTAGCTCTTTGCCTAAATTACCAATATAAATTGTGGTTGCACTGCTACGGCGCAATGCTTGTGCAAGCTCTGGCAGTAATAATAGAGGCATTAAACTGGTAAAAAAGCTACCAGGACCGATCAAAATCAAATCTGCTTGTTCAATCGCTTCAATGGCTTCGCGTGTAGTGGGTACTTTAGGATAGAGATCAAGTTTTTTGGGGATCTTCGGTAAAATATCAACATTGACCTCACCATAAATTTCATTTCCTTGGTCATCTATCGCCATAAGGTCAACAGCTTGTTCAGACATCGGAATAAGGTGAGCATTCACTCTTAATAACCCACGGATAAGGTTAATGGCTTCTAAAGGTCGAACACTTAAGTTATCGAGAGCTTTAAGCATTAGATTACCTAAGTTATGTCCTGCTAATTCACCTGTACCCGAAAAACGGTATTCAAACATCGCAGAAGCCACGGAAGGTTCAGTAATTAACTGATTAATGCAATTGCGCATATCTCCCCACGCAATCCCCCCTTCTTCTCGGCGAATACGGCCAGTAGAACCGCCATTGTCTGTTGTTGTAACAATACCAGTCAGACGAGAGCCTAAGTAGGAGAGTGCTGAAAGCACACGTCCAAGGCCATGACCACCACCCAGGGCAACAACACGATCTAAATCACTTAGCGTGCGATTTCGCATATTTGTTCTACTCATCTTTAAAAATTTGTCGCTAATTTATCACAATTAAATTTTAAGCCTATGATCACGACGTGATTTCATCACATTCCTAATTCAATTTTACTTTTGATAGCCTAATATTTAATCAATAAAGGTGTTTTTACTTATGTTATTAGAGTGATTAAAGTATTGTAAGTCGTTGTATTATAAATTATATAGCGAAAACATTGTTCGCTTTTTGAAAAATTAGCAGGTAGAATCCACAATAAATATATAGGTATTAGAAATCTGTGAAAAACAGATAAAGATTAACTCCTAGCCTTAACGTCTAAGTCATGTGCTTACAAGACAAGATATGATGTTCTGGCCGTGACGAAACAAGTCACCAGGGTGCAAGGTAGAAATGCCAGCATCTCCCGATTTGGAAAGGTGTTACTATGCAACAACTTGTTGATGCGTTTTCCCGCAAATTTTTCTATTTACGTCTTTCAATTACCGACGTTTGTAATTTCCGTTGTACTTATTGCCTGCCTAATGGCTATAAGCCTAATGGTCATAAATCATTTCTTTCGTTAGATGAAATCAGTAGATTGACACAATCTTTTGCCGCGTTAGGGACAGAAAAAATTCGCCTAACAGGCGGTGAGCCGACAATGCGTCGTGATTTTACTGATATTATTGCAACCATTAAAGACAATGCATCCATCAAAAAAATCGCAGTAACAACCAATGGCTATCGCTTATCCAGAGATGTTGCCCAATGGCGTGATGCAGGTTTAAGTGCCATTAATGTGAGTGTTGATAGCCTCGATCCTCGTCAATTCCATGCTATTACTGGGCAAGATAAATTTAGTCAAGTAATGGAAGGTATTGATGCTGCATTTACTGCGGGTTTTGAAAAAGTAAAAGTTAACGTTGTGCTAATGCGCAATGTGAATGATAAAAACCTCCCTGATTTTCTTAATTGGATCAAAGACCGACCGATTCAGTTGCGCTTTATTGAATTAATGGAAACAGGTGACGGTAGTGATATTTTCAACCGCTTTCATTTGTCTGGTGAAGTGATTCGCCAGCGCTTACTCAATGAAGGTTGGTTACAGATCCCTCGCGCTCGTAGTGACGGGCCCGCTCAAGTGTTTACCCATCCTGATTATCAAGGTGAAATTGGTCTTATCATGCCTTATGAAAAAGACTTTTGTTTAACTTGTAACCGTTTACGTGTTTCAGCTATTGGTAATCTTCATCTTTGCCTATTTGGTGAAAATGGAATTCCTTTACGTGACTTACTTGCTGATGATAGTCAACAACAAGCATTACAACAGCGTATTCAGGGTGGTCTTCTTCATAAACGAGAAACCCATTTTCTTCATCAAGGCGATAGCGGTATTACACCGAACTTATCAGTTATTGGTGGATAGTTTTTCGCTCTGTTATTTCGTTAATTTCAGGAGTTGTGCATGTCTCAACTAACCCATATTAATGCCGCCGGTGAAGCTCACATGGTGGATGTTAGCGCTAAAGCTGAAACAGTACGAGAAGCACGTGCTGAAGCCTTTGTTGAAATGTCAGCAGAAACATTAAGTATGATCACTGAAGGTAAACATCATAAAGGTGATGTTTTTGCCACGGCAAGAATTGCTGGTATTCAAGCAGCAAAAAGAACATGGGAGTTGATCCCATTATGTCATCCGCTGTTATTAACTAAAGTCGAAGTGCGTTTAGAAGCACTAACGGAGTCTAACCGTGTACGCATTGAATCTGTTTGCCGTTTAACGGGTAAAACAGGGGTTGAGATGGAAGCATTAACTGCGGCATCAGTCGCAGCGTTAACGATTTATGATATGTGTAAAGCCGTTCAAAAAGATATGGTGATAGGGCCTGTACGTTTATTAGAAAAAACAGGTGGTAAATCAGGTCACTTTAAGGTGGAAGCATGATTAAAGTTCTCTTTTTTGCTCAAGTGCGTGAATTAGTGGGTGTTGATTCTCTCGAATTAGATTGTGAATACCACACAGTAGACGATTTACGTAAAGTATTAATTAACAAAGGTGAACGCTGGTCACTTGCGTTAGAAGATGGCAAGTTACTCTCAGCGGTAAATCAATCTTTTGTTCAAGGCTCTCATGTTATTAAAGATGGTGATGAAATCGCCTTTTTCCCACCTGTTACAGGAGGATAAGATGAGTGCATCAACTCGTATTTCAGTACAAACTGAAAATTTTAGCGTGGGTGATGAATACCAATGGCTTTCAGAGTGCGACAGCGATGGTGCTGTTGTGACCTTTACGGGTAAAGTTCGTAATCATAATCTTGGTGATGAAGTGAGTACGCTCACGCTTGAACACTATCCGGGAATGACAGAAAAAGCACTGACAGATATAGTGAATGAAGCTCGTTCTCGCTGGCCTTTGCAACGTGTCAGTGTTATTCATCGGGTAGGGACTTTGCATATTGGTGAAGAGATAGTGTTTGTGGGCGTTACCAGTTCTCATCGTAATAGTGCTTTTGAGTCTGCTGAATTTATTATGGATTTTTTAAAAACAAGAGCGCCTTTTTGGAAAAAAGAAGGGCTTTCTGAAAATAATGATAGATGGGTAGAAGCACGCCAAAGTGATTATGACTCGGCTGAGCGTTGGGAATAAATCACTACACTGAATTAATCACTACATTACTTTACTTAAATTTATTTTATGGTGACATTTCATACAGTTTATTTCATGGAAATGTAAAATTAGTGTGATAAAATTAAATTCTAATGAGCCCATAATGGGCTCTTTGCTGAAATAAGCGTTATTATTAAATCTAACGTTATTACTATGATTAAAGGGTAATCATCATGGATCGATTTTCACGTTCAAATGATTCAATCGTACAGCGCACAGGTTCTGGCCTACAAACCTTTATGGCTCAGGTTTATGGTTGGATGACGGTAGGGCTGTTATTAACTGCGTTTGTTGCATTATACGTTGCATCAAGCGAAGCACTATTATCAATGATTTTCTCCAGCAAGATCGTCTTTTTTGGTTTAATCATTGCTCAATTAGGGCTAGTTTTCGTGTTATCAGGTATGGTTCATAAAATGAGTGGTGCAATGGCAACCTCATTATTTATGCTCTATTCCGTGTTAACAGGTGTGACTATCTCAAGCGTATTACTGCTTTATACTGCATCTTCAATTGCTAGCACCTTCTTTATTTGTGCGGCAATGTTCGGTGCATTAAGCATTTACGGTTATACCACTAAACGTAGCTTAACGGGTATGGGTAGCTTCCTGTTTATGGGGCTTATCGGTATCATTATTGCTTCTATTGTGAATATCTTTATGCAAAGCTCAATGATGAGCATGGTTATTTCTTACGCTGGTGTGTTAATTTTTGCAGGTTTAACTGCTTACGACACACAAAAATTAAAAGATATGGGTAATGAGATTAACCAAGAAGATAAAGAAAATATGCGCCGTTACTCAATTATGGGTGCATTAACGCTTTATTTAGATTTTATCAATCTGTTCTTAATGTTACTGCGTATTTTAGGCGATCGTCGTTAATTTTAACGATAGCTACGGATAAATGTAGTTAAAAAGTTTAAAAACAGTTTAAAAAATAAATCCCATAACTTTGTCAGTTATGGGATTTTTTTATGCTGATATTAAGCTGATTTGTATCTTGTTCGCCTATTATTTTTTTCTTTAGCATCAGTCTATTAGAGTTAGTGATCAATATACGGATTTTAAGCTATCTTCCGTTGGAAAAGGTAATAGGCAATGCTACCCGTTCCTACTGCAATCACTAATAAAGGCCACAGACTGTGCCATATAACAGTAATATCGGCATTTTTAAGGTAAATCTGTTTTGTGATATCGGTGAAATGACGAATTGGGTTTATCCATGTGGCATGTTGTAGCCAAATCGGCATATTTTCTACGGGGGAAATATAGCCAGATAATAAAACCGCAGGCATCATAAACACAAATACACCAATAAAAGCCTGTTGTTGTGTCGAACTTAAGGCTGATATTAACAAACCAAACCCTACCAGTGATAAGCCATAAATTAACATGGTAAAGTAAAATAGAGCTAGCGAACCTGAAAACGGAATTTGATAACCAAATATCCCAATAATTAATACGATAGTGCCTTGAACGGCAGCGACAACCATTGCGGGAACCGCTTTGCCGATAAATATTTGCCATGTTGATAGAGGAGAAACTAATAGTTGATCTAATGTGCCTTGTTCACGCTCTCTAGCAACAGAAAGTGAGGTGACTATCATAACGCCTATGGTAATAATCAATGCCACCAAAGAAGGTACAATAAACCATTTGTAGTTTAAATTAGGGTTATACCAATTACGAACAACAAGCTCTGTTTTATTCAGCAAAGAAGGTGTATTACCTGCTAATTCAGTTTGATAGTTTTGTACGATTTGCTGTACATAATTAGCAGCGATTTGCGCACTATTAGAATTTCGACCGTCTAGGATTATTTGCAATTTAGTAGCAGTATGGCTTTCTAAATCAGCACTAAAATTCTGTGGAAAACGAACTAATAAAAGCGCTTTGCGATTATCAATCGTTTCTTTTATTTCATGTTCATTTTTAAGCAAAAGAGTTTGAGAAAATGCACTTGCTTTGGCGATACGTTGGGTTAACTCAATAGATTGTTTACCATTATCTTCATCAAAAATTGCAATAGAGGCATTAGTAACATCTAACGTCGCGGCAAAAGGGAATAAGATCATCTGAAAGATAACTGGCACTATTAAAATAATACGCGTTTGAGGCTCTTGTAATAATGACTGTAGCTCTTTCATTATCAAGGTGAGAAGGCGATAAAACATAAAGTTCTCCCTTTAATCTAATCGACGACGTGTTGCTAACGCCGTTAATCCAATAAAAAATATCGCCGATACAATTAATAGCCACATATCTAGCATCAATATCAACGGAATATCGCCAGCTAAAAATAGCGTTTGTAAACTACTCACAAAATAACGCGCAGGAATAAAATAGGTCACCACTTGAATAAAGATGGGCATACTATCAATTTCAAAAACAAAGCCTGATAACATAATTGCGGGCAAAAATGCAGCGTTTAATGAAATCATTGCGGCATTAAATTGATTGCGCGTTAGCGTGGAAATAAGCAACCCCATACCTAAAGCGGTAGCTAAAAAGAGCGAGGTGATCCCGCCTAAAATCCACAACGATCCTCGATAAGGTACGCCAAGCACAAACACGGTGACTATCATACACAAGATCATGACAAAACTACCTAACACTTGGTAAGGAATAAGTTTTGAAAGTAAGAGTTCTGTGCGCGTAATTTGAGTGGAAAGTAAGGCTTCCATAGTGCCTCTTTCCCATTCGCGAGCAATCACTAACGAGGTAAGGATAGCTCCAACTACGGTAATAATAATAGTCACTGCACCCGGAATAATATAGTGCTGGCTGATTGCAGCAGGATTAAACCAATAGCGAGGTTCTATTTCAATTAATGGTGTAGTATCAATACCTTTACTAATGGCTTGTTGTTGTAACCAAATTTGCCAAACTCCTTTAGTATAAGCCTGAACGAAGTTTGCGGTATTGGGCTCACTGCCATCAGTGATCACTTGAATAGGGGCTGTAGTATCTTGACGGGCAAGCAATTCAGCAAAATTAACAGGAATAACGACAATGCCACGAATTTGTCCCGCTTGCATTTTATCGATTAATAATTGTCGATTATCACTAATAGTTGCATTGATATACGGTGAGTTTGTGAAGGTGTAAACAAGCTCTTGTGCTGGTTGGCTTTGTTGATTCGTTAAAATACCAATGTTTAATTTGCTTGAATCTAAATTAATGCCATATCCAAAAATAAACAGCAAAGTAAGTGGGATAACAATAGCAATTAGGGCACTACTGGGATCACGAGTAATTTGCTTTGTTTCTTTTAAACACAGTGCGTATAAACGTCGCCAAGAAAAGCGAGCATGAGATGATTGAGCTGAATTATGCATGTTTTTCGCTCCCTTTATCATTTTCACTTTCAAGTTTCTTATCATAATCCAGCACTAAACCAATAAAGGCATCTTCCATTGAAGGGGTTGGATTATCATCACTGGCAACCATTTTTTTAAGAGAATCAGGCTCGCCGGCCGCAATGATTTTTCCTCTATAAACTAAGCCAATACGATCACAATACTCGGCTTCATCCATAAAGTGAGTGGTAACCATCACAGTCACCCCTTTATCAACCATACCATTAATATGTAGCCAAAATTCTCTTCGCGTTAATGGATCAACGCCTGATGTAGGTTCATCTAAAAAGAGAATATCGGGCTCGTGCATTAATGAGCACGCAAGGGCAAGGCGTTGCTTATAACCTAGAGGTAAGGTTTCAGTGATTTGGTTTACCATCGGTTGTAAACCAAAAGCTGTTAACATATCGTTGATTTTGTCGCGTTGCTGTTTGCCATGTAAGCCATAAACACCAGAGAAGAATTTCAAGTTTTGTCCCACTTTAAGGTTGCCATAAAGTGAGAATTTTTGTGCCATATAACCTAAATGTTGGCGTGCTTT
The DNA here is from genome assembly GCF_003144395.1 of Proteus faecis. GTDB lineage: Bacteria > Pseudomonadota > Gammaproteobacteria > Enterobacterales > Enterobacteriaceae > Proteus > Proteus faecis. Next base: position 289,441 of record NZ_PENZ01000045.1, on the reverse strand, counting down.
ACCCGAGCTTTCTTTCAAGTCCATCCCTAGCACAAGGGCTTTACCGCTGGTAGGGACTAATAAACCACACATCATTTTAAAAGTTGTCGATTTACCTGCACCGTTAGGGCCCAATAAACCGAAAATTTCACCACGTTTAACTTGGAAGTCGACATGATCGGTTGCTGCGAATTGACCAAACATTTTGGTTAACTGTTGTGCTTCAATCACAGTCTCGTTAGGTGAGGGGGGGATCTGAGGCATAATTTCAGCTAATTCAGATTTATGAGAAGGCCCACCTCCTAATAAATCGATAAAAGCATCTTCAAAGCGAGGTGTAGCAGGAATAAGCTTCGCATCAGGTTTACCCAAAGCACTCAGTAATTCAGTTTGATTACTCTGTTTTTTCAAGATCAAACGAACGGATTGCCCTTGAATAACGCCATCAGTTACTTGAGGTTGAATAATCGCCTGTTGCAATACTTTTCTACGCTGATGACCTTCAACATTAAGTAAAAAAGAGCGACCTGCCATTTTGGCTGTTAAATCTTGAGGGATGCCACTATAAAGTCGCTCTCCTTTATTAAGTAAGAGAATGTTTTTACATTGCTCTGCTTCATCAAGATAAGAGGTGCTCCATAGTATCAACATGCCATCGCTAGCCAAAGCATGTACCATTTGCCAAAGTTCACGGCGTGCAATGGGATCGACCCCGACACCTGGCTCGTCAAGTAGTAAAACTTTAGGGCTACCTAATAAAGTACAGGCAAGGCCAAGTTTTTGTTTCATCCCTCCGGAAAGATTACCTGCAAGGCGAGATGTAAAGCGAGTAAGATCAGTAAAAGTGAGTAGTTGGTGATAAACTTTTTCGCGCTCCTCACCAATGACATTTTTTAAATCAGCATAAAGATTAAGGTTTTCTAATACCGTTAAATCTTCATAGAGCCCAAATTTTTGTGGCATATAGCCAAGAATTGCTCTGACATCGACACTCTGTTTTTGCGGATCCATACCCAAAATTCGAATATCACCCGCATCAGGTTTTAATAAACCCGCAAGCATCCGAATTAAGGTTGTTTTACCTGCACCATCAGGGCCAACTAACCCCGTCACAGAGCCACCTGTGATGGTGGCGGTTAATGACGAAACAGCAGGGTTTTCCATCCCTATAAAGCGTTTCTCAACACCTTTAAGTTCGATAGTGTAATCAGTGTGTTCCATTTTTTCCCCACACTTAATGAGAGGAGGCAAATTTTAAGGTGACTGGCATACCTTGGCGCAATTCGTCATCAGCATCTGTCACAACCACTCTGAGGCGATAAACTAAATCAGTTCTTAATTCAGGTGTTTCGACACTTTTTGGCGTAAATTCGGCTGTAGGGGAAACAAATCCAATCGTGCCATGGTATGGCTTATCTTTACGTCCATCGGTGTAGAGATAAACTTCTCGATTAGGAATAGCTTCGTTTAAATGTGTTTCACTGATATAAGCTCTGATCCAAACAGGGTTAGTTAATGACACCGTAAATACAGGGCTTCCGGCAGATAACATTGTGCCTGGTTCCACAGCTCGAGTTAACACAGTACCTTGTGATGGAGAGATTAATTGTGTGTCTTGGAGGTTTAATTCAGCTTGTGCAACGGCGGCTTTAGCTTGCATAACCTGCCCTTTTGCCGCCTCAATATCTTCTTTTCGATAACCATTTTGATACTGATTTAATTTATCTTGTGCTGCTTTTAAGGCTGCGGCTGCTTGATTGCGATTATTTCTTGCGCTATCTAAATCATTGGCTGAAATGACTTTTCGCTTGGCAAGATCTTGCTGGCGTTTATAAAAGTTATCGGCATATTGCCAAGCGGCTTGCTTTAATGACACATCAGATTGAGCTTGCGCGATTTCTTCAGTACGATACCCCGCTTCCATTAAAGCTAACGAAGCAATGGCACTATCACGCTCACCATAAGCTTTATTGAGTGCATTGCGATAGGGGGCATCATCAAGCTTACCTAATAGTTGTCCTTTTTGGACGGGTGCACCTTCGTCAACGAGTAATGAGTCTAATCTTCCAGCAACACGAAAACTGAGATTGACTGTACGTATATCGACATTGCCATAGAGTACTAATTCAGACTCTTTGTTTTCTTCATAATAATAGATACCTGCAATAATACCGATAATAATCATTAAGATAATAAACAAACTGACTTTTTTAGTTTTCATAATAACTCTATTTATGCGTGATGTGGGTTAGTGTAAATCTCTCTTAATCCGTTGAGTAATAAAGTAATATGAGTTTTTAAGGTGTTCGAGATAATTTGATATTCATTTTTACCTATTCTATCCCATCCTGTTTGTCTAAGAATGGTTTCTCTTACTAAACGAAATGATAGCACTTCTCCTAAAATAGCGTGAGTGTGTAGCATTGTCGTTGGAAGTGAAGGATCTAAACCAATATAGAGAGCTAATAGTTTGTTTACACGCGTTAAAAGAGGCGATAACGCTTGTTGATGGATTAGCGAGTATGCTTCTGTGGGAACAAGCTGTTCTCTTGCCATAATACGACTAAGATGAATATTTTCTTTATCAAGCACAAGACGAGCATATTGTAGAAAACTATCAGTGATAAGCGTTTGCAGTAATGGCAAATGTTCTGCTGGGTTAGGCCGCTCAAGAAATTCGTCAAGAATGACTACTGTCGGTTCAAAATCAAGGCGAATAAGATCAGCAATATGTTGTGCAACGGCGAGATATAACCCTTCTTTAGAACCAAAATAATAAGCGATAGCGGCAATATTTTGTTGAGCAGCTTGTGCAATTTGGCGTGTTGTGGCTGCATCGGGGCCATTTTTACCAAAGATCTCACATGCCGCTTCCAATAATTGTCGTTTTGCTAGTTCACCACGTGTCGTCTTCTGATGGGTTTCTGACATAATAGAAGATACCTTACTTAAGTAAAATGTAACAAAACCAATGATATTAAAAACAGCGATAACAAGGAGTATTATATTAGATGATATTGAACAATAGGGAAAATTTGTAATAAATAATCGAATAAAGGTGATTTGTAATAAAAAACACTATCTATTATTGAAAATTATTTTTGTATTCTGAATATAGCAAAAACTGTTAAAATAGGGGTTATTAGGTTAACCTAGCAAGGTTCATTCTCTTTCATCACTGTCTATATCTAGAAATGATAGTACTTATAGAGTAACAATACCTATAGATTGACAGTATGAAAGCCCGTCATTTTTAATTTCAATCACCGTGTTATACGTTCTGGTTGTAGGAGACTACTGTTTTGACCGATTTTACATCGCTTGGCTTAAGTGAGGCGCTTCTCCGCGCTATTGATGAGCAAGGGTATAAAACCCCAACCCCTATTCAACAACAGGCGATTGAGCCGATTTTGGCAGGTAAAGACGTATTAGCCAGTGCACAAACAGGCACAGGTAAAACAGCAGCTTTTACATTACCAATATTGGAAAAGTTATCTCAATCAGCTACGAAAACAAAAGGTCGCCAACCAGTTAAAGCGCTGATTTTGACACCAACACGCGAGCTTGCCGCTCAAATTGCTGAAAATGTAAAAGCGTATAGCCGTTATATTCCTATTCGTTCATTAGTTGTTTTTGGTGGTGTGAGCATTAATCCACAAATGATGAAGTTACGTGGTGGTGTTGATGTATTGATTGCAACACCAGGACGTTTACTCGATCTTGAACATCAAAATGCGGTTGATCTTTCTCGCGTTGAAGTTTTAGTGCTTGATGAAGCTGATCGTATGTTAGATATGGGCTTTATTCACGATATTCGCCGAGTGATTAGTAAATTACCGAAAAAACGTCAAAACTTACTATTTTCCGCGACGTTTTCTAAAGAGATCACCGGTCTTGCCAATTCGCTCTTAAATGATCCGGTGAGTATTTCTGTTGCACCAAAAAACTCAGCTGCTGAATCTGTCGATCAACATGTACATTTAGTTGATAAAAAGCGTAAAACTGAACTGTTATCACATTTAATTGGTTTAGAAAATTGGTCACAAGTACTGATTTTCACCCGCACTAAACATGGTGCAAATAAACTTGCTGAACATTTAAATGCAGATGGTATTAAATCAGCGGCTATTCACGGTAATAAAAGCCAAGGTGCGAGAACCCGAGCTTTAGCTGACTTTAAAGACGGTAAATTAAGAGCGTTAGTTGCAACAGATATTGCCGCTCGTGGTCTTGATATCGACCAACTACCTTATGTCGTCAATTTTGAATTACCGCAAGTTGCAGAAGATTATGTGCACCGTATTGGTAGAACAGGTCGTGCAGCTGCAACGGGTAAGGCTATTTCGCTAGTTTGTGTTGATGAACATGGTTTATTAGCTGATATTGAACGTTTATTAAAACGTGAAATCCCACGTTTAGCATTAGAAGGTTACGATCCTGATCCTTCAATTAAAGCTGCGCCTTTGCATAAAAAGCCAAAGAATAAAACACCACGTAGAAGTGGTGGTCGTGCAGATATTCGCGGTAAGGACAATCGCAACAATAACCGTACAGAGGGTGACAACGAAGGCAAAGAGTCTGGGCGTAATAAAAACAGAGAAAACTACCGTAATAAAGATGGCTCTCGTAGCGGAAAATTAGGGCCTCGCCGTTCACGTAAAAGTGATGAAGGTAGTAATAATCAAAGCCCTTGGTCAAAAGCTAGAAAAGAGTTTTGAGGTTAAAAAGTGCGAGTTTTATTAGCGCCAATGGAGGGGGTTTTAGACCCCCTTGTGAGAGAATTACTCACTTCGATTAACGATTATGATCTCTGTATTACAGAGTTTGTACGCGTTGTTGATTCATTACTGCCAACGAAAGCATTTTATCGCTTATGCCCTGAGTTGCAGACAGAAAGTCGCACTAAGAGTGGCACACTGGTGCGAGTACAATTATTAGGACAACATCCACAATGGTTGGCTGAAAATGCCTTTAGAGCGGTATCATTAGGCTCTTGGGGGGTTGATTTAAATTGTGGTTGCCCTTCAAAAACAGTCAATGGTAGTGGTGGGGGTGCTTCTCTTCTAAAACAGCCAGAAACGATTTATCAAGCAACAAAAGCAATGCGTGGCGCAGTGCCTTCAGAGTTACCTGTCTCTGTTAAAGTGAGACTTGGCTGGGATTCTTCTGCGTATAGTCATGAAATTGCCGATGCTGTGGTGCAAGGTGGCGCTACGGAAATCACCATACATGGTAGAACTAAAGAAGATGGTTATAATGCCGAAAAAATTAATTGGCAAGCCATTGGGGATATTCGTCAAAGGCTTTCAATCCCTGTGATTGCTAATGGCGAAATTTGGAACCGTGAAGATGCATTAGCCTGCTTAGCCACAACAGGTTGTGATGCGATTATGATTGGTCGCGGTGCAATGAATACCCCTAACTTAAGTCGTGTTGTAAAAGGCATAGAAGAGAGAATGCCTTGGCAAGAGGTGATAGAATTATTAAAGCGCTATGTTCGTTTAGAAAAGCGTGGCGATACGACGATTTATCATGCATCACGTATTAAGCAGTGGTTCAGCTATTTACGCAAAGAATACTCAGAAGCAGATGAGTTATTTAGGCAAATAAGAACATTAAAAACATCGCCAGAAATCGCGCTTGCAATAGAAGCGTTGTAGTTTAAAAATCATCTTATTCGATAACAATAGCGCTAATAAATTAGCGCTATTTTTTTGTTCGTTAAACAATAATTTCTCTATTTATCTTAAATATGATGTTACTTATCTTCAATAATTGGAAAAAATAATTATTTCGACTTACACTCAATAAGTGACATTTTTAGGTATGTTGTTTATATCATGACTATTTTAGGGGGAACTATGGGAATTCTTGCTTGGATTATCTTTGGTTTGATCGCGGGTATTTTGGCGAAATTCTTAATGCCAGGCTCTTATGATATTGGTCTGATATGGACTTGTATTTTAGGTATTGTGGGTGCGGTTGTTGGTGGTGCAATTAGTAGCTTCTTTGGCAAAGGCAAAGTGGATGGCTTTAACTTCGGTAGTTTTGTTGTCGCTGTCATTGGTGCTATTGTTGTGCTCTATCTTGCGAAAGTATTCGCAAGTTAATGTATTTGCATCAATATTCACATCTAATCGATATTGATAATAAACCCGCTTAATGCGGGTTTACTTTTTCAGGCAAAATAGATCAAGTTAGCATTCACAAGGAAGGGCACTTTCAGCACCCCATTGCGCCCAAGAGCCGTCATAAAGTGCAATAGATTGGCAACCTAATACAGTTAACGCTAAAAATAAAATTGCCGCGGTCATACCTGAACCACAAGTCACAATAATAGGTTGTGATAAATCAATGCCGGATTTTTCAAAGATTTGTTTTAGTTCGGTTTTTTCTTTTAATTTCCCATCAATAACTAATTCATTCCAAGGCACATTTTTACTGCCAGGGATATGCCCACTACGTAAACCCGGGCGAGGTTCAGGTGCTCTACCATAAAAACGATCAGCAGAACGAGCATCAACTATCTGTTTTTGTTTAGTCTCTAAATTATCAAGAAGTTGCTGTTTATTAGCATAACGTTGTGCATGGCGCTCAACAACAAAAGGAGACTGTGCAGGTGCTTTAATTGCTTCACCTTGTTCTGTCGCAAATCCCGCTTCAATCCATGCCTGTAATCCACCAGCAAGAATACGCACATTACGACAACCTAGTGTTGTGAATGTCCACCAGCCTCTTGGTGCCGAGAATAAATTGCCTTGATCATAAAGAATGACAGTCGTGCTATTAGAGATACCTAATTGTGTCAGAGTCTCTGAAAATAGCGCATCAGAAGGTAGCATATGGGGGAGTGACGTGGTTTTATCTGCGACTTCATCAAGATCAAAAAAATGGGCATGTGGAATATGACGTTCAAGGTAAAGTGCTTGATAATCAATATCTTGAGTTGGCATTGGTGCACTTACATCAAGGATCACAAGATCAGCGTTATTTTGATGTTCAAATAGCCATTGGGGAGTAACAAAGTAATCGTATTCCACGGTGCGACCTCATTTATTTTGTAGAAGGTGAGCTGTCTGGGATAGCTGGAAATTGCTGTGTAGGAGATATTTCTGGTTGAGTTTGCTCAGTTTCTATTGGCGTCGTAGAGCGTGTATAGATATTTAAACCCGCCAAGAAAATACCACCAATAGAACCAAAGGCAAGTAGCGCGATAATAACAATAATTATTTTTTTCATAATGTTCATTTGCAGATGAATGTTACGCAAAAGTATATCGAGATATAAAGTTGAAACAAGTACTCAGTTGGTTTAATCGACAAGTAATAGTGGCGAAAACATCTGTTTTTTTAAGTAAAAAAGAGGCAAATAGATAAATAAACAGGCTATTTATTTTTTATAAACAGCCTGAGTAAAGTTAAGGTTGACGTTAATGATTTCAATCAAAGTTGACAGTCAATGATAAGAAAAAAACCCTTAAACTCAGGAGTAACGGAGTTTAAGGGCAAGGGGTAACGCAACTTAATTAGGAATATAAAAACCAGAATGTCATTGCTAAGTTCACAATGGCTGCGACAGCCATAGGAATAGCGGTACGTTTAACTATTTGGAAAGGTGAGACATTCGCAATACCCGCAATAGCGACAATAGCGGCAGTAATTGGTGAAACAGTACGGCCAAAGCTTGTCATTATTTGCATAGGTAAAATTAGGGTGATCACATCTACTTTTAAGAAGGTGGCAATTTTGGGAGTTAAGGCGGCAAATGAGAAGAATGCCGCATTACCTGATCCCATTAAAAAGGCGGCTAATGCGAGAATGGCACTCATTACAATGATCATGGCTGCAATACCAAAACCCGCATCTTGAGCAGAGCTAATTAGCGTATCGACGGCACCACTTTTGAGTAAACCATTCGCAAAGAATTCACCTGATACAATTAACGATACCACTAAGACAAATTGCTTACCCATTCCTTCAAAAAACAGCATAAAGCTATTCATTACCGCTTTTGCATCGCGTAAGCGAACATATTCAAAAAGAAGGGCAATCACAGTACTAATAATCATCGCTGTGGTGACTTCTAATTTAATATAAGGGTGTAGCAAAGGACTGAAGCCGATAATTAGAATTAAAGGGATCACGGGTAGTAAGGCATAAGATAACGGGATTTTATTACCTTCTTCTTTTACGACATCAATTGTTGTTGGGTCAAAAACAAATCCTTCACGTTTATCCCACCAGCGTTGAATAAAAAAGTGAGTGATAGCAACCGCAATAATAATAGGAATAGTGATTGGTAACTGATACTGCACAAAATAGACAGCAGGTTCGATATCCGCTGTTTTTGCCGCCATAATCACATTACCTGAACCAGGACCATGGTCGATAAACTGGCAACATCCAATTACGGCTAAAGCGGAAAGTGGGCTAATACCAGAACGAATTAATATCGGATACATGGTAACCATTAACAGCATACCTAAGCCTGCATGGCTAGGAATAAAGATCACCAAGATTTGGGTAACTAGAAATGAAATCACTAATAATAAGTAAGGCGATTTTATCGCTTTTAATGGTCTTTCAAAAATAGCGAATAAAGCACGGCTTGCGCCAACATGTTCCATATAACGAGAGAAACCTGCTATTGCCATTAATGTTAAACCAAGGCCCGCTAAGCGAGAACTCATAATATTCGTAAAGATTTGGAAAATATCAAAATATTTAAATTGAGTGGATTTATTTTCTGGTAATAACGGATTAAGGTCTAGAGATGCTGTTAAGAGCAAGAGTAATAACCCGCCGAGTAATAATACTGGCTGAGGTTTATAACCCCGCGCCAGTAAATAAACCACCAGCGCTGTTACCAGCGCGGCAATAATTAAACCTGTCATAGTGAATTCCCCGGTAATGATGCAATATTTTTTGTTATTGGTTTAATGCTGAAAACGCTTGTGTAATATCTGCAATAAGATCATCCGTTGCTTCAAGGCCAATATGTAAACGGACAAAAGGCCCATGACCTTCACGCCAATCAGAGGCTGTTCTTGCACCGACAACATTGGCAGGTAAAGCAAGGCTCTCAAATCCTCCCCAAGAAGCACCAATACCAAAAAGTTCAAGTGCATCAATAAATTGCTCTGATTGTTTTGTGGTATATTTTTGTTTAAATTCAATAGTTAATAGACCGTTACTGCCTTTGCAGTCTCGTTTCCATAAGTCATGACGAGGGTGATTAGGTAATTCAGGAAACCAAACTTTTTCAACTTCAGGGCGAGTTTCTAACCACTGTGCAATGGCTAGTGCTGATTTACCATGAGCAGCAATGCGTTGACCTAGTGTTCTTATGCCACGAAGAACTAATGCTGCATCATCTGGGCTACTGGCTTGGCCTAATGCTTCAGGCAATGCACCAATTTTTTTCCATGCTTTTTCATTTGCAACCATAATGCCCATCATCACATCAGAGTGACCACATAGATATTTAGTTGCAGCGATAACAGAGACATCAGCGCCTAACTCTAGCGGGTTATACAGCCATGCTGAGCCCCAAGTATTATCAACCCCGACAGGAATATCTCTCTCATGAGCAATACGACAAATTTCAGGTAAGTCGAGCATTTCATAAAGTAATGAGCCCGGTGATTCGACAAAAATAAGTTGTGTATTTTCTTGAATTTTTTGTTCAAAATCAGAACCATCGGTTTTAAAGAAACTATAAGCGATGTTATTAGGTTCAAGAAAAGCCGATGCAATTTTACGAACGGGTTCATAAACAGAATCAGCAAATAAAACATGCCCACCACTACGTGCATATCCCATAATAGTGACGGCGATAGCCGCCAATCCAGTAGGGAACAACTGAGCGCGATAGCCACCTTCTAATTCGGTTACTAAAGCTTCAAGGGCAAATGCAGTTTCGGTACCACGTGCGCCATAACTTAAAACACGCTCTGTTGCTCGGCGATCACGCACTTCGCGCCAGCTTTTAATTGAATCAAAAACAATGGTACTGGCTCTCATGACTGGTGGATTAATAGGGCCTGAAGTTTTGATTGTTTGGCGTCCACTGTGTATCAGTTTTGTTTGTTTATTTTGTTTCATTATTAATATCTCCAAATATAGAAATAGAGTTCCCTGGTAATTAAATAAAAGGATTAATTACTGTTTGTGCTTATTTTGTTTCTATTATTTATAACAAACTTATTTGTTTTTAAAATAGCTATTTTTTAAAAATGATGATCTTCCTCTAATTTTTTAGCATTAATTATTCTAATTAAATCTTAAATAACATTTAAGATTCAAAAGTTATAACTAATAAATAAAGGGATATTTATAACTAATTGAATTAATGTTATTTTTTAATTGATTAGAAATATTTTAAATTAGATTAAAATTATCAAAGTGTTTTTATTGAGATTCTATTGCATAAATAAAATAACAATCTAACAAGTCGTTTGATTAAAAAAACGATTTTTTTATTATTCTTTTAACAGGGGAAATAATTATGGGAACCAGTGTTTTTGATTCTGTTTTATTAAAGAATTTATGGTCAACAGAAGAAATGAGAACTATTTTTTCTGATAAAACCAGAATGCAAAATTGGCTTGATTACGAAGCTGCATTAGCGATTGAGCAAGCTGAATTAGGTTTGATCCCAAAAGACGCGGCAAAAGTTATTGCAGATACTGCAAAACTTGAAAAACTTGATATGGATTATGTATTAGAACAAGTGCGTCTTACTCGTCATCCATTAGTGCCAACAATTCGTGGTTTAGAACATGCTTGTCCAGAACATTATGGGGAATATGTTCACTTTGGTCCAACAACACAAGATGTTATTGATACTGGACTTGTACTGCAATTAAAAGATGCACATCATACGTTTTTACGTGATATCAAAGTATTAGGTCGTGCACTGCTTTCATTAAGTGAACAACATCGCAACACCCCCATGGTTGGGCGTACATTAGCATTGCAAGCTCTGCCAATTACGTTTGGTCATAAAACTGCAATTTGGTTAACTGAGTTAGCGCGTCATTATCAACGCCTTAAAGAGATCGAGCCTCGTTTATTTGTTGGTAGTGTTGTTGGGGCGGTAGGCACAAAAGCTTCTTTAAGCGATAAGGCAGATGAATTAGAAGCTCGCGTATTAAAGCGCTTAGGCTTAGCTGTACCTGAAATTTCATGGCAACCTGCGCGTGATAGATTCAGCGAATATGGCATGCTAATAGGTTTAATTAGTGGAACTCTAGGTAAAATTGCTAATGAAATCTTACTGTTAGCGCATAACGAAATTGATGAGTTATCTGAGCCTTTCGGTAAGGGGCAAGTGGGGTCTTCGACCATGCCACATAAACGTAACCCTGCCATTGTTGAAAATGCGGCTTGTGTGAGTAATACCCTAAAAGCGAATCTTTCTGTTTTAACGGATATGATGAAACACCAACATGAACGTGATGGTGCAATCTGGAAAATGGAATGGAAGATCATGCCAGAGCTGTGTCTGATGCTGTCTGTTATTTTTGATAATATGAAAACAGTAATAGGCGGGCTGAATGTGCATGTCGAGAAAATGCGCGAAAATATGGATATCCTTGGGGGCTTTATGTTGGCAGAGCGTGTGATGTTTGCATTATCTGATAAGGCTGGCAAACAAACTGCGCATGAAATTGTGTATGAAGCATCAATGTCTGGGCAAGAAGAAGGTATTACCTTCGTGGAAGCGATTAATCGTGATACCCGTATTCGTGATCACATTACTCAAGAAGAGCTTGATGCACTTTTAGATCCAACGACATATGTTGGTAATGCACCAGCCCAAGTTGATCGTGTTGTTGCACAAACCAAAGCCTCTGGCTGGTTAAATGACTAAGTGACTTAATTGCATCTAACCTTCTTATTATCTAAAAGCCGGTGATATTGCTGGCTTTTTCTTATCGACTTCGAGGTGTTTATGACATTGAGTCAGCAGTTAGCTCTATTTATTACCACAACCCATTTTTCTGATTTACCCGCTCAAGTTGTTAGCCGAGCCAAAATTCATTTATTAGATACATTAGGTGTCGCCCTTGCTGGAAGTATGCAACAAAGTGCTATTCAAAGTCGTCAAGGTGTGGCTTTTTTACCTGATAGTCAAGGCAATATCCCAATCTGGGGGAGTTCGCTAACGACAAGTACCACCGTGGCTGCACTTACAAATGGTATTGCTTCACATGCATTAGATTTTGATGATACACACACAGACTCGATAGCACATGGCAGTGCGGTATTAACGCCGATCGCTTTTGCATTGGGTGAATCTATCGATGCATCATCACAAGATATTTTAACAGCGTGGGTGATTGGCTGGGAAGTCGCAGCAAGAGTGGGCTTAGCAAGCCATAGTGGATTTCATCAGCGTGGTTTTCATACCACAGCAATTGCTGGGATTTTTGGCGCAACGGCTTGTGCCGCTTCACTATTAAAATTGAGCTCTGAACAAACTGTGAATGCATTAGGATTAACAGGAAGTCAAGCTGGAGGTGTGGCGGAATATCTTACCAATAGCTCATCTTCTAAATGCTTTCATGCGGGATGGGCTGCACAATCAGGTATTATCGCGGCATCATTAGCAAAAGGTGGAATGACGGGGCCTGAAACAATATTTGAAGGTCGATATAGTCTTTATCAAACCCATGGCATTCGAGAGCAAGCGCAACCAGAACAGGTGGCATTGGGATTAGGTGAAGTATGGGAGTTTTTAAATGTTTCTATTAAGCCTTATCCGGTGTGCCATTTTGCTCATGCAACGGTTGATTGTGGGCGTAATTTACTGAAAAAAGGGATCACGGCTGACGATATTGTGAGTGTGGAGTGCGTTGTCGATCCGGTAGCGGCAGCCCTGATTTGTGAGCCTCCAGAAACAAAATGGGCTCCACAAACAGCTTATGGCGCCAAATTTAGTTTGCCGTGGTTATTTGCTGCCGGCTTTTTAGATAATGCTTTAACGCTATCTTCATTATTCCCTGAAAACCTACAGCGGGAAGATATTCAATCGTTAGCGAAGCGTGTGAGTTATCGTTATCCAGAAAAAGGGGAAATTCCATTTCCTACCTATTTCCCCGGATTAATTTTCGTGACATTAAAAAATGGTGAGAAGATCACGGAGAGATTAGATATTCAGTATGGTAATCCGAAAAATCCAATAACAGATAAAGATGTGATTAGTAAGTTTTACGATAATACATCTATGGTGATAGAAGCTAAACAATCGGCACAATTAGTTGAAAAGATACTTGATTTCGATAATGTCACTATTTCAGAAATAACACAATTATTACGTGTTAAAGAAATAGCAAGCTGAATAAAGATAAAACAATGAGATAATGACAAGAAGGATTGGTTTGAGTCACCAATCCTTTTTTATTGCCTTGCACACATAAACTCAGATGTACAAACTATCTTTTCCCCAATTTTTACTGTACCTGAAAAGCTAACAATAGTGCGACGCTGCCGGCAAAATTGGATCTCAATAAGTAGCTGATCACCCGCTTTAACCGCATCATAAAAGCGTGCGTTTTTTATGCTAGCAAAATAACATCGCTGATCTTCATTCATAGGTGAAAGGTAATAATGTGCAAGAACACCTGAAGCTTGAGCCATGCTTTCAAGTAGTAACAACGGTGGGTAAAACTCGCCAAAAACAACAGTGTCATTGGTTGTGATACTTTTAATAGCTGTTAATTTGCCACTGGCAAGTTCAGCTGGCTTAGAAATAACCTGATCGATTAATAAGAATGGATAACGATGAGGCAATATTTCCATTATTTCACTGACGGAAATGGGCATACATTTTCTCCTCGTTATGATGATAGGATAAACTTTATTTTATAATAATGGTGGCTATTATTTCATTCTTATTCAATATCGTACAGTGTTAGCCTGTCTTTGGGCTGAGAAATTTGAATTAAATAGATAACAAAGACTAGTATAGATAAAATCTAGTCTTTGTTATTGCTGATTTTTCTGATGTGTTATCGTAATAGTTTATTTATTTTGACTATTTTTGTTGAAGAGTAATATCAGCATGATTAATCACTTCATTTTGTTCGTTTTTTAATGAATCAAACAGTATTTGGGCAGCTTTCCCTGGGCTATTGGCATTGAGATACAGGTTATAACTAATCGCGGGTAAAGCGGGTAAACCTTCTTTTTCTCCTAAAATACGCAAATCATCACCTGACAGTTCAATTGAACGCGCCATAATACCTAAGCCTGCACGTACAGCGGCTCTAGCACCTGAAAGTGTTGTAGCAACATAAGCGATTCGCCAACGAATACCTTGCTGATCAAGATGATTAATCATCATATCGCGGTATGTGCTTGGTTCATCTAATACAACTAATGGTAGGGGATCATCAAGATCAAATCTGAAGTGTTTTCCGCAGTACCATAAAGAGGGGGAAACGCGTAATACAATTTTGGGATAACCTACATGTTCTTCGGTGGAAATGGCTAAATCAAGCTCGTTATTTTCTAACATAGACATTAAAAACGGACTACGTTTCACAATAATTTCCATGATTAAGCGAGGATAAGCTCCAGAAAAACGCGCGAGAAGATCAGGTAAAATAGTGTTTGCCGTGTCATCAGGAGATCCTATTTTTAAGATCCCATCAATTTCTTCATGCATCAATGAAAGACACGCTTCATCATTCAGACGCAAAATACGGCGAGCATAATTAAGTAGTTGTGTACCGGCTTCTGTCAGCGTTTTATTTCGACCTTGACGAGCAAATAGCTCTTTGCCTATTAGCGACTCCAGCCGTTGCATTTGCTGGCTTACCGCTGATTGTGTACGACAAACAGATTCCGCTGCTGCTGCAAAGGTATTACCATCGACAACAGCAACAAAGGTTCGAAGTAAATCAAGTTCTAAGTTAAAAATAGGGCGCTTTGCAGAGGTCATTATAGGAGTCTCTTAACTGATGTTGTATTTAGTAAAAATCATAAATCATATTTTTTATAAGACTATTTTAGATGTTACATAATGAATACTCATACTATGAAGAGTTGAATTAATAATCCATAACAAAGCTCAATAATTTCGAGGTGTTATCCATTCTTTGATGAAAAAGGAGACCAATCGAAGGTAACTACTGATTTTTATACAGTGTTATGAGACAATGACGCCTTTCTTAAAATCAGTTGCAGAGTGGTTATGTCCCTTTCCCAATCAGTTAAAAATCAAATAAGTCAGTGGTATAAAGCCCTACCAGAGCATATTGAAGGGTTTATTCCGCGTGCGCCACAGCGTGAAATGATCGCGGAGGTGGCTAAGACTTTTTCTGATGAAATGGGACGTCATTTAGTAATAGAAGCCCCAACAGGTGTGGGTAAAACACTCTCTTATCTTATTCCGGGTATTGCTATTAGCCGTGATGAGAAAAAACCACTGATAATCAGTACGGCAAATGTGGCACTGCAAGATCAAATTTATAGCAAAGATCTGCCATTACTAAAAAAAATTATTCCTGATCTTACGTTTACTGGCGCTTTCGGTCGTGGGCGTTACTTGTGTCCTCGCAATTTAGATGCGATCTGTGCAACAGAAGGCGAGCAAATTGACTTAATGTTTTTACTTGAAGATAAAGTTGATGTTGCAACAAGTGCAGAAAGAGAAATTTGTCGAGAGCTCAAAAATGATTTCACTAGTTTCGGTTGGGATGGCTTGCGTGATCACCATAAACGCGCACTAACAGACAGTTTATGGCGCAAAATCAGTACGGATAAAATGAATTGCTTAGGGCGCAATTGCCAATACTATCATCGCTGTCCTTTCTTTATTGCTCGTCGTGAAATTGATGAAGTAGATGTCGTTATTACTAATCACGCTTTAGTGATGGCAGCAATGGAAAGTGAATCCGTATTGCCTGATGCGAAAAATCTGCTTTTGGTGCTTGATGAAGGGCATCATATTCCTGATGTTGCGCGAGATGCACTTGAAGTCGAAGGGGAAATAACCTTAGTTTCTCTTAATAATCAGCTTGATAATATCACTCGCCATGTTAGCCAGTATTTAGCGCAATTTATTCCTGTAAGACCACCTAAATTAGCTGATCCTATTCGTTTTGATGCTCATATTGCTAAGTTACGTGAAGCTTATCAAGAGATTGATACATTTACCCGTGCACTATTACCAGAACGCAGTGAACAAGATGAATATCTCTTTCCGTTAGGTGAATTACCGGAACAACTTCTGTTAAGTTGTCAGACATTATTTAAGTTAACAGATGGTTTAAAAATGCTGGGCGAAGCTATTTTAAACGATTTAACAGAACGAACAGCGAAAGAAGATGTTGTACGTTTACATCGTGCTATTTTAACGACCAGTAGGATGGTGGGTTATTTAGAAAATATGGCGAAATTGTGGCGTTTAGCCACATTAGAGCAAACTTCAAAAGCACCAGTATCCAAATGGTTAACTCGCCGTTACGATAAAAAGCAGTCTCATCTCTATTTTCATTGCGCGGGTATTCGTGTCAGTGAACAACTGACGCAATTATTATGGAAAAATATCCCGCATGTGGTTATTACATCTGCAACATTACGTTCATTAAATAGCTATTCTCGTATTCAAGAATTAACAGGATTAAGTGAACATTTTGATGATCGCTTTATTACGTTGTCTTCCCCTTTTGAGCATCAAAAGCAAGGTAAACTGGTGATCCCAAAAATGCACTATGAGCCAACTATGCTCCATGAACGTGAGCATTTAAAAGAGATGGCTCGTTATTTTCGCCAAGAAATGGAAGAGAATAATCATCGCGGGCAATTGGTTTTATTTAGTAGTCAACGTGCAATGGATGGCTTTTTAGAAGAAGTGAAAGATTTGCGTTTATGCTTATTAGTACAAGGTGATCAGCCACGCTATCGATTAGTTGAAACGCATTGTAAGCGCATTGATGCGGGAGATAATAGTGTATTGATAGGTTTGCAATCTTTTGCCGAAGGGCTCGATTTAAAAGGTGATTATTTAACGCAGGTGCATATTCATAAAATTGCTTTTCCACCCGTGACGGATCCGGTGATTGTGACAGAAGGTGAGTGGCTTAAATCTCTAAAACGTTATCCTTTTGAAGTACAGAGCTTGCCAAGCGCATCGTTTAATTTAATTCAGCAAGTTGGGCGCCTTATTCGTAGTCATCATTGCCACGGTGAAATTGTTATTTATGACCGACGTCTGTTAACTAAAAACTATGGTTCACGTTTATTAACGGCTTTGCCTGTTTTTCCTATCTATCAGCCGGATATGCCTAAATAGGCTCTACATTGATTATTGATAAAACAAACCTCTTTTTATAAGTGTTTTATGCTTTATAATTCATTTTTATATGATTAATTCTGGAATATTTTTATATAGATAATTTTTTTATTGTTTATTTTATTTTTATTAAAAATAAAATATATAAAATGTTTAAAATGACTCACCTTATCTTATTGTTAAATATATTTAACTATTTTATTTTTATCCTCATTTTTTATATTCTATTTTATCTTTAACTTGCATTTATTATGAATCTTATTGCTATTTTAAAAAATAATTTTTTATATTTAAAATGTAATAATTTATTTACAATATTGAATGAAATTATAATTTTGTTATTTTTTTTGAATTAAGAAAAAGTATATACTTTATTTAGATTTTTTATCATTCATTTTTATTTTTAGTTTAATAAAATAAATAAGAAGTTATATTTTTTATTTTATTTATCAATTAAGATAAACGCTCAATAAATTAATAAAAAATAACAACACTAATAACATATTGATTATTAAGTTTATTTTATTATTTTTTTTAATGTTTTTTTTGTATGTTGGTTGTGTGTATTAATTGTTTTTTATTTGTATTTTGACATTTATCAATAAAGTCAACTATATTTTATCAATGATGCGCTATAATGTTTTCTTTAAATTTTTCTTCAGTACAATATATACATTAATAACACCCTATCACTTATTTGAATTTAAAAATCTCTCCTGATTTTCTTAAATGAAACGATGATTGCTGATAGGGTGTTTTATCCAATAAAATAATTTCTTTAAGGTTAATGCTTATTTTAAGTATTGATCTTTTTATTAATATAATTATGTAAATATATTTAACAAAAATAAGCTTTAATTATTTATATATTATTACTTTTAAACGGTAATTTTATTTATATATTAAAGCAGGAGCATTGTAACAAATGAAATCTATTCTCCCTACAAAAGAAGAAAGTGACGAGAAATTATTATCTCGGCGTTCTTTTTTTTCATTTGCTGGAAAGATGAGTCTTGTAGCTGGGGTAACTGCTGTTACTACCGGATGTGATGGTAATGTTTCGGGAGGTACTGGCTGGGTTCCTGAGCAATATAATGCGAAAGGCACTTTCCCTGTACAAGTCCGAGGCCGAATTCCTATTGATCCTAATAATGTAGCAATTTGTCGTGATGATAAAAAATGCATTTTATGTGGTCAATGTGTTGAGGTGTGTGAAAAAGTACAAACGGTGATGGGAAATTATAATTTACCGTTAATTGATAGCGTGCCTTGTATTGATTGTGGGCAATGTACACTTTGGTGTCCAACAGGTGCGATAACAGAAGTTGATGATACGGATAAGGTGATTAGGGCTTTATTAGATCCAACATTGCATGTTGTTGTTCAAACTGCGCCTGCAACACGAGTGGCATTAGGGGAAGAGTTTGGTATGCAACCGGGTAAGGATATTGAGTTACTGCAAGTTGCTGCACTGAGAAAACTGGGTTTTGATAAAGTTTTTGATACAAACTTTTCGGCTGATCTGACCATTATGGAAGAAGCCTCAGAATTACTGCAACGAATTCAAAATAATGGTGTATTACCACAATTTACATCGTGCTCGCCGGGTTGGGTTAAATTCTGTGAGATGTTTTATCCTGAATTGATCCCTAATTTATCTTCAGCAAAATCACCCATGACAATGTTGGGCACGATGATAAAAACCTATTATGCCAAAGAGCAAAATATCGATCCTACCAAAATTGTCTCTGTTGCCATTATGCCATGTACCGCTAAAAAATCAGAAGCAGCACGTCCTGAAATGAATGGCGCTAGCGTGTTATGGGAAAAACCCAATCTTCGTGATGTTGATATCGTGCTAACAACAAGAGAACTCGCCAGATTAATTAAAAGCCACAATATCAATTTAACGTCTCTTCAACCCGCAAATTATGATCGCTTAATGTCGGAATACAGTGGTGCCGGTGCCATTTTTGGCGTAACAGGGGGTGTAATGGAAGCGGCTGTCAGAACCAGTTACTACTTTATTACGGGTGAAAGACCACCTGAGCCGTTATTTAATTTACAACCTGTACGTGGATTAGAAGGCATCAAAGAGGCAGCTGTAGATATTCCAGGAGTGGGGGAGATCCGCGTTGCGGTTTGTTCTGGTATGGGAAATGCACGCCCGGTTTTAGAAGCAATTCAAAAAGGGGAAAAAGAGTGGCACTTTGTTGAATTTATGGGATGTCCTGGAGGTTGTATTGCGGGTGGTGGACAACCTCGTTCGGCATTACCGCCTTCAGATGAAATACGAGCTTTACGCATGAAAGCGCTTTATAGCAAAGATGAACGCGCCACCATTCGCTTAAGTTATGAAAACAGTGAAATTCAAAGTATTTACGAACAATTTTTAGGCGAACCTTGTAGTGAGCGTGCTCATCAGTTGCTTCATACGCATTACCAAGATCGCAGTATTCATTTTAACAAAAAGAAAGCTTAAAGATTGAGGAAACACATTATGTCTAAAGGTGTATTAGTCGATCTTACAAAGTGTATCGGCTGCGGTAGTTGTACAGTTGCATGCAAAATGTACAACGAAAATAAATGGATAGAAGACAGACAACCCACAAGTGGTGAGAATGCTAAACTTGCGGATGAAAACTGGACGGTTATCAAAACGGTCACGGTTGAAAAAGAAGATAAAGCGGTTTGGCGTTATGTTAAAGAGCAATGTTTTCACTGCATTGATCCCGCGTGTGCTTCAGCGTGTTTTGCAAAAGCCTTTCAAAAAACACCAGCAGGGCCAGTAGTTTACTATCCTGATCTCTGTGTGGGTTGCCGATATTGTATGGTGGCTTGTCCTTTTGATATCCCTAAATATGAGTGGGAAAAGTCACTTCCTTATGTCACTAAATGCATGATGTGCTCATCGCGTGTAGAAGAAGGGCAATCACCCGCATGTGTCGCGGTCTGTCCTACTCAAGCGTTGATATTTGGTGAGCGCCAAACTTTATTAGAAAAAGCCAGAGAAACCATCACGAATAATCCAAATTATGTTCAGCATATTTATGGAGAGAAAGAAGTGGGAGGGACTGAATGGCTCTATATTTCGGATGTGTCGTTTGAAAAACTAGGTTTTAAAACAGGGTTAACTGAAAAACCACTCTCTTCTTATACCTCTGATTTTATGAAATATACGCCGATAGCAGGCGCTACATGGGCTGTGATTTTAGGGGGTATTGCCATGTTTAATCACAGAAAAGATAAAGTGAGCCGCGATGAAAAATCCTATCAGAATCTAGAACATAACCAGAATAACACTGATGAAGAAACAAGGAGATCAGAATGAGTGTTATCGATAATTCGACCTACTTTGGTAAGTGGCGTTTTCCTATGACACCAGTACGCTGGGTACTCGTTGCTATCAGTTTGATTGCCGTAGGGCTTATCTTATTTCGTTTAGTCACTGGATTGGGATTAGTGACCAATCTTAATGATGAATGGCCTTGGGGGCTTTGGATCTCTTTTGACGTGATGTGTGGTGTGGCATTAGCAGGAGGCGGATATGGTACGGCGTTAATTGTTTATGTGTTTAAACAAGAACAATTTTCAAGTATTGCCCGAAGTGCAGCATTAACGTCATTAATTGGTTATTTATTGGTGATGGTTGGGCTTTTTCTTGATATTGGGCAATGGTGGAATTTCTGGCGCCCATTAGTTTCTCAAGGTCATAGTTCAGTATTATTTGAAGTCTTTATTTGCGTTTCTGTTTATACCAGCGTGCAATTAATAGAATTTGGTGAAGTGGCTACTGAGCGAATTGGACGAAAATATCATCCGTTTTTCCGTAAAATATTACCAGTATTGTTAGTTATTGGTATTGCAATTCCATCAATGCATCAATCATCACTTGGGGCACTTTATTTATTAATGGTCGATAAATTACATCCATTATGGTGGTCGCCAATTATTTTCTTCCAATTTTTGATTTCGTCATTCTTTGTGGGCCCCGCCATGATTGCTGTTGAAACTGCATTAGCAGGCCGAGCATTTAATCATAAAGTGCCAATACCGGTATTAAGTGGATTAGTTCGAGTTTCAGGTTATGCAATGCTGGTTTATTTAGTATTGAAATTCGGCAGTATTATTATGGAAGATAAAGTACATTACCTTTTTGAAGGTAGCTTTGAATCCTTATTTTTTTGGATTGAGGTCGGTTTTGGCGTTATTGTTCCATTAATTATCTGCTTCTCTCCATTAATAAAACGTCGTCGCTGGCTGGTGACCTTTGGTGTACTAGTGGCTTTAGGGGTTATTTTAAACCGTTATAACGTAGTAGTGACTGGTATGGTAACATCAACGGGTGTCTCTTATTGGCCATCACTACCAGAATTAACTATCACTCTTGGTCTGGTTTCAATGGGAGCGCTTGCTTATTTATTTATCTGCGAAAACTTCCGTATTATTGAACATGAAGACGCCAAACATTAATTAACTTAATGCCCAATTTTATTGGGCATTTTTTATAAATAAAACTAAAAAATATTTTTATTTTTTCTTTAACGATAAATAGAACGATAAATATGCTTATTTTAAAAAAATCTTTATGGTTTATTTCATTCTCTTTGCTTTCGATTACACCACTATTTAACTATTCCCAAGCGAGTGAAAATAAACTGGAACATATTATTGTCACTGGACAAAAAGAAGAACATACATCAAATCGCATTTATAACATTGAGTCTGAAAAAATAAGTAATATAGCTGGAGGAACCAATTTAATTACAGTTAATCATGAGAGCCGCTTATTAACGTTGAATGATGCCTTAAAGAATCAATCAGGTATTGTGATACAAAGTTTATTTGGTGGATTAGATCAACCTCGTTTAAGTATTCGCGGTTCAGGTGTTCAAAGTGCGC
Organism: Proteus faecis; assembly: GCF_003144395.1. Taxonomy (GTDB): domain Bacteria; phylum Pseudomonadota; class Gammaproteobacteria; order Enterobacterales; family Enterobacteriaceae; genus Proteus; species Proteus faecis. The sequence continues at coordinate 267,256 of NZ_PENZ01000045.1, read as the reverse complement.
CACTTTCTAGAGGGGTGTTATTACTCCAAGACGGATTACCTCTCAATGAAGCTGATGGGAGCTTTCACTCAAGTATGATTGATGTACGAGATGTACAATTTATTAGCATTCGTCGTGGTGCAAATAGTACACAATTACAAAGCAATAACTTAGGAGGAGAGCTTGATTTTATCACTTATACAGGACGAGATAATCAAAATCAATTGCGTTATGAACAAGGTTCTTTTGGACGTCAAGGTCTACAAATGGCGTTAGGTGGTTATAGTGATGATCATCCTATTGATGCCAGAATAAGCCTAAGTTATGACCATTATGATGGGTATCGGGAGCATTCTGCTTCTCAACGTAAAACAATGCGTTCAACATTAGGGTATACCTCAGGCAACTTTGAAAACAGAACATGGATTAATTGGACTGATCTGCGTTTCGATGTTCCCGGCCCTGCAACATCACAAATGCTTGCAAATGATCCCAAAAGTGTATTACCTGCTATCCAGAAGAAAGATCCCCATCGTAATGTGGAGCAAATACGCATTATGAATAAGTCAACGTGGGATCTCGGTGCTCATGATATTCAACTAGGATGGTGGTATTCACAAACACATGATAATTTCAAAACACCCAGTCATTATCAATTTGTGAATTACTATACGAAAGGCGCTCAATTTAATTATAAATTAGAAACCCAGCATATTAGTTATCGTGCAGCGTTAGCTTGGGATCATTCGATAATGAAAGATGATATCGAGAAAAATCCCAAAGGTTGGTTAGGTCGATATGATGGACGAGCTGAGAATATTTATGCATCTTTAGGCGCAGGAATACATATTAGTAACAGTGTGTTATTTAATTTAGATATAAAAGGAACATATGCGAAAAGAGATGTATTTTCGGGTCATAATTCCCTTGCACAATCCTTTAATTTCTTAACACCTAAAGTTGGGCTGATTTGGTATCCTAATTACAAAACACGTTTATTTGCTAATGTCAGTATGAGCCAAGAGCCAGCTTCTTTTAATGATATTATTAACCCTAAAGCACCGTTAAATAAGGTCAATCTGTTAAAGCTTTCGCCTCAAAAAGCAACTAGTTTTGAAATTGGTAGTGATATTGAATTAACTGATAATATTAGTTTGAGTACTGCGCTTTATCGCAGTTTTATTAAAGATGAATATATTACATCCCACGATCAAAACGGGAATATTGTCGATATTTATAATTATCCTGCTAAAACTCGTCATCAAGGTGTCGAATTTACTATAAATGCCATTCAACCTCTTCGTGTAGGGGATTTTCTCTACCGCGCAACATGGACGTATAATGATTTTCGTTTTATGGGCGGAGAATATAACCGAAAATATATTGCAGGTGTTCCTAGAAATCTTATTTCGGGTGAAATTAACTACCAATTAAATGGATTGAGATTCGGTCCTACAGTGTATTGGTCACCAACAAATGTTGCTGTTGATCATGGCAACCATCTTAATCTTGAAAAGAGTAAACCCTATGCATTATTAGGATTTAATGCACACTATCAATATGACAATATATGGTTGACTTATCTTAATTTAGATAACATAACCAATAAACGTTATGCGGCAAGTACGTTAGCTAATCCAAGTGTGAATAAAAATAATGCTTTATTTTTTCCAGGAAATGGTTTTAGCGTTAATGTTGGCGTTGTCTATAAATTTTAACTAAATCGAAAATAGAGAAAGGCGGTCTTAAATGACCGCTTTTCTCATTATTAACAATGTATTGTTATATGTTAATTAGTTCTCAATATTGGCTTCAATGAACCATAAGAATTTATCAAGATCACGCGATGCGGCTGTAAACATATCGGCGGTATCTTCGTCTTCAACTTCGTCAATGGCTTTGCGAATATCATTAGCAACAACTGCATAACGATCAGCGAGCGCTTTTAGGTGATCTTGTACATCATGGATATCCAGAGGATACGCTTTTAAAGGGGTTTTCTTACTCACCACTTGTGCCGTACCCAATACAGTGCCACCTAATTGGACAACACGCTCTGCAAACTCATCAGTGTGCTGATTAATGGTATCGCGGAAACCGTCAACCATCTCATGAACAGAAATAAAGTTTCTGCCACGCATATTCCAGTGCGCTTGTTTTGTGATGAGAGATAGGTCGATAAACTGCGTCACCATCTGTTGCAATAGTTCGATAGCATGAAGTTTTACACTGTCATCGAGGTTATTACGGGTATAAAGCAGGCTTGAAGGTGTGGATTTGACTAATTTAGCAGTACTCATAATCGTTCTCCCTAAATAATTAATAACTCAATATCTTAATTTCTGTTAATTATGATAGTGAATTATTAATGGTTAGTCTTATCGATTGATACTATTAAATTGATAGGTCATCTATTTAAAAAAAACTAATCTATCGAAATAACCTATTTAGGTTAGGACAATGTGCGTAAAATAGCAATGATAGATCAGTAAAGTTATTATTTAATAAGTAAAAAGGATCATAAGATCCTTTTTAAATTAATATTTATTTGTTATTGAGCAAAATGAGTTAAATATCTATTTTACTTCCTCAATTTTGGTTTTGCTTTTCATGGTTACTGTTGAACCTATAGAGGCTAACACAATAAAGGCAAGAGCAATCCATTGAATTAATGTCAAATGTTCGTGTAAGAAAATAATACCAATAAAGGCACCCATACATGGCTCTAAGCTCATTAAAGTACCGAATGTTTTAGCTGGTAAACGTGTAAGAGCAATCATTTCTAACGTATAGGGGAAAGCGGTTGATAAAATCGCAATAGCTAATGCAACAGGTAAAATTGACCAGCTAAACATAATATCAGGACTACTTTGCAACATACCAATAGGTACAAAAATAAAGGCAGCAACTAATGAGCCAATTGAAACTGTTGCCGCACCATAGCCTTTACCTGCACGTTGCCCGAATACAATATATAATGCCCAACCTACACCAGCACCCAGTGCATAAAGAATACCTAGAGGATCTAATCCATGAATATTATCGCCAATAGGGAGTAATAACCCTAATCCAGCAATGACTAAAATTATCCATAAAAAGTCGATAGCTCTGCGCGATGAAAACATGGCAACAGCTAAAGGTCCTGTAAATTCAAGGGCAACAGCAATACCTAAAGGAATGGTTTCAAGCGCGAGGTAGAAAAGGTAATTCATTGCCCCTAAAGATAAACCATATAGAAACAGTGGTATAATCGATTCTCGATTAAACTTGAGTCGCCACGGTTTAAAAATAAAAAAGAGGATCAACGTGCCCAATAATAGACGTAATGCCGTTACAGCTGGGGCACCAATAACAGGAAATAGGCTTTTAGCAAGGGATGCGCCACTTTGAATTGAAAGCATAGAGAGAAGCAAAAGAAGCACAGGGTAAAATACCTGTAATTTAGCTGAGTGCCTGGCTGACAACATCCTATAAAACCTCGTCAATAATCAATCGTATGTGTTCTCTGTTAACAGCTAACAAAGGATCGCATAATATAAAGTAAAATTACCCACTTTAATATAGCTACTCATTAATAAATATTTTTTATTTTAATTTTGTTTAGTGAAATTGGCTAAAATATAAATTAATTTATATTTAACAAAATTAAAAATAACTTCTCATAAATATAAGTGTTAATAATGATTAAATATATATATGCGATAAAAAGCGTAAAAACACTTTTTTTAACCTTTTTTATTAAAAGTACCTTCAGTATAATTCCAAGCTCGTTTTAACTAGCTAAAAGAGAATAAAAAATGAGTAAAATAAAATCTATCGCAGTGTATTGTGGTTCTAGTTTAGGGGCTTCACCTATTTATAAAGAACAAGCAATTATTTTTGCTAAAGAGCTGGTTAAACGTAATATTACCTTAATTTATGGTGGTGCCAGCGTCGGTATTATGGGCACTCTCGCTGATACTGTATTAGCCGAAGGCGGAAAGGTGATTGGTGTTATTCCTGTATTATTAGAAGGCCGTGAAATTTCACATAAAAATCTGACCGAGCTACATGTCGTTGAAACAATGCATCAACGTAAAAGCAAAATGATTGAATTAGCTGAAGGTTTTGTCGCTTTGCCTGGAGGTTTTGGTACATTAGAAGAGTTTAGTGAAGTCTTTACTTGGAGCCAAATTGGTTTACATCAAAAACCGTTAGGCTTGCTTAATATCAATCAGTTCTATTCTCCATTATTAATGATGATTGATAAAATGGCTGATGAACAATTCTTACATGAAAAATATCGAACTATGGCGATTGTGGAACAATGTCCTATTCAACTTTTAGATAAATTTGAAACATATATTGCGCCACCAGTAAAAACCTATAACAAATAAAGGTAAAAAATGATAATAATAAGAAAAGCAATTTTGTCTGATATAGAAGAAATTAGCACGCTTTACACTTATTTATTTAATGAAATGGCGAAGTTACAACCCGATCGATTAAAACCGGGTGAGCAAGATGAAGCTTTTATTATTAATGGAATAAAAAATAATAAGTTTCATCTTTTAGTAGCAGATTTAGACGGTAAAGTGGTTGGATTTAGCATGGCGCAAATTCAAGAAACACCGATGTTTAACTGCTTAGTTCAACGTAAATATGCTTATATTTACGATATTATTGTTGACCCTTCCATTCGTAGCCAAGGCGTAGGTAGCTTGCTATTAACAGCAATGAAAGAGTGGGCTAAATCAGAAAAAATGACTCATCTTGAGTTATCTGTATTAGCTGAAAATGGTGCGGCTAAACGTTTTTACCAGCGTGAAGGGTTAAAAGAAGTGAGCTCCGTGATGGGGATTGTTTTATAGCAGATCCAATTTACGTTAATTCTCATAGGATTAAGTGCGTAGATAAAAATAAACCCGCTTCAACGGCGGGTTTATTAATTATATTATTCAGCTAAATTGTGGGTTTCCCCGCAATGATCGTACACAATACCCTGACATTTTCAACATCTTCTGCCGATATTTCAAACAAGTTTCTATCTAATACAATTAAATCGGCAAATTTTCCGACTTCTAGTGATCCAATTTGCTTATCCATATCTAATGCCTGAGCGGCATTAATGGTCGCTGCACGTAAGACTTCAATTGTCGTAAGGTTACGATCGTTATCAAGACGTGGGCTTATTGCATCTTTTTGGCGAGTCATCGCGACTTTAAAATCGTACCATTCATTAAGTGGATCAATCGGCCAATCGCTACCAAAAGCAACAGTAACACCTGCATCAATAAATTTGCCAGCAGTCTCTAAATAGTTACAGCGAGATTTACCTAGCATTTCAATATCTTTTTCGATATTGCTCTGTTCTACTGCTGCCCATTGGAAGGAGAGAAAAGGGTAGGCTTTTAGTTGTGTAAAGCGGGCATAATCTTTTTCACACATCAATTCATTATGTGCAAGTCCCGGTCTTATGTCTTTTTCAGGTAAAGCTTTACGCATTACACTAATTGCATCAAGTGCTGTACTAATGGCACCTTCAGCAACAGTATGAATATGAGGATGATAACCCGCACGGGCAATCTCAGTGATTAGTGGTGTTAAAATTTCAGGTGAGAAATAGAGATCGCCAATATGTTCAGAGTTTTGCCAGTGTGGCGTGTCGTCAGTACCAACATTAATACGATAAGGTGAGTGTAAGCGCGCTGTCATAATCGGCGCTTGTAATACACCATCAAGGAAAAGTTTGATATGGCGGATCGCAACACTGGGTTGAGCGCCATTGCTGATTTGATGCCATTGTGAAAAGCGAGTAGTAGCATGGTGTACAGCGTTTGGAATATCGTCAATACACGTTACATCATCTGGCGTGATTTCAACGGCATTCTCTATACGAAGAGTCAATTCGCCTGTTTTTCTTAATGTATTAAAGGCGCGTAATTGAGGCTCACCCACACGAGCATCCATAATGGTGGTCACGCCTTGTTGATTTAATAATTTTTGAACATGGCGAGCTATCTGTAAATTTTGAGCGTCAGTCAATGGAGGTAAACTATCAATGGCTTGCATTGCTGGTGCATCTTCAAGAATACCAATAGGTGTTCTATCACTATCACGTTCAATGTTTCCATCAGGGGGATCGGGCGTTTCTGCGGTGATATTTAATAGCGCTAGAGCGCGAGAATTAGCAAGAACGCTATGGCAATCACTAGAAAAGAGCAAAATAGGGCGAGTCGTATTTAAGGTATCAAGGTGGTAACGTGTCATTTGCACGCCTTCTGGTAGCATACCCTCTCGATACCATGCGGAGACTTTTAACCATTCGGTATCACTATCGATAAAGTTTTCATCAAGGTAGTTCTGAATACGCAATAAAATGTCATCGATAGAGAGTGATTGATAATCAAGATGGCAACCTGCTAACGTTGCACCTCCCCAGAAAGGGTGCATATGTGCATCAATAATGCCCGGCATGACCATTCTTCCCTGCAAATCAATCTGCTCTGTATTTTCATTGCAGTAAGAAAGTAACGCCTCTTTTTTACCTGAAGCAATAATGATACCTTGCTCGATCGCGATGGCATCAACAATATTGTTATTATGATCAGCGGTATAAATAAGTCCGTTGTAATAGAGAGTGTCTGCAATTTGAAATGTCATTCTTCTACCTTGTATTGCTTTTTTAGCACATAGAATGCGTGCTTAAATGATTGTTTTGCTTATAGGGCATCCTGTTGCGTTTTGACGCGGGCGGTCATAGTAGAATTAAATCAGAGTGAATACTACAAGCTTGTTACATCGACTTAACGAAAAATACGACTTAGAAGGTGGATTAAAATGTGTAAAAAACAGTTTAATACCTCTATTTTTGAGAGAAAGTAAGGTAAGTTTAAATCGGTTAGACTTACCTTATCTTGGATAAAAAGTGGTTAGTTGTCTGGTAAATTGGCAGAACACACTTCGCAATGTGGATTTTTAGGTAATTTGAATTCGCGAAATTGCATTCTCATTGCATCAAACATCAATACTTTACCATGTAAATTTTCACCGTAGCCAGTCAGTAATTTAATGGCTTCAACGGCTTGTAATGTGCCAATAGTACCTACTACGGGTGCCATTACGCCAGCTTCAACACAACTTAATGCATTATCACCAAAAAGATGACTTAAACAGCGATAGCAAGGCTCGTCTTCTTGATAGGTGAACACACTAATTTGTCCTTCCATCCGAATAGCAGCACCAGAAACGAGCGGTTTTTTCTGCTGAAAGCAGAGGCGATTAAGTTGTTCACGCACTGTCACATTATCAGTACAATCCATAACCATATTATGGTGGCTAATAAGCTCTGATAAAGCTTCATCTTCAAGTAATGCATCAACGGTTTCTATCGTGACATGAGGATTAATTGCTTCTAATGTTGCTTTTGCAGAGAGTACTTTAGGTTGACCAATCGTGGCGTCGCGATGAAGAATTTGGCGTTGCAGATTAGAAAGGGAAACGGTATCAAAATCTAATAATGTGAGTTTCCCTATACCTGCGGCTGTAAGATATTGCGAGGCACTACATCCTAAACCACCTGCGCCAACAATCAATACAGAAGCGCTTTTCAGCGCTTCTTGACCATCAAAATCAAAGCCTCTTAATACGATCTGGCGATTGTAGCGTAGTGTTTCTTCATCCGTTAATTCAATACTCATAAAGGCTATTCACTTTTTAATAGAGAATTAAATAGTTCGATAGTCACAGTTTCGCCCGCAGCGACTTTACCGCGTTCACGCTCTAAAACAATAAAGCAGTTAGCGACACTAAATGAGCTATAAACATGAGAGCCTTGATGTCCTGAAGTATCGACTTGCCATTTGCCATCTGCATTGATACTGGCGATACCTCGTTGAAAATCTAAGCGACCTACTGATTTTTTCAATGATGATTGAGCAATAGCTTGGAAACGTTGTGGTGCTTTCCAATGGCTAAATCCTGACAAACGAGCGATTAAAGGTTGGACTAATTGGTAGAATGTCACCGTTGCCGAGACTGGATTACCTGGTAAACCGCAGAACCATGCGTTGTGTAACCGACCAAAAGCAAAAGGTTTTCCTGGTTTGATCGCTAATTTCCAAAAACCAATTTCACCAATTTCATCAAGAATTTGTTTGGTGTAATCGGCCTCGCCCACAGAAACACCCCCACTGCTGATCACTAAATCTGCTTCTTGATCAGCCTTTTTAAAGGTTTCACGCAGTTTTTCTGGTGAATCAGGAATAACGCCTAAATCTAACACTTCACATCCTAGTTTTTCTAGCATTAAACGTACTGCAAAGCGATTAGTATCATAAATTTGTCCCGCTTTTAATGGCTGACCGATAGTTTGTAATTCATCACCAGTTGAGAAAACAGCTACTTTTAAACGACGATAAACGTGTACTGTTGCTACACCTAAAGAGGCAATTAAAGGTAATTGCGCGGTTGAAAGTTTAGTACCAGCAGGTAATACAATGTCGTTTTCTTTAATATCTTCACCAATCCGGCGAATATTCTGGCCTTTTTTTGCCGGCTGTAAAAAACGAACACCATGCTCAGTTACTTCAGCTTCTTCTTGCATAATGACAGTATCAACACCAGTAGGAACCATTGCTCCTGTCATAATGCGTACACATTGCCCAACAGGGAGTTCTCCCTCGAAAGGGATCCCTGCAAACGATTTACCTGCAATAGGAAGTGGAGCTTGGGCTTCTAAGTCAGCGTAACGAAGTCCGTAACCATCCATTGCCGAATTATCAAAAGGGGGAACATTCAGTGGAGATGTAATATCTTCACTTAGAATATAATCTGCGGCGTTATTTAATGGAATGTTAAGGGTATTGGTAATTGCCAGCGGTTTTTCAAGTAGTTTTTCTAGCGCTTCATCAAGAGATAATAAACCGCTAACGTGACATTGACTCATCATATACTCCAAGATCTATCAAAATGTTCTTTTTTATTTCATGATACTAATCTATCACGATGAACATCATCATGTCAGAGATCATCTTGTGAATAGAAAGAAATGAAACTTATTATTACGAAAATGTTAGTGTGTTGGAGGTAATATGTTACTTGTTCTGCTATTAATGAGTAGCATATTTAAAATGATAAAATAGTGGATATCCATGAATACTTCAAATCATCAAAGTCATTCAGCGCAAGCTTTTCATATCGCTTTTAGTGGGTTTCTTGCTTTAGTTGTGGCAATGGGAATAGGGCGCTTTACATTTACACCACAAGTGCCGTTGATGATTGCAGAATATCAATTAACACTGACAAGTGCGGGTATTGTCGCTGCATTTAATTATCTTGGTTATCTTGCGGGCTCCTATGATGCGATGAAAGCCGTTAAAGGTGTGGGATATCGCTTGTGGGCTGGTCTTTGGGGAGCGGTGATAATTACGCTGCTATCTGCTTTTTTAAATGATGCATTTACACATAGTATTGCACGATTTTTTATTGGCTGGGCAAGTGGTTGGACGTTAGTGCTAGTGGCTTCATGGGCTAACGAATTACTGGCTCGTCTTAATCGACCAGCATTAAGTGTGGCTGTTTATGCCGGAACTGGCGCAGGTATATTTATTAGCGGTATTCTTGCTGTGTTTATAATGAAATGGCAAATGAGCGCGATGGCGGGATGGTTAATTTATGGTTCTCTTGCTTTTATTTGTGCCCTATATGTGAGCTACTATCTTCCTAAGCCTTGGTCAATGAGTAGAGAAGCAGTAAACGTTGCCCCTTTAACGCTAACTCCCGCGATGAAAAAGCTGATTTGGGGTTATACTTTTGCCGGATTTGGTTATATTTTACCCGCAACATTTCTTTCTCAAATGGCGGCAGAACGCTTTCCAGGAAGCCTAATTGCGCAATTTGTTTGGCCTGTATTCGGTGCTTCTGCGGCATTATGTATTGGGATCGCTATTTTAACGCGTAATGTATTAAATACGCAGTTACGTTTAGCTATTACGCTTTGGTTACAAGCATTAGGTATTTTGATTGCAGAGTGGCTTCCGACAATAACAGGGCTTGCGATTGGCGCTTTCTTAATTGGTGGCGGTCTTATGTGTGCGGTACAGCTGGCTTTTTTACGAGGTAGAGAATTAGCGCCTGAGCATGGGCGTTATATGGCGGGTTTACTCACTACTTTTTATGCTATTGGACAATTAGTTGGCCCTGTCATTTCTTCACTTTCAACGGCATTGACGGGAAAATTAGAACCCGCACTTTATGTTGCCTTTATTGTATTGATAATCGGCGGTTTTCTGGTGTGTTTAAAAGAAAAATAGCTTAGCAAACAAAAAATAGTCCATACAAAAATGCAATAATTTCATAACGAAAAATGCGGTATTGCTGGATAATGTGATTGAGGTCATCTAAAGTGTAAGCTGTTGTTGCTAAGCGCGATAACAGCTACTTAATTAATGTGTTTATCGGAGAGTCCAATGTCATCATTAAGTAAAGAGGCGCAATGGGTGCACGCTGCGTTAGTCGAACGCGGTTTGGAAACGCCTCTTCGTGAACCACAACTCTCTCCAAGTGAGAGCAAGCAGCAAATTGAACATCATATGACAGAAGTGATGAAGCTGTTAAATCTGGATTTAAGCGACGATAGTTTAGCTGAAACACCTCGTCGTATTGCTAAAATGTATGTTGATGAAATTTTCTCAGGGCTGGATTACCACAACTTCCCAAAAATCACGCTAATTGAAAATAAAATGCAAGTTGATGAAATGGTGACGGTGCGAGATATCACATTAACAAGTACTTGTGAGCATCATTTTGTCACTATTGATGGTAAAGCGATTGTGGCTTATATTCCAAAAGATAAAGTGATTGGGTTATCTAAAATTAATCGAATTGTGCAATTCTTTGCTCAGCGCCCTCAAGTTCAAGAACGTTTAACACAGCAAATTCTTATCGCATTACAAACGTTACTCGGTACAAAAAATGTGGCTGTTTCTATTGATGCGGTGCACTATTGTGTTAAAGCGCGAGGCATCCGTGATGCAACGAGTGCAACGACAACAACTTCGTTAGGTGGATTATTTAAATCTAGTCAAAATACGCGTCAGGAGTTTTTGCGCGCTGTTCGTCATATTTGAGATTTTAAATAAAAATGAATGAATCGTCTCATCAGCGTATCGAAGCACTTGATGCGTTGAGAGGAATGGCGATCCTTGGCATTTTATTGCTCAATATTTCAGGTTTTGCATTATTAAGAGTGGCTTCATTTAACCCATTACATTCGGGAGAAGCCTCTTTTGGTGATCGTATAACATGGATGGCATTAAATCTGTTTGCTCAAGGAAAATTCCTCTTTATTTTTGCGTTACTATTTGGTGGTACGCTTTATCTGCTTTTGTATAAAGGGATGCGTTTTAATTTATCGCGACTCGTTGTATTGGCATTGATTGGGGTTATTCACACATTATTTATTTGGGAAGGTGACATTTTATTTCCATATAGTATATGTGGTTTATTTGTTTTTGCGTTTATCAAATCAATTGCGACAAAGCACCAATTTATATTAGGCGCGGTACTCTATTTTTGTGGTGCGCTTATTTTAGGTGCGTTGTTTTATTATTATCGTGATTTTATTGATACCGTTTGGTATAGCACACCATATTCTCAATTATCTGAATCAGATTGGAAAACAGGGCCTTATTTAAATAGTGTTTATTATCGTTTAAATGAGCTAACGCTGTTTGTTTTTAATCTAGTACGTCAATACAGTTGGTTTTTGTTTGGTGCGATGTTGATGGGAGCAGCATTAATGGCATCAGGCTGGTTGCAGCAGAAATTTAGTCGCGCTCATTATGGTCGTGTAGCACTTTATTTCCTCACAATAAGTTTAAGCTTACAAACGGTTATTGTGCTGGTGGATTATTATCTTGATTGGGATTACCGCTGGGCGGCTATTTTAGCACAGCCTTTAACTATGCTGATCCAAGTGGTGCAAAGTTTGGGGTATATTGCGCTGTTCTATTGGAGTTGGAATAGTATTCAACATTCTTATTTTGCTTATGCTTTACGTTGTGTTGGCAAAATGGCGTTAACGACCTATTTAATGCAAAGTGTTATTGGTATTTATCTATTTCAGCGTATGGGGTTATTTAATCAATTTACTTTACCTGAGCTGATGCCTTTTGTTGTCGTCATTTGGGCAATTAATATTGTTTTTGCTGTGATTTGGTTACGTTATTTTCCACAAGGGCCAATAGAGTGGATCTGGCGTAAATCAGCCTCAAAATTAGCACAATTTTTTTAGGTTTTTTCATGATTATTTTCATTCAGAGGAAGTGATTCGACTTCCTCCGGTGAAACCGCAGGATAACCTTTAATGCCTTCAGGGATAGATTGTATTGCGGGGATCGTTTCTGGTGGCCCTAAAAAGCGGGGTTCGCGGTTTAGAATATAAACATCAATCATTGCACCTGCTCTTGCAAATACTTCGCGTACACGCACTTTAAACATGCTTTTTGGGGATGCAACCGCAAAGCATTGCGCATCAATTCCTTTTTCTAATGCGATAAAAACAGCACGTTCACAGTGAAAACGCTGAGTAATAATGGTAAATCCATCTGTACCAAACACCTCTTTTGTTCGTACAACTGAATCGAGTGTTCTGAAACCCGCAAAATCCATCACAATACGAGAGGCAGGAATGCCTGCTTTAATGAGATCTTTACGCATCGTATTTGGCTCATTATAGCTATGTTTTGCATTATCACCGCTAAGTAATAAATACTGAATTTTGCCACTATTATAAGCATTAACAGCACCTTGAATACGGTATTGATAAAACTGATTTATATAACCGCTGGTATAGTACTTCGATGTACCTAACACCATACCCACTTTTTTAGCGGGTAATGTATCCACATCTTCAAAGATATAAGGATTAGTTTTCCAGCCGATCCAACGATCGCAGGCAATCAAAATGACTGCAAGCAGCATAAAAAGTGTGAGAAAGAGATAAATGAGGCGTTTTAGCATGTCCTTGCCTTAATGACGCAAATAACCAATGACTTTCATAATGCTTAAGGCTACTTGAGCAGGAATAGGGAAGCAAGAAAAAAGCGCCTCATATTAAGTAATGACGCGCTTTTCAGAATGGTACTTAGTGTTTCAAGCTACTAGAACGAGGTTCTTTTGTAAATACGGTACTCTGGTGCCCAATAGTTACGTTCAATCGCTTCTTCTAATGCTGAATCAGACGTAACAGTAGCAACACCTTGTACTTGTGCTTGTTTGGCAACTTGTTTTGCGATGTAGCGCGAAACTTGTTGAATATTAGCCAGTAAAGGTAACAGAGAACCATCACCTTCTTTTGCCATTGGCGAGCAATCTGCTAATGCGCGGCTTGCAACCATTAACATGGCATCAGTAACACGCTTCGCACCACATGCGATAACACCTAACCCAATACCTGGGAAGATATAAGAGTTGTTACATTGTGCAATTGGATACTCTTTATCTTTGTATTTAACGGGGGCAAATGGGCTGCCTGTGGCCACTAAAGCTTGTCCATCAGTCCAGTTGATAATATCTTCAGGACGCGCTTCTACACGAGACGTTGGGTTAGATAATGGCATTACGATAGGACGTTCACAGTGTTTGTGCATTTCACGAATAATTTCTTCAGTGAATAAACCTGCTTGTCCTGAAACACCAATCAAAATAGTTGGTTTTGCATTCTTAACCACTTCTAGCAGTGAAATTGCATCACTTGCGGTTTCCCAATTAGCAATGGTTTCGCTTTTTTGGATAAGTTTGCTTTGGAAATCCAGTAAATTTGGCAGTTTGTCTGTTAATAAGCCGAAACGGTCAACCATAAAGATACGTTCACGCGCTTGCTCATCACTTAAACCTTCAGATTTCATTTGGGCAATGATTTGCTCAGCAATACCACAACCTGCAGAACCAGCACCTAAGAAAGTGACTGTTTGGTCTTTTAACTGGCGACCAGCAGCACGACTTGCTGCAATTAGGCTACCTAAAGTGACCGATGCTGTACCTTGAATATCATCGTTAAAGCAACATAGTTCATCACGATAACGGTTTAATAAAGGCATCGCATTTTTTTGTGCGAAATCTTCAAATTGTAATAAAACATTTGGCCAGCGACGTTTAACTGCTTGGATAAACTCATCAACAAATTCGTTGTATTCATCACCTGTAATGCGAGGATGACGCCATCCCATATACAGAGGATCATTTAAACGTTGTGGGTTGTTAGTACCAACATCAAGTACAACAGGCAGTGTGTACGCTGGGCTAATACCACCACACGCGGTATATAAAGAGAGTTTACCGATAGGTATACCCATACCACCGATACCTTGGTCACCTAAACCGAGAATACGTTCGCCATCTGTTACAACAATGACTTTGACGTTCTGTTTCGTGGCGTTTTGTAGCATATCGTCGATATTGGCACGGTTAGGGTAAGAGATAAATAAACCGCGAGCTCGACGATAAATATCAGAGAAATGTTCACAAGCTTCACCCACTGTTGGCGTATAAATGATTGGCATCATTTCAGTGAGGTGAGATTCCAATAGACGGTAAAACAGGGTTTCATTGGTATCTTGGATATTTCGGAGGTAAATATGTTTATCGTTATCGTTTTTGAAATCAAGATATTGGCGATAAGCGCGTTCAACCTGCTCTTCGATGGTTTCAACTGCTTCTGGCAGTAAACCATGTAAGTTAAAGGTGCTGCGTTCTTCTTCGCTGAAAGCACTACCTTTATTTAACAGGGGAAATTCAAGCAGGATTGGGCCTGCATACGGGATGTAGAGAGGGCGTTTACTTTCGTGTTCCAGTTCCATGAAAAATACTCTTGTAAGGCAGTTAGTCACATGACAATTGTAGATCCTACAAAATAATAAAAATATGTACAGCTTATGTTATTTTTTTATGATTTTTATGCTTAGAAATGAGAGATAGATACAGTTGTTACAACTTTTTCTGGTAAGCATCAGCAAAATTTACATGCTGATGCTTTTTTAGGAGCGATTTTTAGAGGAATAAGTTAAAATTTTTTACAAAGTGATGCGTTGCATCTGGCGACAACCTAAAGCCATTAATGTGGCTTGAGTTGCATCCCATTGCGTTAAAATGGCTTCTGCTTTTTCAATTAAGACAGCCGATTCAATATCCATCACACTCTCACCTGCCATATTTAATAAAATCAATGCGGCTTGTAATGGCGGAAGACTTGGGTTAAATGCAGCATTTTCTGCGTAGCTACCTTGGAAAATTTTGCCACTTTTCATTTGCACAGCAATACCACTGTGCGACTCACTATAAGGTGCGTGGCTACGATTAGTCGCTTGTAGCGCCTGTTGCGCTAACTCACTAGGGTTATCAATTTTGTAACCGTGATTAACTTTGTCCATTAATAAAGAGGTGATATTAAGATCTTTTGGGCCAAAGCTATCAGGTAAATAATCACCCAATGTTGCCATTTTTCTACCCGGTAACTGAATTTGAATATGGGTGCCACTGTTCAATTCGTTCATAAACTGGCGACAATGACCACAAGGTGTATAGTTAACGGTGACTGAAATTAAGCGAGACTCACCACGTAACCAAGCATGAGTTACAGCACTTTGTTCAGCGTGAACAGTCTGTTGTAGTGGGGCGCCAGCAAATTCCATATTGGCACCGAAGTAGAGATTACCACTCTCACCACGTGCAACCGCACCGACTTTAAAATTAGAGATTGGTGCAACAGCACAAGCAGCAGCAACCGGTAAAAGTGCGAGGGCTAAGGCATCATCATTACATTGTAACTGAGTTTTTATGGCATTGACCTGCTCTGCCGTAAACATTGCAGGGAATTCATCCTGCTCAAGATAAGGAGCAAGCGCTTGTTGCAACTGAGGGGATAAATCTGACCAAACTGCCTGAAAACGAGTATGCATACATGAGTCTCCCATTAATCTTTCTGTATTGTAAGATTCTAGGCATCTTTACTCACTCTTATATGTGATAAAAGTCATGTTTTCAATGAAACAATTGCAACAAATTCATTAATTGAGAGATATATCTCAAATTTATAGTGAAATCCCCGAAATAAATTTAATTAAATCGGGGATTTAAGAATAGAGGGTAAGAAAGATATCAACTATAGAGATGTAAAATAATAGGGAAGATAAATGGCGCAGTAAGGGAAGTAATAATCCCGCAAGTCATTAAGGCCAATGAGCTGTAAGCCCCCTCAATATAATCGATTTCTGCAGCTCGTGCTGTTCCCACTGCGTGAGATACGGTTCCCATAGCCAAACCACGAGAGGCGTGAGTAGGAATACGCAGTAGCTTAAATAATGTATGACCAAAAATGGCACCTAAAATACCTACTGCAATAACACATGCAGCACTGATTGCAGGAATACCACCTATGGAGTCTGCGACAGCCATTGCAATTGGCGTTGTCACTGATTTAGGTAAGATTGATGCGGCAATTTCAGGTGTTGCACCAGCCCATAATGCAATGGCTGTGCCACTGGCCATCGCAGCAATACTACCAATAAAGCAAATACTGATTAATGATTTCCACTGTGCACGAATTTGGTGTAATTGCTGATAAAGTGGTATAGCTAAAGCGACAACGGCGGGTTGCAGTAAGTCATTTAAAACTCGACTACCTGCGAAATAATTTTCGTAAGGCACTTTGGCTATTAACAAAATAGGTATAATTACCACAATAGCAATTAGCAGAGGATTTAAAATAGGCAATTTAAATCGGGCTGCAAGCTTACGAGCTAAGTAAAAAATAAAAATACTTAAAGGAAGTGACCACCAAATATTCATTAATATGGCTAACATTTTTTCTTCTCACTTAACGCTTTATCATCGTCTTTCTCTTTTGTTTCAACAATATCTTCAACTTGGTCTGGTTTCGAACCCACGATAACGCGCTCGCGATGAACATAGTGTGAGCAATAGGCAACGAGTGCCATAACACCAAAGGTACTCACGACGCAGGCTAAAACGATGGGAAAAAGTTGCTGACTTAACAAATCATAATAGTTCATTACACCAACCCCGATGGGGATAAAGAGTAATGACATGTTTTTTAAGAGGATATTTGCACCAGGTTTAACCCAACGCACAGGGATAAGCTGAAAAGCCAGTAAACCAAAAAGAATTAGTAAGCCAACAATACTGCCTGGAACCGCGAAGGGTAGAAGGGCTGAAATAAGATTACCAGCGAAGAGACAAAGATAAAGTACCAAAAAAGATCGTAGATAATGCCAAAGCGTAATCTGCAATCGTGCCCGTTTAGATTTCATAAGTAAGTGTCCCAAATCAACTAACAGAATTATCATACACCGATTTTGAAAGTGTGCTATGGATCACAATAAAAAAAAGGCGGGGCTCTAATAGAACCCCGCCATTCATTTATTTTGTAAATGAATTTTAGTTGTTATTTCACTTGCTGACCCGGTTTTGCACCAGAATCTGGGCTGAGTAAGAAGATATCTTTATCGCCAGGACCTGCTGCCATTACCATGCCTTCTGAAATACCAAAACGCATTTTACGAGGAGCTAAGTTTGCCACCATTACCGTTAAGCGACCTTCTAACACCTTAGGATCAGGGTATGCAGTACGAATACCTGAGAATACTTGGCGAGTTTCGCCACCTAAGTCCAGAATTAATTTCAGCAGTTTGTCTGAACCTTCAACTAAATCTGCTTGTTTAATTTCAGCAATACGCATATCGATTTTCGCAAAATCATCAAAGTTGATGGTTTCTTGAATCGGCGAATCTGCTAATGGGCCTGTTATTTCTTTTACTGGCGCAATGGTACTTTTTGATGCTTCAACCATGGCATTGGCTTTATCCATTTCAATGCGATTAAACAGCGCTTTGAATTTAGTGATCTCTTGGCCTAACAGCGGTTTTTCAAGCGCATCCCATGTTAATTGAGTTTGTAAAAAGGCTTCTGAACGCTCTGTTAGTGAAGGTAATACTGGTTTTAAATAAGTCATCAATACGCGGAATAAGTTAATTCCCATAGTACAGATTGCTTGTAACTGAGCATCTTGACCCTCTTGTTTAGCCACGATCCAAGGCGCTTTTTCATCAATGTAACGGTTAGCTTCATCAGCTAATGCCATAATTTCACGAACAGCTTTACCAAATTCACGATTTTCAAATGACTGTGCGATAGTTTCTTTCATATCAACAAAGTGTTGATAAAGTTTAGCATCATCTAAAGAATCAGCTAATTTGCCATCAAAACGCTTGCTGATAAAACCCGCTGTACGTGATGCTAGGTTAACGACTTTATTTACAATGTCGCTATTAACACGTTGAACAAAGTCTTCTAAGTTTAGGTCAATATCGTCAATGCGTGATGAAAGTTTTGCAGCATAGTAATAACGTAGACAATCAGCATCAAAATGATCAAGATAAGCACGCGCTGTAATAAAGGTGCCACGAGATTTTGACATCTTCGCACCATTTACAGTGACGTAACCGTGAACAAATAAGTTGGTTGGTTTGCGATATTCGCTACCTTCTAACATTGCAGGCCAGAATAAGCTGTGGAAATAGACGATATCTTTACCAATAAAGTGATAAAGATCTGCTTTGCTGTCTTTATTCCAAAACTCGTCAAAACTTAAATCACCGCGTTTTTCACATAAGTTTAAGAATGAACTCATGTAGCCGATTGGTGCATCTAACCATACATAGAAATATTTACCCGGTGCATCTGGAATTTCAAACCCAAAATAAGGTGCGTCACGAGTGATATCCCACTGTTGTAAACCGCTGTCAAACCACTCTTGCATTTTATTCGCAACTTGCTCTTGCAGAGCACCAGAGCGGATCCACTCTTGTAACATATTGCTAAATGCAGGTAAGTCGAAGAAATAGTGTTCAGTTTCACGCATAACAGGCGTTGAACCTGATACAACAGAGCGTGGGTTAATTAATTCTGTTGGACTGTAGGTTGAGCCACAAACTTCACAGTTATCACCATATTGGTCTTGCGCTTTACATTTAGGGCAAGTGCCTTTTACAAAGCGGTCAGGCAAAAACATACCTTTTTCTTCATCATAAAGCTGAGAAATAGTTTTGCTTTTGATGTGACCATTTTTTTTCAGTGCAAGATAAATTTTAGTTGATAATTGGTGACTCTCTTCACTGTGTGTAGAGTGATAATTATCATAACTGATATTGAAACCCGCAAAATCCTGCTGATGCTCTTTGCTCATTTCTTCAATCATTGCTTCTGGCGTGATACCCAGTTGTTGGGCTTTTAGCATAATAGGTGTACCGTGAGCATCGTCAGCGCAGATGAAATGAACTTCTTTGCCGCGCATTCGTTGATAACGGACCCAGATATCTGCCTGAATGTGTTCAAGGATATGACCGAGATGAATTGAACCGTTAGCATAAGGTAACGCGCAGGTTACCAATAATTTATTCACGACGTGAGACATAGTAAGGATCTTACTTCCATAAAATTAATAAAAGGGACTTTGATGTTAACCGATCCGTCATGATGTCGCTAGGGCAATAATTGAGTTTTTGCAAGAGAAATTTCAGTTGGCAAATTGAGGTAAGGCATTATCGTAGTCATCTACTATCTGATATGATAGATACACTCATATATTTAATAAATAATGAAAACGAGAGGAGCCGGGATGAGTGATAAATCCCCCGAGCAGACCACCCCTGAGATTCTGAACGAAAAAGTTTCAGGTGTCTTGTCTACTTTTGAACACCCAACATTGAAACGTAATCTGCTTTCTCTAAAAGCATTACATCAATGTGCGATGATTGACGATGTTCTTCATATCGAGTTAGTGATGCCGTTTGTTTGGAAAAAACCTTTCCAAGTCCTAATTGAAGAAAAGACCGCCGAACTTCGCAATATTACTGGTGCAAAAGCCATTGAATGGAAACTCAAGCATAATATTTCAACCTTACGCCGTGCAAATGATCTGCCAGGTGTTAATGGTGTGCGTAATATTCTTGCAGTGAGCTCTGGTAAAGGTGGCGTTGGTAAATCAAGTACAGCCGTTAACCTTGCGTTAGCTCTTGCACAAGAAGGCGCTAAAGTAGGTATTCTTGATGCTGATATTTATGGGCCGTCTATTCCGAATATGTTGGGGACCACAATGGAGCGTCCAACGTCTCCTGATGGACAACATATGGCACCGATTATGGCTTATGGTTTAGCGTCTAACTCTATCGGTTATTTAGTCACCGATGATAATGCAATGGTATGGCGTGGTCCTATGGCGAGCAAAGCATTAATGCAAATGCTTCAAGATACGCTGTGGCCTGACTTGGATTATCTGGTTATCGATATGCCACCGGGAACAGGTGATATCCAATTGACCTTATCTCAAAATATCCCTGTAACTGCTGCGGTTGTGGTAACAACACCACAAGATATCGCGCTGGTGGATGCAATGAAAGGGATCGTCATGTTTAAAAAAGTCAATGTGCCTGTCTTAGGTATTATTGAAAACATGAGTGCACATATTTGTAGTAACTGTGGTCACCTTGAACCTATCTTTGGTACTGGTGGTGCGGCTAAATTAGCAGAGAAGTATCATTGCCAATTATTAGGCCAAGTTCCTCTTCATATCTCTTTACGTGAAGACCTAGACCGCGGGCAACCAACCGTGATGCGTGATCCTGAAGGTGAGTTTGCCGATATTTATCGCGAAATCGCATCTACAGTGTCCGCTCAAATGTATTGGGATGGTGATGCAATTCCAACGGAAATTTCTTTCCGCGCAGTGTAATTACAGTGGAATAATATCTTGAATTATTTGCTGATTTAAATGGAGAGCCATTTGGCTTTCCATTTTTATATGCAATTTCCGACTGTTTTTGATAAAAAACAAATAGATTTCTGGTTTTACGCTGGAACCAGAGTGATTTCAAAACTATAATCTGCGCTAGCGTAATATTTACATATTATTACGTTATCCCTCTTTTTATTTCAAACCAGGTTTTTGATTATGGCTGACACAGCACATCAGTGCACAATTGTAGGTATCGCTGGAGCCTCTGCTTCGGGTAAAAGCCTTATTGCAAGTACACTTTACCGCGAATTAAGAGCGCAAGTAGGTGATCATAATATCGGAGTGATACCAGAAGATTGTTATTATCGTGACCAAAGTGATTTAACGATGGAAGAACGATATAAGGTCAATTATGACCACCCAAACTCGATGGATCACGCACTTTTATATCATCATTTGTGTGAATTAAAAGCAGGAAAATCCATAGAACTCCCTCAATACGACTACGTTGCTCACACTCGCAAAGCAGAATCCATTCCTTTTCAACCTAAAAAAGTTATTATCATTGAAGGCATCTTGTTATTAACAGATAAACGCCTGCGTGAAGAGATGGATTTTTCTATCTTTGTTGATACGCCATTAGATATTTGCTTGATGCGTAGAATTAAACGAGATGTGAATGAACGTGGACGTAGCTTAGACTCAGTCATTGAACAATATAATAAAACCGTTCGTCCGATGTTCTTCCAGTTTATTGAGCCTTCTAAACAATATGCCGATATTATTGTCCCTAGAGGGGGAAAAAACCGCGTTGCGATTGATATTCTGAAAGCAAAAATTGGGCAATTCTGCGAATAATAGATTCATTTGTAGGCAGCTTTCATGCATGATGAAACTGCCTGTTTAACTTGAAGAAGGAAATAAAATGCGATTATGCGACCGTGATATTATTCAGTGGCTGGATGAAGGTAAATTAGTCATTGAACCCCGCCCGCCCGTCGAGCGAATTAACGGCGCAACAGCAGATGTTTGCTTAGGAAATCAATTTCGTGTTTTCCAAGGCCATACTGCAGCTTATATTGATTTGAGTGGCCCTAAGGCTGAAGTGAACGCTGCGCTAGAGCGTGTAATGAGTGATGAAATTGTTTTACCTGAAGGTGAAGCATTTTTCTTACATCCGGGTGAATTAGCGTTAGCAGTGACACTGGAGTCAGTCACTTTGCCTGATAATGTTGTTGGATGGTTAGATGGACGCTCATCATTAGCTCGTTTAGGTTTAATGGTGCATGTTACCGCCCATCGTATTGATCCTGGCTGGCATGGACAAATCGTATTAGAATTTTTTAATTCAGGTAAACTTCCTCTCGCATTAAGACCGGGTATGGTTATTGGTGCATTAAGCTTTGAGCCTATGTCGGGTTCTGCTGATAGACCTTATAATCGTCGTCAAGATGCAAAATATAAAAATCAACAAGGTGCAGTTGGTAGTCGGATTAGTGAAGATTAACTATCTTTATAATCATCATTATCATGTTCACTAAACGGGTAATTATATGAAAAGGTTTTTGACAACACTGGCTATTTTGCTTGTGGTTATTTTGGCAGGCTTAACAGCGTTAGTTTTACTCATTAACCCAAATGATTTCCGTGGATACCTTATTGAAAGGGTTGAAAAACAAAGCGGTTATAAACTCACATTACAAGATGATATGCGTTGGCATGTGTGGCCAAAGTTAAGCATTATCAGTGGTAAAATGTCATTGACAGCACCTGGTGCTGAAATGCCTTTAGTCACAGCAGATAACATGCGTCTTGATGTTGAGTTATTGCCGCTACTTTCCCATCAACTTGAAGTAAAAGAAGTTATGCTTAAAGGTGCAGTGGTTCGCCAAACACCTGAAAGTAAGGCAATTCCTAAAATATCACCTCCGTCTACTCCTCGAGATATTTCTCGTCCCGTTATCGAACCTAGAGCCAATAATTGGCAGTTGAATATCGCTAAAGTGAATATTTCAGATAGCTTAATTATTTGGCAAATGAAAGATGGTGAGCAGCTTAATTTACGTGATATTAATCTGTCGTTGAAAACAGACGAGAAAAAACAAGTTAGTCTTGAAATGAGCACGAAAGTGAATCGTGACCGTCGTGAGATCATGCTAAATATTGCCGCTAATGCGGATATGAAAAGTTATCCTTACCAAGTTTCAGGTAATATCACACAGTTAGATTACGCTTTATCAGGTGTTGGGATCCCTGAAAATGGAATTGCAGGAAGTTTAACTTCAGATTTTCATATCCAAAATGAAGGCGTGAGAAAAATTTCACTTAATAACTTAAATCTCACTGCTAATGATAGTCAATTGCAAGGTAATATCAGTGCAGAATTTGCAGATACGACTCGTTATCAAGTTGATCTAAAAGGTGAACAATTAAATTTAAATACCTTGTTACCTGAGTTAGCTGCGACTAACACTACTGAAACTGTATTATTGACATCAAAAGATAATAAAACGTCACCGTTATTTTCATTATTTAATACAGCCCATGCAGCACCTGCACCAAATGCCACTATTATGGCAAAACCGGTTATTACTTCAGTCGCTGTTGAAAGTAAAGAATATGATTTAACTCATTGGAGTAATATTGAATTTACATTGAAATTAGCACTGAATAAGCTTCTTTATAAAGATTTAGAGATTAATAATTTTAAACTTGATGCTCTAAATAATCCTAACTCCTTGAATATTAAAACCTTAACAGGGCAACTCCTTCAAGGTGATTTTTCACTTCCAACGGTTATCTCTACAAGCATTGTGCCAGCGCATATTAGCATGGATATCACAATGAACAATATTCCATTACAGCCACTATTGCGTGTTTTTAATCAACCTGAAAATTTTAGTGGATTAATTTCAGCAAAAGGAAATTTAGAAGGAACGGGATATAACCGAAAAGCTTTTTATAATTATTGGCAAGGTACGCTTAATACATCTGTTACTCAATTTAAAATGCAGGGATTAAATGTACCACAGGTTATTCAGCAATCTGTCGCTCAAGCGACGGATAAAGTAATTTACCCTGAAGATGTCGAAAGTTATACCCAAGCAGATAATGTGATTGCCCAATTTAAATTAGCGCCCAAAGGGAAAGTAACCATTAATTCACTCGATGCTCAAGCAGAGGCTTATCAAATTAAAGGGCAGGGTAAAGTGGATCTTCAACGCCATGATCTTGATGTGATGTTACTGGTTAATATCAAAAAAGGTTGGGGTAAAGAAAACGATTTTATCCGTCAATTGGCTAAAATTGAAATTCCATTAAGGCTCTATGGTGATTGGAATGCTATTCAATATGAACTTAATATTGAAAAATTATTGCGCGACCAATTACAGCAAAAAGCCAAGCAAGCTATCGATAATTGGTTAAATAAACAAGATGCAGAAAGTCCTGAAGTAAAAGCACTTAATCAACTATTGAAGAAAATCTAATTTCACGATTTTTAACTTCATCACATTCTTAATAAAAGCACACTATTTTGGTAATTGTGTGCTTTTTGCTTTATATCTATCATTTAATTTATCTTTTGAATGAAAAGTAAGCATTCATGCTATGTATGTGCAAAAAAATAGTCGTTTTTTTTGATATATATCATACACTGGAACGTTGCCTTTGGGCAGAGTGTGTCAATCGCACTAAACGCAAAAATGATGATAAAAATAAAAAACTTCATTTTATAAATGACTATGTTAGACAGGATAAATAAATGATCGAAATTCTTATCGGCGCCTTCGTTGCTGTAGGTGTTGGACGTTATATTGTAAAAGGCTATTCACCAACAGGTGTTTTAATGACGGGTGGTCTGTTATTACTGATCATCAGCGTTATTATGGGAAGAACTGTTTTACCTGCAAGTGCAACTGCGACAGGTTATGGTTTAATCGATATTGTTGAGTATGTGAAAAATCTACTAATGAGCCGTGGTGGCGATTTAGGTATGATGATCATGATACTTTGTGGCTTTGCTTCTTATATGACACACATCGGCGCTAATGATGTTGTTGTTAAATTAGCCTCACGTCCACTGAAAATGATTAACTCGCCTTATCTGCTAATGGTTGCGGCTTACATTGTTGCATGTTTGATGTCGCTGGCTGTTTCATCAGCAACAGGTTTAGGTGTGTTATTAATGGCAACATTGTTCCCTGTTATGGTGAACATGGGAATTAGCCGCGGAGCGGCGGCTGCAATCTGTGCCTCTCCAGCTTCTATTATTTTAGCGCCAACATCAGGTGATGTTATTTTAGCCGCAGAAGCGTCTAAAATGCCGTTAATTGATTTTGCATTTAAAACCACATTACCTATCTCTATTGCTGCAATTATAGGTATGTGTATCGCTCACTTCTTCTGGCAACGTTATCTTGACCGTAAAGAGCATATCGAAACAGAAATGTTAGACGTGAATGAGATCAAAACTCATGCACCAAGTTTCTATGCGATTTTACCTTTCACGCCAATTATCGGCGTTCTCGTCTTTGATGGTAAATGGTTGCCAGAATTACATATTGTCGCCATTATTATTATCTGTATGATTTTAGCGGCTGTTATCGAATTTATTCGTAGCTTTAGTGCAAAACAAGTTTTTGAAGGTTTAGAAGTTGCTTATCGCGGTATGGCCGATGCCTTTGCTCAAGTTGTTATGTTATTAGTGGCGGCAGGGGTATTTGCTCAAGGCTTAACAACAGTTGGCTTTATCAATGCGTTAATTGATGGTGCTCAATCATTAGGTTCGGGTGCGATTGTGATGATGATTGCGCTGGTCTTAATTACCATGTTAGCAGCAATGACAACTGGCTCTGGTAATGCGCCATTCTATGCGTTTGTTGAATTAATTCCTCGTTTAGCAAGCAATATGGGTGTAAACCCGGCTTATTTAACTATTCCTATGTTACAAGCTTCAAACTTAGGCCGTACATTATCACCGGTCTCTGGTGTTGTGGTCGCGGTATCGGGTATGGCAAAAATTTCACCTTTCGAAGTGATGAAACGAGTTTCTGTACCTGTATTAGTCGGTCTTGTGATTGTAATTGTTGCTACAGAAATTCTTGTACCAAGTACTTTAGGTTAATTTTCATTGTATTGAATTAATCTAAAATGAGTGTTTAAAATTTTATTGGCGGGCTTTGTGTGAAAACAAAGCCCGTTTTTTTATTTACTCAGGAAAAATTATATAGAAGGTGGTTATTTAAATTGAATAAAAACATCTGCGACTTTTTTGGGGCCTTCATAAATTTCAATCACAAGGCTCCAGCTATTTTGCACATTAGGCAGTTGAATCGTTGGATAATAAAAACCAGTTAAAGGTGGTGGTGATTGTCTTCCTCCTTCAATAGAGAATAGAGGTTAACCAGATTGTTTTAACACTGACATTGGTATGCATAGTATTTTCCAGCGCATTATCTTCAGATAAAAAAATATCCGCCTTTAAGGCGGATATTTTGCTATTTGACGGGGATTACGCTTCGTCAACGTTCTCTTCGTTTTCTGGTGTCGGTTCAACAATTCGGACTTTATTAATTCGATGGTTGTTCACTTCTAACGGCTCAAATTCAATGCCATCAATAAGGATTTTTTCACCAACAGTTGGAACACGTTGTAAATGTTCCATTAATAAGCCTGCTAAGGTTTCATACTCACGTTTTTCATCCAATTTGATTGGGATATAAAGCACTAAGTCTTCAAGTGGTGTAAAACCGTTTACAGTCCATGAACCATCTTCATTTTGAACCAAGTCATGACGTGAATCGTTTTCTTCAGAACTGACCGGTAGGTTACCCGCGATAGTTTCCATAACGTCAGTTAGCGTCACGATCCCTTCTACTGAACCAAATTCATCTACAACAAAAGCGAAGTGAGTGTGAGCACTACGGAACTGTTCTAACGCTTGTAGCAAGGATAAGCCTTCAGGGAAAATCAAAGGTTGAGTGACCAATAAACGTAAGTTTAGAGGCTCATTACGTAACTGTTGATTCAGTAGCTGAATGACATTAACCACGCCGATCGGTTCATCACTATGTTGTTCATCAGTGATCACCAGACGAGAGTGGGGATCCTTCTCTAATAATTGGCGGATATCATCTTGTGTTGCATTTAAGTCTACGTATTCAACATCATGACGAGACGTCATAATACTGTTGACATTACGTTGGCTTAAACCAAGCACACGCACAATCATTTGACGCTCTTGAGGATCAAACACTTCTTCTGAGCTGGAGACTAAATCAGATGTGTGAGGATCTAATTCAGACGATTCGGGCTTACCATTAATAATACGTAGAACCGCTTCTGCTGTACGTTCACGCAAAGAGCGAGAAGCAGATAAAAAACGGCGACGGTTAAATTGTGCAAGCTGATTAAAGACTTCTATCATGATAGAGAAGCCGATCGCTGCATATAGATAACCTTTTGGAATGGCGTAGCCAAAGCCTTCGGCAACTAATGCAAAACCAATCATCAGCAAGAAGCTTAAACACAAGATAACAATGGTTGGGTGATTATTGACGAAACTTGTTAGAGGCTTACTTGCTAGGATCATCAAGAACATTGCAATAGTAACAGCCGCAATCATTACGCCTAAATGATCAACCATACCTACAGCGGTTATCACTGAGTCAAGTGAGAATACCGCATCCAGCACGATAATTTGTGCAACCACAGACCAAAAGCGAGTAGTTTTGCGTTGTTTTCCTTCGTCGTGATCTTTACCTTCTAGTCGTTCATTAAGCTCCATAGTCGCTTTGAACAGTAAGAATATCCCTCCGAGCAACATAATTAAGTCTCTTGCACTGAAAGGATGATCAAACAGTGTAATAAGAGGTTTTGTCAGAGTGATAAGCCAAGAGAGACTAAATAACAACACAATCCGCATAACAAGGGCACACAATAGACCTGTTATACGAGCTCTATCTCTTAGTTTTGCTGGGAGTTTATCTGCCAGAATAGCAATGAAAACAAGGTTATCAATACCAAGTACGATTTCGAGAACAATAAGGGTGGAGAGCCCTACCCAGATTGTCGGATCTAAGATCCATTCCATACAGTTTGTTTTACCTTCTATAAAGACGGCATATGCCGACTTGAGAATAATGAGCAATTTGAAGGAATTTTTCAATAAATTATTATTAGTAGTAGGGGAATAATTTCATTTCGTCTAAAAGATTGTGATACCAATTACATCAATAACTACCACCAAGTGAGAGAGTGAGTTACTATGTGATCAGGTTAACAAATTGTCAGTACATTGATACTGGCAGGTTTATTTTCAGACGGGAGTTATTTTCATGTCAAAACAGCAAATCGGCGTGGTTGGTATGGCCGTTATGGGACGTAACCTTGCGCTAAATATTGAAAGCCGTGGTTATTCTGTATCCATTTACAACCGCTCAAGCGATAAAACCAACGATGTTATCGCTGAAAATCCAGGTAAAAAACTGGTTCCGAATTATTCTATTGAAGAGTTTGTTGATTCGTTAGAAAAACCGCGCCGTATTTTATTAATGGTAAAAGCGGGTGAAGCAACGGATAAAACAATTGCTGCATTGACACCGCATTTAGATAAAGGTGATATCCTTATCGATGGCGGAAATACTTTCTTTAAAGATACTATTCGTCGTAACCGTGAATTATCAGCACAAGGCTTCAATTTCATTGGTACAGGTGTTTCTGGTGGTGAAGAAGGTGCATTAAAAGGTCCTTCAATCATGCCTGGTGGACAAAAAGAAGCTTACGAATTAGTTGCTCCAATCCTTGAAAAGATTGCGGCTGTTGCTGAAGGTGAACCTTGTGTCACTTATATCGGTGCTGATGGTGCGGGTCACTATGTAAAAATGGTACATAACGGTATCGAATATGGCGATATGCAACTGATTGCAGAAGCATATTCAGTATTAAAACACTCTTTAGGTCTAACTAACGAAGAACTAGCAGAAACCTTTACCGAGTGGAATAAAGGTGAATTAAGTAGCTATCTAATTGAAATTACAGCTGATATTTTCCGTAAAAAAGATGACGAAGGTAAATACCTTGTCGATGTGATTCTTGATGAAGCGGCAAATAAAGGTACTGGTAAATGGACTAGCCAAAGCTCTTTAGACTTAGGTGTACCAGTTACTCTTATCACCGAGTCTGTGTTTGCTCGTTATATCTCTTCATTAAAAGATCAACGCGTTGCTGCATCTAAAGTACTATCAGGCCCAACACCTAAAGCATTCTCAGGTGATAAAAAAGCCTTTATCGAGAATGTTCGTCGTGCGCTGTATTTAGGTAAAATTGTCTCTTATGCTCAAGGTTTCCAACAACTAAAAGCAGCATCAGACGAATATAATTGGGATTTAAACTACGGTGAAATTGCGAAAATTTTCCGTGCGGGCTGTATTATTCGCGCTCAATTCCTGCAAAAAATTACAGATGCTTATAACGAAGATGCAAGTATTGCAAATCTGCTATTAGCGCCATACTTCAAACAAATCGCTGACGATTACCAACAAGCTCTGCGTGATGTTGTGTGTTATGGTGTACAAGCAGGTATTCCTACTCCAACATTCTCTGCGGCGATTTCTTACTATGATAGCTATCGTGCAGAAGTGTTACCAGCAAACTTAATCCAAGCTCAGCGTGATTACTTTGGTGCGCATACTTATAAACGTACTGATAAAGATGGCGTATTCCACACTGAGTGGATGGAATAAGTAAGATTAAATATTCGGTTATATTACTCAAAATATAGCAAACAAAAGGTGCTCAAATAGAGCACCTTTTTTATAGATATAATATTGTAGTATTAAACGGGATGAGCATTATTAAAAAACATTAAAAATACTATTTTTCTATACACTTATTTTAATCTATTAAAGTGAAAATAATTTTCAGTGGTATTTAAATACAATCGATGACTTGTCATGATTGTATTATTTATTACTATGGTAATAACAAAGTAATTAAATATGAATAATTCAATAAAAAAGAGGATACTTATTTAAATATCCTCTTTTATCATTATCGAGTGAAGAAAAAACACAAGTTATTGCTCAGAGATTTTCACATAATGAGGCTCTTTGTTTGTTTTATCAGAGACTAAATTATCATCAGAAAAGTTTTCTTTTGATATTTTTCCACTAAAAACATCATTCATTCTCTCTTTATCTAAGGCATCTTCCCAACGCGCAACAACAATACAGGCACAAGCATTACCCACAATATTAGTTAATGCACGACATTCAGACATAAAACGGTCGATACCGAGGATTAGAGCCATACCTGCAACGGGAACACTAGGGACAA
This sequence comes from Proteus faecis, assembly GCF_003144395.1. Classification (GTDB taxonomy): domain Bacteria; phylum Pseudomonadota; class Gammaproteobacteria; order Enterobacterales; family Enterobacteriaceae; genus Proteus; species Proteus faecis. The sequence goes on along the minus strand of NZ_PENZ01000045.1, from coordinate 237,150 downwards.
CCGATAAGGTTGCTGCTAAAGTAATAAAACCTGCACCAGTGACACCTGCCGCGCCTTTTGAGCTAATCATGGCAACAAAGAGTAACGTAATTTGTTCTGTTAATGACAAATCTACGCCCGTTGCTTGCGCAATAAATAAGGCTGCCATAGTCATATAGATATTAGTGCCATCTAAATTAAAAGAGTAACCCGTTGGAATAACTAAACCGACAACTGATTTTTTACAGCCTAGACTCTCCATTTTATTCATTAATGTGGGGAGTGCGGCTTCAGATGAAGAAGTACCTAGCACTAACCAGAGTTCATCTTTTATGTATTTAATTAAAGAGAGAATAGAAAAACCGTTATATTTAGCAACAGCGCCTAAAACCACCAATACAAAAAGTAATGCTGTTAAATAAAAAGTGATAACTAACAACATTAAATTGCCAATAGAAGAAATACCATATTTACCTATTGTAAAAGCCATTGCACCAAAGGCACCAATAGGTGCTAATTTCATTAGCATACTAACCATCTTAAAGACTGGGTCGCAAAGTTGTTGTAAGAATTTTAATACAGGTTCACCCCGAGAGCCGATTGATGCTAATGCTAGACCAAAAATCACAGAAACAAACAATACTTGTAAGATATTGCCGTTAACTAATGGGCTAACGATAGTGTCAGGGATGATGTTCATTAAAAAATCAACAAGAGAAGAGCTATGTGCCTGAGTGACATACATTTCTACTCGGCTACTATCTAATGATTCAGGAGTGATATTTAAGCCATCGCCGGGACGAATAATGTTAGCAGTGATTAATCCAATCACAAGTGCAATCGTAGAAAAAGTGAGAAAGTAAATCATTGATTTACCAGCCACTTTACCGACGGCTTTCATGTTATTCATACCAGCAATACCCGTTACTACTGTTAAGAAGATAACCGGTGCGATGATCATTTTTACAATTTTGATAAATCCATCACCTAGTGGTTTAAAGGATTCACCAACATCAGGGTAAAAATGCCCTAATAGAATGCCGAAAATGATAGCAATAATAACTTGAATATATAACACACGATAAAAGGGGAGCTTGCGGGATGAAGTCTGCATAAAAATTCCCTGTAACTGAAAGATATTGACTAAATAAAAAAGAAATTATGATGTAAATTATTATTTACATTTATTTTGTTGTAATAGGTAACTTAAAGGTATGAGTAAATCAGGTCAATAAAATAAAGTTGATTTTATCAAATATTGTGCTCTTCATCTAAAAAATTAGATTTAATTTCAATTTATCGCTATTTGTGGGATTTATTTATCTTAAATCAATAGGTTAATAAGGTTATATTTTGTTTTTATTTATGGTGCTTCGTTAAAAGTATGTGTCTTTGCTTCGTTTTTTTAGTGAATAAAATGATTGAAATGTAAATATATATGGTGGGGGAGAGATAGGAAAAGAGATTTCATGTAACTGTTTGTTTTTGTTGGATTTATTTAAAATGGAAATTAACTAATGATAAACTCCTTAATATAAATAAAACGTTAATCCACAAACAAATAAGCCTTCAGAAAGAATAGTTATTATGATAACAATTACCCTTAGATTAGGGTAATTGTTAAAGATAAGTTGAAGATTTTTATTGCTGGGTTTCTTCATCTCGAATAAAAGAGATTAATTCCGGTTGTGCAATACGTTTGTAATCTTGTGTATTAAGAATAATAGAACGCTCTAATGTACCTGCATTAAAAGCTAATTCATCAAAACGTTCAAAAAGTAGAGGGTCAGCTACAAGTTTCAATGCAGGATGAAAACTAAAAGGCGGTATTGCGCCAAATACGCATTGAGTCAGATCATCCACTTCTTTAGGGCTAGCCAGCGATGCCCTTGTTCCACCAATTTGGTGAGCGAGTTTTGATAGATCGGCTTGTTTATCGGCGGGTAATATTGCAAGAACATGTTGCTTAACGCCATTACCTTTTATATGGCAAACAAGTCCTTTTGCTCCTTGTCCTAATTGTGTTCCTCTGATTTTTGCAACTTCTTCAGAACGACCTGCAGTTGGGTGTTTCATAACACGGTAAGAAGCGTGGTTTTTATCTAATAAAGCTGTAAGTTGCTCAAAAATAGTCAAAGACATCAATGACTCCTGAATTTAATAAGTTATTTCTTTTAGGTCATTATACGACTTTAAAAAAAATATTCTGCTGTGATGTTCATAGCTGGTTTTGATTATTTTGATAAGCTTTTCAAATTATTTTGTTACAAATGATAATATGTTAATAGTATTATCCTATTGAATTAATAGGGTAATTGGGCTTCTTTATTAAATTACCTATAATAGAATGATAAACAAATTGATATTTATTCATTATTTTGATGATGATCAATTTAAGAACAAAAAGAATAGAACATATTAAAACGCAGATTTAATTACTAAAAAGGAAGTCAATAATGGCAGTTTCAACATTCTATATCCCTTCTGTAAATAAAATTGGTGCTGGTTGCCTTGCTGATGCTGTAAGCTCAATGAAAGACTTCGGTTTTCATAAGGCGTTGATTGTCACTGATAGCATTTTAAATCAACTGGGTGTTGTTGATAAAGTCAGTAAGTTACTGACTGAGGCTGGTATTTCTAGTGTTACTTATGACGGTACAGCACCAAACCCTACTGTTGAAAACGTAGAAGCGGGTTTAGCTCTGCTGAAAGAAAATCAATGTGATTGTGTGATTTCTTTAGGTGGTGGTTCTCCACATGACTGTGCTAAAGGTATTGCTTTAGTGGCTTCTAATGGTGGAAAAATTGCAGATTATGAAGGTGTTGACCGTTCTGAAAAACCTCAATTACCATTAATTTCAATTAATACCACAGCAGGTACTGCGTCAGAAATGACACGTTTTTGCATCATCACAGATACTGTGCGTCATATTAAAATGGCTATCGTTGATAAAAACGTTACACCACTTTTATCTGTAAATGATTCAGAATTAATGATTGGTATGCCAAAAGGTTTAACTGCTGCAACAGGTATGGATGCGTTAACTCATGCTGTTGAAGCTTATGTTTCAACTGCTGCTAATCCAATTACTGATGCGTGTGCATTAAAAGCTGTTACTATGATCAGTGAGTCTTTACGTAAAGTTGTTGATAATGGTGGTGATGCGGCAGCGCGTGAAAGCATGGCTTACGCTCAGTTCTTAGCCGGAATGGCATTTAACAATGCTTCTTTAGGTTATGTACATGCTATGGCTCACCAATTAGGTGGTTTCTATAACTTACCTCATGGTGTGTGTAATGCGGTTCTATTACCACATGTTCAAGCTTATAACATTCAAGCAGCCGCAGGTCGTTTAAAAGATATCGCGCAAGCTATGGGTGTTGATGTTTCTGCAATGAGCGATGAGCAAGGTGCGAAAGCGTGTATTGAAGAAATTCGTAAAATGGCTAAAGATGTTGGTATTCCAGCAGGTCTGAAAGAATTAGGTGTGAAAGAAGAAGATTTCAAAACATTAGCTGAAAATGCGCTGAAAGATGCTTGCGCAATCACTAACCCAGTTCAGGGTTCTGAAAGTGATGTTATCGAGTTATTCCGCCAAGCAATGTAATGTTCTTTAGGAAATAAAAAGGTAATTAAGCCATTACTTTTGTTTTTCCCAAAAAATGAAGCCGATACGTTAGTTTGTATCGGCTTTTTTCATATTAATGTTAATTCATTTACTCTGTTTTTTTATGGCGCTCTTGTAGGCAACCTATGACATCAGTGAGTGATAATGATTGATCTTGTAGTAGTACCATTAAGTGATAAAGCAAGTCTGAGGCTTCATTTTTTAGCTCTTCTCTATCATTAACAGTGGCAGCTAATGCTGTTTCAACACCTTCTTCTCCCACTTTCTGGGCTATACGTTTTGTACCACTGGCATAAAGGCGGGCAGTATAAGAGCTATCAGGCGAGGCATTTTTACGTTCACGTAATAAATTTTCAAGCTCATAGAGAAATCCCCATTGGCTTTGTGCTGGGGCAAAACAACTTTCGGTTCCGTTATGGCAAGTTGGGCCAATAGGATTGGCTAAAATAAGTAAAGTATCGTTATCACAGTCTGGGTAAATATTGACTAATTTGAGAAAGTTGCCTGAAGTTTCACCTTTTGTCCATAAACGCTGTTTAGTGCGCGAATAGAAGGTAACATTCCCACTTTCTAGAGTGACATTTAATGCTTCTTTATTCATATATCCTAGCATTAATACATCACCTGAAATGGTATTTTGGATAATCACAGGCATCAGATTATCGACTTTTTCCCAATCTAGTTGCGCTAATGTTTCACTATTCATTATATTCTTACCTTAACGTCATTCTTTGCAAGATACTGTTTTAATTCGTTGATATTAATTATTTGTTTATGAAAAACAGAAGCTGCAAGAGCGCCATCAACATTGGCTAATTGAAATGCATCAAGAAAGTGTGACATTTCGCCAGCTCCCCCTGATGCAATAATAGGAACATCTGCAACTTGGCGTACTAAAGCCAGTTGTTTTAGATCATAGCCTTGTCTTACACCATCTTGGTTCATCATATTTAAAACAATTTCGCCTGCGCCAAGTTGCTGAACTTCACGTACCCAATCAAGGGTTTTCCAGTGCGTTTGTTGTGTGCGTTTTTCATCGCCAGTGAATTGATAAACTAAATATTCACCTGTTTTTTCATCAAACCAAGTGTCAATGCCTACAACAACGCACTGTACACCATAGCGATCAGCTAAACGAGATATCAGTGAAGGATCGGAAAGTGCAGGGGAGTTAATCGAAATTTTATCTGCACCAAATGAAAGAATTTTCCCTGCATCTTCAACAGAGCGAATGCCACCTGCAACACAAAAAGGAATATCAATCACTTCAGCGACACGCGATACCCAACTTTTATCCACAACACGACCATCAGAAGATGCTGTAATATCATAGAATACTAGTTCATCAGCACCTTCTTTGGCATAGCGTTCAGCAAGAGGAACAATATCACCAATAATTTCATGATTACGGAATTGAACACCTTTAACAACTTGCCCGTCTCGGACATCAAGACAAGGAATTATGCGTTTTGCCAACATGATATTGCCTCTTTTAATGTAAACTTGCCTTCTAATAATGCTCTACCAACAATAATACCGGCAACACCAGATGCTGGAAGATCTGCGATATCTTGTAAATCACCAATACCGCCCGAAGCTTGGAATAAAATATCAGGGAAACGCTGGCTAATTTCTTTATACAGTTCGACGTTAGAGCCCGCTAATGTGCCATCTCGAGAAATGTCAGTACATAACACATGCTTTAAACCCACACTTTGATAAAGCTCGATGATCTCTTCAAGCGTATAGGGCGAGTTTTCTTGCCAACCACTGACAGCAACCCACTTTTTGCCTTGTTTATCAATGCGAACATCGAGGGCTAATACAATGGCGTCTGCTCCATAGCGCTCAAACCATGTTTTTACCATTTCGGGCTGACTGACTGCGGTAGAGCCAATAACAACACGGCTTGCTCCTGCATCAAGTAGTGATTTAACATCATCTTCAGTGCGAATACCTCCCCCCACTTGTACTGGCACATTGACACAAGTAACAAGTTCTTTTAACAGTGGAATTTGGCGGGCAGAGGGATCTTTTGCTCCCGTTAAATCCACTAAGTGAAGTAATTTTGCGCCATCTTTTTCATATTGTTGGTAGCGTGTCAGCGGATTATCATCATAATCGCGCTGTTTGGCATAATCACCCTGATGAAGACGAACGACTTTACCCTCAATTAAATCTAATGCTGGAATAATCATAACGGGTTACATCTCCAAAAAGTTCTTGATAAGTTGAGCACCTGCTTTTCCTGAACGCTCTGGGTGAAATTGCACGCCATAAAAGTTATCTTTCTGAATTGCACTACTAAAACGAGTGCCATATTCAGTTTCTGCAATCGTCGATTCATTGAGTGCTAAAGCGTAGCTATGAACAAAATAGAACCAAGCATCGCTACCAAGCTCACGAAAAAGAGGATGTCCAGGCTTTGCTAATACCTGGTTCCACCCCATATGAGGTAATGGTAATCCGGCTGTATCAAGCTTACCTATGGTGCCATCAACTAAACCTAATAAAGGGATATCCTTACCTTCTTCGCTTAGTGAGGCCAATATTTGCATGCCTAAACAAATACCTAAAACGGGTTGTGTTAAGGCTTTAATCAAAGGAATTAGCTCACGTGCTTTGAGTTGTTCCATTGCCGCTCTAGCCGTGCCTACTCCGGGTAAAAAGAGTTTATCCGCAGATAACACCTTATTTTTTTCATAGGACACTATTGGGTCATAACCGAGTCTCTTAACGGCGTAAGCGACAGAGGCTAAATTGGCACAACCTGTATCAAGAATAACCACTTTCATTACAGAACACCTTTTGAGCTTGGTAAAGTATTACCTTCAACACGAATGGCTTGGCGTAAGGTACGACCAAAGACTTTAAATAAGCTTTCAGCTTTGTGGTGATCGTTTTTGCCTTTTGATTTCAGGTGTAATGTGCAACCCATGGTGTAAGAGAGAGAACGGAAAAAGTGTTCGATCATCTCTGTACTTAAATCACCAACGCGTTGATATTTAAATTCGGCTTTGTACTCGAGGTGTGGACGACCAGAAATATCTAATGCACAGCTTGCGAGGCACTCATCCATTGGTAATGTAAAGCCAAAGCGAGCAATACCTCGTTTATCACCTAATGCTTCACGTAATGCCTCACCCAAAGCAAGGCCGGTATCTTCTACTGTGTGGTGATCATCAATCACTAGATCACCTTTCACATTTATATTCATACGAAAGCCACCGTGTGTCGCAATTTGATCAAGCATGTGATCAAAGAAACCGACTCCCGTACTAATTTGGCTATTGCCTTCACGATCGAGCCAAATATCGATCGCAATTTGTGTTTCTTTTGTTTTTCGCTCAACGTGAGCATAGCGATCTTTTTTAGTCAATTGCTCTGTAATAACAGCCCAATTGAGTTTGTCGGTATTATAAAGAAGGCCTTTGATACCCATATTTTCAGCTAGCTGAATATCAGTTTGCCTATCACCAATGACATAGCTGTTATCTTTATCTAGTGCGCCATCAACTAAATATTGGGTGACAAGTCCTGTTTCTGGTTTGCGACAAGGGCAGTTGTCTTCGGGTTTATGAGGACAAATTAAAACGTCATCAAATGAGATCCCTTGAGAAGAGAAAACTTGCATCATTAAATTATGAGGAGGATCGAAATCTGCTTGAGGAAAACTTTCTGTGCCTAATCCATCCTGATTTGTGATCATAATGAGTTTATAACCTGCTTTTTGCAGAGCAGTAAGTGCGGGGATCACGCCATTTTCAAAGGCAAGCTTATCAAGTCTATCAACTTGATAATCAGTGGGGGGCTCTGTGATTAAAGTTCCATCACGGTCGATAAAAAGAATTTTTTGGCTCATGGTTGAGATCCTTCAGTTGCGATTTTTTGTTGTTATCGTTTTTAATGTTTTATATGTTTGCAGTTTGAATATTTTTTATGGCATTAATCACGCTATCACATTCTTCTGCTGTACCGATAGATATACGCAAACAACCATTAAGCCCATATTGACGTTGTTGATCGCGTAAAATAATCCCTTGTTCCCATAAAGTTCGGAAAATCAGAGTAGCATCAGTAAATTTCACTAAAATATAGTTGGTTTCACTGTTATAAACCTGTTCAACATTAGGCAATTTTTTTAACGTATCAGATAAAAAGGCTCTGTTGCGCGAAATTTCGGCTACTCGCTTTTTCATTATCTCAATACCGGCTTCTGTTAATGCTTGTGCCGCAATATCTGCAACAGGTGTTGAAAGTGGGTATGGTGCGATTACCTTTAGTAATAATTCAATGACAGGTGGGTTGGCAAGCGTAAAGCCACAACGAAGCCCTGCTAAAGCAAAAGCTTTCGATAAGGTTCGCAAAATAACTAAATTCGGATAATCTTCAAGCCATGAAACAATTGATGCTTGTGGGCAAAATTCAATATAAGCTTCATCTATCGCAACAATGGCTTTGTCTTTAGCCAATGCTAATACATCACGAATAAGCGAAGGATCAATAATATTTCCTGTCGGATTATTTGGGCTACATAGGTAGATAAGTTTGACATTATCAAGTTGTGATGCGATAGCTTTGACATCAGGACTCCAATCAGCAAGAGCAGGGACAACACGCTGTTCTACACCGAAAGTTTCAGCACTAACGCTATACATGCCATATGTGGGTGGGCAATAGAGCACTGCGTCTTTACCCGGTTCACAAAAAGCACGAATAAGGAGCTCAATCGCTTCATCTGCACCACGGCTAACTAAAACTTGGTTAGTGTCTACACCTGCATATTTTGCATAACGACTAATTACATTCACAGGCTGACATTCAGGATAACGGTTTAAGTTTTTTTCATTAAAAGTAAAGTCAGGCGCGATAGGGTATTCATTTGCATTTAACCAAACAGAACCATTTCCGCCTAAGCGCCGAGCAGATTGATATGGGGTTAGTTCGCGTACATTTTTTCTGGCAAGTGTGGTGATATCAAATTTAGTTTTCATCGTTATTTTTCCCTTGAGCCAAAGCATTAACACGAAGTGTAACTGCATTTTTGTGGGCGGTTAATTGTTCAGCTTGTGCTAATATTTCAATCGTTTCTGCTAAATCAGATAAACCTTTTGCTGTCAGTTTTTGTACCGTCATGCGCTTCATAAAGTCAGCTAAACCTAAACTGGAGTAGGTTGAGGTATAACCATAAGTTGGTAGAACGTGATTAGTGCCAGAAGCATAGTCTCCCGCAGATTCAGGCGACCAAGCACCAAGAAAAACAGATCCAGCGCTGGTAATGCTATCAACACGAGTATCAGCATCATTGGTTTGAATAATTAAGTGCTCAGGGCCATAGCTATTACTGATTTCAATACACTGTTCAAGATCGCGAGTAATAATGACGCGACTTTCTGCAAGCGCTTGTTTCGCTATTTCAGCACGGCTTAATAGTGTCAGTTGTGTTTCAGTTTCAGCAATAACGGCTTTAGCGAGTGTTTCATCAGGTGTTAATAACACAACTTGTGAATCAGGGCCGTGCTCAGCTTGTGAAAGTAAGTCGGCAGCAATAAACGCAGGATTTGCATCCGCGTCAGCAATCACTAAAACTTCAGAAGGGCCTGCTGGCATATCGATAGCAGCACCTTGTAGCGATTGGCTTACTTGACGTTTCGCTTCTGTTACATAAGCATTACCGGGGCCAAAAATTTTATCAACTTTAGGAATAGATTCAGTACCGAAGGCCATGGCAGCAATCGCCTGTGCACCTCCTACTTGAAAGATTTCATCAATACCAATTTGTTGAGCAATATATAAAATTTCATCAGCAATTGGGGGCGGTGAGCAAAGAACAACTTTACGACAACCTGCAATACGGGCAGGAATACCTAACATCATGACTGTTGAAAGCAATGGCGCTGAACCTCCGGGAATATAAAGTCCTACAGCATCAATTGCTCTGCTTACTTGCTGACAAAATACACCGGGCTGAGTTTCTACGTTGATAGTGTTAGGAATTTGCGCCTCATGAAAGCGACGAATATTATTCATCGCCTGTGCTATTGCCTGTTTTATTTTGCTATCAAGTCGTGATGAGGCTTCATCGATTTGCGATTTTGACACCAAAACACTTTCCGGCGCTGCCTTATCGAATTTTTGGCTAAGCGCTTTAAGCGCTTTATCTCCCTCATTACGTACCTGTGAAATGATGTTAGCAACTTGTTCTGTAATTGAACCTGATGCAGAAATAGCAGGGCGAGTTAATAGCTGTTGTTGCTGTTCTCTCGTGTATTTATTCCAGTAAATTAATGTATTAAAACCCGTTTTCATCATTTCACCTTATTCCATCATTTTTTCAATTGGTAAAACCAGAATTGAACTTGCACCTAATGCTTTAAGCTTTTCCATTGTTTCCCAGAATAGGGTTTCGCTACTCACCATGTGCATGGCAACGCGATTTTGGTCTCCCGCCAGAGGTAAAATAGTTGGTCTTTCAGCTCCCGGAAGTAATGCAATGACATCTTCAAGACAATCACTTGGTGCGTGCAGCATAATATATTTTGATTCTCGAGCTTGAATAACACCTTGAATACGCGTTAGTAAGCGGTCGATAAGCGCTTGTTTATCGGCTTCCATTTCACCGTCGCGTTGGATCAAACACGCTTTTGAGCGATAAATCACTTCAACTTCTTTTAAACCGTTGGCTTCTAATGTTGCGCCAGTAGAAACCAAGTCACAGATTGAGTCAGCAAGACCCGCACGAGGAGCGACTTCAACAGAGCCGTTTAATAAACACGATTTAAATTTGATACCTTTTTGGTCTAAATAGCGCTTGAGTAGATTTGGATAGGAGGTTGCGATACGAGTATTATTTAAGCATTCCACACCTTGATAATCAAAATCGACAGGGGTAGCAAGAGATAGACGACAGCCACCAAAATCAAGACGACGTAGTGTCAGATAACTCGGGTTTTCACCTTGAGAGCGACGCTTTAATAACTCTTCTTCTAAAACGTTTTCACCGATGATCCCTAAATCAACAACGCCATCCATTACTAATCCAGGAATATCGTCATCTCTAACACGTAGAATATCAATTGGCATATTTTCTGCGTAAGCAATTAGACGTTGTTGGTTTAAATTAATTTTGATGCCACAACGTGCTAAAAGGGCGCGAGATTCATCACTTAAGCGACCTGATTTTTGCATTGCAATTCTTAATCTTGTTTTGTCTAACATAATATTACCCTGTCCTTGTCTTAATTTTTTGTTTGAAAATTAGCTATAAAAAAACCCCGGAAGTTGCCTTCCGGGGTTTTAGTTGTTATCTGCATTCAGACCACCGGAAGCGTTTCTTAAACGTCTTCCAGCACTCATCGCCTGAAAGACTAGTCAGGGTGATGGTGATGATGGTGGTTTAGTTGAATGCTATACATGATTATTTTCCTAGCTAATAACACTATTTGTTATTTAATAATGCCTGTTACGGTTAATCTCTATTTAGTAACCTGCATTTAGAATTTGTCTGCCTTTCAACCTACATGATTTACAAAGCAGAAAGCAACCTATTTTTTAATAATAATTTAATTATTTTATAACCTTTTGTTTTTAATGTGATTTTAATATTTCTCTTATTTACTTAATGGGATAAGTAGGCGAGTATATAGGGAGATGCGAAACGTTTATGAAATATAAGTATTATTTATAAGTAATGGCGAAACTGAAATTTTATAGCATACTTTGACTAAGCCATTTAAGTAGGGGAGCAAAATGAAACGAATAACCATCGTAGGATTAGGTTGGTTAGGTTTACCACTTGCCGCTGCGTTGCGTGATGCAGGCTATCAAGTTAAAGGGACTAAAACCACCGAAGATGGCGTAGAAGCAGCAAGAATGAGTGGTGTTGACTGCTGTTTAGTAAATTTAACACCCGCAATTGAATGTGATAGAGATGATTTTGATTACTTAATGGAAACTGACGTCCTTATTATCACGTTACCACCCAGTGCTGCTGGTGGTGGTTATGATTATGTTGAAGCTATTCAGACGTTAGTGGATAGCGCAATGTCTCGTCATGTTACGAGAGTCATTTATATTAGCTCTACTTCTGTATATGGCAATCAAACGGGTAATATCACGGAAGAAATGGATATTCGACCAGAAACACAATCAGCAAAAATGTTAGCAGAAGTTGAAAACTGGCTACATCGTTTACCGTTAACTACGGTTGATATTCTTCGGTTAGCTGGATTAGTTGGACCGGGTCGCCATGCAGGACGTTTTTTATCAGGTAAAAAACAGGTAAAAGGCGCTCATCAATGCGTTAACTTAGTCCACTTAGACGATGTGATTTTTGCTGTTGAACAACTTCTTGCGCAGAATGAAGGTGGCCATTTATATAACTTATGTGCTCCTATTCACCCTAAAAAGAAAGATTTTTACTCAAGAGCATCTAATCAACTCGATCTTATTCCGCCAGAATTTGTTGAGGAAGAGAAGCCTTTAATACGAGAAATTGATGGTCAGCAGATCTGTCGAGATCTTGGATTTCATTACCATTACCCAGATCCCGACAAAATGCCAATGAATTAACTTAATTTACAGGCAGTAACACGATATCACGGAAAATAGGTCTTTCACTTAATTGTGCAAACCAACGCTCAATGTGAGGGAAGTGTGGTCTATCTTTGCAAACTTCTAGCCATGGATAGACCAATGGAGCGATTGCTATATCAGCAAGAGAAAATGCATCTCCTGCAAAATAAGTTGTTTTTGCAAGTTGGTCGTCAGCAATTTTAATAAGCTTATTAAGCTTTTCTTTCAACGCGTTAACAATCTCAGGATTTTGTTGTTCTTTAGGCGTGCGAACAATCATGATCATCATTTGTTGAATGGGAGCAAATAAGCTGCCATTTGACCAATCCATCCATTTTTCTATATTTGCTCGTTGTTTTAGATCAATGGGATAGAGTGTGTTATTTTCATATTTTGTACATAAATAACGAATAATGGTATTAGATTCCCATAAAGCAAAGTCATCATCTTGTAAGGTTGGAATAGATGCGTTGGGGTTGATCGCTAGATAATTTGCTTCATTGAGTCCACCAAAAGGGCCGCCAACGTCGATTTGCTCATAAGGAACATTTAATTCCTTTAAACACCAAAGAACTTTTTTAACGTTAGATGAGTTTTTTCTACCCCAGACTTTTAACATAAAGGTCTCCTAAACCACGATAAGTAATAAAATTTCCCTCTATAGGGCGCTAAATATGAATATAAGATAAATCTCTACATATCAATGTTGGCGTCTTATTCCAGAAAGCCATATAGTAGGAAAGCTTTAACAAATTGATATAAAAGGGTGATCGGTAATGACAAAAAATATTCCATCTGTTCTGAGTAAGGTTACCGCGGGAATGGGTTTACTGCTAATTATTTCTAGTCCTTCATTTGCAGTAAATAATCCAGTCGCTCCTCAAATTGAGGCAAAATCTTATGTATTAATGGATTATAACAGCGGAAAAATTCTAGCATCAGAAAAACCTGATGAGCGTTTAGATCCTGCTAGTCTTACAAAAATCATGAGTAGCTATGTTGTTGGGCAAGCTATTAAAGAAGGTCGTATGTCACCTGACGATATGGTTATTGTTGGACGTAATGCATGGGCAACAGGAAATCCGGTATTGAAGGGATCATCATTGATGTTCTTGAAACCGGGTGATCAGGTCAAAGTGATTGATTTAAATCGCGGTATGGTTATTCAATCTGGTAATGATGCCAGTATCGCATTAGCCGAACATATTGCGGGTAGTCAGGAAACTTTTGTTGATTTAATGAACTCCTATGCTAAGAATCTTGGTTTAAAAAATACATACTTTAAAACCGTTCATGGGTTAGATTCTGAAGGACAATATACAACAGCACAAGATATGGCATTACTCACAGCAGCCATGATCCGCGATGTTCCTTCAGAGTATGAAATACATAAAGAAAAAGAATTTACATTCAACAATATTCGTCAGCCAAATCGTAACCGCTTATTGTGGAATAAAAATATGAATGTCGATGGTGTGAAAACCGGTCACACTAATGGAGCAGGGTACAATCTTGTTTCTTCGGCAACTGAAGGTGATATGCGCTTGATTGCTGTTGTTTTAGGCGCACCATCAGATAAAGTACGTTTTGCTGAAAGTGAAAAGTTATTAGGCTGGGGTTTCCGCTTTTTTGAAACGGTAACACCAGTAAAAGCCGCTACACCACTAACCAGTCAAAAAGTGTGGTACGGGGATAAAGGTGAAGTTGCATTAGGGGTTGCTAATGATGCCTCAATTACTATTCCTAAAGGTGAATTGAAAAACCTGAAAGCCTCTTTTACGTTAACCAACCCTGTATTAGAAGCGCCGTTAACTCAAAATCAGGTTGTAGGTACAGTTAACTTTTTATTAAACGATGAAGTGATTGAACAACGCCCACTGGTTGTCAAAGAAGCGGTTCAAGAAGGCGGTTTTTTCAGCCGTATTTGGGATTTTGTTGTTAAAACAGTATCCGGTTGGTTTAATGCTATTTTTGGTTAATTTATCAAGAATAGCTCTATCAAAACGTTACTGAGTTTTTCACCCCAAAAGAAAGATTAGCTGTTATTTTAATATGAAAAATCCGTAATTGTTTTACGATTACGGATTTTTTTATATTCAATAAAATTGGGAGATATTTACTTTAGAGTTTAAATCAGACCATCAATTTTACCTTGATTATCAACATTAACAGTGATAGCTGCTGGTGTTTTCGGTAATCCGGGCATTGTTGTGATAGAGCCAGTTAAGGCGACAACAAAGCCAGCGCCAGCAGAAACATACACTTCACGAACGTTTATTGTAAAATCAGTCGGACGACCTAATAATGTGGGATCATCTGAGAGTGAATATTGCGTTTTTGCCATGCAAACTGGGAAATGAGAAAATCCCATTTTTTCTATTTTTTCCAACATGTTACGAGCAGAACGGCTATAAGTCACACCCTCGGCACCATAAATTTCTTTGGCAATAATATCGATTTTTTGACTCAGTGAGGCTTCATTAGGATAAATTAATTGGAATTGGCTCTGCTCATTTTCAAGTGTGTCAATCACTTGCTTAGCTAATTCAATACCACCTTCGCCTCCTTTCTCCCACACTTTAGTCATTGCGAAGCGACAATTTCTATCTTGGCAGAATTGTTTGATAAACTGATGCTCTGCAATACTATCAGTAACATAAGCATTAAGAGCGACAATAACGGGTAAGCCATATTTTTTTAGGTTTTCAATGTGTTTTTCAAGATTTACAATACCTTTTTCAAGTGCACTTAAATCTTCATTATTCCACTCGCCTTTACCTAATCCACCGTTATATTTTAGCGCTTTAGTGGTGACAACAATCACGGCACAATCAGGGCGTAATCCACTGATCCGGCATTTTATATCTAAGAATTTTTCAGCACCTAAATCAGCACCAAAACCCGCTTCTGTCACAGTGATATCAGCAAGTTGAAGAGCAAGTTTTGTCGCTCTTACGCTATTGCAACCATGAGCAATATTCGCGAAAGGACCGCCATGAATAATGGCTGGGGTATTTTCGAGTGTTTGTACTAAATTAGGATTAATGGCATCTTTTAATAAACTAGCCATTGCACCGACGGCTTGTATATCGCTTGCTGTAATAGGATCACCACGATAAGAATAGGCAACAATGATGCGAGAAAGTCGTTGTTTCAAATCATCAATATCTTCTGCTAAACAAAGGATAGACATAATTTCAGACGCAACGGTAATAACAAAGTTATCTTCTCGTGTGATGCCGTCTTTTTCGCCACCTAACCCTACAACAATATTACGTAAAGCCCGATCGTTCATGTCCATACAACGTTTAAACACGATTTTCTTAGGATCGATATTTAAAGGATTACCCTGATAAATTGAATTATCAAGCATGGCTGCAAGTAAGTTATTGGCAGAGGTAATAGCATGAAAATCGCCAGTAAAATGAAGGTTGAGATCTTCCATAGGAACAACTTGTGAATAACCACCACCGGTTGCTCCGCCTTTAATGCCAAAGCAAGGGCCTAAGGAGGGTTCACGCAACGCAATAATCGCATTTTTTCCAATATGATTAAGAGCTTGTCCTAATCCAACCGTGACTGTTGTTTTACCTTCACCAGCGGGTGTCGGATTAATTGCTGTAACTAAAACTAATTTTCCGGGCTTTTTGGCTGCAATTTTTGACCAAATACTGTGGCTAAATTTGGCTTTGTACTTGCCATAAAACTCGATATCATCTTGATCAATATTTAAATTTTTCGCAATTTCTTGAATAGGTAAGAGGTGTGCTTCTTGGGAGATTTGAATATCTGATTTCATTTTAGTTCTCTTTTTATCCCGCTGATGATGTCTCTAGTGATCTTTACTTATCAACTTTAGACAATAATCTAAATATCGCCAATAGATTGATTAATTTGTAATTATTTACTTTAGATAACGCGTTTATCGTCACGGCATTTAAATAATATGTGTTGTTATCTCCTATTTTTTCTTTACATTATCTTTATTGAGTGATGCTTTGCTCGTTTGAAAAAACATATTTTAACTAAGGATGACAATTTAATCTCATACAAAAAAGATGATATTAAAAAAGAAGAGTAATGAGATAGATACTAAATAAACAAAAAAGGCGCTGATATCAGCGCCTTATCTATTATAGCTATCAGTATTTAAGACTCACAGGGTTAGTCACAGGAAATTTTAATAGCTAATCCACCTTGAGAGGTTTCACGATATTTAGCATTAATGTCTTTACCTGTTTCGTACATTGTTTCAATGACTTTATCTAAACAAATACGAGGATCGCTGACACGACGTAAAGCCATGCGCGATGAGTTTACTGCTTGTACGGCTGCGATAGCATTACGTTCAATACAAGGAACTTGTACTTGTCCTGCTACTGGGTCACAGGTAAGTCCTAAGTTATGCTCCATCGCAATTTCCGCTGCAATGCAAACTTGTTCTGGGCTACCACCTAAAAGTTCAGTTAATGCACCTGCAGCCATTGAACAAGCAACACCAACTTCACCTTGGCAACCGACTTCAGCACCTGAGATAGATGCATTCATTTTGTAAAGTGAACCAATAACACCAGCAACTAAGAAAAAGCGAGTGTAAGAGTTTTCATTTACAGGACGAATAAATTTATCATAGTAAGACAATACTGCTGGGATAATACCACAGGCACCGTTTGTTGGTGCTGTGACAACACGTCCACCCGCCGCATTTTCTTCATTCACGGCAAGGGCAAACATATTAATCCAGTCAACCACTGTCATTGGATCTGTTGTCGTTTTATCTTCTGTGACTAACATGCGGCGTAATGCAGAAGCACGACGAGGCACGCGTAATGGTCCTGGTAATAAGCCTTCGGTATTTACACCGCGTTCAATACCTGATTTCATCACTTCCCAAACAGCAGCAAAATGGGATGAGATTTCTTCTTTGCTACGTAATGCTAATTCGTTTTGCATCACTAATGCGGATAAAGAAAGGCCTGTTTCTTTGCAATGGCGTCGTAAATCAGCCGCATATTGATAAGGATAAGGAACTTGAACTGTATTTTCTTCAGGTTGGCCAAAATGTTCTTCATCAACAATAAAACCGCCACCAATAGAATAATAAGTTTTTTTCAATAAAATCTGTTCACCGTTATAAGCGGTAATAGTCATGCCATTTTCATGGAGAGGCAGATTGGTTTTATGAAAATTCATACCGCCTTCAACCGGAAAATCTACTTCTTTTATGCCATTTGCCAGCATTAAGCGACCGGTTGTTTCTACTTGTTTTATAAATGGCGCGATAGAATCAATATCGACAGTATCAGGTAAATTTCCTGCGAGTCCCATAATAATAGCAATATCCGTTGCGTGACCTTTACCTGTTAAAGATAAAGAGCCATAAACATCAACGATAACGCGGGAAACAGAAGAGAGAAGGTTTTTTTCAGCAAGCAAATCAACAAATCCTTTACCTGCTTTCATTGGACCTACAGTGTGTGAGCTTGAAGGGCCAATACCAATTTTAAAAATATCAAAGACGCTAACCATAATATTCGCCTCCCTAATTCATTTAAAGGCGCAACTGTGTGATTATTAGAATGTTAAGTGTCAGTTTTGAACTCTAAAGCAATGGCTACTCTCTTTTCAGAAAGTAGCCATGTGATGCTTTATTAGCCCATGAAAGAGTTAATTAAGCTATAGAAAACTGCTGAGATTGCGATAAGACCCATAACTACAACAAATACGTTGCTGATGTGGCCAGCATATTTCTTCATCGCTGGTACTTTGCGGATTGCATACATAGGCATCAGGAACAACAACATTGCGATAATTGGTCCACCTAATGTTTCAATCATACCTAAAATACTTGGGTTTAATGTCGCAACGATCCAAGTTGTAACCAGCATAAACAGTGCAGTGATTTTATTTAAACGATCTTTTTCGATTGTTTTACCTTTTTCACGCAGTGATTTGATGATTAAACCATTGAAACCTTCACGGGCACCTAAATAGTGGCCTAAGAAAGATTTAGTAATCGCAACGAAGGCAATGAAAGGTGCAATATAAGCGATAACGGGTGCTTCAAAATGGTTAGCAAGGTAAGACAGGATACTAATGTTTTGTGCTTTTGCTTCTGCTAAGTTTTCTGGTGTTAAGCTAAATACACAGCTAAACACGAAGAACATAACAGTGATAACCATCATGATGTGTGCATAAGCTAAAATGCGTGAACATTTTTTCTCTGCGTTTTCGCCGTATTCTTCGCGTTTTGCAACTGCAAACGCAGAGATGATTGGAGAGTGATTGAAAGAGAACACCATTACAGGGATAGCTAACCATAAGGTTACTAATAGGCCTTGACCCATGCCAGAAGTGGTTGCGTGATCAAAAGAGAGAGTCTCAAGGATTGCACCATTCCATTCTGGGATCAGATACAGTGCAAGTACCATCAAGATTGCAACAAATGGGAATACCAGCACGCTCATTGCTTTAACAATAGCTTGTTCACCAAAGCGAATAATACACATGATACCAACGATCAGGATCAGTGATAAAATTGCGCGAGGAGGAGCAGCCATATGCATTTGGTTTACAATAAAGCTTTCTACAGTATTAGTGATAGCAACACTATAAACTAATAAAATAGGATAAATTGCAAAGAAATAAAGCAGTGTGATTAGTTTACCTGCAGTTTTACCAAAGTGTTCTTCAACAACTTCAGTAATATCTTCACCAGGGTTTTTACCTGATAGCACAAAGCGACACATACCACGGTGTGCAAAGAAGGTCATTGGGAATGCAAGCACTAACATGATCAACAGAGGAATTAAACCACCAATCCCTGCGTTGATAGGTAAAAATAGAACGCCAGCACCGATAGCTGTGCCGTATAAACCTAACATCCATACAGTATCTGACTTACGCCATGTTTTGTAATCACCTTGGGTGTTACCCGATGCGATAGAACCAGCTTTGGTTGTATCCATAATACTCTCCGAAATAACGCGGTAAAAAAATAATGAAGAAAAATAAGAGCGCAATTGTATTTTCTAGAAACAACTACGGTATAAATTTAATTATGAATAAATGAGTTTATTGAGCACCTGGTGTTATCTCAATATCTTCAATTACCACATATAAAAATCTTTAACTTTCAAAAGAATTAAGCTCTTTTAAAATTTGAAAAAATATTCAATAAGTTTATATCCAGACTTAAGAGGTGCAGAATATAGTGTTTTTCAGGATAAACTACCGTGATCACCATCTCAAATGCTAAATATAACTGAAAAACCTAAAAATGTAACATTTTTTATATTTTATGTTTTTTGAATTGGTTTTTTAAACATATTGAAATAATTTTCCAATTTTAAGGTAAGTATTAAATAAAGCTAAATGCCTAAACATTCACATGTTAATGATTTTTCTTGGGTGTTTTTATTATTTGGTAAATAGATGATTAAAATCAATTAGGTTATTTTTATTTACAATTGGAACATTATATTAACAGTGTATCATATTGAAATTTAATGAAAAATTATTTTTCTTAATTAATATTTAAAAGTAAATAAAAGAATATAGAAACGATGCAATATGATTATTTATTAATGAATTTTTTTATTTTATGAAATGAATATAGCTATATTTCATTTATAAATAGAATATTGTTTATAAAAACAACAATAAATTCGTTAATAAATGAGTTGGGTAGGTTGTTATACAACGAATATAAAAGTTTAAACTTGATTAAAATAACAACACATTTACTTTTGGACGATTAATATAATAGTAGAGAATATTTTTATTTATATATTAATATATTGAAGAGGGAAGGCACTTAAGTTAAATATAAAAAGGCCACATAAATGTGGCCTTTTCGATCTTAGAAAGGTTAGGCCTTTGTCCAACCTTTACGAATAGGATAAGCGAAACAGAGCTGATAGAGGTGTTGTACCCATTTTTGGAGTATATCACCGCCTTTAGACCAGAAGATCTGGCAAAGGCCACAAGAGAGTAGAGCAACAATAAAAGCACCAATCATATCGATTGGCCAATGCACACCAAGGTAGATACGTGCCCAAGCAATCGCAATTCCTAAACCGAGCATAATATAGCCAATGCGTTTGCTGTTATGCCAAAAGAGATAAGCTAAAGCAATGGTGAAAACAAAGGTACCATGGTTACTTGGGAATGATGGTGTTGCATCATGATCAAGAAAGTTGTAGCCAATGTTGGCAGCAAAAGGGCGGTCATGAGGAGCAATAGCACCAATCATCCAAGAGATAGAAAGTGCGATACCCAAAGAGACAGCCGCTTTACATGCTAATGCTCTTTGCTGACTAAGATGTTTTTCATTACCCCATAACCAATAGAACACTAAAGATAACGGAAAAAGATAGACAAGGTACTTAGCAATAATTATCGCCGTACCGATTTCTAAAGGCGATGCCGCAGGTGTTGCATTCATTATTGAAAATACGGCTAAATTGAATTGTTCCAGCAAAGTAGGCTCCATACATGTCGTATTGATAAGCGATGTTTATGATACATAATACGCAAGTTTTTAAGGGTAAATGAGGGAGTAATAGGGGTAAAGTGTTTTTTTCTTATTTAATTGTGCTTTTTTAAAAAATTTGTCAGTTTTATACCAAACTGAGCTCAAGCACGCTTAAAAAGAGTATTGCGCTTGTGTTATTACTCTCGCATCGTTCTTTTTCTTATCTTCAATGAGGTATAACTTTATGTGGTTCCAGAAAAATATAGTCCTTAATGCAAGGCCAAGAGGATTTCACTTAATTACACAAACATTGATTCAAGAATTACCGCAACTAAGACAATATAAAATTGGAATTGCTCATTTTTTTATTCAACATACATCGGCTTCTTTAACGATTAATGAAAATGCGGATCCGACAGTTCGAAGTGACTTTGAAAGCTTTTTTAATCGAAGTGTAAAAGAGGACGAGGATGACTATCTTCACACCTATGAAGGCAGTGATGATATGCCTGCGCACATTAAAAGTAGCTTACTTGGACAAAGTGTTACGATCCCTATTAGTCAAGGTGAGTTGAATTTAGGAATTTGGCAGGGGATTTATCTTGGTGAACATCGTAATCACGGGGGAGAGCGTCGTATTATTGTGACATTGCAAGGTGAGTGTTACTAAATATCAAGCAATAAAAAACCCGACAGTTATTTCACCAAAAGGGTTGAAACTATCGGGCTCCTCAATATTTGGGGACATCAAAGAAAAGCAGTGGCACTTATTCAGACTACGGGTTAGAAAGAAAGTTCGCTGACTAATGAAAAAAAATAGAGTTTTTTTTAGAAAGAGAAGGTAGGTAAAGAGAAAAGTCATGATGAAAAAAAAAGAAAGCGCTAAAACATATTGATAAATAATCTGTTTTAGCGCTTTTGAATTAGTTGTAGATGCCTAAATTTTCTTTAGCATAAGCTTCAAAATCTGTGCAACCACCAATGTGTTTCTCATCAATAAAAATTTGTGGCACAGTTTCAACTGGTTTACCGACAGTTTTAGATAAATCAGCTTTTGTAATTCCTTCTGCTTGAATATCAACATAACGGAAATCGAAATCGTCACGTTTTTCAGACAAAGTTTCAGCCAGTTGTTTCGCACGAACACAATATGGGCAACCAGGGCGACCAAAAATGACAACAAACATACGACACTCCTTATTGAGGAAATAAAATTCAGGCATAATAGTTTCTATTGGTTGTTACTATGCCCTTTTATTAGGCTAAATAAAAACAGTTATTGCCTTTTAGTGTGATAAATTATACCAATTTGCTGAATAATGAGATAGGACTGCAACACTGCATTTAGCGGAGAAATGATGGAAAAGCCTTCAAATCGAGATATGAAATCACTGTCAGATATGCCAAAACCTATTATCATCATTGAAATAATAGGGATTATTTTATTGGTGGTTGCTTATCTTTATATTAATCAATATATGACCTCTCCGCAGTGGCTAGGAACATATACAGGACAATTAACGTTAGTTGTATTAGGGGTTATCTGCATGATCCCGCCAGCTATCCATATAGTATGGCGTGCTATTTATCGATTAACTTTTTTAGGGATTGATCATCAGTCTACAAAGAGTCAAAAGAAAAAAGAGAATAACGAAAAGTAGCTATCTGTTTTTCCTCAAAATGTATTAGAAACTAAGAAAACGCAATGTGTAAATTGGCTTAATTTTCTTAGTTTTTCTATTTATTAGTGCCTTCAAGATAGAAAAAGTGGCAAAATAGCATCAATGCCAACAGGCACTCTTTTTTTGCGCGTAAAGGTTATTTGAATGAACGCTGTTGTGACTACCGATCTGGATCAGCTAAAGTCTTGGCTTGATGAATTGCAGATCGCTTATTATGAATGTGACTCTTGTCAGGCGTTACATTTACCTCACCTTCAATATATCAGTGGTATTTTTGATGCCAAAATTGATATTCTTGAAGATGTGCTTGTATTTACCGCTATCGCTGAGCTAAAACCGTCAGCAATAGTGCCATTAATGGCAAATTTAAGCCAAATTAATGCAAGTTCTTTATTTATTAAAACATTTTTAGAAATTAGTGACGAGAACTTACCAAAATTAGTTTTTTGCCAATCATTTCCAGTTGCTGCAGGTATTTCACTTAATCAATTTGATCTGTTCTTACAAAAAGCAGAAGAGCAATCAGCTGAAGTTATTAGCGAAATTTTTAATAACGGTTTCTTGTATGGTGAAAAGCAAGAAAGTGAAAACGAAGATGAAGAAGATGTTGAGATAAATAGCACATCAACTGACTCTTCTTATACTGTACATTAATATTAATCTCCATAACGGTCACAAAATCTTATGCAATGCGCACGATTTAGTGCGGGTGAATGTCATTCTTGTGAATGGCTTTCTCTTGCTTATCCTGAACAAATCAAGAAAAAACAGCATAGCCTATTAGCATTACTTCCAGAAGATTATGCTTTTGATAAATTAGCACCCGTTGAAAGCCAACAGGCGCAGTTTCGTAATAAAGCCAAAATGGTCGTCAGCGGGAGTGTCGAAAGACCAATATTAGGTTTAAAAACTAAAGAAAGTGTCGCTGTTGATTTATGCGAATGTCCACTGTACCCAGCTTCTTTTGCACCTGTATTCCCTGTTTTAAAAACATTTATTGCGAAAGCAGGGTTAGTACCTTACGACATTGAACGTCGTCGTGGTGAGCTTAAGTTTATTTTATTAACGGAGAGCCGAAGTAATAGCACGATGATGCTGCGCTTTGTTTTGCGTTCAGAAAAAAAACTAGAACAACTTCGTAAAGCACTTCCTTGGTTACAAGCGCAATTACCCCAATTGGTCGTTATTTCCGTCAATATTCAACCTATACATATGGCTATTTTGGAAGGTGAGCAAGAAATTATTCTGACAGAAAAAACGTTCTTAGATGAATCACTTAACCAAATTCCATTGCATATTCGTCCTAGAGGTTTTTTCCAAACTAATCCGGCGGTGGCTTCATCACTTTATGCCACGGCAGGTCGTTGGGTAAGAGAATTAAATATCACGCATCTGTGGGATATGTTTTGTGGATCAGGAGGGTTTGGGTTGCATTGTGCAGATAAATCCACCCACTTAACAGGGATTGAAATTAGTCCAGAAGCGATTGAATGTGCACGTTTATCGGCTCAGGAGTTAGGGTTAGAGCATGTTGAGTTTCAAGCGTTAGATTCAACGGGCTATGCATTGGCTAAAGAGTCTGTTCCTGAATTAGTGCTTGTTAATCCACCAAGGCGAGGTATTGGTGAGGTATTGTGTGGTTATCTAAATAAAATGAAACCTCGCTTTATTCTTTATTCAAGTTGTAATGCTCAAACTATGGCGAAAGATATTCAGCAACTTTCACACTATCAGATAGATAGAGTGCAATTGTTTGATATGTTTCCTCATACTTCTCACTATGAAGTCCTTACATTATTGATATTACAAGACAGCTAAGATAGTTATTAAAAAATAATAGCTCAGCGTTAGTATAAATAATGTATTGACGCTCAATGGATCACATCGAGCGTTTTTATTGTTTATTCAGACATATAAAAACACCCCAGAATGAAAATTGCTGGGGTGTTTTTATATTCATAGGTCAGTTTATGCGTTTTTAATTACGATGTTCAAACTCTAAGGCTTTTTTCTCAATCAATCTCATTAAAAGTGTCAGCATTCCATTGATACACAGATAAATAATGCCTGCTGCAACAAAGACCATCACATCATAACTCTGACCAAAAACTTGTCGGCTATAACCTGTTAATTCAAGTAAGGTGATAGTACTGGCAAGTGAGGTACTTTTGAATATTAAGACCACTTCGTTTGAATAGGATGAAAGCGCACGCTTAAATGCGTAAGGTAATATCACTCGTGCTGTTTGTACGGGTGACATGCCCAACGCTTGACAGGATTGCCACTGTCCTGACGGAATTGCTCTTACCGCACCATAGAAAAGTAAAGTTGAATAAGCCGCACTGTTTAATGCCAATGTAACCATTGCACAAAACCATGGTGTTGATAGTAACTCCCATATTGCTGGATAGTTTTGCAACGTAGGAAATTGCCCTGGGCCATAATAGATTAAGAAGAACTGTACTAATAAAGGTGTACCAGTAAATAAGGTAATATAGGCTTTTACTATTTGGCTAATAACAGGTGTTTTTAATGCCAAAACAAAAGTCATTAAAACCGAGAGTGTAAATGCAACCAATAGAGCTACAAATGTTAAAGAAAGGCTGGTTGGTAATCCCGGTAAAATATCAACAATATAATCCCACATTATGAGGCACTCCGTTCAAATCGGGTCGTTCTCATCTCTAACCATTTCAGGATATATTGACTGACCAACGTAATTGCCAAATAAATTAATGCAACAATGCTATACCAAGTAAAAGGTTCTTGAGTTCGGTTAGCGATACTTTGTGTTTGTAACATTAAATCATTAACGCTGATTAATGAGACTAAAGCCGTATCTTTTAATAGAACTAACCACTGATTGCCTAAACCCGGTAAAGCGTGACGCCACATTTGAGGCATGATAAAGCGGAAGAAAATAGTAATACGGCCCATGCCTAAGGCTTGGCCGGCTTCCCATTGTCCTGTAGGTACTGCTTTTAATGCGCCACGTAAAGTTTGGGATGCATAAGACGCATAAAGAAGTGAAAGGGCGATAACACCACAATAGAAAGGCAATGATTCAGTATCACCAAAATCAATTTGTAAGGTGAAAGCACCGAGATCAATCCCATCCATTAACATCATGACGCCTTGCAAGGTGCCATAATAGACAAAAAGAACCACCAGCATTTCTGGTAGTCCTCTAATTAGTGTTACCCAACATGTTCCTAAGAAAGCAAAGGCTTTCCATCTCGCGGATTCCCAAGCTGTAAACAACATGGCTAGAACTAATCCGATGATAAGAGCAGAAATAGCAAGTGTGACCGTTGTGACGGCCGCACCTGCTAGAGTTGTTATTTCATTCATTTATTAAGCTATTATTGTTATTCAAACCATTTTTTATAAATGACATCATAGGTGCCATCAGCTTTTACTTCAGCTAATGCTTTGTTTAATTTATCTTGTAAATCAGCATTACCTTTTCTTACTGCGATCGCAAGGCCTGTACCAAAGTAGTTAGGATCTGCAACTTTGTCGCCTACAATACCTAATTCAGGATTCTTTTTCAGCCATTCATTAACAACAGCAGTATCACCAAAGATAGCTTCGATACGGCCATTTTTAAGATCTAATACTGCATTTTGATAACTGTCATAAGGCACAGTTTTCATCTCTTTGTGTTGTTCATTGATGAATTTCTGATGGGTTGTCCCATTCTGCACACCAATTTGTTTGCCTTTTAAGCTTGCAACATCAGAGATTTTACCTTTTACGGTGATAAATACTGCAGAGTTATCATAGTAAGAATCAGTGAAATCAACTTGTTTTTGACGCTCTGGCGTAATATCAATACCAGCCATTAACGCTTCAAAACGACGGAATTTCAGACTCGGAATTAAACTATCAAATGACTGATTGGTAAAGGTACAGTCAGCATTAATCTTTGCACACATTGCGTTGGCTAAATCAACATCAAATCCCACAATTTGATTATTCGCATCAATCATTTCAAATGGAGGATACGTTGCTTCAGTTGCAAAACGAATTGTCTCTTTCTCAGCCGCAGTTGCAGAAAGTGTAATACTGGTCAGAAGTGCTGCAAATAATATTTTTTTCATTGTCTGATCCTGATTTAGTGTGACAAGTAATTAGCAAAAGCTTCCGTTTGTGGAGCAGTGAAACGATAGTTATCACCTTGCTCTATAATACGGCCGTTTTCCATATATACAACTTTGCTCGCGGCTTTGCGTGCAATTTCAACTTCGTGGGTCACAATAACTTGTGTAATACCCGTTTCAGAAAGCTCTTTAATGATATCAACAACTTGAGCTGTAATTTCAGGATCTAATGCTGCCGTTGGTTCATCAAATAAGAGAACTTGAGGCTCCATCATTAATGCCCTTGCAATAGCAACACGCTGTTGTTGTCCTCCAGATAAATGTAGAGGAAAACGTCCTGCATAATCACTTAAACGCAAACGCTCAAGTAATTTCATCGCTTTTTCTTTGGCTTGCGGTTTTGATAAACCTAATACACGACAAGGTGCTTCAATTAAGTTATCAAGAACCGTTAAATGTGGCCATAAATTGTATTGTTGAAATACCATACCCACATTTTGACGTAATAAGCGAATTGCCTTTGCGTTAGGCTGTTGGCTAAAGTCAAAATGCAGACCAGCAATTTCTAATTCGCCTGAACGTGGCATTTCTAATAAATTGAGAACTCTCATTAGTGAGCTCTTACCCGCACCACTTGGTCCTAATAGAACCATTGTTTCACCGGCAGAGCATTCTAGATTAATGTCATAGAGTGCTTGGTGCGAACCGTAGAAACAATTTATGTTTTTTAATTGAATACTCATGCGTTTTTTTTGAATAGTCATCAACTGTTTCAAATAATAAAACGGTAAGAATAATTATGCAACTAAAACTGCATAATAAAGTGGTTTCTTTATATAAAAATGGGTAATTTAGCTATTTTTTCTCATCGTTAGATGAATTTTTATCCAGTTCGTAAGCGTTAATACTTATTGTTTTAGCCATACCTTTGAAAATAAATAAATGCGCAGGCATCATGGCAAACCAATAAAGCAATCCACTAAATCCTGCTGGGTGCCACCAAGCACGAACATCTATTGAGCGAAGATTACCACTGTCGTGGATCGTGAAAGAGAGTCTACCTAAACCGGGTGCTTTCATTCCAAATAACAGTGTGAGCTGTTTTTCAGGCTCAAGTTTGATCACACGCCAACCATCAATCATATCGCCAAGTTCTAATGTTTCTCTAGAAGGGCGTCCGTAAGTGACCTTATTTCCTGCGATATCATCCATAATGGCGCGTATTTTCCATAACGTATTACCATAAAAATAGCCTTGTTCTCCGCCGATTTGTTGCACTGTATGCCAAAGTGATGTTGCACTTGCCGGGGTGGATACTGTGTAACCTGCATTTTTAGGGTAATAACCATAGCCTGGTTTCCAACGACTACGAACTGCAGAAGAGTAACCCCAATCTTGGTTATCTAAAGCGGCGGCTTCATCAGCCAGTGTTTCTTTTACTGCATCATCAAATTTAATTAGGGTTTGAGGAATAAGTTTACGTAATGGTTCATCATTGGCTGGGAGATCGTATTTAAGCCCTTGGATCAGCTCTTTAGCAATAGAGGTTGGCACCGATGTGATCATACTGATAAAGCCGGCAGAAATAAGACTGCCGGGCATCGGTAGCGGGATTAATACGCGTTTTTTACCTGAGATTTTAATAAAGCGCTCAAAAAGGGTTTGATAGCTAATATATTCAGGACCACCGGCATCAAAAATACGGTGTTGATGAGTGGGGTGATGAATTATTTCAGTTAAATAGTGAATTAAATTTTTGAGTGCAATAGGGGAAGATTTAGAGCGAACCCAACGTGGTGGTGTAAGAATAGGAAGGTTGTAAACCATATCACGCATAATCTCAAAGGCAGCAGAGCCTGGCCCGACAATCATTGAGGTGCGAATTTCGGTCACGGGAATAGTGCTGGTTCTTAACACTTCTCCTGTTAGTTTTCGGGCAATAAGATGAGGTGAATATTGTTGGTCTTTATGTTGTAACGCACTTAAGAAGATAATTTGTTTAACATTACTGCCTTCTAATGCTTCCACAACATTGATTGCCGCTTTACGCTCTTGCTCAATTAAATTATGTGCATCGCTCATGCTATGAACAAGGTAATAAACAATATCAGTATCATGCATGACTTTGGTTAAGGTTTCAGGATCATATAAATCGACAAAGATACAGCGTGTATTTTCCCAACCTTGAGACATCATCCAGTCTACTCGACGGGCACCAGCAGTGACCTGATGACCTTGCTCTATCAAAGCAGGAATAAGATTTTGACCAATGTGCCCACTTGCACCAAGTACTAATACACGCTGTTGATTCATGGTTAATCCATTGTAAAAAGAGAACGTTATGGTTCTATTGTTACTGATTTTTCTATGAAGTAAAGAACGCCATCAAGATTGGTGTGATTAAACTTAAAACAAATCCATGCACAATAGCCGCAGGAACGATGGCAACACCGCCACTTCTTTGTAAAACAGGTAAAGTAAAGTCCATAGATGTTGAGCCACAAATTCCTAATGCCGTATTTCTGTAACGGTTAACTATAATCGGAATAAGCATGATTGCTGCTAATTCACGCATTAAATCATTGAAAAAGGCGGTGCTACCAATAACGGGGCCAAATGCATCAGTTAGTACAATACCCGATAATGAATACCAACCATAACCAGATGCAATAGCTAATCCCATTTTCATCGGTAACCCCAGTAAGTAAGCGGCTAAGGCACCACCAGCAAGTGCGCTAATGCCCATAACGACGGCAACGGTTGTTCCACGACGGTTGATAAGAATTTGCTTTGGGCTCATTCCGCTATTACGTAATTGTAATCCGACTAACCAAAGTAAGAAGATAAGCGCACCTTGGCTGGCATGAGAAGCATAATGGAAAATTGACCAACCGGTTAAACCGACAAAGAAGCCCACGACAACAACGCCACATAATTGCAGTGATTCAAGTACCATTTTTATGCGTGAAGGGGGCTTGGACTGCTTATGAGCAGGGACGTGCCAAGGATCTTTCTTATCCAGTAGCCATAAAAATAGTAAATTGGCGCCAAAGGTACATAAAAAGAAAACACTGGCATAAGAAAGAATAGAAACTAAGTTTTCACCAATATTATCTAGCATGGCTAAACTAACGCCCATTAGAAATAGGATAACGTAAACCATCGCGCTAAGCAGGCGGTTTGCCAGATGAAGTAATGGGCGATTGTTTAACTTAATCAAATATCCTACAAAAAGCGGAAGTAGGATAATCAATAACCCTGATAGCATTTCTATTCCTTACTGAGTGTGCTCAAATTATAAAGTAAACTAATAATGTAAATCGGATTATAACATTTACTTATGATGTTGTGGATACAGAAATTAAGATAAGTCTAAAATATTTATTAGGGGTAACGAGCCTATCACGTTTAGATGTAAGAGGCTTTAATTGATTGAAAAGTGAACGAAATGGGTATATATCGAATAGTTGAGTAAATTTTATTACGGCTATCTTGAACTGTGATTTAATGAAAACATCCATTAAGTGAAATTATTAGCTGATTAAGCATAAAATAAAGATAGGAAGAATAAAATAAAACCATAGCTTAGTCGTAACTAACGAGGGAATTTATGTATTTAGAAAGAGTGGAAATAGTTGGATTCCGTGGACTTAATCGTCTTTCATTACCTCTTGATATGAATACAGTCTTAGTGGGTGAAAATGCGTGGGGTAAAAGCTCATTACTTGATGCGTTAACACTCAGTTTGGGAATTGAAACCTATCAATATGCATTTACACCCGAGGATTTCCATCGTTTGCCGAATGAGCCAGAAGAAAATGGCAAAAAAAGTCTACAAATTATTTTAACCTTTACCGAATCTCGCCCTGGACGTCATCGCTCTTATCGTTTTCATAAATTAGCGCCTGTATGGGTTGAAAATGGTGATGAACTAAAACATATCTATTACCGTATCAGTGCTGAATTAGATGAACAAAAGAATGTAAAAACATTCCGCTATTTTCTTGATAAAGAAGGAAAGCAAATTCGCTTACCTAATGGACAAACTCAAGAAATTATTGCAGAGATAGTTAGGCTCTATCCTGTTCTTCGCTTACAAGATGCACGTTTTGTGCGTGATCTTGCTTCTGACGTTATCGATCCCCATAATAATCCTCATCGAGAAGCGTTTAATAATAAAATGAGTGAGTTAACCAAAGCGTTAGTCAAAAATCCTGATGAGTTGTCAGATGATGATTTACGTGAAGGCCTTGATGCAATGCAACAACTATTAGGGCACTATTTTGCAGATCACGGTTCGTTGTTGTTTAAATCTCGCCCTCGTCATCGCAAAGTTAACGAGCCTCACGTGCGTGGTTGGCACGCTTTAGAAAATATCAATAAAGTGTTGGCAAAACCTAATCAAAGAAGTATTCGATTAATTATCTTGGGGATGTTCTCTTCTATCTTACAGTCTCGTGGTAGTGCCGCGTTAGATCCTTATGCAAGACCTATTGTCATCGTTGAAAATCCAGAAACGCGTTTACATCCTATTATGCTTTCGGTGGCTTGGGGATTACTCAATCTTTTCTCATTACAACGGATCACAACGACAAACTCAGGTGAATTACTGTCACTCGCTCCATTAGAGAGTGTGTGCCGTTTAGTACGTGATACCGATAAAGTTGCTGCTTATCGTGTTGGGGAGCAGCAACTACATTCTGATGAAGAGCGACGTATCTCCTTTCATATTCGTTATAACCGACCCTCGGCATTATTTGCGCGTTGTTGGTTATTAGTTGAAGGTGAAACAGAGATTTGGTTAATGAACGAATTGGCAAGGCAATGTAATTATTTCTTTGAAGCAGAAGGTATAAAAGTCATTGAATTTGCGCAATGTGGACTTAAGCCATTATTAAAGTATGCAACCTATATGGGGATAGAATGGCATACTTTAGTAGATGGTGATGAAGCGGGTAAGAAATATGCTGCTACCGTTAAAGATTTTGCGTTAAAAAGCAATGATGCAGAGCGCGATAGATTAACGAAGCTTCCGGCATTAGATATGGAACACTTCTTATACAAAGAAGGCTTTCGTAATGTATATCATGATGTAGCCGGTGTGCCAGATAATGAAAAATGGCCGACTCGACGCGTGATCATTAAAGCTATTCAACGTTCATCCAAGCCAGACCTTGCACTAACGGTGGCTAATAATGCGGCTCAACGTGGTATAGATTCCATCCCTTCCATACTGAAAAGTATGTTCTCTCGTGTTGCATGGCTTGCTAGAGGCAAGGCGAATTAGTTTGAATTCGTTACACTTGTGTCAGTAAGATAAATTAACGAGATTTACACTTATTTTATTTAGCTATGAGAATAACTCTCATAGCTAAAGCGTTGTATGGTTTATTATATCTTTATGTTTAAAAAGGAAAAAGCATGGCTTTTTTATCTTTAAAAAAGCGAGGGAGAATACTCACCCTTATTTTAATTTTTGCAGCAATTGCGACATACTTTTTTTGGCCAAAAGAGAAGGCACCGATATATCAAACGCAACAGATCACACGAGGTGATTTGTCAAAAGAAGTGACCGCAACAGGTAAGCTTGATGCTGTACGTAAAGTTGATGTGGGGGCACAAGTCAGTGGTCAGTTACAGTCGCTTTTAGTAAAAGAGGGGGATGTGGTTAAAAAAGGGGATTTGCTCGCGATTATCGATCCTAAAAAAGCGCAAAATGACGTCACTGAATCTCAAGAAACAGATAATGAGCTTAAAGCCAATCTTCAGCAAGCACAGGCTGAATTGCGTTTAGCACAATTAACTTATCAGCGACAATTAAAGCTTATTGGTACTCATGCTATTGCGCAAGATGAACTTGATCGCACTAAAACCGATGTTGAAGTAAAAAAAGCACGGATCATCACTTATCAAGCTCAAATTAAAAAGAACCAAGCTACGTTAGATACAGCAAAAACGAATCTGCAATATACACGAATAACAGCTCCTATGGATGGAGTCGTGACGTTTATTAAAACGCTTGAAGGTCAAACCGTAATTGCAGCACAAGAGGCACCGACTATTTTAACTTTAGCCGATTTAGATACGATGTTGGTAAAAGCGGAAGTCTCTGAAGCCGATGTTATCTATTTAAAACCTGATCTTAGTGCTTCTTTTACAGTGTTAGGTGCACCAGATAAAGCCTTTAGCGGTAAATTAAAAGATATTTTGCCGACCCCTGAAAAAATTAATGATGCTATTTTCTACTATGCTCGTTTTGAAGTCCCTAATGAACAGCATTTATTACGTTTGCAAATGACCGCTCAGGTTAAAATTCTTATCGAAAATAAGAAAAATGTGCTTCTCGTTCCGCTTTCTGTATTAGGTGATAATGCAGGTATTAATGAATATTATGTAGATGTATTGGTTAATGGTCAGCCAGAAAAACGTACAGTCAAAATAGGTATGCGCACTGATGTTTATGCCGAAGTTCTTAGCGGATTGAAAGAAAACGATCAGGTTATTCTAGGTGAAACATCAGGAGAAGCATGATGCCTGCATTATTAGAGCTCAATGAGGTGAGTCGTCTATATACTAATGGCGAGGAAGAAACCGTTGTTCTTAATAAAATCTCATTAACAATTAATGCTGGTGAAATGGTAGCGATTATTGGGGCTTCTGGCTCCGGTAAATCAACTTTAATGAATATCTTAGGCTGTTTAGATAAACCAAGTAGCGGTGAATATAAAGTTGGTGGTCAAAGTGTTGCGAAAATGGATGGCGATCAACTTGCGGCATTACGGCGCGAGCATTTTGGTTTTATCTTCCAGCGCTATCATTTAATGTCTCATTTAAGTGCAGAACAGAATGTTGAAATTCCTGCAATTTATGCAGATAAAAATGCTACTCAACGAAAAGAAAGGGCTCGCGAATTATTAACACGTTTAGGATTAGGTGATCGTATTGATTATCGCCCTAATCAACTTTCTGGCGGTCAGCAACAGCGTGTAAGTATCGCAAGAGCATTAATGAATGGCGGTGAAGTCATTCTTGCTGATGAGCCCACTGGAGCATTGGATAGCCATTCGGGTAAAGAGGTGATGTCTATCCTTAAGCAATTAAATGAACAAGGGCATACGGTTATTATCGTAACTCATGATCCTTTAATTGCGACACAAGCTGAGCGAATTATAGAAATAAAAGATGGTGAAATCATTAATGATAACTGTCATCAAATAACTGTAAATAAAGTTAAAAAAGAGACAACAACTGTTTTAGTTTCTTCTTATTTAGGGCAAATACTCGGGCGTTTTACACAAGCATTAGATATGGCCTGGCGTGCAATGGTTGTGAATAAAGTACGCACTTTGCTAACGATGCTCGGTATTATTATTGGTATAGCCTCTGTCGTCTCGATTATTGTGATTGGTGATGCAGCTAAAAGCATGGTGCTGGCTGATATAAAAGCGATTGGCTCTAATACGATTGATATCTATCCCGGGAAAGATTTCGGGAGCGACTCACCAGAAGATAGACAATCATTAACGCTACAAGATGTTTTTGCTTTAAAACAACAATCTTATGTACAAGCTGTTACACCACAAGTTCAATTTAGTACACGATTACGCCGTGGAAACCAAGATTCGCCTGCATCTGTTGCGGGGGTTAGTGATGATTATTTCACTGTATATGCGATGACATTTTCACAAGGTCGCTCATTTACACCTGATATGATCCAACGACAAGCTCAAGTTGTTGTTATTGATGAAAATACCCGTCAGCGATTCTTTCCTAATAAAAAAGAGGTTATTGGTGAGCAAATCATTATTCGTAATATTCCCTCTACGATTGTTGGTGTCATTGCTGAGAAAAAATCATCTTTTGGCAATGGTCAATCGCTCAAAGTATGGGTACCTTACAGCACACTAAATAGCCGCATCTTAAATCGAAGTTATCTTGATAGTATTACAGTAAGAGCAATTGACGGTTATGACGCTAGCATTGCAGAACAACAAATTCTCCGCTTATTAACGATTAGGCATGGTAAAAAAGATATTTTCACTTATAACCTTGATAGCTTTATTAAGGCAGCTGAAAGTACCACCCAAACAATGCAACTGTTTCTCACTTTTGTGGCTGTTATTTCATTAATCGTGGGGGGAATTGGTGTAATGAATATTATGCTGGTTTCAGTGACTGAAAGAACGCGAGAAATTGGTATTAGAATGGCGGTTGGTGCCAGAGCTAGTGATGTGATGCAACAATTCCTTATAGAATCTGTATTGGTTTGTCTAGTAGGTGGATTACTGGGAATAGGCCTTTCATTTGGTATTGCCATGGTGGCAAGTGTTATGTTGCCTGATTGGCATTTCGTCTTTCAGCCCATTGCATTAGTGAGTGCTTTTATTTGCTCGACTGTTATTGGCGTTATTTTTGGCTTTTTACCAGCAAGAAATGCTGCAAAAATGAATCCAATAGACGCTCTTGCGAGAGAGTAAATCAAACTATAAGATAAAAGCCCTTAAGATATAAAGGGCTTTTATTTGAATGAATTAGGCTTTCTGTTTAACTAAAAATAACCAGTTATTGTGATTAAAAGGTATTTTTATTGGGGTTATCTATACTGTAAATTACCTTCTATTCGATAATAGGAATGATAAGATCAGCATGGTCACCTTTAGGCCCTTTTATTGTGCTATAATTGACTTTCTGCCCCGCTTTAAGAGTGCGGTAACCTTCCATTCTGATTGTTGAATAGTGGGCAAAAATATCATCGCCACCTTTTGCTGGGGTAATAAAACCAAACCCCTTAGCATTATTGAACCACTTTACTGTACCTGTCTCCATACTTAGCTTCTCTCATATACTTGTATTTATTTGTTTAACATCACTTTCAGTATATTTACTGAGCTGTTCATAAAACATACTCTATTTTATTGTTTCAATCGTCAAGGGGGGAAGGGGATAGAAAGTGTTTTGAGTAGATGAAATTTTGATGTAGCTAACGCTTTGTAATTTTTTGAATGCAAAAAGAAGGAATAAAAAAGCGTTGATAGGCAGACTTTCCTGTGAGATGGTAAACTAAATGTCATAATTGAAAGTGACGTTTAACAAAACTATGAGTAATGCAAAACAATGGGTCAGTTTGATTTTTTAACAGAAACCACGTTAGGGGAAGATGTTCATCAGAAAAATGAGCCACCATCAATGTATAAGGTGATCTTGAATAATGATGATTACACCCCCATGGATTTTGTTGTAGAAGTGCTTACGATGTATTTTTTCCTTAGCGAGGAAAAAGCAACACAAATTATGTTGGACGTTCATCATAAAGGGAAAGGAGTTTGTGGGGTTTATAGTGCGGATGTTGCCGAAACAAAAGTGGCTCAAGTTAATCTGTACGCGAGAGAAAACGAATACCCACTTTTGTGCACTCTTGAACAGGCATGATCCGGTTAGTTTTTTAAGGAGGAGGTGCTTATGCTTAATCACGAATTAGAGCTGAGTCTTAATGTTGCATTCGCGAAAGCCCGTGATAACAGACACGAATTTATGACTGTAGAGCACCTGTTGTTGGCGCTATTAAGTAATAAATCGGCACGCGAAGCATTGGAAGCTTGTAAAGTCGATCTGGCAGTCTTACGCGAAGAACTTGAAGTCTTTATTCGTAAAACAACCCCAATTCTGCCTGAAAATGTGGACAGAGAAACACAGCCAACGCTGAGTTTTCAGCGTGTATTACAGCGCGCTGTTTTTCATGTTCAATCATCAGGTAAAAATGAAGTCTCTGGCGCTAATGTGCTGGTGGCTATTTTTAGTGAACAAGAGTCTCACGCAGCTTACTTATTACGTAAACACGACGTTAGTCGCCTCGATGTCGTTAACTTTATTTCTCATGGCATTTCAAAAGAAGATCAACCAAACGAAGATCTTTCTGATATGAACGCTCAATCTCAGCAAGAGATGCCTCAAGGCGACGATCATATGGATAATTTTACCACTAACCTTAATCAGTTAGCGCGCCAAGGTAAAATAGATCCTCTAATTGGGCGTCAAGCTGAATTAGAAAGAACAATCCAAGTGTTATGCCGCCGTCGCAAGAATAATCCATTATTAGTGGGTGAGTCTGGTGTCGGTAAAACGGCTATCGCCGAAGGGCTTGCATGGCGTATTGAGCAAGGTGATGTGCCTGATGTGATGAAAGGTTACACCATTTACTCACTCGATATTGGTTCTCTATTAGCGGGCACCAAATACCGTGGTGATTTCGAAAAACGGTTTAAAGCATTACTGAAAACACTCGAAAAAGATGAAAAAAGTATCTTATTTATTGATGAGATCCACACCATTATTGGTGCAGGCGCTGCATCGGGTGGGCAAGTTGATGCGGCAAATTTAATTAAGCCATTGCTATCTGGTGGCCGAATTCGAGTTATAGGCTCTACGACCTATCAAGAATTTAGCAATATCTTTGAAAAAGACAGAGCGCTGGCACGTCGTTTCCAAAAAATTGATGTGACTGAACCATCTCCAGATGAGACAGTTTTGATCATCAAAGGATTACGCCAGAAATACGAAGCGCACCATGACGTCCGTTATACTAATAAAGCTATTCAGGCTGCGGTGGACTTATCGGTTAAATACATCACCGATAGACATCTACCTGACAAAGCTATCGATGTTATCGATGAAGCGGGTGCAAAAACACGTTTAATTGCACCAAGCAAACGTAAAAAAACCATTAATGTCTCAGATATTGAGTCAGTCGTGGCTAAAATTGCACGTATTCCTGAAAAAACAGTTTCTAGCAGCGATAAATCGATGCTGAAAAATCTCGATAACCAATTAAAAATGTTGGTGTTCGGTCAGGATCAAGCAATCCATGCCTTATCTGAATCGATTAAGATGAGTCGTGCAGGATTAAGTCAAGAGAATAAACCTGTGGGGTCGTTCTTATTTGCTGGCCCTACTGGGGTAGGTAAAACGGAAGTCACCGTTCAGTTAGCAAAAGCATTGAATGTTAAACTGCTTCGCTTTGATATGTCCGAGTATATGGAAAGACATACGGTCAGTCGTTTAATTGGTGCTCCTCCTGGTTATGTTGGTTTTGATCAAGGTGGATTATTAACAGACGCTGTCATTAAAAACCCATATTCCGTTGTGTTACTTGATGAAATTGAGAAAGCGCATCCTGATGTATTCAATATCCTGTTACAGGTTATGGATAACGGTACATTAACGGATAACAATGGTCGTAAAGCCGATTTTCGTAATGTCATTTTAGTGATGACAACCAATGCCGGTGTGCGGGAAACGCAACGTAAATCGATTGGGTTTACAGAGCAAGATAACAGCACTGATGCGATGGTCGAAATCAAAAAAGCGTTCTCACCAGAGTTTCGTAACCGTTTGGATAGTATTATTTGGTTTAATGCATTATCACCAGAAATTATCTCTATGGTTGTGGATAAATTTATTGTTGAACTACAAGTGCAGTTAGATGATAAAGGTGTATCGCTAGAAGTTAGCCAAGAAGCACGCCAATGGTTGTGTGATAAAGGTTATGACAGCGCGATGGGAGCAAGGCCAATGGCGCGTGTTATTCAAGACAACTTGAAAAAACCATTAGCTAATGAGATTTTATTTGGTTCTCTTGTCAATGGTGGTTCAGTTTCTGTGACACTTGATAAGCTGGCTGGCAAATTGAATTATGAGTTTATTAGCCAAGAAAAACTGGCTAAGAATGAAGACACCGTTATCTAAAGATAGCGGTTAATCTTACTAAGCTATAAAAGCATACACCACAGGTGAGCATCGATAAATGCCTTGCCTGTGGTGTTTTTTTTCACCCGTTATATGACAATAGCGGGAGAGAACAGATTGGGATCAACGGCTACGGAAGATGATACGGCCTTTGCTCAGGTCATATGGGGTCAGCTCAACGGTAACCTTGTCGCCTGTCAGGATACGAATATAGTTTTTACGCATTTTTCCTGAGATATGAGCGGTAACGACGTGTCCGTTTTCTAATTCTACGCGGAACATCGTGTTTGGCAGAGTATCCAGTACAGTGCCTTGCATTTCAATGTTGTCTTCTTTGGCCATCTAATCCTCTAAGTTTTAATAACCATATTTTTTAAACGGCAAGATAATGCCGAAAATATTGTCCTATGTAAAGGAATGTTATTGGATAGCAATGGTGTTCACCTTGCTATTGTACTTAACATCCTTACCGCAACTTGCGTTTTACTTTGTGAAATAAAAAGTAATAACAGAAGTAATAATTCTTTGTTTTGTGGTATTTGTAGCAATAAAATAGCAACACCCCAACCACATAATGGGTGTGCAAGATAAAATTTTTGTATAAACCTTTTTGCATAAATAACAGAATGATCTTCTCGATTCTGTCTTAAATTAAGAAGGGCTTTACAAAAACAAGCAGTGATTATAATTCCAACGATTGCTGATACCAACACTTTTTATCAATAATCACTTTTTTCCAACGAGATAACGCAACTAAATAATGTTCACGTGAAATCTCAGAGGCACCTAACGAAGCAGTATGAGAGTTTAGCACCTGACAATCAAATAGTTGACCCCCATAACGAAGAAAATGGTTATAAAAAGCAATAAAGGCACATTTAGAAGCGTTATCTCTACGACTAAACATAGATTCTCCACAAAAAACGGCACCTATATTTACACCATATAATCCTCCAACGAGTTTATCACCCTCCCAAACCTCAACAGAGTGTGCCTCGCCTTGTTGATGAAGCGCTTCATATCCTGCTTTTATATCAGGACCTATCCACGTTCCTTCTTCACGTACAGAACAAGCTTCAATAACTGAAGCAAAGGCATGATTTAACGTAATTTTGTAAGGTTGTCGCCGAATAAATTTACGTAAACTGCGCCCAATATGCAAATCACCCGCGGGTAAAACCGCTCTTGGATCGGGTGACCACCATAATGGTTCTTCATTAGGAAAATACCAAGGAAAAATACCCGATTGATATGCAACACGTAATCTTGAAAGGGAGACTTCTCCCCCTATCGCTAATAAACCATTAGGCTCTTTTAAAGCTAAATGAGGCTCTGGAAAATCCAAATCACTATCATCTAATTGAAACAATGGCATATTATGCCTCGTGAGTTGGTGTTAATAGAGCCTGTCTTTGATGAAATTTAGCATAATGCCCTTGTTGCTGTAACAACGAAGCATGAGTGCCTGTTTCAACGATTTGTCCGCCATCCATAACGCAGATTTTATCCATTTTATCTAAACCGTGAAGTCTGTGGGTGATCATTAATACGGTCTTACCTTGGCAATGCTGATGTAAGAGCGCTAGGATCTGCTGTTCTGTATCGGCATCAAGGCCTTCTGTTGGCTCATCAAGCAATACAAGCGGTGCATTGTGGAGTAGTGCTCTTGCAAGTCCTAAACGTCGCTGTTCGCCGCCAGAGAGCTGTCTACCACCATCACCCATCCATGCGTTTAAGCCTTCATCATTTTCAAGTAGTTGCCCAAGGCCAACTTGTTGAAGAACATCTTTAAGCTCTTCATCTGTTGCTTGTTCTTTTGCCATCAATAGATTTTCTCTTAATGTGTGACTAAAGACATGAACGCGTTGAGGGACAACTGACATCATTGAACGTAATGTCGTTTCATCGTACTCAGCAATAGGTAAGTTATTTAAGTTGATAGTGCCGTGAGTCGGATCAAAAGCCCGATTGATCAACTGCAATAATGTCGATTTACCACATCCTGTTTTCCCTAATAAGGCAATGTGTTGTCCCGCTTCAATCGTTAAATCAACGTGATTGATAACTTGCATTGGTTGGGTTGGATAAGTAAAACAAATATTGTGCATTGTCAGTGTGGCACGATTGTCTGTTTCTCCCCCTTTTTCAGGAAAGGTGACATCAGGTTTTTGCTCAATTAAATGAGAAATACGTGTTGCTGATGTCATTACTTGTCCTAAATGCTGGAAAGCGACAGTAACAGGGGCTAAAGACTCAAATGCTGCCAATGCGCAGAATGTAAATAAGGCAATTAACGCTTCTGGCATAAAATTGTTGTCGATACCACCAGCCGCCAACCATAAAATTAATGTTGCAGTTAGTCCTGATGCAAGGATCATGAGTGCTTGCGATAAGCCAGTTAAGTTTGCCTGTTGTGCTTGTCTATGTAGCCATTTAGCTTCAAGTTGTGCCAAATTTTGTCTAAAACGAGGCAGTGCACCAAAAACAGTTAATTCAGCTTGTCCTTGCAACATGCTGGTTAATACTGTGCGATATTGGCCTCGTAAGTCGGTGAGATCACGTCCAATTGGTTTACCTGCATAGTAGAATATGAAAGGCAAAACAATCAGCAAGGTAAGCATAATACCACCTAGCGTATTGGCTAAACGTGCATCGATTAACCCAAGGCCAAACATTATTGTCATAATGACAACAAAAGCGGCAATGATAGGGGAAATAACGCGAATATAAAGATGATCTAGCGTTTCAACATCAGCAACTAAGCGGTTCAGTAACTCACCTTGGCGAAAACGTGCAATTCCGCCTGGTGAAAGAGGGAGGATTTTTTTAAAGGTGAATACACGTAGATGCGACAATACGCGAAACGTTGCATCATGGCTAACAAGCCTTTCAAAATAACGACCCGCTGTACGAAAAATTGCAGCACCTCGTACACCTGCGGCTGGTAGCATGTAGTTAAAACTATAAATTCCTGCAAAGCCTGCAAGAGATGTTCCTGCTAAAAACCAACCTGATAGTGTCAAAAGACCAATACTTGCTAGCAAAGTAAAAATAGCAAGGGCTATACCTAGCAATAACATAAACCAGTGACGACGATAGAGTGCGAGAAAAGGAAGCAATACTCTCATGATTAAAGTTCCTCTTTACGATGAGCAAGAAGGCGAGCAAAAGTGCCATTCTGTTGGCTTAACGATGCATAAGTGCCAGTTTCAATAATTTGACCTTTTTCCATCACCCAAATTTGGTCGTAATCCAAAGTCTCTTCGAGTAGATGAGTAATAAGCAAGGTTGTTTGATTTAATGAGGCGTTATTAAGCGCATACATCACGCGTTGTTCACTATGAGAATCAAGGCTTGCTGCCGGTTCATCTAATAACAAAAATTGACAAGGTGACAACAAAGCACGAGCAACAGCAATACGCTGAGCTTGGCCAACAGAAAGGCGAGCAGCACTATCACCAATAATCGTATTTAAGCCGTCAGGTAACTCATTAATAAAATCGCTGACATACGCTTTTTCAATGGCAAGGTTAATTTGTTCATCGCTGGCATTAGGATTGCTTAAGCGAATATTATCTAGCAAGGTTTGTTCTGGTAAATTAGGATTTTGACC
Source organism: Proteus faecis (assembly GCF_003144395.1). Classification (GTDB taxonomy): domain Bacteria; phylum Pseudomonadota; class Gammaproteobacteria; order Enterobacterales; family Enterobacteriaceae; genus Proteus; species Proteus faecis. The sequence continues at coordinate 195,352 of NZ_PENZ01000045.1, read as the reverse complement.
AACCCAACTTAAACATTGACGCCATGCTTCTGGCGAGAGTTGTGTCAATTCAACCCCATTTACTTTTAATGAGCCACGATAAGGTAAAAAACCGAGTAGCGCATTTAATAACGAGCTTTTGCCTGCACCACTTAGACCCACAATCGCAATTCGCTGATGGGGAGTTATGGTGAAGTTTAATGGCCCCGCAAGTTTGACTCCTTGATGAGATAGAATTTCTAGTTCATGAGCTATTATTTCAATACTTTCTGTTGTATTGATACGCTCATTGCCTGTGAATTGTGGTTTTTCACCTTCGGTTTCTAAAAATTCAACTAGAGACTCAGCAGCGCCAACGGCTTGTGCTTTGGCATGATAGTAAGTTCCTAAGTCTCGCAAAGGTTGAAAAAACTCAGGGGCTAAGATCAGCGCTAAAAAGCCAGAGAAAAGTGTAACACCTAAACCATAACTACCGAAATTAAGTTCACCTAAGTAAGAAAAACCAAAGTAAACAGCTACAACAGCAATAGAAATTGCGGTAAAGAATTCCAATACGCCTGATGAAAGGAATGCCATTCTTAGCACTTCCATTGTACGTTTGCGGAAATCTTCAGTTGCTTCGGTAATCTGTTTAACTTCTGCATTACCACGGTTAAATAACCGCAAGGTATCTAACCCTCTTAATCTATCGAGGAAGTTACCACTTAAACGGCCTAATGCGAGAAAGTTTCTACGGTTAGCATCTGCTGCGCCTAATCCAACTAATGCCATAAATAGCGGGATCAGTGGTGCGGTAAAAAAAAGAATTAATCCAGCAACCCAGTTAACTGGGAAAAGGGTGATAAGGATAAGAATAGGCACAATAGTGGCAAGATACATCTGTGGAAGATAACGAGCATAGTAATCTTGCATATCTTCTATTTGTTCTAAAATAATTGTAGCCCAGCTCCCCGCAGGTTTGCCTTTAACCCAAACGGGACCAAGTTCTTCAAGTCGATCAAGAACGATCTTACGAATTTGTTGCCTGACAGCCATACCGCAGCGATAACCAACACGTTCTCGTATCGCCATGATGATGGCACGTAATATAAAAATGCCAATAAGAGTGAGAAAGGTAGGTATATGCGTATCACGGCTCAGACTGTCCATGATAAACGCTTGAAGTAAAACAGCTAATAACCATGCTTGGGCAATAATTAATAAACCGCTTACAACACCTAGGATCATTGATAGCCGTAGCCATCGACGGGCTGGAGCACTTTGCTGTTTCAGCCATCGAACCAATTCATTTTGTTTAGTTTTATCCATAAGAAAAGATTCAAATCTGCAGGTGAGATACAAAGTATCAGAAAGGCCAAGGTAAGTAGTTATACGCGTTGGCAACCAGCCTAGTATGTTACATGGTAAAAGGCGCTACTGAAATAGCGCCTTGAAAGGAAGTGATGATTTTAGTTGGATTTTAGTGCGTCTAAGTAACGTTCTGCATCTAAAGCAGCCATACAACCTGTTCCTGCAGAGGTAATTGCTTGACGATAAATGTGATCCATTACGTCACCTGCCGCGAACACCCCTTCAATAGAAGTTTGTGTTGCATTACCTTGAGTACCTGATTGCACTTTGATGTAACCATTGTCTAATTCTAATTGGCCATCAAAAATAGCGGTATTAGGGCTATGTCCAATAGCGATAAAGACACCCATAACATCTAATTCTTCGGTTTTATCACTCTTAGTATCTTTTAAGCGAACTTTCGTTACACCCATTTCATCGCCAAGAACTTCGTCTAAGGTACGATCAGTATGCAAAATAATATTGCCATTGTTTACTTTGTCCATTAGACGGTTAATTAAGATCTTTTCAGAACGGAAAGAGTCACGGCGGTGGATCAGATGAACTTCAGATGCGATATTCGCTAAATAAAGAGCCTCTTCCACAGCGGTATTTCCGCCACCGACAACAGCGACTTTCTGATTACGATAGAAAAATCCGTCACATGTTGCACAAGCAGAAACGCCTCGGCCTTTAAAAGATTCTTCTGAAGGTAAACCGATATAGCGAGCAGAAGCACCTGTTGCGATAATTAATGCATCACAAGTGTACTCTTGTTCATCACCAAATAGGCGAAATGGACGGTTTTTCAGATCGACTTTATTAATATGGTCAGAGATAATCTCTGTATTAAATTTTTCGGCGTGCTGAAACATGCGGTCCATTAATCCAGGACCTGTTAGCCCTTCTGGGTCTCCGGGCCAGTTTTCGACTTCTGTTGTCGTTGTCAGTTGACCGCCTTTTTCAACACCCGTAATCAGTACTGGTTCTAAGTTTGCTCTTGCAGCATAAACGGCGGCGGTATAACCCGCAGGGCCAGAACCTAAAATAATAAGTTTGCTATGTTTGATGGTGCTCATGTATACCTCATCTCTGATTAGGCGTGATGCGAATTGAGGGATTGTAGGAGAAATAAGACGTTAAAAAAAGCCAATGACGAGAAATAGACATAATATTTTAGCTATTTTAGCAATAGTTAATACTAATATAGTTTAATAATTATAGAGTTATATTACGCTAACATCATCGAATTAATATGAAACATTTTGCTTTACAATTGATGTTTATCTTGCGTATATAGAGAATAAACATAGCGCCTTGTTCTGATTTTTACTCATTTACTTTGACAATCCGCTGTACATTTGCGAAAACATGATTGTTAAAGACAATTATCCTCGGATGTTATACGTATTATTTTTTAGACAGACAGGGTGTGGGATAGTTACTTTGTGATATTTGCTAATGAGTATTTGGATAAAATAGAATTTTTATCTGGCATTAAAAGAAAATAGATTGGTAGTTTGCTCTGACCGTTTGATACCGAAGTTTCGACATTGATGCTGAAGGTGTACAGGTATGGGTATAGGAAAATAAAGTAAGAGAAAAAGAGAAAAAGAGAAAGAGAGTATAGAGATGATTGATAATAAAAAACGTCCGGGTAAAGATCTTGATAGAATAGACCGGAATATTCTAAATGAGCTTCAAAAAGATGGACGTATTTCAAACGTTGAGTTATCTAAACGTGTAGGTTTATCACCAACACCTTGTTTAGAGCGTGTACGTCGTTTAGAGCGCCAAGGATTTATTTCTGGTTATACAGCACTGTTAAACCCACATTACTTAGATGCATCATTACTGGTATTCGTGGAAATCACATTAAACCGTGGTGCACCAGATGTTTTCGAACAATTCAATATGGCTGTTCAAAAACTTGAAGAAATCCAAGAATGCCATTTAGTTTCTGGTGATTTTGACTATCTGTTGAAAACTCGTGTACCTGATATGTCCGCTTATCGTAAATTACTCGGTGAAACACTGTTACGTCTTCCTGGTGTTAATGACACACGTACATACGTGGTTATGGAAGAAGTGAAACAAAGTAACCGCCTTGTAATTAAAACTCGCTAAGCCAACTTAATAGGTTGGTGCAAAGCAGGAAAAAGTTAGGTACACTCCTGTTTATGCATACAGTTTCAACGCTGGGATATCTCAGCGTTGTTCCGTTTTAATTCACCCTAAGTTAAACCTGGAGAGCCCTCTTTGAGCCAGGAATATACAGAAGATAAAAATATTCGTTTAACAAAGATAAGCAACCGTCGCCGTATTTGGGAGGCTATTCTCATTCTTATCGGCATTGGCGCTGTCTTTTTAATGGTTTCATTACTTAGCTTCCATCCCTCTGATCCTAGCTGGTCACAAACCACTTGGAATGAGCCTATTCAAAATTTAGGCGGTAGTATCGGAGCATGGTTAGCTGATATTCTGTTTTCTGCATTTGGTTTACTGGCCTATGCAATTCCTGTCGTCGTGGTTTTTGGGTGCTGGAATTCTCTGCGCTACCAAAAAAACCGTGAATATACCGACTTCTTTTCTCTTGCACTTCGCACGATTGGTGCTTTAGCTCTGATCTCTACATCGTGTGCATTGGCTGATCTTAATTTTGATGATATCTATAATTTCAGCTCTGGTGGTGTTATTGGAAGTTTGTTTAGCAAAGCCCTATTACCATGGTTTAATGTTTTAGGTGCGACTCTTGCTCTGTTATCTGTTTGGGCGATTGGTTTCACACTATTTACTGGCTGGTCTTGGTTAACCATCACAGAAAAAATAGGTGCTGTTATTTTGGGAAGTATTGGTTTTATTACCAATAGAGGCCAAAATGAAGCTGATGAAGAAGAGGAAGATGATACTCAGGATGTTGTTACAGAAATAACTGAAAATTCAAATCAAAAAGAAAATCAGCAATCTGAATTAGCAACAGAAGAGAATGATGATGTTTTATTTTCTGCACCTTCAGCACTTGAACTCGCTCGTCAGCAAGAGATAGACACATTACAATCTAAAGCAAAACAAGACGATGATTTGCCATCTTTCTCTGCAACAAATGACATAGCAGAGGAACATGCGCAAACATTGGCGCAAACTGATCCGGTTGTATCTACAACGGTTTCACAACCCACTCATACAGAGGAAGAACCAGAACATTACCGTTTTGATATTCCAGAAGCATTCTTGAAAAAAGAAGCTCAATCAGAAGTCAATGCCCCTCAACATTCTGTTGAACCAACATCGGAAGAAAACACACCTTCTGTGATGCCGGTTGAAAATGAACCTATGGTACAGCCATCGTCTGCATTAACAGAGAATTTTATGCCGACGGGTAGTATTGAACCAACATTCTCGCTAGCACCTGATACAGACGCGTTGACGCAAGCAACTACTGTGGCTTCTGGTGTGGCGGCAAGTGCTCTTGTGAGTCATGGTCCTCAAGTTAAACAAGGATTAGGTCCTGAATTACCACGCCCAAATCCAGTACGACTGCCAACACGTCGTGAGCTTTATGGTATCCATATACCTTCACAACGTGAAGCTGAATTGCGTCGTCGTGAGGAAGCAGTTCAATCTGAACCTGAAGATGAGTTAGCGGATATTCAAGAACAAGCGAATTTTGAACAAGCGTTGCGTCAGCAATTCCTTGAACAGCAACGTGAACGCTATGGTGAGAACAATAGCGCTGAACCTGAAGATATTATTGGCTCTCATCAGCCAATTATGACAACACCAATATCTTCATTTAGTCATCAACAAGATGATTATAATGATGAACCAACAGTTACTGCGAATACATTCTCTTCGACAGAAGAGAATAACAGCGATATTGATGAAGATGAACAATATCAGCAACAATTAGCAGCACAATTTAAACAACAATTGCAGGATCGCTATGGTGATGATGTTTCGTTAGATGATGACGAAGATGAAGTTTTACCTCAAATATCAACACCAGCACCTTCATTGCAAGCAACAACGGGTTATCAACCTCATATTCAACATTCATTTGCTTCACAATCAGCGCAACCGACGCAAACTATTGAGAAAAAAGTTGAATACCCAACTAGCAGTGCATTTCTACAAATTTCGCCTCGTGATGAAGAAGAGGAAGAGTACAGCCCTAAAATTGAGCTAGAAAGAGAGCTCACAGCATTAGAGGCATTCTCGCCAATTGATGATCTATTGGATGAAGAGCCGATAGAGCCAGTATTTACACCGATTGTTTCAGAACCGGTTACGCCACAAGTTGCCCCTCAAGCTGTATCACAATCACGTATTGAGCCACAGCCTAATATGGCTCAGCATTTTGCACAGCAACAGCAACAGCAACAGCAACAGCAACAGCAACAGCAACAGCAACAGCAACAATCCTTAATTCATCCATTATTAATGCGTAATGAAAGGCCGTTGCAAAAACCAACAACACCTATGCCTTCTCTGGATCTACTAACAACGCCACCAGTAGAAGATGAACCTGTTGATATGTTTGAGCTTGAGCGTATTGGTAAACTGATTGAAGCGCGTCTTAATGATTATCGTGTTAAAGCCAAGGTGGTTGGTATTTCACCAGGGCCAGTTATCACTCGTTTTGAACTTGAACTGGCGCCAGGTGTAAAAGCTGCACGTATATCAAATTTATCACGTGACTTAGCGCGTTCATTGTCTGCTATTGCGGTACGTATTGTTGAAGTTATTCCGGGAAAACCTTATGTAGGATTGGAGTTACCTAATAAAAAACGTCAAACCGTATATATGCGTGAATTGTTAGATAGTGATGCATTCCGTGATAGCCGTTCGCCATTGACTGTTGTTTTAGGTAAAGATATCGGTGGTCAGCCAGTTGTTGCCAATCTGGCTAAAATGCCTCATTTACTTGTTGCCGGTACAACCGGTTCAGGTAAATCTGTTGGTGTGAATGCGATGATTATCAGCATTCTCTATAAAGCGAAACCAGAAGATGTTCGCTTTATTATGATTGACCCTAAAATGCTTGAGCTTTCGGTTTATGAAGGTATTCCGCATCTTCTCACAGAAGTCGTTACCGACATGAAAGATGCCGCAAGTGCTCTGCGTTGGAGTGTGGCTGAAATGGAACGTCGTTATAAACTCATGTCAGCATTAGGTGTGCGTAATCTCGCAGGTTATAACGAAAAAATTAAAGAAGCCGAAGCAATGGCGCGTCCTATTCCTGATCCATTCTGGAAACCAAGTGATAGCATGGCAACAGAAATTCCGACGTTGGAAAAAGAGCCTTATATTGTTGTTGTCGTCGATGAATTTGCTGATTTAATGATGACAGCAGGTAAGAAAGTTGAAGAGTTGATCGCTCGCTTAGCACAAAAAGCGCGTGCTGCGGGTATTCACCTAGTACTTGCTACACAAAGGCCTTCTGTTGATATTATTACAGGTTTAATTAAAGCCAATATTCCTAGCCGTATTGCATTTACTGTATCGAGTAAAATTGACTCTCGAACTATCTTAGACCAAGGTGGTGCAGAATCATTACTAGGAATGGGTGATATGCTTTATGCACCAAATGGTTTTGTTCCTGAACGTGTTCACGGTGCTTTTGTTAGTGATGATGAAGTACATGCTGTGGCAACTGACTGGAAAGCAAGAGGTCGTCCTCAATATATTGAAGCCATCACCAAATGCAGTGAAGACGGTGAAGGTAATAGTGGTGGTGGATATGATGATGGTGAAGAGCTTGATCCGTTATTTGACCAAGCTGTAGAATTTGTGGTTGAAAAACAACGCGTTTCCATTTCTGGCGTGCAACGCCAATTTAGAATTGGTTATAATCGTGCTGCAAGAATTGTTGAACAGATGGAAATGCAAGGTATCGTGAGTGCACCAAACCACAACAATACGCGTGATGTACTTTCACCACCACCTTCAGATATGTAATATCTTGAAAACACAGTTATCAGCTAATGAGATAGCATGATAATCTGCATAATATCATCAATAATTTATACGCCGACATTATGTCGGCGTTATCTCATGCCGAGGCTTGTAAAATGAAAAAAGTATTATTTGCAGTGTGTGCGATGACATTAATAAGTAGCCAAGCCGCTTGGGCTGATGCACGTCAGGATTTGCAACAACGATTAAATAAAGTAAATAGTTTTCAAGCAAACTTTAGTCAAACCGTGACTAGCAATGAAGGCTCACTTATTCAAAAAGGCGAAGGTAGCCTAAAAGTACAACGCCCTGATTTGTTTAATTGGCAAATGACTGCGCCGGATGAGAGCACATTGATCTCTGATGGCAAAACTTTGTGGTTTTACAATCCTTTTGTCGAGCAAGTTACTGCAACTTGGCTTAAAAGTGCCACAACCAATACGCCTTTTATGTTGATTGCTCGTAATGACAGTAAAGAGTGGCAAAACTATGATGTAAAACAGTCTGGTGATCGTTTTGAGTTAACACCTAAAGTAGAAAATAACTTAAAACACTTTACGATAACTGTATTACCTAACGGACAAATTCAGCAATTTGCAGCCACAGAGCAAGATGGTCAAGTAAGCAATTACCAATTGACTGCACAGACTGCCGCACCAATCGATGCATCCGCGTTTCGCTTTACACCTCCCGCGGGTGTGACTGTGGATGACCAACGTCAGTGAGGATATTTTGAGTAATTTATCACTCGATTTTTCACGCAATGAGTTCCAACCTTTAGCCGCAAGAATGCGGCCTGAAACGTTGGAACAATATATCGGACAAACCCATTTACTTGCAGAAGGCAAACCATTACCTCGAGCGATTAAAGCGGGTCAATTGCATTCCATGATTTTATGGGGACCTCCTGGTACGGGTAAAACCACGCTTGCGGAGATCATAGGTCGCTATGCGCAAGCTGATATAGAACGATTATCTGCGGTGACATCGGGTATTAAAGAAATTAGAGAGTCTATTGAAATTGCGCGCCAAAACCGCAATGCAGGACGTAGAACGATCCTGTTTGTTGATGAAGTCCATCGTTTTAATAAGAGTCAACAAGATGCTTTTTTGCCTCATATTGAAGATGGCACAATCACTTTTATTGGTGCAACGACAGAAAATCCCTCTTTTGAATTAAATTCAGCCTTGCTATCCAGAGCGAGAGTTTATCTATTGCGTTCATTAACTGAAGCCGATATTGAGCAAGTGTTACAACAAGCGCTGGACGATCCCGAACGAGGATTAGGCGGGCGTAATATTATTCTGCCAGATAATACACGCAAAATGATTGCGCAATTGGTTAATGGTGATGCGCGTCGTTCATTAAATTTGCTTGAAATGATGGCAGATATTGCTGACGTTGATAATCAAGGAAAACGAGTATTAACTCCGGCATTACTGACAGAAATCAGTGGTGAACGAAGTGCTCGGTTTGATAATAAAGGTGATCGTTTTTACGATCTTATTTCGGCATTACATAAATCAGTCAGAGGATCAGCGCCTGATGCAGCCCTTTATTGGTATGCAAGGATCATAACAGCTGGTGGCGATCCGCTTTATGTTGCTCGTCGTTTATTGGCGATTGCATCAGAAGATGTGGGAAACGCCGATCCTCGTGCTATGCAAGTGGCAATTGCTGCATGGGATTGTTTTACTCGTGTTGGTCCCGCAGAAGGAGAGCGCGCTATTGCTCAAGCAATTGTATATCTGGCTTGTGCACCAAAAAGTAATGCTGTTTATACCGCATTTAAAGCCGCCATTGCCGATGCTAAAAGTAAACCTGATTATGATGTGCCAGAGCATTTGCGTAATGCACCAACAAAATTAATGAAAGAAATGGGCCTGGGGGCTGAATATCGTTATGCTCATGATGAGCCTAATGCTTATGCTGCTGGAGAGGTCTATTTTCCTAAAGAAATGGCAAATACACAATATTATTACCCTGTAAAAAGAGGGTTAGAGATCAAGGTTGCAGAGAAATTAGACTGGCTTTCTCAGCAAGATCAAAATAGTGTTACAAAACGCTATCGCAAAATGTAAAGATGCGGTAAGGTTATTAAATTATCATTAATTTCTTAACTATGCCTTGTCTCAGATATCTTTTTTATAAGATAGGAGAGAAGGTTTTTATTAATCTATCAATAAGCACAGGATAAGCATGCTCGATCCAAATCTACTGCGTAATGAGCTAGACGCGGTCGCCGAAAAACTGGCTCGCAGGGGGTTCACCCTCGATGTGGAAAAAATTCGTCAACAAGAAGAACGCCGTAAGGTGTTACAGGTTGAAACTGAATCCCTGCAAGCAGAACGTAATTCTCGATCGAAGTCCATTGGTGCGGCAAAAGCGCGTGGTGAAGATATTGAGCCACTTCGTCAAGAAGTTAACCTGTTAGGTGAAAAACTTGAAGCTGCAAAAGCCGAACTTGAAGTGCTGCAAGCTGAAATTCGTGATTATGCTTTAACTATCCCGAATATGCCTGATGACTCTGTGCCAAATGGTAAAGATGACAGCGAAAACGTAGAAGTTTTCCGTTGGGGCACACCAAAGACTTATGATTTTGAATTAAAAGATCATGTGACTTTAGGTGAGTTGACTGATGGTTTAGATTTCGCATCTGCGGTGAAAATCACGGGCTCTCGCTTTGTGGTCATGAAAGGGCAAGTTGCACGTTTACATCGTGCGATCACTCAATTTATGCTGAATCTGCATACTGAAGAACATGGTTATCAGGAAATGTACGTTCCTTATTTAGTTAACCATGCAACACTGTATGGCACAGGTCAATTACCAAAATTCAGTGGTGATCTGTTCCATACTAAGCCTTTAGAAGAAGAGGCTGAAAGTCAGTATGCATTGATCCCTACAGCGGAAGTGCCTGTAACCAATATGGTTAGAGATGAAATTCTTGAAGAAGATGCTCTACCTCTGAAAATGACTGCTCATACACCATGTTTCCGTTCAGAAGCGGGCTCTTATGGTCGTGATACTCGTGGTCTTATTCGTATGCACCAATTTGATAAAGTTGAGCTAGTTCAGATAGCTCATCCTGAAAAATCAATGGAAGCATTAGAAGAGCTAACTGGTCACGCTGAAAAAGTGTTGCAATTACTGAATCTACCTTACCGTAAAGTAGTTCTTTGCACTGGCGATATGGGCTTTGGTTCACGTAAGACTTACGACTTAGAAGTTTGGGTTCCAGCTCAAAATACTTACCGTGAGATCTCTTCATGTTCAAATATGTGGGATTTCCAAGCACGTCGTATGCAAGCACGTTTCCGCGCTAAAGGTGATAAGAAAACTCAACTAGTTCATACCTTAAATGGTTCTGGCTTAGCAGTCGGTCGTACTTTAGTGGCAATTATGGAAAATTATCAAATGGCTGATGGCCGTATTGAAATTCCAGAAGTGTTACGCCCATACATGAACGGTTTAGAATATATCGGTTAATTATGATTTAATTAACTGAGTATTAATAATTTAACCCTCTGCTTAGGCAGGGGGTTTTTTGTCTAAATGGCCTAAAGATGATAAGAGAACAGATTGCTTAATTATTAATGTTCTATATATTTTGAGTGTTCTTTTAATGAGGTTCTGATAAAAACGGTAATAGGTCAAAAAAGATCTCTATTTTTCTTTCATTATTCATATTTACAAAGTCATCCATTGCTATTTCTATATAATCAATAGTTTTATTGTGAATAGCAAATTTATACATTAAATGTCCACTCCAACTGCGGTGAACGTAGACACAGTTTTCTATACTATAAGAAAGCCATTTATCTTCCATACATTCAGGTTGCCAACCATTTAATATGTTTCTTTCTGCATCTTCAGTTAGAGAATAATTAATATGATGAATTAATGGTGCTTTTTCAAAATACTTTAAATTCTTTAATATTTCTTTATTTATCATTTGGTTTATTCCATAAATTATAATTATGGCTATAGACTACTGAAATAAATCTAAATGTTCAAAATAAATGTATAAAAACTTAGTTCTATTAACATGAGTTAATAAAGCATAATATTTTGCAAAAATAAAAAATAATAGATTGTCGCCCATATCTATGATTAATAAAAAATATTGTTAATATTATCTCAATATCGTTATAACGCGTAGAATTAATAAATTGATTATAAAAAAAATCTTACTAAATAAAGTGAGATTAAATAAAAATATAACGCAATCCACCATTGGTTAAACTGATCACGGCAGATCCTATTTATGCTGTTAAATTAGACCTATCGCTCGAATTTACCTCCATTAATTTAGACATTTCTATGTAATTAGAACCCTACAAAAGAGCATATTCTATGATAGTTTCTAAACAGCAGTTACATCTATTAATCAAAAATAAATTACATCATGCAGGATTGAGTGAGTCTCATGCTGATACGGTGGCTGATGTCTTAGTCCATGCAGATGCCAAAGGCATTCACTCTCATGGTGCTGTGCGTGTGGAATATTATGCAGAGAGGATCAGTAAAGGCGGTACAAATGTGTCTCCTAATTTTACTTATACTGAAACAGGGCCATGTAGCGCTGTATTTGATGGTGATAATGGTGCAGGGCATGTTGCAGCGAAAGAGGCAATGGAACACGCAATTAAAATGGCACAAGAGAAGGGAGTTGCAGTTGTTGGTGTAAGACGAATTGGTCATAGTGGCGCACTGTCTTACTTTGTTGAGCAAGCATCACAAGCAGGTATGATTGGTATTTCGTTATGCCAATCTGATCCTATGGTGGTTCCTTTTGGTGGCTCAGAAGTCTATTACGGCACTAATCCTATCGCTTTTTCAGTGCCAGGAGTAGGCGATAAACATATTACATTTGATATGGCAACAACTGTACAGGCATGGGGCAAAGTACTAGATGCGCGTTCACGGCATGTCGATATTCCCGATACTTGGGCAGTCGATGAAAATGGTAAGCCTACGACGGATCCTTTTGCAGTAAAAGGCTTATTACCTATTGCGGGGCCTAAAGGATATGGTTTAATGATGATGGTTGATGTGTTGTCTGGGATCTTGCTTGGACTTCCTTTTGGTAAACATGTCAGTTCAATGTATCACGATTTAACACAGGGACGAGAGTTAGGCCAATTACATATTGTTATTAATCCAGCTTTCTTTACTGATGTTACATTATTTAGAGAACATATCTCACAGGTTATGAGTGAATTAAATGCCATTAAGCCTGCACCTAATGTAGATAAAGTTCTCTATCCTGGTGAAAATAGTCAAATGGAAGAACAAAGAAGTGAAAAGGAAGGTATTGAAATTGTTGATGAAATTTATCACTTTTTAATATCTGATGCACTTTACAATAAATCTTATGATAATAAAAATCCGTTTGCAGATTAATAATATTTATTATTAGATAATAAAAAGCAGTAGATGAAATTACTCCAGTCTACTGCTTTTGGATTTTGCCTAGTTAACGCTAAGATTAGCTTACTAATTTTCCAATATTGGATTCAGCGGTTTTATTTAGAGAAATTGTACCATTTCCACCGATACCACCGTTATTTCCTTGGCTTCCTATATTATGGTGATAAAAAATATCACGATAAGAACCATACATTGCCGTATAGGAAAGAGGGATGGTAATAAGTAACCCTAAACCAAATGGAATAAGGCTAATAGCAAGAATAAAGAACAGTAAAATAAAGAAGAAGAAACCACCAGATAAGTTTATTTTTACTGCTGCAAGGCTCGCTTTAACTGCAGGGAATGCTTTATAACCATTGACTAATACAAGCGCAGGAACAAACCAATAGGCTGCAGTACTCAACGCACCAAAAATAGCGATAATAACAAAAAATAATGTAAACCCAGATGCGTTATCTACCATCATTTCTGCAATAATTTCATCAGGATAATCGCTATTAATAGCATAAATAATATCCATCATAGCGGCGCTACTGACGAGAATAGCAATAATAATACCAGCAAGTAAAATTAGGAAACTAATACCATAGGCACCCATTAAGCTAAGGTAACGTTTGTTATAAAAACCAAAGAATAGAGTATCAACATCAATACGTTGAGTCTCATATTGTTGATGGGCAATTGCTACGACACCTGCTGCTAATACAGTAGTAATAAAAGGTGAAATGATTGGACCAATTAGCGGAATAAATCCAAGAATGGTCGATATAATAAGACTAACGATAAAGTAGATAATAATAACGCCTATCCACATCCAAAAACGTTCTTTTATTAAATCCCATCCCAGCCCTAACCAGCGAACACCGCCTGAGGCACCTCGTGCTTGAGGAATAGGCGTAAATACCTCTTGTGGCTCTGTTTGCGATGAATTGTTGTCTTGTTCCATTTCCTGTACCTTAATCCCAATATCTTTGTTTATAAATATAAGCTTTCTATAATATCTTTTTGTTTTGTTACTAATCAACTGCATTAAAGCTAATATAGGTTAAGGATAATCTTATTATGTGTATTTTTACTGAGGGAACCGTCATTCTTTAATTAATATAAAATGATTTAAATAATTTAAGTTAACTTCATCTAATAAAAAATGACTTTATTTATTTTGGATTTTTTTAATCCTATAAAAACAAAAAGCAGCGTTTAAAACCGCTGCCTCTTAAATTAAGATTAAGTAGATTAACTTAATAGATAACTTTATGGCCGTAAGACTCGAGGATGGATTTTACATTTTCCATCGTCTCTTTTGACGGTGGATGAATACCATCTAGTTTGTACTCTTCTCCTAAAGCTACCCATTTATGTTTACCGAGCTCGTGGTAAGGAAGAAGTTCTACTTTTTCGATATTTTTCATATCTTTAATAAATTCGCCTAAACGATGAGCAGAATCATCATCATCAGACCAACCCGGCACAACAACATAACGAACCCATGTTTTTTGGCCTCGTTTTGCTAAATAACGTGCGAATTCAAGTGTACGCTGGTTTGATACACCAACCAGTTTTTGGTGGATCTCATCATTGACTTGTTTTAGGTCGAGCATCACTAAGTCTGTGGCATCCATTAATTCATCGATAACGGGATCATAACGACGAACAAAGCCATTAGTATCCAGGCAGGTGTGGATATTTTCTTTTTGGCAAGCACGAAACCAGTCACGCACAAATTCTGCTTGCAAAATTGCTTCGCCACCTGAAGCAGTAACACCACCGCCAGAAGCATTCATAAAATGACGATAGGTAACAGCCTCTTTCATTAATTCATCAACTGTGACGATTTGCCCACCATGAGTATCCCATGTGTCACGGTTGTGACAATAGAGGCATCTCATTAGGCATCCTTGAAAGAAAACAATGAAACGTATTCCGGGACCATCAACAGTACCGCAGGATTCAAATGAGTGGATACGACCAAGTACGGACATAACAGGGTTACTCCAAAACTGTCTAATAAAAAGGCCCCAAAGTAGGGGCCTTTATTCTAAGCGATTTTATCTACTTTCTCAGTAAATAAATGCATATAGTTATCTTAATTACATTGTTTGTGTAAATGTACGAGTGATAACGTCTTGCTGTTGTTCTTTAGTCAGTGAGTTAAAGCGAACTGCGTAACCAGAAACACGGATAGTTAACTGAGGATATTTCTCAGGATCTTCCATTGCTTCTAACAGCATTTCACGATTCATCACGTTAACGTTCAGGTGTTGACCACCTTCAATGCCTGCTTCGTGGTGGAAGTAACCATCCATCAGACCAGCAAGGTTTGCCTTACGAACATCATCATCTTTACCTAATGCATTAGGTACGATAGAGAAGGTGTAAGAAATACCATCTTTCGCATAAGCAAATGGTAGTTTCGCAACAGAAGTCAGAGAAGCTACCGCACCTTTTTGGTCACGACCGTGCATTGGGTTAGCACCTGGTCCGAATGGTGCACCAGCGCGACGACCATCTGGAGTATTACCTGTTTTCTTACCATAAACAACGTTTGAAGTAATTGTCAGGATGGACTGTGTAGGTACCGCATTACGGTAAGTACGCAGTTTCTGAATTTTCTTCATGAAACGTTCAACTAAGTCACAAGCGATGTCATCTACACGAGAATCGTTGTTACCGAATTGTGGATATTCGCCATCAATTTTGAAGTCAACTGCCAAGCCGTTTTCATCACGGACTGGAGAAACTTTCGCATATTTGATTGCAGACAGTGAGTCAGCAGCAACAGATAGACCTGCGATACCACATGCCATTGTACGATAAACATCACGATCATGAAGTGCCATCAGAGCGGCTTCATAGCTGTATTTATCGTGCATGTAGTGGATAACGTTCAGTGCAGTTACGTACTGAGTTGCTAACCAATCCATAAAGTGATCCATTTGATTCATCACAGTATCGAAGTCTAAGACTTCATCCATGATTGGTGCATGTTTTGGACCTACTTGGATTTTCAGTTTTTCATCAACACCACCGTTGATGGTATACAGTAAGGTTTTCGCTAAGTTTGCACGAGCACCGAAGAACTGCATTTGTTTACCCACAACCATTGGGCTAACACAACAAGCGATAGCATAGTCATCACTGTCGAAGTCAGGACGCATTAAGTCATCATTTTCATACTGGATTGATGAAGTATCGATAGAGACTTTCGCAGCGTATTTTTTGAAGTTGATAGGTAATTGTTCAGACCACAGAATGGTCATGTTTGGTTCTGGTGATGGACCCATGGTATATAGAGTATTTAAGAAACGGAATGTATTCTTAGTTACCAGAGTACGACCATCTAAGCCCATACCAGCTAAAGATTCTGTTGCCCAAATTGGGTCACCAGAGAACAACTCATCATATTCAGGAGTACGTAAGAAACGAACCATACGTAATTTCATGACTAAATGGTCAATTAATTCCTGAGCTTGTTCTTCTGTCAGTAAACCTGCTTCAATATCACGTTGGATGTAGATATCTAAGAAAGTAGATACACGACCAAATGACATTGCAGCACCGTTTTGAGATTTAACAGCGGCTAAGTAACCGAAGTAAGTCCATTGTACTGCTTCTTTCGCATTTTGAGCTGGGCGAGAAATATCGTAACCGTATTTCGCAGCCATTTCTTGGATTTGACCTAAAGCAGCGTGCTGCTCTGCGATTTCTTCACGCAGTTGGATAGTCATTTCCAGATCTTCGCCTTTTTCCATTCTTTCTTGTAAAGAGGTGAATTGGGCAAATTTGTCTTTACGTAAGAACTCAATACCGTATAGAGCAACACGACGGTAGTCACCAATGATACGACCACGACCATAGGCATCTGGTAAACCTGTTAAGATACCAGATTTACGGCATTTCAGGATGTCTGGAGTATAAACATCGAAAACGCCTTGGTTGTGAGTTTTACGATAATCAGTAAAGATTTTTTTCAGTTCTGGATCCAGCTCACGGTTGTACGCGTGGCAAGAACTTTCAACCATACGGATACCACCGAATGGGATGATTGCACGTTTCAGAGGTGCATCAGTCTGTAAACCTACGATTTGTTCTAAATCTTTAGCGATGTAACCTGCATCGTGAGATGTGATAGTTGAAGCAACAGAAGTATCAAAATCAACTGGCGCATGTGTGCGGTTTTCGATTTTGATGCCTTCCATAACTTGTTCCCAAAGTGTATCAGTTGCTTTAGTGGAACCTGCTAGGAAAGATTCGTCGCCTTCATATGGAGTATAGTTTTTTTGAATAAAGTCACGAACGTTAACGGCGTTCTGCCATTCACCTTCAGAAAAACCTTTCCATGCTTCAGCAAATTTTTCATTTAAATCAGACATGATACTTCTACCTTTTTACAATGGAACTTAAGAAATCAGTCATATCTGCACGGATTAATGTTTGTCACCGCGCAGATGCATTAACCAGTATACCAGACCGACTAGGACTGCCCCGCCAATAATGTTACCGATAGTGACAGGTAATAAATTATCAGAGAGAAAATTTGATACAGTTAAATTTGAAAATTGTTCGGGTGATGCACCTACTTTAGTCCAGAATTCTGCTGGTGCAAAATTCTTAATAACAATACCTAAAGGAATAAGGAACATGTTAGCGATACTGTGCTCAAAACCACTAGCAACGAACATACCGATAGGTAAAATCAGTGCGAAAAGCTTGTCAATCAGCGTACGGCCTGCATAGCTCATCCATACTGCAAGACAAACCATTAAGTTAGCTAGAATACCTAAACAAACAGCTTCAATAAACGTGTGCTCAAGTTTATGTTGTACAGTTTGTAACACATTCAGCCCCCAAAGCCCATTTGCTGCCATATGCTGACCAGCAAACCACATTAAGGCGACAAAAAAGAGTGCGCCAATAAAGTTACCAAGATAGACATTTATCCAGTTAGCAAACATTTTGCCCCAAGATATACGTCCAGTTGCTTTAGGAATAATAGTAAGAACAGTTGAGGTAAATAAGTCCGCGCCACAAACGACAACGAGCATTAACCCCAGAGAGAAGCAGATCCCACCGACTAATTTAGCCAGCCCAAAAGGAACAGATGCGGTACCTGTAGTAGCAGTAATATAAAAAACAAAAGCAATTGATATAAACATTCCCGCAGTAAATGCAGATAAGTAAGTCGTTGGAATATGTTTATTTGCTTTATAACAACATGCATCATCGGCAACTTTTGCCATATCAGCAGGTGATAATAAATTAAAAGGGCTGTCAGCTTTCATACTAACACTCTCTTATATGTTGGAATAATTATAGCACGCAATAATAGTAGCAAAGGGGCTTACTTCTAAAATTGATATGGATCATGGTCACTCATTAGAACCTTGGTTTTAGTGCGTAAAAACCCGCTATTTCAGCTATAACTATTTGATTAATAAAATGAAAAAATTTTTTAAAAATTATCAAAAAATTTTAGACCAGCTGGATAAATAAAGTAAAAAGTAAATATAAAGTATTATTTAAACCCCGTATGTTAAGAATTAAAAATCAAATTTAACGCCTTATTTACTTTTATAATAAATATAAACATTACTTTATTTGTGGTTAATCTTTAATGATTACTCCAGCCATATACCCATTATAAAAATAAGGTTTTTTAATTTTTGAGATCTGGTTAAACAAATAGCAATTTAAACTAGATTTATGTGATATTGTTAGTGTAAAAGTTCAATATGTGTTTATGATGTCATATTAAATGCCTTAAATCGTCACTTTTGCCATATTTTGACAATTTTGTCAGGTGGCAAATTTGTCATATTGACAAATCTGTCAATATTTTATTTTTAGCAAAATAAAACACTCTACTTTTCAATAGAGTGTTTCAATTTAAATACGCGCTTATTATTCAGTTAAAATTAGTTATTATTTGATAAATAACCTTAAGCAAAATAGGTTTATTTAATCGATTGACGTTTTGCTTTCTGTAATTTCTCATAGGCCACAAGTAATGACTGATGAATAGGTAAATTAGCTAAATCAGCATCAATCGTTTGTAATCCGTAAAATGCTTGTTTACCTTGTATTGCGTTTAAGGCTGCCTGTAATGTTTTTTCGCCATACATACGAGAAAACGCGTGCATATATTGTTCTGGTTCACGTTCAGTCTCTTGTTGTAATAATAAGAGATTGTGCAAACAGCGATAATAGTTTTGACGCTCTGGCGTAAATAAAGAAGCATTAAAATCTTGAGTCCATTCAACCCAAACCAGCGCTTGATCAAGATCGCCACCTGCAAGAGCTAACATTGATTTTAATTCACCTACACGTAAATGGCTCCAACCATTATCTTTACCCGGTGCAATACCAATCATCTCTCTGATACGTGTAAAGTCATCTAAACCATCTTCATCAAATTGACCAATAAGAGAAAGATACTCTTCTTGAGAGCCTTGGCTTGTTGGTAGAGAAAGAATAGTGTCACGCCAATGTACACCCATAATATTATTGGCTAATTGTAAATCTTCAGCGGGATAAATATCTGATAAACCCGGTACTAAAATACGACAAGCGTAAACACCTAGATGTGAGTAGTCCATAATATAGACTTCTGCATCGCACTGCTGGCAAAGTGACATTAATGTGTGGAACTCTTCTTCTGTTGTACCACTGAAGTTCCAATCAACAAATGCATAATCGGCATCTTTCTTAAATAGATCCCAACTAATTAGACCACTTGAATCAATAAAGTGTGTTTCAAGGTTAGTATGATCACCGACTTCTTCATCATCAAAGCTTGGTGGATTAAAGACATCGAGATCTTTAAGGCTACGCCCTTGCAATAATTCAGTAACTGTACGTTCTAAAGCCACACCAAAATCAGGATGAGCACCAAAAGAAGCAAAACAAGTGCCATTTTGTGGGTTGAATAACACGACACAAATAACAGGAAATTGACCTCCTAACGATGCATCAAAGCTAAAGATTGGAAAGCCTTCTTGCTCTAATGTTTCAATCGCTTCAATAACAGCAGGATAGCGAGTTAAAACTTCTTTCGGAATTTCAGGTAAGCTAATTCTTTCAGTGATAATGCGATTTTTTACATAACGTTCAAAAACTTCAGAAAGCCCTTGAACTCGAGCTTCATTCTTTGTATTTCCCGCTGACATACCATTAGAGGCATATAAGTTAGCAATAATGTTTACGGGAATATAAACAGGCTTTTCATCGGATTGGCGTATGAATGGAAGGGCGCAAATTCCGCGATCATGATTACTTGATTGTAAATCAACTAACTCACTACCACATAATTCACCTTCAGGATCATAAAATTTGCGTAAACGCTCATCTAATAAGCCAGCAGGAACAGAGTCATCTTCTGTCAGTGGGAACCATTTTTCACTTGGATAGTGAACAAATTCACCTTCTGCAATATCACTACCTAGCCAGAAATCAGAGAAAAAATAATTGGTGGAGAGACGTTCGAAATATTCACCTAGTGCAGAGGCTAATGCCGCTTTTTTGCTGGCACCTTTACCGTTAGTAAAACATAAAGGGCAATCTTTATCGCGAATATGAACAGACCAAACGTTAGGAACAGGATTTAACCATGAAGCTTCTTCAATGTTAAATCCTAAGTCGGTTAATTTTTGTTGGAAGCGAGCGATAGAATCTTCCAGTGCGGCATCTTTGCCAGGAATAAATGTTTGTGACATGGCAGGTTTCATCAATATTTTGCTGGTGATAGTTAGGGGCACATAATACTGAAATCCCTTGTAATGCACTAATAATTTCTCTCATTTACCCAAGTCTGATTATATTCACCATTCATAATTTATTTGATATATGAGTTTTTTTAATAAATTCGTTCGATTTATCACGGAATTAATAATTTTAAATCATCATAATTGGATTTATTTATAAATTCATAAGGGATCAGTTCGATGATGAAAAAAACATTGCTCGCTAGCCTGTTAGCTGTAATCAGTGGTTCTGCTTTTGCCTTACCTAATGTCACCATTTTAGCGACAGGTGGCACAATTGCTGGTGGTGGCGATTCAGCAACGGCATCAAGCTATACAGCAGGCAAATTGGGTATTGATACATTGATTAATGCAGTACCTGAGGCTAAAAAAATCGCTAACTTAAAAGGCGAGCAAGTCGTGAATATCGGTTCTCAAGATATGAATGACCAAGTATGGCTCAAGTTGGCTAATAAAATTAATGCAGATTGCGATAAAACAGACGGTTTTGTTATCACTCATGGTACAGACACCATGGAAGAAACAGCCTATTTCCTTGATTTAACCACAGCATGTAAAAAACCAGTTGTTATGGTGGGGGCAATGCGTCCTGCAACGGCATTAGGTGCTGAAGGCCCTTTAAATCTTTTTAATGCAGTTGTGATTGCAAGTGATAAAGCCTCTGAAAATCGTGGTGTGTTAGTGACCATGAATAATGCGGTTATCAGTGGTAAAGATGTTGTAAAAATGAACACGACTGAAGTGCAAGCATTCCAGCCTGTTAACGCAGGTGCTCAAGGTTATGTGCATAACGGTCAGGTTCATTATTATACTGCGGCATTACCTCGTGCGGATAAACCCATATTTGATGTCAGCAAACTGACTGAATTACCAAAAGTGGGTATTGTTTATAACTATTCAAACGCCTCTAATTTACCAGCAAAAGCCTTTATTGATAACGGTTACAAAGGTATTGTCAGTGCCGGTGTGGGTAACGGTAATTTATATACTGATATTTTTGATACCTTAGCCGATGGCGCTAAAAAAGGTGTCGTTGTTGTGCGTGCAAGCCGTGTACCAGTTGGTTTTACTACACAAAATGGTGAAGTGGATGATGCAAAATATGGTTTTGTTGCATCAGAGCGCTTAAATCCACAAAAAGCGAGAGTGTTATTGCAGTTATCTTTGACAGAAACACAAGATCCAGCGAAAATCCAAGAAAACTTTGAAAGATATTAATATTAGTCAATTTTTCAGCTTCTTAAGTTAAACCAGAAAATCATCCGTCAATTAATAACGGATGATTTTCTTTATTTATTAATATTATTTTATTTTACGGAATTTATCATATAAATTAATTAGAGCATCTTCATTAAAAATATTGTGTGTTGATTTGTTTAGAGTAAGGTATCGATGTGTTTTTAATGCGCCTTGATTAGTAAAACGACTACTATTATCTGCGTTGATAGCTATACGATGTAATTTTGAATACATAAAAAAGGGATCAGTGCTATTATACCATTTATAGTCATCAGTGCGTATATTCGCTATTACTCCCGTTGAAGTATTTTTAAAATGAGAATTATTTGTTAATTTTATTAAAGAAGAATTTCCAGCTATAACACCATAGTTTTTAAAAGTGGATGCATTATCTAGATTAATATTTAATTTATTTGAACTCATAATAGCATAATTATTTATAGTTGAATTACTTGTGTGTATGTTTATTTTATTCGCAAATAAAATCTCATCCATATTGCCTTCATTACCAATAGTAAGATTTTTACTGATGTATTTTCCGAGTAAACGACTGCCTTTTTCATTATTAATTAAATGAAATTTATTGCTTCCTAGCCTTTGTTCTACGATATTAATTCCGCTATAAATATTGATGTTCTGACTGGCATGAACTCTCATATCAATACTGACATTGTTACTGATAATATTAAGCTTATTAAAACTTGTGGTTAAGTATTTAGTGGGTATGTTTTTATTTTCGCTAAAAATAATTTTCCCAAAATATTTAGTATCTATTCCTTCTCTACTATAAGAATTAAAACGAGATAAAAAATTAGCCGTGTTGTATGAAATTAAATTATCTTTAGAAGTATCAATATATGCTGTTGCTAAAGTTTCAGATAATGTATTCGAAAAACTACATCCATTACAGCTGATACCATTTGGATTGGCGATAATAACATGGGCAGCATTACCTTTTACACTAATATTACCTGCTAAATAAGAAGAAGGACCTCTGACGATTTCATTAATAATATATTTTGCTTTTGCTGTTTCATTATTTAATATAATGCCGCTTTCATCTACACTAAAGTGATTATATTTATTATGTGATATTTTGTTTTTATCACTATCTGCAATTAATATCTCTGCTATATCATCACGGTTATTATAATCTCTTACCGTTGCAGATGAATTTTCTTGAATGGAAATATGGGTGCTATCATTATAGATAGCATAGAGTTTATCGTTAGAGTAACATGTTGAAGTAAAGATTGAAGCGATTACTATTAACTTTAATTTCATGGTTTTTCCTTTTACACCTAATTTTTAAGTTAACTTTATAATTATTATTTGTTAAAATAAATGTATGTTTGTGTAAAAGGTTTTTATTTGAAAAATTATCCATAAGAATTATATTAAAGATAATGATTATAGGCTTTTATCTATTGTTTGTTTTTATTGTTTATTACTTTTTTTACAGTAATAAATGCAATAACTGGGGTAATGGAAAATACAATAAATAACCAATGAGCGGCATTTTGTGCCCCACTAATCCCACCGGGTTCGGTTAATCCAGCCATATTCACAATAGTACCTGAAATGGCTGCACCTACAGCTGTTGAAAAAAGTTGTATTGTAGTAATTGAAGTTGCCGCTTTTTGAGCTTCTTGCCCCTGAGAAACGTGTAAAACATGGGTTAAATAGTGGGGCCATGCCATGCCGATTCCGGCACCTGTAAAAAAGAGAGCGATACAAATAATGATAATTTGCCCATAAACTATGGTTAGTACATTAGAAATAAATAAACCAAGGATCACAATAGCTATAAAATTAATCATTGGGCCAAAGCGCATTAATCTTTGAGCTGTAGATTGTTTACTTGATGAAGAGATGATGGCAGAAAAAGACCAACCTGCACCAACCAATGCCGCTAAATAACCTGAAAGCAGAGGGGGAATATTATGGATAATTTGCAAGAAATAAGGCACAAAGACTTCTGTTTGTACACTGATCCCTAATAAAGCCATGGTGAGATATATTGGTGCTAACGGTGCAGAAAAAGAAAATGTTCCTTTAGGAAATAAACCATCATTTGATTTTTTATCAATATTGACTAACAGTAGAATAAAGATAAAAGCAAATACAAAGGATAAAGTGTTATATAAAATAACGTTATAAAGACTACCAATAGAAATAGATAATACAGCAAACATTAATAAAATAAGTTGTTGATAAGGTAATGGCGTTTTCGTGATAATATTATCGGCATTGTTTTCGGTAGGAAGAATCACAAATAATAAAATAGCGTAAGGAATGCCAACAAATAAAATAGACCAAAATGCTCCACGCCAAACATCATATTCAGCAAATATTCCACCTAGTGCTGGGCCTAATAGTGTCGATATACCCCACATGCTAGACATTAATGCCATAGCTCTAGACCAAAGTGGTTGAGGAAACATGACTCGGACTAAAGAGTAAGCAAGTGCTAGCAACATTCCTCCGCCAGCGCCTTGGATAAATCGTCCTAAAAGTAATACCTGCATTGAGGGTGCTGTCGCACAAATAACAGAACCTGCTAAAAAGCAAATAGTGGCAAAGAGATAACTATTACGAGGTGCAAATACACTCAGTAATCGTGAGGTTAATGCAGAAGAGAGAATTGAAGCTAGAATAAAAACAGTGGTATTCCATGCATATAAATTAAGTCCGCCAATATCACGCACAATCGAAGGTAGCGTTGTGATCGTGATATAGACATTTATTGCGTGTAATGCGACGCCTCCTGCTAAAGCAAGAGATTTTAGACTATTTTTTCCATGAAGAAGCATTCCCCAGCTTGCTTCTTCTTTTTTATTTACACTCCCCGACATAAAACACTCCTAACCATCATTTTTATGTTCTGTATATTATGCGTTAGTTCACAATAATCATTGCGCCAATTTAACGGGAATGATACAACCGATAAAGGTCATTTTGTAAAAACATATTCAGATAGGGTGAATTTGAATGAGTCAGGTATATAACTTTAGTGCAGGTCCGGCTATGTTACCGGCAGAAGTTCTTCGTCGTGCAGAGTTAGAATTATGCAACTGGCATGAACTTGGGCGTTCGGTTATGGAGATTAGTCACCGCAGTAAAGAGTTTCTTGAAGTTGCTCATCAGGCAGAACAAGATCTTCGCGATCTTCTCAATGTGCCAGAAAACTACAAAATTCTTTTTTGTCACGGTGGTGCTCGAGGCCATTTTGCTGCTTTACCTCTCAATTTATTGGGCGATAAAGCAAGTGCTGATTATATTGATGGTGGTTATTGGGCTAAAAGTGCAGCCGAAGAAGCTGAAAAATATTGTTCGCCAAATATCATTAAAATTAAAACAGAAGTTGATGGCAAAATTGGTGTTAAGCCAATGAAAGAGTGGCAATTAAGTGCCGATGCTGCTTATGTGCATTATTGCCCAAATGAAACCATTGATGGTATTGCTATTCATGAAGAGCCAGATTTTGATGACAGTAAAATTGTTATTGCTGACTATTCATCTTCTATTTTATCTCAACCAATAGATGTTAGCCGTTTTGGTGTTATCTATGCAGGTGCACAAAAGAATATTGGCCCAGCAGGGTTAACTCTTGTCATTATTCGTGAAGATTTATTAGGCAAAGCGCGTAAAGAAACACCTTCTGTGTTTGATTACACTGTGCTTGCTGAAAATGATTCCATGTTTAATACACCACCTACCTTTGCTTGGTATCTATCAGGTATGGTTTTTAAATGGTTGAAAGAGCAAGGTGGCTTACAAGAGATGGCGAAACGTAACTATGAAAAAGCAACGCTTCTTTATAGTGCAATTGATAATAGTGATTTCTATATCAATCGTATTGCTACAGAAAATCGTTCACTAATGAATGTACCTTTCCAAATGTCTTCTCCAGAGTTAGATGCTGTATTCTTAAAAGAGGCAGAAGCACAAGGATTAGTCGCATTAAAAGGTCATCGTGTATCAGGTGGGATGCGTGCTTCAATTTATAACGCAATGCCATTGGAAGGTGTTCAAGCATTAGTTGATTTTATGGCTGACTTTGAACGTCGTCATGCGTAATAAATAAAATCTAGAATAAGAAAGCCTGCTTAAAATACAGGTTTTCTTATTTATTCAATATTTAAGATGTTAATAATTAAAATTGAATTACTAAGTACAGAATTAATAAATAAAATGTAAGTACCTAAATAAATTGATATTTAATTAAATGACATTTCTGCTTAAATAACTTGTTTATTGGAGTTTCTACCTGTTTATGGAATCGTTAACATTACAACCTATTGCTCATATCGAAGGTGTTATTAATTTACCAGGATCAAAAAGTGTCTCTAACCGTGCATTGTTATTAGCTACATTGGCTAAAGGTAAAACTCGTCTAACCAATTTATTAGATAGTGATGATATTCGCCATATGCTTAATGCATTAAAAGCGTTAGGTGTAAAATATCAATTATCAAATAACAATACGGTATGTGATATTGAAGGGCTAGGAGGGGAATTTAAAACACATTCACCATTAGAGCTCTTTTTAGGTAATGCCGGAACAGCAATGCGTCCATTAGCTGCCGCACTAAATCTCGGTCAGCATGATATTATTCTTACTGGTGAACCTCGTATGAAAGAGCGTCCAATTGGACATTTAGTTGACGCTTTACGCCAAGGTGGTGCAAAAATTGACTACCTTGAACAAAAGGATTATCCACCCATTCGCTTACGTGGTGGTTTTTTAGGTGGTAATGTTGAGGTTGATGGTAGTGTTTCTAGTCAATTTTTAACGGCATTATTAATGACCGCTCCTTTAGCTGAGCAAGATACGACTATCACCATTAAAGGCGAATTAGTCTCAAAACCTTACATTGATATTACCTTGGCGTTAATCAATACTTTTGGTGGGAAAATTGAAAACCAAGACTACCAATGTTTTGTTATAAAAGGTGGCCAACAATATCAATCACCAGAAAAATACCTTGTAGAAGGTGATGCTTCCTCTGCTTCTTATTTTTTAGCTGCCGCCGCCATTAAAGGGGGTACTGTACGTGTTACAGGTATAGGTAAAAATAGTTTACAAGGGGATATTCATTTTGCTTCTGTACTTGAAAAAATGGGGGCAAAAGTGCGTTGGGGGGATGATTATATTGAGTGTGAGCGTGGAACATTAAAAGGCATTGATATGGATATGAATACTATCCCTGATGCAGCAATGACCATTGCTACCACGGCACTTTTTGCTGAAGGTGAAACGGTTATCCGCAATATTTATAACTGGCGCGTAAAAGAAACTGATCGATTAGCGGCAATGGCAACTGAGTTACAAAAAGTAGGTGCGATGGTTGAAGAAGGGCATGACTATTTAAAAGTAACGCCACCAAAGCAGTTAATCACTGCGGATATTAAAACTTATAATGATCACCGAATTGCGATGTGTTTTTCGCTGGTGGCACTTTCTGATACGCCAATCACTATTCTTGATCCGGGATGTACCGCAAAAACTTTTCCTGATTATTTTGAGAAATTAGAAACACTTTCTAAACGTAATAATTAATGTAAAAATTATTAATAAAACAAGTCAAAATTAAATCAGTTAAATCGGTCATATTGGACTTTTTGAAGAACAATATGGCCGATTTTTATTGTAATTAAACTAAAAAACGCGCCATCTCGAAAAAATAATATTAAATAAGACTCTTTAGTACTTATCTGCTGGTTTCTTCCTATACGTTGTATGCGTATAATGTCGCGCATATATTAAAGACTGTTTTTCTCTGCTTGAACACTATGCCTATTATATCAATGTAATAAGCGCAACAAACACAGAAATGCAGTGTCCACGAAAAGGAGAAACTCATGGCGGTTATCGTCCCTGTTATAACTGTTGATGGGCCCAGCGGAGCAGGTAAAGGAACATTATGCCAAGCATTAGCAAAAGCGTTTGGCTGGCACTTACTCGATTCTGGCGCTATTTATCGTGTCTTGGCATTAGCGGCTTTACATCACCGTGTTGATATCACTTCAGAAGATGCTTTAGTACCTTTGGCTGCAAATTTGGATGTGCGTTTTATCCCTAATGAGAATGGTTTAAGTGTCATTCTTGAAGGTGAAGATGTTTCATCTGAAATTCGAACAGAAACGGTTGGGAATACAGCCTCACAAGCTGCGACTTTTCCTCGTGTAAGAGAAGCATTACTGCGTCGTCAGCGCTCATTTCGTACAGAGCCAGGCTTAATTGCAGACGGCCGAGATATGGGTACAATAGTTTTTCCTGATGCCCAAGTGAAAATATTTCTAGAGGCAAGTGCTGAAGAGCGTGCACGTCGACGCATGTTACAGTTGCAGGAAAAAGGCTTTAATGTTAACTTTGAACGCCTTTTATCCGAGATAAAAGAACGCGATTATCGTGACCGAAATCGCGCGGTTGCGCCACTTGTTGCGGCGAAAGATGCATTAATTCTCGATTCTACAAGCTTGTCTATTGACGAAGTCATTGAAAAATCGTTGACTTATGCTAAAAAAAATCTGCAATTATCAGCGTAATTAATTTTTATTTCGTTTATACTAGGTAATTATCTAAATCGGGTTGACGTGTTAATGAAAACACAACAATGCCCGATGACCTTGTCACAAAGGATGTAACGAGGTATGTGAAACAACCCCATTCGGCCGGATGCTAAATGGACGTTAATTAAATTTACTTGAAGATCATTAACATGACAGAATCTTTTGCTCAACTCTTTGAAGAATCCCTAAAAACAATCGAAACTCGTCCTGGCGCTATCGTTCGTGGCGTTGTAGTTGCTATCGATAAAGACGTTGTTCTGGTTGATGCAGGTCTGAAATCAGAATCTGCTATTCCTGTAGAACAATTTAAAAACGCTCAAGGCGAATTAGAAATCCAAGTAGGCGACGAAATTGATGTTGCTCTGGACGCGGTTGAAGATGGCTTCGGTGAAACCGTTCTGTCTCGTGAAAAAGCTAAACGTCACGAAGCGTGGCTGATGCTGGAAAAAGCTTACGAAGAAAACGAAACTGTTGTTGGTATCATCAACGGTAAAGTTAAAGGTGGTTTCACTGTTGAACTGAACGGCATTCGTGCGTTCTTACCAGGTTCACTGGTAGACGTTCGCCCAGTTCGCGATACAACTCATCTGGAAAACAAAGAGCTTGAGTTCAAAGTCATCAAATTAGACCAAAAACGTAACAACGTTGTTGTGTCTCGTCGTGCGGTTATCGAATCTGAAAACAGCGCAGAACGCGATCAGTTATTAGAAAACCTGCAAGAAGGCATGGAAGTTAAAGGTATCGTTAAGAACCTTACTGACTACGGTGCATTCGTTGATCTGGGCGGTGTTGACGGTTTACTGCACATCACTGACATGGCTTGGAAACGTGTTAAACACCCAAGTGAAATTGTCAATGTTGGCGACGAAATCACTGTTAAAGTCCTGAAATTCGACCGTGAACGTACTCGCGTATCATTAGGTCTGAAACAACTGGGCGAAGATCCATGGGTAGCTATCGCTAAACGTTATCCAGAAGGTACTAAACTGACTGGTCGTGTAACTAACCTGACTGATTACGGTTGCTTCGTAGAAATCGAAGAAGGCGTTGAAGGTCTGGTACACGTTTCTGAAATGGATTGGACTAACAAAAACATTCACCCATCTAAAGTTGTTAACGTTGGTGATGTTGTTGAAGTTATGGTTCTGGACATCGATGAAGAACGTCGTCGTATTTCACTGGGTCTGAAACAGTGTAAATCTAACCCATGGCAGCAGTTCGCAGAAACTCACAACAAGAACGACCGTGTTGAAGGTAAAATCAAGTCTATCACTGACTTCGGTATCTTCATCGGTTTAGACGGCGGTATCGACGGTCTGGTTCATTTATCTGACATTTCTTGGAATGTTGCAGGTGAAGAAGCTGTTCGTGAATACAAAAAAGGCGACGAAATCGCTGCTGTAGTTCTGCAAGTTGATGCTGAACGTGAGCGTATCTCACTGGGCGTTAAACAATTATCAGAAGATCCATTCAATAATTACCTGTCTGCTCACAAAAAAGGTGCTATTGTTTCTGGTAAAGTAACTGCTGTTGATGCTAAAGGCGCAACTGTAGAATTAGCTGACGGTGTTGAAGGTTACCTGCGTGCTTCAGAAGCTTCACGTGACCGCGTTGAAGATGCAACTCTGGTTCTGAATGTTGGCGAAGCTGTAGAAGCTAAATACACTGGCGTTGACCGTAAAAACCGCGTTATCAACTTATCTGTTCGTGCTAAAGACGAAGCAGACGAGAAAGACGCTATCGCTTCTGTAAACAATAAAGAAGAAGTTGGTTTTTCAAACAACGCTATGGCTGAAGCTTTCAAAGCAGCTAAAGGCGAATAATTTAAGTTATTAACGAGGCAACGTTAATCGTTGCCTATTTATCGGTAGTTTAGGGAGGTAATATGACCAAGTCTGAGTTAATCGAGAGACTTGCAGGCCTACAATCTCATCTTTCGGCTAAGACGGTTGAAGAAGCTGTAAAAGAAATGCTTGATCATATGGCTGATACTTTAGCTGATGGTGAGCGTATCGAAGTCCGCGGATTCGGCAGTTTTTCTCTACACTACCGTGCGCCGCGTACGGGTCGTAACCCGAAGACTGGTGATAAAGTAGATCTGGAAGGTAAATACGTTCCACACTTTAAGCCTGGTAAAGAGTTACGTGACCGTGTAAATATTTATACGGAATAATAACTCCTGTCGAAATGGCACGATGTTAGTTAACTTTCTCAAAACGGCGCTTAGGTGCCGTTTTTTATTACTAATTATTATGGCTTTTAGTCTGTTTTTCTCCTCTCTAATCTTCTTCTATTTCTAATCCTGAATTATTGATTCGCTCT
The DNA here is from genome assembly GCF_003144395.1 of Proteus faecis. Taxonomy (GTDB): domain Bacteria; phylum Pseudomonadota; class Gammaproteobacteria; order Enterobacterales; family Enterobacteriaceae; genus Proteus; species Proteus faecis. The sequence goes on along the minus strand of NZ_PENZ01000045.1, from coordinate 164,758 downwards.
ATTGGCTTTATCTCATTAGCATCTTTCTTTTTTATTACTGTATTCTGTTTCAGTTTTAATTTCTCTACTTAATTACCAATATCACTTAGTTGTTTCGCTTTTTACGAGTTTCTTCTCAAAATTTATTGTATGTAGCAAGGGCGCTTTTTCTTTTTATAAAGTACTGCTAAAAAACGGTCTAAAATCCTTTCTTTAATCAAATGATAACATCATGATATTTAAAGAATGATTGAAAGTAAGGATGCTGGAAATGATTTTATTGAATCGAATGATGAGTTTTTTTGGGTTAGAGGTGATATCAATAAAACGGAGGTGTTTTCATTCAACCTATTTTCAAAAACTCTATTTCACAAGGTTAACTTTAGATAATATTGCTTTGGCGATGATATTAGGTTGTTTACCATTATTAATTCAACATTCACTTTTTAGCCAGACTATTTATTACATTATTATTCTTGTTGCACTCTTTCTATTACTGATCCCTTTTTGCTTATTCCGATTTTTAGCAATATTTCTATTTTTCTGGGTTTATTCAAATATGGTAGCGTCATCCTTAATGACGAGAACGGAACAATTTGCTGATAATGTAGCAACCATTGAAACCAAGGTAATAGAGTATCGCCAATTAACAGATGGTAATATTATTATCAAAATACCTATTACGAAAAAAACACTCTTTTCATCATCTGTTTATGCCAATGTGTATTGGCGAAATCCGCCTAAAAATATAATGGCAGGCCAGCATTGGAAGTTTAAAATTCAATTCAGAGCTGTCCATAGCTATTTAAATCAAGGTGGATTTGATAACCAAAAATATGCTGTTTCTATGAAAGAAACATTAACGGGTAAAGTGATGTCAGCTAAGTTTATTCGAGATGATATATCACTGCGTACTCAACTTATTCAGACAATCTCAGCTTATTGGCAAACCACACAAAATAAAGGTGAAATTATTGCTCTAGTTTTAGGCGATAAACGACATATCGAACCCGAGAAAAAAGATCTCTATATGAAAACAGGGGTTGCTCATTTAATTGTGATATCGGGTTTACATATAGGTTTAGCTGCCTTTGTTGGTTGGGGTATTGCAAGAGGTATTCAATTTCTTTTTCCTATCAGATGGATTAATCCACAGTTTCCATTAGTTATAGCTTGGCTATGTGGTGTTTTCTATGCCACGTTATCAGGTTGGGGAATACCGGCAACAAGAGCTGTGATAGGATTAACCGTTTGGGTTATTTTACATTCGGGGAGCCGATTATTTTTACCTTGGCAATGGGCACTTTGGAGTGCTGCACTCATTCTGATTGTTGAACCTCTTTCTATTCTTTCTGCCAGTTTTTGGCTTTCATTTTCTGCTGTATTTGCCATTATTTTTTGGTATTGGATGTATCCATTAAAAATTCAATATAATTATCAAAAGCGGTGGTTTATTTTAAGATTGATACATTTACAATTTGGTTTATTAATAATTTTATTACCATTTCAATTATATTTATTTAATGGTGCTAATTTTTTTAGTTTTATCGTTAATTTATGGGCGGTTCCTGTTATTTCTTTTATTACTGTGCCATTAATAATGTTTGGATTATTGACATTTTTTCTCTCATTTTTACAACCAATAATTTGGCATTGGGTTGATCTTTCTATTAACCTTGCTTTTTGGTGTTCTCCATTATTTTTACCATTTTGGCAAGATATCGGCGCTATCCCTTTATTATTAGGTTTTTTGGGCATAGGTATTATTTTAATCATTAAAATGTCATGGTGGTATCACCACTTTATTTGTATTGTGGCTCTTGGCGCTATTTTATATTGTGAATTCGTAGCTTCATCACACTATCAATGGCGAATATCTATGCTAGATGTTGGACATGGTTTGGCGGTTATTATTGAAAAAGAAGGGGAGGCGATTATTTATGACACGGGAATGCGTTGGAAAGGTGGTGGTTCAATTGCCAAAAGTGTCATTATTCCTTATTTAAAAAGTCATCGACTTAAACCAGTTGCATTGATAATTAGTCATGACCATCTTGATCATACGGGAGGAATTAAAGATTTAATAAAAGCTTATCCTCACTTAAGCATTCGTAGTAGTTTTGACGATCCTTCTCATTTAGCTTGCTTAAGCAATAAATCATGGCAGTGGAAAGGGCTTCAATTTGATGCATTATGGCCACCAAATAAATTACTCTCCCCGAAGAACAATCAATCCTGTGTGATTAATGTCAGCGATGGTAAACATACTATTCTTTTGACTGGAGATATAGAGAAAGAAGCTGAAGCTCAATTGGTAAGAGTAAAAAAAACTCAACTGAAAGCGGATGTTTTACAAGTTCCTCATCATGGTAGTCAAACATCTTCCACATTGATGTTTATTCAAGCAGTATCGCCAAAAATTGCACTCGTTTCTGCTGCTCGTTATAGCCCTTGGCGTTTACCTTCTGATAAAGTACATCTTCGTTATAAAAAAGAAGCTATTAATTGGCTAACAACCTCTGTTAGTGGTCAAGTTTCTGTCGAGTTCAATCAAGATAATATTGATGTATTTACCTATAGACGAGATATTTTACCTCGTTGGTATCATCAGTGGTTTGGTATTTTGACGTTTCCCGAGTAGAATGACCGGCTAATTATTAAAAGTTTGGTAATATATATGAATGATATAGATCTATCAACGTGGCAAACATTCCGCCGCTTATGGCCAATGATCCGACTTTTCAAAGCGGGTTTAATCGTTGCTGCAATTGCATTAGTCGTTAATGCGGGTGTGGATGCATTTATGATTTCTTTATTAAAACCGCTTCTTGATGAAGGGTTTGGTAAAGCCAGCAATGACGTATTAAAATGGATGCCTTTTGCCGTTATTGGACTGATAGTTCTGCGTGGTATATCTAACTTTATTTCAAGTTACTGCCTTTCTTGGGTATCTGGAAAAGTAGTAATGAATATGCGTCGCCGACTGTTTTCTCATATTATGGGAATGCCGGTGAGCTTTTTTGATCAGCAATCAACAGGGACTTTACTTTCCCGTATCACATATGATTCAGAACAAGTTGCCTCTTCATCATCAGGTGCATTAATTACTGTAGTGCGTGAAGGTGCTTATATCATCGGGCTATTTTGTTTGATGTTTTACTATAGCTGGCAATTATCCCTGATCCTTATTGTGATCGCGCCTATTGTAGCAGTTGTTATCCGTTTGGTATCAACTCGTTTTAGAACCATCAGTAAACGAATCCAAAATAGCATGGGGCAAGTGACAACTAGCGCAGAACAAATGCTAAAAGGACATAAAGAAGTACTGATTTTTAATGGTCAAGAAGTTGAAAATAAACGCTTTAACCATGTGAGTAATCATATTCGTCGCCAAGGTATGCGTATGGTTGTCGCGTCGTCAATTTCAGATCCTATTATTCAATTGATTGCTTCTTTCGCATTAGCCTTTGTTCTGTATGCAGCAAGTTTCCCTGAAATTATGGAAACATTAACAGCGGGTACAATTACTGTTGTCTTTTCCTCAATGGTTGCATTAATGCGCCCGTTGAAATCACTGACTAATGTCAATGCTCAATTTCAGCGTGGTATGGCTGCTTGTCAAACGCTATTTGCTATTCTCGATATGGAGCAAGAAAAAGACACGGGTAAACTTGAACTGAAAAAACCAACAGGTGATATTGAGTTTCGTAATGTAACTTTCCAATATGTCACAAAAGATACGCCGGCACTGAAAAACATATCATTTACTATTCCCGCAGGGAAAACTGTTGCATTAGTTGGGCGTTCTGGGTCAGGTAAGTCTACGATTGCAAATCTGCTCACTCGTTTTTATGACATTAATGAAGGTGAGATATTGATTAATGGTCATGATATTCGTGAATACACATTGAAATCTTTGCGTAACCAAGTTGCACTAGTTTCTCAAAATGTACATCTTTTTAATGAAACTGTAGCAAACAATATCGTCTACGCTTGTGAAGATCAGTATTCCCGTGAAGATATTGAAAAAGCAGCGAAAATGGCACATGCGATGGATTTTATCCAAAAAATGGATAAAGGCTTAGATACTGAAATTGGTGAAAATGGCGTGTTACTTTCAGGTGGACAACGTCAGCGTATTGCAATAGCAAGAGCGTTATTACGAGATTCACCAATTCTTATTCTTGATGAAGCAACATCGGCGCTAGATACAGAATCAGAACGAGCTATCCAGTCAGCACTTGATGAACTACAACGAAACAGAACCTCTTTAGTCATTGCTCACCGTTTATCGACGATTGAAAAAGCAGATGAAATATTGGTTATTGAAGATGGTGAAATTATTGAACGTGGCGCACACCTTGATTTGATTGAGAAAAAAGGTATTTATGCACAACTTCACAGGATGCAATTTGGCAAATGATTGAACGGATTTGGTCTGGTAAATCTTGGTTTTATATCCTATTGCTTCCATTCTCATGGTTGTATGGTGTGATCACACTGTTAAGGCGTTTTGCATATCAGAAAGGGTGGTTAGCATCATGGAAAGCTCCCGTTCCTGTTGTGATTGTTGGTAATTTAACCGCAGGTGGGAATGGTAAAACACCCGTTGTGATATGGCTTGTTGAGCAATTAATACAGCGGGGATTTAAACCAGGTGTTGTCTCTCGTGGTTACGGCGGGAAATCAGACCATTATCCATTACTTTTGGCCTCGGATACATCACCTGCCATGGCAGGTGATGAACCTGTATTGATTCATCATCGAACTGGTGTTCCCGTGGCGGTTGCTCCTAATCGACGAGATGCAGTAAAAGCGTTATTAGCTCAATATAAGCTTGATGTTATCATTACGGATGATGGTTTACAGCATTATGCATTACAACGAGATTATGAAATTGTTGTCATTGATGGTCTGCGTCGGTTTGGTAATGGTTGGTGGTTACCAGCAGGCCCTATGCGAGAGCGTGTAGGACGCTTAAAGTCAGTAGATGCAATTATTGTTAATGGTGGGGTAAGTCAAGGTAAAGAGATAGGCATGACGTTGGAAGGTGATATTGCAGTGAATCTTAAAACGGGAGAAAAGAAACCCGTTCAGCAAATTAAAAAAGCTGTTGCTATCGCTGGAATTGGTCATCCACCTCGATTTTTTAACTCTTTAAATGAAAAAGGAGTAGAGTTAATCACAACAAAATCATTTAGTGATCATAGTGATTATAGTGCCCAAGAATTACAAGATTTAACACCTGATTTAGAACCCCTTATTATGACAGAAAAGGATGCTGTTAAATGTCAGCATTTTGCGCAAGATAATTGGTGGTATTTACCGGTTAGCGCTGAATTAAATAGTCAATCTGTGCTAAAACAAGTCAGCAATTTAATTTACGGCTCGAAAAAAACTTGTATCTGATCTGAAACAATGATATTTATAGTGGAAATCAGGATAGCGTTACATAAAAGATTACCTACCTATAGTTGCATATCGCTTTTGTCGTAGTTCAATTTAACTCGTCATTACCCTATCTACTCAAAAGCCTTGTGTGGAGATTTTGTGGATCTTAGATGTAGAGTTAATAGTTTGAGCAGTGAATAGTGTCGACTTTTGTACACAACGAATGATGAAAACCATTTTTGCTGGTGATTCATTATCGCTATATTCGGTTATCTTTTTATCAGTGTGCAATAAATATCAACATGTCATTTTTTTGTCATATTGATACTGTAAATATTTATTGAGCTTTATGATATTTATTAAGCTTAGCTATCACGATTTTGAACATTTATATTGAATAATAAAATGCACTACTTAAATTAATGTGTTCAGAATTTAATTGGGGTTTTATATACGAAGACTTAATAAAAAGTAGGATGCATATGTATAGGAAAATAAAACTATACAAAGAACAAAAGGAGTTTATCTATCATGACATTACAATTAAGAATGGGTCGCGTAAAATGGTTTGACAATAACAAAGGTTATGGTCTTATTGTTGCAAGAGATATTGAACAAGAAGTTTATGTCAATAAAAAAGCGATTGCCAATACAAAAAATAAAGCATTAACAGAAGGCCAAGACGTTGAGTTTTCTGTTATCAGAACAGCAGCAGGTTTAGAAGCCGCTGATGTTATCGGGTTTTAAATAAGGCTTAGCCTTGTCAAAGATGTAGATAAAACGATAGTTTAGCATTGAGATTAAATTATCGTTTATGCCTATTTTAGGTAGGTAAGCGGAAATAGTTTACCACCGAGCTGAAGTAAGTAATATAAAAGAGTGCTTTCGTTAATTAGAATGCAATAAAGATAATAAAAAGGTTAAATTATTATCAATAAAAGCTGAATGTAATTCTTTATTAATGATGTTGCAGACTCAACGATAAAAAGCCACATTAATGTGGCTTTTTTGTTGCTTATAGTAAAAGAGAAAATAATAAATTTATTAATAACTAAAATTATTTTCGAATTATCACTAAACGAGTGGTTTTGAGTATTAACGCTGATCATTCCTTATGATATCCTTTTGCCCTATAAAATGATTAACCCTTGAGAGGGACAAAATGGATCACCGCTTACTCGAAATTATTGCTTGTCCAGTTTGCCACGGCAAACTTATCTTTGATAAAGAAAATTCAGAGCTTATCTGCAAAATTGATCATTTAGCTTATCCTGTTCGTGACAATATCCCCGTTCTTCTGGAGAATGAAGCAAGAGAATTGTCACTAGAAGAGGAAAAGTAATTTCATGTTCACGGTCATTATCCCGGGTCGATATGCATCGACCCGTTTACCGGGTAAACCCCTCGCGGATATTCATGGCAAACCTATGATTGTTCGTGTAATGGAACAAGCTATGCGCTCTGGTGCAAACCGTGTCATTGTTGCAACTGATAATTTAGATGTCGTTGCAGCAGTTGAAAAAGCGGGCGGGGAAGCGTGTATGACTCGCGAAGATCACCATTCAGGTACAGAACGTTTAGCCGAAGTCATTGAAAAGTATCAATTTGCCGATGATGAGATAATCGTTAACGTACAAGGTGATGAGCCTCTTATTCCACCCGCTATTATTACCCAAGTTGCTGAAAATTTAGCAAGTTGTGGTGCAGGAATGGCAACATTGGCGGTACCTATTGTTGATTCAAAAGAAGCTTTTAATCCTAATGCGGTGAAAGTCGTGATGGATGCAAAAGGTTTCGCACTTTATTTTTCTCGTGCAACCATTCCTTGGGAAAGAGACCGTTTTAATTTATCACATGATGAAATTGGTGAGCATTATCTACGCCATATTGGTATTTATGCTTATCGTGCAGGCTTTATACGTCGATATATTACTTGGGAACCAAGCCCATTAGAATCTATTGAAATGTTAGAGCAACTACGTGTACTGTGGTATGGCGAAAAAATCCATGTTGCAAAAGCATTAGAAGTCCCCGGAGTAGGTGTAGATACACAAGATGATCTAATTGCAGCAAGAGCTGCCTATCGTGCACTGAACCAAGAATTTTAATTATTATATTAAAATCTAAAATATCTAGCGGCACTTATTTTATTAAGTGCCGTTTTTATATTTTTTCTTTAAGTTAAATTAACTACTTAATATTATTGAGTTAATTATTGCTAAATTAGATTTATGATTGTAATAATTGATGTTATCCCACCATTTAGCGACAAATATCTACTTCTTTTATTCCTTAATTCGTCGTTTCAAGATATTGATGATTTGAGCCTCAGTAAAAATAAATTTTTATCAGAGTAGCAAAATCTCAATTTATGTAACGGGTTAAAAAGATTAAATAAAAAATAAAATATTCAAGAACGACTGAGAAATATAACATATTATCGGAATATTCTTTGTAAAGAATACTATGTTTTTTTGAACAACCTATTGAATATTCGATCTAATAATCAATTATATAATTTAATTACTGCTATACTTTTTTAATAATAAAAATATTTAATTATGATGCTAATTGGGGAAAGTAGTAAGAATATTATCTATACTAAAGAATTATCAAATTTTAAGTAATTTTAAGTATAAAATTATTAAAGGAGTTTGAAAATATGATCCGTTGTGTTCGTTTATGGACTGGAGAAGATGGCAATTCGTTATTTGAAGAAGGTGTCATTGAATTTAAAGATAGCTCACAAGGCGATCGGGAAAGTTTACCTATCAATGTTTCAGAATTATCGTTTAGGGAAACAACTTCTGGAGGTTCTTATGATTGGCATCAGGATCCCGTTCCTCGCTATGTTATTACACTATCTGGTACATTAGAATTTGAAGTAAAAGATGGTTCAACCTTCATTATTAGGCCGGGTGATGTGTTATTAGCACAAGATAATAGTGGCACTGGCCATAAATGGCGTCTTTTAGATAATGAGCCTTGGCGTCGTGCTTATGTTGTCTATAAAGAAGACGCAGGATTATGTTTTAAACCTAATAAAACAACCAACTAATTGGGAGTTGTTATGAATAAACCTATTAGTGAGCAGGTTGATATCGCATTAATTGGCGCTGGTATCATGAGTGCGACGCTCGGTACATTACTTAAAGAGCTTGAACCGAGTTTAAAAATCGCTATGTTCGAAAGATTAAATGATTGTGGTCAAGAGAGCTCTAATTCATGGAACAATGCAGGGACCGGACATGCAGCTAACTGTGAATTAAATTATACGCCTCCAAATTCTGATGGAACTGTGAATATCAGTAAAGCATTAGAAGTTAATACAGAATTCGATCTATCTCGTCAATTATGGTCTTATTTAGTCACAAAAGGCAAAATTACTGATCCTCGAGATTTTATTCATGCTTGCCCACATATGAGTTTTGTGTGGGGGGCTGATAATGTTAAATTTCTTCATCAACGTTATCGCCAAATGTCTGCTAATCACTGTTATGAAAATATGGAATACAGTGAAGATAAAAAACAAATTGAAAATTGGGCGCCATTAATAATGGAAGGGCGTGATCCTAATCAACAACTTGCGGTGACTCGCGTTACTACAGGTACTGATGTCGATTATGGCGCATTAACACATCTCTTAGTTAAGCAACTTTCCTTACAAAACAATTTTGAGTTGCACTATAAACATGATGTTATTGATATAAAAAGGAATAATTCGGGTGGTTGGAATATTGAAGTCAGAGATCTAACCACTCATGATAAATACATTATTTCCGCTAAATATGTTTTTGTTGGTGCGGGGGGACGCGCTATCGATTTGTTACAAAAATCAGGTATTCCAGAAGGTAAAGGTTATGGTGGATTCCCGGTTAGTGGCATTTGGTTGCGCTGTGATGAAGATAAAATCTGTAATCGTCATCATGCTAAAGTTTATGGGAAAGCAGATGTAGGTTCACCACCGATGTCTGTGCCACATCTTGATACTCGTATTATTGCGGGTAAACGCTCTCTGCTCTTTGGCCCTTATGCTGGATTTTCGAGTAAGTTTTTAAAACAGGGTTCTTATTTAGATTTATTTGAATCAATTCGCCCCAGTAATATAGAACCGATGCTTGATGTAGCAAAAGATAACTGGTCATTGACTGAATATTTAATTGGGCAAGTATTACAAACTTCGGCACATCAATTTGAAATGCTCAAACAGTTCTATCCTCAGGCACAGCATGAAGATTGGCAAGAGGCTGTGGCTGGACAGCGTGTTCAGATTATTAAACCTGAAGCTAAGCATCATGGTGTATTAGAATTTGGTACTGAGTTAATTAGCAGCGCAGATAAATCATTTTCGGTATTATTAGGAGCATCGCCGGGTGCTTCTACCGCAGCATTTATTGCTATTAATATTATTAAGTCTTGTTTTAAAGATCAGCTTGAAAATGATGGTTGGGAAGAACGTCTTAAAACGATTATTCCAACTTATGGTATTGATCTCAAAGTGGATGCGGATGCATGTCGCAATATTCGTGAATCAACAGCCAAAACATTAAAATTAGATACACTTTAGTCATAGTACTTATAAAAATAAAACAGCCCTGTAGTATGGGGCTGTTTTATTTTTTATCCGTATTGTTGGTATAAATAATATTTTTCCAAGTAAATGAACTTAGAAAAATCACATCATTTCTACAATAGCAATACCGCCAATAATAGAAAATAATGAACATAATGTACTTAATAATACAGTTCCTGTTGCCATATCCGTATAAGTTTTATATGAAATGGCTAAAGCTGGCACCGCTGTTGCAGTAGGTAATACGCCAATTAAAAATACCGCTTTTAATAATTCAGTTTCCAACCCAAGGGCAAATCCAATACCTAAAATTAATGCACCTTGTACAATATTTTTTATTATCACATTAAAGATAATTTCAGTATTAACTTTAAGCTTAATACCTGAAATTAACAAACCTAAGAAAAATAAAGCAACTCCACCCGAAGTTTTCCCTATTTCATTGACTGAATTTTGCAAAATTTCTGGGAGTTTAATGCCGAGAATAGCTAATATAGCACCAAAAATAGGCAGAAAAACTAATGGCTGGGAAATGGCATTAAGCAATGATTGAAAGATGCCTTTTCCCTGCTTGGTGCCACTGATAATCATCATGGTAAAAGGTAGGATAATGATAGTGTAAATCAAATTACCGATCACCATTGCAATTAAACCTGATGAACCGACCGTAGCCAGTAATACAGGTGGTCCACAATATGCCATATCTGGGAATGAGACTGACAATGCTTGCATGGCTGAATTCTTTTTATCATGTTTAAAAAAGAGTTTGCCTCCTAAAAAACCTATAAGATAAGAAATAAGTAGTCCTAATGCGAGGGCTAATAGATAATCTATGTTATAGAAAATAGATGGAGAAGCTTGTGTTGCCGCTAGAAATAGTGCAAATGGTAGTGCTATTTTAACGACAAAATCAGCAAAGGCTTGTGAATATTCTCTTTTTATAAATCCATATTTACCTGAGAGCCATCCAACTAAAAGTCCTAATATAATTGGCCCCAGTGCTGATAAAATGGTTTGTAGTAACATATTACCTCTGATTGCTTAATATAGGTATTTTTACTTTATTCAAATATTTATAACTAATTAAAAAAGAGTTATTTTTATATAAATAAAGAAAATCTGTATTATTACCTAGTAATTAAAATCAAGTGTTTTTAATTATCGAAGATATTTGAGAATATTCAAGAAATAAATGGCGATGTTATTTACTGTACTAAAAATAACACTTTATTTAGCAAGTAATACTTAGGATAGTATATTTAATGATATATGACATCGTTTCTAATGAGCTACCTATATACCTAAGCGTAACATAACTATAACTTTATTATAGAATATAATGCATGTTAATAATAGAAATATATTGAGTATTCAATGAATTGGTTATTGAGGGAAAACTGAACCTCTATATTGAGGTTCAGTATAGAGATTAGATCACTTATCTGAATTTATTTTATTTGATGGATAATGAGCTTTTTCTGGTATTTCTGTAGGTTGCCCTGCGGGTTTTACTGATTGCCAAATTGATCCCAAAAATTCATACCATGCACGTTCACTGTGTTGAAAATAAGTGGCAGAAGGGAAATATTTTTCCCAAGGATGTAATGGTGAAGTAATAGCCAATTGGTTAGCAGGTGCAACGATGGGGTTCATATTTCGTGCTAAAAAGAAACGTTCAGCACGTGCTAAATGGTTGGCAGAAGTCACAAGGAGAAAAGGTTGTTTACCAATTAGCTTATCAACTTCATAGGCTTCTTCTTCAGTATCTTTCGGTGTTGATAGTGCAATAGTTTTATTTGCCGGCACGCCTAAAGATTGTGCCACTTGTGCGGCAACTTCTGCATTACTTATCTGATTAACACCTGCGCCACCTGTAAAAATTAGTGTTGCATTAGGATTGCGATAATAAAGTCTAACACCTTCTGTAACACGAAATAAGCTATTATTGAGAAGGTTCGCGCTAGGTGCCCATTCTGGGTTATAAGTAAATCCACCACCTAAAACAACAATGTAGTTCACATCTTGTTGCGAATTTTCTCGTAATTCATAGCGAGCTTGATACTCTTTTTCACTTGGCATTAATAGTGTATCGGCAACAGGTTGTATGCCTAAAATAGTTAACAGAATAAGCACTACAGTGAGTAGGCTTTTTCCTGTTTTTTGCCAACGAGTAAACCAAAGTAGTGCTAATGCAAAAAAGGCGATTAATAAGAGCAAAGGCAAGGGCATCAGAAAGCCTGCAACGTATTTTTTGAGCAAAAACAGCATAAATCATCCTAGATTGAGTGAAATACATGCAATTGATAGCGAAAGCTTAGTGAAAACTAGGGGAATTCCAAGACGTTGTGTCAAAATAGCTAACACAACAACGTTTCACTAAGTTTTCATCAATAGAAATAAAGAGCCATTTAATTATTTATAAAACGATAAACGTTTGAACGTTAATTTTTTCATTAATAAGCGTTATATTTATACTTCGCTTTGCGAATAGTCTGATTCATGACTTATTTCTTTAGAGAAAACAGTCAGTATCATAGAACACTGGTAAAATTGTCGTCTTTATTTATGTACAGTGTCTCATATTTTTGAATTTATCAGAACGCAAAGAGCGCAAGTAGTAAGTTGTTATCATGAGGCGTTTTAATGTCAGATCGTAATTTTGACGATATTGCAGATAAATTCTCCCGCAATATCTATGGCACAACAAAGGGTAAAATACGTCAGGCGGTGATTTGGGAAGATTTACAACAATTATTGACTCTCTTACCTAATCGAAGCTTACGTATTTTAGATGCAGGTGGAGGTGAAGGATATTTCTCTCGTCAGCTTGCTAAATTAGGACACCAAATTATCTTATGTGATTTATCGCAAGAGATGCTCAATCGTGCTCAAGAGGCAGCGATTGAAGAGGGTGTTGCCGAAAACATGAGGTTTATTTGTTGTGCAGCTCAAGAGATTAAAGAGCATATAGATGAAAAGGTTGACTTAGTTCTATTTCATGCAGTATTGGAATGGATCACGGATCAGAAAGACGCCGTAAATGTTCTTACCGATATGTTGCTACCTAATGGTATCTTATCGCTGATGTTTTACAATGCGAATGGTATTGTCATGAGAAATGCGATTTTAGGAAATTTTCATCTGGCAAATCCGGAAATACCACGTAGAAGAAAAAAATCGCTATCACCTCAAAATCCGTTGCAACCTGAAGATGTTTATCAATGGTTAGATGAATTTTCAATGATAATATTAGGAAAAACAGGTGTCCGTGTTTTCCATGATTATTTGCAAAGTCGTCAGTTACAAAATAAAGATTTTCCATCGTTGCTTGCATTAGAGCAACGATATTGTCGGCAAGAGCCCTATATCAGTCTGGGGCGTTACATTCATGTCATGGCACAAAAGCGTGTAAATTAAGGATGTACTATGAGTGATTTTACCCAGACCGTTCCAGAGTTAGTGTCTTGGGCGAGAAAAAATGATTTTTCAATCTCACTGCCACCAGAAAGATTAGCTTTTTTGATGGCCGTCGCTGTATTAAACAGCGAGCGCCTTGATGGCGAAATTAGTGAAGGGGAGTTAATTGATGCCTTTAGAGAAGTGTGCAAAGGTTTCGAACAACCCGCAGAATCAATACAAGTTCGCGCGAATAATGCCATTAATGACATGGTAAAGCAGCGACTTTTTAACCGTTTTACCAGTGAGTTGGTAGAAGGTAATGCAATATACCGCTTAACCCCGTTGGGCATTGGAATTAGTGATTACTATATTCGCCAACGTGAATTTTCATCATTGCGCTTATCTATGCAACTTTCTATTGTGGCGGGTGAGCTTGATTCTGCTGCTAGCTCTGCTGAAGACGGTGGTGATGAATATCATTGGCATCGTAATGTTTTTGCGCCCCTAAAATATTCTGTGGCGGAAATTTTCGATAGCATTGATTTATCTCAGCGAATTATGGATGAGCAGCAAAATACAGTAAAAGAAGATATTGCTGCGCTATTAAACCAAGATTGGCAAGCGGCTATTTCAAGTTGTGAACAGTTGCTATCTGAAACATCAGGTACATTAAGAGAGTTACAAGATACGCTTGAAGCAGCCGGCGACAAACTTCAAGCTAATCTTTTACGTATTCAAGAAGCAAACATGAATACAGGCCATGTTGAGCAAATAGATACATTAGTATTTGAACTTCAAAGTAAGTTAGACCGCATTATTAGTTGGGGTCAGCAATCTATTGATTTATGGATTGGATACGATAGACATGTCCATAAATTTATTCGTACCGCGATTGATATGGATAAAAACCGTATTTTTTCTCGCCGCTTACGTCAATCCGTACAAAACTATTTCGACAGCCCATGGGCATTAACTTACGCTAATGCTGATCGGCTGTTTGATATGCGTGATGAAGAACTGGTTCTACGTGATGAAGAAGTCACGGGTGAGTTGCCCGAAGAGCTTGAATATCAAATGTTCAGTGAAGTGAATGAACAGATAGCACAATGGGTAGAACAAGAACTTGTTTCTTACAAATTAGAACAACGAGCATTAGATCTCAGCTCAGTATTAGTAGAATACCTTAATCGTTATCCGCAACAGAAACATTTTGATGTTGCACGTATTGTTATTGATCAAGCCGTACGATTAGGTGTAGCGAAAGCTGAGCTCGCAGGATTGCCTGCAAAGTGGTCAGAAATTAACGAATATGGAGCTAAGGTACAAGCGCATGTCATCGATACATACTGAACAATTTATGCCAGCAAAACTGGCGCAGGCATTAGCGAACTCACTTTTTCCTGAACTGGATAGCCAGTTACGTGCAGGTCGACATATCGGTATAGACTCTCTGGATAATCATGCTTTTTTGATGGACTTTCAGGATGAGTTATCAGACTTTTATGCGCGTTATAACGTTGAATTAATTCGAGCGCCGGAAGGTTTCTTCTATTTGCGACCTCGTTCAACCACGCTTATTCCACGCTCAGTTCTCTCTGAGATGGATATGTTGGTGGGGAAAATACTTTGTTATCTCTATCTTAGCCCTGAACGATTAGCGAATCAGGGAATATTCACCGTTCAAGAGCTGTTCGATGAATTAAGAACATTAGCAGATGAAAGCAAACTTTTACGTTTAGTGAATCAACGTTCAACAGGTTCTGATCTTGATTTGCAAAAATTACAAGAAAAAATGAGGACTTCTTTAAATCGTTTACGTCGTTTAGGGATGATTTCATTTTTATTAAATGATATGCAACGTTTTTCAATTACTGAATCTGTTTTCCGTTTTGGGGCTGATGTACGCAGTGGTGATGATCCTATCGAAGCTCAAATGAGAATGATCCGTGATGGTGAAGCAATGGCGCTTGAAAGCGGTTCAGAAGCACTAAACGATGAAGAAAATGAAGATGAGCAGTTACAATCCAGTGAAGATGATGCGGAGGAAGAAAATAAATGATTGAACGGGGAAAATTTCGCTCATTAACACTTATCAACTGGAATGGGTTCTTTGCTCGTACTTTTGATTTAGATGAGTTGGTGACTACGTTATCAGGTGGTAATGGTGCGGGTAAATCAACCACTATGGCTGCATTTATCACAGCTATGATCCCTGATCTTACTTTACTTCATTTTCGTAATACCACAGAAGCCGGATCGACAAGCGGATCTCGTGATAAAGGGTTGTACGGGAAATTGCGTCCTGGTGTGTGTTATGCCGTATTAGATGTGATCAACTCGCGTCACTTACGTGCTGTGGTCGGTGTTCGTTTACAGCAGATTGCAGGGCGTGATAAGAAAGTTGATATCAAACCCTTTATGATCCAAGGGTTGCCAATGGCGGAAAATCCAACGGAAATTTTGACGCAAGCTGTTGCAGATCGCCAAGCTCGAGTACTCCCTTTAAATGAGTTAAAAGAGAAAGTTGAAGCGATTGATGGCGTTGTTTTTAGACAATTTAATTCTATCACTGATTTCCATGCTGTAATGTTTGACTTGGGTGTTATTCCTAAACGTTTACGTTCAGCCAGTGATCGCGCAAAATTCTATCGTTTAATTGAAGCCTCATTATATGGCGGTATCTCAAGTGCGATTACTCGCTCTTTACGTGATTATTTATTACCTGAAAATAGTG
This sequence comes from Proteus faecis, assembly GCF_003144395.1. GTDB lineage: Bacteria > Pseudomonadota > Gammaproteobacteria > Enterobacterales > Enterobacteriaceae > Proteus > Proteus faecis. The sequence goes on along the minus strand of NZ_PENZ01000045.1, from coordinate 148,682 downwards.
GTGTAAGAAAAGCGTTCCAAGATATGGAAGGCGCATTACGTGAAAATCGTATGACACTTGAAGCGATTCGCGTCACACAATCCGATCGTGATTTATTTAAACACCTGATCACAGAAGCTACGTCTTATGTTGCTGCGGATTATATGCGTCATGCTAATGAAAGACGCGTTCATCTTGATGAAGCTTTAGCTGTACGTCGTGAATTATGGAGTCAGCGTAAATCCATTAATAACGAAGCATATCGTTTTATTGAAATGGGTAAAGAATTAGAAGAACAACAAGCGCTTTCTTCTGATCTTGAAGCTGACTATCAAGCAGCAAGTGATCGATTAAACCTAGTACAAAATGCCGTTCGTCAACAAGAAAAAATTGACCGTTATGTCGCTGATGTCGAAGAGATCACTTTCCGTTTAGAAGAACAAAGTGAAGTCGTTGAAGAAGCTGCATCTAAGAAAGAAGAGCTTGAAGCTCGCGTAGAGTCAGCCGAAGAAGAAGTTGATGAGCTGAAGAATCAGCTAGCAGATTATCAGCAGGCTTTAGATGTACAACAAACACGTGCAATTCAATATCGTCAAGCAGTGCAGGCTTTAGAGCGAGCAAAAGCACAATGTGGTATTGCTGATTTAGATGAAACTAATGCAGAACAATGGGCTGAACGTATTCAAGCAAAAATTCAAACCATTACTCATTCTTTGCTCTCTATGGAGCAGAAACTCAATGTTTCTGAAGCGGCTAAAACGCAATTTGATCAAGCTTATAAATTGGTAAGTTCGATTGTCGGTGAGGTTGAACGCCAAAATGCATGGGAAGCAGCAAAAACGGCATTACGTGAATGGTCTTCGCATCGACATCAAGCGGATAGGGTTCATCCTATTCGTATGCAGTTAGCTGAGTTAGAACAGCGTTTACATCAACGAAATACTGCTGAACGTCAACTTGAAGAGTTTAATAAACATCATGGTAAGTCGATGGAGCCTGATGATTTGTTAATTCTTCAAGATGAATTAGAAGCAAAAATTGAAGAACTTAGCGATTACGTTAATGAATCTGGCGAACAGCGTATGCAGATGCGCCAAGAGTTAGACCAACTTAAACAACAAATTGAAAAGCTGAAAAAACAAGCGCCAGCATGGCTTGCAGCACAAGATGCGTTAACACAATTATGTGAGCAGACTCGTCAATCTTTTGATACGGGTCATCAAGTAACAGAATATATGCAACAGTTACTTGAAAAAGAGCGCGAAGCAACGGTATTACGTGATGAAACTGCAACTCGCAAACAACAGATTGAAGCGCAAATTGAACGTTTAAGTCAGCCAAGTGGTGCTGAAGATGGGCGATTAATTACGTTAGCTGAACGTTTTAATGGTGTTTTATTATCAGAAATTTATGATGATATTACCTTAGACGATGCGCCTTATTTCTCTGCATTATATGGCCCTGCACGTCATGCGATTGTTGTACAAGATCTATCTCAAATTCAGGAGCAATTAGAAACATTAGAAGATTGCCCAGAAGATCTCTATTTTATCGAAGGCGACCCACAATCTTTCGATGACAGTGTATTTAATGCACAAGAGATGGATAAAGCTGTTCTTATTAAGAGTTCAGATAGACAATGGCGTTATTCTCGCTACCCTGAAATTCCACTGTTTGGTCGAGCTGCGCGTGAAAATCAATTAGAAATTTTGTCGCGTCAGCGAGATGAGCTTTCTGAGCTTTATGCAACACAAGCTTTTGATGTACAGAAGATCCAACGTGCTCACCATGCTTTTAGTCAGTTTGTCGGACAACACATTTCTGTCGCTTTTGAGGCTGATCCTGAAGAAGATATTCGCCAGCTTAATCAACGACGTAACGAGCTAGAAAGAGCATTAGCACAATACGAAGAGAGTACTCAGCAACAGCGTCAACATTATTCACGAGCTAAAGAATCGCTAAATCTTCTTAATAAACTTATTCCTCAAGTTAATATCTTGATGGATGAAACTCTGATTGATCGCGTTGAAGAGTTACGCGAAGAGCTGTATGCCGCTGAAGAATCAATGCGTCATTTACAGCGTCACGAAAAAGCATTAGCAACATTAGAGCCGATTGCTTCTATCTTGCAAAGTGATCCACAAGCACATGAACAATTAGCGCAAGATTACGAGCAGGCAAAAGCAGAGCAGCAACGTTATCAGCAGCAGGCTTTCTTGCTGGTGGAAGTGGTACAGCGTCGCCCACACTTTAGTTATAGTGATGCCGTTGAGATTGTCAGTGAAAATAGTGATCTTAACGAGAAGCTACGTCACCGCTTAGAGATGGCAGAAACAGAGCGCGCTACGGCAAGAGAACTTTATCGTCAGCAACAAGCACAATGCGCTCAATTTAATCAAGTGCTTGCCTCATTAAAAAGTTCCTTCGACACGAAATCGGAATTGCTCAGAGAACTTGAGCAAGAGATGCGTGATACAGGGATCCATATCGATATTGGCGCAGAAGCAAGAGCTAAAGAGCTTCGCGATCAACGCTATTCAGCGGTAAGTGAAAACCGCTCGCGTATTAGTCAACTTGAGCGAGATATCGCACTGAGTGAAGCTGAGCGAGATAACCTAACCAAGAAAATTCGTAAACTTGAACGTGACTACATTCAAATTCGTGATCATGTTGTAAGTGCAAAAGCGGGTTGGTGCGCTGTTATGCGATTGGTGAAAGAAAATGGTATGGAACGTCGTTTACATCGACGAGATTTTGCTTACCTTTCTGCTGATGAACTACGTTCAATGTCGGATAAAGCGTTAGGTGCTTTACGCCAAGCGGTTGCAGATAATGAATATTTACGTGATGCGTTACGTCGTTCAGAAGATGCGAAATATCCTGATCGTAAAGTTCAGTTCTTTATTGCGGTATACCAGCATTTAAGAGAGCGTATTCGTCAAGACATCATTAAAACCGATGATCCAGTTGATGCAATTGAACAAATGGAAATCGAACTTGCTCGCTTAACAGAAGAGTTAACTAGCCGTGAGCAAAAATTAGCGATTAGTTCACGAAGTGTTGCGAATATTATTCGTAAAACTATTCAGCGAGAACAAAACCGTATTCGTATGTTAAACCAAGGTTTGCAAGCGGTTTCATTTGGACAGGTGCGAGGTGTCCGACTCAACGTTAATATTCGTGAAAGTCATCAAGTATTATTGGATGTGTTATCTGAAGAAGATAGCCAGTATCAAGATCTATTTAAAAACCAAAATCTGACTTTCTCCGAAGCAATGGCGAAACTTTATCAGCGTTTGAATCCTCAAGTGGATATTGGTCAACGTATGCCACAAACCGTGGGTGAAGAGCTGTTAGATTACCGTAATTACCTTGAAATGGATGTTGAAGTTAATCGTGGGCCAGAAGGTTGGTTAAAAGCGGAAAGTGGTGCTTTATCAACAGGTGAAGCGATTGGTACGGGGATGTCAATTCTGGTGATGGTTGTACAAAGCTGGGAAGAAGAATCACGACGCTTAAGAGGAAAAGATATTTCTCCTTGTCGTTTACTCTTCCTTGATGAAGCCGCACGTTTGGATGCGAAATCTATTGCGACGTTATTTGAGCTTTGCGAGCGTCTTGATATGCAGTTAATTATTGCGGCACCAGAAAATATCAGCCCAGAAAAAGGGACAACTTATAAACTAGTGCGTAAAGTGTTTAATGGTACCGAGCATGTACATGTGGTTGGATTAAAAGGTTTTGGTCAACAGGCTGAAAAAGATAAAATTGCATCATCAAATGTTGCTGAAATAACAGAATAATTTTATTCGATTATTAGCCTTAAGAGGGCAAGAATAAGGCACTACGGGTTTATGCTCATAGTGCCTTATTCTTTTAAAGTGTTACACAGATCAAAAAATGAAAGTAAATTAACAAAAAAATGAAATCTTAAATGGTATAACGTGCGCCATATCTCATTTAAATGTAATCATGATGTTTATGATCGCATCCGTATGTGATTACTATAAAAATTTAAAGGAAAGAGAATGCGTAAAGTCACGTTAGCTTTTAGTGCAATTGCTTTAGCGTTAAGTTTAAATGGCGCGGCAATGGCAAAAGTTCATATGCCAGAAGTTGTTAGCCCAGGCGTTACCGTCGCACAACTCGCTCAACAACAACCAATTCATTGGGTTTCTGTTGCAGATATTGAAAAAAGCCTTGTAGGTCAAGCACCGATGGCCGTTGGTTTTGATATTGATGACACCGTTCTGTTCTCAAGCCCAGGTTTCTATCGTGGTAAATTGGAATACTCTCCAAACGATTTTAGCTACCTGAAAAATCCAGAATTCTGGGAAAAAATGAATAACGAGTGGGATAAATTCAGTATGCCTAAACAAGTCGGTATCGATCTAGTTCAGATGCACTTAAAACGTGGAGATACTGTTTATTTCATTACTGGTCGTACTCAAACTAAAACTGAGACTGTGACCAAATATGTACAAGAAGGCTTAAATATTCCTGCTGATAAAATGCAGCCTGTTATTTTTGCGGGTGACCAGCCTGGCGCAAATAACAAAGTAAGCTGGATGCGTGATCACAAACTGAAAATTTACTATGGTGATGCTGATGCTGATATCGCAGCAGCAGATGAACTGAACATCCGTGGTATCCGTATTCTGCGTGCTGCTAACTCTTCTTATCAACCACTGCCAAAAGCAGGTCAGTTTGGTGAAGAAGTCGTTATCAATTCAGAGTATTAATCTTTCCCCTTTGTTTACCTCTATTTGTAAGGCGTAGGAAACTGCGCCTTTTTCTATTTTAAAATATCTTTTATTAAAATAATTTTATTTATCTCTTTACAACTCTTTATTATTTTTTGAAAGCTTATTTTTAATTTGTCTGTTTTTTGTTCTTTTATTGCACCTTTATTTAAATAATATATTTGAATATAAAAATAGCTAAATAGTCTTTTTTTGATTGAAAAAAACTAAATTTCTATCAAGGGCTTACAAAACGTTAAAAATATTAGTTTATTCCTATAAAACTCTTTGCCTAGCTCATCTAATATTCTAGGATACCAAAATAATAATAAGGAATGAGGGTAGAGGAATTATGGCGCATCAACCAATTAAAAGAGCAATCGCATATTCAGTTGTTATAGGAACACTCCTTTCTGGGCATTATGCAATAGCGACAGAAACAGAGTCGGTGACTTTATCTGCGCCCGAAACAGAAAACACGGCGTTAGTTCCTGTGAATAACGAAGCTATGCCAGCACCTGCAATTGTGGTTATGAATGCCCCACAATTGACTGAGTTAGCAGTAAGAACAAAACTGCAATCATGGCTTCCTATAGGTTACAAACCTTCATATCTAACTCAGCTTGTGAAAATGTACCAAGCGAATAATCTGGCATTAATTTGGCAAGATGAAAAAATAGTACAGCAATTACAGCAACAAATAGCAGAAGTGGCTATTTCAGGCATTCAGCCTCAGTTTGGACAATGGTTAACACAATTAGAAACACCTGAATTAACTAAAGAAGGGCGTGATATTATTTTATCAGATGCTTTTTTAGGTTATATCAGTTTTGTTGAGCAAGTAAATAAATCCGGCGCATCTTTACTGTATCGTAGTGCAACACAAGGATTATCCGCTCCCTCCGATAATTCAGTGATTGAGCTACAACAAAATATTCAAAATAACACGTTAGGTAGTTTTGTTATTTCTTATGCACCATCTCACCCTTATTACGCTTTAATGAAAGAGGAAGTGCGAAAGCAATTACATAGTTCTGTTGTTTGGCCAGAAATGAAAGGAACGACATCATTAAAGCCAAATCAATCATCACAAGAAGTTGTACCGCTGAGACAGATTTTACGTAATTTAAAATTAATTCCTGAGTTGGCAGCGAACGAGCAAGAAATTGCGACAACCGTTTATGATGCGTCTTTAGTTGCAGCTGTTAAATTATTTCAAACTGCTCATGGGTTAGAGCCCGATGGTGTTATTGGGCGACAAACACGAGTATGGTTAAATATGACACCAGCACAACGTGCTAGCATTATGGCATTAAATATTCAGCGCCTTCGCCTGACGCCTGCTATTGGTGATACTGGAATTTGGGTTAATATTCCTGATTTCTCGCTCTATTTTTATGCCAATAACGAGCTTATTCTTGACTCAAAAGTCATTGTTGGTCGCCCTGATAGAAAAACACCCATTATGAGTAGTGCACTCAATAATGTCGTGGTTAATCCCCCTTGGAATGTACCAACAAGTATGACACGTAAAGACATTGTGCCTAGAGGTAAAGCAGACCCTAGTTACTTTAGTCGTAAGGGCTATACTATTTATTCAGGGTGGGGGAATGATGCTTATCCTATTAACCCTTACGATATTGATTGGCAAAATGTGAGTGCAAATAACTTTCCTTACCGAATTTGGCAGGCTCCTGGGCCAACAAACTCATTAGGTCGTTATAAATTTAATATGCCAAATTCAGATGCGATATATCTGCATGACACACCAAATCATTCACTATTTGCAAAAAATATGAGGGCAATCAGTTCTGGCTGTATTCGTGTTAATAAAGCCTCCGAACTTGCTTCAATTTTATTGGGCGATGCTGGATGGAAACAGGATAGAATTGATGCAGCATTAAAACGTGGTTCAACACAATATGCGCCAATTCCTGAACGTATTCCGGTTTATTTATATTATCAAACAGCATGGGTCGCTCAGGAAAATGCACCTCAATATCGTGCAGATATTTATGGTTATGATAAAAGCATTTCAAATGCAGAGCCGTATTTAGAGAGTATTAAGAAATATTTGTAATATAAATAAATAGACGTTGAATAAAGGATGGATATATTGCCCATCCTTTTTTTATATATCAATCAATAAGATAAATGTAAAAATTATGTTCTATAATAAAAGTATGAAAAAATTATAATTTATAAAATACTTTTAAAAATTCCAATAAAATTATAATGATAAAAAGAGTATTTAGTATAAATAACTAAATTAATAAGATTTGAAATGTTGATAAATTGAAACGAAGTGTTATTTACAATACTATACAAACCATAAGAAACAATTCAGGAAAAATATTGTCATAATAAAGGTTCTTCCTCCTGAAATAATTTGTTGAGTGCATATACTATGGATATTATTGATTCACATCGCCGTAAGTGGCTGGGGCTTGGTATGGCCGCAGTGGGGTTAGGGTTATTGCCTTCTCATGCATTTGCTTCATTAGCAACACCTCGTCCAAAAATCCTTCGCTTTAATAATTTAAATACTGGTGAAACTATTAAAGCCGAGTTTTTTGATGGAAAACGCTATAATAAACATGAGCTTGCCAAATTAAATCATCTTTTTAGAGATTATCGTCAAAATAAAATTAAAACGATTGATCCCGCACTATTTGACCAAATCTACTTATTGCAAGTGATGCTTAATAATAATAAGCCTGTTGAACTTATTTCAGGTTATCGCTCTTTAGCGACCAATAATAATCTACGTCATAGTAGTAGTGGAGTGGCAAAGAAGAGCTATCACACGCGTGGGCAAGCAATGGATTTTCGTTTAGTCGGCACTGAGCTTTCTAAAGTGCGCCAGGTTGCATTAAGAATGAAAGCAGGTGGTGTAGGTTATTATCCTAGAAGTAATTTTGTGCATATTGATACAGGACCGGTTCGCTCATGGTAATCTATTGAGAATTAGATAAATAGAGAGTGGAGTGATTCATGATGTATCACATTGTACCTGTGACAAACTATATGCAAAATTGCACCCTTATTTGGTGTGATGAAACGAAGGAAGCCGCAATTGTTGATCCCGGCGGTGATGTTGAAACGTTAATTGCAGAAATAGAAGAACGCCAATTAACATTGACCAAAGTATTATTAACACATGGGCACTTTGATCATATTGCAGGCACCTCACAAATTGTTGAGCACTTCAATGTTCCTGTTTATGGTCCTCATAAAGATGATAATTTCTTATTAGAAGAATTAGAACAACAGTGCCGTATGTTTAATTTTCCTTGTGGAAAGTCATTTACACCAGATAGTTGGTTAAATGAAGGTGATATCGTCACGATAGGTAAAACAATTTCGTTATCTGTATTACATTGCCCTGGCCACACACCGGGACATATTATTTTTGTGAACCATCAGAATAAAATTATCTCCATGGGAGATGTGTTATTTAAAGAAAGTATTGGTCGTACCGATTTTCCGCGTGGAAATCATGGCGATCTTATTGCTTCAATCAAAAATAAAGTTTTACCTTTAGGCGATGATTATCTGTTTATTCCGGGACACGGGCCGATGTCTAATTTAGGGCATGAACGCCAATATAATCCTTTTTTACAAGATGAGATGCCAATCTGGTGATCACACACTGATATAAATAAATGAAAGCTCTTTATTATAAAGAGCTTTTTTTTATGAATAAAAAAGTGTGGTTTATATTTCTTTTAAACCTATAAAAATGCCACGTTATTAGTAACGTGGCATTTATCTTAATTACCTTTTAGAAGGTAATTAGAGTACTGCAACAATGGCTTCGCACAATGGAACCATATTCTCAAGGGTTAAACCTGCAACGTTAATACGGCCGGAACCCACGATATAAATACCGTATTCAGCACGTAAACGCTCGACTTGCTCTTTATTTAAACCACTAAATGAGAACATACCATTTTGATCGATAATAAAGCTAAAGTCTTGTTTAGCGCCTTTTTCTTGTAGCGTAGTTACTAACAGCTGACGCATACGCTGAATACGTTCGCGCATGGTTGTTAGCTCTTCAATCCACTCTTCTTTTAACTCTGGGTTAGAAAGAATAGTCGTTACTACTGAAGCGCCATGTGCTGGTGGGTTTGAGTAGTTTGCACGGATTATAGCTTTTGCTTGGCTAAAGGCTTTTTCAGCGGTATCGCTGTCTTTGGTGACGATAGTACATGCACCTACACGTTCATTGTAAAGACCGAAGTTTTTAGAATATGAACTCGCAACAATAAGCTCAGGATTCTTTTCTGCAAAGAGACGTAAGCCTTGTGCATCTTCTTCTAGACCATGAGCAAAACCTTGGTATGCAAAGTCAAAAACAGGCAACCAGCCTTTTTCTGCTGATAATGTGGCTAGTTGGCGCCATTGCTCTTCTGTTGGATCAATACCACTTGGGTTATGACAGCAACCGTGGAATAGCACCACATCTCCAGCTTGTGCATTTGAAAGACTTGCTAACATGCCATCAAAATCTAACCCGTGATTTTCCGCATCATAATAATCATAATTACAGATCTCAAGACCTGCAGTTTGGAAAATATTATTATGGTTAGGCCAAGTTGGATTACTTATCCAGACGCGTTTTGCAGTGGTTTGCTGAGCAATAAAATCAGCAGCAATACGTAAAGCTCCTGTACCACCAGGGGCTTGTGCTGTGCGTGCACGTTTTTCAGCGATAATAGGATGTTGTTCACCAAACAGAAGTGCTTGGGTCACATTGCCAAATTCAGGGATACCGCTAATAGGAAGGTAGTTTTTGGTGGTTTCGTTTTCTAATAAGTATTTTTCTGCTTTCTTAACTGTGGTTAAAACAGGTGTTTTACCTGTCTCATCCTTGTAAACACCAATTCCTAAATTAATTTTGTTTTCACGAGGATCAGAACGGAAACTATCAGCTAAACCTAGAATAGGATCGGCTGGTGCAGCAATGATTTTCTCAAACATAGTGTAATTGTTCCCTAAGCTCAAAACGAAGCCGAAATATGAGTATCAAGAGTAACGCCATGAGGCCTTTTTGCCAACTGTTTGTAGAGAAATTAACAAGAAGTTGTGAACTAAGTGAGAATAAATAGCAAAACAAGATGTAAATAAGTGAATATCCTGTAATTACATTAACATGTAAAAATAATCACTAAAAAGAGATAATTGTTTAGTGCGATAAACTTTTTGAAGTTGCTAAAAATAAAGAAAATGCGATATTTTTCAGTGAATAAATAAACAAGTCTACTGCAAATGTAAAAATAAAGAGAAAGAAAACATTGAGAATAAGAAGAAAAAAGAGAGATAAATAACAAGAGAAAAGATTGGTAGTAGCAGTATAAATAAAAAAGCAACACCGAAGTGTTGCTTTTAAAATCAATTAACTTGACTGTTTAATTACCTAAGCGGTAATTAGAACTGATAAGTCAGACCTAAACCAACTACGTTGTCGTCGTTCAGACCTAAAGCATTATCAGATTTCAGCAGGTTGATTTTGTAATCAACAACTGCAGTCATGTTTTTGTTAAATTTGTAGAAAGAACCTACAGAGATATATTTAACTAAATCAGCATCAGAAACGCTTGAAGCACCGTTAGCATCTAAATCTTTACCTTTAGATTGAACATAACCTAAAGATGGTTTCAGACCTAAATCTTTAAAGTCATACTGTGCTGTTAACTCGATGTTTTGAGTTTTGTTAGCGATACCGTCTGTATAAGTAGTCATGTTACGGGTTTCACCGTACATAGCTGCTAAATAAACGTTGTTAGCTTCGAATTTACCACCGAAGTTCCATGCTTCTGCACGGCTACCGCGAGCTGTCGCGTTAATACCATCTTGTTGAGCAGAAGTACGAGCAGAGTTAGAATAACCACCACCCAGTGTTACGCCCCAGCCTAAGTTATAAGCTGTAGAGAAACCGAAACCGTCGCCATTAGCTTTTGAGCCTTGACGTGCATTATTGGTGTTTTCGTTGTTTTTGCCTTGATATTGCAGAGCAAAACCTAAACCATCAACATAACCGAACATATCAGTGTTACGGTAAGTTAGAACGTTGCTGGTACGGCCAGTCATGTAAACGTCAGTTTGTGACATTGAGTCGCCGCCCCATAAAGGCAGAACGTCTGTCCATGCGTTGGTATCGTAAATTACACCGTAGTTACGACCGTAGTCCATTGAACCGTAGTCAGCAAATTTAAAACCAGCGTAAGCGAAACGAGTTTTCGCATTACCTTCGCTGCCTTCAGTATTGTTAGTTTTAACTTCGTATTCAAAACGACCAAAACCAACTAAATCTTTATTGATTTGAGTTTCGCCTTTGAAACCGATACGAGCACGAGAAGCGTCACCGCTTTCGCCTGAATCTTTATCAGCGAAGTAATGACGAACGTCAACTTTACCGTAGATGTCTACTTTGTTGCCGTCTTTGTTGTACATTTCAGCTGCGTTTGCTGCACCAGCAAACATTAAAGCTGGGATTACCACTGCAAGAAGATTGCGCTTCATCATTATTATTACCCTCATTGGTGTTATTCAGACACCTTTGCCACTGCCAGAAATAGTTTCTTAATTTTTATGGAACTATTTATGAGAGTTAAGTGTCGTCTGTGTCGGGTGACAGTGTTCCATTGGTAAAAAATTTTATCTACCCCCAATTTGCTACAAAAACGAAAAAAGTGTAACAAATTGTAACTATGTATTTCAAAGTGTGTATTTTGGGGAACTTTTGAATCAAATAATAGCCATGCATAAAAAAAGCCAACCTTGAGGTTGGCTTCTTGATTTAAGTAAAACGAGTACAATAAAACAGCAATGCAAATTTTTAGTTGAATACTAATTGATCACTAAATTAGAAATCTGCATTTCGTGGTGTACGAGGGAATGGAATAACTTCACGAACGTTTGAGACACCCGTCACATAAGCAACTAAACGTTCAAAGCCTAAACCAAATCCTGAGTGAGGTACGGTGCCATAGCGACGTAGGTCGCGATACCACCAGTAGTCTTCTTTGCTCATTCCCATTTCATCTAAACGTTTATCAAACATATCTAAACGCTCTTCACGTTGAGAACCACCGATAATTTCACCAATGCCTGGTGCTAACACGTCCATTGCTGCAACTGTTTTGCCATCTTCATTCATGCGCATATAGAATGCTTTGATGTCTTTCGGATAGTTTTTTACCACAACAGGTGCTTTAAAGTGTTTCTCTGCAAGATAACGCTCATGCTCAGAAGAGAGGTCAACACCCCAGTAAACTGGGTTTTCAAATTTCTCACCACAGTTTTCAAGCACAGTGACCGCATCAGTATAATCGATTTGAGCAAAGTCAGAGGTGATAAAGTTCTCTAAGCGTGTGATAGCGTCTTTATCGACACGTTGTGCAAAGAATTCCATATCATCTTTACGCTCTGCTAATACGGCTGCAAAGGTGTATTTCAGCATTTTTTCAGCAAGGGCTGCGATATCGTTAAGATCAGCAAATGCCACTTCAGGCTCTACCATCCAAAATTCAGCAAGATGACGACTGGTATTTGAGTTTTCAGCTCGGAATGTTGGGCCGAAAGTATACACTTTGCTTAATGCAGAGGCGTAAGTTTCACCATTTAGCTGACCAGAAACAGTTAAAAACGCTTCACGGCCAAAAAAGTCTTCACTGAAATCGACTTCGCCTTTATCTGTGCGTGGTAGATTGTTCATATCTAATGTAGAGACACGGAACATCTCACCTGCACCTTCTGTATCAGCCGCGGTAATTAGTGGCGTAGAAACCCAGAAGAAGCCTTGTTCATCGAAGAAACGATGTAGTGCTTGTGCTAATGTGTGACGAACACGCGCAACTGCACCAATTAAGTTAGTACGAGGACGAAGGTGAGCAACTTCACGTAGGTACTCAATACTATGACGTTTGGCGGCCATCGGATAAGTTTCCGGATCATCGACCATTCCTACCACAACAACCTGAGTGGCGTGAATTTCAAAGTTCTGTCCCTGGCCCGGAGATTCAACAATTTTACCGGTGACTTCCACAGAACAGCCTGTGGTTAAGTGCAGCACTTCATCTTGATAATTCGGTAAATTATTATTAATGATGGCCTGTACTGGATTAAAGCAGGAACCGTCATAGACGGTAAGAAATGAGATACCAGCTTTTGAATCTCTTCTTGTACGTACCCAACCGCGAACGGTGACGTCTTCGCCAACCGCGATACGGCCTTGCAGTACGTCGACTACAGGCGCAACGATCATAAATAAATCTCTCTTCGTTTAATTAAAATAATTGTTAGGTTAATTCATTCTGCCCCTGTCGGACAGTTTTTCTATGTTACTTGCAATAGCGCAGGAAACAAGTAGGAAATTTTAGTTTAAAGAGTCAATAAAGAAGAAAAAAGCTTTTGTATAAAATAAATTGATAAAAACAGGTGAAATATTGATAAAAGCAGGGGGTATGGCAAGTTATGGCAAAAGAAAGGGCAATTATTACCCTTTCTTTTATTAATGAAGATTTTTAGCTAATTAACAGGCTTGTTTAACAAGAGGAACATCAAAGGCTTTGCGTAGCTTGTCAACAAAGTCATTATCGTCACAAATTGTTTTACCTGGGCTATCTGATAATTTAGCTACTGGCTTACCATTACACTCCACCAGCTTAATCACAATATTAAGAGGCGTTATTTCAGGAATGTTACAAGTGAGTCGAGTACCAATACCAAAGATTAGACGAATACGCTTATGGAAATGCTTATAAAGTACAAGTGCTTTTTGAAAATCGAGGCTATCAGAAAAGACTAATACTTTACTCATTGGATCAATACCCAATTTTTCATAATGCGCGATCGCTTTTTCACCCCATTCAATGGGATCGCCAGAGTCGTGACGTAAACCTTGATAACTCTCTGCAAAGGTTTTATCAAAATCACGCAAAAACGCGTCCATTGTAATGCAATCTGTTAATGCAATGCCTAGTTGATCTGGATATTCGTCCAACCAAGATTGCAAAGCAGCACGCTGGCTGTTTGCCAGTTCTGGGCTAATCTGCTGATGAGCCTGAAACCATTCGTGAGCCTGTGTTCCTACTGGAGCTAAATGCATACGTTCAGCTAAATGATAGTTACTTGTACCAATAAGATAAGGGAAATGATTTTTCAGCTCATCCACAATGGCACACTGCACATCATAAGAAAAACGACGACGAGTACCAAAATCCATCAGTTTAAAATCAGCTAAGTCAATCTGTTGCTCAGCCGCATCACGGTAGAAGATATCAATTAATTTACGTAGCTGATTAACTGCATCATCAGGTGTGATTTGAGGAGAACGAGCACGATGTACAATTTCACTCACTAAAGCCAACAAAGGAACTTCCCATAGAATAACTTCGCGCCAAGGGCCTGTTATTCTGATTGACAGCTGGTTTTCAGGTGTTGTTGAAATTTGGACTTGTTCTGGTTTAAAGCGAAAACGCTTAAACCATTGCAGATAGTCATTTTTGAAAAAGGGGAGACTCTGAAGATAGTCAAACTCTTCATTCGTTAATGACAAGTCTGCCATCATATTAACTTGATGGCGTAAGGTTGTTGCATATTCACCTAGACGTTCATCACTCCGACAGCGGAACTCAGCAACGACAGGAATATCACTATAATGGTGGTAAACCGCTTGTTGCATGTGAAGCTTATATGCATCGGTATCCAACAGTGATGTAATAATCGGTGTAGCGTCTAAAATCATAGCGCGTCAAGCATCCTCACGGAGCGTTTTTATGTCTGCTAAATCGTTAAGGTTGGAGAGTATACCCGAATATGATGACAAAGCGTCACTATTCAATAATATTTCTCTGCAACATAAAAACAAGCTGTAAAACTTAGATGAGTTTACCACGTTAAACATAATTTGGGAGTATATTAGCATCATTTACCAAATAAATTGATTACATGAATTAATAAATAATTAACATTCTGTTGACTTTTAATGTTCTCAATTGAATATTCGACTGGCTAAACAGATTTTTGACGGGTAAGCTTTGGTAATATAACCGTTAAATAGTCGTGTTAACTAAAAGGTTTTTTCTATGACACAACAAAGAATCGCGAAATTTCGCAAAGATTATCGTGCCCCTGACTACACAATCACCGATTTACATCTTGATTTTATTTTAGATAAAGAAAATACCCAGGTTACAGCGATAAGCCAATGTAAACGCCTAAACTCAGATGCAACCGCATTAGTGTTAGATGGTGAAGAATTAACATTAAAATCAATTGCAGTGAATGATGTTGCTTGGACACACTATAAAGAAGAAAACGGCAAACTCATCATTGAACAACTACCAGCACAATTTACATTAAAAATTGTTAACAACATTAATCCATCGGCTAACACCGCATTAGAAGGGTTGTATGTTTCTGGTGATGCATTATGTACACAGTGTGAAGCTGAAGGTTTCCGCTATATTACCTACTATTTAGATAGACCTGATGTATTAGCTCGTTACACCACTACAATCACGGCAGACAAAAAACAGTATCCTTATTTACTGTCCAATGGTAACCGTATTGCACAAGGTGAATTGGAAGATGGTCGTCATTGGGTAACATGGGAAGATCCTCATCCAAAACCAAGCTATTTATTTGCTCTAGTCGCAGGTGATTTTGATGTATTACGAGATACTTTTATCACCAAAAGCGGTCGTGAAGTTGCTTTAGAGCTTTTTGTTGATAAAGGTAATTTAGATCGTGCAGATTGGGCAATGACATCATTGAAAAATGCGATGGCATGGGATCAATCTCGCTTTAATTTAGAATACGATCTCGATATCTATATGATAGTTGCTGTTGATTTCTTTAATATGGGGGCAATGGAGAATAAAGGGCTGAATATCTTTAACTCTAAATATGTGCTAGCGAAAAGTGAAACGGCAACTGACAAAGATTACTTAGGTATTGAGTCTGTTATTGGTCATGAATATTTCCATAACTGGACAGGTAATCGCATTACTTGCCGTGATTGGTTCCAGTTAAGTCTAAAAGAAGGTTTAACGGTTTTCCGTGATCAAGAATTTAGCTCTGACTTAGGCTCTCGCTCTGTTAATCGTATTAATAATGTACGAGTGATGCGTACTGCTCAGTTTGCAGAAGATGCAAGCCCAATGGCACATCCAATTCGTCCTGATAGTGTGATCGAAATGAACAACTTCTATACTTTAACAGTATATGAAAAAGGTTCTGAAGTGATCCGAATGATCCACACCTTGTTAGGTGAAGAGCAATTCCAAGCTGGCATTCAAATGTATATTCATCGTCACGACGGTAGTGCTGCAACTTGCGACGATTTTATTCAAGCAATGGAAGATGCTTCTAATGTTGATCTTACTTTATTCCGTCGTTGGTATAGTCAATCAGGTACTCCACAACTGACTGTTCGTGATAGTTATGATGCTAATAAAAAGCAATACACTTTAACTGTTAGTCAAATGACGCCACCGACAGCCGATCAAACTGAAAAGCTGCCATTACATATTCCATTAGATATTGAATTATACGATACCAAGGGTAATGTGATCCCACTGCGTTCACAGGGCCAAACTATTTCTAATATATTGAATGTGGTACGTGAAGAGCAGCAGTTTGTTTTTGATGATGTGCCAGAACAACCGATCCCATCTTTATTACGTGAGTTCTCTGCGCCTGTAAAACTTGACTATCCATTTACGGATGAGCAACTCTCATTCTTAATGAAATATGCTCGTAATGCATTTTCACGTTGGGATGCAGCTCAAGCATTATTAGGTCGCTATATAAAAGAAAATGTTGCTCGAGTTCAAAAGGGTGAAACATGCATTTTGCCTGAGATGGTAGTTGATGCTTTCCGTGCAGTATTACTTGATAAAGATATCGATCCAGCATTAGCTGCACTTATTCTGACATTGCCAACAGATGTCGAAGCGGGTGAATCATTTAGTATTATTGATCCGATTGCTATCAATAAAGCACTTGGTTTTATTCGTAAGACACTAGCAACTGAAATGGCTGATGAATTCTCTGCTGTTTATCATTCAATGCATATCGGTGCTTATCGTGTTAATCATGATGATATTGCAAAACGTGATTTACGGAATGTTTGTTTAGCTTATTTAGCGGTTGAAAATGAGCAAACAGGTAATCAGCTTGTTGATGTGCAATATCACAATAGTGATAACATGACCGATGCGCTCGCTGCACTTAATGTTGCTGTAATGGCTCAGTTACCTTGTAAAGATACGTTATTACAAGAGTTTGATGACAAATGGCATCAAGATGGTTTAGTGATGGACAAATGGTTTAGTTTACAAGCTATGAGCCCAGCAAAAGAGGTGTTACAGAAAGTACGTAGCCTGTTATCTCATCGCTCGTTTACGCTTGCAAACCCTAATCGTACTCGTGCGTTAATTGGTGCATTTGTAAATAATAATCCAGTCGCTTTCCACGCTGAAGATGGTTCTGGTTACTTATTATTGACAGAAATTCTGACTGATCTAAATAGCCGTAACCCACAAGTTGCATCACGCCTTATTGAACCGTTTATTCGTTTAAAACGTTATGATGCAACGCGCCAAGAAAAAATGCGTGCAGAGTTATTAAAGCTGAAAGAACTTGAGAATTTATCAGGTGATTTATATGAGAAAATCACCAAGGCATTAGCTGATTAATATTACGTTTCATATCACTTTATGAGTGAGTAAATAATATAAAATTAGCAAGATAACTAGATCCCCAGCATAGTCTGGGGATTTTTTATGACAAATTATGAATTTGAAGCGTTTACTTTTCGTGTTTTTATCTATATGATGCACGACGCTTAAATTGTCGTAGACATATCATTCCTAATACCCGATATTCTCAATGGAGATCGTATGTATTATTCCTTAGTAAGGAAGGCATTGTTTCGGCTAGATCCTGAACGTGCCCATGATTTTACCTTCCGTCAGTTAAAACGTTTATCTCATTCCCCATTTCAATTTCTTATTCAGCAGTCACTTCCTTCCAAACCCGTTTCTTGTATGGGGCTCTCGTTTAAAAATCCACTTGGCCTTGCTGCCGGCCTTGATAAAAACGGTGATTGTATCGATGCATTGGGTGCAATGGGATTTGGTTTTATCGAAGTTGGTACAGTGACACCACGTCCTCAAGTGGGAAATGATAAACCTCGTTTATTTCGCTTAGTGGAAGCCGAAGGTTTGATTAACCGAATGGGTTTTAATAATCTTGGTGTTGATAACTTAATTGAAAATGTAAAACAATCTCGTTATGGTGGTGTACTGGGTATTAATATTGGTAAAAATAAAGATACCCCAGTAGAGCAAGGTAAAGATGATTATCTGATTTGTATGGAAAAAGTCTATGCTCATGCGGGTTATATCGCAATCAATATCTCATCACCAAATACCCCAGGCTTGCGTACACTACAATATGGTGAAGCATTAGACGATCTGCTATCAGCAATTAAAAATAAACAATTAGAGTTGCAGGGTAAATATCAAAAATATGTTCCCGTTGCTGTTAAAATTGCACCTGATTTAACCCATGAAGAATTAATCCAAGTTGCAGATAGCTTAGTCCGTCATCATATTGATGGTGTTATTGCGACAAATACTACATTAGATAAATCATTAGTCAGTGGATTAAATCATTGTAATGAAGCAGGGGGATTAAGTGGTCGCCCAGTACAATCAAAAAGTACACAAATAATTCGCCAATTAAATGAAGAATTAAAAGGTGCATTGCCTATTATTGGTGTTGGTGGAATTGATTCATTAACAGCAGCCAGAGAAAAAATGGATGCAGGTGCTTCTCTTATCCAAATCTATTCAGGATTCATTTATCAAGGTCCTGCTCTTATCAAATCTATAATTAATCACATCTAAATACATTTTATAATGAGTTAGGGGCTTTTCTTCTGTCCCTAACTCGTTTATATTGCCCCTAGTTGGTTATTTTTTATTAAATTGCACTGATTGTGCTTAATTAATAGTAAAATGAATCCTGTTTTTGTTAGGTGATATTAAATATTTTATTTATGTCATTTAATTTTGATTGTTTATCCGAGTATAAAACAGGAAATGAATCGAAGGGGGATTAATTAGTGATAATAAAACCCGATGATCGCTGGCGTTGGTATTTTGATGTTGAGCAACAAAAATTAATGCTTGATTTAGCAAATGGTATGGTTTTTCGTTCTCGCTTTCCAAGCAAAATGTTGAGTGAAAGTGCTCGACAATCAGCATCTTTTACCGTCGATGATGCAGCTCTTTATTACGGATATGATGAGCAAATTCGACAAATAGACATGCCATCAGAGTCAAGAGCTGAATTAGCGTTAAATGCATTAATAGCCCATCGCTTTTTAAAGCCACTGATGCCTAAGAGTTGGTATTTTGAAGTTAACAATAATCAAATCAACCCTTATTTATCTCAAGTGGTAGAAGTTTCATTAAAAGAAGAAGACGAAACCGCTCTTTTTTTAGTGACTGAAGTGGGGGCTCAAGCTTGTTTATGTTTATTAGCTCAACCTCAGTTAACATTATTTGATAGAACACTTAATTTTTGTGACCCAATAAAAATTATGAATGATAGGTTAAGCAATTACCATAAAGAGCCAGAATCAGGATCATTTTTGTACGAGAAAGTTATTTAACAAAAAGAGTTAAAAGGATTTACTCTTTTTATCGTCACTCATTATTTTTAATATCCTAAAAATAAATCTACTCTAAACAATACTACTTCAAATCAAATCTTCATCACTCTCTTTCTGTAACCTTCTTCTAAAAAATAAAATGGGTTTATTGATAGTTTATTTTGGGTTCTTAATAAGACAATTCTTATTAAATAAACTGTTTTATTTAAAATAAAAAAGAAGGTAAGGGCAAATTATCTTCTTTATGTCAAATGTGAGCTATGGATCTGGAGGTTTATAACACTCGTATCAAAAAACAGAATAGTCAAATAATGGTGTGTTGGTCATATTAGATCACTATCGTCATTGTATGATTGAATATAAAAAGGAATTTATATGAGTGAACGTGTCAAACCGATCGAGGTAATGAAGCGTAATATTTGCCCTGTATGTGCAAAAATAGATTGTATCTTTTTAACAAGAGATAAGCATTGCAAAGAGATGATGGAGCTTTCAGAGAAGGTAACACAGGCAAAGCAATAAAAATTTATACATAGCGCTAACTACCGTATGCGGGGATGATGAGTGGTAATGGGCAAGCATATATAATATTTGTTTATTTCATTTTAAATGTCTCTTAACAGAGGCTTTTTTATTGTGCCTGACCCGTCCTAGCAAGAAATGAGTTTAACTCACTCATCCCCAATAAAATCCTTTCCATTATCTTTATACTTAATAAGGTAATACTTTTCTGGCAAATCATAACGACTGACAATGCAATGAATATTGGGGAAGCTTACTTGGCCTAAGAATTCAATAAACTCAGTTATATATGAGTGAGGTACAATTAATCAATTTAATGTTTACCGATAACGATATATATCATACATAACTGTGTTTATATTGATTTTTTTATTTAATTTATTTGTTCATATCAATTTGATTTTTATTTTCTATTAAGCGAAAGTTTCACATTACCGCTAGGAACACAACTACAGGCTAAGATTTTACCTGAGCGTTTAATTGCGCCAGCTTTTAATGCATTAACATCACCTTCATCTAATTGGATAACACAAGAGCCACAAAGGCCAGCTCGGCAACTATAAGGGATAGCATAGCCATTATTTTCAAGCTGTTCTAATAGCACTTCTTGATTATTGCCTTCAAAAACTTCACCATTAAACTCGATACTAACAGCTTGTTCTTGGGTATTTTTAACCATAGGTGTTGATTGTGTTTCAACAGGTGTTGTTACAAGATATTGTTTTGCTTTTTTATAAGCTAATACTTCAACAGTATCTCCCACACGAATAATACCCGTTTGACGAATGATGACATTTTGACCAAAATCGACATCACCTTTTTCATCGCTACGGAATGTTTGCAGTGTTGCGAGTGGTTCTGTGTTAGGATGTTTAACACCTTTATCAATACTAATTGTGGTCATGATGCAACGGCTACAAGGTTTCATCAGATCCATCACTACAGAGCCAATCCGAATAGTCTGCCAAGTATCTTCTTCAAAAGGCTTTGCACCTGTTATGAGGATATTACCTCGAAATTGCTCAATATTAATTGAAGCGGGGCAACGTTGCTGTAAGTATTGAAATGAAGCTTCATTAATTAATAAGTAAGGGTAACCATCAGCGAAAGAAACAGCGGTTTCTGGATTTTTTTTCACTCGGCGTGTCGATTTTTCGCCAGTCCAACGAAGTTGAACGGCCATTTTTAAATAACGACTGAACCACTGATTTATTTCATCTGGAGCCACATACGCGGTAAAATGGTTGCCCCAAACTTCTGTCGGTTGCAATGTGGTCTCAAAATCTTGATAGGTGATAGCAATACCTTCACCATCAGGTGCTTGAATATAGATACCATTTGCCATGACAGTGGGAATAAAACACAGCAAAACGGGAAATTTTCGTGCCGTGATAAAAGTCCCTTCTGGGGTGGTTATCATAAAATCGCGATCAAACGTGAATCCGCTCTCACGAGCAAATGCATGAGAAAGTCGAATTCCCTTCATTGATTTAACTGGGTGTATATAAAGGCGTGAAACGTTGATCATCAGTGCTCCCAAAAGACATTATTATTTTTTATAGCCAGTAACTTTATGACAACGTAATACAATTAGCTATAATGCCCAACAATTTTATTTTAGGTGGTAACAATATTATGCGCTCTCTGTTTGCCAGCACAGGCCGAGGTCTGGAAGAACTATTAAAATCTGAACTTGAACACCTTGGTGCTCAGGCTTGCC
Organism: Proteus faecis; assembly: GCF_003144395.1. Taxonomy (GTDB): domain Bacteria; phylum Pseudomonadota; class Gammaproteobacteria; order Enterobacterales; family Enterobacteriaceae; genus Proteus; species Proteus faecis. The sequence goes on along the minus strand of NZ_PENZ01000045.1, from coordinate 127,024 downwards.
AGATAACTCAAGGCGGTGTTTATTTTCGTGCTGATGATAAAACCATGTATCAGTCTTTACTTTGGAGTCGTTTAGCGTCACGCATTATGTTGCCGTTAAATGAATTCAATGTTTATAGTGATCTAGACTTATATCTTGGTGTGCAGGCAATTGATTGGAGTGAGATTTTTACAGTTGATCAGACTTTTGCTATCCACTTTAACGGCACGAATGACATTATTCGTAACAGCCAATATGGTGCATTAAAAGCGAAAGATGCCATTGTTGACTCATTTCAACGTAAAATAGGGCAACGTCCAGATGTCGCTAAACAATCTCCTGATATCCGCTTAACTATCCACCTTCATAAAGAAAAAGCCTCTCTATCTTTAGACTTAAGTGGTGATGGTTTACATCAACGTGGTTACCGTGACTTAACGGGTCAAGCGCCTTTAAAAGAAAATTTAGCTGCTGCAATTATTATGCGTTCAGGCTGGAAACTCGATACACCATTAATCGATCCAATGTGTGGCTCCGGTACATTATTAATTGAAGCCGCCATGATGGCGACGGATTGTGCTCCCGCATTAAATCGTGTGCATTGGGGATTCCGTCATTGGTTAGGTCATGATGAAGCACTATGGAAAGAAGTGACTCATGAAGCTTTTGCTCGTTTCCGTGAAGGTAAAAAGAATACCACTGCGCGTTTCTATGGTTTTGATGTTGATAAACGTGTATTGGATATGGCGAGAGCTAATGCCCGCAGAGCAGATGTTGCCGAACTGATCACGTTTGCTCATGGCGATGCCGCTAAACTGACAAATCCAGTCTCAACAGAAATAAAAGGGACAATTATCAGTAATCCACCTTATGGTGAGCGTTTAGAAAGTGAGCCAGCATTAATTGCATTACATAGCCAATTAGGAAGAGCGGTAAAAGCACATTTCCCAGGTTGGAGATTGTCACTGTTTAGTGCATCACCTGAATTGTTAAGTTGCATCCAATTACGTGCTGAAAGAGAGTTTAAAGCAAAAAATGGTCCTCTTGACTGTGTACAAAAGAATTATTTACTTTCTGATACACCATCAACGATTAACACTGGGCTTGCGGAAGATTTTGCAAACCGTTTACGTAAAAATGAGAAAAAACTCGCGAAATGGGCAAAACAACAGCAAATTGAATGTTATCGCTTATACGATGCTGATTTACCTGAATATAATGTTGCTGTGGATCGCTATGGCGATAAAGTGGTTATTCAAGAGTATGCGCCACCGAAAACTGTTAATGAACACAAAGCCCGTCAGCGTTTATTCGATGTAATTAGCGCAACAATGGAAGTACTGGCATTACGTTCTGATCAACTGATTTTAAAAACACGCCAACGTCAAAAAGGCAAACAGCAGTATGAAAAAATGGCTGAAAAAGGTGATTTTTTCTTAGTTGACGAGTTTGGTGCAAAATTCTGGGTAAATTTAACTGATTATCTTGATACAGGGTTGTTCTTAGATCACCGTATTGCACGAAAAATGTTGGGTGAAATGAGCAATGGAAAAGACTTCTTAAATCTTTTTGCTTATACCGGTACGGCTTCTGTTCATGCAGGAATTGGTGGTGCAAAAAGCACAACAACAGTGGATATGTCACGCACTTATCTTGAATGGGCTGAGAAAAACTTCCAAGCAAATGGCCTATCAGGTAGACAACATCGTTTAATGCAAGCGGATTGTATTCAGTGGTTAATGCAGAGTAACGAACAATTTGATGTGATCTTTATCGATCCACCTACGTTTTCTAACTCAAAACGAATGGAAAACACCTTTGATGTACAGCGTGATCACATTGAACTAATGAAACATCTGAAACGTTTGTTGAGAAAAGGTGGAACTATTATGTTCTCAAATAATAAACGTGGATTCAAAATGGAACATGAAGAGTTAGCAAAAATTGGATTGCGTGCAAAAGAGATAACACAGAAAACATTATCACAAGATTTTGCTCGTAACCGCCAAATTCACAATTGCTGGCTGCTAACGCATGTTGGTGAGGAATAATTTACAATGCCGTTAATTAGTTTGACAGGGGCTTATTTATCTTTCAGTGATGCTCCTCTATTAGATAGCACCGATTTATTTATTGAAGAAAATGAACGCGTTTGTTTAGTTGGGCGCAATGGTGCGGGTAAATCAACGCTATTAAGAGTGTTATCTAAAGAGCAACCTTTAGATGATGGCCAAGTTGTTTATGAGCAAGATCTTGTGACTGCTCGCTTACAGCAAGATCCACCAAGAGATATTGAAGGTACTATCTTTGACTTTGTTGCAGAAGGTGTTGAAGAAGATGCTAAATACCTAACGGCTTATCACCATATTTCTAAATTGATTGAGACAGATCCTTCTGATAAAAATCTCAATAAAATGGCAGAACTGCAAGAAGTACTTGATAGTCGTAACTTATGGTTACTTGATAGCCGAATTGCAGAAGTGCTAGAAAAACTCGGTTTAGATGGTGAAGCTGAGCTTTCTTCTTTATCTGGTGGTTGGTTAAGAAAAGCAGCATTGGGACGAGCATTAGTTAGTGCACCAAGAGTGCTGTTTTTAGATGAACCAACAAACCACCTTGATATTGAAACGATCCTTTGGCTTGAGAAATTCTTAAAAGACTTTCAAGGAAGTATCGTATTTATTTCTCATGACCGTTCATTTATCCGTAATATGGCAACACGTATAATCGATCTTGATCGTGGAAAATTGTCTTCATGGCCGGGAAATTACGATAAATATCTTGAAAGTAAAGAAGAAGCATTACGTGTTGAAGAGCAACAAAACGCAGAGTTTGATCGCAAATTAGCACAAGAAGAAGCGTGGATACGCCAAGGTATTAAAGCACGACGTACTCGTAATGAAGGTCGTGTAAGAGCATTAAAAGCACTACGTGTTGAGCGTAGTGAGCGCCGTGAAGTATTAGGCAGTGCACGTATGCAGGTCGAAGAAGCAACTCGCTCTGGTAAAATTGTTTTTGAACTTGAAGATGTTAATTACAGCATTGGAATGCGTAAGTTAGTTCGTGACTTTTCAGCCAAAGTACAGCGAGGTGATAAAATTGCGCTGGTGGGGCCGAATGGTTGCGGTAAAACCACTTTATTGAAACTCATGCTAGGCGATTTAAAAGCAGATAGTGGACGAGTTCATTGTGGGACTAAGCTTGAAGTCGCTTACTTTGATCAGCATCGTGCAACACTTGATCCTGATAAAACAGTGATGGATAACCTTGCTGAAGGTAAGCAAGAGGTAATGGTAAATGGTCGTCCTCGCCATGTACTTGGCTATTTGCAAGACTTTTTATTTCCTCCTAAACGTGCGATGACGCCAGTTCGTGCCCTATCAGGCGGAGAAAGAAACCGTCTATTACTGGCTCGTTTATTCTTAAAACCAAGTAACTTGCTTATTCTCGATGAACCAACCAATGATCTCGATGTTGAAACATTGGAATTACTAGAAGAGTTGGTTGATGCTTACCAAGGCACCGTTTTACTGGTTAGCCATGATCGTGAGTTTGTTGATAATAGTGTTACTGAGTGTTGGATTTTTGAAGGTGATGGTGTTATTAACAGCTACGTTGGTGGATATTACGATGCGCAACAACAACGAGCACAGTCGATTTCATTAAAGAGTGAAACCAGCAAATCACGCAACGTACCAGAAAAAGCTGAAAAAGAAGCAAAAGTGAAAGATAGCTCTAAAAAGAACACGCGTTCTAATAAGTTAAGTTATCATTTGACGCGAGAGCTTGAACAACTGCCTGCTAAATTAGAAAGCTTAGAAACGCAATTAAGTGCATTACAAGAGGAAGTGAGTGGGGCGGATTTCTTTACTCGTCCTCATGAAGAGACAGAAAAAGTCTTAAAAGCACTTGCAGATAAAGAACAAGAGCTTGAAGCGGCTTTTGACCGATGGCAAGAGCTAGAATTGATGCAAAATGGCGAATAGCCAACCGAAAACGGGGCATCGTGCCCCGTTTTACTTTCTGGATTAAATATTTTTTTATTGATAAGAGGTGTCGCTGTGTGCTCTGGTCAACAACATCGTCATGAACATAAACATGAGCAAATATTATGTCCTCAGTGCGATCTGGTGGTCAGTGTTCCTCAATTAGCACAAGGAACAAAAGCAACATGCCCTCGTTGCCATACTGTATTAATTGCACGTTGGCGCCAGCCTTTTTATCAACCTGTTGCATTAGCAATCAGCGCATTATTTATGTTGCTAATGGCAAGCCAGTTCACTTTCGTCAGTATGGAAGTGGCTGGTATCGCCAACAACGTCACATTGATGCAGATCCCAACGGTTATGTTTAGTGAAAATTACGTCGAATTAGGCGCATTTTTCTTACTGTTTGTCCAAATTGTGCCAGCTTTTTGTATGGTGGCAATCTTATTTCTTTGTACACCAATTCAATTACCTAGAAAGCTACAAATTTGGTTATCACGTATTTTATTTCAATTAAAATCGTGGTGTATGGCGGAAATTTTTCTGGCGGGAATTTTAGTTAGTTTTGTAAAATTAATGGCCTATGGTGATATTGGTCTAGGGCTTAGTTTTCTACCTTATGTGCTTTATTGCTTATTTCAAATTCGAGCATTCCAGTGTCTTGATAGACATACTTTATGGGAAAAATTAGAACCTCGCCCAAATTACCCTAATATTGAATCAGGTCAATCAGGATTAAAGCAAGGGGTTAGGTTATGTCGCTCATGTACGGCAATCTTACCAGTAGATCAATATGAATGTAGTCGTTGTGAAGTAAAAGGACATGCAAGAAGGCCGAAAAGTTTACAATGGACGGTCTCTTTGTTGATTACGTCACTTATTCTTTATATTCCCGCTAATTTATTGCCTATCATGGTGACTGAATCATTAGGTAATGATATCTACTCCACAATTATGGCTGGGGTCATTTTGCTTTGGGAAGACGGCTCTTATCCTGTTGCGATGGTGATATTTATTGCCAGTATTATGGTACCAAGTTTAAAAATGGTAGCAATTGCTTGGTTGTGTTGGGATGCACATAAATCTAATGGAAAAAGAGATCCTGCTAGAATGCATTTTCTCTACGAAGTTGTTGAATATGTAGGGCGTTGGTCGATGATTGACGTATTCGTAATTGCTGTTTTAGCTTCATTAGTCAGAATGGGACGTCTGATGAGCATCTATCCTGATTTTGGTGTGGTGCTATTTGCATTGGTTGTAGTATTAACTATGTTCTCTGCAATGATGTTTGATCCTCGGTTGACGTGGGATAAGTGTACAACCGAAGATGATAAACCCACGATTAAGGAGCCTAAGGGTGACTGAAAAGAATGAAACTGCTTTAACTGAAGCAAAAATTAACAAACTAAAAAGCTGGTCTCCAGTTTGGATCATACCACTTGTCACCTTACTGATTGGTGCGTGGATACTTTATTATCATTTCAGCCATCAGGGTCCAGAAGTTACATTAATTACCTATAATGCAGATGGCATTGAAGCTGGTAAAACCAAAATTAAAAGCCGCAGTGTAGATATCGGTTTAGTTGAAAGTGTCTCACTCGATAGTAATTTTAGTCGCGTTATTATTAAGGCTCGCCTTGATAAAGAGATGAAAGAGTTATTACGCGCAGATACTGCATTTTGGGTTGTAAGACCTCAAGTTGGTAAAGAGGGTGTAACGGGACTAGGCACCTTGCTTTCTGGGGCTTACATAGAACTGCAACCAGGATTAAAAGGTAAAGAAGAAGATGAGTTTAATCTTCTTGATTCACCACCGTTAGCTTCACCAGATGCAAAAGGTATTCGTATCAATTTAGTAAGTGAAGGCGCAGGCCAATTAAATGCGGGTGATCCTGTTTTATTTAGAGGTTACCAAGTCGGCTCTGTTGAAACCAGTGAATTCAACATTGAGAGTCGAGATATGCATTATCAACTCTTTATTAAAGCGCCTTATGACAAAATGGTGACATCAAATGTTCGGTTCTGGAAAGATTCAGGTATCGCTTTTGATATGTCTTCATCGGGTGTACGGGTTGAAATGGCATCACTTTCTACACTCTTTAGTGGGGGGGTTAGTTTTGATGTTCCTGCGGGATGGGTTCCAGGTGATCCTATTGAACCTAAAACAGAATTTAAACTCTACGATAATGAAAAGAGTATTCAAAACTCGTTATATACCGACTATCGTAGCTACATCATGTTCTTTTCTGATTCTGTAAGAGGATTGCAAGCAGGAGCGCCTGTGGAATTCCGCGGAATTCGAATGGGAACGGTTGTACAAGTGCCTTATTACACTAAGGGTATGCAACAATCATTGGATAAAGATTTTCGTATTCCCGTTCTTATTCATGTTGAACCAGAACGTTTTGCTAATGATGTCGGTGAGAGTTTCGACTTCGTTAAAGAAATTACTTTTGCGTCTAAGAATGGATTAAGAGCATCATTGAAATCAGGTAACCTTTTAACAGGGGCACTTTATATTGATCTTGATTTCTACCCTGATGAAGCTAAATGGGATGGGCCTCAAGAAGTTGCTGGTATCCAACAAATTCCAACGGTTAGCTCTGGTTTAGCGCAAATTCAGCAAAAAGTGATGACCTCACTGGATAAGATCAACAATCTTCCTGTTGAACCAATGCTTAAAGAAATGACTGCAACATTATCTGAAAGCCAAAAAGCGGTCAGTGAAGCGAAAGAAACGCTGAAGTCGTTAAATGCGATGATTGGCAGTGACGAATTTAGAAATCTTCCTAGCGATATTCAGCAATCATTGAAAGAGATCAATCGTAGTATGCAAGGCTTCCAACCGGGTTCTCCTGCTTATGGAAAAATGATTGATAATATGCAACAGCTTGATCAAGTGCTAAGAGAGATGCAGCCTTTATTGAAAACATTGAACAATAAAAGCAACGCATTGATTTTTGAAGCGAAAGAAGGTAAAGATCCAGAACCAAAGAGGGCTGAAAAATAATGAAATACATCATTGGGGTATTTGTATTGATGTTAACAGCATGTTCAAGTCAGATTGATAAAACGTATTATCAGTTACCTGATGTTTATCAAGGGGGCACGTCAGAACAAAGCTCGGTAACACAGTTAGCCAAGAAGCCTCAAATTTGGGTTCAGCCGATCCGTTTGTCTAATATGTTAGTAAATGCAGGAATTGTTTATCAAACGACGGATATTAATTATACCGTGGCTAATCAGCATCTATGGATTAATCCACTTGATCAGCAATTACAGCAGAATCTTATTTCTGGTTTAACAAAAGCACTGCCAGGTACTGTTGTTGCAAATCAGCCTGTTGAAGATAACTTAGCGAAATTAACGGTCACAGTGAATTATTTTCAAGGCCGTTATGATGGACAGGTAATTATTTCAGGTGATTGGATTTATACTGAAAATAATAAAGTGATTAATCAGCCATTCTCTTTAGTTCTACCACAAACTGAAGATGGTTACCCTGCTTTAGTGCGCACATTAGGGCAGGGATGGGAGCAAGTTATATCTGATATAGCGAAAGCAATTCAAGCTCAATACTAGCGACTTAGTATTATATTTATTCACACCCAATATTCTCTTAAATTGTATTTAAGTTGAATATTGGGTTTTGTTTATTTGAAATAATAACAGAGAAAACAATATGTTAGAAACCCTGAAAAAGAAATATCCCACTGCAATCAGTTGGTCATTTGGTGATAACCCTGAGTTGGCGGATGAACTTGCTATGCTGGTGGTAGAAGGAAAAAAAACGGCAACATGTAGTTCATTAAGTGGTTTTTTTAGTGACAGTGTTATTCCAGTTATTGGTGGTTTTAACATTATTCTCAACAGTAAAAATGAGCCTGTTTGTGTTATTCGTACACGTTCTTTGCAGTTAATTCGATTTAATGAAGTCACAGCAGAGCTGGCTAAGAGAGAAGGTGAAGGGGATTTAAGCTTGGCATATTGGCAAGAAGGACATAAAGCGTTTTTTAATCGAGAAGGTTATTTTTCAGAAGATATGGAGTTGGTATTTGAAGAGTTTGAATTAATAGAAGTATGTAAGAGGTATTAATAGCTTATTTTGCCTTCAATGATGGCTAATTCCTTAATAAAACAAGGTAATTAAAAAGAGTTTTCTATGAAAAAAATAGAAATAGAGCAAAAATTAATACTTATAAACCAAGTCTTATATTGACATAAACTTAAAAATAAATATCAATTTATCTTATTTAATTTATTGATTATATAAGATGAAAGTAACCAAATTCATTTTTATTTATTTATGTTTATAAATATCAATAAGTTAAACCTCATCCAACTACGACTTATAAACGAATGAGATAACCTCTTTAATAAAGTATTAAATAAAATAAATAATAATGTTGGTTATTAAATTTATAGTTAGCTCAACATCACAAATATGACATTTGTATTAACTTCTTTACTTGCTTAAATGCTCAATAAAGCGTATCAATTTATAGTGGTTGTTGAAAAAACAATCATTATCTTTCCGCTTAAACTTAGAACGTGAGGGTTGTCTAGATATGAAAAGACAGAAACGAGATCGTTTAGCAAGAGCATTATCGAAAGGTTATCAAGCTGGTATGCAAGGCCGTTCAAAAGAACTTTGCCCTTATTTCGCCATTGATGCGCGTTCACATTGGCTTGGCGGTTGGCGACAGGCCATGGAAGATCGCCCAAGTCTGGTAAAATAAATAATTCGCCGTAGTGAAATAAACAATAATTACATTGAATATTATCACTAATATTTTGCTGACAATCAAAATGAGGGTTATTTATATATTTCTGTGCTCACATTGAACACAGCATAATTTGAATATAAAAGGAAAAGGCTTACACAGGTTGTAAGCCTTTTACATTTATAATTTTACAATTAAACAGATTAACGACCTAAATTAAAGAAACTGTTCATGCTTAGCTCAAAGTTTTGCATTAATTCTTTTAAGTTATTATTTTTAACTTTATTAAGATCAGGGTAGTGTGGGCGATTAGTACGGGCACCTTGTAATCTAAGTGTTATGAGGAATAAATTATTTTTATATTGATTAATAATTTCAGTGTTACTTTCTATCGTTTTATGATCCATTGTTTTTTTACTATCATCAAATTGTAAAAGTAATTTTTCATAGTTATAAATAATATTTTTTAATAAATAGAAAATCTCTTGTGTATACTGATTAAAACTATCGTGTGATCCTTCATTATTTACCCATGTTGGCTCAATACTTACTCGTGAAATAAATTCATTACATTCAAAGAGTTTTATTGCAATATCTTCGCGTGTTAACTTCATCTCTTGCTTGTTTTTTGGGCTCCATTCATTTCTGACTAATTCTATAATAGAGGCAAGTTTCCCTAAAATTATCGATCCTTCTCTCTCTGGAGAGATAAATATATGAATTATACTACCTAATATAATACCTAAAATTATACCAATAATACGATCACGAACAGCTGTAAGTTCATAAACAGGGCCTGTTGTTTCTAATAAAGCTAATGAAAATGTAAATGCTATTTGAATACCTGCATAGCTAATATTTTCTTGGCCCGTTGCCACCCATCCAGCAAGAAAAAAAACGGGAATTATCAATAATAATAAACCAAAAATAGAATTTATTTGGTTGGTGATAAACATTATTGAAAATAGCGCAAAAGCAGCACCAATAACCGCTCCTGATAAACGTAAAATAACTTTGCGTTGAACATTGCCTAATCCAGGTTGAGCAATAATCAAGCAACTTAACATAAAGGTGCTAATCCCGGTCCAATCAGTTAATGTATAAATAAAATAACTAACTAATACAGAAAGTAATGTTTTTAATGCAAAAATGATGTATCGACTATTAGTAAAGGCATCTTCGATCCAAAAACGTTCTTTAGGTTGATCAACTTTATTTAAAATTGATTCAACTTCCTCTTTACTAAGGTAATTTTTTTCACTATCTAAATACCTTTTTAGTGCTGAGTAGATCCTATTTAAAATTACATTATTTGTAGTTTTATAATCAATTATATCTTGTTCAGATAATGATTTTTTTTCTAGTGATAACATTATATTTTCTAGCGTATTGGCTAGTTGTGTAGCAAATATTTTATCTTCCTCATTAGCTAATTCTTGAGGTAGTTTTGCTGATAAATTTCGAATTTCAGAAATAAGAGTTATTTTTTCAATATAGTATTGTTTATCTAGTGTGTTATTTTTATCTCGCATAATACTAAAGCGTAGATATTTATACATGGCCTGTAGATCCATACCGACTTGAACAATATTATGATCTTTTTCAGTAGATGAAATTGTAGGATTAATACACTTATTAATAATTTTAATTTGATAAATTAGAAAGTTAGTAAGTTGTTTTTCGGGTTCAATTGGTAATAAAAGTGTATTAACTATCAGTGTAACTACTATAGTGTAAATAACAGAAACCCAAACCCATAAAATTGATCTAACAAGTAGTTCTGCATTAGGTGCTATATCAACAAGTGATTGTGAATAAATAACAACGATTGAGATAATATAAAAGAGAATTCCGACTTTTGTTGTTCTCATTAAAAAAAAGCTAATTAGAAAAACAAGAGAGGAAAGTAATATTCTGAGAAAAGGAGAGTTCCAGGTTATAATAATGATTAAAAGAGATACCAATATTGCTAATGTACCTGCAATAATAAATAAAAATCCGATTATTTTTGTAATAACAATATTTGTTTGAGTTAGAAAGAAGACAACAATAATAGAAAGAGGAATATATGGTATTTGCAGGGACAGTGAAATAATTACAACAAAAACGCATGATATCACTGTGCGTACTGTTTGATTCATTCTTCCCGGGTAAGGTAATAAAGCATTATGAATATTTTCTAAAATTGAGTTCTCTTTCATTATTTTGTTCTTCCTTAATGACTTATCATTTATCGCGATGAATAATGACAACGGAAGAAGCACCAATACGGAATAAATCAGGATCAGGATCAGCAATACGTATTTTTACAGGAAACCGTTGTGAGACATGAACCCAATTAATAGAACGACTTACTGACGGTAAACTGCCAATAATTATTCCTTCATCTGTGGGTGCGACACCATAACTAATTGAGTCAACAACACCAGAAAAAGATTTATTTGTATCGCTCATAACAAACACTTGTGCTGGAGAGCCTTTATGAAGTCCTTTTAAATCTGTTTCACGGAAATTTGCGATGACAAACCATTGTTTTGTATCAATCAAGGTCATAATGGCTTGAGAGGGGGAGGTATATTGTCCTACAGTGGTTTTTAGTGATGTTACTATGCCATCAAAAGGGGCTCTGACTTCTGTATATTGTAAATTAAACTTCGCTTTTTCAATTTGAGCAATGACTTCATTGCGTTGAGCTTCTAAAGCATCAATACCATCAATAGCTAGAATCGCTTGTTTGGCTTGTAACTGTAAAGCTTTATAGATAGCCTCATCACTATTTTTCTTTGTTAATGCTTGATTTATCTCTTCTTTAGAAACATAGCCTTTTTTAACCAAAGGGAGTTTTCGATTATATGAATCGAGAGATTGTAAAAATTGAACTTTTGCACTTTCAACTTGTGCATGAATAGCTTCAGCATTTTTTTCTTGAGAACTGATTGAGCGTTGCATTAATTTTATTTGTTCTTCAAGCGTTTTTTGTTTAGCTAAATTATAATTTAAATCAGCTTGATAAAGCTGAGGATCTATTCGATAAAGTAAGTCTCCTTTTTTGACTAATTGATTATTTTCGATAGGAAGCTCAATAATTTTACCGTTAATTTCAGGTACTACATTAATTGTATCTGCGTAAATATAAGCATCATCTGTTCTTGGCGCATTATTAACATTCCAAAGCACTATCCCTAATACAATTAATGTGATTAATAGAAGTAATAGGCTATATATTTTACGTACTAATATCATTTCTAGTCCTTTTTACTTAGGAAAAAATAATAACCAAGTTAACATTGAAATTAATGCTGTAACGCAAGGATATACAATAATAACAGGGTACAAAAAGAAGTGTCCTTTAGTTTTGGATAGTATGATATGAATGATAATCATTCCTAAAACGCCAATAGCAGAACATAATAACCAATCAGGAAATGATGCACCAAATAATACAATGGAAGGGGCAGGTGAGCATCCTGTAAGGAATAATATCATTAATACAGTTGCTACTAATTTTTTTATATTATTCATAACATCCTATTTTCTAATAATGACGCATAAAAATGGCTTATTAAAATAAGTAATATTATTCATTATTGCACAAAAATTATTTAAAAATATAACAATAAGCTAAATTTATAGTCTTTGTTTAACTTTTAAATGTTAAATTTATCTTTGATATAAAAACAAAGAATAGATGAAATTCGGAGTTATGATATGAATAAGATTAAATTACTCACGTAATCAAAATGTTATCACTATGCTTTTTTGGAAAGGCAAGTTTTCAATATGATAGATAGGATGAAAAATAGATGAGAAGAGATTTTATTTTTATAACAGAAATAAAAAAGCCTAATCTTAAAAAGAGTATAGAGTAGGCTTTTGTTTATGAGTTACTATCGATTTAGAATGCAGTTGTATCTTTAAATAAGCCAACTTTTAAGTCTTTTGCTTCATAAATCAGCTTACCATCAACATACACTTCGCCATCAGCAATACCCATAATCAGTTTACGATTGATAACACGTTTGAAATCAATTTTATAGGTAACTTTTTTTGCTGTCGGTAATATTTGTCCTGTGAATTTTACTTCACCAACACCAAGTGCTCGACCTTTACCTTCGCCACCAAGCCAGCCAAGATAGAAGCCAACAAGTTGCCACATGGCATCTAGGCCTAAGCAACCAGGCATAACAGGATCATTGACGAAATGGCAATCAAAGAACCATAAATCTGGCTTGATATCGAATTCTGCTTCGATAAAGCCTTTATTATGGGTGCCGCCATCTTCTGTCATTTTAATGATGCGATCCATCATTAGCATATTACCAGATGGCAGTGGTGGGCCATCTTGGCCAAATAATTCACCACGGCCTGAAGCAATGAGGTCTTCTTTAGAATAAGATTCGCGTTTATCAACCATTGTCTATATAGCCTTTATCAAGTGTAAGACAACAGAATAGCTTACACTTGTACGCTGAACAACTCCGATCACTTGAAACAGAATTATCTGAATAGACGTAAGAACCAAGGTAATTTAGGTCTATCTTGATTATTTGCAAGTGTTATACGATCATGAATAACAGCTAACAAGTGTGAGTCTGATTGTTCTGGTTCACATTGCTCTTCATAATATGGCTGACGAGTTAGTAACGTTATGGCTTCCGCTACATGTGTGACAGGCCAAATATGAAATTTTTCCTCTTTTACTGCTTGTTGCACATTCTCGTTAAGTACAAGGTGACGAATATTGGCGAGAGGAATAATTACGCCTTGTGCACCTGTTAATCCTCTTTGTTGGCAGATATCAAAGAAGCCTTCAATTTTCTGGTTTACGCCACCAATCGGTTGAACTTGGCCAAATTGATCGACGGCGCCTGTAACAGCAATTTGCTGATCAATAGGCTGTTGTGCCAGTGTGCTAATAAAAGCACATAATTCAGCCAAAGAGGCGCTATCACCATCAACCTCACCATATGATTGCTCAAAAACAATCGAAGTGCTAAATGGCTGAGGTTGGTCTAAACGCAATTCTGAGTTTAAGTAAGCTTGCATAATCATCATGCCTTTCGCGTGAAGATTGCCACCAAGCTCGGCTTTTCGCTCAACATCCGTAAACTCACCATCACCTATATGTGCAACGCAGGTAATGCGAGTCGGTTCTCCGATTAAATCAGGATATCCAGGGTAATCTAAAACAGAAAGCCCATTGATTTGACCAATAGCTTCACCTTCTGTTTGTATCATAACTTGATCTTGTAAAATCTCATCACGACTGCGTTCTAACAAATAACTGTGTCGCCATAGGCGATTTTCTTCTGCTTTTTTTAATGCATCAGCATTTAAAGAAGCATCATGATTAAAACGCATTGCATAACGAAGCTGGCGTAAGATCCATTCTAAATCTAGGCTCAGTATTAGTTGATCTTCATGTTGTCTTGCTGCTTGTGTTAGCAAAACTTCCCAAGCATCCGCAGATAAAGAAGGTAGGTGATATTTTTGGCACAGTGAGTTTACAAAACCACACCATTGAGAAAGAGTTTTTTCGTTCTCTAAATACATGTCGTATTCATATTCACCATATAAAGCAGTACTACTTAGCTCCGGCTCCATAAATTCAAGCTCTTCAAGACTAAGTCTATCACCTACTAAAATAACGCGAAGATTGAGTGGCATACTCTCAATAGGTAAAGGCAGAGATTGATTGTCATTCCAAACTAGCCACTCAAAACGCTGTTCTTCAACCATTTTTTTAAGGCGGAACCACATGAGTGGTTGTGTAAGTAAAGACTTTATAGAGAGGACTAAGATGCCACCATTTACTTTATGCAATAAGCCGGGGCTGAGGGTCACTTCATCTTTATGGCAATAGAATGAGCCAAAGAGTTGTTCTGGCTCTATCCATTGGCAGCAAGTAATAGATTCTGATGATGAAAATGCACCTTGTACATTTTCTTGCCAATCGATTTTATTGGTTTCTGCTTGATAACTACCAACAACAGGATCAGTTTTGATCCCTGATTGCATTAGTGTGTCTGTCAGCATATCAAAGTAAGCAGTTGAATCATCCGCTTTTAACAGCATAAACTGTCCTGAATCTGCATTGTTTAACCATTGCAGGCTTTCATACAGGCGAGGTTGAACCTCACGAAGTAGAGATGCAGGTAATTGAGATGCTGATTGAAAGAAAGTTTGGTAGGAGGCGTAATCAGGACGTAACGCCTGCCATTCTAATTCGTTGTTTTTCAAGGTTACCGTTTTTATTATTGGTTAGTGAAAAGAGATAATTAGATATCGTATAAATTGATATCTATCCTGCAATAAGACGGTTCTTTAACTGTCATCAACTGCATAGGCAGGGAATATGTATCGCTATGACCTTATAATGACGAGTTAATAAAATTGGCCATTAAGGTTTTATGATAGCGACGCTCGATTCTATCATAACGTGCCCAGAAAACTATCCCTTATCAAGGCTTGTTATTAATTGATAAGAAAGATTATCTAAAATAACTTCGTTTATAAAATAGTCAAAAAATTTCGGTTCTGTGGAAGTATTTTTGTAAAATTGTTGATATGCTAGTATATAGTTACGTTGTCACGGGGGTTGTATGAAATATCAACAATTAGAGAACCTAGAATGTGGTTGGAAATGGGCCTATCTAGTAAAAAAACACCGTGAAGGTGAATTAATTACCCGTTATATAGAAAAAAGTGCTGCGGATGAAGTTGTTGAGCAATTGTTGCTTCTTGAATCGCAACCATTAAAAGTTTTAGAGTGGATAGATTTGCATATGAATCCTGACTTATCTAATCGGATGAAGCAAACTATTCGAGCTCGTAGAAAACGTTATTTTAATGCTGAGCATCAACACACACGCAAAAAATCAATCGATTTAACGTTTAAAGTTTGGCAACGTTTATCTGCATTATCACAACGCAGAGGAATAACATTATCAGAAACAATAGTGCAATTAATTGAAGACGCTGAGAGAAAAGAGCAATATGCATTAAAAGTGCATAGTTTAAAAGATGGGCTTATTGAGTTACTAGTACGTGATAAAGAAAAATAAGTTAAATTAATTTTCTCTTACTGGTTTCGACCGTTTATTGTTATAGCGGTTTTTGTTCTCTGTTTTTATTGTCATATTTCATACCTTGTACCTTTTCGAAAACGTTCTTACCTTTAGATTTTTACCTAATTTTATCTCCATAAAAGAAAAACCCTGCCAGTGGCAGGGTTTTGAATTCATCAACAGTAGATTATTCTACTATTTGAATTATTTAGCAGGAACAACAACTTCAGTTGTACCTTGGATTTCGATCTCAACACGACGGTCTGGTGCTAAGCAATCGATCAGAGCTGAACGAGCTTTAACGTTGTCACATGTGTTGCCAGTAACTGGGTTTTCTTTACCACGACCTTCTGCAGAGATGCTGTTTGCAGGGATACCTTTAGAAACCAGGTAATCAACTACAGATTGAGCACGTTTTTCTGACAGAGGCAGGTTGTAGTTTTGTGAACCAATACGGTCAGTGTAACCGATAACGACTACACGGCCTTGAGTTGGGTCGATGTTAGCCAGTTCAGCGTACAGACCATTCAGAGCTTCTTGACCTTCAGCTTTCAGAGTAGATTTGTTGAAGTTGAACAGAACGTCTGAACGCAGAGTAAAGGTTTTGTTCTCAACAACTGGCGCTGGAGCTACAACTGGCGCTGGAGCTACAACTGGAGCTGGAGTTTCTTGGTTGAAGCGGTAAGCAACACCAACACTCAGCATGCCGTTGTCTGGACGAGCATTCAGAGTACCTTTATCACCGATGTTGTTGATCCACTGATATTCAACACGAGTAGCGATGTTTGGAGTGATCGCGTATTCAGTACCTAATGCGAATACTGGAGAAACGCCAGTATCATTTTCAGAGAAACGTCTTTGAGTATCTGCTGAAGTTGCATTAACAGTTGCAGAAGAATCTGCACGCCATACCATACCACCTAAACGAGTATAAACGTCTAAGTCTTCCATTACTGGATAGCTTAATTTAGTAGTTAACTGGATACCTTGAGCTTTGAAAGCACCGTTGTTGTATGAACCTTTGTAAGTCATACGACCTAACCAGTCATAACCCAGCTCAAAACCTAAGTATTGGTTGTATTGATAACCAGCAAATGCACCAGCACCTAATTGGTCTTTATGAGTATTACCGTTACCGATAGATACATCACCCCATTGGTTGCTAGTACCTTGGTATTGAGACCAACCTAATTTACCACCAGTATACCAGGTATTGTCTTTTGGAGCTGCTTGCGCTGCAGTTGCGAAAGCTGCCACTGCCACTGCTAATGCGATAGCTGTCTTTTTCATTTTACGCCTCGTTATCATCCAAGTTAGGCATTTGGCTTTAAGCCTTATTATTTGCCCTTGGTTAAATTATTGTTAGGAATCCAATACTTTCATCAAATGATGATCCCAAAAAATGGGATTTAAAGCATAACCTTAACGACATAAAGTCTACAATGAACTTAAAAAGTTACAAGTAATCCTTTAAAATTCGACTTAAAATTTTAAAAAGATCTGCATTATTCCACAATGGGAAAGATTCTGTATTTTTGTTAAATTTATTGTAACTATATGATTTAGGTTATAAATACATTTGACTTATCTTAAATGATACAAGGGTGTTTTGAGTATTAGGAAAACTCTTAAATTTCACTAATGGTAGTGAATTGAATGAATTTTTACAGAATTCAAATGTCGTTTAGAGGTATTGCTACTTTCTAAATGGATATTCGTGTTAATTTGCTGCCGCATAATAAACCCGAGGGTTTTTCCTTTACTGGCAGCAGATTCTAATCGTTTCATCTCTTCTGACGATATTTCTGGTAACCAGCCGAGTACTACACTGTAATTACCACTCACCAGTGCTTTTTCCATTAAATCAACCGTAGTTATCATATTCACATGATTTAACTGGATTATTTTGTTAAGTGGTAAGCCTGCATTTTTTAACCAAGTACGGTTTAGCTTTTGTTGTGGGTTTAACCACAATAACCAACGTGATTCATGACTATACTGTTTCAGTAACGGTAAAAGGATGTGATTAATGACGAGTGGATTTTGGTAGAGAAGTTCACTCACCATGCCTTGTTTATTATTGCTATCGTCAGTCGCCATTGTGGAGGGGATAGATAGAGGTAATACCTCATTTGAGATCTCTTGGAGAATGGCGTTCTGTCTTGTCGGAGATGATGTTGAGAGTTTCATATATACCTCGTTCCATATGCACTGTATGAATATACAGTATATCTATATTTCGCTTAAATCAAGCTCATTTTTTGAAAGTTCCTCTCAAATTTCATGTAAATTTCTATTTTTAAGTTGTTAACTATTGGCAATAAAAAGGAATTTATTTATTGTCTTTCTTGTAATGTCTTATGCATGTTTTTGAATTCAAAGATAAAATTAAATCTTAAAGTTTGTTTTGGAGTTTCAATGTTATTTTTACCTGAGCAAAGGAAGGCTCATTTGTTATCGCGTATTGCACAATATGGAGAGTTAACAACAAAGTCTCAATTTGGTGGTGTTAGCTTAATGATTGATGATGTTATGTTTGCTATCACATCTAATAATGAGTTTTATTTAAAGGGGAGTGGCTTTTTAGAAACGCTCTATAAGGCAACAAAAATGAGTTCCTATACCTATATGAAAAAAGGAATTCCTATTATATTGCGTTATTACCATATAACGGATTCATTATGGACGAATCAGCAAAAACTAGATCAATATATTGATATGTCATATCACTACAGTATTCAAGAATATTTAGGACAACGAAAAAAGCCTTGCAGAATAAAAGATTTACCTAATCTAGGTGTGATATTAGAAAAAAGATTGAATCAAATTGGCATTAATCAAGTTGAAGAGTTGCGTTTAATCGGTGCTAAAGCGTGTTATTTAAAATTAATGCATAGTCACAATTTGAAAAATAGTGAGCTTTTGCTTTCATTGGCCGGAGCTATCATTGGATGCCATCGTTCTGTATTACCAAGCCAACTTAAAATGGAGTTATTAGATTGGTATAACGAATTATCTTTCCAATAAGATAAAAATATGACGGTTATTTTCTCTAATATGCTTATGGGAATTAGAGAAAATAACGTCAATAAGAGGTTAAGATTGAGGCAGTTTTTTTGATTCGCTTTGCTCAATAATTTGGATACAGCTAATAATTTGTGGTAGTAAATCCAATAGTAATCGGATTTGAGTGAGTACTAATTGAATGCGAGGATTATCTGCATTAGGTAATAGATTGATCCTTTCAATTAATTCTACATGAGATTGCTTAAATTCTTTGATTTGTGGCGTTTTACGACGTAAAGCCGAATCGATATAACACACGGTATCATTAAGTAACGTAAGTACATTCTCATCTTCTATTTTTGAACGATGAACGCCAAGTGCAGAAATATAACTGAGTAAGGTATGATTTAAACAAAGTAACTGAAAAGCCACTTCTTGGGATGATTGATAACTTTTGGGTTCTGATGACATATTTGAGATCAGGGATGCTAATTCACCATCACTACTATGAGCATTTCGACGAGCAATTCGATAACTCAAGCTATTATCTTTTCCTTGGTAATACTGAATAAGTATGGCATCAAGATAGTAGCAGTTATTTGTCATTGTTTTTTGAATGACAATAGGTAGTTGACGGAATTTCCAGTCAGGCCAAATAAAGCTGACAGCAAACCATGCTATGGCGCAACCAATTAAGGTATCGATAATACGAGGAAAGGCAACATCATAACCTTCACCAAGCAAATTGAAACTTAATAAAACCAATAAAGTAATAAATAGTGTGGCATGTGCGTATTGTATGGTTCTAAATGCGAAAAAGAGCGTACCAGTTATTACAATTAAAACGAGTTGTCCTTCAATCGAAGGCACAAAATATAAAATAGGGAAGCCAATTAAAATACCAATAATAGTACCACTCACACGTAAGGTAAGACGCCGGCGAGTAGCATTATAGTTGGGTTGGCAAACAAATAGGCTGGTCAATAATATCCAATAGCCTCTATCCAATTGGAAAAATTGAATAATGGCATAGCCAATACATAACACCAGTGACATCCTAACAGCATGTCTAAAAAGCGCTGATTTAGGCGTGAGGTGCTCTTTTATTCTTAGTGCAATATCGCGCCATCCAGTTAAACCATCATCAGAAAGTTGCGTTTCTTCTTTTTGGTCATGGGATATTTGGTATTGCTCTGTACTGATACTTCGTAAAAGTGCATCAATGCCTTGAAGGTTTTGTAGTAAATTATTTAAAGGTGTTATTAATTGTGGTTCTGAGGTCGTATTTTTTAAATGATTTAATGCATTCTCTAGATAATTTATAGCGCGTTCTAATGAAGGATTATGCTGATATTTTTTATGCCAAAGAATAGATTGTGCAACTTGTTCACAAGCTCGTGCCTGCATCGAAAGTAAACGTTGAAAACGAAATAACACATCGCTATGCCGTAATTCATTACTTAATAGCTGGTATTGAGCATGTGACGAACTTGCTCGCTCATGAATATCTTGAGCAACGAAATAGTAATGAAGTGTGAAACGACTACTACGTTGGCCTCTATCACCTTTTAACCGACTTAATAATGTAACTTTAGTTTGGTTCATCGTGTCAATTAATTGGCTATTTGCCATTGCTAAATTATAAAGCGAATGTTGATAGTCATCTTCGATATCGGGATCAAATAATGTCGCTTTAGCTTCAAGATAAGTTGCGAGTTGTTGGTAGCAGCGAGTTAAATTGTCCTGAACTGGGCGAATTGGGAATAATAAGTGACCAATTAACGTTAAAGAGTTATACCAAATAGCACCTAATAACAATAAAACGGGTTGTTCATACCATTCTGGGAAAATAGGCATACCGAGCATGGTATAAATCGCGATTAATAAAGCACCAAAAGCAATAGTTGCGTACCGTTGCCCTAGAGCACCCAATAAAATAAACCCCCAAGTAGAAATAGCTAAACCACAAAAGAATAAAATAGGATAGGGATAAAGCAATCCTATAGATGCTGAAGCAAGAAGAAAACAGCATAAAGTGATAACAAGGTTTTTTAAACGACCAACAAGCCTATCATCTAAGTCAGTTAATGCAGCCGCAACCACGCCTAAAGTTAGAGGAATTGTGTATTTAGGCTCTTGCCCTAAAATCCAAGGAAACAAAGTCGTTCCTGTAAGCGCGATTATTATGCGAATATAATATAAAAAGTGGCTATTATAGATAAATCGGCGGGCGCCATTTAGCAAAGTGAACACAAAAAGCCCTTAAATAAACAAGATGAAGATAATTACCTCTTAGAATATAGGGTTTATCACCGATTAAAAAGAGCTTAACGACAGACTATTTGTTATTTATTGCAGGAATTACGTATGGAACTGAAATCCACCCCGATGGGACAACGTTTAGCACAACATCCTTATAATAGAGTCAAATTGTTAAATGCAGGCATTGAAGTCAGTGGTGAAAAACATCAGTATTTAATTCCTTTTAACGAATTGATTAATATTTTCTGTAAAAAAGGGATTGTGTGGGGGGAGTTAGAATTTTTATTGCCTGAAGATAAAGTTGTTCGACTACATGGAACAGACTGGGAAGAAACTCAACAGTTTTATCGTTATCTTTATCAATCATGGCAAAATTGGAGCAAAGAAATGAGCGAAATAAGTGCTCAAGTGCTTGAGAAGCAACTCCATAATATTAATGAAATCACGCAATCAAATAGATGGATAAAAAAGTCTAAACTTAATGAAATTCAACAATCTATAAAAGAAAGTTTTTCTGCTATACCTCTACCCCTTGAACGCCTTATTCAATTTGACAATTGTCAGACTCTTTATCAGCAATGTTTAGAGTGGCTAAAGCAAGGTGAAGCACTTATTAATAAAGAAAATTCTGTCTGGGTAACTCAAATATTAAATGAGCATGCGGAATTTTTTAATACGATTGAATCATCGCCATTAAATGAATCACAGTGTCGTGCCGTAATTAATGGAGAAGAAAACATTCTTGTTCTCGCTGGTGCAGGAAGTGGTAAAACATCGGTATTAGTTGCCAGAGCGGGATGGTTATTACGTCGTCAATTAGCGCAACCCGAGCAAATTTTATTACTTGCTTTTGGGCGTAAAGCTGCACAAGAAATGAATGAAAGGCTTTCTAGTCGTTTAAATAACGATATTATGGCAAAGACGTTTCATGCACTGGCATTATCCATTATTCAACAAGCGACAAAAAAACAACCTAAAATTAGTGAGCTTGAAATAAATAGTGAAAAAAGAAGAGCTCTATTATTAGGTGAGTGGCGAGATCAGTGTCAACAGAAAAAAGCACAAGCAAAAGGGTGGCGAGAGTGGTTATCCCAAGAGTTTGAATGGGATATCCCTGATGGTGAGTTTTGGCATGATAAAAAATTAGAAAACCAAGTTGCTGTAAGATTAGAGCGTTGGGTTGGTCTATTAAGGATGCAAGGTGGTAGCCAAAAATCTCTGATTGAAAGTGTAGATCCCGAATATACCGAATCCTTTAAAAATCATTTAAAATTATTATCGCCATTATTAAAAGCTTGGAAAACAGCATTAAAAGAAGAAGATGCGATCGATTTTTCAGGCTTATTACATCAAGCTATTAACCTTATTGAAAAAGGGCGTTTTATTAGCCCATGGAAACATATTCTTGTTGATGAGTTTCAAGATATTTCACCATTAAGAGCTTCATTATTAACCGCATTAAAACAGCAAAATAAACAAACATCTCTATTTGCAGTAGGAGATGATTGGCAAGCCATTTATCGTTTTAGTGGTGCAGAATTATTATTAACGACTTCTTTCCATCACGCTTTTGGTGAAGGGGCTGAATGCGCATTAGATACGACTTATCGTTTTAATGACACGATAGGAAATGTTGCCAATACGTTTATTCAGCAAAATCCAGCTCAATTATCTAAACCTTTAAATAGTTTAGTGAAAGGTAATAAAAAGTCTGTTGTACTGTTATCTGACGATCAACTTGAAAATTTACTAAATAAAATGAGTGGTTATGTGGAAGAGAATGAAACTATTCTTTTACTCGCTCGTTATCACTATTTAAAACCAGAATTATTAAAAAAAGCGAAAACACGCTGGCCTAAATTAAATCTACAGTTTATGACTTTTCATGCTTCAAAAGGGCAACAGGCAGATTACGTTATTATTTTAGGTTTACAAGAAGGTAAAGATGCTTTTCCCGCACCCGCAAGAGAATCGATTATTGAATTGGCATTACTGCCAAGTGTTGAAGATTATCCTAATGCAGAAGAACGACGTTTAATGTATGTCGCTTTAACAAGAGCCAAAAAACAAGTATGGCTATTATTTAATAAACAACAGCCATCTTGTTTTGTTTCAGAACTAAAATCTCAAGGTGTTCCTCTACAGCGAAAACCTTAGGATTATTTTAATCTCTCTTTTAAATAACCTTCGTAATCTGGAATTTTAATTGTAGATTCTTGTGAAAAGAGAGGTGATGAAATCAAAAAGTTTGCAGTAGCGCGATTCGTTGCAACTGGGATGTTCCAGACCGTAGCTAAGCGTAGAAGAGCTTTAACATCAGGGTCGTGTGGAACTGCATTTAATGGATCCCAAAAGAAAATCATAATATCAATTTTCTTTTCAGCGATCATGGCGCCTATTTGTTGGTCGCCCCCCATTGGACCACTTAGCATTTGGGTAACATTAAGACCAGTATGGTGATTAATTAAGTTACCAGTTGTTCCTGTTGCAAATAACTTGTGTAGAGAGAGTTGTTCACGATTATTTTCAACCCATTCCAGTAATGAGGTTTTACAGTGATCATGGGCAACAAGCGCGATATTTTTTTCTTTTAAGAGCGTGCGGTCAATTTGTTCCATTTGATACCTTTAAAAATAAATATAGTAATTGTTTCAGTTTTCAAAATACCTTTTTTTTATCTCATAAGCTATGAACAGATCAAGATACTATGATGTATCATAATATTTTCAATCTTCATGATGAACGGAGTAGATAAATGGTGGATTCAGACATTTATGACATTTTAAGAAGCGTTAAAACCATTGCGCTTATTGGTGCGAGTAATAAAGAAGATCGCCCAAGCTATAAAGTCATGAAATTCCTATTAGAACAAGGCTATGATGTTATTCCTGTCAATCCAGGCATGTTAGGACAAACCTTATTGGGGCAGCAATGTTATGCCTCATTAAAAGATATTCCTGTTACGGTTGATATGGTGGATGTTTTTCGTCAATCTGACGTCGCACTAGAAATTGCGCAAGAAGCAATTGCAATTAATGCCAAAGTATTATGGTTGCAGATTGGTGTTATCAATGAAGAAGCGAAAGATTTAGCTGAAAATTCAGGGTTACGAGTGGTAATGGATCGTTGTCCTAAAAAAGAAATTGAAGCGCATGGACTTCCCTGGTAATGCACTAAAATAAAATCGCCGAAAACAAATTCGGCGATTATCATTTCATTCAGATTACTGGTTATATAGATTAATTGGGTTAATTTCTTAGTCGTGGAGCCTGTAATTGGCTACGAATTGACTGTGATAACTCATCCAATGAGTCATTATCTAAGTGTTCATCTGAAACTTCATAGGTTATCTGCGCTTCAGCAAGATAAGTATGAACGGGTTGCCCCTCATCATCTTCCATCACAACATGGTACCAAGGTGCTGCTCGCAAGGTCACATTAGATGCAATATCATCCTCATTAGGTTGATCAAGGGAATATTCAGCATCCACATCGACAACAACGCCTAAGTAGCCGAGTAATTTATGTCTAACTTGCTGTCCTATTCCAAATTTGCTGGCGGTCATCATAGTATCACCTCCATATAGCCTTGCTTGTTGGTTATATATATGAGGGCACAAAGTGAAATTTCAAGGAGTTAAAAAAATATAATCCTTAACTTTCATTATGAATAAAAACCTCACAAAATCAGATTATCTATTGTATAAAGAAAAGACAATAAGTTAGACAGAATTTTTATTTGAAGAATGTGGTTAGAAGGGTATATGAAAATAGGTAGAGAATATATTATTCAAGGGCGTGTTCAAGGTGTTGGTTTTCGTTTTTTTACTTATCAGTGGATGAAAAAACAACCAATTACGGGATATGTTTGGAATCGTGATGACGGTAGTGTGGGAGTAAAGGCTTTCGCGGAAGAGAATGCATTAAAAGAATTTGAAGATTGGCTAGAAGCGGGTGGTCCAAGAAGTGCTAACATTACATTCTGGTCAGCGACATCTTGTGAATATGAACAAATGGCAGATTTTTCAATCCACCATTATGAGTAATATTGTTTTAATTATCTTTTATCTAAAGATAATATTAAATACATTTAACGGGTTTTGGTAAACCAGCAAGTTTTGTAGCTTGTTTTGCAGGGCCTTTTGGAAACAAACGATAAAGATAACGGCTATTTCCTTTTTCATCGCCATATTTTTGTGCAAGCGCTTTTACTAACATACGAATAGCGGGGGAGGTATTAAATTCTAAATAAAACTGTCGAACAAAACGAATGATTTCCCAATGTTGTTCTGTTAGCTCAATTTCTTCTAATTCAGCTAATATTGGAACCATATCTTCATTCCACTCATTGCTATTTTTTAAATAACCATGACTATCTGTCTCGATTTCTTTTCCGTTAAATACAAACATGTGCGTAGCAACCAATCAAAAATAATACTGCTAATTTATCAAAAATAAGGAAAATACCCAAGTAGAACCCATAAATCGTTGATAAATTAAGCCATTGACTTGTAATGCGTTTAATTTTACGGCAAACAGTACAATAAGGGCTTTACAACATAAGCTTAGGTGTTTATATTGCTCCCCATTGCGGAGGGGTGGCCGAGCGGCTGAAGGCAGCGGTCTTGAAAACCGCCGATGGGAAACCATCCGAGAGTTCGAATCTCTCCTCCTCCGCCATCTCATCATCTCCTAGTGTCTCCTAAAGTCTCCTTATCCCAAGTAAATCAAGCAGTTCAACTAAATTCCATTATCCCAGTGCCTACTTACGTTTATTGAAACCAACTTCCTTTAGCTGGTACCCATTAAAGTTAGTTGTATTTGATATTAATTTGCTTGAGCCAGAAAAAAAACTAATTAATTTCACAGGTCGTTATGAGTGGTTTAATGGTTATCAGTTAACAGAGTCGTAGATAGTTACTTGCTAGAATCTGTATGTAAATGTAATCTTTAATGCCTATTTATATTTGTAACGAGTTTCTATCAAAATGAAAAAATTATTAGTTTCAATTGGTTGTGCTTTTTCTTTATCTGGATGTGCTGTGACTGAATATAATTACACTCCAGACTCGTATAAAATAAGTGAGCCGAAAGTAGGTAGTGTTAATAGTGTGACCATAGGTCAAAGTTTAGTAAGAGAAGGTAATATAAGTGAACTGAAGGCAATTAAGGTACTAAACCCAATACAAATAGATCTGGCCTATAAAATTATTCCTGGAGTCTTCAAAAAAGTTGGTTCAAGCGACAAAGGCGATTTTTATATGCCAACTCAAACTATTGACTCTGGTTCTGTCGTTGTTGAGGTTCTTGGTCAACCATGGAGTTCAATTTTAATAAAAAAAGGAGCTAAGGCTGATGAAATTTGTATAGTAACTGACTTAAATGTCGCTGTTTGTAGTGATAAGGCTAAAATTGAATATCTTAAGTTGAATAATTCCGATGGTAATTCATTTGAGCAGGCTTTAATTTTTAATGGGATACATGATCAAGTTGTAGATGTTAGTTATAGAAAAATAGGCTCAAACATAGAAAATCAAGGGTTTGGTAACAACATTCAATTTAATCTTAAACAAAGTAATATTATTTCATATGAAAATGTTAAATTGAAAATTATAAATAGTTCTGATAATTCATTAACGTATGAAGTGATAAGTAATTTTTCTAGTAATTAAAATTATCTAAAATGAATGGTTGTTTCTTCAAAATATAGCGTTAAACAAAGAATTTACTTTATCTGTTTAACGCTGCTATCGTAACTTGAAATAAACTTGTGACAAGAACATACGATAGTTTATGGTTAGGATTATTGTTGTATTGTTATCAGAATCATCATAAAAGGCTTTTTCAGTTAGATAGTTAACTGCACTAGTGAAATAAGCTGACATATCAGACTCGAATATTTCTTTATTGTTAGATATCGCGCTACTAAAGTGAATTTATTTAGTGGTCATAAAAAGATTATTTTTTATTGATGATGTTAATGATAATTGTTAGCATTAACTCTCTATTATGGAGAGTACATTATGAAAAATAAATATCACCTGTTAGCAATATCTCTTTCTGCATTACTTCCTTTTAGCGCATTGGCTACAACATATCCTGTTACAATTACGGATACTGATGGGCAAAAAATAACGTTAAAACATGAACCAAAACGCATTGTATTACAAGATGGTAGAGATATTTTAACGCTAGCGTTGCTTGATAGAAATAATCCGTTTGAAAGAGTTGTAGCATGGAATAATAATCTAAAAAAATCGGATCCACAGACAGTTTCTTTGCTAGAACAGAAATGGAAATCCAATATAAATTCAATCCCTGATATGGGATTTAATGATAAAGGTGAAGTGAATGCAGAACAAGTTATTGCACAACAACCAGATGTTGTGATTGCTCAACTCAGAGCAAAACCCGCATTAGAAGGATCGGGTGTTGTCAGTATTTTAAAAGAAGCCAATATTCCTATTATTTATGTTGATACTTTCTTAGAGCCAGTCAAAAACACGAAAGAAAGTGTAGAGCTTCTTGGTATCATTTTAAATAAAGAAAGTGAAGCTAAAGAATATACAGATTTTTATCAACAACACCTAGATAGTATTAAAAATAAAACTCAAGAAATTAAAAATAAACCACGTGTATTTGTAGAGGCAAAGGCTGGAGCAAATGGTGATGGGTGTTGCTTTACACATAATAATGCCGGTTGGGGTGGTTTGATTCAAGCTGTTGGTGGTGACAATATTGGTAGCCATTTCTTACCAGGAGCTTCAGGTGTAATTTCTTTAGAGCAAGTTATTAGCACTAAACCTGATGTATATATTGTAACGGGCTCTCGCTGGGTTAATAAAAATAATATTGCTGCACCATTTGGTTATGGGGTATCTAGCAAAGAGACTCAAGAAGGCTTTAAACGATTGAAGAGTCGAATTGGATTTAATCAAATCGCTGCGGTTGAAAATGGGCGATTATATGGTATATATCATAATTTCTATAATCATCCATATAATATCGTTGGCTTAGAATATTTAGCAACCTTCATTTACCCTGAACAATTTGCAGAATTAAAACCAGAGAATACTTATAAAGAGATAATAGAAAAATATACAACCTTGCCTAGCGCTAAATTTCTTTGGGCTGCAAAAGCAGATAAATAATAATGCTAATTATAGCCCTTGTTTTTAAGGGCTTTTTATATTCATCTGCATTTTGACCAATCAAAGTATTTGGCTTAATAAAGTTAAAATAAGGCTAATAACCATAAATAATAAGTAAAATACCAAGAAACGTTCTGACTAAAAGGTAAGAAAGCGTTGTAGCGGCACTTTAGGAAAAAATGCAGAAAAACACCTAATGATAGTTCAAAAGGTGTTTTCACATATCACCCATTTGGCTTGTCGAACAATTTGGGCATGAGTTATTAGTTAGTTTAAATTACGATCAGTTTCCGAAAAAATAGATATTGATTTGGTGTGGTCAAAAAATAATCTACCAGGAAAAGTGAGATATTGGATGATAGATAACTTATTGAAAAACAATATTCCGCATTCAATTTAGGCATTCGATTGTTGTTATTATAGGGTTTTACTCATCAATATAATTTCTTTGTTCTATAATTAATTAAGTCTAGGGTATTAATATTTAATTCATTATTTAACATAATTGAGATGTCACTATGGAATTAAAGGATTACTACGCCATAATGGGTGTCAAACCCACTGATGATACTAAAACGATTAAAACAGCTTATCGCCGTTTAGCGAAAAAATATCATCCAGATGTAAGTAAAGAGCCAAATGCTGAAGCTCGTTTTAAAGAAATTGCTCAAGCATGGGAAGTATTAGGTGATGAACAACGTAGAGCTGAATATGATGAACTTTGGGCTCATCGTAACGATCCTAAATTTAGGCAATTTACACAACAACATTCAAATAAGTCTCAAGAAAGCTTTAGCCAAGAAGATTTTGATGATTTTTACGCTTCATTCTTTGGTCAACATTCTCCATTTGAAGGACGCCGAACTCAACAAGCCTCTAAACAACGTGGGCATGATTTAGAAATAGAATTAGCTGTTTTTTTGGAAGAATCACAGGAAGAGCAGAAGCGTACAATTAGTTATCACTTACCTGTTTATAATGTTTTTGGAATTGTGGAAAAAGAGATCCCTAAAACTTTAAATGTTAAAATTCCAGCAGGTGTGATTGACGGACAACGTATTCGTTTAAAAGGTCAGGGAACAATTGGTGAAAATGGAGGAGAAAATGGTGATTTATGGTTAACAATTCGTATTGCACCTCATCCTCTATTTGATATTAAAGGTCATGATTTAGAAATAGTTGTTCCGGTCGCTCCTTGGGAAGCAGCATTAGGTGCAAAAATTCCTATACCAACAATAAAAGAAAAAATCTTGTTAACTATTCCGGCGGGAAGTCAAGCAGGACAAAAGTTACGTATTAAGGGGAAAGGGTTAATTAGCAAAAAGGTCAGCGGTGATTTATATGCGATTCTAAAAATTGTGATGCCACCTAAACCCGATGAAAAGATGCGCGAATTATGGCAACAAATTGCAGATAGCCAGACCGATTATAATCCACGTAAAGACTGGGAGAATAAATAATGGGTCAATTAACAACAACAGTATTTACTGTTACTGAGTTTTGTCATCATACGGGAATATCAAACGACGTGCTCAAAGAGTTTGTAGCTCTTGGGGTGATCGAACCACTAGAAATTGAAACTCAGGAGTGGTTTTTCGATGATAACGCTGTTGTGGTAACACATCGCGCATTAAAACTTCATAAAGAGCTTGCACTAGATTGGCATGGTATCGCCATAGCACTGACTTTATTAGATGAAAATGAACAATTAAAACAAGAAAATAAGCAATTACGTCAGCAGTTAATGCGTTTTATAAATGAATAACGATTGATAAAATAGCCACTAAAATAGAAAGCAACTTTAGTGGCTATTTTTATGCCTAAATTATATTTTTTATGTTTTTATTATTTTGCTACTGATCTAGTTATTTTTAGACTCTTTTCCTCTCTAGGAGAATATTTAACAAAAAGAAATGAAAAGAGAGATTGAAGAAGTTGGTTATCAGTTTGACTATAAAATAAAATTGGCACTACTTTTTAGTTTGAGATAAGAAATTAACATAATTTATTATCGGATTTAATTTATTGTTATTGTTTTTAATATTGATAGCTGTTTTATATAAATAATATCCCTGTTAATTACATAATAGTAATGCTAATAACAAACTCCATTTGTATTTATTTGCATATTAAATGTATCTTTCTATAAAACTCATTGATATTAATATGATGCGTATAATTAATGTTTTTATTTCAAAATATAATAATCATTGAGATATAAATCACGGAAACACACTATTTTTCATTGTTAATATTTTGCATCAGTTTATCTATCTGGTTTTTTATTTCGATTCTAAAAAGATACTTAATTGATCTACAAACTATAAATAACAAGCAAATGGGGAGTTTTATGTCTTTATTTAAAAAAGGCATTGTTGCCTTATCCGTTAATATTGCATTAGTTTCTTCAGCTTTAGCCTGTACAACGTTGCTAGCAGGAAGTGAAGCAACAAATGATGGTTCGTTGATTATTGCTCGTAGCGCTGATAGCGATGCATTAAAAGCACAACATTTTGTTATTCACCCTGCTAAAACAAATCAAACGGGTATTTACAGTACCAAGGAACATAATGGTGCTAATAATTTTACATATCCATTACCTAAGAATTCATTACGCTATACCACTGTGCCGAATTGGAAAACACAACTTCATGGTGCAACAGGATTTAATGAACTTGGGGTAGGGGTCAGTGGTACTGAATCTATTTTTGCTTCACCAAAAGCACTCTCTTTTGATCCCTATGTCGAAGATACGGGGATAACTGAAGATGATATTCCTGATGTCCTACTTTCAAGAGCAAAAACGGCTCGTGAAGCTGTGGAATTATTAGGGAGCATTATTGAAAAACAAGGTGCTGGCGAAGGATTTGGTGTTGCTGTTGTTGATAAAAATGAGCTTTGGTATTTAGAAACTGGAACAGGGCATCATTGGATTGCACAAAAATTACCTAAAGATAAATATTTTGCGACAGGAAACCAAGGTCGATTACAACACTATGATATTAACAGCAATGATGTTTTAGGCTCTAAAAATCTAGTGGAATTTGCTGTTGAGAAAGGCCTTTATCATCCTGAAAAAGAGGGGGAATTTAATTTTTCAAAAGCTTATACACGAGATGACGAACGAGATCGTACTTATAACGATCCACGAGTATGGGTTATCCAGCAACAATTCAATCCATCATTAAAACAAGCAGTGGATGATGGCCGTAATTTCGCACCTTTATTAACGCCAGAGAAAAAAGTATCTGTTGAAGAAGCAAAAGCGATGTTGCGTAATCATTTTGAAGGAACAGAGCATGACCCATATACTAATGGGTTAAATGGTCAAGAATCTTGGCGTCCAATTAGTGTATTTAGAACTTATGAAGCGCATGTTATGCAAGTTCGCCCTGAGCTTCCTCAAGAAATAGGTGAAGTGACCTATGTTGGTTTAGGAATGGCGGATTTAACTGCATTTGTTCCGTATTACAGTGGATTAAAAGCTTATCCGCAACATTATGGAATAGGAAGTAATCAAGCAGACAGTGATTCTATTTACTGGAAATATAGAAAGTTACAAACACTAGTAATGACAGATTATCCAAAACTCGCACCAATAGTGAAGAAAGCGTATCAAGAGTGGGAAGCAAAAACTGCATTAGAGCAAAAAAATATGGAAGCTAAATATCTTACTATGGTGAAAACAGATAAAGCTGGTGCAGATAAAATGCTTAATGAATTTAATCTACGAGTTATGGCTGATGCTGAAAAATTAACTGAAAACTTAATGAATGAATTATTCACAATAAGAACAAAAGATATTCAAGACGATATTTTCTTTGCGAATAAATCAAAAAAGGATTGATAGAAGAGTCGTATTTTAGATATCTATTTTAATAGAAAGATCCCAATTAAATTGGGATCTTTTTTATAGATGAAACTCATTAAAGAACAGGAATATAGTAGCTAATTTTTTGTACGTAATGATCACTTTGACCAAGCAGTTTATCGTAATCTACTGACTCTTTTAATGTATATCGTTCAATGTCTGGGCCCGGTCTGCGCAATAAATTCATTTTTGGAAGTACTTTTGTATAGACGGTATAAATAATGTCATCATAACCAGTCAGTGAATCTAAGATTTCATTCATATGAAATGTAATGGCCAGATAGTTGCCACTTGGTAATTCTAGTTGTGACATAGCAGAAATATTTGATGTTTTCGCTAACTTTTCTTTATCAACAGCAGTGCTATAAATATACATAGTATCTTCTAATGTACTTGCAGATGCTCGATGCATTGCATATAGCTCTGTAGGTATTGTATGTACATCTTTTAAAAATTTACGCCAAAACTCTTTTCTGAATTTTTTCTTGTCTGAATCCCATGTTGAAATAGGTTTATTGTAATGATGTGACATACCAACTAATTTTTGAGATGGGAATGTAACTAGTTCATATTGAGCACTCAGTTCAACGGTTTCTAATGCTGGGAAAATCAGTTCACTAATATCCCATCCTGGTTTTTTTCTATATTCCGAAGGTGTGATATTAAACTGTTTTTTAAAGGCTCGGCAAAATGTTTGTTGGGAATCAAAACGATACTTCAATGATATATCTAATAAACTACAACGTGTTACTCTTAACGCGTAGGCGCCACAAGATAAACGACGAGCGAGTATGTATTTTCCTAAAGATATACCTGTATATGCTTTAAATAAGCGCTGAAAATGCCATTTTGTATAGCCTGATTTTTCCGCAACAATATCTAACGATAAACGTGAATCGAGATTTTGCTCAATCCAAACGATGATATCTTTAACAACATTCTCTTGTAGCATGAATATTCCTATTATTTTTTCTATCGATATTTTTCAATAAGATCGACTTAATTTATTGAACTACAATAATATTTATAGGTGTTAGAATAATAGCATATCGTATAATGATAGTTACATTGAATAAAGTAAAATAGGTCGGTGGTAATGTAAAGTTATGTATTGCGATTTATTGTAATTAAAAAATTCTATTTTAATGCACTCATCGATAATTGATGGTTTTTTATTAAAATTAATTTTAAATTAAAATGCTCATGGTTTTTTTAGTTTTTATAAAATGCGGAGCTATCCTATTTTATATTTAAAATATAAAGCCTATTTTTATTTAGTAAATCTTGTTTGATTATTTTTGGAGATGTAAATGAATAAGTTACTTTCTATTTCTGCTATTGCTTTAATTTCTTCATTAATAACGGCTCCTGCTTTAGCTGCTAAAACGGATACTTATAACTGTGAAGGCCAAAAAATCAGAGTTTCTTTTCCTACTGAACAGCTCGCAGTTATGTATTACAGTGATGAAATTATTGTTTTAAAAGAAGCCATTGCGGCTAGTGGTGCTCGTTATGTTGGTGAGAATTTCCAAATTTGGGGTAAAGGAAAAGGTGAATTTAATTTAGCAACGATTTCAGAAGATGATGCTGTTAATGGACGAGTTGCTGAAGA
This sequence comes from Proteus faecis, assembly GCF_003144395.1. Lineage (GTDB taxonomy): Bacteria > Pseudomonadota > Gammaproteobacteria > Enterobacterales > Enterobacteriaceae > Proteus > Proteus faecis. Next base: position 93,366 of record NZ_PENZ01000045.1, on the reverse strand, counting down.
TAAAGGGCGTACTTGTAAATTAGTAAAATAACGTAGAAAGCAGCTATAAATAAAAAAAGAGGGCAACTTTATTGTCCTCTTTTTTATAAGAAAAAGATTAAGTAAATATAACAATAATTGAAAGTAAAAACTATTAGTGTAACAAAAATAATAATATATTTTTTGTCATATAAATAAGGTTGTCACAAAAATAAATTAGTTATAAAAATAGCTTTATTCTTCGTTCAGAATATTTTTTATGATTGTTGAATATATATTTTTTACTTATCTAAAATAGATAAAAATGTTGAGTTGTTTTTTAAAATAAATATGATGATTAAAATTATCATATTTCGATGGTGTGATTTAGGATAATATGTTACCCATAAATTAATAAAGAATAAAATTTAATGAAAATTAAAAACTTAAGAAAAAATAATTTATTGTTGCCAGATAATAGAATTTTAACGTGGTGTGAGTCAGGCCCAAAACAAGGTAAGCCAGTGTTATTTTGTACTGGTGCAGGTATGAGCGGTTTATTAGGGGTAGAGATTGACCTTTTAAATAAGCTTAATATTCGGTTGATTACACCTACTCGTCCAGGATTAGGTGATTCCACTTTTGATCCTCAAAAATCGTTAAAATCTTGCTCTAAAGATATTATATTTTTATTAGATCATCTTCGTATCAAAAACTTTAATGTAATGGGGTTTTCACAAGGTGCTGTTTTTGCTATGGCTCTTTGTATTTATTGCCATGTTGATAAATTACTTATTGTTGCAGGGCAAGATCAATTTGATTATCCGAATACACAAAATAGGCTAACAGATGATGTTGTTAATATGCAACGCCAAGCTGTTGAATCACCCGATGTGTTAGCTAGTTGGATTAAGCAAAATATAACAGCTAAGTGGTTAATGGATTTTATTCTAAAGCACAGTGCTGATGTTGATTTAGCTATTTATCAATCAATTGATTTTCTTCCAGTTTATCAAGAATGTATGGTAGAAGCCTTTAAACAAGGCAATGATGGATACACTCAAGATTTGCTGATTACTATGCAACCTTGGGGTTTTTCGCCTGAAGATATAAAGACACCAACAACCTTATGGTATGGAATGAAAGATATGAGTACAGTTCATTCTCCGGATTTTGGAGATTTATTATTTCAACGTATTCCTAATGCTGAGCGACATTTATGGCCAGAAGAGGGGGGCTCACTGTTATGGACGAAAACAGAAGAAATTTTATTAGAGCTAGCTAATTAAGGTGATGTAGTACATTAATGATAGAGTAGATACTGGTTACCTTAAAAATAACAGTATCTACTTTTTACTCATATTATTAAATTAAAATAATGAGATAGGTGAAATAGATGATTATTTTTATCTTATAATTATTTTCTAATTTTGCGTATAAAAAGTTTTTTTTAAATAAAGATGAAAATGATTTGCTATAAAACGAATTATATGACTTAATAGCACCACTGGTTTGGAAGTACAGACCTATTTATGTTAGTGCAGTTTTAAGTAGTTCACCGTTTAGCGTTATCCCTGATACCTCTTCGTTGCGAATTCCTTCAAATAGTGACCATAAGTAAAAATCCGAAATCAAACCGCAAACAATGCCTTATGGCAAAATAATTAATTAAAGGAAATCTTATGTCTAATACAATGACAGGTACAGTAAAATGGTTTAACGATGATAAAGGTTTTGGCTTTATCACTCCTAAAGACGGTAGCAAAGACGTATTTGTACACTTTTCAGCAATTCAAAGCGATAGCTTTAAATCTCTGAAAGAAGGCCAAGAAGTTTCATTTTCTATTGAAAATGGCGCTAAAGGCCCAGCAGCAGCGAACGTAATCGCTTTATAATCTGTTGATCTGTAATTACTGTATATATTGCTTAATGTAATATTTATATAAGTAAGATTTAAAAGCCTCACTTCGGTGGGGTTTTTTTATACCAATTTCTAGCGTTATTTAAATTTTAAGTATATTTAGTAAAGCCTATAAAAAATAAATTTATTAAATTTATGTAAGTGTTTAATGTAAATTTTTTAAAATTTTAGAAGAATATTTACTTTAATACTCGATAATATTTACAGATAAATAAATTAATGGATAAATAAATGTTTATAATGGCAAAATAAAGGCATTAAGATGCTGTCTTCTCAATCAAAAGAGAGAAAAGAATTTTATTAGAATAAAAAGATATCAGATAAATCATAAAAATAATTTAAGATAAAATTCAATAAATATTTTATGACTTATTTTAAACAATTGCTGTCTAATTCAGAGTGGCTTAAATGCTTTTAGTTCCTAGAGGACAAACTTGTGTACGCTAAAAATATTTTTTCATTGCATTTATTACATCCAAAATATTTCTTAACTTGGTTTGGTGTTTTTATTCTTTTTTTATTAGTACAACTTCCTTATTCTTGGTTACTTTTTTTAGGTAAACATCTCGGACTGTTATCTCGTTTTTTTGTCAAAAGAAGAGTCTCAATAATAAAGAAAAATTTAGAACTATGTTTCCCTGACAAAAATGAAAATGAAATTAACAAACTTGTTATGGATAATTTATCGTCACTAGGTGTCGCATTATTTGAAACGGGTATGGCGTGGTTTTGGAGTGATCGCCGACTAAAAAATCTTTTTGAAGTACAAGGTTTCTCCAATTTTACTGATGCTAAAGATAAAAAAACGGGAATTTTACTAATTGGTATACACTCTATGTCATTAGAGCTGGGAGGGCGCATTATGGGGCTTTGTTTCCCTGTGAATGCGATGTATAGACCTCATAATAATAAAGCGATGGAGTTTATCCAAACTAAAGCAAGATGCCGGTCAGATAAGGGTATGATAGATAGACGTAACTTAAAGTTTATGGTTATGGAGTTAAAAAAAGGGAAAGCGATTTGGTTTGCTCCTGACCAAGACTTTGGTTTAAAAGGTACAACATTTTCTCCATTTTTCTCTGTCGAAAAAACATCAACCTCTAAAGGAGTTGCTATATTAGCAAAATTATCAGGGGCACCATCTTTAACTGTTACTTTGGTAAGAAATAAAGATCAGAAAGGCAAAAAATACAGTTTAATTATTGGTAAAGAACTGATTAATTATCCTTCTGAAGATATTCAAAATGATACAGATAGAATGAATAAGTTGATTGAAACAGAAATTATGCGAGCTCCAGATCAATATTTATGGGCTCACCGTCGATTCAAAACTCGACCAGCAGGTGAAGCCAGTTTTTATAATTAGGTTAAAACAGAGTTAGCAGATATAGATTAAACTATATCTGCCTAATATATTATAACCATCATAGAAAATACCATTTATATAGTAATAAATTCTAATTATTGGAAAATATATACTCATTAATTAACAATAAATATTTTATCTATTTGTTAGAGACTAATTTTTATTATTAATATAGGTAGGGGGATTGCTATATTAATAGTATACGATATCCATTATTCCTACATTTTCTTTGATCCAATTAATATTTATTGAACCTTTATTCTCACCCAATTGAGCATTAAATGTTTTATTAGCTTCTATTTTATGTAAAGTTTCTTCCATTTCAGTTCCATTCCAGCAATTTGCTTTAAAAGTATTTCCTACAGAGTCTGTTATACAATTACCATCTACAATTGAACCTATAAATGTAATTGTTCCCGAACCTATTGTTTTATTATTATTTGCCATAGCTGGAAGTGATAATAAAAGTGTCAAACACATTCCGATAATAAAATTCTTTTTCATTCAATATTCCTTAAATATTCTTATTGGGTCGATTTTTTTATTTTCTATACGATGAATAAATATCTTTTCGTAACAGTTGATGGAAGGAATATTAGAGAAAAAAAATATATCAATCTGTAAAAAATCTTGATGGTTAATGACTTGTAGATAAAGATTTGTGAATGATCTTGTTGTTTTTATAGTGCTTCATTAGTAATGCAAACTAATGTTATTTTAACTAATTGCATGAAAATTAAATTAAAATTACTTTTTTGATTATTTTTTTTAATAAGTTAACTTTTCTTGATATTAGTTAAATTACTTAATTTTTTAATGATACATTTTGTCGTTAAAACATAAAACTTATAAAATGAGTAATTTCAGAATTCAAAAAAATTTGTCAAAGTATGACAAAGAAATGGTTATCAAGAATAAAAACTCATCTTTATTTGATAGTTTTTAGATTGATAAGATAGAACCTGATATTAAATGAAGGAAATTCTAGGTAAGATTCTTTGTATCTATATTGGCAATATTTGCACAGTTAACTCAAGTTAAAATAGTATCACCAAAATAAAGTAATTTTGATAGTTTGAAAATAGTGAGAGTTTATTAATTGAGCATCTTAAAAGGATCAGTTAGATAAAAAAATCCCCGCACTAGGCGGGGGAAAATTAAATATCTATCAGTGATGAAATACTGAAACTAATAGTAAGGGAAAAAAAGATATCAATCTGTAACAAACTTTAAAAAGAAATAATAAAAATAAGTAAATAATTAGAGTGAATTGTCTAAAGAGATAAATCGTTGTTTGATTTTTTTATTTAACTATTTGATTTTATTTTCTTTTAATTCTACTAAATATTAAGATTAAATCATGCAAACTCAAATTATCTTGGCTTGACTATAATTTTTCCATACATTTAATTAAGGATCCTAATAAATTACCTCATCAGCTTGAATAGAAGAAAAAGAGTATAATTATCTGTTGAATAGAATTTTTACAACAATTTCATTGTGTTATATACATCACAATGTAGAAGAGATATTGTGATGTATATAAAGATTTTTCTTTAGATACATTTTTCCAGCTTGTCGTAAATAAGGTATCAATCTACTATTGATGTAATTTGAGCTCGATAATACCTGAGTTACAGCTAAGCTTAGCTTTTCACTTTTATAGACTGTGGATCCATAAAATAAAAAAAGACCAACGCTAGGAGAGTTGGTCAATAAAGATTAGAAGCAATGTGAGCAATGTCGTTGTGAAAAAATTAAGTGGAAGACCTAACTATTCATAAGTTAAAAGATAATCATTATCATTTGACTTGTCAACCCTACGAAGATTGCGGTTACTATTTATTCATACTAAAAATCAGTAAAGTGTTTTACTTTAAAGAAATCAAAGTCGAGATTTTATTATTAATAACAGTAAGATCACTATTTTTTATTTAGTATTTATTATATTTTCCTTGAGTTTAAATAATAATTCCACTAGAAACTGGATCTATTTTATAAAAGTAGTATGGTATTAAATAACTACTGGAAATTATAAATAAAAAATATTTATAATTAATTTAAAGAGGTCTAAAGTTTAATTTAAATAAGGAAAATTGAAGTGGATAATAATCATAGATTTTTTTCTGAAGAAGTGTGTCCTAAAACTGCATTATATGGTCAATTTTATGGTGACAACCATTATGCAGGACGAGAGTATGAGCGGAAAATATATTATGGAAATAAATTCCCCAAAACTAAAAAAGGTTTTTATTTTAAAAAATTAATGAATTTTTAATTATAAAAATAATAAGAAAATTATATGGTGTCATTTTTAATAGAGACGTGTGATCCTTTAAAATGATACATATTTAAAAATACGTTGATGATTATGTAAATTATGAAAGTCATGATACTGAAAAATAACATCACAGTAAGAATCATTATTGAGTCTTTTCAATATCAATATATTGATAACATTGTTATAAAGATTTGATAGGTTCACCTTAGTTATTTGGTATTAAATGAATATAAAAATTACCGATTTTATTTAATAAATGTAATCATCGACGTATGCGATAAGTTGTACATAAAATTCTCGTTTAGTACCTGCTACTGCGATATAAAAGAAAGAAAAAATCCTTGTGCTTGGGGGCGTTAGTATAACCGTATAACATATATTTTGAATACAATTAAAATATAGATCAACTTATTCAAAGTAATAATATCTTCTCATGAAAGAATTTATCCTAGAATAAAAAATGAGTCATAAATCATAAATTTTTTGTTTAAATAAACAGTATAAAATTGCATTTTATTCAAGATAAGCTTACTATTTTTAATCGGTAAGTGCTCTATCTCTTAGTGTGCTCAATTTATGCAATATCTTGTTTTAAATATGGTTTTGGATATTTGTGCTTTTTATATTGACAACCTATTTTCATTTAGAGGTGACTCGTGAAAGGTAAAAGACTTTTTATTATTCATGGATATACTGCATCTCCAGAAGACAACTGGTTTCCATGGTTAAAAGAAAAACTTGAAGCTTTAGGATATCATGTTGATGTTCCTGATATGCCGGAATCTAATTCACCTGATCCTAAAAGGTGGCAACAACGACTTATTGATGCAAATATTAAACTCGATGAAGATACTATTCTTGTTGGACATAGTCTAGGTTGTATTACTCTTTTACGCTTTCTTTCTGAGCAAGCCTCTGAAAATACAAAAATCGGTGGGTATATTTTAGTTGCTGGTTTTAACCGTGAGCAGGATAATTTGCTTGAATTAAATTCTCATATTTGTGAGGATTTAGATTATAACAAATTAATTAAGATATCAGACAAGAGGGTATCAGTAATTTCATCTAATGATCCAGCTGTAGATCCACAAGCTTCTAAGGATTTAGCTAATAGACTACAAACTAAAATTTTTATTGAAGATAATGCAGGGCACTTTCTTGATAGAGATGGGTATACTGAATTACCAATATTACTTGATATTATTAATAATAATTAGAAAAAGTGAAATAAACAATTAAAGTAACAAACTCCACACTATTAAAAATTTAGTTATCCCATTATCTTTATGGCTTTTGTATCAGGTAATGAATAGAAAAAGGGTAATGTGATGTACTAAAGAAGTGTCGATTTTGAGGGATTATTTGTCACCGTTTTACCCTTTGTAAATTTTAGACATAAAAAAGCCAACCCTAATAGGTTGGTTTTTCTAAAGAACTCTGGTCAGCATGATAGAGTTTGAACCTACGACCCCTCACTCTGAGCTTAATTATTGTAATTCTTTGATTATAATAACTAATGAGTTAGTGAGTTATAGAGAATTTTACTTCTATTTAATTCTAGCAATTGAAAAAAGGACTAAGATATATCCGTTCATGCTACTTATTACCAAATCATAAATCACGTCGAGTTGTACATTCTCCTTTATCAAATTTATCTAGCACTATAAATGTAAAATGTTTACTATTTTCTTCTTTGGGAAATAGTATAAAAGTACTTCAAAAATATACTTATTATATCTTTATTTATGAGACTCAATTCATTCTTGTATCACTAGCAAATATCGAAAATACTTATCATCATCATTTTATGAAAGATAACTATAAGCGATATTAGATTTATGCAATTTCACAATGTGATACTTCAACCCATTGTACATGGTTTTCTGTTTTTCCTTTCGGAAACTGAGCTAAGTCTGAAACTATTAAGGGGGCATTTGGTTTTGTATTATTAAGTAGTTTTGAGTATATGATATTCAAAAATACAAAGAAAAGTTGTATTTTTTACTAAAATAATATTTGAATTTATTTAAACATAAGTGGAATTTTTCAATATATTGGCTATATTTATAAACAGGATGAATATTAAGAGATATAAATATGAAAAATAATATATTCTTGATTGGTATAGCTAGCTTAGTTTTATCTGGCTGTAGTTCAGGAACTGAAAATTCTTTTGAAAAATTAACTAAAATAGTCACTAATCTAAGTTCATATTCAGCTGAGGTTGATGAATGGAATGATTATGGTGCTAATTTGAAAAAAAATGGTATTAAATATGAAGATGCCAATTCATCAGACCAAAAATTTGTACAAAATAAAATGCAATCAGAATATGCCAATGCAATAAACCATGTTGGATCCGCATTTACTATTACAGAAGAGTCGAAAGAAGAGTTAGCTAAAGAAAATCAAGGTTATAGGTTTATATATAATAAAATTATTACTGTAAAAGATATAAGTAAAAATACCACAATAGGTTATTGTGTTAATTATGATTCAGAAAGAATCATTGATGGTCAGGTAAAATCAGAAGATAAAGATAAAAAGAATTTTATTTATATAGATAAAAATAGGCCGTTATCTATCTTCACTGGTAGTAGCGATTTTATAAAAGTCGTTTGTGGTGATGATTTCTATAAAAAATATAAAGGAAAAGATGTGGATTAATTTAAATCATTACTATTTTTTCCCTATAAGTGGCTTATTACTGACTGAGCGAATGGTGATTCGTTCAGGTTAAGTTTTTTGTCACTTTAGTTTCCCTTATTCAACATAATCTCATTTAAGCATTAACTCAATTTAACCGATAAAGGTCTAAATCTTTTTATTGAATTTAGACTTTTTTATTTATTACTAATTTATTATTAAAAACACATTTCTCATTTCATTATCATTTGGTAGTGAAATAGTTGTTTTTGTCATTTTATATATCTTTATAGATGTATATTTCGACTCGTTTTATGAGTGATCAGGACAGAATAGCAAGGAGGAAAAGGTAATTTTATGAGCTAAAGAAAGAGGGGTTTTGAGAGATTATTTGTCGCCGTTTTACCCCTATTTTACCCCGCGCAAATTTCAGGCATAAAAAAACCAACCATAAGTGGTTGGTTTTTCTAAGGAATTTTGGTCGGCATGATAGGATTTGAACCTACGACCCCTGACACCCCATGAAACCGATTTTAAGTCATCTAACACTTTGATTATAAATATAAATATTACGTTTTAATGTGGTTGCATACAGTGCCTAATATACAAAATATGCATTATAAGAATCAATGGGTTAAGGGGGGTTTTACCACTCATATAAATTTTAATTTTATTTCAAAATAAAATTTACTATTTTTTTAAATTATAAGTTTTACAATCGTACTTTTACTTAATTATAGAAACTAATAAAATTATGTAAGAGATGTATTGTTTGTTATTTGAAGATATTGGTGACGTCTTAAAGAGGATATTAATGGATATGAATGCTTTTTTTGTTTTTATGCTTGCAACTGTAGCAATTATGATAATTGGGTCTTTTGGGGCTTCTTTCATTTATTACATAACTATACACAGAAATGGTACTATTCAGTATATATTAAAAATATTTGTAATCGGACTTATGACTATTCCAATTGCAATTTTATTAATATTATCAACCTGTTACTATTTTTTTTGGATAAATGGTATTTATAAAATTTTGCGTTACTTTAAATTATCCAAGTCTCAAGAAAATAATACTGATGATAGTATGGAAGATGCGGATATCATTGTTCATCTTGTTCATGGTACATTCGAAACGAATGCATCTTGGACATTACCAGGCTCTAAAATTAGAGAAGAAATCAAAAATATAGGAAAAGAGATAGGTAGGAATATTGGTATTTCACGTTTTTGTTGGGATGGTAAAAATACAGTTGCCTCCCGAACTCTAGCTGCTGAAAATTTAAATAAACATATAGCACAGTTTCCTCAAAAAAATCAATATATTATTGCTCACAGTCATGGAGGTGCTATTGTAAGAGAAATGTCTCATTTGCAAAGCAATGATGATATTGCTGGAAAGATTCGTGGTGTTTGCCTTTTATCTCCTCCTTTTATCTTTCAACATGAAGTTATTCGAACATCAGGCAACTTGGGTTATATTTTTAGGTGTAGTGGTACTCTGGCTATTCAAGTGCTCCTTGCTGTATTCCTTTTGCCTTTTGATTTATACTCTTATAGTATTTCAGGTTTAATTTTCTTTATTACACTTTCTTTTGAGTGGGTGCTTTCTCAGAAATATAGTAATGAAATTTCTGAGGAATTAAAAAAAAATAAAGATTGTAATTCAATTGATTTTAATAACATTCAGATTTTTCATGCTATTGGAGACGAAGCTGATTCAGCTTTGAGGTTTATTAGCTCCCTTCACGAAGGGTGTTTCGCGTTATTATCACAATTAAAAGAAGTAAACTCAAAAGAAAATAAGCTATTAAAGTGCTCAGCAATTTTTAGTTCTATTGGTTACATATTATTAGCTATTATTTATTATTATGATTACATGATTTTAAGTATGGCTTTTATATTCAGTATTATTTTGACAATTATTTTTTATTTATATAATCTTCGTTTTAAAAGCTCAAATGATATTCCTATTGTATTGGCTATTGCTGCAATGCCAGTTGCGATTTTTTCTTTTTATCTATCTATTGCAAAAGCATTAGCTTATGGAGATCTACGTTTAATATTTTGCCCTCAAATATTTATCTCTTCATCAGAAACTCCTATAGGTGAGTACGAAATATTAAAACTATATCCAGAAACAGATTCTATGTTGATTCATTCGACACACTCACATCCAGAAGCCATAAACAATATTGTTAATTGGTTATATAGTAGTGAGTTAGAAAGGATGCCAAAATCTAATTTATAATAGGATTTTATAAAAACTGTATTTAGCATATTCCTTGTTAATTTAATAGGGATATGCTTCTAAATTAAACTTATAGGTAATATCTAATAATATTATTTAAGCTATTTCACAATGTGGCACTTCAACCCATTGTACATGGTTTTCTGTATAAATCTTGGTTGACTCCGCATCACTATGAGCCATTCGAGCTTGAGGATCAAAACCACGTTGTTTAAACATAAAGGCCGCCAATGCTCTTATTTCATGAAAGGTAGGTCTTTCATCTAAAGGCAAATGACTGGCAACGCCCACTCGATCACGTAACGTTGAAAATGCACGACTAAGATAATCAGGTGCAACTTGTGTTGGATGATTAACTTCTTTACTCACTTTATTTGGGATACGAGTAGGTAGTCTATGCACAATATAAGGGCTTGCCACATTGTCACGGCTATTATCGATAATATCCTTAAGTGCTTTGCCTATGGGGATCGCAATATGAGATGCCTCTTTATGTTGCACTTTTTGCCTGTGAATATAAATCATCCCGTATATTCCATTTAAAGGTTCCTCATACCATAAACACCCACATATGCCTTCTTTGGGGACTTTGATATTGTATTTTATGCGTGATACTTCAAGCCTTGCTTGTGTTGTTTGTAACGCCAGATCCATTGCTGTTCTTAACCAAGGTTCTGCGGATGCTCGAATTTTAAGAAAATCATCATAAGATAATCTTCTCCGTTTTTTCCCATCGACTCTTTTCATTTTCTTACGTTCAGCAGGGTTATCGAACATAAGAGATTCATCCATTGCGTAACTAAAAATTTTTTTTAGAAAACTGACCTTACGATTTTGTACATTGGCAGAAGCATCGGCATGATATTCATTAATATAGCCATTTACATGTTCCAGTGAGATTTCATTTGCGGGGATATCTTTAAAAAAGATCTTAATTCTCTCTAAGTCATTAACCCAGTTACTAAGTGTACTGTCTGATGGTTTCTCATCATTAGTGATCCGCAAAAATAACTTATCTAAATGTTCTGAGAGAGGGAGTGCCTCTCCATATTGCCCTCCCGAGTCAATAATTAATGAGTTAACAGAAACGCATTTTTCTGGTCGCATAATATTGTTGTATTCTCTGGCTATTGCGATAGCTTTTGCTTTATCTGCACCAATGCATTTTCTTAAACCATTAGTTAATGTAAGGCGATATTGTTTAACTGATTTATCAAAATAAAGAAAGTCAGGTAGATGCCTAAATTCCTTTCTTCTCGGTCTACTGGCCATATCACGAAGCCCTTATTAACTCATCGACACATGAAGAAATAACGGACTCGATACCCCAACGTTCGGATGAATATACCCAAACAGAACAATCAACGATTTTGCCTTTTAATAAACCTGTTTCTACCCATTTTTTTATGGTTCTATTATCTGGAATAGAACCTACTTCAAATTCTCGTTTAGCCCACGCACTAGCTTTCATCAGTTTTCCGCTCATTTTGGTCTTGCCTCATCATCAATAAAATAAGTCGGTCTGCTGTATCACAGGAGTGTTTGATTTCAGCGTCAGTGCATGGTCTATTTCTTACACTGAACGCTAACCGACCTAATTTAATATCAAAACTTGTTAATACTTGGTTCCCTGGTTTCCAAGGTGTTAATAATTTCATGGTGGTCACCCATTGGTCTTGAATAAGCCACCATGCTAATAACAACGAAAAGTAAAAACTGATTATGCTTAATCAACTTTTTACTCGAATAATTCCCTCTACTGGATAGCACTCTGCAATTTTTCCTTTGGTCGCGAGTACCTCTTTATCAATTAAACAATTTTGTTCATCAGGATAAATGTAGCCATAGGGCTCAAACTGACAATTTACCGAACTACATACCAAAAGGAATAAACCATACATTATTGTTCACTCCTTTGTTGCTCCGCGGGAGTAGGCTGAAGTTCAATTTTGACGTGTGCAGGAAAATCGTATGAAACATGGCAACGTCTATCTGTTGAAACAAAGCCATGTGTACCATCAGGTAATGTGATCTTTACGGTTTGGTCTTTTTGTTGAGAGTGTCTAAGCATTGGTCTTGCCTCTTTGTGACATGTCACGTTAATGAATGATAGCTGTATTAATGGGATATCCCAGTTGTAGCAATAACGCTTTTTGCATCGATGAAAGTGCTTGCTGTTCTTGCTCCGTGACATTTTTTGTTGATGCCGTAGACCATTCGATACTGCATTTATTGGTTGTTTCATCATGGGTAATAACAACTTCTAACTTCATGGCCATAACGTTTATCTCCTGATAATGCGCCCAATAAAGGGCGCTATTATGAATTAACGAACCATTAATGATCGGTCACCGACTTCTAAGTGAGCACCAGGTATTTCAATTCCGTTTTCAATCGCTTCTTTGATACCTTTTTTATCAGGTGCGGTGATGGTTTGAACATCAACCAACTCATCCGGCAACAAAGCCTCATTGTCGATAATGACTCGAACAACACCAGCTCTAGCAGTGAATGTATTTTTTGTTGTTTTTAATTTATCTAATCCTGAAGCCAATAAGCAGTTAAGAGCATATTTCTTTAGGTTTTTAGCTTGGTTTTCGAATGATTTTTTACGATCAGATAAACGTTTAGATTCCTCATCCAGTGTTTTAGCTTGACCTTCGATATTGCGAACGTGGTGCATAATTGCATCCAATTTATCACCTAACTCGCCCTCGATACCTTCCAACGTATCTGCGATATCTTCAGGAGAGAATTCTCCTGTTTCAACGAGTTGTTGTAATTTTTCGTAATTGGTCGCCAGTGCGATAGCAGTAGTATTGGTCATTAGATTGCCTCTTCTTTATGTTTCAGTTGGTCTAAACACTCTTTTTCGATTTGGTTTAATCGACGTAAACGGCCGGACAAATATTTCTCGTATTCTTCGTCTCGACGTTCTTGAGCTGATTTGATATGTGCAGAAATTTCTCGCGTTAATGTGGATGCAATGCCTCGCAGTTCATTCTCAGTAACAGCACTACGCATAACTTCCGTATGTTTAGTAAATTTCTCGTCTAATTCTTTGCGAATACGTGTGATATCTTCAGCTTTTTCACTCGCGTTTTTAATTTCAAATTCAAGCTTATTACTTGCTAAATATTCAGGGTTATCATGCATACCCATAAAGACATCAGAGCTAAAGCCAAGCATTGATAGTGCTTTTTTGATTGCATCAGTCAGCGATTTTTTAATAACTTCGCCATCAACTTTAATGCCATAGTTAGTCTGATAACGATAAGGAGTCGCCCCATAACTTTCAAACTCACCGCGGGTTTCACATTCGATGATGTACCAAAAACGGATCTTAATTGAGTGGTTTTGTTCGCAGAATAACGAGCCGTCACCATCCCGCAAAAAACGGGTTGCAACTTGTTTATTACGCTCATCAAGAACTGGTTCTAAAAGAGGCTTTCCATCAATAAATTTTTCTTCAAGGACTTCATAACCCCAGCCTTCACCAATAGGACCGAATATTTCAGTCGCACGCATAAACATGTAGGTGCTGTTTATGCTAGTTCCTACAAATCCCATGCCTTCTAACGGTTTAGTAAAGCGAGGGTCTGTACGTTGTACACGCTTCCAAATATTAAGATTATTTGCATCACCTAAGTTAAGAACTTCCTCAAGCACACTCGCGCGTTGCTCAAAATTATCGTGTTGTACTGATGGTGTTTCAGGCTCTTTAGGTTTTTCTGTTTGCTCAATCACTTGAGCTGTTTCTGCCTTAGGCGCTACTTCTTGCTTTTTACGCGAACGTTTAGGCTTAGTTTCTTTCTCAACTGTATTTTCTTTGGATACTAAAGATGCATTATCTGTTTGAGTTAACTTAGTAGTAATTTCTTCTTTTTTAGTGTTGTTAGATTTGCTAATGCCCAAATGCAGATCAATCAACTCTTTTCGTGCATTAGGATTATCTAATAACTCAGGTTGTTTTTTACTTTCAGCTATTAATGCAAAAATCTTTTCACGAGATATATCTAAGATGCCAGCTGTTGTGCGTAAATCCATTGACCAGCGTTTCCATGCTTTGTCGTCGTCATCTATTAGTTCTTTGGCTTTCTTTACTTGAGAGGGAAGAACATTATTAGGATCAAAATCATCTAACAGTGCTAAGGCGATTTCAGTATCTATAGTTGTGTAGTTACGCTTGATAGAAGATATTTCTTCTTGTGGTTGTTCTGGTTCTTCTGTTAGCCAACTTTCACCTAATGACTTAGCTTCTTCAACAGTGACATCTTCATTAGCGAACTCATAGATAGCCTGTGCTATTTCCATCGTTTGCTCAGCATCCATCAAAGATAATTTTGTTATTTCAGCAAGGCCTGTGGCGATATTACGAATTTTTGGATCTTCTGTGCCAGCAAGATATTTCAATGTAAAAGAGAACTCTTTGTTTGTTATTTGAGTCTTTCCAAATAATAACAGACTAGCGATACGAGGTTTTGTGGCCAGCTTTTTAAATTCTCTATATTCGATAGGTTTCCATTGAGTACCATCATACTCATTTTCAACAGCAAATTTTTCATCGAAAGCATCTAAAGTAGGGCATGCAGAACCGTCAAGATGCTCGCTAATTAACGGCTCATCAGTATTAAAGTTATCCATAGCTTCTGGATATGTTTCAGACAATTTTACTACTGCAGTCGCTGTTGCCAGTTTTGCATTAGCGGTGTTTAACGCTATTGCTAACGGTACAGCACCGTTGCTTGTACGAGCTTCGGTCGTAGGCTCAAATACACAGATAAAAGTTTTCATTGGTCTTGCCTCTTAATTTCCTGATTTTGCTAGTTTAATAGCTCGTTTAATGCCCGCTTTTTTGATAATTACACGCTTATATTTCCCATCAATGGGATTAGAGTAAGCCGTACCTGTTGAAGGGTAATATTCAACTCGTCTCTTACCTCCAATGATAGAAATATGTTGAGTGCCAGAAACTATCTCACTGTTATTTTCATGTTCAATAACAGATAGTTCAGCATCTAATACAGCATCAATTGCTAGATTAATTGCATCCATAATGTTCACCATCAGTAAGGAATTTCTTCATCTTCTTTAGCTATTGGTTTGCCTTCCAAGCAGAGAAGCATTTGGATCTGGTCTTCTAACAAACTTGTTTTTACTTGGGCATCAGCTAGGATTTTTTCTTGTTCATTACGTAGAAAATCAATTTCAGCGTGAATGAGATCAGTTTGAGTAGGCTTTTTAAAAGGAACATCAACAGTATGTTCTGCAATAACAAAACCTAACCCTGCATTGGGATCGGCTTTAAATGCGTAGGCGTTATATTGGTAAGAGCCATCGAACTGTTTTTGAGCATGAATATAGAGTGTGACGGTTAGGCTTTCAGGTTGTGCTTTCATAGCAACTCCTTTAAAATAACGGTGATCAGTGATTTATCATTGGTCTTGCCTCTTCTAGCGTTTGGTCGCGCTAGTAGAACTCTCGGTTAGCTTTGGTCGGCGACCCGAGGTAAAGGAACCCACTTCGGTGGGTTTTTTTACGTCTGTAACTTATTGCTCGTCTTTCCGAGCCGTCATGGTCATGTCTTTGTAGCTTTGGTCTTAAATATTCCCTAGTGCTGAATAAGAAGGTCTGAACACTTACCTAAACACTTGCTGTGTTGTTTTTGTTGTTAGTAAATCTACAAGTTAAAATTGAACATTGCAAGTCTATTTTACAAATAATTCTTGTAATTATGTGTGTAAAAAATTACAAGAGCTATTAAGCCCCTGTAATTTAGTTTGAATTTTATGAAAGGATTTTAAGCGTAACGCTTGTATGTTCTAGATTGACTGAGGAGGACTTTACCAAAAATGAAGAATTGGTCTTCATCTTCTTTATCAATATCCCAATCTCTGTAATTGGGATTATCAGAGATAACGGTTAATTTATTCTTTATCATTTGAAGTCTTTTAATGTGCAATGTTTGACCAAAAATGAAAACGTAAATGCCATCACCATCAAAATAATCTATGTGAACATCTATGAAAACCTGATCTCCTGGTTCAATAGTATTTTGCATACTATCACCAACTACAGTGATCATTTTTATATGGGCGCTAGGTCTGTTGCCAAATAAGCGGAGTGCTTCATCAGATGTATATTCAATAGCTCTAATTGTTTCAATAAATTCACTTTTATTAATAATGCCAGGGCCTGCGCTTGCTTCTATATCAAGTAGTTCAACAAGATAAGAATCACTCTTACGGACAACTGGCTTATTCATTACTTCAGTTGAAACATCACTCATAAAAAACCAATGTTCTGGATATCCTGAGAGACTAGACAATGCTGTTAAATTATTACCTCTAGGTGCTGTTTTACCGCTCACCCAAAATTGCACTGATTGAGGGCTAACACCGAGCCTACGAGCTAATTCTGATTGAGACCAGTTTCGCTCGGTTAGTATTTGGCTAATACGTGTAGCTGATACTTCATTCGGATTCTTTTTCATAAAATTATATTACAAGCTTTCCTTGTAGGGATCACTTCAAGAAAAACTTGATATTGTTGTGTGTTTGATTGTAAGATTAACTTGTAATTCAAAAAGGAGAAAACAATGACACCTTGTATAAAAAACAAAATTATCAATCTAGCGAGCCAATCAGAGATTGCTCGACGATTAAATACGAAGCCTCAAACAGTGCATTTATGGTTCAAAAATGGCGTTCCTGCTCTAAAGGTTTTAAGCCTGTGTGAATGCTTAAATTGGCAAGTAACACCTCATGAGGTTGCGCCAGAAATTTATCCAAATCAGTTTGATGGGCTTCCTAAATCATCATCAGTATTACAGGTATCAAATTAAAAAACTGATTATGTGTAATCAATTTTTTAGCGACAGGAGACGCAAAAATGAATTTTGATATCAACATTATCAGAGCTGAAATTGAAGATTGGGCGGTAGAACAAGGGCAAGAACATGTTGCCATCGAGATTAGTCGAGCTTATTTACGATTAGTGGTTAATCAAGAACATGGTCGATTATATGCCATTGAGGATCAAACTGGTAAGGCCGATTGGAAAGCAATCAATAATAACCGGCAACAGATATTTCGCTGGTTAAGAGGTGATTCTCGCGCATCTCAAAGAAAGATTGCGGAGTTAATGCCTGCGATTGAAATGGCACTACCGGCTTCAAGGTTAGCTCGAGTACGTGGAGATACAAAAAACTATTTAGCAACCGTGGCCATTCAGCGTTTTGCTGATGCTATGACTGAAATTTTATTAGAAGGTCGTGACATGTCACACCAAATAAACAATGTAGTACGTGCATTAAATGAGATATCACGCCCGACCCGCGTGCATTAATTCAAGAGGCAAGACCAATGATTAGATCAACTGAAAAAATCACATACCGCAATGGGTTTATGCTGAATGATAAGCCTGTTCATATTTCAGAAATTAGGGATATTTTTGAGGGTAGACGTGTTATTGCATTGTTAGTTTGGGAGCAGTATGAGAAGCAAAAACAAAAATTACTGTCAAAGAATTTAACCCCTGAGCAGTACCAAAATGCTTGCCGTAATATAGCTAAAGCACTGGGGGTGTGAAATGAGTAATAAATTAACTGGCTATGTATGGGATGCATGTGCTGTTTCAGGTGTTAAGGGTACCAAATTAATGATCATGGTACGCCTAGCTGATTATTCAAGCGATGAAGGGGTTGCTTATCCCAGTGTTGAAACTATTAGCCGTCAAATTGGTGCAGGAATTAGTACAATTCGTAATGCGTGTAATGAACTTGAGCGTGATGGTTGGTTAGTCAAAAAACAACGTAGAAATGGCAATCGTAACGCTTCAAATTTATATTTTTTAAATGTCGATAAATTAGAAAAAATTGCATTAGAAGAAAATGCAAAATTAAGAAAACAGCGTGAAAAACTATCAAATTCTCACCGTCCAGATTCTGACCGTTCAGATTCTGACCGTACAGAAAACGATAAAAATATACGGTTTGACCCTCCAGAATCTGGCGTTCAAGGGGGTTTTCACCCTCCAGAATCTGGCGTTCAAGGGGGTTTTCACCCTCCAGAATCTGGAGGCGATCCACAAGTAAATTCAAAACATGATCCACAAGTAAATTCAAAACATGATCCACAAGAATTACTCGAGGGGAAAAAATCGAAAAATAAATTCGATCCAAAATTATCTAAACCGTCAAATGTGAGTGATGAGGTTTGGCAGGATTGGATTAACTTCAGGAAAGAAATTAAAAAACCGCTGACAGAAACCATGTGCAAGCAACAAGCAAAAAAATTATCACTTTGCACCGATGCCAATGCTGTGATTTGCAATTCAATTGCTAACGGTTGGCAAGGGCTATTTCCTGAAAGAGCAGTAGTACAAACTCAAAAAGTAAATTCTCACACTGGGTTTAGCGAAAAAGATTACCAGTCTCAAGATCCGCATTGGTTTGTGGGAGGTGGAAATGTCTGAACAAAATTTACTAACTGCGGTGAATATTCCACCTCGCTTTGCTAATGCGACATTTGAATCATTTGTAGCCTCAACGCCAACAGCAAAACATAATTTAAAAATTTGTCAGCAGTACGTTGAAACTTGGGGTGACCGAAAAAACGCAGGAGAGGGGCTTGTACTGTGTGGAACACCCGGAACTGGTAAAACACACCTTGCAGTATCAATCGCCCGTCAGATTGCCGGAGAATTGCAAGAAACGGTATTCATTACCACAGCCTCACGTATCATTCGCGCTTTTCGAAGAACATGGGCTGGAAATTCAGAATTCAGTGAACTTGATGTACTTGAAAAATATTGCACACCTGATTTGTTAATTATTGATGAAATTGGTGTTCAGTATGGCACTGATTCTGAACGTAATATCTTGTTTGAGGTGATTAATGATCGCTACGAAGATTTGCTACCTACAATTTTGATAAGCAACTTGCCCGTTGTTGATCTACAAGAAATGCTTGGTGAACGAGCCGTGGACAGATTATTACAGGGTGGAACGGTATTAACGTTTAACTGGCCAACATATCGCAGAGGCAATCATCATGCATGAGAGAGAACTAGAATATGCGGTGATTAGTGGTTTGTTAGCTGGTGGTGCTAGTCAAGATGCGTATGAGGTATTAGCTACATTACCTGAAGAGGCGTTTAGCTCTGGATATTTCCGTAATGTCTACAAAGAAATTAAAAAACAAGCACTAGCAAGCTCTCTAATAGATCCATTTTTTATTGCTGACGCTCTAGGTGAAAAGGGCGATTTAGCAAATTTACTTGAGCTATCTAAAACACCTATTTGGACAGCGAATTTAAAAGGCTATGCTTCAAAAGTTTATAGTTATTATCGCGTTAGAGAAGTAATTCAATTAATCGCCAAGTATCAAAATGACATTACTACTGCAAATAATCATGAACAAGCTGAAGAATTTATTCATCAATTTGCAACACAAATTGGCCAGCTGACAATTGGTAGCCAGAACCTACTTCCTGTGCATTTAAATACACTACTTGAAGGCTATGTGGATGTTTTAGAACGCAGAAACAAAGGGGAAGATGCTGTTGGGATGATTAAAAGTGGTATTGAAGCTTTAGATGACAAAATAGGAGGCTTTAACCCAACAGACTTAGTTTTTATTGGTGGTCGTCCGGGAATGGGGAAAACAGAGCTTGCACTAACGATGACTGAGGGGATGACCAGAGATGGAGGCGGTGCATTGTTCTTCTCGATGGAAATGTCTAATCAGCAAATTACTGAGCGTCTAGTTGCAGGTTCTGCTCAACTACCAATATCAACATTGAGACATCGTGGGCGATTGGATGATGAAGGATGGGGGCGTTTAAGTTCAGCACTAGGCCATTTAATGGATAGAGATATTCATATCATCGATGCGAGTAATCTAACTATTGAACAAATATGTGCAATCAGTGAAAACCACAAACGTAAATATCCAAATTTGAAAGGAATTTTTGTTGATTATTTAGGGTTAATTAAAAAACCTAAAGCAGAACGTAATGATTTAGCAATTGCGAAAATATCTGCATCTTTAAAAGGATTAGCAAAGAGGTTACACACGCCAACTATTGCGTTAAGCCAGCTATCTCGTGATGTTGATAAAAGACCTATTAATCAACGCCGTCCTGTTTCTGCTGATTTACGCGATTCTGGTAGCTTAGAGCAAGACGCTGACTTAATTTTATTTACCTATAGGGAGGCCGTATATAACCCCAATAGCCCTGCGAAAAATTATGCCGAGATCATTATCGATAAATTTAGACACGGAGAAACCGGCACAGTCTATCAAGAATTTAAGAATGGCCACTATCTGCCTACCGACCAAATTACAGCGTCAGAAGTGTCCAAAATGCAACAACAATCACAGCAAAACGATAAAAGACGTCGTTACGCAGAAAAAGCATTTTAGTTAAAACAGAGGCAAGACCATGACAATTAAAGACTCTCTTACTCACGAATCTCTCGTTCGTGATAATCACCCTATATTACCCGACGATGGGTTAGACCATACACAGTGTCATATCGACCGTCTCCATGCGTCAGCAAGAGCAAGAACAAAAGCACCTTATCAACCTAAGGTTAAACCACAAAAATCTACGAGGTAATTATGTCTAGGCGTTCTTATTTGCCTGATGATTTACCTCACAATCGAGTTTTGTGGCCAGAAGAATATCGCGAGTTAGAACAACTTGATTTATTAGCTAGTCGATTAATTAGACAGCTTAAAAATCAAAAAATACATAGAACGCGAGTGTTGGTGGAAATTGAAAAGTTGCCTGAGGTACATCGGAAGTTTTTTAGAGATAGGTTGAATTATTGGCGTGAGGTGATGAGGGCATAAGTAATGGCAAAAACAGTAGCAGAACGTAAAGCGGAGCAACGTAAACGGCAGAAAGAATTAGGTGTAACCAAAATTGAACTACTTGTAGATAATCAAGAATTGGAAATGTTAAAGCGTAATTGTGTATTACGCATGCCTGGTCGAGAACCGTATGATGTTGTTGAATACTTACAGATGCTTATTCGTAAAGATGATGCTGAGTATAAAAGGCAAGCTGAGAAGTTATCTAAACAAAAGTGTAAACGCTGTGGTGAGCAATTACCTGTTCAACAATGCTGTTTGTCTGGTGATTCACAATGTTGGGTAACCAAAGGATATCATGAGGTAAAATTGAGTATATAAATACATTAAGAATACTGGTTGTCAAATGTTAATATACCCGAAGTTTTTTGGTTGACAAAAACACGAAAATGCGAAAATATATATCTGACATTTCACAATATAGGATTTAATACGAATGGAAGATAGAAGTCTTGCCCCTTGTTGGGATATTCAACCCTCTTTAGAAGAAAAACCAGTTACTTATTTATTGAAATCTATTGCTGGTGTACTAACTGAATTGCCTAAACATGAACATAAATTAGATTGTAATTGGATCAATGGTGTTCGTGCTTATGGGTGGGTCAAAAATCATATTCAAGATACTGCAGAAGAAGGCATTATACCAGAATTAAAAATGGTATATGACAAACTGGATTTTGTCTTTGCAATTAATAATATACCGATTCAGTTTTCAAAGGATTGTATTAGTGAACCAAAGAAAAAACATCGTTTAGTTCGAAATAAAGCAGAATTTAAACAATTAACATTATTTGGTGGTGATGATTCAGAAGCTGAAGAAGATCTCATTTGGCGTGTTCTTGCTGAGCCATTCTATATTGAAGATACGGATGATTATCCTCAGTGGGATGTAGCTTTAGTTGGGATTAATCAATATGGCGCATGTATTAGTGAGATTAGATACCATGAGGCAGTTTCTGTTCCATTAATGGATAATTCAGAAGCGAGACCTGAAGCGACTGACATTAGTGATGCACCACTTAAACGTCGTAACGCACCAGATGAAACTGTGAAAAAAGATGGAACTGTTTGATTTTAAATCAGGCTATAGAGGGGATAAGTTACGTCTTGCTAGGATGGCGAGGGGGTTGTCGTGTGAAGAGTTAGCGACAGCTTTAGGTAAAAGTAAACAATATATTAGTAAATTAGAGAAAGGATTTAAACCATCAGAAGAGCTAACTGATGAGATTGCAAGGCATTTGAATATATTGCCTAATTTTCTATTTAGTGAGCGTAGCTACCCAATAGAAGATGAACAATGTCATTTTAGAAGTAAAAAATCGAGAACTAAAACTTTAACTAATAGCATATTAGCTAGGGCTGAAATCTTGAGTTCTTTATTATCTGCTCTTGAAGATGAAATTGAATATCCTGAACTAAATATTCCGGATATTTCAGATCGAGCAATGAGTACATTAGATGATATTGAACGAATAGCTGAGAGTTGTCGTCGTTATTGGGGGATTGGTTTAGGACCAATAACATCTATGGTTAAATTCGTTGAGAATTTAGGCATTATTATCGCACATGTGTCCGATGTTGATGACAGAGTTGATGCTTTTACTGTAAATAGTAAGAGGCCAATAATAATTCGTAACGATGCTAAAAGTTCTGTATGTCGATTTAGATCCGATATTGGACATGAATTGGGTCATATTGTTTTACACGATGGAATTATTACTGGAGATAACTTAACTGAGAGTCAAGCAAATCAGTTTTCTAGTGCTTTTATGGTTCCAAGAGTTTCTTTCATGAAAGAATTTCCTAAAATGAAAGGGCGTTATTTAGATTGGAGTGCTTTAGTTGAGTTTAAATTACGCTGGAGAGTAAGCCTAAGAATGATAATTTATAGAGCTTCAGCTTTAGGGTTAATTACAAAAGACCAAGCAAGACAAGGATATATGTATCTTAATACAAAAGGATATACTGCAATTGAGCCTGGAGATAATTCTATCCAAGTTGAAGAACCAACATTACTTACTAGAAGTATTGAAATGTTAGACGACCTATCATGGAATAACATTCTTGTTAAAACAGGGATTACAAGAGAGTTAGTACGAGAATTGTTTTGTGTTAATAAACCAATTAGCGATAAAACTTCTTTTATTTATTCGGTTAGCTAATTCCTATATAATCATACCATTGGTCTGAACACCCCCAATCCTAAATATTTGCTGTGTCAACTGAGAGTCAAGTATGGCACAGCATAGCTTTATCAAAATGTCTAACGATACTCTTGTACCAGCTAACCCTGTTACGAGAGATTTTCTGCATTCAAAAATCAAGTGTGGTGATGTGCTTTCAGCTAATTTTAAGAAAGCTCGTAACCCTAGATTTCATCGTAAATACTTCGCATTACTCAACTTAGGCTATGAATATTGGGAACCAGTTGGCGGTACCATTTCACCTGAAGAAAAAGAGCTTGTGCGTGGTTACATCAAATTCCTTTCATATTACACGGATAATGCTGACGCGCTGTTATCAGCATCCGATATCTATCTAGAAGAAGTTGCACAAAATCGTGCACAAAATATCTCAGTAACAAAATCATTTGATGCTTTTCGCTATTGGGTTGTAGAGCAAGCCGGTTATTACGATACGTTTGAAATGCCTGACGGCAGTTTACGTCGTGTCGCTAAATCAATCAGCTTTGCAAATATGGACGACTTAGCATTTAGCGAACTCTACAAAGCCACACTCGATGTGCTTTGGAATTTTATCCTTCGTAAGCAATTCCCTACTCAAAAAACTGTAGAAAATGCAGTATCTCAATTATTAAGTTTCACATAGAGGCAAGACCAATGATCAAATCAAAGACCAAAGAAGAAAGACAGTGGCTATCAGATGTAGCGGAACTGGGTTGTATTTGTTGTCGCAATATGGGGTTTGGGGCAAGTAGAGCGGAGATCCACCATGTTAGAACAGGGCAGGGAATGGCACAGAGAGCTAGTCATACAGATGTTTTACCTTTGTGCCCACCACATCATAGAGCAAGTTATGAAACCGGCTTTCACGCTTCGCCTAAATCGTGGCAAGAAATTCATGGTAGCGAGATTGAGTTATTAGAACAGACTAAGCAAGAAGTAATGGAGTTACGAGCATGTCGAGTATAAAGAGCATATCAGATGGGTTAAAACTTGATTATGATCAGGTTGCATGGATCCAGCCTTGGTTATCAAAATTTGGAGCATGGGTATATTCAGGGAGGATAGAAAAAAGGCAAAGCAGTATTATTGCTGAATTTATGGAGACAGTAGAAAGGCGTGATTATCCTGAGCGAGAAATGTGTAATGACGATGACGGGATGTTGATCGCTAAAGTGGTCGATAAAATTTATCACATAGACAGAATAGCGTTTACGCTCTTGTTACTGCGTTATGCCTTCGGTAGTTCAGATCGCGCTATTGCTCGTTATTACCACAATATAGCAAAACCGCGACAAATGATTAGACGCAATAGAACGGTAGAATATAGAAAACCTTCTATGTCTACATGCAGAAGAGAAATTGAGGACATAATTAGTTCAGCTGAATATTTAATTTACCCACATTTAAAAGATGCATTTAAAAAACGAGAAAAAGAGTGGAAAAGTAAAAATAATAGTAAGAACGTGTTGACTTCTTTGAGCCAATGATCCACTATTTAAGTATAAGTTGCCGTTTTTATACAGTGACCAACTAACCCAGCCTAAGTGCTGGGTTTTTTTGTATCTAAAACAGATAAGAGTTGCTGTTTCCTTTGTTCAGAGTTACATGTGTGTTCACGACCAATAACTGACCAAAGGTATTAAAATATCATGTTAAAACATAGTGATATGACAGAAGAGGCAAGACTTGTTTTTGAAGTTGTTCCGCACACGATAGAGGTTACGGTAAATGAAGTTGCAGAATGCACTTATTTAACTGAGGAACGTTGTCAATTGATATTAACGCAGTTGGCGATGGCGGGACTAATCAAAGAAAACATCAAAGGAAATACATTTCAAAATATCTAATACTGTGAAAATGGGCGACTGTAAAAGTGTTGGTAGCACCTTTACAGTCATTCACCCGTTCTGGTAGATCACGGACAAACTAAAGCCCACTGCTTATGTGCACAAAGCATAGTGAGCTTATCAAAAAAGGTTCTCCTGATCTATGAAAAATACTGTGAATTTAAACAGTGTGAATTTAGTCAATGATGACTCACTCAGCTATATAAAAACACTTCCCGATAATTGTATTGATTTAATCGCAACTGACCCGCCTTACTTTCAGGTGAAGTCTTGTAGTTGGGATAATCAGTGGGAAAACGTAACATCATATTTATCTTGGCTTGATGAAATGCTTGCAGAATTTTGGCGGGTATTAAAGCCTAACGGTAGTCTTTACATTTTTTGCGGTTCTAAACTAGCGTCGGATACAGAATTACTCGTCCGTGAAAGATTTAATATTCTAAGTCATATTGTATGGGCTAAACCATCAGGGCCTTGGCGTAGGGCATGTAAAGCCGATTTACGCAGTTTCTTTCCAAGCACTGAAAGAATTTTATTTGCTGAACATTATCAAAGCCCATATAAGGGTAAAAGCAGTGTCTATCTTCAGCAATGCAAAGAGCTTAAAGAAAACGTATTTAAGCCTTTAATTGAGTATTTTAAATCTGCACGTGAATCATTAGGAATAACAGCAAAAGAAATAAAGCAGGCAACAGGTAAGCAGATGGCTTCACACTGGTTTAGTTATAGCCAATGGCAACTACCTAGTGAAACTGATTACAAAAAACTGCAAGAGCTGTTTCAGCGTGTAGCAAGTGAAAAGTTTAGTAGTAATCCTTTAAATCGTGATCATGCTGATTTGATAGAGGCACAGGCTTCTCTTAGTCGAGAGTACCAGGAGCTTGCTGAACAATATCAATTATTACGTCGTCCTTTTTCTGTCACCGTTGATGTTCCTTACACTGATGTATGGACGTATCCACCTGTACAATATTACGCAGGTAAACACCCTTGTGAAAAACCAGCTGAAATGATGGAACACATTATTCGCTCAAGCAGTCGCGAAGGTGATCTGGTTGCTGATTTCTTTATGGGGTCAGGTGCAACACTAAAGTCTGCATTAAAGTTAAATCGTCGAGTTCTTGGGATTGAACTTGAGAAAGAGCGA
This sequence comes from Proteus faecis, assembly GCF_003144395.1. Taxonomy (GTDB): domain Bacteria; phylum Pseudomonadota; class Gammaproteobacteria; order Enterobacterales; family Enterobacteriaceae; genus Proteus; species Proteus faecis. The sequence continues at coordinate 66,880 of NZ_PENZ01000045.1, read as the reverse complement.
TTTGAACAAACCACACTGGAAATAGAACAGTTTAGATTACGAAAGTGATTATGACTAATTCCGACTTTTATTAACTAATAAGCCCCAAGCTAAGGGGGAGGTATGAAGAAAATGCCATATAAAGACCCCAATAACTATAACTGGCTTGTGGGCATACTTATCAGCGTTATGACTTTGTTAGGCACTGCAGCTAGTTGTGCTTATAAAGCGTTGAATGGGGAGCATATAAGTTGGGGAGTATTTTTCCTTCAAGTTATCGTCTCTATTTTTGCTGGTGCAATGGTGTACCTAGCGTCTAGCTATTATGAGTGGGTTCCAGAACTTGCTGGTGGTATTGCTGGTTTAGCCGGTTGGTCTGGAGCTGAGTTAATTAAAACACTAGAAAAACGGTTTTTAAGGAAAGTTAGCGGTGAGTAAATTTGTATTTAGTACACGTAGTGAAAAGAACATGCAGGGTGTTCATCCTGATTTAGTCAAAGTAACTCGACGAGCACTTGAATTAACAGATATCGATTTTATGGTTATTGAAGGAAAGCGTAATGAAGCTCGTCAACGTCAGTTGGTCATTAATGGTAAAAGTCGAACGATGAATAGTCGGCATCTTACTGGTCATGCTGTGGATTGTGCTCCTATCGTGAATGGCTCAATACCTTGGCAAGAATGGTCATACTTTAAAAAAGTGGCTGAAGCGATGATCCAAGCAGGTAAAGAGTTTGGTATTGATGTTGAGTGGGGCGGTAATTGGGATTCATTTAAAGATGGCCCTCATTTTCAATTAACGTGGAAATCATATCCAGTATAATGTCTATGAATATCACCAAATTACTCGCTGGTGGTTGTGTAGTATTGGCGTTCTGGCTCTGGTGGGTAATAGATGACTATGGAACGTTAAAAGCTAATCACAAATTACTTACTAGTTCGTTCAATGAGCAAGTCAATATCAATCAAGATTACCAAGCACGCATAAAATCCCTTCATGATCTAGATGTAAAACATACGCAGGAACTCGATAATGCTAAAACTGAAATTAGCCGGTTACGTGATCTTAGTGAGCGTCATCCTGAGCGGGTGTACATCAAAGCCAACTGTCCAAAATCCGAAGGCGTTACCACCTCCGGCGTGGATGATGCAACCACCGCCCGACCTACTGACACCGCTATCCGAAATTATTGGTTACTCAGAGAGCGAATTGCACAGTCAGAGCAAGTAATATTAGGATTGCAGGATTACATTAGAATGGAGTGTGTGAACTAAAAAAGCCCAGCATGGGTGCATGGGCAAACTAACAGGATATTAATCAAAGTATAGTGATGATTACTTAGTATAGCTTAAGTAGGTATATATACTAGATTGATAATTCTGATTAACCTATCTCTTACCTAAATAAAAAAACAAGATAAAAATAACCCTGTGAGTTTGGGCTCCCACAGGGCTTTCACTAGCATATGTGAAAACAATAGATTACCAATACCCAGCAAGCCAATCTGTTAATAATCAACGTAAGTTTTTAGAAAACAACAGTCTTGTTGTAATAGCGGTTTTTTAATGCGTCGTATTGTCGCTGTCTCCTATGTTAGCTATGACCTGCATTACCTCACAGTGAGCGCATAGTGAGAATCAAAAACAATGAATACCACCATTTTGTTATATTTTTCGGTCATTATCAGCAACGTCAGCTGTAGGTAGAAGAAAGGGCGTGACAACCGGAGAGACGAGTACAATTCATAAGAGTCAATCACAAAGCCTACTTTCGAGAGGGCTTTTTAATAGGCTAAGGAGATAAACACAATGGCAAAACCGGATTGGGGGATGCTACAACAACAGTTCCTCGCCGAACATGCTATAACAGGAATATCCCCTAAAGAGTGGTGCGAACTAAAGGAATTAAACTACGCAACAGCCCGACGATATATCAAAATATCCCGTGCGCAGAATGCGCAAAAAACTGCGCACAAAAAATTGCGCACTACGCAGAAAAAAGAAAGCGCAAAAGAGCTAATGCGCAATAGTGATATACCCGATGCGCAGAGCAATGGAGTCAGTAATACGCACGATAATGAAAACACGTTTAGTCTGCGCAATTATGGGCTAACAGAACAACAGATTAAATTTGTTAGTGAATACCTCATCGACTTAAATCGAACAGGGGCATATAAGCGAGCCGGTTATAAAGGCGAAGGAAATACAGCTTATGTCAATGCTACTCGAATGCTAAGAAATGCTAAGGTTTCACGAGCAATCACTGACGCATTAGCCGAACGGGAACGCAGAACAGAGATAACCCAAGATGCCGTATTAAAAATGTGGTGGGATATCGCAACTGCAGACGTTAACGAGTTGACCGAATACCGTCGATTATGTTGTCGTCATTGCTGGGGTTTTGGTTTTAATTATCAGTGGCGTGATTCGATAGAGTTTGAAGATGCTATTAAAAAAGCAGTCGTAGCAAAGAAACCGCCTCCACAAGATGTTGGGGGATACGGTTACGATGAAACATTAGATCCAAATCCTGATTGCCCCCGCTGTAATGGTGCTGGTATTGGTCGGGCGCATTTCCATGATACGCGTGATTTAACAGGGCCAGCGCGTCGAGTATTTGCTGGCGTGAAAGAAGGGAAGTTTGGTGTTGAGGTTATTACTCGTAATCAAGATGAAGCGCTTAAGATGGTTGCACAGCATTTAGGCATGCTGAAGAACAAGACGGAATTAACTGGTGCCGATGGTGGGCCTATTCAAACAACAGGAATAGATTTAAGTCACCTAAGTTTCGAGCAACTTATGCAATTAAGAGTAAAATCAAAGCAGTAAGATTTTAGTCAGTGTGATATAACAACATATTTAAATATTGCATCGAGCAGATAGGGAATATGTCTAAATATCGATTTTATGCATTGTATTTATTTATTGTTCTTTTTTTAGGTGGATTATTTATGAATCAATCTGTTGCCATGTCTAATGAGTCACCTGAAATTTTGGTTAGACAATTTCAACAAGATTACATGGAATGGAATGACTACGCATTTAGCCTTATGGGTTCGAAGCCTGATGAGTATACGGAGTTAGCAGATAAGGCGTGGCGTAGGCTATTAACTAAATACACATTACCTGATTTTGTAGGAGAACCCATTGCATTTGGTTCTGAATCAAGTCATGACCCCAAAAAAGAGAAAATATTGTCGGTAGTAAAGAGCACTAACAATATCACTGTTGTCACAACGCAATATATTGTACCTGATGGTTACTCACCTATTTATGAATATTATTTAATTTTTCAGGATGGGCGATGGTATTTAACGCAGGTTTATTTTGTTGATGAAGGGCAATTATATCCTGGTCTGTAAATAGTATAAATTGTACCAATTATCGTTCTATTTAACATAATGATGCTAATGCGCCCCTTCACTTTTTAACTCAACTAAAAACACAACCTAAACCGCTAAAAGTAGCAATCTTCTTTCTGTTTTAATGCCGTTTTATTGTTAATCAATTGTTATCAAAAACATGAAAATCATTTCGTGCCAATTACGGCATGAAAGGGTTATTTTTATCACTTTAGGTATCTCTAATGGATGTCAATTTCGACTTGTTTGATGAAGAAGTCAGGAGAGAGATAGCTAGGCGTAGTTTGCATGAATTTATTCAGTATATAAACCCTGAATACATTACAAGCCACTTTTCAGAAACGGTATGTAATGCGTTAGACCAGTTTTTGTTAGATATGATGGATGGTAAACGGCCTAAGTTAATATTAGGGGCACCTCCACAGCATGGTAAGTCTGATATTGTTTCGCGTTACCTTCCAGCCTATTTCTTTGGTAAATACCCTAACATGCGTGTGGGTGCGCTGTCGTATTCCTCAGATTTAGCGGGTGATATGAATACTGATGTTCAGCGCATTATGATGTCTGATGAATATCGTGTGCTATTTCCTAAAAGTTGGTTAGGCAATAAGCCTGAAAACGGTATTACAGTTAAACGTAATTCTGATGAGTTTGGCCTTGCCAATCACAAAGGGGGGTATGTTTGTGCGGGGGTAGGTGGCCCATTAACAGGTAAGAAAGTTGATCTCGGTATTATTGATGACCCGATAAAGAACTCAAAAGAAGCGCTTAGCCAGACTGTTAAAAAATCAATTTGGAACTGGTACGTTTCGACCTTTAAGACCCGCTTATCAAAAAATAGCGGTGAAATTATCATGGCTACTCGGTGGGCAACCGATGATTTGTCTGGCCAATTAAAAGAAAAAGCGCCTGAAACTAAGGTGCTTGCATTCCCCGCTATCAATGAACGAGGGGAAGCACTGGTACCAGAGTTACACCCAATTGACAAACTCCTTGAGACAAAAGCAATCATTGGTGATTACTTCTGGTCTGCAATGTACCAACAATCACCTAAGCCGGGTGATGGCCAAATCTTCCACGAAGAATTTGCTCAGTACTACCTACCGAAAGACCTACCAGAAAAATTCGATAAGGTTATTCATAGTTGGGATATGACCTTTAAAGATAGTGACGGTACTGACTATGTGGTGGGGCAGGTATGGGGAAAGAAAGACGCAAATGCTTATCTACTGTATCAAATTAGAAAGCGCATGAGCTTTACTGAAACCTTAAAATCGGTGAAATGGTTAGCTGAAAAATTCCCTGAAGGACGACGTAAGCTGGTGGAAGACAAAGCCAATGGCCCTGCTGTAATCGACTCTCTCAAATCAACCGTATCAGGGTTAATTCCCGTCGAGCCAGATGGTAGCAAGGTTGCTCGTGCTCATGCGTGTACTGCTGAGTGGGAGGCTAGAAATGTGTGGCTACCTCATAAAGATATTGCGCCGTGGATTGTGGAAACCGTAGAGGAAATTACTACATTCCCGTTTGCTGGCCATGACGACACAGTGGATGCCATGACGCAAGCATTACGCGATTTATATCAGAAGAAAAAAGGCAGTTTCTTCACAACTAGGAGATGAACTATGTGGTGGCCGTTTAAGAGGCGAAAAACAGAACCACTCGCACCGGTTAAACGGTCAGCATTCACAACTGACTTATATCCTGCGCTGGCGCGAGAACAGGGCTTTGATGGGATTAATTTACCCCAACCCACAATTGCAGGTGTTGCGATGGATAGCATTGATAGCTACGTGCCATCATTTAAAGGTGAACAATTTTACGGTGTGCCAGAGTCACAGGCCTCATGGTATGCCTCACAAATGTTTATTGGTAACAATATGTGTGCGGTTATCGCTAAACATTGGCTGGTGGATAAAGCCTGTAATATGCCAGCTCGTGATGCGATACGCCAAGGCTACGATATTGATTGTGATAACGACGATGATCGCGCTATCAGTAAAAAGCTCCGTAAACGTGATAAAAAATACCGTATTACACACCAACTGAAAGAGCTGGTTCACTTTGGGCGTGTATACGGTGGTCGTTTAGCGTTATTTGTTGTGGAGACATCAAACCCGAAAGAGTGGTATGAAAACCCGTTTAATATCGATGGTGTGACTAAAGGGATGTATAAAGGTATTAAACAGATTGATCCACAATGGGTAACGGCCGATTTAACGGATGCCAATGTTCAAGATCCTGCCAGCATGGATTTCTACGAGCCGACCTATTATGTGATTGGTGGGCGTAAGTATCACAAGTCTCACTTTATTAAGTTTGTACCGTTTCCTGTACCTAACGTGCTTAAGCCAATGTACAACTACTTTGGCGTATCAGTGCCAGAACGTATTTATGAGCGTGTCTACGCTTCAGAACGTACCGCCAATGAAGCACCACAACTGGCAATGACCAAGCGTTTGCTTACGATGGGGATTGCAGATCCAGAAAGCGCTGATAAGGATATTATTCGCGAAAATATGCTTTATTTTATGGAGATGCGCGATAACTACGGTGTGCAAATGACGGGCAGTGAAGATACGGTTCAACAGTTCGACACCTCATTAGCGGATTTAGACGCCACGATTATGACGCAATACCAGCTGGTGGCATCGGCTTCTAATGTACCAGCAACAAAACTGCTAGGCACTACACCGAAAGGCTTTAACTCAACAGGTGAATACGAAGAGGCTAATTACCGCGAAGAGCTTGAAAGTATCCAATCAAACGACCTTGAAGAGCTATTACAGCGCCATTACGACATGTTAATGCGTAGCGATGGTTTACCTGTGACAGAAATCTCTATCACATGGGCACCACTTGATAGCCCGACGGCTGTTGAGAGTGCGGATATTGAGCTTAAACAAGCACAAGCCGATTCAGCTTATGCAACAACGGGGGCGATTGATGGGTTAGATATCCGCAAGAAACTGGCCAGTGATAAAGCGTCTAGCTATTACGGCATTGAAGTGAACGAGGCAGATTATGTCGAGGCGAATACGAGTACGAACGAAGCGAGCGCAATGGGCAACATCTCGCCAAGCAGTAATGAAAGGGAAGCCCCTGCAGTATTCGGTAGCGCCCTCTAGTCGTTATCAAGGTGACATGTCACGCCTCATTAATTCAATGATTAAAGACTATGAAAAAGTGTTTAGCGAATTAAATGACGACTTCGATGGCTTTACGATGGATGCCAGCTTTGCCAGTCAAACACGCATCTGGCTTAACCGTCTAAAACGTAAATGGGATAAGATTTTTAAGCAAAAATCCACAGAGATTGCAGATAAATTTGTTTCCCAAGTCGATATAGGTGCAAAGCGTAATTTAGATGATTCTCTTAAACAGTTGTCAGGTGGGATCACCATCAAAACCCCAGATATGCCCGAAGCCCTGAAAGATAAAATCATTGCTTCTACGGCTGAAAACGTAGCACTCATTAAATCCATTCCACTGCAATTTCATCAACGTATTGAAAGTGTTGCCTTACGCTCTATCAGCCAAGGTGGTGAAGGTGCAAAAACGTTATTAGAGGAAATTCGGCATACTGGCAGTGTGACAGAGAAAAGGGCGAACTTTATCTCTGTTGACCAAACGCGAAAAATTACGACAGCGGTTAACTATGAGCGCATGAAATCTGCTGGTATTCGTAAAGCGGTTTGGCATCATTCTGGTGGGAGTGCTGAGCCTCGTGAATGGCATATTAAATTGGATGGTGAAGTATTTGATTTAGATAACCCACCGATTATTGATCCCAAAACGGGAGAGCGAGGACTGCCCGGACAGTTGCCAAATTGTAAGTGCTTCTGGACACCGGTTATTGATTTTGGTGAGGAGACATGACAAAGCGACAATATGATTTAAACGGCTGGCTGGAAGTAAAAGATAACCCCATCTCTAAAGTTGGGGTTTTTGATTATTTAGGGTTTGAGATTGGCGCACCAATACCCGAAAAGATTTACAAGGTGTATCGCCCACAAGAAGAACTGGCCAGCACAGAGACAATTAACTCTTTCAAATTAATGCCCTTTGTTGATGAGCATGAAATGCTAGGGAAAGACGGCACACCCGCAGAGACAAAGGGGATACAAGGGGTCATAGGGGAACAGGTTTACTTTGAATACCCCTACCTTAGAAGCAATATCAAAATCCTGTCTAATTCAGCGCTTAACCAAATTGAGGGGGGGAAAATTGAATTATCTCCGGGTTATCGCTGTATTTACGATTTCACACCAGGCGAATTTAACGGTGAACGTTATGACGCCATACAACGGCATATTAGAGCCAATCACCTTGCGTTAGTCGATGAAGGGCGCACTGGCGCTGATGTTGCTGTGCAAGACCACTCCGTTATTACCATAGACACTAAGGAACTTATTCGCATGAATCCTGAAGATGAAAACAAAGACAAACCAACCACTGATGAAGGTGCCTTTACGCCTGAGCAATTGGAAGCGTTAAAAGCGATTATCAAAGAAGCAATCACCAGTGCTAAACCTGCAACAGATGATGAGCCAGACGATAAAGATAAGTCTTCAACTGATTCAGACCCTGACGAAGAGCAGAAAGCAGAAGAAGCAGTGGAAAAAGCTGAAATTGCCACAGAAGAGGCTGAATCTGGCGAGCCTGAAGCAGTAGAAAAAGCCGAGGTCGCGATTGAAACTGCAGTCGAAGCGATAGAAGAAGCTAAAGAGCATCTTGACCAAGCAACTACCGATGGTCTTAATCGTCGTTTAAAGCGCCTAAATCGTAGCATGACTGCAATGGATGAAATGGCATCTCTGAAACGTAAAATTAAGCGATTAGAGAAAGCAAAACCGGCAATGGATACGGGTGAATTACTCAAACAAATCGGTGCGCGTGATGCGTTAGCGCATAAATTAACGCCGTTTATTGGTGTGTTTGACCACTCTGCTATGACTCAACAACAAGTCGCGGAGTACGGTGTTAAAGAACTGGGTATTCAATGCAGTAAGGGAACCGAAGCGATTGCTCTTGATGCATGGATGCAAGGACGTGTACCTGATTCTCAAAAGCCCAGTTCAACAATGGACTCTGCAGTGAGCAATAAAACAATTATGGATAAATGGGGAGCTAAATAATGGCAATTCCTAAATCAGTAGCAGATGGCTTAATTTCTGGTGTTGTCGGTGAAATTAGTCATGCAGGCCCTATTCGCGCTGTTTCAGCTATTCTCAGTTCAACGGATGAAAAGCTGAATATTTTCGGTCGCGCCTATACCTACAAAGATGATTCAGTGGAATCCGTTCAAGTCGGTGGTAAAGGGGCATTTGCGGGGATCATGATTAACCCTAAAGCCTATCGTATCGAAGAAGCGTTCGCTCGTAACGGTACGCAGGGCGAATTCCTGACAATGGGGGAGGTTTTCGTTGAACTAAAAGAAGTGGCAGGAAAAATCAACGCACCGGTTGTGTTCGATGAAGCTGACGGCTCGCTATCTTCTAAAGCCACTATTAGTGCCGGTGATCGTGTCATTGGTTTTATCAGCCGACACCTTGAATCCACAGAAAGTGCTCACTTGGGCATTATTCGTTTAACAGAAATCCCATATCCAGCATCTCCAAAGGAAGGTGAATAATGCCAGTCAGTAAAATTAAATTTCACATGTCTGGCCGTGATGTCAAAAAACATGGCCAACTGAATATTAACCCTGACCAGAAATGGACATACGGAGAATTAGCGCAAATCGGCTTTGGTGGTTTTTCTGCGATGGACTCCGCAATTAGCGGTGGTGCAATGCAGGGTGGTTTAATTCAGCGTGAAATGTTGCAACACGTTTTGCCCGGTGTTATTCGTACCGCTACGCGTGTTCGTGTGTTGGATGAAATCACCGGTATCGTCAATGCGGGTGAATGGCATGATGAAGAAATCATTCTGAATGTGGCGACACCAATTAGTAAAGCCGAGCTTTATGGTGACCATACCAATGTGCCATTAGCGTCTTATGCGCAAGACCAAGAACGCCGTGGCCTTGTCCGCTTCGAATCAGGTTTTCAAGTGGGTAAATTAGAAGAAGCGCGCCAATCTTCCGCAGGCTTTGTTGCGATGGAAGAAAAGCGTAATTCAGTGACTGAATCATTAGAGCAAAGCCGTGAGCGCGTAGGTTACTACGGGTTTAATAGCCCTGAAACGCGCGTTTTTGGTTTGATGAATGAACCTAACTTACCCGCCTATGAAACCGCAAAAGGTAAATGGAAAGGCGGAACATTTGCGGATATCACTGCCGATATTACTGATATGTTCTCGCGTATTGAAACGAGCTCTGGCGGTATTATTAAAGATGATACGCCAATTACCTTAACATTACCGTTGGGCTTTCGTTCTGCGCTGAATGTGGCTAATCCTGTCGCACGCGGTGAAACAGTCAAACAATGGATAAATGAAAACTATCCAAATATGCGTCTGGTTTTCTCTCCTGAATTTGTTGGCGCAAATGGTGGGGCTGATGTGGCCTATATGTTCGCAGATAGCATTGATGATGGTTCAACAGCAACCAGTGCGGTGATCCTTCAAGTTGTGCCTGTGAAATACCAGTTATTAGGTTCACTCAACCAAATTAAAGGGTATATGGAAGATGCAACCAATGCGACTGCAGGTGTATTTGTGACTCGTCCGTGGGCGGTGACTCGCTTAACCGGCATCTAATCTTGCCACTTCTCTTTTTGCGCCCTCATTTGAGGGCTTTTTTATATCTAAACAATAGGAGAGCACTCCATGCCTCTTTACGCATATTGCACCTTATCAAATGACCAGAACTATACCGTGAGAGACGGGAAAGTGTTTATTGCCGGTCAAGCGAACGTAATGACTAAACACATGTACACACCGCGTGGCCGTGTGACAGAAATTACTGACGAGCAATACAAACAGCTCAAAGAAAATCACGTTTTCAATCTTCATCGTGACAATGGGTATATTACCGTTGAAGAACGCAAAGAAGATCCCGAAAAAGTTGCCACTGACATGGAAGCGAGCGACCAATCAGCCCCTGACACGCCTGAATCGTTAGAGGCTGAAAAGCTAGACGTTCCTAAAACCAACAAAAAAGGTAAGTGATCATGGAGACGAGCACATTTCCTTTAACGTCATTCCGTGTGCTCTATCCGCAGTTTAACGGTGTGAGTGATGATGAAATAGATATCATTGCTCAATCTGCGTTGAACTATTTCTCTGCCTGTAAGGGTGTTTGCACTAACGAGCTGTGGATGCTCGTTGTTGCACACATGCTAACACTCAGAAAAATGATTGCTGATGATGAGTCGCCTACCGGTGTGGTGACGAGTGTGACTATCGATAAGGTAAGCGTGTCATTTACGGCACCGCCTGCCGGTTCGGACTGGTCGCACTGGTTTAAAATGACCACCTTTGGACAGCAGTTTCTAGCGTTAATTAAGCGTTGTAGCGTACCTCAATACTTTGGTGGTGGTGGCGAACGTTCAGCTTTTCGGGGGGTAGGAGGGCGATTTACGAGAGGAGGGCGATTACGTTAATGACTAAATTAGCGCAATTAAAAGCGGTTTATGATGAATTGGCTAAAAAGCGATTAAGTGTTGGTTTCTTTGAACACGCAAAATATCCCGATGGAACACCGATTGCTTATGTTGCCTCTATTCAAGAGTTGGGCTATCCCGCCGGTGGCATTCCTCCTCGCCCATTTTTACGTCCGACCATGAATGACAAAAAGCAGGATTATAGTCAGTTAATTTTTCGAGCAGTGAAAGCGTCTGTTAAGGGCAATATCACGCTGGATAATGGGCTGGCACAAATTGGTGCGACGGTGGCGGGCGATGTGAAAATGGCAATAAAAGCAGTCACAACACCGGCACTGGAGGAGTCAACCGTTAAAGCAAGAGCACGTCGCCATAGTAAAGGTAAGGCCACCGATAAGCCGTTAGTCGATACTGGCCAAATGCTTCAAGCGGTTAGTTTCGCAGTGGAGGATAAATAATGTTTGGTAACTTAAATCGTATTGCTTCACGTTATATTCCACAGCAAAAGGTGCTTTGGTTTCGATTTAAAGAACGGGCACCCGATGAGCGAGGGAATGACCAAAATTATTATTATGATCCCGTAGAAGTTCGTGGCAGTTGGCAAGCGGTCGATACCCAAGATGTTCAATCAATGGGATTAGATACGAGCCAAGTGTACCGACGCCTATATACCTCTCATGATATTAAAGCTGTGCAACGAGGTACATCTCCTGATTTTCTTGTATTCAATGGTCGAAAATATGATGTGGTGGGTGATGCAGACTGGTACGAACAAGATGGCTGGAAATCGGTGATCTGTATCGAGGCGGGTACTTATGACGGATTATGAGGTTGATGTTGCTATTCGCAAACAACTCTTGTTGCAGTTAAAAGAAGTCGGCATTGGGATCCCCGTTAAAGCCGGTTTCCAATCTACCAAGCAAGGCCGTGAAGATAACATGGTGATGTTTTTTCCCATCAATGAAAGTGGCCACGGTTGGCAGAGCCGAAAATATAATGTTCAAGGCAATAAAGCTAATCACCAAGAAAACCAGTTATCTGAAAAAACGTACCAAGTTCAGGCTTTCATTACCCAGTTAGGCCATTATTCAGCGAGTGATATTACCGCGATTGTCAGAATGATCGCCAATTCATTGCCCTTTGTTGAAGCTCTCCGCAAACAAGGCATTGGCGTTCAGCGGGCAAGCGATATTCGAACACCTTATTTTTTGAATGACCAGGGCAACTACGAACAAAACCCCTCATTTGATTTCAATGTGACATTTAATCGCACACTTCATCCTGATACAGACGCCGTGAGTGCGTTGTATCCCGATATCTATCGTATTTAAGGAACGTTATGTCTATCAAACAAACTCGCTATGTCGATATCGCGAGTGCGGTGATTGGCGCGTCAGCTGTACCGATGCGTAAGCTCACGGCTCGTATTTTTTCAACTAACCCTAAAATCCCTGCCGGTAAAGTGCTTGAATTTGCTAGTGGCCAAGTCGATGACTTATTGGGTACTGACTCCCCCGAGGCACATTTTGCGCGTCAGTATTTCAGCTATGTCAGTCCAGCACCGGCAAGTAAGCCGAAAGAACTGCAAATTGCCTCTTATGAGCCTGTTGGTCGAGCGCCTACCTTGTTTGGAGAAAAGACAGGCGATTTAGCTGATTTAAAATTAATTAATGACGGTGAACTTAATATCACTATCGGCAAGGTGACCAAAACAATCACTGGAATTGATCTCTCTGAAAGTACGTCATACGCGGATGTTGCAACAGCTGTACAAGCGAAATTGAATGCAGAAAGTGAACCTCAATTTGCTAGCGCCTATGTCACGTTTAATTCCCTAGACAGCGCATTTGTTATTAGCGGTGGCGTACAAGAGCGTGCTGATATTAGCGTGCGTCAATCAGTACTTGCTGATGCGATGAATATTAGCCACGGCACATCATCAGCCGGTAATCCTGCACAAACTCCGTTACAAGCCTTTATTGCTTCTGAGGCTATTTCTGACTCTTTTGGTAGTGCAACGTTTTTAACGGAACTCTCATTAGAGCATGCCGTAGAGTTGGCGCAGTACGTGGCAGGCGAAAATGTGAAGTATCAATTGCATTTGTCTGTAACCAATCAAAATGCAGAAGATTTTAGCGGAGCGCTGGTGGGTACGGCTTCAACAGCCTTAAACCTGAAAACAGCGGATAATTTCTTTGTTCAAGCGTTACCGATGGCCATTATGTCCGCCACAGATTATGACCGCACCAATGCGACAACAAACTATATGTATCGTCAATTTGGTGTCACGTTCCCATCGCAAATTACGACCGATATCGATGCGGATCGCTTAGATAAACTACGAGTGAACTATTACGGAGAAACGGCCGTATCGGGTTCACATATTAGTTTCTATCAACGGGGTTTCTTATGTGGTGGTGTTGCCAACCCATTAGATATGAGTGTCCATGCTAATGAGCAATGGTTAAAAGCCTACATCGCGCAACAGTGGTTTAGTTTGTTGATGGCCACACGTGGAGTACCCGCCAATAAAGACGGTGAAGCACGTGCAATGATGGTGATTGCAGGGGCGGTGACCAAGGCGATTAATAACGGCACTATTCTAGCGGGAAAAACCTTAACCGATGTGCAAAAAATCGCAGTGACAGACGCTTCTGGTGATGATTTGGCATGGCATGATGTACAAAACAAAGGTTATTGGTACAACGCTCAAATTGTCGAAAACACAGGCCCCTCTAATTTGCCTGAGTACGTAATGAAATATGTATTGATTTACGGTAAGGGCGACTGGGTTCGTAAAGTCGAAGGCTCTCACAACTTAGTGTAAGGAACACAATATGCATGATGTATCAGCAACTGGCTTGAGTATTGTTATTCAAGCACATAAAACCTTTCCCGCCGGTATTCAAATTACCGCCTTCGCAGATGATGCCGATCCATTAGATTTGCCTGCCGTGGATATTGCGCAAACAGGAATGGATATCAACGGTAACTTGGTATCATGGTCAACGCCAACACCTCAAACGGTCACCATTAACGTCTTAGCGGGCAGTGAAGAAGATGAAAACCTCGCTATCTTGCTTGACTCCAATACCGCTCGTCGCGGACAACGGCATGCAGGGGATATTATCACTATGGTCGCTTCGTATGGTGATGGCTCAACAACTACGGCACGTAACGGCAAAATTACGAATGGTAGTCGTGGTAGCTCTGTTGCCAGTGCAGGACGACACAAATCCAAAGCGTATACCTTCGTATTCCAAGACTTCGATCGCACTCGCGCACGTTAATTTTAGGCGGTTATTCCGCCTTTTTTTATGGATATTAATCATGTTAATTAAACCGAAAGAAATTACGATCACCGATGCTGATCGTGAAGAGCACACTTTTATTATTAGCCGATTACCAGCAACGATTGGACGTGAAATTCTGGCGAAATACCCGCTATCGAATGCGCCTAAAATTGGCGACTATGAAGTCAGTAAAGAAGCCATGCTCAAAATGATGGCGTATGTTGCAGTGGAAAAAGAGGGACAAGAGATTTATCTGAAGACCAGCACATTAATTGATAATCATGTGCCCGATGGTGAAGCCCTTATTCGTCTTGAACTGGAAATGTTGAAGTATAACACCAGTTTTTTCGGCAAAGACGGGAGCCAAGGTTTCCTCCAATTCCTGCTCAACAAAATCACCGGTTCACTCCCGTCGATTATAAAAACGCTGATGGCTTCTTTGCCGTCATCATCTCAGCCGGTTTCGCCACGCTCACCGAACTCAAAACATCAATAGATTTAGAAGAGGCGTTTGATTTGTGGGAGATCGCCATTACCAACCGTTATAACGAAGCGCTGGCTTCATCGAAAGGATAACTCATATGGCTTTGCTAGATACCTTTGTTCAAGTATTTGAATTTGATACCCGCCAAGCCGATGATGCGTTTAATCGAGTGAGCAAATCGACCGATGACATTATTGCTGAGATGAAAAAAGCGCAACAATCGGCAACTATCGGTGCGGATGGGTTTACGCAATTTATTCAAAATCTATCCGCACAATTGACAGAATTATCGTCAAATTCAGTTGATATTCATGTTAATGGTGATGCATCAAATGCCTCTGATGCCATCATTTCAGAAATTAAACGGATCACTGAAGAAGCGGAGGGGAATTCTGAAGACATTGATAATATTGTTCAAAATATTATTGATAGTTTAGGTCATGTATCCAACGAACATACTGAGATAAATATTGATAGTGATACTGCTCAAGCTGAGTTAAGCGCATACATAGAGAAAATGAAAGATTATCTTGAGTATGCAAAGTTACTTTTACAGTCTAACGCTCTCTCATCAGAAAGTAATAAAAAATTATCGGAAGGCATTGTATTACTCGAACGTAATATTCAGAGAGCTAAACAGTCAATCAATGATCAAATTGCCACGAATAATTCGGCATCTAGAGAAACGGAACGACTGACGAGGCGAAATAATGAATTAGCTGAGTCAGCCGATGAGGTTGCCGATAATTATGGTAAGGCGACCTCGTCGTTAGCTGGTTTTCTCGGTCGAATGGCAGGGATGGTTGGGATTGGTTTAACGGTAGGGGGAATTGCGTCATTTATTCAAACAACAGCAGAAGAAGTGAATACGCTTTCTCAATCCGCGGAAGCCTTAGAACTTCCTGTTGAAGATGTTGATGCTTTTGGCAAAGTCATAACCTCAATGGGAGGAGATGCTCAAGGCGCTCGTGACTCATTGATGGATATGTCTGAAAGTATTGGTGAAGCATTACAAGATACTTCATCAGGGAAAGCAGATGTTTTCAAAAGTTTAAATATCTCATTAAAAGATATGAAAGGCGAATCTATTGGCGCAATGGAGGGCATATATCGCTTGTCTGATGCTGTGCAAGGGATGAGCAAAGAAGAAGCCGTATTTCGAATTAAAGAAGTGGGAATAACAGACAATAAAATTGTTGAATCCATTCTTAAAGGACGAAAAGAACTCGAGGAGTTGACTAAAAAGCAAAAGGAGAATGGCGTTGTTACAAAGGAACTTGCATTACAATCCCAAAAATATAAGGAAGTGACTGGAGGATTAAAAACCGTATTCAGTAGTGTCATGATGAGTATTATGAATAGTGCGTTACCAGCGTTAACTAAAGTCCTTTCTTGGGTGCAAACCTTTGTCAAATTTTGCCAAGAAAACAAAAATTTATTGATAGGTTTTTTCTCAGCTATTGGTTTGGCCGTAGCACTTTATTACGTTCCCCCTATGTTAGCTGCTGCATCAGCAACACTTGCTGCAACATGGCCTATTATCGCTATTATTGCCATTATTGCGCTTTTAGCTATGGCATTTGCGATTGTTTATGACGACATTATGAATTTCATTGACGGCAATGATTCAATGATTGGGCGTATTCTTGAAAAATATCCACGATTAAAAATCGTTATTCTTGCATTATGGGAAACATTCAAAAAGCTCTTTGAATATCTAAAGGTTATTGTCGGTGTTGTGGCGGATATTGTTGTTGCCGGTTGGGAGCTAATGGCTTCAGGCTTAAAGGCTTATATTAAGTTTCTCATCAATTGTATCTCTGTCATTGCAGGGTGGGGTAAGTCCTTTGCGGGTGTTTTTACTACGGTGACGGATGCCGTTGTGGGCGCGTTTGAATGGATGTGGGAGCAAGTTAAAAAAATCATTGGTTGGGTAAATACAGGGCTTGATGCAGTTAAAAATGGTTGGAAATCTGCTAAAGAGTTTTTTGGGTTCGGTGACGATGAAGAAATTACTATCAATCAAAACGTAGAGCGGAACGTCAATGATAATGGCGAGATTGAATATGCCATTCCTCAACAAGAAGAAAGCCAAACAACACAACAACCGGTTAGACACTCTATTGCTCAAGCCAATGCACAGTTAGATGCGATAGCCAACAATGCAATGAACCCTATTACCAGCCAAGCCATTAGTAATCAATCCAATGTGAAGAATGAAAGTAACGTAAGTATTGGAGAAATCAAGGTTGAAACTCAAGCAACCGATGCACAAGGTGTCGCAAGTGGACTTAGCAATGCGCTACAAGATGAAATAGCTAATGTCAATCAACAACATTCTAGTGGATTGGGAGGTTAAATTGCTTACAGAAGTCAAAATCTTTGATTTAGAATCGTTTTCTACTCTATTTGATAGCGTGAGTCCGATTCAAATCAATGTAAGAGATGAACATAAGGCGACACAATTTCAAGTTGAAAGTGGTGAAACTCGTAGTGATCATGTGATCATTAACCCCGTTGAGATTGGTATAGATTTGCTATTAACGGGAGAGATGAAAAACATCTTCTCATCGATGCAACAAGCTTTTGACGAACACAAACTTGTTGGTATTCAAACCCGAGTAAAAACCTATCAACCGATGTTATTGACGAGTTTTAATCATGATGAAATACCTGACATGATAGATGCAATAAAGCTGTCACTACGGTTTATTGAGTGGAGTACTGTTGAGCCTGAATACGGAGATTTACCGCCTCGAGCGACACAAAAGCCAGAGCAGTCATCAACCGTAAATCGGGGAAATGTGCAAACAAAAGAAGCCGATACGGAGACTAAAAAGAAAGGTTCGGTGGCAACACGTATCGCAGATGGTGATTGGAGCTTCTCATGAAAGTCATACCCTTAAAAGCTATTCCAAACCAACGCTTATCCGTCAATTTAGAGGGAGTTAATTGGACGCTAACAATAAAAGCTGGTCGCCATGCGATGTATCTTGATATTGAACGAGAAAGTGAGGTTATCGCCGTAGGCATGCGTGCGGTGGCAAACACACCTATCATTCCTTATCGCTACCTGACTGATGGCACGAATTTAGCATTTATAACAGAAAATGATTCTCTGCCCTGGTATGAATTATTTGATAGAACCCAATCATTAATTATTTGGAGTGATGATGGACTTACGACGAATACGGGTGGGGATTGAAGTTGCAGAACGATTGCAGTGGTATGAAGGATTGCGGATTAAAGCTAACGGTACCAAGTACGCAAACCCCTTACAAAATGAATGTACAGTTAGCATTGATGGATTAAATGCCCACACTCGAGATTATCTTCTCACTGAAACCAGCCCTTATCATAAAAGCAAACAAACACGTCGTCTTTACCTAGAGGTAGGGCGTGTCAATACGGGATTATTTCGTATCTTTACCGGTGATATTGTCAGTGCAGAAATTGCCTCGCCTCCTGATGTCACGCTAACCATTAAGGCTAAAACCAATAACGCCAGCTCAGGTGATATTGTTTCTTCTAGTGGTGGTGCCATGCAGAAAATGAGCGAGATCGCTTCATCAGTGGCGAAGGATTGCAAGGTTAGATTGGACTTTCAAGCTACCGATAAAAATATTGCTAATTGGTATTTTTGCGGTTCAGCGTTACAGCAAGTACAACGATTGCAGGAAGCGGGAAACGTTAAAGCCTTTATTGATGATGATACGTTGTTTGTCAAAGATGATAACCAAGCCTTAAAAGGGCGCTTGCGCATTCTTAGCATGAAATCAGGCATGGTAGGTATACCCAAATCCACCGAAAAAGGGTTGTCCGTTACCTACTTAATTGATGGCGCCTCAGAACTAGGAGGGATGCTACGACTTGAGAGTAAATTCAATTCTGCACTTAATGGCGACTATATCATTGAACAACTGAAATTTGATGTTGCGTCACATGATGATCCTTTCTTTTATCAGGCTACCTGTAAACGAGCATAACCATGAATAAACCCAATACAGATATTGCTAGCGATGGTTCGCTGGCAGGTGCGCTCTCGTCTGCATTTCGTAACCTGATGATGAATACAGAGGACATGCTCCCTGCAACAGTGGTCAGTTATGACGATAAAACCAATCGTGCTGTTATCAAACCACTGGTGATGATGGTAACAACGGAAGGGGGAACAGTCGGGCGTGCACCATTGGCCAACATTCCCGTTTTTAGATTTGGTGGAGGGGGTTTCTTTATTCGCGCACCGATTAAGCCGGGTGATTTCGGTTGGATAAAAGCCAATGACAGAGACATTAGCCTGATATTTCAGCGTGGGGGATTGGAGGATCAACCTAATACCGCACGTCTGCATTCATTTAGTGATGCGATGTTTTTTCCTGACACGATTAAAGATTGGGTTATTGATGGAAAAAACATTGATGCCTTGGTGATCCAATCAATGGATGGCTCTGTGTGTTTATCCCTGCATGAGGGTAAAGCGGTTTTAGATTCGCCCGTTCTTGAAGTCAATGTGCCTGAAACTACGTTTAATGGCAACGTCACAGTGAATGGCAATCAGTCCGTAAATGGTAATAGTGACTCTAGTGGTGGCACGATGAAACACAATGGAAAAGATATTGGCTCTACTCATCAACACAGTGGTGTTGAGACCGGTCATGGAAATACAGGAGCGCCTCTATGAGAACATTTTCAATCGATAAAAATAATGATCTCTTTATTGGCCCTGATGGAAACCTCCAGTTCAGTGAAAAAGACGATGCGGTTAAAAACCTTTGTCAGCATTTTGCCAAGGCCGTGCGTGGTGAAATGTTACATAAAAAAGATAAAGGTATTCCGTTCTGGCCAACAACCTTTGGTCGCCAAGCTGATATCCCGATGTTTGAAACGGCGTTTAGACAACGTATGAGCGAAATTGACGAGGTGGTTGAAGTGACCCATTTTAGCGCCACAGTCGAGAACGGTGAATTGAAGTACCAAGCGACAATTCGCACGATATACGGAGGGTTTACATTGAATGGCTGATTATCGTTATATCAATAATAAAGGCGTTATTCTTCCCGACACGGCCACAATACGTGATGAAGTCGAAAGCGAGTTTCGTGCGGTGTTTGGTCAATCGATTAACCTTGCCCCTGAAACACCACAAGGGGCATTGGCGACGATGGAAGTTGAAAACCGTGATGCAATGGTGAGGAATAATGCCGAGTTAGCAAATCAAATCAATCCCGATATTGCTGGTGGTGTTTTTCTTGATGCAATATGGGCGCTAATGGGTGGACAGCGCATTAATGCCACTCACTCTTATCTTTCCAGCGTTGAATTTAGTGGCGTACCCAGCACGATTATTCCCAAGGGCTCATTAGCATCCAGTGTTGCCGGTGCTATGTTTGAAACAGTTTCACCCTTGATTATTGATAATACCGGCAAAGCAACAGGGGATATGAGGGCGGTTGAATATGGCCCTGTTGAATGCGGTGCCGGCCAACTGAATTCTGTTGCTAGCTCAGTATTAGGTTGGGAGAAAGTCAATAACCCCACTCATGCGGTTGTTGGTCGTTATGCTGAATCTGATATCAAAGCAAGACGACGACGTAAGCAAACACTGGCTAAAAATACCGTCAGTGTCGCAGAAGCTATCACCTCTTCACTGTATGAATTAGAGGGCGTTAACTCGCTTTCTTTTCGCGAGAACTATACCGATTCGGTGCTCACTATTGATGAAATTTCTCTGTTGCCTCACAGCATTTACGTTTGTGTTGAAGGGGGCGACAGTAACGAAATTGCTAAATCATTGCTGAGAACAAAA
This sequence comes from Proteus faecis, assembly GCF_003144395.1. Classification (GTDB taxonomy): domain Bacteria; phylum Pseudomonadota; class Gammaproteobacteria; order Enterobacterales; family Enterobacteriaceae; genus Proteus; species Proteus faecis. Next base: position 46,409 of record NZ_PENZ01000045.1, on the reverse strand, counting down.
ACTATTGGATCGGCTTTTAATGGAGAGATAGAAATTGGTGTTGTTGAGCCGGTGAGTGGGCAAGAGTACCAAGTGAAATTTTCACGCCCTAAAGAGATCACCGTTTTTTGTCGAGTGACAGTTAAAAAATCAGCCGTTGATGCGCAAACTATCATCCCCAGTGCTATTGAACAATGGACGCGCGGAGAGCTGGACGGCGATAACGGTTTGATTGTTGGGCGTGAAGTATCGCCTTTTGAGATAGCCTCTGCAGTGAATACCGTTGAGCCTCGTCTGTTCGTGACTAAAGTTGAATTGTCGCTAGATGGGAAAGTGTGGAATGTCGCATTAATTCCGATTGCCATTAATCAAATCGCACGCTTGCAACGGGGTGCTGTGCAAGTGGTGATTGTATGAACGTTCAACAATTTGAGTTTCATTCAGACCTATTAAAAGCGATCCTCTGGCAGTATGAAGATGCAGAGAATTTAAAAAAGCTCGCTAGTTTTAAGGCCTCTCATTTTGAAAAGTCGATGGTGTCATTTTGGCAAAATTGGTACCGAGATGTGTTTAATATCGATACGGCAAATGACTTTGGGCTTTCAATCTGGTCACGTATTCTGGATGTACCGTTAGGTATTGATATTCCACCAAGCGACAAAAATAAAGTTGGGTTTGGTTTTGGCAAAAGGAAAGCCAATTTTAAATCTAACTTCCGACGTAATGCAGATTACACCTTGTCACTGACCGTTGATCAAAAACGCATGTTAGTACGAATGCGCTATTTTAATCTGACACAAAGCCCCACGGTCACCAATATTAACGAGTTTTTAAAACGTTTCTTTTGGCGTGATGACAGCAAAGTCTTTGTCCTTGATCCGCTGGACATGACTTACATGTATTACGTCTTTAACTTCAACCCTGACGAACGCCTACGTGTTCTTCTCGAAAATTTCGACTTAATGCCACGTCCTTCTGGCGTTGGCGTCAAATATCGCATTGTGACTAAAAAAGCCTTTGGCGTTGGTCTGCATCGTAAAAACTTCTTAGGCAGTAACTTCGGAGCATAATTCCTATGACAACTATTTTTAAAACCCCCTTTGCAACACAAGGGGATAAGGCTTCTATACCCGTAGAAATCCAACCAGACGGTTCTGTGTCTTATACACAAGGCTATGGTTACGACTATGAACGTGACCAAGTCACCGATCCTGCTGCGAAAGATATTGAACGTGAAAAAATGAACGGGATATTTCACGATATCACGGAAGCGATTGGCGAAATACAATCTTTTGGTTTTCCAAAATGGGATGAAGTTGGTAAGCCGTATGCGATACGCACTATTGTGTACCATAAAAATAAAGTCTGGCAGTCTAAAGTTGAGAATAACAATATTGAGCCGGTTGCCGGTAATGCATGGGCAGAGTTGAAAGCCGATGCCACTGCGAGTGATGTAGGCGCTTATTCTAAAACAGAATCAGATCAACGCTTTCAACCACTAGGTAACTATCAAGCCTCTGGTTATAGCTACTCAAAGGCAGAAGCTGACACCAAATATCAGCTAAAGGGTAATTATGCGCCAGCAGGGAACTACGCTAATAAAGGGGATAGTTACACAAAAGCAGAGACGGATGGCCGATATCAAGCGAAAGGAAGTTACCAACCGTCAGGCGATTACGCGACAAATTCAGCGTTAAATAGTGGGCTTAATAATAAGTTTGATAAGAGTAATGTAGCTCAAGGTACGGGAACATCAAAGGTTCATGTGATGAGCCAGAAAGCCTCTACGGATGCTTTTCAACCTAAGGGGAATTATCAACCTAAAGGTAATTATGCGTTAGCGGGTGCTTCATATACGAAGACCGAGTCGGATGGCCGATATCAAGCTAAAGGCAGTTATGCGCCAGCGGGAAGTAGCTACACAAAAGCGGAAAGTGATGGACGATATCAATCAAAAGGTAGTTACCAACCTGCGGGTAATTATGCATTAGTAGGTGCTTCGTATACAAAGGCAGAGTCTGACGGTAAATACCAACTAAAAGGCAGTTATCAAGCTTCTGGTTACAGTTATTCAAAATCAGAGTCAGATGGTAAGTATCAGCCTAAAGGGAGCTATGCAACGGCTGGAAGTAGTTACACAAAAGCTGAGAGCGATAGTCGATATGAAAAGAAAGGTACAGGAAAAAGTTGGCGAAAAGTAGGTGGAGCTGGTAATTCAACTTCGACTATTACATTAACAGAGGATGTTAGGGGTAAGCAGATATATTTCAAATTACCAGGAGGTTCAGGGGGAGAAAATTGGACAACTGTAATGATGCCTCCTGTTGATAATATTGGAATTGCGTTTCATCAAGGGCAGACAGGGTTTTGTGATGTATGTACATTAAATAATGGAAAAAACCTTAAGTCGTTAAGAGGGGTTTATATGGATTGGAGTGAAGTTTGGGTGTCTGAATAAATATATATGGCGCTGATATAGTTTATTATCAGTGCCATATTATTTAAAATTAATTCATGTTGAATGGTAGTTTTCTTTCTTTTTGTTTTTTGCAGATGAGATTAATGAGTTGTTTTTTTACTCTAGATATTTCTCTAATTAGTTTATTACTACTATTTTTTGTAACTACTTTTTCTTTATGAATACGCTCATTTTCTAGTGAACTTGGAAATTTATCATGACATTTATTTATAGTGTAGTCTTGCATGCATAAAGCAGGAATAAATTGACAAATAAAGTAATTTTTATCATTAATGAAGTTATCAAAGATTTCGTAATCAATGGGGTCTTTAAATGGTGTTGATGTTATTTTTTTAAACAGATATCTTGCACCTTTATTAGTGATTATATACCCTCCCGCACCGAGATGTTCCCCTTTTAACCTGAATATACCTTCATATTTATTAAATATTTTAACTGGCGATATTGCTGTTTTTACTTTTTCATCAGCACGCTCAATTTTAATAACATGCCAGTCAGGATTAACCCAGTCATAATTTTTTAAGTAATTTTCAGATTCTTTTGAAAGATATATATCATCTTCAAAAATAGTTGCCATTGGTAAGTTTTCATCAATTACTTTTTTCCACAACATTACATGGCTTAATATACATCCTTTTTCACCTAGTGAAAGGTTAGGGTTATCAAAAGTAACCCCCAAAGCATTAGAAATATTTATTTTTGTTTTATCAATTGCATCAAAAAATTCAAATGGTATCGATTTTTTTGAAAACTGTTCTACGATGTGATTTCTGCGTTTTTCGTTGTTTTGAGATAAACTTATAACAAAATTATTCATAGCATTTTTTCATTTATATTATTAATGTTTTTATTTTATTTGAATATAGTAGTGATGGCAATGGATGTAATAGTACAATGATATTATATGCACTTATTTCTACGATTGTAATATTCACTAAGTTGTTCTAGTAACTCTTTAGCCACATCTTCAGTCATATACGTTCTCATCGGTTCTCGTCTAATGTTCTTCATTTCAAATGTATTCTCATCAAACTTTGGATCAGAAAAGATAATATCGATAAACAGATAGCCATACGGGTTATCTGCAGATAAACGAGCCTCTTCTAACTGAGCAATATATTCCGCATTATTGATTTCAAGTTTAATCATGGTATTACCTACTTTACTGTGTTTTTATACAGTAATTTATATAAGGTAATGAATAGAATAGCAAGGAGAAAAGGGTAATTTTATGAGCTAAAGAAAGGGTGATTTTGAGAGATGATTTGTCGTCGTTTTACCAGAGTTTTACCAGAGTTTTACCAGTAGCAAATTTCAGACATAAAAAAACCAACCATAAGCGGTTGGTTTTTCTAAGGAATTTTGGTCGGCATGATAGGATTTGAACCTACGACCCCTGACACCCCATGACAGTGCGCTACCAGGCTGCGCTACATGCCGTTTGTGTCATGTATATTACTGTTTTTGACTGCTAAAGCAACCCTTTGCTAATTAAGTGATGTAATTTTATACGTTATTCAGTAGTGCTAGCGTTCTATAAAACGTTTCTGCTCAGCTAGAACTTGCAGTAGTAATTTTAAATCAGGTTTTGCAGCGCTGATCTCTTGCCCTGATTTATCAAATAAAGCATACCGACCATGTTTATCTATTAACAAGGTATTGTCTTGTAAAAAGACGACAAATGCCTCGTCATCACCTGTAAAAATCCATGGATGATTACGAGTACTTGCAAATAAATCTTCTCCTTGTGAATAGTTATCTGCTGGACTAATGACATGCAAAACATGTTGCATCAAGGTCGTCATAACATCTTGATGGCTTGTCATTCGATCAATAACCTGTGGTGTCATATTTGGCCAATGTATTATCAATGGCACTTGTGATTGGCCTAAATTAAAGGTGGTCTTATCTAACAGCCACTGATTAATCTGTTTTTTGTTGTTATCTTGATGATAGCTAGAAGTGACAACAACTACAGTATTATCTAGCGCTTTGGTTTCTTGTAATGTCTTAAATATTGTTTCTAGTTGATTATTTAATGTGGCTCGTTGATACGTATTATTGGTGTGACCATTAATTTGTAAGAAAGAGAACCAAGGAGTAGTTTGGCTGTTCTTGACCAACCAATTACTCCAACTATCAATTGTGGCATTGTTATCACCACTGCGTGATGTTGGGAGAGAGAAATCTGATAGCACAGCTTGTTTAAACAATGGTGTTTGGAAACCATTAGTTGAAAACATTGCTAATTGATAGTTTCGATAACTTAACGCATCGAAAAGTGCAGAGTTTTTTCTGCTACTTAATACACTGTCTAAATAAGAAGGTGAAATACCATAAAATAGGCCAAATAATGCAGTGTCATTATTTATACCTGATGAATAATGTCGTGAAAAATAAAGGTTATTTTGTGCAAATTGTTGCAAGCTCGGTAACTCAGGCACTTCTTCGTTACCTAAACCATCAATGACAACTATTAGCAAGTTATAAGAATAGGTATCTTTGGCATAGATTAATGGAGCAAGAGGATAGGTGATGCTTTGCGCTGCTGGATTACCTTCACTGATAACACGTTGCTCATATTCTGATTGATTAATAAAACCATGACGTTCAAGAAATTTTCGCGCCGTCATTGGATACGATAATGGTAAATTGGCACGTTGCATGGTGATAGGGCGATAGAAGTTAGCATCAGCCCAAATTGACATAGAGTGAGACAATATAAAGCAAGTAATAAAGACACCCGCTAATGGTTTACCCCAACGTTGGCGATTTAAGCTACGTAACTTTTGCCAACTCCATGTTGCAAAAAGCATTTCAATAAGAAAGATGATGGGAATGCCAATAAAGATAAGTTGCCATTCACGCGCCATTTCACCTTCATCTGGATTAATCACGAGATCCCAAACAAGTTGGGTCAAATGGAGTTGAAATTGCTGGTAAACGGCGATATCAAAAATAAGGATAGTTAATCCTGCACTGGCAAGGGCACAGGAAATAACTCTAAGTAGCCGTTGGGAAACAGCGACAAAAGTGAGTGGAAAAAGGATGAGTATGTAGATAGCAAAGACAATAAAACTAAAATGTCCCATCCAACTCACAATAGCGTAAAAACGACCAGCAAAAGTTGCGGGCCAGTCAGAAATAAACAGGTAACGGCTCCCAAGCAGTAAGCTTAGAATAATATTAAATAGCGCAAACCAGTGACCCCAACTGATCATTTGGGATACTTTTTCACGATAGGACTGAGGTTTCGTTACCATGTCTATAAATAATTTTTCTATGTTTATTAGTGAATATTGCCTTCATCAATCGAAGCACGCAATGCGTGAACAAAAGAATCAGCAATCAGCATTCGTTGAGCAGGGGCAATACTTGTATTAATTAAGTTTGTCACCATGTTCCCCAACACCATCAAAGAAAGATCTGTAGGAGTATGATGTTTTTCAAGAACGCTGACAAGTTCTGCAAGTAATTGCTCAACTTGTTCATCACTATAACGGGATTTTTGTGGCATAAAATCTGAATTCCTACTATATGAATAAAACGCTATATATTACCGTATTACTAGGCCTTTTTCCGCTATTAAATTAATTAATTTTCCCTTGATACTGAAAGTAGGGAGTGTTTGAATACGCGCACGAGAAAGAGCCGCAATAGAAGAGGACGACCATGAGTCTAGATATTAACCAATTAGTTTTGCATCAACTTATTAAGCGAGATGAGCAGACATTAGAAGTTGTGCTACGTGATTCACTCTTAGAAATTGAACCCGTTGTTCAGGAGATGATTGAAGAGTTGCATCGTGTCTACAGTGCAAAAAGTAAAGCTTATGGTCTGTTTAATGAAGAAAGCGAATTAGCAGAAGCGTTGCGCTTACAACGTAAAGGCGAAGAAAACTTTTTAGGTTTTTCACGAGCGGCAACCGTGAGACTAAAAGATGAATTAGCAAAATACCCTTTTGCAGAAGGTGGCACTGTTCTATTTTGTCACTATCGTTATTTAGCGGTGGATTACCTTTTAATTGCCGTACTTAGTAGTTGTAACAGTATGTGGGTAAATGACAGCCTTGATGTGTCATCAACACGCTATTTAGATATTCCTCATGCAGACATTATCGCTCGTATCGATTTAACTGAGTGGGAAACGGCACCCGACTCTTTACGTTATTTAACGTTTTTAAAAGGTCGTGTTGGACGCAAAGTATCTGACTTCTTTATGGATTTTTTAGGTGCTCAAGAAGGCTTAAACGCTAAAGTTCAAAATAAAGGATTATTACAAGCGGTTGACGATTTTTGTGAAGCTTCAGAAATGGGCAAGCAAGAACGTCAAACTTGTCGTGAGCAAGTATATAGCTACTGTAACGAGCAATTGCAATCGGGCGAAGAAATTGCCTTAACAGAGCTTGCTGAAGAATTACCGTCTTTGGGCGATCAAAACTTTGCTCAATTTACTGAAGAAAAAGGCTATGAGTTAGCTGAAACATTTCCAGCAGATCGCAGTACGTTACGTCAATTGATGAAGTATTCAGGAAGTGGTGGTGGATTAACAGTGAATTTTGATGCGAAATTATTAGGGGAGAGAATATTCTGGGATCCAGCAACAGATACACTCACCATTAAAGGTACACCACCTAATTTACGTGATCAGTTACAACGTAGAGCATCAGAAAAATAATTAAGTAGTAGAAACAAATAACGCCACATTAAGTGGCGTTACATGCTCGGCGTCCCGAAAAATAAAGCTCGAAGGGTGGCTTATTAAGCGCGCAGGAAGTCGATATGAGTAATTTTTGGCTTATACTCGTGACGTTGCACTGCTTTAACTTTAACTTTAGTTTCTTTGCCATCGATAACCAGGTTTACGAAATCTGAATAGAATTCTGATTTGTGTTCTTGGTTGATAACTTCATTGTGATCTAAATCGATAGCGATTGGCTCTTCATTTCCGCCATAAACGATAGCAGGAAAACGGTTAGCCACACGCAGGCGGCGGCTCGCACCCTTACCCTGCTCTTTACGTACAGTTGCTTTGATAGTTAACATCTTTTTTCTCTTATAAAAAAGAAAGAAAATACATACTTGTTACAGGCGACCCAGCAACAAGCTCGAGATTTGGTTTATCTAAAAATAGATAAAGCGGGGCGCATTTTAACGAAAAAGTCCCCTAACAGCAAATATAAATCCAGATTAATACAAGGTATCTGCTTTTCTGTAGCGACCTGTATAGTCAAAAATCTTATTTCTTATCTTCCAAAAGCTCTCTTTTTTACCTTTATGAGCTACAATAAAATCAGGATGACGCAATAAATCAAATTGCTTAATAATGTCGTTGGCATTATGCCAAATGAAAGGAACGCCTGGTGCTCGTTGATGTTCACGTAAGAATTTTAATTCAAATACTTTTCTTTGGGCTGGTGTGGTTAGTCGAAAACGTTCAGAAACAGAAGTGCCTTCTTCATCGTAATAATTTATTTCTAACCATTCACCTTTAGCATCATTTCCTGATTTAAATTGCATCCCACCACAACGCAGGACTAAAGCCCCTTTGAGTTTTAATGCTGCTTTGAGCATATCATCAGGATCAACTAAGATCTCATCACAATGAACACAGCGGCGTGCTGCAATATCATTTTCTTCATTACAGTGAGGGCATAATTTAAATCGGAAACGAAATTCACATTGCTGCTTTTGCCCTTGCTCATTGAGCTCCCAACCTTGGCAACGTCGACCATAGTGTTCAATGATATCTCCATCAGCATCTATGATGCCCCAGAAGGTATTAGCAAATTGGCAAAGAGGGCAAAAAACTTGCACAGGCTTACTATTTGGATTGGGTTTTTTAGTACCGACTTCGGGTAGATAGAGATCATGAGGATTACCTGCATAATCTAAAATCAGGCATTCTGTTTTTCCTGCAAACAATCTTAATCCTCGTCCTACAATTTGCTGGTATAAACTCACAGACTCAGTGGGGCGTAAGATTGCGATTAAATCAACATGTGGTGCATCAAAGCCAGTTGTGAGTACGGCCACATTAACCATATAACGTAATTGCTGCTGTTTAAAACGGGAAATAAGATCATCACGTTCATAAGATGGTGTATCCGCACTGACTAATGCCGCTTCATCTTGTGGTAAAAGAGAAAGGATTTCTTTTGCATGTTCAACCGTCGCTGCAAATATCATTACACCTCGGCAACTTTTTGCATATTCAATAATTTGAGTAACAATATGAGGCGTAATACGTTTTTGTCTCTTTATTTCACGGTTTAGATCTTCTTCATTAAATATTCCATTTTGACTTGTTCTTACTTGACTAAAGTCATATTGCAATATAGGCATATCTAGGCGAGTTGGTGGAACTAAAAAATGATTGCTTATCATATAACGCAAAGGTAATTCATAGATACAATCACGGAAAAAGCACTCTTCATTGCCTCTGATCATACCGTGATAATGATATTGATAAATCCACCCTGTAGGTAAACGATAAGGTGTTGCAGTTAATCCTAAGATCCGTAATTGTGGATTAATGGATTGCAATTGTTTAATGACTTGCTGATATTGGCTATCTTTAGACAAACTAATACGGTGGCATTCATCAATAATAAGAAGGGAAAAAGTATCACTAAATTGTGATAAATTACGGGCAACAGATTGTACACTACCAAAAACAACTTTTCCGCTACTCTCTTTTTGTTGTAAGCCCGCAGCAAAAATATCTGCAGATAGACCATAAGCCTCATATTTGCTATGGTTCTGTTCTACTAATTCTTTTACGTGTGCTAGCACCAATACACGTCCGCGCGCTCTTTTAGCGAGTTCTGCAATGACTAAACTTTTTCCTGCACCAGTAGGTAAGACAATTACCGCAGGTGTATTGTATTGGCGAAAATAAGCGATTGTCGCATTAACAGCGTCGAGTTGATAAGGTCTGAGAGTAAAAGCCATAGCGCTATATAAGAAATCAAACGGGGCGTCAGCGTAACATTTTTTTATGGGTAGCGCGAATAAAGGGAAAGGGTATATAGCGTGATAGTTTATTTACAAATTAATTAGTTGTTTTATTGTTTATATTCATTTTTAATAGATACCTCATATCAGATGGTATTCTTCCATTTTTCAGAGAAATTCATGCGATTAGATAAATTTTTATCCCAGCAATTGGGTATTAGCCGTAGTTTGGTTCTTCGTGAATTAAGAGCAGGGCTTGTAACAATTGATGGCGAAATGGTGAAAAGCGGTTCAACTAAGATTGCACCAGAGCAAGAAGTAGCTTACGACGGTAATGTTTTAACTCAAATTTTAGGGCCTCGTTACTTTATGTTGAATAAGCCGATTGGCTATGTATGTTCAACAGATGATCCTGTTAATCCAACAATTCTCTATTTTATTGATGAACCGTTGGCACATAAATTACATGCTGCTGGGCGTTTAGATATTGATACAACAGGGCTTGTTTTATTAACGGATAATGGTCAATGGTCACATCGTATTACGGCGCCAAAACATCATTGTGAGAAAACCTATCTGGTGACGTTAGAAGAACCGATTGGAGAGGGTGTCGCTGAACAATTTCAAAAAGGTGTTCAACTCAACGGTGAAAAAGATTTAACAAAACCAGCCTCGTTAGAAATTATTACACCAACAGAAGTTAAGCTCACAATAAGTGAAGGCAAATACCACCAAGTAAAACGTATGTTTGCAGCCGTGGGGAATCATGTAAGTGCATTACATCGTGAGCGCATTGGAGATATCACATTAGATGAGACTTTAGCTGAGGGTGAATATCGTCCGTTAACAGAAGAAGAGATCAACAGTATTCATCTACCTCAATAATTATTATTTATCCTGTCGTTTTTGGGAGTTTATCTTCGTGCAACAGCAACGTTCGTCGTACCTTAGTCTCATTTTAATACTGGGACTGATTTCTATGCTTATGCCATTGGCTATAGATATGTATTTGCCAAGTTTACCCACTATTGCACAAGATTTTGGTGTGCCTAGTGGCAAAGTGCAAATGACATTAAGTATCTATATTTTTGGCTTTGCTATTGGGCAATTAGTCTATGGTCCTATGGCTGATAGCTTGGGGCGTAAGCCTGTCATTTTGGGCGGCGTAATTGTTTTTGCTTTTGCCTCTAGTGCATGTGCATTATCTGAATCAATAGATATGTTAATTGGCATGCGCTTTTTACATGGCTTTGCAGCAGCTGCGGCAAGTGTTGTGATTAATGCATTGATGAGAGATATGTTCTCTAGGGATGACTTCTCTCGAAGTATGTCTTTTGTTGCGCTTGTTATGACCATCGCGCCGTTATTAGCACCACTATTAGGCGCTTGGGTGATGAATTGGTTTTCATGGCATGCTATTTTCTGGAGTATCGCAATAGCTGCTGTGATCGCATCTGTATTAATTGCTTTTTATATTCCAGAAACATTACCCAAAGAGCGTCGCCAACGCTTTAGCCTAAGAGTGACATTTAGCCAATTTATTAGCTTGTTTAGAACACGCCGTGTCCTTTGTTATATATTGGCTTCAGGTTTCTCTTTTGCTGGCATGTTTTCGTTCCTTAGTGCAGGTCCTTTTGTCTATATTGAATTACATGGTATTCCATTTGATCAATTTGGATTATATTTTGGTTTTAATATCATCTTCTTAATTTTGATGACAAGCATTAATGGACGATATGTTCGTCGATTTGGTGCATTGAATATGTTACGCCTAGGATTAACGATTCAATGTTTTATGGGGCTTTTTTTATTGCTGGTGGTTGCTCTTAATTTACATTTTTATTTCCTTGTTGTGGGCGTAGCAATGTATGTGGGAGGTATTGCGATGATCACATCGAATGCGATGGCTGTGATCCTTGATGATTATCCCCATATGGCCGGGACAGTTTCTTCTCTTGCAGGAACTGTACGTTTTGGTGTGGGCGCTTTAGTTGGAACGGCTATTGCTATGCTACCAGCTAAATCAGAATGGCCAATGGTAAGTTCTATGGCATTCTGTGTACTGTTTGCTATGGGCTTTATTTTGCTTGCTCGTCGTTATAAATAAGAACATCACGCTATAAATAACAGAAATTTATAGCGTGCTTCTCTTTTTTTTCTTCTATTTCTTCTAAAAACACCACATTTCCCTCTACTGTATTTCATGAATCGTTTCAAATTAGTGCAGTTTTTTGATTTGAATCAATATTCGATGTTGTTTTTTTGTTAAATTAAGTAAAGTTTATTTTAATAATCATCTATTGTTGTTTTGTTGATATGAAGCATCGTGATAAAAATTGATGGATTGTTTTACTTGAATACGTAATATTTTATACAATTATTTTATATAGTTGATAAAATGTTAAATAAATGAAAGAATAATTGAAGAGATTGAGTATTGCAGACATGAATATCTGCAAACACACTAAGCTAAATGAATGGTTTGATATGTCTCTTTGCTTCTTTGTAAAATAACTGTAATATTCATGTTATATAATTAACAAAGTTCTAATATGCGTGTGAGCAAGTCAGTTCAAACTCGTATTGATGATGTATTAAATTAACGTGTTGATGAAACAGGATTGATTTGTGGATAATGTACAACTTTCGGTAGTTCATAAGCTGCCGCTGAGTTATCGGTGGCTAGCAGGTTTTGCAGGTACAAGAGTAGAAATACTGCCTGAAAATGATGCTGGAAAGCAAAATACGCTAATTGGCTTAAAATTATTAAGTCATGATGGTATGACACTGGATGAAGCAATACAGAATTTGCGTCAGTATCTGAGTAATCTCCATATTGATAGTGTTGTGATTGAGTGGGATGGTGCTCCTTGCCTTTTCCTTCATAGCGACGATGAATGTGCTGCATTATGTTGCTTAAAAAACGCAGGAGTCGCTATTGCTGAGCCATTCCCAACAGCATATTCTTATTTATAACATCTATTAATGTTATAAAACTAATGTAGTTAATTTGTGGTTTATGCATAATCAAGAATATAAAAAAAGCCTCATTTCCTATGAAATGAGGCTTTTTTATTGTAATAAGATATAAGGGAATTAATTATCTTAATGCATTTTGCGAAAGGGTGTTTTCAGCAAGCGCCGTATCATTTTTATCAATAACACGTCTTGCTGCATAAAAACGTTTATTCCAGTATGTATTAGACATTTCTGACACTGTTACACCGTTACTGGTGGATGCATGTACAAATTTATCATTACCAATATAAATTCCAACATGGCGCATAGTACGGCCTGTTTTGAATAGAACGAGATCGCCAGCTTGTAATTTTGATTTATTAACCTGAGTACCAGAGAACTGTTGGTCTGAGGTTGAGCGAGGGAGTTCTACACCAAATTGGTCAAGAAAAGTTCTTTGTACAAAGGCAGAACAATCGATGCCTCTTTTAGTATCTCCGCCTAAACGGTAAGCGACGCCTTTCCAGTCTGCATATTGGTCAAGTATCTTGGATTTTATATCGAGATTCTTCACCAATGATTCAAATTCATCTTGTGATGCTTGGGAAATAGATGTGCTTGATGATGTATTTAGTGGGGCAGTGCTTGAATTCGCTAAGCGTGAATTTGCGTTCTGTGAGCTACATGCCGATAGTGTAGCTACAACAATGAACGCCGGTATGAGCTTAAGCATTCTCATATACGGTTTTGTTCTCATTGTGACAGATTTCCCTTACATCCTTACGTGCAGAAGTGCACATGAATATTCACCAAATAACCAGAGAATATAGTGTAATTTAACTCTGGCAACCTTATTTCGCGAAAAACGTGCTCTAAAGCACGTAAATATCCACATTAAACAATAAATAATGAGGAAACTAGAAAAGTGTACAGAAAGAGGGACTAAATGGCGAGAGGAAAGAGGCTTAATTTACAAAACATTAGATAATAAAGTGCTAATACTTAAAATAGATATCATTTTGTCATAATAATATCATTTAATTGTCAAAAAAATGACCAAGAGAATAAGTGCAATATTACATTTATTCTCTTTTAATAAATGAGATGTGTTTTCTCTTTTCTCTTTTATTTTTTAAAAGGAAGATATTTTTCTAATTGTCTGACAATAATATCTGATAATGGTGTGATTAATAACCAACTTGTTGTGATTAAAGTTAAAGAAATAGAACCGACTAATATATCTGATGCCCAGTGCGCGCCAGCCATAACTCTTGGTAATGAAAATATGACAGTAATAAGTAACGCACATACGAAAGAACGAAACGAGAGGTAACGTAAGATAAAGCTACAGAAGATAAGTAGCATTAAACCATGATCGCCAGGAAAGCTATCACCTGAGGCATCTTTTGTAGGAATGTTTGTCACCACGCTCACTCTATTCACATCTTGAAAATGAAGTGTTGGACTTGGCCTTTCAATTGGAAGATTTTGTCCGATTTGATTAATGAGTACAGCACTTATTACCATCAGTAATCCCACAATTATAAGATGGCGTTTACCCATATGATCTTTTTTACGGAACGTATTGTAATAAAGTGCACCCATCACCAGCAAAATAACCAAATCAAACTTTCTATTATTGGTATAAGCCACAAAAGAAGCAAAAAAAGTATCAGGTAAAATGTACTGATTAAAAAAATAAAAAATATGGGTATCAATTGATAGCCAAATTCCATGTTGTGCTGGAAGATACCAAGAGAAAAAAATAATTAAGCCTGCAAGATTAAGTAGAAAGATAGCCAGTGCTTTTTGGTGAAAATGAGAAAGTTTCATAGTAATAAAATAATAAATTCGCGTATATTTAGTGATCTAGATCACAATTAGTCTACCTTTGATTATAGGACTATAACCAAAATAAAAAAATAGATCTTTGCAATTAGCTGTTCATGCAATTGTTACACTTTGGTTTCATTTCTGTTAGGTTTTTTCATACCCACTTAACTCAAATTTAGAATATTTTTTTTTGATACTCGCAATTTGAGTATTATATAATGTTTTTCTATTCTTAAATTAAAGATAAAAGTTAAATAAATAAAGTAACGAGCCGATATTAGTTATGACTTTAATAACATATTGGTTTGTTGAATTCACACACCCCAATAATCATAGGAGATTAATTTTGAATAAAATTTATATAGCAGCTACGTGTCTGACTTTATTATTAAGTACATCTACTTTTGCTAAGGAGAATAAAGTCATTGGTTCTGGAACGATAACTTTTGTTGGTGCAATTGTTGAGGGCAATTGTCTAATTGATACAGATAAAAACACTTTTAAAACAAGCTGTTGGAATGGAAGTGAAATGCAAGAATCTCAATATCAGTTAGAAAGGAATAAGAGTTTTAACTCTAAATTGATTAACAACAAAGGTTCTATGGATATTAAATGGATTAATGATAACTTAGCCGTAATGAACATTGTTTATAATTAATCTTCCATAGTTCTAATAATAACAATAATTTTATTAATTAAATAAAATTTTAATACTTTTATAGAACTGTTATTAAAGTTAACAATATTTGACTTAAGTTTAATCAACGTTGATTTCTTATTTATAAATATCGAACACTTATATTTGATAGACATCAAATATTCTTTCTATGTCTATATAAATGTCATATTTTATTGCTATGATAAAAATATGTCGAGTAGGTGTGATCCTCATACCTGCTAGCGCAAACAAGAAGTGAGGTCGTTATGAGAAAATATCTGACCGTAGTATGCAGTCTTCTCGTTTCCAGTTCGATATCATTAGCTTGGGCATCTGATCCCATGCAAACAACAGGGCAGATTTATCTACGGGGTGTCATTGTGGATCCTGCATGTGAGATGAATTTCACATTTGATAAAGCTGAATACCAATGTTACAAACACAACAAAGTGTTTACATCTACTCAATCTATTGTTCCTGCGTCTTTTGAAAAATCCCAACAAACTATTATTTTGCCTCAAGATATGGGCAAAGCTGAGATCCGTTGGATGGATAATACCCAAAAGAATGGTGTTATTGACGTTCAATATTTTTAAGGCGTCTGTGAGTAGACAGAGGTAGCAAGTAAAAGATAAACAAGTCAAATAATCGTTTGTCACATTGACGTTATTTCGATTATCTGACCTATTTAAAGCAATATTAGCTGTTATACGCTAATAAGTAGGCTTTTTGACTGTTGATTAGTCAGCTCGGCCCATATAGCGACGTTCAGCAATATGAATACGAACTTTATCGCCAGTAGAAAGGTATTCTGGAACCTGAATAACTAATCCTGTTGGCAAGGTTGCAGGTTTAGTACGAGCACTTGCAGAAGCACCTTTAATACCTGGAACAGTTTCAACAATTTCCATATCAACAGTTTGTGGCAGTTCTAATGCTAAAACTTGACCATCCATTGTTAATACTTGCATTCCCGCCAAGCCTTCCTCAGGAATAAATAGTAATTCATCTTCGATTTGATCTTTTTTGAAGGTATACGGTGTGTAATCTTCATTGTCCATAAAGATATATTCATCACCATCAATGTAAGAAAAGCTAACAGGGCGACGTGTTAAACTGATGGTATCAATCATATCATCGCCTTTAAAACGCTCTTCTACCTTCTGGCCTGTACGGATATCAGTAAAACGCATTTTGTACAGTGTACTTGCACCTCGAGCACTTGGTGCTTGGATATCGATATCTTTTACCAGTAATAACTTGTTGTTATAACTAACAGCCATACCACGTTTAATTTCATTGGCTTTTGCCATATAAAACCTTCCATTAAATAACATTGACGATAATGGCGACAAAATTACTCGCAGTGCAGAAACTTGGCAAGTTATTCGCACATTTTTTTGTAAGATTTGATAAAAAAAGCCAGCTCAAATATGGGCCGGCTTTTAGAAAAGAAACTAACGATAGATGGGTAGAAGATTAAAGTTCGCTAAAATATGTGCCCCTGCATTGATAACACCAAATAAAATGACAAAACCAATCATAAACATACCACCAGGCGCTTTAAAGCTTTGACTTTGATTACGCTCACGACTCGCTTTTGCCATTAATGCTGGAATAATTGCAGCCCAAATGGTTGCTGCTAGTCCTGCAAAACCAATGGCATATAAGAAACCATCAGGAAAAATAATTGCCAAAATAGTTGGTGGTATAAAGGTGACTAAAGCAGACTTAAATCGACCACTTCCTGTATTTGAAAACTTAAAGAAGTCTGCTAAGTAATCGAATAATCCTAATGACACGCCTAAGAATGAACTTGCTAATGCCATATAAGAGAACAAGTCTAATAACATTGATACCGTGGCATTGGCGGTTGTTGAGCGCATTTGTGCTAATAAGTTACCAATATTTCCACCATCAGCAATCACTTGCTTGAAACCTTCGCGAGGAATATTACCCTGTACAACAAACTGCCATAAAATATAAATTGCCAGCGAAATTAATGTACCTATAAGCAAGCTTTTCATAACAGCTTTGCCATCTTTACGATAATACGTCACTAAGCCCGGAATATTGCCGTGATAACCAAATGAGGTTAGCAAATAAGGTAATGCGGCTAAAGCATAGGGCAAGTAGCTTGCATTGCTTTCATTGGTGTTAAATAGCACAGGCATTTTTACTTCTGTAAATAGGCCACCAATGGCTAATATAAAGGCAATTACCATACCGCCAATTAAAATGGTGCTTAATCTATCTACTGCACGTGTTGATAACCAAACAAAGAACGCAACAATTAATGCAAAGACTAAACCTGCTATGGCTTGGGGGAGGCTGATCACTTCTGCAAAGTTTTGCACGATAATGGAACTACCAGCAGAAATATAAGCGTAAGTTAAAATATAAAGAACAAACGCAATAGATAGCCCATTAATAGTACTCCAGCCTTTTCCTAATAAGTCTTTAGTAATGGTATGAAAGCTTGAGCCTAAAGGGTAATGAAGGTTTACTTCTAAAATCATTAACCCAGACATAAATAAACAAAACCAAGTGTAGATTAGAAGAAAAATAGAGCCGGTAAACCAGACACCGGAAGTCACAATAGGAATGGAAAACATACCAGCGCCCACTGCGGTGCCAGCAATGATCATTGCACCACCAAGTATGGATGGGCGCTTTGTTATTGATGTGACTTCTGACATAGGATGTCCTTATAAAATTGACTCAATGTACTAGCTTGATGGTGTAAAGAATACACGTTTGCTATAAAAGTGTAAATAGAGGTTATCGTGCTTTATAAAAGAAAAAACTGAGTAAAAATAATACAGTAGGAAAAGGTGGTTATATAAATCAATAGATTAGTGTGAGGATAATTAGAAACGATAAAGAAATATCGCTATAAATAAGTGAAAATTTGAGTAGAAATAAATCATTCGAACATTATTCTGAACAAAAAAGATCCAGAATAATGAAAGTAATAGAGCGCTTTTACTTAGCCTTGATAAAACTGCTTACTTTTCCATAATGCAATGGAATTGCGGCTGGCTTCGAAGTGTGGCTCAGGTAAATTATCTGGAGAACACCAGCGAAGTTCAGAACATTTATCTGGCTCCATCAATTTAGGCTCGTCACCTTGGTGTTGTGCGATCATACAAATAGAGACCGTGTGTTTACCTTCTAACTGGTAAGTTTCTAGATTATTGCTAATACCAATCACTTGTGGATCAGCGATCGCAATACCAATTTCTTCTTCTATCTCTCGAATAGCGCATTGCTCAAAAGTTTCACCTTTATCAACATGTCCACCAAAAATTGACCAATAAGGGGCATGTTTTCCACAACGTTTTCCTAATAATACTTCACCATTTTCATTAGTGATAATTACGCCAACACCGACTACGACTGACATTTGAGACTCCTTTTTTCTTTTTTATATAGTTAATGTATAAAAATAAGTCGTTTTTTATCGGTGATATTCTCCATTTAGGATGGATAGAGTGCAAGGAAAACGAGCTCAATTTCACTGAATGAAAGGTTAATTGATGTTATATATATCATTCAAAATATTCATCATAAAAAATGATTGGGGAGTGAGGGCATGAGGCGCCGTGTCGCTACGATCACCTTAAATCCTGCTTATGATCTTGTTGGTGCTTGTCCAACTATTGATGTAGGTAGTGTTAATTTAGTCCGAACTGCTGGACTTAATCCTGCTGGTAAAGGTAATAATGTCGCGAAAGTTTTACGTGATTTAGGTATTGATATTACTGTTAGTGGGTTTATGGGACGTGAAAATCAAGAAGAGTTTCAGCACTTCTTTAGTGAAAATGGTATGGCTAACCGTTTTTATTTAGTATCAGGACGAACACGCATTAATGTGAAGTTAACCGAGGAAAAAGGGCAAGTCACCGACTTTAATTTTTCAGGATTTATAGTATCACCACAAGATTGGCAACGTTTTGCAACAGATTCGCTTAGTTGGCTTGTTCATTTCGATATGGTGGTCGTTAGTGGGAGTTTACCTAATGGTGTTGATCCTGACGCCTTTACCCAATGGATGATTAAGTTAAGAAGATTATGTCCATGTATTATTTTTGACAGCAGTCGTGATGCTTTAGTCGCAGGGTTAAAAGCAGCACCTTGGTTGATAAAACCTAATCATCGTGAATTGGAAGTGTGGGTTGGACATTCATTAACTGAAATGGCAGATATTATTAATGTTGCTCATCAACTGAGAGATAAAGGTATTGCACATGTCGTTATTTCATTGGGTGAAAGAGGGGCTTTATGGGTAAATGCATCTGGTGCATGGCTTGCAAAACCACCACATTGTAATGTGATCAGTACCGTTGGTGCGGGAGATTCAATGGTGGCAGGATTAGTATATGGTTTATTAATGAGCCAAACGAGTGAGCATACATTGCGCCTTGCAACCGCTATTTCTGCGTTATCAGTCAGTCAGCCTGATGTAGGAATAAAAGACAGAAGCCAACTTGCTGAAATGATGACTAAGATTGAGTTAACGCCTATAAAATAAACTAATTTGCGGTTTATTGTTATAAAACGAAAATCGTATAAACCGCAAATCTCATTACTGTTAGTATTGTGGTTAGGGTTGTTGTGATTTCAACCAAGCAATTTCTTCAGGCCAAATATCAGGATTAATAGTTTCTAAAATCAGCGGAATACCATCAAAACGTTTATCTTGCATAATATAACTAAAAGGCACTTTACCTATATTACCTTCACCTAAACTATGGTGGCGGTCTACACGACTGGCTAATTCACTTTTTGCATCATTAAGGTGCATCGCTTTTAGATATTGAAAGCCGACAACCTTTTCAAATTCAGCGAATGTTTTTTCGCAATCTTCAATCGTTCTTAGATCATAACCAGCGGCGAAAGTGTGGCAAGTATCAATACAAACGCCTACACGAGATTTATCTTCTACGCCATCAATAATGGCGGCTAGATGTTCAAAGCGATAGCCTAAATTTGTTCCCTGCCCAGCAGTATTTTCAATCACAGCAGTGACATTTTTAGTTTTTTCTAAAGTGATGTTAATTGATTGGGCAATTTTTTGTAGACACTTATCAACATCAATCTTATTTAAATGACTTCCTGGATGAAAATTCAGTAATTCGATACCCAGTTGTTCACAACGTTGCATTTCATCTAGAAATGCGTCTCTCGATTTTTCGAGAGCATCTTCTTCAGGATGGCCTAAGTTAATGAGATAACTGTCATGAGGTAAAATTTGAGAAGGGGTATAATTATAAAGCTCGCAGTTCTTTTTAAATTTATCAATGACTTCTGTGGATAATGGCGCGGCTTTCCACTGACGCTGATTCTTAGTAAAAAGGGCAAATGCAGTAGCTTTTATTTCATGTGCGCGTAATACCGCCTGATCGACGCCACCAGCAGCACTGACATGTGCGCCAACAAATTTCATTATTTCTCTCCTTAGATTTATTTTACACCATGATAACAAATATACTGCGTATAACATCATATTGAGATAATAAAAGCAAAAAAGCGCAACTAAAAATAGTTGCGCAATCTAAAAATACTTCTCAAGTCGAAATTTAAAAGGGGATTATTTTTAATCGATATTCCGACTAAGACATCAGCACAGTTTGAATAAAGATATTAATCATCGCCCCACCTAGGGTTAACCAGAAAAATAATAATAATGCTAACAATAACGGTTTGACGCCAGCTTGTCGGATAGCACTAATATGCGTTGTTAAACCTAGTGCGACCATGGCCATTGCTAATAGAATAGTATCGATAGTCACAATGTAACTAACAATAGGCGCTGGAATTAAATTCAAAGAGTTAAATCCCGCCATTAAAATAAAGAATACGGCAAACCAAGGAATAGTAATTGGGTTTTTCTCAGTAGCTTGTGCGCCATTGTTTGCCTTACTTTTCTTCTTACTTAAATAAGTTGAAAGAATAATTAAGAATGGTGCTAGCATCATTACACGGATCATTTTACTAATAACCGCTGCATTTTCAGCATCAGGGCTAATAGAGTGTCCTACTGCGACAACTTGAGCCACTTCGTGAATTGTTGAACCAGAGAAAATACCAAAGGTTTCTTCTGTAAATGGTAGCCAGCCTGCAAATGCATTTAAGTGATAGAACCAAGGATAAAGAAAAATACCAATCGTGCCGAAAATCACAACAGTAGAAACAGCAACAGCGACTTGGCTTGCTTGTGCTTTAACTACAGGCTCTGTTGCCATAACAGCTGCAGCACCACAGATACTGCTACCTGCGCCAATTAAAATCACCGTTTGTTCATCTAGGCCGAAATATTTTCGACCAATCCACATTGCAATAAGAAAAGTCGATGCCAGCATAATCGCATCTATAATTAAACCTGTTGCGCCTACATCTGCAATTTGCTGAAATGTCAGCCTAAAACCGTATAGAATAATACCTGCACGTAATAAATAGTGTTTAGCGAATTTTACACCTTCATCACTATAAGGCTTTGCAACAGGATAAAAAGTATTACCCACAATAATACCGAATAAGATTGCCAGTGTTAATGCGCCTAAACCCATGCTAGAAAACCAAGGGATATCACCAATATAAATAGCAAGCGCAGTTAATACGCCAGTTAGTAATAAACCAGGAAGCCAGCGATAAACTGGAGTAACACATTTTTTCGCCAATGTAATAGTTTGACTTTGCTCTGACATAGAAAAACCTTGTTTATATGAATTTTGCATAAGCATATAACAAGCAATCTTATTTATTAAACTCATTATTTTTATAATAATAACCAGTAATATTAATATAGGTGTATTTTCTTAAATGTACTTGGTATGTTACTGGTTTGTGGATAGTATGTTATTACAATGACGGCTCAAGGGTGGAATGGATATGCGAATTACGTTGCGGCAGCTGGAAGTCTTTACTGAAGTTCTCAAGAGTGGTTCTACAACGCAAGCATCACAACAGCTTGCTTTATCTCAATCTGCTGTCAGTGCATCTTTAACTGATCTCGAAAGCCAACTAGGTGTACAGCTTTTTGATAGAGTGGGAAAACGGCTCGTTACAAATGAACATGGGAGATTACTTTACCCTAGAGCATTATCTTTGCTTGAACGAGCAACGGAAGTGGAGCAGTTATTCCAAGCGGGAAATGGTGCTTTACGCATCGCTGCAAGTACAACTATAGGTAATTATATTCTACCTCAAATGTTGGGGAATTTTCATCATAATTATCCTGATATTCCACTAGAAATGAGCATTGGAAATACAGAGGAAGTCGTTAAATTAGTGAGCGAATTCCGTGTTGATCTAGGATTAATTGAAGGCGCTTGCCAAAGTTCTGAATTGATTAGCCAGAAATGGCTTTTAGATGAAATGGTTATTTTTTGCTCGCCTGAACATCCGTTAGCTAAAATCCCAAATGTGACTTTAACTGATTTACAGTCAGCGCCTTGGATTTTACGAGAAAATGGTTCGGGAACTCGAGATGTACTTAACCATCTTCTATTTGCTTCTTTACCGGGTTATCGCATTGAAATGGAATTAGGTAACTCAGAAGCAATTAAACACGCTGTGATGTATGAAATGGGGATCAGCTGTTTATCTCGTCGAGTTATTGAAGAGCAGATTAATAACGGCTCATTAAAAGAGATAAAAGTAGAAGGGCTGACCTTACAACGAACTTTATATCTTGTATATCATCGTCAAAAACATGTCTCTGATGCACTGAAAAAACTGCTGACGTACTGTAATGCTGAACACTTAATCGGCAATTTTTCATAAATTGCTAATAATTGACGCCCGATCATGAAGGTATCTTATAATCCTAGATCCTTGCTATTCACGAACGACAGATTTGCTACAATCCTCGTTAGAAAAGTGAATATAAAAGTGGAATGTTATGTCAGAACAACAAAATAGTACTGCTGGTTCGGGCGCAGTACGCACTTTGCGCAGAGAGTTAAAAGCGCGACATTTAGCGATGATCGCTATTGGTGGTTCGATTGGTACAGGGCTTTTTGTTGCATCAGGTGCAACTGTTGCTCAAGCTGGGCCGGGTGGGGCATTACTCTCTTATGCTTTAATTGGATTAATGGTCTATTTTCTAATGACAAGCCTTGGAGAACTAGCCGCCTTTATGCCAGTTTCCGGCTCATTCTCAACATACGGTTCGAAGTATGTAGAAGAAGGCTTTGGTTTCGCATTAGGCTGGAACTATTGGTATAACTGGGCTGTTACTATTGCTGTTGACCTTGTTGCTGCACAATTAGTGATGCTTTATTGGTTCCCTGATGTTGATGGTTGGATCTGGAGTGCTTTATTTCTAGGCGTTATTTTCTTACTCAACTATATCTCGGTAAAAGGCTTTGGTGAGGCAGAATATTGGTTCTCATTAATCAAAGTTTCCACAGTAATTATTTTTATTATTGTGGGTATTGCGATGATCACTGGCATTATGAAAGGTGCCGAAAACGCAGGTTGGCATAATTGGGAAATTGGCGACGCACCTTTTGCGGGGGGATTTGCCGCAATGATTGGTGTTGCCATGATTGTTGGTTTCTCATTTCAAGGTACAGAATTAATTGGTATTGCAGCGGGTGAATCTAAAGATCCGGCTAAAAATATTCCAAAAGCTGTGCGTAAAGTATTCTGGCGTATCTTATTATTTTATATCTTTGCAATTTTAATTATTAGCTTAATTATCCCTTACACTGATCCTAGCTTACTACGTAATGAGGTTGGTGATATTAGTGTTAGTCCATTTACGCTAGTCTTTAAAAATGCGGGATTATTGTCCGCGGCTGCCATCATGAATGCGGTTATCTTAACAGCGGTACTTTCTGCTGGTAACTCAGGTATGTATGCATCAACGCGCATGTTGTTTACATTAGCAAGAGAAGGCAAAGCACCAAAATGTTTTGGTAAATTATCTAAAAACGGTGTGCCACGCAATGCACTTTATGCGACAACCGTTGTGGCTGGTCTATGCTTTTTAAGCTCAATGTACGGAAACCAAACTGTCTATTTGTGGTTATTAAATACTTCGGGTATGACTGGTTTTATTGCATGGTTAGGTATTGCGATTAGCCACTATCGATTCCGTAAAGGTTATGTTGCGCAAGGTCGTGATTTAAATGACTTACCTTATCGTTCCGGTTTCTTCCCAATTGGTCCTATTTTTGCCTTTATATTGTGTTTAATTATTACATTAGGCCAAAATTACCAAGCTTTCTTAGAAGACACGATTGATTGGTATGGTGTAATTGCAACTTATATTGGTATCCCATTATTTTTATTGATTTGGTTTACTTATAAGATCGTGAAGAAAACCCGCTTTATTCGTTATAATGAAATGGAATTTCCAACACATATTTCGAATAAAAAATAATCTATAAATCAAGTTATTAAAATGCCTGTTTTGTGATGATTATCACTATAAAACGGGCGTTTTTTTATTTTTTAACCTGTCAGTTATAAAAAAGACACAAAAAAATCTAATTATATTATTAATCGCATTGATAATAGTTATTATTTGCTTTATTGTTAGCGTGTAATTTATTTGCTGAAAATAAAATAATGACGCTATTGGTTGTAATTTATATGATTAATGTAATGGCTCTAATAAGAATTAGTTTTTCTAGTGCTCAATACCACCAACCAATAACTTATCGAAATATAATCAGTTATACAGTGAATATCTTTCACTGTGTAATTATTGTACGACTCACCTCTTTGATGAATAAAATGTCTCAAATTAATAATTGGTTTTTTATACATAAAATACAGTTGATGAGTTGTACGGTGTGTTTTTGCCTATTGAACGTGTTGGCAGGAGCAGAAAAGCGTAGAAAAAAAATTAGGTACAACAATTGATATGAGCATTATATCAGAGAGACTTACTACACAAGAGCATGAAAAAAACGCATCAGATAATGTAAAAACCCATTATCGAAAAATGATGAATAAACGCATGCTATGGTTGGGAATTATCGCTTTAATTATTTGTGGCTCAGTGGTGTTAGATTTTACCATGGGGCCTTCAGGCTTATCATTTGATAAATTATTAACAACCCTTTTTCAACCTGAGCTTGTTGATGCGGGTTCGCGAGTGATTGTATGGGATATCCGTTTACCTTATGCCTTAATGGCAGTTGTGGTAGGGATGTCGCTAGGACTCGCGGGGGCAGAAATGCAAACTATTCTAAATAACCCGTTAGCAAGCCCATTCACACTCGGTTTATCAAATGCAGCTTCATTTGGTGCTGCATTAGCAATAGTTTTAGGTATTGGTATTCCGGGTATTCCTGACCAATGGTTTATTTCGGCGAATGCATTTCTCTTTGCACTATTATCCGCTTTATTATTAGACGGGATAACCCGTTGGACTCGTGTTCCTACATCTGGAGTGGTGCTTTTTGGTATTGCTATGGTGTTTACCTTTAATGCATTAGTCTCAATGATGCAATTTATTGCAACAGAAGATACGCTCCAAGGTCTGGTTTTCTGGACTATGGGAAGTTTAACGCGTGCAACATGGGTAAAACTCGGTGTTATGGCGAGTGCTTTTGCTGTCATTATGGTGATTTCATGGGTGAGCTCATGGAAATTAA
Organism: Proteus faecis; assembly: GCF_003144395.1. Lineage (GTDB taxonomy): Bacteria > Pseudomonadota > Gammaproteobacteria > Enterobacterales > Enterobacteriaceae > Proteus > Proteus faecis. Next base: position 20,930 of record NZ_PENZ01000045.1, on the reverse strand, counting down.
CTGCATTACGATTAGGTGAAGATAGAGCGATTAGCTTTGGTATTGATGTAAAGCGTTTAAGATTAGGCTCATTACTGCGTATCAGTATTTTAACAGCGCTCGCAGTTGCTTTTGTTGGGCCAATTGCTTTTATTGGTTTAGTTGCCCCCCATATTGCTCGCATGATGTTTGGTGAAGATCATCGGTTCTATCTGCCAGGGAGCGCATTAATTGGTGCTTTAGTTTTATCATTGGCGTCTATTACTTCTAAAAATTTAATACCTGGTGTAATTATTCCTGTGGGTATTGTGACATCGCTGGTGGGAGTGCCATTTTTCCTCAGTATGATTTTACGTCATAAGGGGAATATCTAATGATGGAAGGATTAAAGATCCAAGGCTTTAATGCCGGATATGCTAAACATCTTATTATTAAGGCGCTGGATGTTGAGACATTACCAAAAGGAAAGGTCACTGTATTGTTGGGGCCAAATGGTAGTGGAAAATCAACATTATTAAGAGCGCTGGCTGGATTAAATAAATCATCGGGTGTTGTCAGTTTAGATGGCAACGATCTTGCGTCGATGAATTTTGCACAACGAGCTCAAAATGTAGTCTATTTGCCACAAACATTACCTGCTGGTGTTCATTTACATGTATTAGAATCCATAATTGTGGCGCAACGTGCTTCAGGTGGATTACATAATGAACATAGTGAAGCTCAAGTGATGCACTTATTGCGTCAATTAGGTATTGAGCATTTAGCACTACGTTATTTAGATGAATTATCGGGTGGTCAAAAACAATTAGTTGGGCTTGCTCAATCATTAATTAGACAACCCTCTTTATTATTATTGGATGAGCCATTAAGCGCGCTAGATCTTAATTACCAATATCATGTAATGGATTTAGTCGCTAAAGAAACACATCGCAGAAATATTATTACTGTCGTAGTTGTTCACGATATTAATATCGCCTTACGACATGGCGAACATATATTAATGTTGAAACAAGGACAGTTAATTGCACAAGGTGCGCCAGATAAGGTTATTACGGCACAAAGCCTTGCTGATGTTTATGGTGTTCAAGGTAGATTGGAATATTGTTCACAAGGAATACCTCAAATTATTATTGATGGTTTAGTGGATAAAATATAGAGAAGTAAAAAAGAAAGAGAGAAGAAGTAAATATAGGGATGCAGTAAATAGGGATATAAAAATAATATTAAAATAAACAAGGGTAATTAAATTTATTACCCTAATTTTTGAGCAACTGTCGATATATCCATCTATATAAAACTTAAAGAATATATTCTTGGAGAATCGGGAATGGTCGTGTTAAATAAAAATAAAATTGCGCTTGGCGTTGTTGCTGCTATTGCATCAAGTTTTGTTATGACTGCAACAGCAGAAAATGTAGAAAAATTGATTGTTACAACTGCTTCTGGTTTTAAACAAACTGTTGAAGATGCTCCTGCATCGGTTTCTGTTGTCACTCGTGAACAATTAGAAACTAAATCTTACCGTGATGTTACAGATGCACTAAAAGATGTACCAGGTGTATTAGTCACAGGTGGTGGAAGTAGTTCTGATATTAGTATTCGTGGTATGGATGCAAAATATACCATGATCTTGGTTGATGGTAAGCGTGTTGCATCGCGTGAAACGCGCCCTAATAGTGATAATGCTGGTATCGAACAAGGTTGGTTACCGCCGTTGCCTGCTATTGAACGTATTGAAGTTGTACGTGGCCCAATGTCTTCTTTATATGGTTCAGATGCAATGGGTGGGGTTATTAATATTATTACCCGTAAAGCGCAAAAAGAGTGGAACTTTAGTGTACGTGCAGACAGCACTATCACAGAGCGTAAAGACTCCGGTAATACTAATCAAGGTAGTTTTTATGCTGGTGGTCCATTAATTGATAATGTGCTGGGCTTAAAAATTCAAGGGCAATATTCACATCGTAGTGAAGATAAAATCGTGAATGGTTATAACCGCCAGATCACTGCAACAGGGGGTGGTACTTTAAGTTGGACGCCTGATGAGCAAAACACGATTGATTTTGAGTTTAAAAAAGATAAGCAACATCGTGATTCTCGTGTTTGGCATTCTAAATCAGGATTACCTAGCCGAGGAAGAACCCCTGAAAGTAGCTTTACTGATTATGAACTAACACACTATGCACTGACTCATGATGGTATTTATGATTTTGGAACCATGAATACTTATGTTCAGCGTGATGAAAACCGTAATCTATCCCGCAAAATGGATTATGACGACACAACTGTGCGTAATCAGACTGTTTTAATGTTCGGAGATCATACTTTAAGTGTCGGTGCTCAATATCGTTACGAAGAGTTAAAAGATGAAGGCAATAAACTTAAAGCTAGTAATAAATTAGACCGTTATAGCTGGGCACTATTTGCTGAAGATGAATGGGCTATGACCAATGATTTTGCTTTAACAGGCGGCCTGCGTATGGACAAAGATGAAAACTTTGGTACGCATTGGACACCTCGAGTTTATGGTGTATGGCATCTTACTGATGAGTGGACATTAAAAGGTGGGGTATCTACCGGTTATCGTTCACCAGATTTACGCCAAGCAACGGCTTCATGGGGCCAAGGCACTGGTGGCGGTAATTATGATGCTGTTATTTATGGTAACCCAAGCTTAAAACCTGAAAAATCAGTCACTGAAGAGATCTCGATTATCTGGGATAACCGTGAAAATCTGACGGCGAGTTTAGGTCTTTTCAATACCGATTTTAAAGATAAGATTATGGAAGTTCGCCGTTGTGATAGCCGTACCAATAAAGACGGTTCTAAAATGGCGCCGGGGATCCGTGACTGTAATTTAAGTGATGGTGTGAGTAATGGTGGTGATGCATATGACTTTGTGAGTGATAGAACTAACGTTGATAAAGCCAATATGCGTGGTATTGAAGCGACCTTTAATTGGACAATATCACCAGAGTGGAATTTAGCCGCTAACTATACCTTTACGGATACTGAGCAAAAAAGTGGTGATTTCAAAGGTAAGCCATTAAATAAACAGCCACGTCATATGGCGAATGCAACCTTAAATTGGGAAACCACTCCAGAGATGGAAACATGGGCGCGTATTAACTTCCGTGGTAAAACCTCTGATTACTTATCACGTACATCGATGTCACATGGTACACCTTCGTATGCATTTGTTGATATTGGAACCAGCTACAGCTTAACCAAACAACTCAATGTGATTGGTGGTGTTTATAATGTGTTAGATCGTCGCATTGACCAAGAGCATTTTAATACCACATTAGAAGGTCGTCGTTACAATATCGGTTTGAACTACAACTTCTAATTTATTTCCCTCAGTTTGTGTCATTAAGACTCCACATGTGGAGTCTTTTTTTATCTCTAACTTTCTATCATTTGCTCAGAATTAATACTGGAAAGTTTAAGTATTGAGGTTTATATTTAGCTCAATAATTCATCTTATTCATCGCTTTATTCAGACAATTAGATTGTTATTTCTACTTATTACCAGCCATTTTTTTCTTAATTTATTCTCTTATTTTTAATTTATATAAAGCAGGCTGTTAAAAAATAGACACTTTTTATTAAAAGTCTATTTTTAGAGTACAAAAGAAGTATGAGTTAACAAAATATTAGCATTAATCTTATTAATGTATTTTAAATGTTTTATTTTGATGGTTTGTTGACAATATTAATTTTAATATGATATTTAATTCTTATTTATCAATAAATTACATTTAGTTTTCTTTTTGTGAAGTAATGAAATTTGAAATATTTAAAACATAAGAATTGTGATAAAAGCACAATTATTGTTAATAAAATGTAGCGTTACATGTTGACTTAGTTTGAGAATTGAAAAGATCGTAAAAAAAGGGGGTTTTTTGATGAAAATGTATTGCTATTTAAGTCTGAGACGTGCAAAATGCGCCCACTAAAAATATGACTGATGCGTTTAAAGTGCATCGGTTTTTTTTTGCGTTTTTACTTATTACTACACCAAGAGGTCAGATTCATTTGAGTCTGAATAGATAACATAATTTGATTAGCAGCCAGCCCCTTAGAGAAAGGGTTGTCATGATAGAGGAATGCTAATATGGTACAATTATTCTCTTTCGCAGTCGGGCCTAACGGCACTGCGGGCAACGATGACTACGGAGCACGGCGTCTCCTAAACACATACACATCCTTAAAAACTTCATTCTATTCTGTTTATAGGCAGATGCGAAGTCTTCCCAGTAACTGTCGGTTGAGTTTATCTAATACTCACACCGAAGTTATGGGAGGGTTCGCTAATGTCAGATAACGTTATCTCCTCTATCGGCACTAACCAAACTGGTGCTAACAATCGAGTTCAATTACGTAAAACCTTGACTCTAATGCAAGTAGTCATGATGGGGCTTGCTTTTTTACAGCCTATGACTATTTTCGATACATTTGGTATCGTTTCTGGCATTACGAATGGTCACGTAGCAACTTCGTATGCGATTGCATTGATTGCCATTTTATTTACAGCGGTAAGTTATGGAAAATTAGTTAAGCGTTTTCCTTCAGCAGGCTCTGCGTATACTTATGCTCAAAAATCCATGAGTCCTTATGTTGGGTTTATGGTAGGTTGGTCATCTTTACTCGACTATTTATTTATGCCAATGATCAATATTTTATTGGCGAAAATCTATTTACAAGCAATATTCCCGGGCGTTGAACCGTGGATCTTTGTATTTGGCTTAGTTGCTTTAATGACGTTCTTTAACCTGCGTGGTATTAACGTTGTTGCTAACTTAAATACAGCAATTGTTATTGTACAAGTTGCAGTAATGGTTGTGTTTGTTGGATTACTTATTCACGGTGTTTATAACGGAGAAGGTGTAGGGGAGTTATGGACCTTTAGACCGTTTGCATCTGTGGATGCTGAATTGATACCTATGATAACCGGAGCGACAATACTCTGTTTCTCATTCTTAGGATTCGATGGTATCAGTACATTGTCAGAAGAGACACCAAATGCAGGTAAAGTTATCCCTAAAGCGATTTTCTTAACTGCGCTAATTGGTGGGATCATCTTTATTGCTGTTTCTTACTTTTTACAATTGTATTTCCCAGATATTTCACGATTCAAAAATCCAGAAGAGTCACAACCAGAAATAATGCTGTATGTTGCTGGTGCTTTATTCCAGTCTATTATTTTAGTGTTCTCATGTGTGACTGTATTAGCATCAGGTATGGCGGCTCACGCAGGTGTTGCTCGTTTACTTTATGTTATGGGTCGCGATGGAGTATTCCCAGAGAAAACATTTGGTTATGTACACCCTAAATGGCGTACACCGGCATTTAACGTGCTATTAGTCGGTTTCTTAGCCTTAGGTGCAGTGTTCTTTGATTTAGTGACAGCAACGGCATTAATTAACTTTGGTGCGTTAGTGGCGTTTACTTTCGTGAATCTGTCTGTTATCTCACAGTTCTATATTCGTGAGCGCCGTAATAAAGGATTAATGGATCACATTAATTACCTGATATTACCTCTCATTGGTGCTGCGACAATGGGTGTCTTGTGGATAAACCTTGAACCAGGCTCTATGGAATTAGGCCTTATTTGGGGCGCAATTGGTATACTTTATATGGTGTGGCTCACTCGCCGTTTCCGTCGACCAATGCCACAAATGCCAGAAAAGTAAGGCTATAAAAATAGTTATAAAAATTAGTGTAGAAATGGCTTCAGTAATGAAGCCATTTTTTTTGTATGTTAAATGGTCAGTATTAAATTAACAGTATCAATAAGAATTGAATAACAAAAGATAAATATAGCATTTTATATATCGAATAAATATTTCAATAATAAATAAATTTCTTAATTTAATTTTTAATTAAATAAATAATTATAATTTAATTGTAATTCATTTTAATTTTTATAATTCATTAATATTAATGAATTTATTAAGTGATTTTTGTTGTTATATAAAGCTGATTTTTTAACATAGGTTGCTTTTTTTAATCTTTATATTAATAAAATTGCATTATTTTATTTGTTATTCAATTTTTAATATTTACTTTACATTTTTTAATATCAATAATATTAAAGATTAGATATATCCTAAATAAATACAATTAAAATCACAGCCCCTGTTTATTACATAATATGAAAAAAATTATACTTTTTTTAAAGTTATGGGTGTTTTTTACACTATTTAATATTCCCATATCTTCAGCCGACGCTTCTGAAAAAGCGACGGAAATATTTAATCAACAACAACAGCATAATCAAAGCCAACAAGAAGCGCTTTATCAGCAATTAACACCAGAAATACCTAATATCTATTTTGATATTAGCCAATATGAAGAAAAAGAGAATAGAACAAAAGAAAAGCGCTGTTTTACAATCGAACACATTGAGATAACTAATGCAGAGGTTATTCCTCATTGGGTTAACTTGGCTCTTTTTAAGTCTGAATTTATCGGGCAATGTTTGGGGATAAACGGAATAAATACCGTCGTCACTCGTATGCAAAATCGCCTATTAACGCATGGGTGGATCACCACGCGTATTGTTGTACCTGAACAAGATATTAGTCGTGGAACATTATATTTAACAATAGTCCCAGGTATTATTCGTAATGTTCAGTTTACTGATGACTCAGATAAATACGCCTTACTATATACCAGTATGCCTGCGCATAAAAAACAATTACTCGATTTGCGAGATATTGAACAAGGGTTAGAAAACCTACAGCGCTTACCCGTTGTTAGTGCTGAAATGGAAATTAAGCCAGGCGAAAATGCGGGTGAAAGCGATATAGTGATAAAACGAAAACAATCACGTTTCTGGCATACTTCATTGTGGTTCAATGATGCAGGATCACCAGCAACAGGACGCTATCAAGGTGGTGTGATGTTATCACTCGATAATCCACTCTCTCTTAGTGATCTATTTTATGTTTCTACTGAACGTGACTTAGATTTTGCTGGTAATAAAAATAATCAGAACGTAATGGTGCACTATTCCGTACCTTTTGGTTACTGGTTATTTGATATCAATGCGTTGCGTTATGATTACTCACAAACCGTTGCAGGGCATTTAAAAGATATTCTCTATTCGGGTGAAAGTGAAAATGTGAATATGGGATTATCTTATACACTTTTTCGTAATCAAAGCAGTAAAACCGCATTGCGCTATGGTGTTCAAGCTAAAGTATTACGTAACTATGTTGATAATACTGAAATTGAAATACAGCGTCGAAGAGTAAGCTCCTGGTTAATTAATTTATCGCATCGCCAATATTTCTCTTTTGCGACTTTTGAAGGTAGCGTGAATTATCAACGAGGAACGCGTTGGTTTGGTTCTGTTCCTGCTTATGAAGAAGCCTACCTAGATAATTATTATGCAACAGATAAAGCGGATATTTTGACATGGCGAGCGGATTTAGAAATTCCTATATTAATAGGACAACAAGCATTTCGTTATCAAGGGCACTATCGCCGACAAGTGACCCATGATCCATTAACCGCAATAGATAAACTGGCTATTGGTAACCGCTGGACAATTCGTGGTTTTGATGGTGAACGAACTTTAAGTGCCAATGAAGGTTGGTATGTGCAAAATACGTTAAGTTGGCAATATCCTTCTACAGCGCATTTTGCTTATTTAGGTATTGATTACGGTAAATTAACTGATAATACGGACAATCCTCGTTTATTAGGTAAACATCTTGCTGGTGGCGTTATAGGAATAAAAGGCTCACTATTCTCATCAAAAATAAAATATGACACTTTTATTGGTACGCCATTATCAAAACCTGATGGTTTTAAAACGGATCACGTTAATTTAGGATTTAGCATTCACTTTAATTACTAAAATATAGCATTAACTAAAATATTAAATAAAAAATAATAATTAAATGAAGTTTATATTGTCTTTTAGGCAAGGATCTTACACATGAATAAATTATGTTATCGCGTTATTTATAATCGTACTCGACAATCAATGGTTGTTGTTTCTGAATTAACTAAATCTTGTGGTGAAAATAATAAGCGTAATACTCTTTTTTCATCATCCATTAAACGTTCGCTAAATAGCGTGGCATTTATTTTATTATTGATGCAAGGCATGGTCAGCTTTTCTGTGCAAGCCAGTCAAATTATTGCAGATCAACATGCGCCAAATAACCAACAAGCAACGGTATTACAAACCAGTAATGGCATAGCACAGGTTAATATTCAGCAACCTAATCAACATGGTGTTTCACGAAACCAATTTACGCAATTTGATGTTGATAATAAAGGTGCGATCCTCAATAACAGCTTACAAGATACACAAACACAATTAGCTGGAATGGTGACGGGAAATCCGTGGCTGGTTAAAGGCGAAGCGAATGTTATTTTAAATGAAATTAATAGCCAAAATCCTAGTCAACTTAATGGTTTTATTGAAGTTGCTGGTAAACGAGCGGAAATTATTATCGCTAATCCAGTGGGTATTAGTTGCCAAGGCTGTGGCTTTATTAATGCCGTAAATACCACGTTAGTTGCAGGTAATGCATTAACACACGACGGCGCAATTTCTGGTTATGAAATAAATAACGGAAAAATAGTTATTTCTGGACGTGGTCTAAATGATAGCCAAAGTGATTACACGCGTATTTTAGCGCGTGCTGTAGAAGTTAACTCACGTATTCAAGCTAATAACTTAGAAATTACGACGGGTAAAAATAAATTAGATAATAATGGCAATGTGATTAACCAAGATAATTCGGTAGCGAAACAAAATGATTATACCATTGATGTCGCACTGGTGGGTGGTATGTATGCCAACAAAATTAAACTGGTTGGCACAGAGCATGGTATTGGTGTGCGCAATGCAGGCGAAATTGGTGCTGAAGCCGGTGGTTTAACACTAAATCAAAACGGTCAGTTAATAAATACCGGACTAATTCAGTCTAAAGCACAATTACAAATTAATACGGTAAGTGTAAATAACCAAGGTGTGATTGCTGGCGATAAAAACCTAGCGCTAAATACCTCAGGTGATCTTGTTAATAGTGGCACACTGCAAGCTAAAAATAATATTCAGTTAAAAGCAACAGAAAACGTTTCTCAAACCGCATCAGGCAAAATAGTCGCTCAAGAGAATATTCAAATTGATGCTAAAGGTTATTTGGCAACACAAAAGAGCCAACTCGGTGCTGGTATTGATAATAGTGGTAATGCCGTTAATTCTGCCTCGCTAACTTTGAATATAACGGATGACATTATTTCTGCTGGTCAGCATTTAAGTGGCGATAAAATTAATTTAACTGCCAAAAATGTTGATATTTCAAACAGCAAAACACAAAGTAAAGATCTACACATTACGGCATCAGTAGGGAAAGTTAAAACAGAGCTAGCCGAAGTTAATGCCAATACAGTCATGCTTAATGCTAAAACAGAGATTATTAATCGTAAAGGTGAGATCAGCGGTGATAAGCTTCAACTTATTGCGCCGAACCTGATTGATAATAGTGAGGGTAAATTAAGCCAATCAGGTAGTCATGATTTAAAACTTAATTCCGTTGTACTCAATAACCAAAAAGGAGAGATTAATACCGCCGGAAATCTCTCTTTAAATCATCAAAATATGAATAATCAACGTGGCGATATTCAAAGTCTTGGTCGTCAATTAATCATTAAAACAACGGCACTAAATAATCCACAAGGCACAATCTCACTGCCTCAACAAGGTGTTATCACCCTAAAAACCGACACGTTATTAGGTAAAGAAGGCTCCTTATTAACAACGGGGCAGCTTTTTCTACAAGGGCAAAATTTAGATTTAGAAAAAGCCACAACTCAGGCGAAAAAAATAGAAATTAATGCAGTTAATCTTAACCATAATGATGCTAATTTAAAGCAAACAGGTACTGAACTAACATCAATTAACGTAGAAAAAATACTCAGTAACCAACGCGGTAATATTCAGACGCAAGGCGTATTAACACTCAATGCTCAAGAGATAGATAATACACAAGGTGAGGTAAGAACCTTAAACCAAAGTCGCCTAGATATAATCGCCAAAGAAGCCATTACAAACAATAAAGGCGCATTGATATCCGCTGACACCCTTAAACTTAATGGTAATATATTAACTAACCAGCAAGGCAATATTCATGCCGATAAAACAATTGACCTCACCCTGAACAATAAGCTTGATAATACGGCTGGGAAAATTGTCAGTAAAAGCAATAGCGAAATAAAAGCCAGCACATTAAATAACGTTAAAGGTGAAATTAGCGCTAATGGATTAAATATCACTTTAACGGGATATGCAGATAACCAACAAGGTGCCATAGTTTCGCAAGACAGACTGCGATTAATGACAAATAAAATTGATAATAGCCAAGGGGTTATTCAATCAGAAAAATCCTTGAGGTTGGCGACTCAAGGCGGCGAGTTAAATAACCAAAATACGCATCAATCTGGCGGTATTATTAGCCGAGAGGCGTTGCATCTAGACGTTGGTGATATTAACAATAGCCAAGGGGTTATCAATGCTAAAAACAGTATTGATCTGCAAAGTAAAACGGTTAATAGCCAACAGGGTAAAGTCGTTACACCCGGCGATTTTACTGCTAATACTCAAGATTGGAATAATACATCAGGGTTAATACAAGCATTTAATATCACCATTAACTCAAATAACCAGCAGTTAATTAACCGTGATACACAAAAAGATCAAGGTATTCAGGCAACACAAAACTTACTACTGAATACGGGATTATTAGATAATAGCCAAGGTGATATTAGCGCGAGTCAATTGCAATTAAGTACAGCCAAAGCCGGTTTTATCAACCAATTAGGTCGATTAACCTTATCTGATAATGCAACATTAAAAACAGGTGCGATAAATAATCACGCTGGACTGATTATTACCGGTAAAGATCTCATTATTGATAGCCACCAGCAAAAAATAACGAATAGTGAAACACAAAAAAGTGGCGGAATAGTTAGCCAAGGTGGATTAAATATTCACAGTGGCGACCTTAATAATCAACAAGGACAGATCCTAGCCAAGCAACAAGTTGATTTACAAACTAACACGGTGACTAACCAATCAGGCCGGATCCTTAGTGAGTTAGCGAATTTAGCATTAAAAGGAATATCGCTAAATAATAGCCAAGGACATCTGTTTTCTCCTCAACAATTACAATTAACTTTGCGTGATAACCTGATTAATCGTCAAACAATTGAGGGTAATAAAGGTATCGAAACAAAAGGGACATTAACTATTAATAGTGGTGATATTGATAGCACGCAAGGTCGTATTGTTTCCGCTAATCAGCTAGCCATTAAAAGTGGTAACTTAATTAATCAACAAGGCATATTAGGCAGCCTAAATAGCGATTTATCAATTACCAGTAAACAACTGATTAATGATAATGGTTCAATCAGTGCTAATAACATCACCATAAATACTCAAAGTGAGCGTTTAAGTAACCAAAGTACGAAAACCAATAGTCAGATTTTTAGTAAAAATACACTCAATATTACAACGGGTGAATTAGATAACACCAAAGGCAAGTTGATTAGTAATACTTCAGTAAATATTTTAACTAATGGCAAATTAAACAATACCCAAGGAGAAATAAGTGCTCTTGAGACGTTAGAAATTAAGACAAAAGAAGCGTTAAATAATACGCAAGGATCACTTGTCTCTAATAAATTAATGACGCTTATAATGGGGAGAGAGTTAAATAATACTAAAGGAAAAATCACTAGCCACGATGCATTATCCATTGAAACACAAGGAAAATTAGATAATACACTTGGTAAAATAATTGCACGCAATAGTGAGAATATTTTATCTTATGGCGATTTAATTAACTATCAAGGTCGTTTAGGAAGTGAGAAGTCATCACTGACTTTAAATACACATCAAATTGACAACCGTAGTGGAGTTATTTCTGCTCAAGGTTCTCTTAATTTAGATTCAAATAAATATGCTATCGATAACTCGCAAACCTTGAAAAGTGGCGGAATTGTTAGCCAAAAAAATATCACCATTGATAGTGGCGAACTCAACAATCAAGATGGTCAGCTAATTGCAAAATACAATGCAATAATCAATACGCATCAGCAACAAATTATCAATAATAACGGTGTTATTTCCGCTGATAATGGCACAATTTCTATTGATTCAGCCTCAATCAAAAATATTTCTGGGTTAGTTTACTCCCTAAAAGAGATGGTAATTAATACCTACGGAAATGTTATTGATAATAGCAACAGCAAAAATAAGGGGGGTATTTTAACCAAAGCTAATTTAACGCTTAATGCAGGTGATATTAACAATAATAAAGGGAATTTAACGGCTGAGAATGGTAGCAAAATTACCTTCAATCGGTTAAATAACCAACAAGGCAAACTAGCAAGTCTTAAGCAAAACTTAGTATTAGAAGGCCGTAAACTTGATAATGATGAGGGGTTGATCTATTCGTCAGAAAAACTGCAAATAGAATTATCTGATCAATTTAGTAATAACAATACACTAAATGACCTTGGTGTCATCAGCCATAATGATATCGAAATAAAAGCCAAGTTATTGGATAACCAGCAAGGTGTATTAGCCAGCCAAACAGGCAAGTTAATTATCGCCAGCCATGAACTATTAAATCATGCAGGGTTGATCACGGCGAATACAGCATTAAATATTAGCACTGACAAGCAGCGCATTGATAATAGTGATACGGCAACAAGTGGCGGTATTATAAGTAAAGGCGAATTAGAAATTAACGCCGGTAATATTGATAACCTTGAAGGTAAAATCACGTCAACGGCTAAACAGTCACTGTTTGTTGAAGATATCAATAATAAGAAAGGTAAGATTGGTAGCATAGAAGAACGGGTATTAATCGAAAGTGGTGCTATTAATAACCAAAATGGTCTTATTACAGCCAAAACGCAATTAGATATCACAACGAAAAATAATCAATTAGATAATAGCAACACGTTGTCTCAAGCAGGGATTATTAGTCATGGGGTATTAAACCTTGTAACAGGTAATTTAAATAATCAATCTGGCTATATCTTTTCTGCTAAATCCTTATTGCTTAATAACTTAGGAATGAACAACCGTGGTGGCGAAGTTATTAGTCAGGCAAACGGCTTTAAATTAACAACTCAAACGTTAGATAACCAGCAAGGCACACTCTATTCAGCCAGTAATTTCACTTTAGATACACAAGGTTATGAATTAAACAATAGTCAAACGCTATCGGGTGGCATTATTAGCCAAGGAAAATTAGACCTAAAAAGTGGTGAGCTTAATAATACTCAAGGGCAAGTTATTTCTGATGACGACTTAAATATCTCTAGCGCAAAACTGATTAATAACCAAGCACAACTAGGCAGCAAGCAGGGTGGGTTAAATTTAAAATCAGCTGAAATTGATAATAAAAAAGGTGTGATTAGTGCGAGTCAAAATGTCGTTATTAACACGCAGAAACAGAATATTAATAACCAAAATGGGCTAATAAGCGCATTAGCTAACCTGACTATTTATAGTGGGCACTTGGTTAATCAAGCAGGCAAAATAACCACTAATAAGCAAGCAACTATTATTGCTACCGATCTTGATAATAGACAAGGTAGCATCGCTAGTAATAGCCATCAATTAACCATTAATGCCAATAATATAAATAATGCGAAAGGGCTAATTTATGCCGTTAAAGCGCTCACCATTAATGCAGATGGCAAGCTAACGAATACGGATAACAACGCGATAGCGGGCATCATTACTCAACATAATCTGAACGCCACGGTTAAGCAGCTAGACAACCAGAATGGGTTAATTTCCGTTGCTGGTATGCTGAAACTAATTAGCCCTGAAAAATTAAATAATCAGCAAGGTCTAATAACGGTGGGTCAAAAAGCAGACCTACAAACAGAACAGTTAAATAACTATCAAGGAAAAATCTCTTCTGGCGATTTATTAACAATTAGCCACTCCAATACGCCACTTATTAATCGTGAAGGGACGCTTGTATCTTCTGGTGCGATTTCATTAAATAGTGGTGATATTGATAACCAGCAAGGGAAAATAACCGCACTTAATGCAGTCACCATTAACAGTGGCGAGTTGCAGAATAATCAAGGTACCATATACGCCAAAAAAGAGTTAAATATCCATTCTCAAGAATTGGTTAATACTGATGGATTATTGCAATCAGATAGTCAGCTTAAGTTAAATACCAGGCAAAATGATCTGATCAATTTAAATGGTAAAGTTATTGGTACGACAGAAACCCAACTTAACGTTGCAGGGCTTAATAACCAAAAAGGGCATATTCAAGCTACTGACAAACTGGATCTTCAGTTAAATCAAAGTGAGTTAGATAATCAGCAAGGAACACTTTTATCAGCAAATAACTTACTGATTAACGGTAAGAGTATTGATAACCAACAAGGTGTTATTCTTGCGGGTAACAATACTGAAATTACGCTCAGTCAGAGATTAAATAACCAGATAGGACAGATCCAATCTCAAGAACAACTCACTGTAACGGCTCAACAGCTTGATAATCAGCAAACAGACGATGAAAATCTAGGCTTAAAAGCCAATAATATTCATATTGCAGTGAATGATTTGCTTAATCATCAAGGTGTTATCCAAGCCAGTGAACAACTCAAATTAATCCCTGTTGAAAACCTTAATAATCAACATGGCTTGATATCTGCTGCAATGTTGGCTATTGAAGGTAAAAATGAAAATAAATTAGCTATTGATAATAAAAAGGGGCTGTTAGCAGCGACACAACAGCTCCGTTTATGGGCTGAAAAGCTGAGTGGTAATGGCGAAATTATTTCGGCTGGTGATAGTGAAATTCAATTAAAAACCGCTTTTAAGTTAGAACAAGATGCCACAATTAAATCGCAAAACGCTTTAACACTCTTTTCAGATGATGAAATACATAACGCTGGATTTATTTATGCGGGTGAGCAGATTTCACTTCAAGCGACGAACTTAAATAACAGTGAGTCAGTAATCCCGGTAGAAAGTGATGATTTAGTGACGACTCGTAGCAAAAGAAGTATTGATGATAATGAAAAACGTAATGGCGAAATTAGTGCTAAACAGTTGACATTAACTATTTCAGAAAAATTGCAAAATACAGGATTGATTGATGCTTTTGGCGGCACACTCGGATTAGTAGCTCATACAATTTATAACCAAGCAGGTGGACGAATTTATGGTGATAATATCCAGCTAAAAAGTCACCAATTTGATAATTATGCACAGCTTAAAGATATTGCTCCAGTATTAGCCTCTCGAGAAAATCTACAGCTATTCAGTAATACAATAAATAACCGTAATCACGCTCTTATTTACAGTGGTGGTGATATGGCTATTGCGGGTTTTGAAACAGAAAACTTGCCAGAAAGTGTTGCCGCTGATGTATTAAATAATGAAAGCGCATCAATTGAAGCGAGTGGAAATTTATTTGCTCATGTTTCAGAAATTAATAATCGTGACCTCTATTTAAAAATCAGTGATCCGGAAAAAGTTTCTGAAGTACCAATGTATCAATTTGGTGTTGATCATAGTGGCGATAAATTTGATTCTGATGATGAGCGAATTTGGTACAACATTAATACGCGTGAGCATTTATTAAATATTAATGGTCGTCAATATAAAGACTTCTATGAGTTTAAATATAAGATAATTACAGAAGAGTCAAAATTATTACATCGTGATCCGGCATTAATATTGGCGGGTAAAGATATCACTTTAAAAGGTGATAATTTAAACAATATTGATAGCCATATTATTGCAGGTGGTAAACTGATTATTGATGGTATGCATATTAATAATCAGGAAACTGCAGGTCAGCGTATTGAATACCATGAAGGTACAGCAATAAAGCATAAAAGACCGGGTAAACGTAAAGCGGGTCGTAAGAAGAAAAGTAGCTCAACTTCACATTCCCAATATGGGCCGTTTGAGGTGGTTACTGATTTACCATTAGGTTTATTGGAATATAAAGAAAATACCGATCTAACCTCAGATAAACGCCCTGAATTAAGTGAACAGAGTGAAATAAAAGTATTTACGACACGAAGATTCGGTCGATTAATTGCTCATCATAATCAAGTTGATGTTGATACTGCGGAGCTAACCCCGCTCACGCCTGAAAAAACAGATTATGATTTGGGCAATGATCTCTCATTAACAAGATATAAAGAGAGCTTATTAACAGACCAAAGTGATCTTGCTCTCTTTGATAAAATAACTACGAAAAAACTTGATGATACGATTAATGGTAATCAATCGACAGAAATCGTATTAGAAAGTGGTGATACTGTTTCTACATTTAACGCTGAAAAAACGGTAATTACACAGCCTAATAGCGTATTACCGGAAATAAAACGGTCAGAAAAACACCCTGAGCTTCCTATTGGCAAAATAATTACTGTTCCTCAATTAGAAAAACCAGCAGAAGAGAAAACAATAGAAGTTAAAATTCAGACCGTAGCGCCTATATTAAAGCTTCCTGAAAACCGTTTATTTAATGTCAATAAAGGAACCGATAGCCAATATATTGTTGAAACAGACTCTCGTTTTACCAATAAAAGAGAGTGGTTAAGCTCAGATTATATGCAGAATGCATTATCGGTTGATCACAATAATACCCATAAACGTATTGGCGATGGTTTCTATGAACAACGCATAGTCCGTGATCAAATTATTCAGCTAACCGGTAATCAATATCTAGATGGGCATAATGATAATGAACAGCAATATCACGCTTTAATGGATGCGGGTATTCGCTTTAGTGAAGAGTTTGGCATTAAACCGGGAGTGACATTAACCTCTGAACAGATGGCAATGATCACAACGGATATGGTGTTATTAACCAATAGAGAGATCACATTACCTAATGGCTCCGTTGAAAAAGTATTAGTGCCTCAGGTTTATGCGCGTGTTCTACCCGGTGATTTACAAAATAATGGTGCATTGCTTTCAGGTAGTGAAGTTATTTTAAATAATATTCCTGAGTTAAAAAACAAAGGCACGATTTTAAGTAAAACAGGCTTACAAGCTTCAACTGATAATTTAATTAACCAAGGGCTAATTAAAGGACAAACGGTAGATTTGCTTGCGTTGCAAGATATTAAAAATGAAGGCGGACAAATTGCAGGACAAAACCGGATTAATCTGCAAGCAGGTAATGACATTATTAGTACAGCAACCGTATCGGGTAATAGTACCGACCAATGGCTAAACCGTGGTGCCGCCATTTATTTAGAATCACCCGATGGTGAGATGGCATTAAAAGCAACGCGCAATTTAACGTTAACAGCAACAGATATTTTAGCAAGTGGTGATAACAGCCAATTGGCGTTAACCGCAGGTAAAAATATTGAATTAGGTACTATTCATACGCGTCGTCAAGAGAATATTGATTGGGATAGTAATAACTATCTGCATAAAACCACTGAAGAGGAGATTGGATCTCATCTTTATGCGGGTGATATATCAATAACTTCGGGCGAAGATCTTCATCTTACTGCAACGGATATTCAAGCAACAGGCTCGCTAGGATTAACTGCAGGTAATGATGTCTCATTACAAAGTGGTTATTCCTCTATTGACCAAATCGCACACAGTGTGACGAAAGATAAATCGTTTGGCTCTTCTGAAACGCGAACAACGCATGCTGAAATTCATAATAAACAAGCAACGGGAACGCAGCTAAAAGGAAATGAAATTTCTCTTTCTGCCGGCAATGATTTAATTGCACAGGGCAGTGAGATTATTGCTACACAAGATATCAATCTTGAGGCGGGTAATCAATTATCGCTTACCACAGCAGAAGAGCTTGCTTTCCAATCTTATGAAGAAAAAATTAAAAAATCAGGCATTGGTGGTACTGGTGGTATCGGCTTTACTGTAGGTAAATCTGCATTTGAGCAGCTTAATAATAGTAATGCGGTGACTCAAAAAGGCAGTGTGATTGGCAGTACGGATGGCAATATTCGCATCACTTCAGGGGATAATCTCACCATTGATGGCAGTGAAATGATAGCCAAAAAGGAGATATCTCTTACAGGGGATTCTGTTGATATTCTGGCTACCGAAAACAGTTATACCGAGCTAAGCAAAACCAAAACTAAGCAGAGCGGTTTTACCGTCGCACTAAGTGGTACTGCAGGAAGTGCAATCAATGGCGCTATTTCAGGTTATAAGGCATCTAAAGAAGCTGATGATAGCCAAATTAGCACACTTCAAGGCATTAAAGCGGGGCTTTCGGGTGCTCAAGCCGCTGGTGCGGTTGCATTAGATAATGCGCAATCTGGCACTGATAATGAGAGCACAACATTAATTGGTGTTAATGTCGCTTATGGTAAAAGCGCCTCTGAATCGGAACGTATACAGCAACAAGATATTGCCCAAGGCAGTAGCTTAAGTGCAGGTGAAAATCTTGCTATTACAGCAACAGGAAAAGAGCAGGGTGATATCACTATTACAGGCAGTGAGCTACAGGCTGGTGGTAATCTTACCCTAAGTGCTACGCGAGATATCACATTACAATCAGCACAAAACCAAGAGACGATAGACAGCAAAAACAGCAGCAAAAGCGCCTCTGTTGGTGTTGGCGTTACAGTGGGCTCGGGTGGAGTCGGGGTAAATATTAATGCCAATGGTAGCCGAGCGAAAGGCTTTGAAGAGGGCGATCACACCTATTACACCAATAGCACATTAAATGCAGGACAAACGCTCACATTACAAAGTGGCCAAGATACGACCTTAAAAGGCGCTCAAGCGCAAGGCGATAAAGTCATTGCTAAGGTGGGGGGAAATTTACATCTTGAAAGCCAGCAAGCGATTGATGACTACAAATCGAAGCAATCGAGTGAAAGTGTCGGTGGTAGTGTCAATGTGATGGGCACACCGGGTGGTTCGGCAAATATTTCGTTTAGCCGCGATAAAATGGACAGCAAATACCGTTCAGTAGAAGAACAAACGGGCTTATTTGCAGGCAATCAAGGGTTTGATATTAGCGTGGGTAAACATACCCAGCTTGATGGCGCGGTGATTAGCAGTACCGCAGAAGCTAAAAATAATCAGCTCGATACAGGCACATTAGGCTTTAGTGATATCCATAACTACGCAGAATATAAAGTTGAGCATCAATCTGGTGGTGTGAGTACTTCAGGGGGTGTTGAGGGCAATATGCTGGCGAATATGGGGCATGCATTAGCCATGGCAGGCAACCACAGTGACAGCGCTGAAAATACCACTCAATCTGCGGTATCGCAAGGCACATGGACAGTGCGTGATAGCGATAATCAGCAGCAAGATATCGCTCAATTAAGCCAAGATACCGATAACGCCCACAGTACGTTAAATAAAATCTTCGATAAAGAGAAAGAGCAAAACCGCCAACAGAAACAGCAGTTAGTGGGTGAAATTGGTGCACAGATTATCGATTTGGCAACCACGGTTGATACTATTCGTGGCACCAATATTGCTAAAGACGAGTCAACACTAAATCGCCTTTCAGACACTGCTTATGATGATATCTACCAAGCCCTTTCAGAAACTAAAGATAACGTTACTGAGCGTGATGTTCAAAATTACCTCTTCCAACAACGTTTACAGGATTATACCAACCAGTCTGACTTTGGCATGGGCGGTAAATATACCCGAGCTATTCAAGCCGTTACGGCATTTACACAAGGTNAATCAAATTCAAGGTAACAGTGTTGAAAGTGATATTCAGCGCACAATAGCGCACGGTTTGGTGAATGCCAGTCTTGCACTGGCAAAAGGTGAAAATGCGGCAGCACAAGCCACGGGCGCGATGACCGGCGAAACCATGGGTATTTTATCGCATTCACTTTATGGCAAAACCCCCGAAGAACTTACCGAGCCTGAAAAGCAGAATATAAGTGCATGGGCAACGTTAGCTTCCGGCATTGCCGGTGGGTTAATCAGCGATAATAGCGCAGGCGTTACCAATGCCGCCCAAGCCGGGAAAGTGGTGGTTGAGAATAATTATTTAACAGCTAAACAAATAATTTCATGGCTTGAAAAGTATTATCTTGCTTCTACGGATGAAGAAAAGAAACATTTAGTTGGCTTAGGAAATAAAGTCGATATGGAACAACAGCAAAAAGCGATGGAAACTAGGATCACTAAAGAACATTTGGTTCAACAGCAAGATGAATTAATTTTACTTATTCAATCAGCAGAATGTGATGTTCATTGTAAATCAATTGCTGAATATAGTATCAAAAAACTGGATCCTATCATTGAACATTATAGTGAGTTACAGCGTGGTAATAATATTCCACGAGCCGTTATTGCAACGACAACATTAGGTTTACCAATAATGAGTAAGGCTATTAGCCCTTATGTATCGAGTTGGTTAGGTAGCACAACTGTCGCTAGCCGTGTGATAGGTGTAACAACTACGGGCACAGCAAATTTAGGCATGCAAGGGTATAATATTTACACAGATCCAGAAACGAGCTTTAGTTATGCAAGCTTCGGTTCTTCTTTATTAACAGGAGGAATAACACCAGGAATGGGATATTGGGGAACGCTCACAACCAATACAACTGGTGCAGGTATTTCAAGTTTAATTGATGGGCAATCACCTTGGGTCTCTATGGGAGGCGCATTAGCTGGTTCAACAGTCGGCTATGGAGGCACAAAATGGCTAACTCATCGTCTGGATAATAAATTTAATCCTTGGTCTAGCGGACTTAAAGAGCGCCCATTAGTTGTAATGCCATCAATTACAGCTCCGCCGAGTGTATCAGTAGTACCAAGTATTGTTGGAAGTACAATTGGAGCTATTGGTTCTGAATCAGCAAATAAAATAATTACAGAAGAACTAAAACCAGAGGATGAGAAATGAAACTATTTATATATTTTTTATTTTGGTCTTTGAGTA
>NZ_PENZ01000049.1 GCF_003144395.1 Proteus faecis | reverse complement strand
AGGCCAGCGTAAATCCGTCACACAGACGGTTGCGGTCTAAGAAGTGGGAAGCCTCGCCCGACAGGGCGGGGAGCAGTCACCAAATAAGGGATAAGCAGTAGCGTAGCTTAATTGTTTATATAGGGATAATTAAGTGAAAAATAATTTATTTATTATCAGTGAGTTATTTTGTTTGATGTTTTTTTAACCGCATAACTATTTTGTACAAATGCCTGTAACTATGATAAAACGCAATAGTTAGTTATAATTCTTAGATAATTATTCTTTCCAGTGATAGAATGCCAACCTTGTTTTTCTCTGCGTTGAACTCTTTTCAAAGAATAACAATCCAGTATGAAATTCACCGAGCTTTAACTCTGTCTTGAATAACGAAAATTTTGTAAAAATCAGCCTAACTATAAAGGCGTAATAGAATAATTAGAGGTTTTTAGTGTCAACTGCAAACACACCTGATGATGGACAAAAACCGAGTCTGAATGCATTTAAACAGCCTCGTGCGTTTTATCTCATCTTCTCAATCGAATTATGGGAACGTTTCGGCTATTACGGTCTGCAAGGGATCATGGCCGTTTACTTGGTTAAAATGCTGGGGATGGGTGAAGCGGAAGCAATCACTGTTTTTGCTGCATTTACCGCATTAGTTTATGGTTTTGTTGCTATCGGTGGATGGCTTGGGGATAAAATCCTTGGTACTAAAAGGGTTATTATTCTTGGCGCGATCGTACTGGCAATTGGTTATGCGATGGTGGCATTCTCTGATCACGATAAAGATGTGATTTATTGGGGATTAGCAACAATTGCAGTGGGTAATGGTTTATTTAAAGCTAACCCATCTTCATTATTAGCAACTTGCTATGAGAAGGATGATCCGCAATTAGACGGTGCATTTACTATGTACTATATGTCTATTAACGTCGGTTCATTCTTATCTATGTTAGCAACACCATGGTTAGCGGCTAATTATGGTTGGGATGTTGCGTTTGCATTAAGTGTTGTAGGGATGTTGATCACTTTGGCAAACTTTATGGTTTGTCGTGGTTGGATCAAAGATAAAGGTTCTAGACCTGATTTTGAACCACTTAATTATTTAAAATTGTTGTTAACGCTGGTGGGTATCGTTGCTTTAACGGCAGTATCGACTTGGTTGTTACATAATAATGAAGTGGCAAGTTGGTCTTTAGCGGTCATTTCACTAGGTATCATCCTGATTTTTGCGCGTGAAACCTTTATGATGAAAGGTGTGGCACGTCGTAAGATGATTGTTGCATTCTTACTGATGGTTGAGGCTGTGGTATTCTTTGTTCTTTATGATCAAATGCCAACATCTTTAAACTTCTTCGCAATTCATAACGTAGAACATTCTCTGTTAGGCTTCAGTGTTGAACCAGAGCAATTCCAATCACTTAATCCATTCTGGATCATGTTAGCAAGCCCACTTTTAGCAGCTGTATATAACTTTATGGGCGACAAACTGCCAATGCCTTATAAGTTCACCGCTGGGATGTTTTTAAGTGCGACCGCATTCTTAGTACTACCACTGGGTGCAAGCATGGCAAATGAAGCGGGTATTGTGTCTTCATGGTGGTTAGTTGCAAGTTATGGTTTCCAAAGTATTGGTGAGCTAATGATTTCAGGGTTAGGTCTTGCTATGGTTGCTCAACTTGTACCACAGCGTTTAATGGGCTTTATCATGGGGGCTTGGTTCTTAACTTCGGCAGCTGCTGCAATTATTGCAGGTAAAGTTGCGAGTTTAATGGCAGTACCAGAAGATGTACAAAGTGCTCACGCTTCGTTAGAAATTTATAGCAGTGTATTCTTACAAATCGGTATTGTAACAGGCGTTATCGCAATTCTAATGCTGATCACAGCACCTATGCTAAGTAAAATGACACAATAATTTGTGTTATTGAAAAACAAAAAATTTAAGAAAAATAAAGGATGCTATAAGGCATCCTTTTTTGTTGTATATAGAAAAAATACAGCTCCTATTAAGGAGCTGTATTGAACGGAAGGGGGTGATAATGAGTTGCTCTTAACTAACAACTTTATCAATTTGTAATGTAACTTCTTTCTCTCTCACTTTCGGTGTTACCGCGGTCCAGCCTTTATAGGCTAAAGGTAAGAATGCAACCACGATAGCTAAGGCAGAAACACCAGCAACATAATAAGCACCTGCCATTGCGGTTTTTTCTAACCATATTCCTGTTAACATTGGCGTTAATCCACCGAACAAGGCATAAGCCATATTATAAGCGAAAGACAAACCAGAAAAACGAATTGAGGGTGGAAATGCTCTTGTGCTAACAATAGGTGTAGTTGCAATTGCTCCAACAAAAAAGCCCATCAGAGCATAGTTAAACGCCAACTGGAAACCGGACATTGCTACATCTAAACTGCCATAAAAATGGAATGCAGTAACAATTAAACCACCCCATGATAATGTCATTGATGCGCGTGTTCCTAATTTGTCACCAATCCAACCCCAGAATATGCAACCTAAGGTTAAGGTTAATGTTGCAACACAGTTCGCTTCTAATGACGTTGTTCTATCAATTTTATAGATCCCTTCAACAATGACTCCGGGGGTCATCAAAATGGTGACAACAATGGCCGTTGATAAAGACCATGTTAATGCAGCAGTAATTAAACACGCTTGTTTATGATTTTTAATAACTGAAACCACAGGCATTTCTTGTGCTAACGCTTTTTTTGCTGCCATCTCTTTAAAGATAGGGGTTTCTTGTAAAAAACGACGTAAGTAAACAGAGATTAAGCCAAAAACTCCCCCTAAGATAAAGGGAATACGCCATGCAAAATCATTCACTTCTTGGGCTGTATAGCTACGTTGAACGATAATCGCCACAATTGAACCTAATAAAATACCGCCAGTAATGCCAGAGGTTAATGTTCCTACGCCTAAGCCATAACGTTGTTTTGGTGTGTGTTCTGCGATAAACACCCAAGCACCCGGCATTTCACCACCAATAGCGGCACCTTGCATAATGCGCATTAATAACAACAATAATGGTGCTGCAATACCAATGCTGGCATAAGTTGGTAATAAACCAATAACTAATGTTGGTACAGCCATTAAGAAGATACTTAAGGTAAACATACGTTTACGTCCAATAATATCTCCGTAGTGTGCCATAATAATGCCACCCAAAGGGCGAGCAAGATAGCCCGCTGCAAAAATACCTAATGTCTGCATTTGTGCAATAAAGGCGTTATCACCAGGAAAGAACAAGTGGCTCAATGTTTTCGTAAAGAACACGAAGATCACGAAATCATAGAACTCCAATGTTCCTCCTAGTGAGGATAAACCCAACGTTTTATAGTCGTTGCGATTCAATGGTCTTGCCGTAGGTTGACTCAACGGCTGAGTGGAGTGTGATTGTGATGTCATAATAACAACCTATAATAATCATCGTGATAAAATAAATAAGTAATAAGATCACAATTAAATTCTTTTTAAATTAGCAAATGAAATAGAGTGAAAATAAATAACAGCAAAAGGTTATTTAAAGGCTATTTATGCAAGAAAGAATAATATTGTGATGATGGTTTAAGTTATAACAGGAAGCTCTTAATAATGTAAGTGGATGAAATTAAAACAACATCATTAACCTTTTTGTTATTTATTGTTAGTTTTGTTTACTTTGTTGATTTTGTTTTTTGAAAGAAAACTCTGCATTATCAATTTTTATCAATAGATAATAAATATATTATATGTATTGAAAGCAAGTAAGAATTCTATGTTTTTAAATAAAGAAGGTTTAATGTTGAATATATTTATTCAAATTTAAATAAGTATGGAAAATAAGAAATTAAGTAATAATTTAATTTATTATTTTCCATAAATAAAGTTATTACTAGATAATTAAGAAAGCTAACAGTATTTATAATGAAAGATATGATCTGATAGAAAATGGATTATTAGAATATTCTGCTGTATGTTAAATCTCGATGCGTTAAAATTAAATTCCAATAAATATTAATTTGTTAAAATTTGATTTCAATGTAATTTACAAAGATAATTTTAATTTGGTATTTTTATGCATAATGTGGTTTTTTTGAGCTTTCAGTTGGATTGAAAATAAAAACAAAAAATAGGCATCAAAAAAACGATCCTTGGTTATAATTACATCAGTAAGCCAATTGTTATATCGGAGGATTTATGGTCTCTATCTCAATGAGTGCTGTTCTCTTAACTGCAATTGCTCTGTTCGTATCGTTTTCTATTGTTGCATTAGGTGGGGGATTAGTATTAAAAACTCTGCTTAATAACACCAATCAAAATGATAGCTATTTATTAAGTGATTCTTTTAAAAAGACTTTTATTACTTCATTGATTATTGCATTGTTGCTTATCTATTATTACCTCTCTACAACGGCCTAATATCTATTTGATTGGCATAAAAAACGCCACTGTATTTTATTATCAGTGGCGTTAGTGTAATAAGGCGTATCTTAGACTAAGAAGATAGTTGCTAAACCTAAGAAGATAAAGAAACCACCTGTATCGGTAATAGCGGTTATCATAACGCTTGAGCCAATTGCGGGATCTTTACCTAATTTAATCATTGTCATTGGGATTAATACCCCCATCATGGCAGCCATTAAGAGGTTTAATACCATCGCCATTGTCATGACTGCACCCATAGCAATATCGCCATAGAGTAGGAAGGTGACAATTCCCATTATGCCTCCCCACACAATACCATTAATAAGGGCGACACCTAACTCTCTTAAAATCAAGAAAGAGAAACTACCCGTTTGTATTTGATGTAGTGCTAAAGCACGAACAATCATTGTGATGGTTTGATTACCTGTATTTCCCCCAATACCCGCAACAATCGGCATTAATGTAGCGAGAGCGACTAATTGAGAAATAGTATGTTCAAACACACCAATCACACGAGAAGCCACAAAGGCGGTACATAAGTTAATAGCAAGCCAAGTCCAACGTGTTTTAACTGCTTGTCCAACGGGCGCAAAGACGTCTTCTTCTGGACTCAAACCACCCATACGACGAATATTGGTATCGCTCTCTTCATGCATGTTATCAACGATATCTTCAACAGTTAATCGCCCCATTAGAAGACCATTACTATCGACAACTGCCGCTGAAATTAAGTCATAACGTTCGAACGCACCCGCTGCATCTTCACCTTTTTCTTCAGGCATAAAGCTAACGGTATCTGTTTTCATTACATCAGAGACAAGCTTATCCGGAGATTGCGTTAAAACGGTGGTTAATGGAAGTTCGCCCAACAGATGGTTTTTATTATCAATAACGAAAATTTTATCCGTTGCTTCAGGAATAGAGCCTCGTTGGCGTAGATAGCGTTGTACCGTTTTTAATGTGACATTCCCTCGTACAGTGACGAACTCAAAATCCATCATCTGACCGACACTGTCTTTGGGATATTGCAGAACTTCTCTTATTCTATTACGCAGGCTTGGTTCTAAATAGGTAAGAAGGCGACGCATCGTATCGCGAGGTAAGTGTTCTGCGATGTACGCTTGCTCATCCACATGTAATGTGGCGACCGATCGTAATAATTCACGGTCAGTCATATCTTTAATTAAACTGTCCCAAACGGCGACAGAAGCTTCGACTAAAACAGCACCACGTTCATTATTATCAACCAAATGCCACAGAGCTAGACGTTCGTCATAGGGAAGGGCTTCAAGAATATCTGCAATATCTGCCGCGTGTAGATCTTGTAGTAATTCTCTAACAGTGGTGATTTTTTCATGAAGTTCATGGTGGCTCAGCCTATCATTTTCACTAGCTTCACCTAAAACGGTTTCAACAAAACGTTCATCTTCGAGAAAGATGCTCAAAATTTGCTGACGCAGGTGTGCCACTTTTTGTGAATACGGATTGATGGCAGCCGCAGTATCATTGTTGATAGCTGTTTGAGACATGTTATTCCTTTTTAATTCTTACGAGGGAGATAACCACTGACACTAATTATTCCATTTTAGGATGATTATCGGTCTTCTCCGTATAAAATATATGAATCTTGAACAATATTGCGTTGGTGATGTTCATATTATGGTCACAAATCAAACCTATGTTGTTATGTGATAGTCGTTGTATGATAGATGCAACAAAAGACGCATTGACTAGCGTCTTTTTCTGTATAATATCATATTGTTAAGCAGATTCCTCTTTTATATCTAGTTTCCAACCTGGAACTGACTGCCAATGTTCTTGTTCTTTTTCTAAATCCAATTCCATCAATGTGTTATCGGAAAGATATTTTTTAGGAAAGTAAAGCGTCCAATGATTTTCATCTGTAACTAAACGCAAAGATGTCGGTTTTGTTGTCGATTGTCGCTGATTATTAAGTAAAGTCGCTAGCCTTAGTATTTGTACGAGTGGAAAATACTGCTTCTTTTTATAAAGATTAAATTTAGGCAACTCATCTAACTTGATCCCTTTTCGGTGATAGCGAACGAGGGTTGTTAATAACAGTTGTTGCTCTTGATTAAAACCGGGTAAATCCGTATTTGAAAGAATATAAGCAGAATGACGATGTAATCCACTTAAATTAATGCTTAATCCTACTTCATGTAACATGACAGCCCAAACTAAAATAGCTTCTAAATCAGGGCGAACCAGTTTTGGATTTTGCTTTGCCCACTGAGCGTAAAGCGATTGCATTGTGTCAAGAACACGTTTTGCTTGTTCTCTGTCAATATTATAGTGCTCTGCAAGGCTTTTAGCTGTGCGCTGTCGAATATCTTGATGGCGAAATCGGCCTTCCATTTCGTAAAGCACACCTTCACGTAATGCACCATCAGATAGGTGTAAGGATTTTAATCCTAATGAATCAAAAATACCGCATAAAATTGCCAAACCTGGTACAAAAACACGTTTACGTTCATCAGATAAACCTGGCAGGGTAATATCTTTAAACTTCTTAAATCGTAAAACTTGCTTAGTGAGCATAAGTAGGCGTTCAGGTGTGATAACACCGTCTTTTTCACCAAGCTCAACTAAGATCTCATGGGCAGCTTTAATTGTTCCTGATGCACCTAAAGCCACATCCCAGCCTGTCATATTGTATTGCCATGCAATTTTTTCCATTTTACGTGCTGCTTTTTCTCGCGCTTTACGAAAAGCGGATTCGCTAATTTTTTGTTCTGGGAAAAATTGACGGCTGAAACTGACACACCCCATGCGTTGGCTTTCGATTAAAATGGGTTCAAAATTTTCACCAATAACGAGTTCTGTTGAACCACCACCGATATCGATAACGAGTTTTCGACCTTTTTCAGATTGAGTGTGTTCAACACCCATAAAAATAAGTCGCGCTTCTTCATGGCCTGAAATAATTTCGATAGGATAAGGAATAACGTCTTTGGCTCGTTGAAGAAAGACTTTAGCATTAGTGGCGACACGTAAAGTATGAGTTCCTACGACGGTGACATTTTCTGCTGGGAAACCCTGTAACCTTTCAGCGAAAAGAGAAAGAGCCGAGAGCCCACGTAACATAGCCTCCTCGCTTAATTCGTTATCATCATCAAGTCCATCAGCAAGATAAACTCGCTGTTTTAAACGGCTTAATACTTGCAATGCACCATTAACAACTCGTGCAATTATCATATGAAAACTATTAGAACCGAGGTCAATAGCCGCAATTTCTAAAGGGCGTGGTGAAGAGTCATCTTGTGATAAAGGCATAAAATTACGCTCGTGAATCTGGTTGTTCTAACAATTTAATGTACTCATAGACAGCAAGCTGGGAACGGATTTTACGTTTATTTCCACGAGGAACATAGTTATTTGTTAAATCTTTATCGATATAACGTGCTTTTACTGTGTCATTAAATTGAATATCCAGTATATCTAGAACGCGCTGTTTGAGTTGAGGATCAAGCAAAGCCACCGCAACTTCAATACGGTAGTCAAGGTTTCTTGTCATCCAATCTGCAGAAGAGAGAAAGATCTTTTCATCGCCTTTATTAGTGAACACATAAACACGGTCGTGTTCTAAAAAGCGGTCAACAATACTGGTTACCTGAATATTTTCACTAAATCCTGGTTGATTAGGGACTAAAGAACACATTCCACGGACTAATAATCGTACTTTTACGCCAGCTTCTGATGCGTCATAAAGGCGATTAACTAACTCTTCATCAACTAAATTATTTACTTTTAATGTGATCCCCGCAGGGTGTCCGGCTTGAGCACTGTGAATTTCATTTGTGATTAATTGATTTAAAAGAATACGTGAATTTTGTGGTGAAACCATTAAATGTTCAAAAGTTACAGGGCGATAAGGGTTTTCAATAAAGTTAAAGACACGACGGACTTCATTGGTAATTTCGGTGTTAGCTGTTAATAGTGAATAGTCAGTATAAAGACGGGCTGTTTTTTCGTTAAAGTTCCCCGTACCAATATGAGCATAGCGAATGATTTCACCATTTTCTAAACGTGAAATAATAAATAACTTCGCGTGAATTTTTAGGCCAGGAGCAGAGAAAATAACATGTACACCAGCTTCTGTTAGGCGTTTTGCCCAGTGGATATTTGCTGCTTCATCAAAACGTGCTTGTAATTCAACAACGACCGTAACACGTTTACCGTTATGTGCAGCGTGTATCATTGAATCAATGATCCGTGAGTCTTTAGCAACACGGTAAATATTGATTTTTATTGAGATAACACTTGGGTCAAAAGAAGCTTGGCGCAACAATTCCAGCACATGTTCAAAAGTATGATAAGGATAATAGAGCAAGACATCGCGTTCACGTATGGCGTCAAAACCATTACGGAAGTTATCAAACCAAATATGGCGTAGACGTGGGATCGGTTTATTTAAGAGAAATTTACTACCTTCATTTGGGAAGTTAATAAAATCTTTAAAATTATGATAGCGACCACCAGCAATGACGGAGTCATTATTCGATAAACCTAACTTACTGCGCAGTAATGCTACCATTTCATCAGGCATATCACGCTGATAAACAAAACGAACAGGCTCTGCAGTAAGACGTTGCTTTAATGTCGATGACATCATTTCAAGTAAACTTGATTCCATTTCTGTCGCAAGATCGTACTCTGCATCTCGCGTCATTTTCATGGAATAAGCACTTAATGACTCATAATCAAAAAAGCCTTTAAACACTTCATCAAGACAGTAGCGTAAAATATTATCCAACAAAATCATGGATTTTTTCTTACTACGCCCCTGATCTGTTGGCAGAATAACGAAACGAGGTACTTTATCTGATGGAATTTCTAGCAGGGCATAATGAATAATTTGCCCTTGCACTATCTCAACGGCTAAATAGGTATAGTCATCCTTAAGAAACTCAACCAAGTCTGTTTCAGGATTAATTAAAATAGGTGTGATGTGTTTTCTTAAATTTTGACGGAAATATTGACGTAACCAGATCTGTTGATTAGGTGAGATTTGGCGTTCATTAATTAAAAAGATTTGGTTTCGCGCCATTTCAAGTAACAAATCATTGTATAAAGCATCAAACTCTTGGTCGGCTTTAGCCACTTTTGATTGGATCTTCTTTATAAGATGGCGGGCATGACTCGATGCAGAGCGTGAACCCCGCTCTTCATTAATTAGAATACGGCGTTTTACATCAGCAAAGCGAACCTTGTAAAACTCATCAAGATTATTTGAATAGATCCCCAGAAACCTGACTCTTTCAATTAACGGGTTTCGTTTATCAGCCGCCTCTTGTAATACACGTTCGTTAAACGCAAGCCAACTGATCTCTTTATCAATATAGAGTCGTTCCTGGGACATCTGAACTCCAACAAGGGTTAAAGTTAAAACTTAATATCTGAATAAATCAGACGTATTGCTTAATAGTCGCACCCGGTTTAACAAAATTTTCGGGTTTCGCCTCTTTGGCTTTTTGTTCAAAATAGGGCGCTTGGAAAGTACACATTCTAATCGCAGAACGGTAGGCACCGTTAACAAAAAACTCATCTATTAAATCACCTTCTTTTTTAAAGCCAAGTTTTTCATAAATATGAATTGCCTTGGCATTCTCTTTATCGACGATTAAATAGAGCTTGTACAAATTAAGTACAGAAAAAGCATAATCCATCGCAAGCCTTGCTGCGCGTGCAGCATATCCATGGCCTTGATGCGCAGGGGCGATGATGATTTGAAATTCAGCACGACGGTGAACATAATCAATTTCAACCAACTCGACAAGCCCAACTTTAGTGCCATTACTTTCGGCAATAAAACGGCGTTCACTTTGGTCGTGAATATGTTTTTCATAAAGGTCGCTTAACTCGATAAAAGCCTCATAAGGCTCTTCAAACCAATAGCGCATAACGCTGGCGTTATTATCAAGTTGGTGAACAAAAGAGAGATCTTCTCGTTCGAGAGGACGTAATTTTATAGGTGGAACTTTCTTACCACCGGACATAAGCACCTCGGTGAATGCATTGAATAAAAAGAGAAAAGGGTGACACAAAAAAAGTCACGCGGGCTACAGTGTAGCACAATGTGACTTTTTATCTTAAATGAAATAGTTACCCAAGATTGTCGAAAAGTGCAATATCATCGAGAAAGGCTTGATTATTCTGCATTTTTAATCGCTCATCAGCTAACCACCCAATCGCTAATGGATAGATACGGTACTCTTCCGCTTGTATTCTTGTTTGTAATGATTGTTCAGTATCATCTGGTAAAACAGGAATACGCGCTTGAATGATCATAGGGCCACCATCAAGTTCTTCTGTCACAAAATGGACGGTAACACCATGAAAAGAGTCTTTATTTGCTAAAACTTGGCGATGAGTGTGTAACCCGGGATATTTAGGAAGCAAAGAAGGATGGATATTTAATAGTTTATGCTGATAATGAGTGACAAAATCAGGCGATAAAATACGCATAAAACCAGCTAAAACCACAATATCGGGCTGATAAGCATCGATTTGTTCAATTAATGCTTTATCGTAATCAGCTCTATCATTATATAGAGTTGGATCAATAAAATAAGTTGGAATATCAGCAAGTTTTGCCCGTTCAAGACCATATGCATCAGCTTTATTACTTAAGACAGCAACCACATTACCTGTGATTTTATTTGCCCTACAGGCGTCAATAATCGCCTGTAGGTTGCTGCCGTTTCCTGAGATGAGGACAACAATATTTTTCATTCACATGCTTTCATTAGTTAATAATAACTTGTGCTTCACCCGCAGCTTGTGGCGCAATTTCGCCAATTAACCATGCGTTTTCACCACACTCAGCAAGATGTGCCAATGTTTTTTCAACATCATTTGGGTTAACGGCAATTAACAATCCAACGCCACAGTTAAAGGTACGATACATTTCATGTGTGCTGACTTGTCCCGCATCTTGTAACCATTTGAAAACCAGTGGCCATTCCCAGCTTTTACTGTTAATACGCGCTTGTGTGTTTTCAGGTAATACACGAGGAATATTTTCCCAGAATCCACCGCCAGTGATATGCGCTACCGCGTGAATATCAACATTTTTAATTAGTGACAGTAAGGATTTTACATAGATACGAGTAGGCGCTAGCAGATGATCAGCCAATGATTTATCACCTAACGGTGTGTTTTCGGCTTGTGTATTGCTGACTTCAAGAATTTTTCTGACTAATGAATAACCATTAGAATGAGGACCACTTGATGCTAAAGCAATTAGCGCATCGCCAGCTTTAACTTTGCTACCATCGATAATTTCTGATTTTTCAACCACACCAACACAAAAGCCTGCGATATCATAATCATTACCGTGATACATACCTGGCATTTCAGCAGTTTCACCACCTACTAATGCACAACCAGATTGTTTACAACCTTCTGCAATACCTGTTACGACACGAGCTGCGGTATCGACATCTAATTTTCCTGTGGCATAGTAGTCAAGGAAGAAAAGAGGTTCAGCACCTTGAACAATTAAATCGTTGACACACATTGCGACTAAATCAATCCCGATGTCATCATGGCGATTTAAATCCATCGCAAGACGAAGTTTAGTTCCTACGCCATCTGTGCCTGAAACTAAAATAGGTTCACGGTATTTAGATGGAATGGCACAAAGTGCACCGAAACCACCTAATCCCCCCATAACTTCAGGACGGCGGGTTTCTTTTACTACACCTTTGATACGATCGACTAAAGCATTACCTGCATCAATATCGACACCGGCATCTTTATAGCTGAGAGAGGATTTGTTAGTCACGTAGAGCCCTCACGGCAAGTTGCTGTTAAGAAAAAATGTGTGCAGGTGCTATTCTAACAGGCAAAGCAAACGTTTGCGAGGATCTTCTTTATAGGTCACAATTATTCATGTTGGTGTGGTTAAAAGCTGTGCGCTTGATCAATATCAATAGAAAAACGATGGAATGTTGGCAAAAAAGCGGTATAATCTCGCGATTTTTTTGTCAGGCTGCGTCGTACATTAGGAGAAATTATGAAGATCGTTGAGGTAAAACACCCACTCATTCAACATAAATTGGGGCTGATGCGAGATCATGATATAAGCACTAAACGCTTTCGTGAACTGGCTTCAGAAGTTTCCAGTCTACTGACGTATGAAGCTACCGCCGATTTAGAAACAGAGACGGTAACAATAGAAGGTTGGTGTGGTTCGGTAGAGATAGAACAGATTAAAGGAAAAAAAATCACAGTAGTTCCTATCCTCCGTGCAGGTATCGGGATGATGGATGGAGTATTAGAAAATATTCCTAGTGCCCGAATCAGTGTAGTTGGCGTTTACCGCGATGAAGAAACATTAAAACCCGTCCCTTACTTCCAGAAATTAGCATCCAATATTGAAGAGCGTATGGCTCTTGTTGTTGACCCTATGTTAGCAACAGGCGGCTCTATGATTGCCACAATTGATTTATTAAAAAATGCGGGCTGTACTTCAATTAAAGTATTAGTACTGGTTGCTGCTCCAGAAGGTATTAAGGCATTAGGAGATGCTCATCCAGATGTGGAATTATATACTGCATCTATTGATAGCCATCTTAATGAGCACGGGTACATCGTTCCAGGTCTTGGCGATGCTGGTGATAAGATATTTGGTACAAAATAATAGTTAAGCCGACTTTGATAGTCGGCTTTTTTTTGGATCACTTATTATTAGACTCTAAATATTTTAAGGCGCCGTTAGGTGACGAGTGCGAGTGAGCACAGTTAGCAATGTGGCGATTTAAAGTAGGACGAGTAAAAAGTTAAAAATACAAACCAATTTCACATTCATATTAAAGAGAGGTCGTAAGCATGACTCGTCGTGCAATCGGGGTAGAAGAGCGCCCACCATTATTACAAACAATCCCGTTGAGCCTTCAACATCTGTTTGCAATGTTTGGCGCCACCGTACTTGTGCCAATTTTATTTAAAGTTAATCCGGCAACAATATTATTATTTAACGGGATCGGAACCCTGCTTTATCTCTTTATTTGTAAAGGACGTATTCCTGCTTATTTAGGTTCAAGTTTTGCGTTTATTTCACCCGTGTTGTTACTTTTACCATTAGGATATGAATTAGCGCTTGGCGGGTTTATCGTCTGTGGTGTGTTATTTTGCTTAGTGGCTGGTATTGTAAAAATAGCAGGGCGAAGCTGGATTAATGTGATGTTTCCGCCTGCGGCAATGGGCGCAATCGTTGCCGTCATTGGGCTTGAATTAGCAGGAACTGCTGCAGGAATGGCAGGATTATTACCAAGTGCAGATGCACCAGTTGATAGTCAGACACTGCTTATTTCGATGGTGACTTTAGGTGTGACTATTTTAGGTTCTGTGATGTTTAGAGGATTTCTTGCTATTATTCCTATTCTTATTGGGGTATTAGCAGGTTATGCACTCTCTTTCTTCTTGGGCGTTGTTGATATTACACCAATTAAAGAAGCTAACTGGTTTGCACTACCGACATTCTATTCTCCGCGTTTTGAATGGAGTGCTATCTTTATTATCCTACCCGCTGCACTAGTTGTTATTGCTGAGCACGTTGGGCACCTTGTTGTCACCGCAAATATTGTGCAACGCGATTTAATGAAAAATCCGGGATTACATCGTTCTATGTTCGCAAACGGTTTCTCTACCATTATTTCGGGTTTCTTTGGTTCAACACCAAATACCACTTATGGTGAAAATATTGGTGTTATGGCTATCACTAAGGTTTACAGCTCATGGGTTATTGGTGGTGCGGCAATTCTCGCCATCTTATTATCTTGTGTGGGTAAACTGGCTGCGGCTATAGCTGCTGTGCCTGTTCCAGTTATGGGTGGGGTTTCATTACTGCTTTACGGTGTGATTGGTGCATCAGGTATTCGTGTCTTGTTAGATTCAAAAGTGGATTATAATAAACCGCAAAACTTGATATTAACGGCTATTATTCTGATTGTTGGTGTGAGTGGTGCTTCCATTCAAATTGGTGCGGCTGAATTAAAAGGCATGGCATTAGCAACCATCGTGGGTATTGTTTTAAGTTTGATTTTTAAACTCGTCAGTATTATTCGTCCCGAAACAGAATTAGTGGATAACACCATTGAGTCGGTTAGTGGTACAGCAAATAAAAAGTAATCGATTGAGAAAATCTAAAGCAATATACTGAAATTAATAAAAAGGTGGATGATCTCCACCTTTTTTATTGTGTTTTAGTTTTTATGTCATATTAAAAACTAAGATTTTTGATATTTTAAGTGTTTAAAACTTAGAAAAGCATGATTAATTCAATCATGATGTTTATTTAAATAAAATAAATGAGACAATGGTAGGCTGTTCTTATGCGAAATAGGCATCTTATTTGCGATTTAAGTGATATTCGTTTTAAGGTTGGGGTATCTCAATAAAGGTATAACGTAATTTATGGAAAAGCTGATTGAAATTTATGATTTCATTGCATCAAAGCAGATTTTTACCACAATATTTTTAGTTATTGTGTTGTTGGTGGTATGGTTTCTCGCCAAAATGATTTTCCGTCGAATCGCAAAGCGTTTACTTTTTTTATTTACTGAGCTTTCAGATGAAGAAACCATAGAAGATATAGCTAAAAAGAGTGCATCTATTGTTGCTGTTACACTCGTTCTCTATATTAATCAGCTACTACCGTCGTTTTCAACTGAAATGAATATTATCTTTGAGACGGTTGCTCGTGCCTTTATTATCGTCAATATCGCCTCATTGCTTAATAACGCACTTGATATCTTCAATATTAGGCATGCTAAAAAAGCGTGGCATCGGAATAATTCCATCAAAGGCTATATTGAGATTGCCAAAATTGTGGTCTGGATTATCTCTTTTATCCTTATCATTGCGTTATTTACTGAACAATCACCGCTTATTATTATCTCAAGCTTTGGTGCTATTGCTGCGGTGTTAATGTTTGTTTTTCAGCATACACTTATCTCTTTTGTTGCCAATATTCTTATTTCTAACGGAAAAGTATTAAAGCTTTATGATTGGATTGAATTGCCCAGTAGTAATATCAGCGGTGAGGTTATTGATATTGCATTACATACGATCACCGTACGCAATTGGGATAATACAATTTCCCGTATTCCAACGAAAGACTTTTTGACTGAAAAATATACTAATTGGCAACCGATGTTTTCATCAGGAGGGCGTCGGATTAAACGTAGTTTTTATATTGACCAATCTTCGATTTCATTTGCAACACAAGAGCTAGTATTAGAATTAAAAAATACCGCTCCGCTTCGTAAAAGCATAGAAACAATGCTTGAAGGCAAAGAAGAAGAGATTGGTGATATTAATGAGTGGTTAGAAACAAAAGGCGTGACTAACTTACAGTTATTTCGTAAGTACATGCTAAATTGGATAAAAATGCGTGGTGATGTTCGACCTGACATGTATTTGGTGATCAGAACGATGCCACCGACCCCAATGGGATTACCAGTAGAGTTATATTGCTTTACTCGAGCAACCACTTGGGTTGAATATGAAGAGACTCAATCTGAAATTTTTGAGTATATAAATGCATCAGCCAAATATTTTAAACTCGATATTTATCAGCAACCTTCCGGTAATGATGTTGCGAAATTAAATTTCAGATAATAAGGTGAAACGAATTAACACGGAATGTTTTTTGATTTTGTTTTAAATAATTTAAGGGATAGCCAAGTAACCATTTAATGAGGGGCTTGATGTATATAAAATGGACTTATTATGGTGATCTTGCTGTTATCTTAACCAGTGTCATGTGCTTTTTTAATATTGATTCTGACCTTGTGAGAATTTGTGTTAGAATCACCACGTTTATTAAACTATTCAGGTGAGGTGCTTCTGAATACGCCGTCACAGCTATCATTACCACTATCTCTGCCCGATGATGAGACATTCGATAGCTTTTATGCAGGGGAAAACGCGTCGTTAGTCGCGGCAATTCGAACCGCCATTCATCAATCTCATGGCAGTTATATCTATTTCTGGTCTCGTGACGGAGGTGGAAAGAGCCATCTATTACATGCCGCTTGTGCTGAGCTTTCATTAAAAGGTGATGCCGTTGGGTATGTTCCCCTTGATAAACGCGCCTACTTTGTTCCCGATGTTCTTGAAGGTATGGAACATTTATCCTTAGTTTGTATTGATAATGTTCAGTGTATTGCTGGTGATGAAGAGTGGGAACTCGCCTTATTTAATCTTTATAACCGTGTTTTAGAGCATGGCCGCACCTGTTTATTAATTACAGGGGATCGACCGCCTCGCCAAATAGAGCTACAACTTCCTGATTTAGCATCTCGCCTTGATTGGGGGCAAATCTATCGTTTGCAACCTTTAAGTGACGAAGAAAAAATCCAAGCGTTGCAATTAAGAGCAAAACTTCGTGGGTTTGAATTACCTGAAGATGTTGGCCGTTTTGTACTAAAACGTTTAGATAGAAAAATGCGTACCTTATTTGAAATGCTTGATGAACTTGATCATGCTTCTATTGTTGCTCAGCGTAAACTGACTATCCCATTTGTGAAAGATATACTCAAACTTTAAATGGCCTCACTCATCTTATTAGGTGAGGCGAATAATCTAAATCCAACCTCACTTTTCCAAATTAAATTCCCATTGAAGGTAACGATTTTTTGTTATTTATTAACGGTGAACAATTCTTTTTTATCTTTCCCGATAAAAACACGAGATAAAAAACCGCTTGTCTTTATACAAGGCAAGCGGTGAAAAACACAAACAATAGTTGGGGAGGAGGAAATAATTAGTTTGCTGCTACTACCTTAGCTTTCTTCTGAGGAACCAGTAAGAAAATCAGATAAAGTACAGTGATTGCAACTGTGTAACCAGTGAAGATTAGCCAGAATGATTTCCAATCAACTGCCCCGTTAGTGGTATATAAATCAATGACCCAGCCACTTAACATTGCACCTAAATAAGTACCAAAACCGTTCACTAAGGTCATAAACATACCTTGTGCTGTTGAACGATATTGTAATGGGATCTCTTTTTCTAAGAACAGTGAACCAGAGATATTAAAGAAGTCGAATGCACAGCCATATACAATCATTGATAATAATAAGACGATTTGACCTAATGATGTGTAGTCACCGTAAGCAAAGAAGCCGAAACGCATGATCCACGCAATCATACTGAATAACACGATCGTTTCGATTCTTACGCGCTTTAATAACAGTGGCAGAAATAGAATAAACACGACTTCTGAAATCTGTGAAATAGATAAGAATACTGAAGGATAACGTGCAAAGAATGAATCATCTGCATTTGGCGATTGTGCAATATCTTGCAGGAATGGCACACCAAATGTATTCGTAATTTGCAGTACAGATCCTAACAATGTTGCAAAGAATAAGAATACAACGACATTTTTCTTTTTAAATACTTGCAAGATATTAGTGATACTAAATGCCACTTCTTCGGCTTTAGTTTCATTTTTGTCAGTTGCTTTCGTTGCAGGCAAGAACATTGCAAATACAGCTAAAGCAATAGATGCGATCGCTGCAACGAAGAGCTGGTGGTAGCTATTTCCTAAACCTAAGAAGCTAATAACCCACATGGCTGCAATAAAACCAACAGTGCCATAGACACGGATTTTAGGGAAATAGTTATTCGGCTCTAAATGTTTTTGTTCTAACAGTTCGAAAATGATGCTGTTTGCCATTGAGATACTTGGCATAAAGAACAACAAGTGCAATAAAGTCGCAAAAAATAGTGTGGTTACTGTCGTCATTTGCGACATTAACACTAATGCTAATGCAGAAAAAATATGCAGGGTAATAAACACTAATTTGCGGTTATTTATCTTATCTGCAATAAATCCCATGATGACGGGGGCGATAAGTGAAGCAAGTCCAAGAGCACTGAAAATAAGTCCAACATCACTACCTTTAAAATGCAGTTCTCCAAAAAGATACGAGGCAAATGTTACAAGCCAAGATCCCCATATAAAGAACTGGAGGAATGAGACAAGTTTTAATCTAAGTACGATATTCATCTGTTTTCCTATTAGCCTAGCAATCACCCGACACCAATAATGGTGATTGGTTAATTTTAATTGCCCATAATGTTGGCTATAACGTTGTTTATTTCATATACATCTATAACTTCATTTCACACTGATTAATCGTTATCAGATTAAAAAACAACAATAAAAGAAGAGATAGAGTAAATAATAAATAGAAAGCTTATTGCTGTGTTGCAGTATTGTTTTAAATGTGTACTTCTTGTTAATTTCTTTCTTGGATGATAATGAAAAAATATTTTAGCGAGAATTTATTGTTTACCAATTCTGCTATCATATTTTCTGATGCCCATGATATGTAGGAATGCATTTGTGTAAAGAGACTTGAGTCACAATATAAATGAAACACATGATTATTTTTTTCTTATAACCGTGACTTTGTACAGTGTGGTGTGATCTATATAAAAGTTTTTAAAAATAGCAATTTCTTACTCATAAAAAATATGAAGTTGAGATGAAAATTTTTGAAAGCATAAAGTAATTGTTTTTTTCTATTTTAGAAATAAGAAATACGTTGCTCATTGTAATGTTTACAATTTAATAACATTTGATGATTTATTTCTTAATTGAGAATAACGAGTAAACGGTTGCGGGATTAATAATGAAGTAAATAGAGAGAAGCCCATATATGTAAGAATATAAATATGGGCTTTAAATGCTGAAGATTAATTAAACAACGCTTTTACTTGTTCTGGTGGTCGACCTAAACGCGCTTTATTACCGACAACCACAATAGGGCGTTCAATAAGTTTAGGGTTTTCATGCATTGCTTGAATTAAAGCATCTTGTGATGTTTCATTAGCCAGCTTTAACGTTTTATAAATTTCTTCTTTTGTACGCATTAACGCTCTTGCATCATTAAAACCTAATGCTTTGAGTAGTGTTTTAAGCTCCTCTACTGAAGGTGCTGTATCTAGATAGTGAATAACATTAGGTGTTATTTGCATTTCTTCTAGTAAATGTAAGGTTTCACGGCTTTTTGAACAGCGTGGATTATGATAAATCGTCACTTTCTTGGTCATGTTGTCCCTTATTTAAATTGACTGTCTCTTTGCTGAATTTTTCTTAATTGGTCTATACGAGCATCAAAGCGAGCTTGATCGTTACTACCTAATTTGACTTGTCGGCTTGCATCACCCAAATAACGAATTGCTGTTTCAAAGTCACCTCTTAGAGCTAAATCTTCTGCATAAGCAGCTAATTCATGCGCTCTATCACCTTGTTTAGCTGAATTTTCTGCCATTAATTGCCAACCAATAGGATCGTTTGGGTTATCAAAGGTATAACGATAAAGTAGGCGGTTAGCTTCGTTATATTGCTTATTATGCATATATGAGTTAGCTAAGTTGGCAATAAGGACATTGTTATTGGGTCTTTGTTTCAATGCCAGTTGTAATCTTGCAACTGCATCGCCTGCACGATTTTGTTCTAAATCGATATCTGTCATGGCATCAATAAGCCAAATATTGTTAGGCTCTTTTTCTAACATAGGAGTGAGCAGTTTTCTTGCATCATCAAATTTGCGATCACGAGAATAGATCAGTACTAGTGCATAATTTGCAGCTGATTTTTCAAGAGCAGTACCTTGCTTAAACTGATCAAGTACCGTTTGTAATGCATTCTCTGATGTTGGATTTTTCGTCAGCATGGTTAATACACGCATTTTAGCAAATAGAAAGTCAGCTGACTGTGGAACCTGTCGAGCGGGATATTGGCTTGCTCGGCTTCTTGCATCGGATAAGCGACTATCGGGCAAGGGGTGCGTTAATAACATTTCCGGTGGTTTAGAGCTATATCGTACCTGATCAGCAAGAATTTGCATAAAATCAGGCATTCCTTTGGGATCAAATCCCGCACGATAGAGAGTCTGTATTCCGATTCGGTCTGCTTCTTGCTCGTTCATTTGGGTGAAGGTGATCATATTTTGCTGCATACCCGCCATACTTCCTGTAAATGTTGCAAGGCCTGCATTTGGG
Source organism: Proteus faecis (assembly GCF_003144395.1). Taxonomy (GTDB): domain Bacteria; phylum Pseudomonadota; class Gammaproteobacteria; order Enterobacterales; family Enterobacteriaceae; genus Proteus; species Proteus faecis. The sequence continues at coordinate 65,268 of NZ_PENZ01000049.1, read as the reverse complement.
TTTGCCATAAATATCAGAATAGAACCTAATACACCGGCAAGAGCAAGAGGTGTTGTTTTAGCCTGATCTTCAAGCATTCTCGCTAGATGACGTTGAGTAACGTGTGTGATTTCGTGAGCAATAACTGAGGCTAATTCACTTTCCGTTTGGCTGTATCGAAAGAGCGCGGAATGCAAAACAATGTTTCCCCCAAAATAAGCAAAGGCATTAATATTGGGGTTGTTAACTAAATAAAAGTGAAAAGGGGTTTTGACCGAGCTGGCGTTAGAAACGAGTTTTTGTCCTAAATTATTAATATAGTTAGAAAGTAAGGGATCAAAAACTAATGGTGCACTATTTCGCAGTTGGCGAGTATAGTAATCACCCATAGCGATTTCTTGATTGATGCTTAATGTTGAACCTGCGGTTGTTCCCATATCAGGTAAAGAATCTTCAATATCAATCGCAGCATGCGCTGGCACTACTGATGTTGATAGCAACGCAGAAACAAGAAGCGCGACTAAGGGGGTTTTAAGTCTGAGTTTCATACAACTGTATCCTGATGGCTATCTTAACGAATAATTAATAATTAATGATGTATGATAGCAAAACCTAACGTAAAATCTGTCAAAAGATTATTGCTTATGTAAATGAATACATATAGCTCTATTGTTCTGATTATTATAAAGGATCTTTATTTTCATGCTGGACTTGCTTGTTCAATGGTACAAACGTCGATTTGCTGATCCACAAGTTATCGCCCTTGTGGTCATTTTGATTGCCGGTTTTTTAATTCTGTATTTTTTCAGTGGCATACTTGCTCCTTTATTAGTGGCAATTGTGCTTGCTTATCTTTTAGAGTGGCCAACACATTTACTCGAAAAATTAGGATGTGCCCGTATATGGGCAGTATCGATAATTCTGACACTCTTTATCGGTATTAGTGCCATTGTTATTTTGATTTTAGCGCCAACAGTGTGGCAGCAGGGGATGACATTGATCTCAGATATCCCAAATATGATCAATAAGTTCAATGAATTTGCACATGAGTTACCGGATAGGTTCCCTGCATTAATGGATGCCGGTATCGTTGATATGATGGCAGAAAACTTACGTAGTAAGTTCTCAACGGTGGCTGAGTCTGTATTAAAAGTGTCTTTAGCTTCGTTAATCGGAATTATTACACTGTCGATTTATCTTATTCTTGTTCCTTTAATGACGTTCTTTTTACTGAAAGATAAGCAACAGATGCTTAATGCGGTTCGTCGTGTTTTACCAAAAAATAGAATATTAGCCGCCCAAGTTTGGATTGAAGTTAATCAACAAATTACCAATTATATTCGCGGTAAAGTCACTGAAATGATCATTGTGGGCATTTTTACTTATTTTGTATTTGCTTTCTTTGACTTACGTTACTCTGTATTACTTGCGGTTATCGTCGGTGTTTCTGTTTTAGTCCCTTATGTTGGTGCTGTTTTAGCAACGATCCCCGTTATTGTAATTGCATTATCTCAATGGGGGTTAGGCTCTGATTTCTGGGCGTTATTTATCGCTTATCTTGTTGTACAAGGATTAGATAGCAATTTATTAGTGCCAATTCTGTATTCTGAAGCTGTAAATATGCACCCTTTAGTCATTATATTGTCAGTAATTATATTTGGTGGAATGTGGGGTTTTTGGGGCGTTTTCTTTGCTATTCCATTAGCAACGCTAATAAAAGCCGTATTGCATGCATTACCTGATGAAATTGCGAATGAACAACATATAAAGAAAAACTAAGTACAGTATTGAATATATAGAGTAAAAAAACAGACAGTTTACGCTGTCTGTTTTTTATCTATTCGAAGCTTTGATTATGGATGTTGAGCGAGATATTCGAGAACGACTTGATGGTGATTACTTGTTTTAAAGTTATCAAACACATGTTCGATAACACCATTTTTATCAATTAAGAAGCTAGTACGATGAATACCATCGTAAGTTTTCCCCATAAATTGTTTTTCTCCCCAGATACCAAATTGCTCTGCTATCTTATGATCTTCATCTGAAAGCAATGTGAAATTTAACATCTCTTTTTCAGCGAAACGGGAAAGTTTTTCTGATTTATCTGTGCTGATACCTAATACTTCAACTTTGGCTTTTTTTAGTACATCCATTTCATCACGTAAGCCACAAGCTTGAGTTGTACAACCAGGTGTCATTGCTTTAGGATAAAAATAAACGAGTACACGTTGGCCTGCGAAATCAGATAAATTAATTATTTCTCCATCTTGGTCGGGCAGACTGAATTGAGGCGCCTTTTCACCGGCTTTTAATGGGTTCATTAGGTCATTCTCCATTTTTTACTGTTTCATCATCAGACTATTTACGATACTTATTGTGCCTTGAGCGTTTAGCTCTGTACATAATTGATTAAATTTCTCATTAATAACAATACCATGATCATCTAATGGATTATGCGCCGTAATTTGTATTTCTAAACGGGCAGGTGAGCCATCTTCTGATGGATGTGTTTTAGATATTAATTCAGCAAGATTAAAATTATGTTGGCTAAATAGATTAGTAAAACGTTCAACAATACCGGGTGCATCTTCAATATCAACTTTCGCTGCGATTGTTGAAGGATAGGTAATTGGTGCACCATTGGTGGTTCTTTTCATTACGGTCAATAAATCCAGTTCCGCACTTTTAATGGGCAACAACGCTTCTAATTGTGCGATAGCGTTCCAGCCACCTGAAAGTAGCATGATAAACGTAAACTCTTGACCAAACATCGCAAGTCGGCTGTCCTCGATATTACATCCGCATTGGCTGACTAATTGTGTAATGGTATCAACAATACCAGGACGATCAGCACCTAATGCAGTAATGACGAGAAAATGTTTATCAGGTATGGGCAAAATAAGGTTCCTTTTGACTTTCAGTTTATTCTTAACAGGTAAACACAAATTTCGATTTCTGCCAAGATCCCTTGCTCACTATCTTCAATTATTATATCTCTTTAATTCATATCAAAGAATATTAGCAAATTTCATTAGAAACCTAGAGTTAAGTAGTTTTCAATAGAGCAATGAATGAGTACCATTGAGTATACGTCTATCTCGGAGCAATGATTATGGTGAATAACGAATTTAATTTTACAGGCAGTATGGTGGCATTGGTTACACCAATGAACGCAAAAGGCGATGTTGACCGGGTTAGTTTACGTAAATTAGTTGACTATCATGTTAATGCAGGCAGTGCCGCAATTGTTTCTGTCGGTACAACAGGCGAATCAGCAACCTTAAGCCATGACGAACATGTTGATGTTGTTCTAATGACATTAGATATGGCTGATGGGCGTATTCCAGTCATTGCAGGTACGGGTGCTAATGCAACATCTGAGGCTATCTGGTTTACACAACAGTTTGAAAATAAAGGTATTGCGGGTTGTTTAAGTGTGACACCATATTATAATAAACCCTCACAAGAAGGGTTATATCAGCACTTTAAAGCGATTTCTGAAAGCACTGCATTACCACAAATCCTGTATAATGTACCGGGTCGTACTGGATGCGATTTATTGCCTGTAACAGTTGCACGTTTAGCCAAGTTGGATAATATTGTGGCAATTAAAGAGGCGACAGGGAACTTAAGTCGTGTTAGTCAAATCCAAGAGTTGGTTAATGATGATAGTTTTATCTTATTAAGTGGCGATGACGCATCCTCATTAGACTTTATGCAACTTGGCGGCCATGGTGTTATTTCGGTTACTGCTAACGTTGCTGCGTCAGAGATGGTAGAATTATGTCGATTAGCAAATGCTGGTGAGTTTGCAAAAGCACGTGAACTTAATCGACGTCTGATGGATTTACATCATCAGTTATTTGTTGAACCTAATCCAATCCCCGCTAAATGGGCGTGTCAACGCATTGGATTGATTGAAGACGCCACATTGCGCTTACCTATGACTCCGTTGACATCATCAGGTCAGCAAATTGTTGAGAAAGCGCTGTTAACAGCGGGAATACTGTAAAACTTAGGGAACTTTAATGGCAACACTATTGCATAAATCAAAGATTATGAAAGTCGCGGGTCTGTCGCTGGTGGTTTTACTGGCAGCCTGTTCAAGTGATCAGCGCTATAAACGTCAGGTTAGTGGTGATGAGTCTTATTTAGAGACGGCAGGGCTAAAGAATTTAGTGATTCCGGCGGGTATGGTGTTGCCTTTGCAAAATGGGGAATATGACATTCCAACCCCTAAAAAAACTGAACCTGTTGGTTTAGCGCTTGATATTCGCCCACCTACTCAAGCACTGAATCTGTTAACTGGTTCACGTAGTGAAAATAATGCAGATAATAGCCGTTTACTATTACCAAACTCACCTGAAAATACAACACTGTATGAGCAAGTTAGCACTATCTTAAAAGAGAAAGGTGTTGCGATTACTAAAAGTGATGCTGGACAAAAAGAGATCCATACTGATTGGATCACATGGTTACGTGCTGATGAAAACGTACCTTTCCAAACACGTCAGCGTTTAGCGATTGCCCAGTCAGGTAATGTTATTTCGTTAACAGTGACTAATGAAGGTTTACGCCAAGGCGAAACTGAAATGACTGATCCGGCTGAAATGAAGCGTTACAATATTTTAATGCTTAACGAATTGGTTGATGGCTTAAACCGTATGCGTAATTTAAGCGAAAATACGGCAAGCAGTAGCTTACAAGGTATTATTGATGTCCAAAGTGGCAGTGATAATGCCGGTCTTCCTGTGATTATCGTTCGTGCGCCATTCGATGTGGTTTGGGATAGATTACCTATCGCATTAGAAAGTGTTGGTATGAAGATGGGCGATCGCACACGTTCTAAAGGTTCAATAGAAGTAACCTATAAAGGAATGAGCAGTGCAAACTGGAGTGCATTAGGTGTTGATAGACCAACGGTTGAAGAAGCAGATTATAAATTACAAGTCGGTGATTTAAATAACCGTAGTAGTTTACAATTTATCAGTGATAAAGGTAAACCATTAACACAATCACAAAATGATCAAATGGTTGCTGCACTGAAAGCTGCTTTCAGTAAGCCTGTTAAATAAGTATTATTTTTCAAAAATATGAGAAGCCGCACAATAAAAATTGTGTGGCTTTTTTTATGATCTTAATTTAATTGTATTAATTTAAATTGAAATGTATTTATAAAAATACAATTGGAACTATCAGATTAAACATCATTAATTGAATACTCTTTAAATGATAGGTTTAATTTAAAATTATTAATAATATTAATCTTAATGCAATACGTTTAAATTTATGCAATATTGCCTCAATTCTTATTCTTAAATAAAAATAACAAAGCACTCTCTGACTATATGAAGGAGTATTTATGAGCGCAGGTGATATGATTATTCACTTGATATTAAGTGGGATACTTATTGTAGGTGTTTATCAATTTTATTTTTTTACTCAACGATATACATTGAGAGAAGTGAAAATTATTAATTCACCGATTGATGAAAAAATTCCTTTTTGGCCATGGTGGTCATGGATCTATAGTTTTTTATATTATCCTGCCATTTTATATCTCAATTGGATCATTCAAGACTCAAGACAATTTATTATGATTGTTTTTAGTTATATTGTTTTGTTAGTCATGCAAATGTTTTTCTTTATTGTATTCCCTGTTGCAACCCCAGCGCATTGGCGTACCTTAAATCCTGGTAAAACAGCGTCAGAGAAATTTCTTAAGTTCGTTCAGTATTTTGATGACTCCTCAAACTGTTTTCCAAGTATGCATGTTTCCGTTGCAACACTCACAGCATGCCTTGCTTATGCAACCTTAGGACCATGGGTTTTCTTATTCCCATTATTTATTGCATTATCTTGCATGTTTACGAAACAACATTACTTAATTGATTTACCTGCTGGCGCTTTATTAGGTTGGCTTGCTTATGAGATCTATTGTTTTATTATTTAAGTCAAACATTACATTATTAAAAGATAATATGCATATGTTAAATATAAAAATAGATAAGAGATAAATCATCAAAACGTGTTGATGCGAATATTGATAACCAGATTAATTCTCCATAAAAAGAAATTAGCCTGGTTTTTTTATTATTAATTACTCTAAACAAGTGTAATTTGAAACAGACCTAATGTTCACAATAATATAATCTAAAAATAGAAATAATGTGGTGATATAATCTATAACTGTTCTTATTCTGACGTTTTATATTATATGGACTCTATTTTTATCACGCCATTCTTTTGTTGGTAGTTATAAGTTTTGTTATTAGGATTATTATTCAATAGAATTAATTGAAATATGATTGTTAATGATGGCGTGGTTTTCAATAAAAAATGTTGTGAGTAGTGTGTTGTCGATGAGATTTTTTTAGTGATAGTACTCACGTTTTAAAAGCTTTTTTATCTAATCTAGAGTAGAGTATGGGAAGCAAATTTCTTGTTAAACCTATCACATCTTTGGAGTGTGTCAGATGCAGAAAAAAGCTGAGTTGTATCGTGGAAAAGCAAAAACAGTCTATGCCACTGAATCTTCTGATTTTCTTATCCTTGAATTTAGAAATGATACATCAGCGTTAGATGGCCAACGTATTGAACAGTTTGATCGTAAGGGTATGGTAAATAATAAATTTAACCATTTCATTATGAATAAACTGGAAGAAGCGGGTATCCCAACGCAGATGGAACGTTTGCTTTCTGATAATGAAGTGCTAGTAAAAAAACTCGATATGGTACCTGTTGAATGCGTTATTCGTAATCGTGCAGCGGGATCATTAGTTAAACGTTTAGGTATCGAAGAAGGTACACTTTTAAATCCACCAATCTTTGATTTATTCTTAAAAGATGATGCTCGCCATGATCCTATGGTCAATGAATCTTATTGTGAAACCTTTGATTGGGTGTCTAAAGAAAACCTCGCAGAAATGAAACGTTTGAGCTATAAAGCAAACGATGTCCTTAGTGAACTCTTTGATAAAGCAGGACTTATTTTAGTCGATTTTAAACTTGAGTTTGGTCTATTCCATGGCAAAGTTGTATTAGGTGATGAGTTCTCTCCTGACGGAAGCCGCTTATGGGATAAAAATACCTTAGATAAAATGGATAAAGACCGTTTCCGTCAAAGCTTAGGCGGATTGATTGAAGCATACGAAGAAGTTGCACGTCGAATTGGTGTTTCTTTAGACTAAATACGCAAACGATTACGTCAAGTTAAACATGGTGTAATTAGAAAAGGTCAGCCTAAAAGCTGACCTTTTGTCTTAAGTGGTACGTTTAAAAGGGAGTGTATTAAACGTACTTGTAATTTATCAGCCAGAACTTCTGCCGTTATTGGATAGCGATTCTCTTTTAAAATCTGCAATAAAGTGAACAAACGTTGAGTTCGAGTCATTAAAATATCTATTTATTAGTAAAGAAGAACAGAAGCAAGATATAAGAATTCTATTATGAAATCATTAAGAAAGCAGTTTTAATTCTTTATGATGCTCATTTCTTCGAGGTGATAACGAGCGCTATTTTACTTTGATAGCCTCTATTATCTTGCTCTTAAAAAATAGAGGATAGTGTTTGCAATTTTTTTGTTATTATCTCAAATCAAGTGATAAATTTGTTCATTATAAAGCTAAAGTCATCTATTTAAACTGTGGGGATAAGTTATGCGTTGGAATGATCGCCGGAGAAGTGACAATGTTGAAGATAGAAGAGGGCAATCTTCCTCCGCGTCTGGTGGTGGTAATCTCCCATTAGGATTAATTGCACTTTTATTACGCACGAAATACGGGTTTGTAGTTATTATTATTTTAGTGATAGCCAGTTTTATGGGGTTTGACTTTAACTCATTAACCGGTGAAACCAACCAAGCGCCACAACGCAACGAACAACAAAGTGCTCTTTATAATGAGGCTGCAGATTTTAGTAGCGTTGTTTTAGCCAGTACAGAAGATTTTTGGCAAACTATTTTTGCTCAAGCAGGCAAACAATATAGCTATCCTAAACTCGTTTTATATACCAATAGCACCGCAACGCAATGTGGCACAGGCACGAAAATAATGGGACCTTTTTATTGCCCCGCGGATAGAAAAATTTATCTAGATCTCTCTTTTTATAATGAAATGAAACAGAACCTAGGTGGTGGTGGTGAATTTGCTCAAGGTTATGTGATTTCACATGAAGTTGGACACCATGTTCAGCATTTATTGGGTATCACTAATCAAATGCGTGAACAACAACAAATGGCGCGCTCGAAAGCAGAGGTAAATCGTTTATCCGTAAAATTAGAGTTGCAAGCAGACTGTTTTGCTGGAATGTGGGGACGTTTTATTGCGGGTGAAGGTCGTATTGACGAAAGCGATTTATTAACTGCGATCAAAACGGCACAAGCGATCGGTGATGACAAATTACAGAAACAACAGCAAGGTTATGTCGTGCCTGATAGCTTTACACACGGCACGGCAGAACAGCGTAAGACTTGGTTTATGAGAGGCTATAACAGTGGTAGCATCAAATCTTGCGATACATTTGCTTCTTCGTCTTTGAACTAATACCATTCGTCGGTAACTATAAGATAATTAACGCTATAAAGCGAAAGGCTTAGGAACAAATATGAGTAACGTTGATCCCTCACTATTAATTTTGCTGGTTCTCGCCGGACTTGGCATTATTAGTCATAATATGACTGTAACGCTAGCAATGCTTGCTTTGCTAGTGATTAAAATTACGCCGCTAAATCAATATTTTCCTGTTGTTGAAAAATATGGTATGACCATCGGGATCTTAATTCTGACTATTGGGGTAATGACCCCCATTGCAACTGGGCGTATTTCAGGGCAAGAAGTGCTTAACTCATTTTTAAACTGGAAATCACTGCTAGCAATTGCAATAGGTATCGCAGTTTCTTGGTTAGGTGCTCGAGGCGTTTCTTTAATGAATAACCAGCCTTCGACGGTTGCCGGCTTATTAGTAGGAACTGTCATTGGTGTCGCACTTTTCCGAGGAGTTCCCGTTGGGCCATTAATTGCAGCAGGTATTCTTTCATTGTTAATCGGTAAATCCTAGCTGTGTCATTTTCCCATTTACATCAATATCAGCAAAAATTAGCTCAATTAGGGCAACGCCAATTACTACTATTAGCGGGGGAACCGGCATGGCAAACTGCGCTGATCCAGCAAGTTACTCAATTATGCCAAGGTGATTGGGTCACAATTTCTTCCAATCAGCCTGATGCTTTGTTACCTGAACAAGCTATTCGTCTATTAGGGCGTGAGTTCTTACATGCTGTTTTTGATGCTAATGAGGGATTTAATACTGATGCTTTAGCTATGTTAACGGGGACATTAAAAGCAGGCAGTATATTGATTTTATGCCTACCTGAGATTGAAAGTTGGGATCGTTATATCGATAACGATAGTCAGCGCTGGAATGATGCTCAAGGTGTGCTTTCAACACCAAATTTTATAGCATGGTTAAAAAATATCACTTTAGGTGATGAGCAAGTGATGCTATGGCAACAATCCATGCCATTTCAATTACCTACATTGATTGAAAAAGCTAAACCTTGGGCGCTTCCACAGGGTAAACCGACAGCAGAACAGCAAGTTATTTTAGACAAATTGCTTTTATCGACATCTGGTATTTCGAGTGTTATTGCACCAAGAGGCCGAGGAAAATCAGCTTTAGCAGGAATGTTTATCGAGCAATATCAAGGAAATGTATTGGTATGTGCGCCTGCTAAAAATAGCACAGATGTTTTATCTGCACACACCAGTAAAGCTATTTCATTTTATTCTCCTGATAATTTATTAGCACTGTGTATAAATAACGAAATTCAAAGTGATTGGCTGATTATTGATGAGGCTGCTTCTGTGCCCATTGCACAATTAGAAGCGCTGTGTGGTTATTTTCCTAATGTATTAATGACAACTACAGTACAAGGTTATGAAGGAACTGGGCGAGGTTTTATGCTGAAATTAGGAGACAACATTCCTAATTTGCGTACCTATCAATTACAAACCCCCATTCGTTGGGCTACTGATTGCCCATTAGAAAATTGGCTTAATCAGTTGTTATTGCTTGATGAGCCGAAATACAATTTTGATTGTCAGCAACAAGGTGATGTCGATATTCACCAGCTTCAAGGAAATTGGCATAATAATATTTCACATCTATATGATTTTTATCAGTTACTGACTAGTGCGCATTATCGAACAACACCACTTGACCTACGACGTTTACTTGATGGTCAGAAACAGCGTTATTGGTCAGCATCAATCAATAACAAGATTGTAGGTGCTGTGTGGTGTATCGAAGAAGGGGGATTACCTTTCGAACTTGCTCACGATGTTTGGTTAGGTATTCGTCGGCCTAGAGGTAATCTAGTTGCTCAATCATTAGTCACTTATGGTTTAATACCTGATGCAATGTGTTTAAACTCATTGCGTATTAGTCGTATCGCTGTTTTACCTCAATATCGACGCCAAAAAATTGCCGCAACTTTGATTGCTAATATTGTAAAAGAGAGTCACAAACAGGCGATTGATTATCTTTCAGTGAGCTTTGGTTACACTGAGACATTAGCGCAGTTTTGGATGCAATGTGGTTTTCAAATAGTACGACTAGGGGTACATAAAGAGGCAAGTAGTGGATGTTACACCGCAATGGCGATGTATCCACTGACTGAAAAAGGCGAACAATTATTGCGCTCGTCTTTAAGTGCCTTTGCTTTGCAATATCAGCAGATAGAACTGCAAACAAAGCTCCGCTTAGCGGATAAGTTAATACCAAGTTATAGTGCGACAGCACAAGACAATTGGTTAATGATGGCAGGTTTTGCCTTTGCTCATCGTCCAGCTCTTACTGTTTATGAGAGTGTTGCTAACTTTTTGGTCGGTTATGAGCAACGCTATCCGTTATTAGTGGCTTTTTTTGTAGACAATAAATCAGTTGAGCAGTGTGTGGCTGAGTTTTCTTTATCAGGAAAAAAAGTCTTAACCAAGCAATTAAGAGAGCAATGTGCGCGATTAATGGCTGAAAAAGATGCTCAATTAACATCGCGTTATCAACAGTGGTTATCTACTTATTCTCATCCTTCTTGTTTTGATTTTGTTTAGGCCAATCATCTTCATCATCCCATTTATCATTAAAATCACGATGTGGAGGTAATTTCCGCTTATTTTTAAGAAATTGCTTAGGATCGATTTTGTTCATATCTTTAATAGCGTTAATAATAATTCCTATTAAAAGAATTAAAATTACCCACCAATAGTTAGCAAACCAGTGCATAAATAAGCCTTATATTTTAAAATTGTTGTTGAGAATGAGGATCTTTTTTATTTGCTCTATAAAATAACGCAATAAAGCATAGGTTGGAAAAACACAGCATGAAACGGATATTACTGATTATAGCAGGTTGGTTATGTGTTGGATTAGCCACATTAGGTGTTATTTTGCCTGTGTTACCTACTACACCTTTCTTATTACTTGCTGCATGGTGTTTTTCTCGTTCGTCAAAGCGTTTCCATTATTGGTTACTTTATCGCTCTTGGTTCGGTCCTTATTTACGATATTGGCAAACTTATCGCGCTATGCCTAAAGGGGCAAAGCCTAAAGCTATTTTAGTGATCTTAATTACCTTTGCAATTTCACTGTGGTTAGTGTCTATGCTTTGGGTCAGAATAATATTACTGGTAATTTTAGTCTGTTTATTGATCTTTATGTGGAGACTTCCTGTTAATGATCAACAAGAAGCTCCATATGAAAAATAACATTATTCAGGCAAAACAATGTAACGAGCAAATATCTCGTCAAGATTAGCTAAAAGCCACTGTTTACCATAAATATTCTCTTCTTCTAACACAGATTTTAGAATATCAGGTGTATAAGCAAGAGACGCTTCATGAGAAAGAGGCCAATAACTGATATGCCATGGCTCGTAAGCAATATTGCTCTCTTTATGAGTAAAAGGGCGATAAAAATCATACGCTGACATATTTTCTGTTAACCATTCATTAAGCTCTGCAAAATAGCCACCATCCTCGTATTCCCAAGGCTCTAATTGTAATGACTGGCCTGCAGGTAAACGAAAAGGATCATAAATATCAATCTCAGTGCCCCAATGATGACGACTTGCACCGGGCAATGCTGACCATTTTAAAATCGCAATACAGCGTTCACCTTCTGATAATGTATGAATATCTATTGGCTGACTTTGTGCATCTAAAACAGGACGAGAGCCTTCAAACTTTCCATTCCATATTGCTAATTGGCGATTAAAATCACGAAAAGAGCTAGCAGGCATTAATTTAAAACCCGCTTTTGTGGCTTGTTGTTGTAATGCTAAAAAAGCCTTAGTGGCATTAAATTGTAAGCGATGCTGACCGGATAAAGTGACTAAATGGTCGGTAGAACGGCCTGTTAACATTAAAGGCGTTATCATAAAATAAGTTGCTCCATAACCCGCTGATAAATTCGGCTAAGTTGTTGTAAATCTGCGGCATTAACGCATTCATTAACTTTATGAATTGTTGCGTTAACGGGGCCTAACTCGACAACTTGCGCGCCCATTTGGGCAATAAACCGACCATCAGAAGTCCCTCCACTGGTGGAGAGTTCCGGTTCTAAGTTGGTGTAATGTTTAACGGAGTAACGTACAGCTTCAAGTAATTTTCCTTGCCCAGTAATAAAAGGCTGACCAGATAAAGACCATTCCAACTGATAGTGAAGTCGGTGTTTTTGTAATAACGCCTCTGTACGTTGGCGAATTTCTTCATCTGTAATAGCCGTACTAAAACGGAAATTAAATTGAATAAATAGCTCACCGGGGATCACATTATTACTGCCTGTACCGGCATGGATATTGGCAATTTGCATTGTGGTCGCAGGGAAAAATTCGTTACCTTCATCCCAAACAGTATTAACGAGTTCTTGGATAAAAGGGGTGGCAAGATGAATAGGGTTTTTTGCAAGGTGTGGATAAGCGACATGACCTTGCACACCTTGAATAATTAAATTTGCTGTTATTGAGCCTCGACGACCATTTTTTACCATATCGCCTAAATGATGTTGACTTGAAGGTTCACCGACAAGGCAATAATCGAGGCGTTCACCTCGCGACATTAAAGATTGTACGACTTTAATCGTACCATCAGCAGCTTTTGCTTCTTCATCTGATGTAATTAAAAAAGCGAGTCGTCCACGGTGGTCGGGATAAGAGCGAACAAAACGTTCAGCCGCTACAACCATTGCAGCAAGCGAGCCTTTCATATCTGCGGCTCCGCGCCCATATAACATGCCATCACGAATAGATGGTTCAAAAGGTGGGTTATCCCACAAATTAGGATCACCTGTTGGTACAACATCAGTATGACCAGCAAAAGCCAGCGTTTCACCTTCACCACCACGGCAAGCCCAGAAATTTTCAGTTTCACCAAAAGGCATTCTTTCAATAGTAAAACCAAGAGGGACAAGCCTATCAATAATCAGTTGTTGACAACCTTGATCATCAGGACTGATTGATGGACGCGAAATCAGTTGTTGTGCAAGCTCAATAACAGGACAGGACATAAAAATTAAGCTCCTGTAAAGGTGGAATAATTATTGACATCAAAACCAACAATAAAGCGATTATCTGATGACACAAGGATAGGGCGTTTAATAATGGCAGGTTTATCTAACATAAGTGAGATTGCAGAGGTAACATCAGTGATTGCACTCTTTTCTTCATCGGATAATTGGCGCCAAGTTGTTCCTCTTTTATTCACAAGTGTCTGCCAATCTAAATTTTCTGTAAAGGTGCGTAATAATGCTTCCGTCAAACCCTCTTTGCGGTAATCATGAAATGCGTAAGGAATGTGATTATCATCTAACCATTTACGCGCTTTTTTGATGGTATCGCAATTTTTTATGCCGTACATGGTATATGTCAGGTTTGTCGTGGACATGATATTTTCCTTATATGACAATACGTAATATTAGTATTGATGAGAATGAGTGTTATACAATTCCAAAATAACAGCTTTTGGTGTAGTGAAAAATCCTATTTACATTATAAAATATATCGGATATTAAACTGTCACGTTAGTGTAACGAATTGTGTAGCGTAGGGTAATATAAATACGAATAAAGATTTCCGTTGGTAAAAGAAAATATGAAAAGTATTTCACTGAGTCTTATATTGCTTTTACTCTCTTCTTTTAGCTGGGCTGATGAAGAAAAAGATGACCCAAAAGTTGATGAGTATAAAATAGCCTTAGAGGCTTTTTTTAACAGTGATTATTTATTGTGTTTGGGCGAAGGGAAATGGCCTGTCTACAGCAATGAAGATGATGCACCATGGGTATTAGAAAGAATGCATGCATTAGTTGAAGCTGGATTGATTGAACAAACCGAAAATGGAGAAGAATGGGTGTTTAATCTTAGTGAAAAAGGGCGTAAAGCTTGGCAACCTTATCAAGACTTCTGTTATGGACACCTTTTCATTAGTCAGATAAAAGAAATTCAGCCAATAGACTCAGGTAAAAGTAAAATTTATTTTTATTATGGTGTGAGAGGTATTCCAGCATGGGCAACCAATGAAGAAATACAATCCGCCTTTAGTGAACTTGATATTGTGATTAATGGAATAAATCGAGAGTTGTATCAGCTAAACATCGAAAAATTACCTGGCAACCATTTTAAAGTATTGAGTTATCCAGTACCGATTGAGTAATACATGATTTGATATAGATTTAAATGGAATATTAAAGCGATATATCTTATTACCCCGACCTTGTGTCGGGGTAAAACGTTTAGTACTGATGCTTAATAAGAATAAGACTAGCAGCTAAACGGGACGTGACTTGCAATTTCTTTAAAATATTACGAATGTGAACTTTCACTGTTTCTTCAGAAATAAATAAATTCTCAGCAATTTGTTTATTTTTCATTCCAACAGACACTTCATGAAGAACATCTAACTCTCTTTTAGTCAACGCTGAAAGTGGATCAGAATAGTTTTGCCTAAGTTGAATATATTGCCACACTCGCTCACTATAAACGGGATGCCCAACAGCCGCTTTGCGTAGGCTAAGTAATAGCATGTCTAATTCACACTCTTTTAAAAGATAACCGTTTGCGCCAGCATCCAATGCAGCATAAACATCATTACGTGAATCAGAAACGGATAAAACAAGAACATAAGATGTTAATCCGGAGCGACGAAGTGTTCGAATAATATCAATACCTGAACGCCCTTGCAGATTTAAATCCATCATAATTAAATCTGGTTTTAACTGTTTTGCAGCGGTTACAGCCTCTTGAGCATTGCCACTTTCGCTTACTACGACAAAATCCTTGTCTTTTTCTAACAATAGCCGTAATCCATATCTCATGATAGGGTGATCATCCACTATCATAATTGAGTAGCTAGGCATAACCCCTCTCCCTAAAAAAAATAATAATGTGCGTAATCTTTTCAATCGCAGAAAATAAAAAAGCAAATTCCAAATGAGGAATAAAAATTAGAATCAGACATCTTATTAAAACAATAAGAAAATAAAATTGACGGTTGGCAATATTACACCAATTATTGTTACGGGTAAAAAAGAAAATAACCGAAAAGACTAACAAAAATTCTAATTCTATAAAATCTTTATAGTTACAATGAGTTGTACAGAAGAGAGTCTATATTAAAAATAATCAATAAGTGAAAACAGTTATTGTTTTTTTTAACTATATAAAAATTTTAATTATTTTAAATGTTAATTTAATATCTGGTAAATAATAAACAAATATTGTCTTTTTTCTGTTCGAGTTTATTACATCGATGAAATTAAATAGTGTTAATAATATACCTATAACTAGGTATTAATTGTTTTTAATAAATCGAGTTTACTAATTTGAAAAAAGTGTCGTAGCCGTCATGATTTAACGCTCCATTACCATTATACTAACGAAGCCCTTACCCTATTGATACAAAGGATATGAAGATGGAAGACAAATTAAAACAAAGCGCTCTAGATTTTCATGAATTTCCCGTACCTGGCAAAATCACCGTAACACCAACAAAACCACTCATAACCCAACGTGATTTAGCATTAGCTTATTCACCAGGCGTCGCCGTTCCTTGTTTAGAAATTGCAGCAAATCCTCTTGCTGCTTATCGCTACACAGCAAAAGGTAACCTTGTCGCAGTGATTTCAAATGGTACTGCGGTACTTGGACTTGGAAATATCGGCGCTTTAGCTGGTAAGCCTGTGATGGAAGGTAAAGGCGTTTTGTTTAAGAAGTTTTCTGGCATTGATGTTTTTGACATCGAAGTAAATGAAACAGATCCTGATAAACTTGTTGATATTATTGCGTCATTAGAGCCAACATTTGGTGGTATTAACCTCGAAGATATTAAAGCACCAGAGTGTTTCTATATCGAGAAAAAGCTGCGTGAGAAAATGAATATTCCTGTATTCCATGATGATCAGCATGGTACAGCGATTATCTCTACAGCCGCTATTCTCAATGGTTTGCGTATTATTAAAAAAGAAATTAGCAAAGTAAAATTAGTGGTATCAGGAGCGGGTGCCGCGTCAATTGCGTGTATGAATTTATTAGTTGCTTTAGGGTTAACACGCGAAAACATCACAGTATGTGACTCTAAAGGGGTTATTTATCGTGGACGTGAAGCTAATATGGCAGAAACCAAAGCTGCTTATGCGATTGAAGATAACGGCGCTCGTACATTAGATGATGTTATTAATAATGCTGATATTTTCTTAGGTTGTTCAGGGCCCGGTGTATTAACGCAAGAAATGGTCAAAAAAATGGCACGAGACCCACTGATTCTCGCGCTTGCAAATCCAGAACCTGAAATTTTACCACCGTTAGCGAAAGCAGTACGTTCAGATGCAATTATCTGTACAGGACGTTCTGACTACCCAAATCAGGTTAATAACGTATTGTGTTTCCCCTTCATCTTCCGTGGTGCATTAGACGTTGGTGCGACGACCATTAATGAAGAGATGAAACTTGCTTGTGTTCATGCGATAGCCGAATTGGCATTAGCTGAACAAAACGAAGAAGTTGCTTCTGCCTATGGTGATCAGGAGCTCTCTTTTGGTCCTGAATACATTATTCCAAAACCGTTTGATCCACGTTTGATTGTGAAAATTGCGCCAGCTGTTGCAAAAGCAGCAATGGATTCTGGTGTTGCAACACGTCCAATTGAAGATTTCTCTGCTTATATTGAACACCTTAATGAGTTTGTTTATAAAACAAACTTATTTATGAAGCCTATTTTCTCTCAAGCGAAAAAAGAGAAAAAACGTATTGTGTTAGCAGAAGGGGAAGAAAACCGTGTCCTGCATGCAACACAAGAATTAGTCACATTAGGATTAGCCACACCAATTTTAATTGGTCGCCCTAGTGTAATTGAAATGCGTATTCAGAAATTGGGTTTACATATTAAAGCGGGTAAAGACTTTGAAGTGGTGAATAATGAAAATGACCCACGTTTCAAAGAGTATTGGCAAGAATATCACCAAATTATGAAGCGTCGCGGTGTATCACAAGAGCAAGCTCGCCGTGCAATGATTGGCAATCCAACACTTATTGGCGCCATTATGGTGCGCAGAGGTGAAGCAGATGGTCTGATTTGCGGTACAGTGGGTAGCTATTCTGAACATTTTGAAATCTACAAAAATGTGTTTGGTTTACGTGAAGGAATGGAGACAGCAGGGGCAATGAATGCCCTGTTATTGCCAAGCGGTAATACCTTTATTACAGACACTTACGTCAATGAAGATCCGACGGCAGAACAACTAGCCGATATTACGATTATGGCCGCTAATACTATTCGTCGTTTTGGTATTGAGCCAAAAGCTGCGTTGGTTTCTCGTTCAAGCTTTGGCTCATTTGATAGCCCATCTTCAATCAAACTCAGAAAAGCATTAGAGATAATCAAACAACGTGCACCTGAATTAGAAATTGATGGTGAAATGCATGCAGATGCAGCATTAGTAGAATCTATTCGTCGTGATGTGATGCCAGATAGCCCATTAAAAGGCTCTGCAAACTTGTTAGTGATGCCAACAATGGAAGCCGCACGTATTAGCTATAATTTACTACGTGTAACGAGCTCTGATGGTGTGACTGTAGGGCCAGTATTAATGGGGGTTGCTAAGCCTGCTCATATTTTGACGCCAATAGCATCAGTACGTCGTATCGTGAATATGGTGGCATTAGCGGTTGTTGAAGCTCAGGCTCAATCTCAAAATTAATTGTTACTAATTAAATAGTTGTATACATAAAAAGCGCCTTTTATCCGGCGCTTTTTTTATACGTTTAAAATAGATAGTAATTATTAAATACAAATTAATATGAGAATGATATTGATAATTATTATTAATAATATTAATCTAGCAATCCAATTAAAATAAGTATATATAACTAATAGGATGATTATGTTTTTCTCAATATCAAAAAGGATCTTACTACTCGTTTCATTAATAAGCCTTTCAGCATGTCATTCGATAGAAAAACAACCAGTATCAACCATAGATCTAGAAATGATTCAGTCGGCAAACATCATTGATACACGAACTGGGCAATCCATCACGGCAGATACACTGTTAACACGATTAGCAAGTCAATCACGTGTGATTATTGGTGAAAAACATGACAATGCTTATCATCATGATATTGAATATTGGTTAATGACAGAACTGCCTAAAAAGCGCCCTCAAGGCGCCGTTTTACTCGAGATGTTAACACCAAGCCAGCAATCCTTAGTTGATAACACAAAGAAACGTTATTCTGGTTCTGAATATCTACGGGATGAACGTCTAATGGCGGCATTAAAATGGAATTCAGGTTGGCCTTGGAAATGGTACGGTAATATTGTTAAAGCTGGGCTAAGCGCTGATTATCCTTTATTAGCTGCTAATATTGACCGTAGTGAAATATCTAGCGCGTATAAAAATCCTCCTGTTATTGATGGTGTACATTCAACAGATATATCTGTTCGCCAACTCATTCAAAAAACAATCGAGCTTTCTCATGGCGGTGAGCTTGATGAAACACAAGCCGAAAAAATGACGGCTATTCAACAATTGCGTGATCGTGCAATGGCAAAAAGTTTATTAGATGCACCGACGCCCGCACTTTTAATTGCTGGCTCTTTTCATGCCACAAAAGTAATGGGTGTACCTTTACACGTTACTGATTTAGCACCACATGAAAACGTGACAGTCGTGATAATGGTGGAAAAGGGAAGTGATATTACTTCAGTTCATGCGGATTATCTTTGGATAACACCTGTTGCATTACCTTAATTTCTTGATAACACGAATATGATTATTTCATCTTGTATGGATCAAATGCCAAAATTTCAGCTTTATAGTTTTAAGGCATTGATTTTAGCTATCGGTGTACATGCTGTTTTTGTCATAGCTTATTTTTATTTCAATAAAGAGAAGGCGGTATTTATACAAGAGCCCGAATTAGCTGTAATGATGAGCTTAAGTGAAAACGTACAAGCGATCAGCGATGAAACACAGGTTATAGGCGTTGATCAACAACTGGCAGTGGCAAGCCAAAAAAAGGTAGAGCAAGATATTGCTGAAAAACAACCCGATCTGGTTGTGAATGAAAATGCTGATATTTTGTTCGAAAAGCCAAAAAAAAGAGTCAATATTGAGCAGACAGCTAAAACGATACCTGTTACTTCGCCTGTAAAACCAGCACCTACTGTTAGTGAAGATGTGTCTAGCCAATCAGCACCTTCAAGTAGTCGCTCTGCGGCGAAACAGCAATCTAATGATGTTAGTGCAAATTATGACAGCGATTCAGATAGTTCAGAAAGCGCGTTAGCATTATGGCAATCTAAAACAAAAGGGCACCTTAATCGCTATAAAGACTATCCTGAAGAAGCAAAAAACAAAGGTAGAACAGGTATCTCTAAAGTGCGCTTTATTGTTGATGAACAAGGTTATGTTATATCGAGTGAATTAATTCTCAGTAGTGGCGTGCGTTCTTTAGACAGAGAAGCACAAAGAGTACTCAAACGTGCTGAACCCTTGCCTATACCGCCTCTTGAGTTATTGTCGAAAGGTAAAATAATGGTTGAAATGCCAATTGAGTTTTCTACACTAATGTTCTAACGACAGGTTAAAAGGAAATAAACATTATGTTAATCGCAACAAAAAAACGGATGACGTTAAAATTAACGAGTGCGATCATGGCATTGTTAATTTCAGCAACACCTGCATTGGCTCAAAATCAGAAGGACTCCCTAGTGATGCCACCAAAAGCGAATAAAATACCTCACGTGATGACAGCGCATGGAGATACGCGTACCGACAATTATTATTGGTTACGAGATGATTCACGTAAAGATCCCAAAGTGCTCGATTATCTGAATGCAGAAAATGCTTATACTGAATCAGTGATGAAAGAAGGTAACGCCCTTGAGGAAACACTCTTCAATGAGATGGTAAGCCGTATGGCTCAAAACGATGAATCAGTGCCTTATATTTATAACGGATATACGTATCGTACTATTTATCAAGAAGGTAAAGATTTCCCTATTTATCAGCGTAAACCAGTAAATAGTGAAGGTGAATGGGAGGTTCTCGTTGATGGAAACGAACGTGCTAAAGGGCACGAATTCTATCAATTAGGTGATCTGACAATTAGCCCAGATAACAAACGTATTGCTATTGCTGAAGATAAAGAAGGGCGTAGAAACTATAATGTTGCCTATAAAGATTTATCGGATAATGCATGGAAAGAGAATGTGTTAACCAATATCTCAGCAAACTTAGTATGGGCAAATGATAGCAAAACACTATTTTATGTTGATAAAGATCCGCAAACGCTACTGCCTTATCAAATCTATCGCCATCAATATGGCACTGATCGTAAACAAGATGTCAAAATCTTCGAAGAAAACGATGATCGCTTTTATACATGGATGGGTAAAAGTAAATCTGAAGATTACATTCTGGTCTCTATTGAAAGTTCAACAACCTCAGAATCACGTTTAATTGACGCAAATGCGCCAGAAAAACCGATGGTTGTTTTCTCTGCACGTCAAGAAGGGCGTGAATATGATATCGATCATTTCAATGGCGAATTCTATATTCGTTCGAATCATGAGAGTGAACTATTTGGCCTTTATAAAACCGCGTCAATCGATAAGCCTTGGGAAACCGTTATTGCACCACAAAAAGATGTCGATTTAGAAGGTTTTGATCTCTTTAATCGCTGGTTGGTTGTTGAAGAAAGAAAACAAGGTCTCGTGTCATTACGCCAGATTGATTGGAAAACAGGTCAATCAACTTATGTTACGTTTGACGATCCTGTTTATATGGCATGGCTAGGATTTAACCCGCAAGCAGATAGCGAAGAGCTTCGCTTTGGTTATACTTCTATGACAACGCCGTCTTCAACTTATCAATGGAATATGCAAACGCATCAAAAGCAGTTACTTAAACAACAAGAAGTAAAAGGCTTTGAACGCGATCTGTATGAAAGTGAGCGTATTTGGGTAAAAGCACAAGATGGTGTTGAAGTTCCTGTATCATTGGTTTATCGCAAAGATTTATTTAAGAAAGGTGAAAACCCTATCTTAATTTATGGCTATGGCTCTTACGGTAGTAGCATTGATCCTTCATTTAGCTCACCTCGTTTAAGTTTGTTAGACAGAGGCTTTGTTTATGCGATTGTGCATGTGCGTGGTGGTGGTGAATTAGGTAAGCGTTGGTATAACCAAGGTAAAATGGAACATAAAGTTAATACTTTTACTGACTTTATTGATGCCACTAAATACCTAATTGCCAAAGGTTATGGAGCACCTAAACATGTTTATGCAATGGGAGGCAGTGCAGGCGGATTATTAATGGGCGCCGTTGTGAATATGGCACCAGAATTATACCGTGGTGTGGTATCTCAAGTTCCATTCGTGGACGTTGTGACAACAATGCTCGATGCTTCAATTCCTTTAACAACAGGGGAATATGAAGAGTGGGGGGATCCTGCGGATAAAGAAGTTTATTTCCGCTTAAAATCGTATAGCCCATACGATAATGTGGTTGCTAAGGACTATCCTCATTTATTAGTCACAACAGGGTTGCATGACTCACAAGTACAATATTGGGAGCCTGCAAAATGGGTTGCTAAATTACGTGAATTAAAAACAGATAATAACCTACTATTGCTTGATGCTAATATGAGTGCAGGGCATGGTGGCAAATCAGGACGTTTTAATCGCTTACGTGATACAGCGAAAGAATATGCCTTTATTCTGATGTTAGAACAGCCTGAAGTCTATTTTAAAACTCAAAATATAAAATAGAATAATTGGTATAATAAATTAGTTTAATAATTTAGCCTGTCTCTCTTTAAGAGGGACAGTGCTATTATTTAAAACGAATATAACAATAATAATATTTTCTAGTTTAATCACTTTATATTTATATAAAGCAACGTGAGCCTATTTAAATAAAAATAAAGAATAGGTTTATTATGAAAGTTACAAGGAAAATACTTAGCACTCTTATTTTATTTTCGGGTGTTAATCATTTTGTCATCGCATCTGAAACAGATAAAGCAGTTCAATTTAGTAGCTTAAAAGTTTCATCAGCACAAAAAGAAACACCAGAACAAAAAGCATTAGGAAAACCGGGGGCTTATAGCGCTATTGGTGAAATTAATAATCTTGAATCTGTAGAACAAGCATTACGTTCAACGCCAGGAACGTATACTCAAATGGATGTAAGTCAACCGGGCGTTAGTGTCAATATTCGCGGGCTTAGTGGTTTTGGGCGTGTGAATATGATGGTGGATGGTGTCACACAAACAACATATAGCACATCACCTAGTCAAATTAGCCATGGCGGCCAACCATATAACCAATTTAATAGCATGCTTGACCCAAACTTTATTGTTCAAGTGGATATTTCGCGAGGCCAACAAGATGGTGAAAATAGCATCAATGCCTTGGCAGGTAGCGCTAACTTTAAAACTATTGGTGTAGAAGATGTTTTATTTAAAGGTAATTCATGGGGAGTAAGAAGTAAAGCTGCTGGTGGTACGAATGGTCTAGGTTATAACGGTATGGTTGCTTTTGCTGGGCAACGTTCCCTATTTAATGATGATGGTTCAGTTGGCGCAATGCTTGCTTTAAGTGGACATAAAATAGAATCGTCTTATAAGAATGGTGCAGGATTTAATAGTGAAGAATTTGCCACTAATAAACACTTTAATCAAAAACCACATTCAGAATTGGCGAAAATTAATATTAAACCTAATGACTCTCATGAATTAGAATTAAGTGGTCGATTTTATAATAATAATTTTAATAGGCGTAAAATTGATGCCAAAGATTATTATGCAAAATATCGCTATACGCCATTAAATGACCTTTTTGATAGTGAAATTCGCTTAAGTCACAGCCAAGCATCTCAAAAATTTGAAGGTGATTCTTTAATGAGCTTGCGTAATGCAAATGCGGAAAATATCTCTGATTCATTAGTGGCTAAAAATACTAGTCGTTTTAATTATGGTGAATTAGATATGGCATTTACATTAGGTTCAAAGTTAATGTTTACAGAATATAAACGTAGCGTTATTGCCCCATCGACAGATGCTTGGCAAGCAAACAATATGGTTGAAAATAACGCGTTTGCACCTAAAGGGAAAAATAATTTAACCAGCTTCTTTTCACAAATGAAATTTGAATATGACATTTATACGTTAGATCTCAATTTAAATTATGTGGATTACAATATAAAAGGACATAAACCGGCGTGTGCTAGCCGTGATGCGTGCTTCCCTGAAGGTGCAATGGATCTTAATCGCCATGATAGAAATTGGGAGCCGGGAATGCTAATTGCAGCTGAAATTATTCCTGAATTTCAGCCTTTTGCAAGTTATGCTTACACTATGAGGGCGCCAACTTCACAAGAGATCTTCTTTGCCAATGAAGGTGGTGCGTCAATGAACCCATATTTAAAGAGTGAAAAGGCTGATACATTCCAACTTGGATTTAATAGTTATCGTCCTGATTTAATTATTGAAGGGGATAGCTTACGATTTAAAGGATTGTGGTATCACACCAAGATCAAAAATTATATTTCTAGTGAATCTTTTATCGTGTGTAAAGGAGGGATCCGTTGTAGAGCGGATGATTCACTAACATTGGATGACTACGTCAATATGGAAAATGATGGTAATATTCATCTTCATACTAACAGTATCGATCCTGTGACTTTGCGTGGTTATGAGTTACAAGCTAATTATGATGCAGGGATATTTTACGCTAACCTTTCCTATAGTGATCAACGCACTTCACAACCCACATCAATTGCGAGCTTAGATTTTGGACAAACTCCGGCTTCAGAACTTCCTAAATATTATGCCACTATTGATACTGGTGTTCGCTTCTTTGATGACCGGTCATTAGAATTAGGCACAGTGATCCAAATAACAGGTAAATCACGTAAATCTGCACCGGAAGGAATAGACTACGATTTAGGTATAGTACCTATGGTAGAGCAAGAAAAAATCCCAACGATAATTGACGTTTACAGTAATTATCAAATTAATAAAAATGTCTCATTGAAATTTGCTGTGCATAATTTAATGAATAAAAATTATTCTAATGCACTTGATAGAAGTAATTCATCACCAATTATGCAAGATCCGGGGGCTAACACACAGACCGCTCGCGGTAGAAGTTATTTGTTTGCAGGAGAAGTGCGTTTTTAGTATTCAATGATAATTATCTAAAAATACCATCTGAATAGATAAATAATAAAAGACGGCATCAAATATGATTTTGATGCCGTCTTTCTTTTGTATGAAATTAAATCAGCAATGAAGGTTAATTATCACTTTTAGTGGTTGTTTTACGTTTTGTTCTTATTTTTTGTGTTTTAACTACTTCACTAGTGATCCAGCCATCTTCAACACGGGTTTTTAGTGGATCACCCACTTTTACTTGTTTAGTATTTTTCAGCACCTCTCCAGACACTGTTTCACTAATACTGTAACCGCGAGAAAGTGTTGCGAGAGGGCTCACACTTTCTAATCGAGAACAGCTAATTGCAAACTGTTCACGTTGACGAGATAACTGTTGTGAAATACTTTCTCGCATACGGTAAATCAACAGTTGTTGTTGACGAAGTAATGCCTGAATTTGGGAGCTAGGTTCTTGGTAGTTAAGGCGTTTTTGTAGTTGTATTTGTTGATGTTGCTTGGTTTGAAATAGTCGTTGAAAACTAGAAACTAAACGTTGTTGTGTGGAAGCTAATACATTTTGCTGACGAGCAAGGCGTAAATGAGGATGCTGTTGCTGCAAACGATGATGGAGCTGTGTTATTGCACGAAGTTTTTTCGCTAAATAGTAATCCATTGCCATTTCGAGGCGTTGTTGCTGCGATTGTAATTGGCGCAATAGCTCAAGTTTGTTACGACTAATGAGTTCTGCCGCAGCAGAGGGGGTTGGTGCTCTAAGGTCGGCAATAAAATCAGCAATGGTCACATCGGTTTCATGACCAACTGCACTCACAATTGGAATTTCACTGGCAAAAATAGCACGAGCAACACGTTCATCATTAAACGCCCAGAGATCTTCTAATGAACCACCACCACGGCCAACAATTAAAACATCACACTCTTTACGGCGATTAGCAAGTTCGATGGCATGAACAATCTGCATAGGCGCTTCAATACCTTGAACAGCAGTAGGGTAGATAAGCACAGGTAATGAAGGATCACGACGGCGAAGAATATTTAAAATATCGTGTAATGCTGCACCCGTTGAAGATGTGATGACCCCGATTTGTTTTGCTGGTGATGGCAGCGGTTTTTTGTAAATGGCATCAAATAATCCTTCTGCACTGAGTTTTTGTTTTAATAGTTCAAATTGTTGTTGTAGAAGTCCGTCACCAGCTGGTTGCATACTTTCAACAATCAATTGGTAATCGCCTCGTGGTTCATACAAGGTAATTGTTGCGCGAACTAAGACTTGCTGACCATGCTGAGGGCGAAAAGTTACTTTAGTATTTTGCCCACGAAACATCGCTGCTCTAATTTGGGCATTAGTATCCTTTAACGTAAAATACCAGTGACCAGAAGAGGGCTGAGTAAAATTGGAAATTTCAGCACTGATCCAAATGCGACCCATTTCCATTTCTAATAACTGGCGAACGGTCTTATTTAGACGGCTAACAGTAAAAATATTATTGTTTATCGGTAGTGTCATGTGAGCCAGATCAAATTTTAAAACAAAGACTTAATTGATTGATACTACCTAAGTTAGTGGTAGGGTCAATAAAATTTTTGAAAAAAAGCTAGAAGCAACCGATTTCGGTGTGTATAATGCCGCGGCAATATTTTCTATTTCCTAAAAGCCGCCTTGGTGAGATATTGCTATGTTACGAATTAAAAAAGAAGCACTTACATTTGATGATGTTTTGTTAGTTCCTGCACACTCCACTGTTCTTCCTAATACTGCCGACTTATCTACTCAACTGACTGAAACAATCCGCCTAAATGTTCCTATGCTTTCTGCTGCAATGGACACTGTGACTGAAGCCCCTTTAGCTATTGCATTAGCTCAAGAAGGTGGAATTGGTTTTATCCACAAAAACATGTCTATCGAACGCCAAGCTGAAGAAGTTCGTCGCGTGAAAAAACATGAAAGTGGTGTTGTCACTGATCCTATCACCGTAACACCGGAAACTTCTTTACGTGAAGTTCAAGCAATGACTGAACGCAATGGCTTTGCGGGTTATCCTGTTGTGACTAATGATAACGAATTAGTTGGTATTATTACTGGCCGTGATGTTCGTTTTGTTACTGATTTAGACCAACCCGTTACTGCGGTAATGACACCTAAAGAACGTTTAGTGACAGTACAAGAAGGTGAAGCACGCGATATCGTTATGCAAAAAATGCATGAAAAACGTGTAGAAAAAGCGTTAGTGGTTGATAATCACTTCCACCTGAAAGGTATGATCACAGTAAAAGATTTCAAAAAAGCAGAACGTAAACCTAATGCTTGTAAAGACGAACACGGTCGTTTACGTGTAGGTGCAGCTGTTGGTGCGGGTGCAGGTAATGAAGAGCGCGTGGCAGCATTAGTCGCAGCTGGCGTAGATGTTTTACTGATTGACTCTTCTCACGGTCATTCTGAAGGTGTATTACAACGTATTCGTGATACTCGTGCTTTATATCCTAACTTACCTATTATTGGTGGTAATGTTGCAACCGCAGAAGGTGCTTTAGCATTAGCTGATGCTGGTGTAAGCGCAGTTAAAGTAGGTATTGGCCCAGGATCAATTTGTACAACACGTATCGTAACAGGCGTTGGTGTACCGCAAATTACCGCTATTGCAGATGCAGTAGAAGCACTGAAAGATCGCAATATTCCTGTTATTGCAGATGGTGGTATTCGTTTCTCTGGTGATATTGCAAAAGCATTAGCAGCAGGCGCGGCTTGTGTTATGGTTGGTTCAATGTTTGCAGGTACTGAAGAATCTCCGGGCGAAATCGAACTGTTCCAAGGCCGTTCTTATAAATCCTATCGTGGCATGGGTTCATTAGGTGCAATGTCTAAAGGTTCATCAGATCGTTACTTCCAAACTGATAATGCAGCAGACAAATTAGTACCAGAAGGTATCGAAGGCCGTGTTGCTTATAAAGGTTTATTGAAAACTATCGTTCACCAACAAATGGGTGGTTTACGTTCATGCATGGGCTTAACAGGCTGCGCAACAATTAAAGAGTTGAATACCAAAGCTGAATTTGTCCGTATCAGTGGTGCTGGTATTCAAGAAAGCCATGTTCATGATGTGACTATCACGAAAGAATCACCTAACTATCGTTTAGGCATGTAATTTATCCCGAGAAAGGCTTGTTTTAGTTATTACCTTGTTTTAATTATAAATTAGCAAGCCTTTCAACTTTATGACTTTATCTGTTTTGGAATTCACCACAAATGACAGCAAATATCCATAATCATCGCATTCTTATCCTTGATTTCGGTTCACAATATACGCAGCTTATTGCTCGTCGTATCCGTGAAATCGGCGTTTATTGTGAACTCTGGGCATGGGATGTTACAGAAGAACAAATTCGTGAATTTAATCCTAATGGTATTATTCTGTCTGGTGGCCCTGAAAGTACTACAGAAGACAATAGTCCTCGAGCACCCGAGTATGTCTTTAATGCAGGCGTTCCTGTATTAGGAATTTGTTATGGTATGCAAACGATGTCGATGCAATTAGGTGGCGACGTCGAAGTTTCTGGTGAGCGTGAATTTGGTTATTCACAAGTTGAAATTCGTGAAACTTGTGCACTGTTCAATGATATTCAAGATTCAGTTAGCGAAGATGGCAAACCATTATTAGATGTGTGGATGAGCCACGGTGACAAAGTTACTGCTATTCCATCAGACTTTGTGACAGTAGCTAGCACCGAAACTTGCCCATTTGCTATTATGGCCAATGAAGAAAAACGCTTTTATGGTGTTCAATTCCATCCAGAAGTTACACATACTCATCAAGGCTTAGCGATTTTAAAACGTTTCGTTTTAGATATTTGTGGCTGTGATGCTCTGTGGACTTCTGCCGCAATTATTGAAGATACCGTTGCTCGTTTAAAAGAGCAAATTGGTGATGATCACGTTATTTTAGCGTTATCAGGTGGTGTTGATTCTTCAGTGACTGCATTACTGTTAAACCGTGCAATTGGTAAGCGTTTAACATGTGTGTTTGTTGATAACGGTTTATTGCGTCTGAATGAAGCAGAACAAGTTATGGAAATGTTTAAAGGTAAATTTGACCTAAATATTATCCATGTTGAAGCAGAAAATCGTTTCTTAACTGCGTTAAAAGGCGAAAACGATCCTGAGAAAAAACGCAAAATCATTGGTCATACATTCATTGAAATCTTTGATGAAGAAGCCGTTAAACAGCCACAAGTTAAATGGTTAGCACAAGGTACTATCTATCCTGATGTGATTGAATCAGCCGCATCAGCAACGGGTAAAGCTCATGTGATTAAATCGCATCACAACGTGGGTGGTTTACCAGAAGATATGAAGTTGGGCTTAGTTGAGCCATTAAAAGAGCTGTTTAAAGACGAAGTACGTAAGATTGGTCTAGAGTTAGGTTTACCATACGATATGCTTTATCGTCACCCATTCCCAGGACCTGGTTTAGGGGTTCGTGTATTAGGTGAGATCAAGAAAGAGTACTGTGATTTATTACGTCGTGCTGATGCTATTTTTATTGAAGAATTGCATAAAGCTGACCTATATAACAAAGTAAGCCAAGCATTTACTGTGTTCTTACCTGTACGTTCAGTAGGCGTTATGGGCGATGGTCGTAAATATGACTGGGTTGTTTCATTACGTGCCGTTGAAACTGTGGACTTTATGACAGCGCATTGGGCTCACTTACCTTATGACTTCTTAGGCCGTGTTTCTAACCGCATTATTAATGAAGTTAGTGGCATCTCCCGCGTCGTTTATGATATTAGCGGTAAACCACCAGCAACTATTGAGTGGGAATAAAATAACGTTTATCAGCAATAGTTGATAAAGGTTAAAAAACCAAGAGCCATCAGTATGTTACTGGTGGCTTTTTTGTCTATTTCTATTTATTAGCGATAGGCTTATTTTTATAAATAATAAACTCAATAAATTTTTGAATTGATATTTATTCGCTTAACGGTAATTTAGAATAAGTTGTTCTATCGTAATGAATAGACCTTTATTATTCTTACTAAGAGATCTTACAAATTAAGAAAATAGGAGATAAGGAGATCATGCATAATGAGATATTAAAAAAACTCCCACAAATAGAGCAAGAGCATCAAGTTAAATTACTTTATGTTGCAGAAAGTGGTAGTCGAGCCTGGGGATTTGCTTCAACAGATAGTGATTATGATGTACGAGGTATTTTTATACGTCCTCGCAATGCTTATCTTTCTATAGATAAGCCAAAAGAAACCTTCGAATGGATAGAAAATAGTTGGTTTGATGTAGGCGCTTGGGATATTACCAAAGCACTACATCTATTGCGAAAATCGAACTGTATATTATTAGAATGGCTTCAATCGCCAATAGTTTATCAACAATATCCTAATGTTCAAAAAGAGTTGTTTGAACTGGCAACACTCTATTACCAGCCAAAAGTCATTGTGCATCATTATAGAGGGATAGCTAAAGTTGTGAGTGGCTATTTTCCGGAAGATAAAACAAAAAATGAAGCCGATGAAAAACCTATAAAATTAAAAAAATGGTTCTATCTATTACGCTCTCTGCTGTCGGCTTATTGGACAGTAAAAACAGGTGATATCCCACCCATGGAGCTAAATAAATTGATAAAAATCTTATCTGTTGAAGAACAAAATGTTATCCACGAATTAGTAGAATTTAAATCAGATAAAGATGAGCATTTTACTTGGGTTCCAACAGTGGCGATGCAACATCTGGTGATTTTTTTATGGCAAGAGACAAATGTCCAATTAGCTAAAAGAACAGTACCAGATAATGAAATTTTAAATAATTGGTTTAGGGAAAAATTAGATGAAACTGACTATTGAAGATATAAAACCTTACCTTTTATTTGAAAGTATTGCTGGAAGTCGTTCACATAATCTTGCAACGGAAACATCGGATACAGATATTAAAGGTGTATTTTATCTCCCTAAAGATCTTTTTTATGGATTGGAATACACACTCCAAGTAAGTAATGAAACTAATGATATAGTCTATTACGAACTTGGAAGATTTATAGAACTATTGTGTGCATCTAACCCTAATATTTTAGAGCTGTTGAATTCACCTGAACATATGGTTATTTATCGACACCCTTTAATGTCATTGATAAAACCAGAATGGTTTTTGTCTAAAACTTGCGTTCAAACATTTGTGCACTATGCTCAAGGACAAATTAAGAAAGCTCAAGGACTAAACAAAAAATAGTAAATCCGGTTGAAAAAAAATTAAAAACGATCCTCGATTTTTGTTATGTAATTGAAAATGGGAAAACAATATTAATCAATACGTGGCTAGAAAATCGACATTGGAAACAAGAGCATATTGGGTTAACAAAACTTCCCCATGCTCAAGATATTTATGCAATTTATTATGATGATAAAGCGCCTTATCAAGGAATAATAAAAAAAGAGAATGCTAATGATGTATTGCTAAGTAGTATTTCTAAAACAGCAAAACTAGAAGGTTATCTTAGTTTTAATAAAGAAGGTTATAGCGCATATCGCAAACAATATCATGAATATTGGCAATGGGTTGAGCAACGTAATGATGCTCGTTATCAACAAAACATCGGGCATGGAAGAAGTTACGATAGTAAGAATATGATGCATACTTTTAGATTACTTTATATCGCACTAGGGATAGCACAAGAAGGGAAAGTGAAGGTTTGGTGTGATAATAGAGATGAATTATTAGCAATTAAAGCAGGACAGTTTAGTTATGATGAATTATTAGAGCGTAGTGAAATTCTTATTAAGGCTATTAAGAGTGCATTTCAGCTAAGCTTATTGCCTGATGAAATTGAACCTTCAAGTGCGGAACTTGCTCTTATAAATATGAGAAAAGAGCTTTATAAATAGTAGGAAAATAAACTAACTAGAAATTAATATCCCTTACGTAATGTAAGGGATATGCTATTTTTAATATTTTAAATATACGAACAAAATATGAAAATATTTATTAAATAGCGTTAACGTATAAAAATATTAATTAGTTGCAAGGTACTCTGGGTAAGCATCTGTTAACTTCATATATATACGTTTGTGCTCTGCATTTTTTCTGAAATCTTGTTTTAAACAGATTTTAGCTGTATTTTTTAACTCTGCTGGTACATTTTCAGCGTTTGTAGCGGCAATAATGGAAAAACGCACTTTCCTTTTAGACCGACTTAAATTATAAGGTAAACCTAAAATACGTCTTGCGACTCTGTTTGTTTTCACAACTCACTCCTTTTTGCATGTAATTTAGAGAAAGCCTATTCATTATAACAGAAAATAAAAAGGATAAGATGCTGGTAATCTTATTAGTTTAGCATTAAAGGCTATTTAGTCTCTATATTTTAAAATATAACAAGACTAATAAAATAAATATTTTTCTATTTAAAATTTAATTAACTATCTAAATTGTATTTAGTTAAAATTAAACTATTTACACTTATTAGGTGTATTTTAAATATTTGTCATATTAAAAATAATAAATTTACTTTAATATTAACAATAAGTTATTTGTCTCATAATTGAGATAAAATAAGCTGTTTCAAATTACAATTAATTATCATTTTTTTGAAAAAATATTAGAAACGAGATATCGCTAAAAATTTACGTTATTTTAATTTAAAGAGGTATGGATCCAATTAAGATAACCTTTAAAACCATTTTCAATCGGTATTATAATCACTTCAGGAGTCTCATAGGGATGTATTTCGACAAGAGCATCAATTAAGTTTTGCTGTTTGCTTTTTTCGGACTTTATCATCATAAGTACTTCATTATCTTCAATAATTTTATTGTCCCAATGATAAATAGATTTAACTTGAGGTATTAAGTTTACACAAGCAGCAAGTTTTTCATTGATGAGGTAATGAGCAATTTCATTAGCGATTGTTTCATTTGGTGCTGTTGAGTATGCAATTATCATTGTTTTTCCTTTTAAAATTAACTTGATTTTTCATAGTAGCAATAAGGCTTGGTGATTTTAATTTTATCAAAATAAAACTTTTTAAAACTTAAATCTAATATTTTTATTTTTAGCGAAATAAAACAGTATTTTCAAAAAAAACTTTCTCGATACGAGCTGTTTACGGCATTATTAAGGGCATTTTACGTATTATAAGGTTCTTGTAGTAAAGAAAAATATCAGGGTGCCGATATTATTAGCAGATTAATGAAATCTATCTATTTGTGTTATAGGCTTAATTTGGCCAAAGGCATTTTATCTTCAATAATATCTCTAATATAAAATAAACTAATTAGTCATAAGATTTATAAAAATTTGTGGGGTTTAAAATGGATAATAATTCGCTAAAAAACGCGAGTTTATTTGATAATGATCCCGTTCTCTATGCAGCGTGGCTTTACTATCAGGACGGACTCAGCCAAAGTGAAGTTGCAAATATTATGGGTGTTTCTCGTGTTACTGTCGTGAAATATTTGCATTTAGCTAGAGAAAAAGGATTCGTAAATATTAACTTGGATTCATCAGTATTTTCTACGATTGATTATGCCATCAGAATAAAAGCAAAATTCGATCTTAATAATGTGCTTATTTTACCTGATGAAGAAAAGAATAAGTCGCAACATACTTTAAATATGAACAGAGAAAGATTAGCAAAAGCAGGAGCAATGTATCTTTCTCAGATAATTAATGATGATGATATTTTAGGTGTTGCTTGGGGACGAACAATTTATAAATTGGGTAATTATCTTTCACCCAAGTCATTAAAAAATATCACAGTACTACAAATGATAGGTGCCGTAGCACCACAGCCAGATTTTAAAACAACAGAAGCAGCCGCGTTAATTGCAAACAAGTTGTCAGGGTGCAGTATTAATTTGCATGTACCTGCGGTAGTTTCTAGTGCGCGTCTAGCAATGGAACTTCAAGCTGAGCCTATTATTAGGCGCAGTTTTTCAGCGCTAAATCAGTGTAATAAAGCCCTTTTTGTTGTGGGTAATACATTTGATGATAATCCTTTGGTAACAACGGGGGTTTTAACGAGCAGTGAGATGGCTCAATATCGTGATTTAGGTGCTGTTGGTGTAATTTGTGGCCGTTTTTATGATGCGCAAGGTAATCCTTTAGTTTCTGATATTGATCTTAGAATAATGGGAATAAGCCTTGCTCAGTTAAGACAAATAACACAGCGACTTTTTATTGCTGGTGGTGTGGAAAATATTCAAGCAACAATAGGGGCGATAAAAGGAGGTTATGCCACTGATATTGTGATTGATGAAGTGACAGCGCTGGCATTATTAGAGCTAGATAACTAATAATAAAATCCTCGTGAATGCGAGGATTTGTGGGCAAGTGTGACTATTTAAGATCTGCTTATCCCTGATAATAAGCATTTATTTTGAGCAGCCTTTTTCTTTATGTGTAAGCTTTAAGAAAAAGATAAAAATGATAAGTTGTTAACATTTTTATCTTTTTTAATATGACTCCCTTGCCTTAAACACTTATATCATTCATTATATAAAAAATTATATAGCGATGATTGGGATCACCACTTTTATGAAACGCCAATTGCTTGCTAGTCTAGGATTAGCATTAGGATTAATTTGCCATAATACATTTGCAGCCGAGCTTCATCTTTATGCAGGGGCTGGATTAAAGCAACCCGTAGAGCAGGTTGTGGATGTGTTTGAAAAAGAGACAGGAAATAAAGTCACTATTGAATATGGTGGCTCAGGCCAAATATTAACACGCTTTAATTTAACTAAGCAGGGAGATTTATTCTTTCCTGGGTCACAAGATTATGTTGAAAAGTTAGATAAAGAAGGCCAAGTTGTTAATCAGTATTCTATTGTTCGCCATATTCCAGTTATTGCTGTGCGTAAAGATAAAGTGGGTAATATTAAAACGCTAGAAGATCTTGCGAATAGTTCATTAAAACTAGGAATGGGGGATGCTAAAGCTATCGCATTAGGAAAAAGTGGCGAACAACTTATTGATGCATCAGGCCAAGGCGATAAATTACGTGATAAAGTTGTTGTACGTACAGCAACTATTAAACAATTGCTTATGTATTTATTAAATGGGGAAGTGGATGCTGCCATTGTTGGATATGCAGATGCAATGAAAAATCAAGATAAACTTGTTTTACTTCCAGTTCCCGAAGGTAGCCCAGAAGAAGTGGCAACACTTGCTGTTTTAAAAACATCAGTCAATCCAGAAGAAGCACAATTACTTGCTGATTATTTTACTCGAGCTGAAGGGATAAAGGCTTTTACTGATTATGGTTTTCTTCCTGTAATTTCGAAACCATAAATTTTTTCTCACATAAATTGTGTTTTTTTGCCACCAACTCACTGGTGGCTTTTTTCATTATTATAGCAAAATAAATATTATCTTAAAAAAAGGAAATAACGTGTTTCGATGGGCATTAATTCCACTTTTTTTATTGCTATTTCTGATCTTAGGCTCGCTAATTGCGCTGATATGTCAACTTTCTTATGTTGAATTGAGGCAAGTTATTATTGATCCTGAATTCCATTTTGCTATTGGTATGTCACTTAGTACAGCGCTAACGTCTTTATGTTTAGCAATTATCTTAGGTGTACCTGCCGCATGGGCAATGGCAAGAATTCCTTTTAAAGGGCATCGATTCATTGATTCGTTATTAGATTTGCCTTTGGTGACTCCTCCATTAGTTATTGGTATCGGACTATTATTATTGTTAGGAAATCAGGGGCCTTTAACGGGTATTTTTCCTGAGTTATCTCGCTCTCTTTTTTCACCATTGGGTATTATTATTGCTCAAACTTATGTCGCTAGCGCGATAATTATGAGAAATAGCCTTTCTGCTTTTAAGTCGGTTGATCCTGCTTATATTCAAACTGCACAAAATTTAGGATTAACACCAACAAAAACATTTTTCTTGATTGAAATACCACTTTGCTGGTCGGCGCTAATGAGCGGAAGCATTATTGCATTTTCTAGAGCTTTAGGTGAATTTGGCGCTACGTTAATGTTAGCGGGTGCAACAAGGCTAAAAACCGAAACGTTGCCTATGGCAATTTATTTAAATATCGCTAGTGGAGACTTCACTCTGGCAATAGGCTGTGCACTTGTTCTTATTGCTATCGCGATTACTTTATTATTTGCCTTACATCGTTTACAGCGAGAAAGGAAAAGATCATGCTAGAAATTCGTTCATTAACAACGGGTATATTAAAAAATGTTTCGTTGGAGGTAGAAAAAGGAACATGTTTAGGAATAAGTGGTACATCCGGAAGTGGTAAAACAACGCTTTTAAATGCAATTGCTGGATATACTTTATACTCTGGTGATATCTACCTTGCAGATAAAAATATAAATAAACAACCAGTATGGTTACGCTCTTGCCGATATTTAAATCAACGGCTTTATTTATTTCCGTTTATGACAGTGACACAAAATTTATGGTTAGCACAATATGGTGCAAAACAGAAAAGAAGTAAAGAGAGAGAAAAAGCGATATTAGAGCAAATGGGAATTGCACATCTTGCTACACGTTATCCTTATCAAATATCAGGAGGGGAGCAACAACGCGTCGCATTGGCAAGAGCGCTTATTAGCCAACCCAAACTTTTACTACTGGATGAACCTTTTTCAAGTTTGGATTGGGAAACACGTTATCAACTTTGGGATTTAATTGATTCCTTAAAATCTAAGGAGATAACGATGATCATGGTTACTCATGAGCCTCGTGAAATAAAAGCGCTAGCAGATAAAACGGTTTTATTGTCTAAAGGACAAGTTGTGACTGAGAATTCTATGCTATGAAATTATTGATTACCAAGCCATTACTGACCAATGGATAATACGGCCCATAATTTTTACAGAATTTGTTTCCGCTGATTCATCAGGAAATTCGTCTTTATTATAGCTACGTATAATCAATTTACCGCCCGGTTGGCGATAGAGCAGTTTTATTCTAAACAAGGCATCTTGTTCGATCGCATAAATACCACCATCAACAATACGTGTGTTGCCCGTATCGACAGTAACTGTTGAGCCATTTGGAATAACAGGTGACATACTGTCGCCATAAACAGAAAAACAAATTACGTTCTGAGATGATGCGCCATAACGGCGTAATGTACTTTTTGAAAATCTTAATTTATATCCATTATGATCTTCGTTAGTACAACAACCGTCACCTGCTGCGAGTTCAATACTTTTAAAATAGGGAATTTCTACTTCATCAGCACCTAAAGGGGTATTACTGTCCCATTCACTCACAGGTTGCCATTCATTCTCTGGTGGAATTTCTGAAGTTGCATTGGTTTTTTCTTCACCTTCAAGTAGCCAAGCTAAATCACAATCTAATGCTTTTGCTAATTCAGGTAAAAAACGGGGACGTTTAGTTTTACCGCTTTCTAGTTGCTCTATGGATTGCTGTGTCGTACTTGCTAAAGTGGCAAGTTCTGATTGTGTTAAACCTAACGCAATGCGTTTATCTTTGGTACGTTTCGCAATAGACATTAGTGACTCCTAATACGTGTCCTTACATATTCAAGTACAAAGAGTATATCGTAAAAAGAAAACAAATTAAATTGTATTTTATCTTAAGCTTAAAATGAAGAATAGATTAATTACTTAATTTTGAAAACGTCGTCAGCACTATCTGGTGGGGTAAGATAAGGGTTTTCATCAGTAACTTCAGGATCTCTCAAGACTTCTCCACAGAAAATAATAAGGTCAGGTCTTTTGTGTTTTAAGTAGTTAAGTCGCGTTGTGCATTCATCTTTAGTATAAATTGTTTCTGTAACAGGAACGGCATCACAAGAATCATTTCCACAAGGACTTACCAACAATACATAACCGACCAGCATGAGCTGTGAAGTAAACATAAAATATCCTTTTAACTATTCATGTTTGGTCATCAAAATCAGACCGCTAGATTACCTATTTGCTGATAAAAAAGCAGTTTCTATTTGTCTTAAATAGCATTAATGATGCAAAAAAGTGTATGTGATCACAATTTTTCTAGTGTTTGTTTGTATTTTTTTGCAATGTGTTATAGGCGAATGACCTAAATATCAGACAATAATACGCTATGATATATTGTGAAAACAAATAGAATTGTTTTTTGCTCTGCTTACTTGTTGTAATGTTGTTATTAGTATTATTTAAATTAATATTCTCTATGAAATATTAATTTAAATAATGTTTGTTAATTAGATAATTTTAGGTAAAAAACCTTATATTTAGAACGAGAATAATTAATGATGTATCCCACTTTCTAGTAATAAAGAAAGTGGGAACTTTATTGTCAATTAACCTTTACCAGATTGAAAAGAGGAATAAAGTGTCATCCCTCCATCAATAAAAATAGTTTGTCCGGTGATATAGGTTGATTGTTCAGATGCTAACCAAGCGGCTACATTGGCAACGACTTCTGGCTCAGCAGCATATTTCATGGGGATCATCTCTTCTAATTCTTCACGAAGCGTATCATCTTGCATTTTTTCTTGGTTGATTGGGGTATTTATTGCTCCAGGCCCAATTGAATTAATTCTAATACCCTTACTTGCATATTCAAGAGCGAGAGATTGAGTCAGCATTCTTACTCCACCTTTACTTGCTGCGTAACTTGCAAACGTGGGCCAAGGGATAATTTCATGAACTGAAGACATATTAATGATATTGCCTTGAATTTTATTTTCTACAAAATATCTTAACGCGGAGCGGGCGGTAAGAAAGTAACTAGTTAAATTCACATCTATAATTTTACGCCAATCAGCTAAATCAACGGCATGAGAAGGTGTTTGTGTTTCAATACCAGCATTATTAATAAGAAGGTCGAGCTTGCCAAAATGGTTGATGGCACAATAAATAAAATTATGAGCAACATCTTCGTTGCTAATATCACCCCCAAAAATAATGGCTTTACCTAAATTTAATTTATTTAAATCATCGGCAAGGCATTGAGCCTCTTTTTTATCAGAATGATAGTTAATCACGACATTCATTCCTTCAGCGACTAATCGTGACACAACAGCAGCACCAATTCCTCTTGATGATCCTGTAACGACTGCGACTTTTCCTTGAAGATCGTTGTACATACTTCCTCCGATATTCGATTTGAAAATTAAGCAAAAAGTAATATAAGAGATAAAAAGGATTATTTATCTAGCACTCTACTAATCTTATGGTTAATATAGCCACTTATTTATTTTTCACTTCTCTTTATTGTAGGTTGTTATTATGTAATACGCATTAAGGCACTGAAGGAATCGTGCAAATACAGAAAAATTAACGTACCGAGTTTATTTTAAAATTTGGTAGAGATTCTGTTACTTAATGAGTATTAAATAATGAATAATCAATCACAAAAATATGATAGAACCTATCACTATCCTTTTTCACCTGGCACAACAAATGACGATCGTATAAATGCGCAATGGTGGCAGGATATTTGTCAAATAAAACAACTTATCCATACAGAAAAACTAGATGGAGAAAATAATTGCCTAAATAAAATGGGGGTTTTTGCACGCTCGCATGCAACCCCAACACAATCAGCATGGACATCTCAATTACGCCAACGTTGGCAAATGATGAAAAATGATTTAGGTGAATTAGATATTTTCGGTGAGAATCTATATGCCATTCATTCTATTGAATATGCACACTTAGAAGAATATTTTTATGTATTTGCAGTTCGTTATAAAGATAAATGGCTAAGTTGGGAAGAAGTACAGTTTTATGCTTCTTTGTTTGATCTTCCCACTGTACCAGAAATTAAACTGCCTAAGTGTCAGGATAAAACCGATTTTGAAAAAATGATTGTTTCACAAGCCAAACAGGCAAGTTTTTTTCAATCGCATGATGTTTTAACGCAAAAACCAAGTCCAATGGAAGGTATTGTTACACGAGATGCACAGTCATTTTCGTTAGAGGATTTTTCACATCGTGTTTTTAAATATGTTAGAAAAGACCATGTTAAAACAGATGTTCATTGGAAAAAAAATTGGCGACGAGCCCCTTTAATTTGGGAAAAAACACAGGAGTCTCAATGATGCTTCATAAGAAACTACATACTGAAATGTCATGGGAACACCTTTGTGAACTGTATGATGAAATAAATGATATGGCTGGTGTTATGCAAGATCCAATTCATCATGCAGAAGGCGATGTGGCGATACATACACAAAGAGTAATCAATTCAGTTAAATCATTGCCAGAATATACAATGTTAACTGAAAGAGAACAGCAAATTTTATGGATCTCGGCACTACTTCATGATGTAGAAAAACGCTCTACAACTCGGGAAGAGGAGGGACGTATCGTTTCACCAGGTCATGCGCGTAAAGGTGAATTAACAGCACGTCTTTTTCTGTATAAAAAAGTACCTTTAAGCTTTGCTGATAGAGAGCAAATAGCAGCTTTAGTTCGTTTTCACGGTTTACCGTTGTGGGTGATGGATAAACCTGATCCTAAAAAAGCCTTGCTTGCTGCATCACTGAGAGTAGATTGCTATTTGTTGGCATTATTGGCTAAAGCAGATGTTTTAGGGCGAGATTGTGAAGATAAACCCGCTCTTTTTGATAAAATCGCGTTATTTACACTTTATTGTGAAGAGTTAAATTGTTGGCGTAGGGCTGCTCCATTTCCATCAAGTGATGCTCGTTTTCACTATTTTTATACAGAAAATAGTACAGATTGTAATTATGAGCCTTATCCTGAAAAAGGAAGTGAAGTGACCGTGTTATGTGGATTACCTGGTATGGGAAAAGATACTTTTATTCGCCAACATTGTGCAGACTTTCCGATTGTGAGTTTAGATGATCTCCGTCGCCAACATAATATTAAACCTGATAACAGAGATGCTAATGGTTGGATAGCACAGCAAGCAAAAGAACAAGCTCGTATTTATTTACGAGAGCATAAACCTTTTGTTTGGAATGCCACCAATATTACAAGAAAAATGCGAGATCAACTTATCTCTTTATTTTATCGCTATAATGCAAAAGTGACATTGATTTATATTGAAGTCCCTTATGTGCAATGGCAGAGGCAAAATAATGCAAGAAACGAAGCTGTGCCAGCTAAAGTAATGGAACGCATGTTGAGTAAATTGGAAGTACCAACACCAGAAGAAGCGCATAAAGTGATTTATTGGATTGAAGGTCAATCTCAGACCATATTTTAATTATTTGATTAAATTCGGTGAAATGATAATCCGGTTATAAAATAAAATGAGGGTTACTTATAAAAATAAGTAACCCTTTTTTATTTATTGGATAGGACTAATTTACAGGTAAAACAACGTATTAAATTTACTTTTTAACGTGATGGATAATATCGAAATAGACATTACGATCATCAGCATTTGGATAAATACGATAGGTATACTCATCATTTTTAACTGTGATATTTTCTACATCTCGGGTAAATAGCGTTTTACCTTCAGTATCTTTGGCAACTAAGGTACGTATTTTACCATCGTCTGACATTGACCAGTCACCTTGCATCTTTTGTTTTCCTTCTGGCGTAAACATAATAAATGTGCCATTAGGGTAGTATTCTGCAAGTCCAAAATAGTTGCTAACTTGGGCATTATCTGGAGATGTTTTATTTCCTTTTTCATCGATAGCATCAGTTGTTATCCAAACTTTTTCTATCATGACTTTTTCATAGTCGTTAAGTTCTTTTTGAGCCTGAATAACACCTTGAGTTTGAATATTAGTAGTAGTTGATGAACTCTCTGCAGCAAAAAGAGAAAAACTAGCGCTTAGTAATGAGATTGCGATAAGTGATTTTATTTTCATTGATATATCCTTATTGTACGTTGTGCTTTTTGTCAGTAATTTATGTTATGTCTGACGGTATGAATAAATTTAAGTATAAAATGGGAAAAGTGCGAGGAAAGAAGTATGTCTAAATGTTTCGTATAAAAAGACTTTTTGACAAAAATAAAGGGTTTAAAATATCAAGTGATCTATATTTATTGGTATTATTATCTGCTTTTATCCTTGTTCTAGATATAATTGCTATGAATAGAGTAATTAAAAAAACAAATGCTATTTATAGAGAGTATGGAAAATAGATAAAAAACTTTATTGATTTACAATATGAACTCAAAGATTGACTCATTGGTGAACTAAATAGACAAGATGATGACATTTTTATCTAACATAAATGTTATTTAGATCACAAAAATGAAAGATGAGAATTGAGTGTGTTTTAAGCATTGCTTTTGCATTACTTAAGTAATTTATGTTCTTTGTTAAAAGGGTATCGTTCTCTTTGGTCTTTAATGATCAAAAATTCTTTATGATAAATGTGTTTTAGAAATCGACGGCGATAAAAATAATTAATGCATTACTCGATTCAATTCGATTGTATTTTATTTAAGCATTATTACTAATACTTTATAGGAATATAAAGTGTTTTTTTATAATTCCTTATTTATAAAAGCGAATTCTATTTTTAAATTTCATCTTTTAATATTATTTATCGAGTGTAAATAAAAAGTAATATTAAATTTACTTATGGTAAATAAGTTGAAATGGCGTTATAAGTTGATTCCTCCTTTTCTAAAAAAGAAATAAATCTTAAATTTATTTATTAAATAATCTTACTGTTATCATTGTTTATTTCTGCTTTTTTTGTTTTTTTATTTTTGTATTTCTGCTTTTTTTTGCTTTTAATAAATAACATATGATTGTAATCACAATCCCATAACAACTAATAAACTAAAGTTGTTGCCATAGAGGTAACATTAAATGAAAGCAGAACGTCATAAAAAAATAATTAATCTGATCAAAGGTCATGGTGCAGTAAAAGTTTCTGTTTTGGCTAAAGAACTTGATGTTACCAAAGAAACAATACGATCAGATTTAAATACACTCGCAGAAAAAGGAATTATAAAAAGATGCCATGGAGGCGCTTTTATAGAATTTGAAACATTAGACAAAGTAGCTAAGAAAGAAATTATACAATTTCTAGAATGTAATGATCAAATTGATAAAAACGATTTAGCAAATAAAACAGCAATAAATAAGGTGTGCGTACTGGGTTCATTTAATGTTGATATGATTAGTTATCTTCCTAGACTGCCAGAAGCCGGGGAATCCTTATTATCGAATAAATTTATCTTTTCACCAGGAGGTAAAGGTTGTAATCAAGCATTGGCAGCGAGTTATGCTGATGCACAGGTGCATTTTATAACGAAGATAGGTACTGATCAATTTAGTGATTATGCAGTTAATTTTATATCGTCATCAAGAATAAAAACATCAACGATATATCAAACTGAAAATTATCAAACAGGAACTGCATCTATTTTTGTTTCGGAAGAGAGTGGAGAAAATATTATCTCTATTTACTCTGGTTCTAATATGGATATTTCTGCTGATGAAGTCAAAATACAAAAAGATAAAATTATTGATGCAGATATAATTTTACTTCAATTAGAAACGAATATTGAAGCATTAAAAGAAATTATTGCTATTGGAAACGAAAATAATATACCTATTATTCTTAATCCAGCACCTTATAACAAAATAGTTAATGAATTACTTCCAATGATAGATGTATTAACACCTAATGAAACGGAAGCTAGTTTATTATCTGGAATAGAAGTACTTGATTTAGAATCTGCAAAAAATGCTGCAGTTTCTATTTATCAACAAGGCGTAAATAAAGTGGTTATTACGCTGGGTAGTAAAGGTTCGTTAGCTTATGACGGATATAAGTATATTTATTCGCCAGCATATCCGGCAGTTGTAAAAAATACAGCAGGGGCAGGTGATGCTTTTAATGGTGCGCTCGCTGCCTCGTTGGCAAAAGGAAAGCAGTTTTCTTATGCGTTACGCTATGCATCAGCTTTTTCATCACTAGCTGTTGAGACGAGTAATGCTTCAGAAATGCCTGAAGATATTAATGTCATGCATCGCATCAATCAAACAACATATTCACAGATTGTCACCCAATCCCCTGAATAAATAGTCTTTTTTGAAAGAGGAATAAAAATGAAAATCTTATTTATTGGTGAGTCATGGCACATTCATATGATCCACTCCAAAGGCTACGACAGTTTCACTTCCAGCAAATATGAAGAAGGTTCAACGTTCTTATTAAGTTGCTTAAGAGAAAAGGGTGTTGAAGTTGATTATATGCCTGCTCATACCGTTCAGGTTGCATTTCCACAAACGGCTGAAGCATTGGCTAAATACGATGTCATTGTTATTAGTGATATTGGTGCAAATACGTTCCTTCTGCAAAACGATACTTTCTATAACATGAAAGTTATTCCTAACGCATTAGGGTTAATTAAAGAGTTTGTAGTTAATGGCGGTGGCTTATTAATGATTGGTGGTTACCTGTCATTTATGGGTATTGAGGCTAAAGCAAACTACAAAAATACATTACTTGCAGAAGTTCTGCCTGTTGAAATGCTGGATGGTGATGATCGTGTAGAAGCGCCTGAAGGTGTATTTGCAAGTGCTGTAAATGCTGATCATGCATCAGTAAAAGGTTTTGGTGAATGGCCTATGTTCCTTGGCTATAACAAAGTTTCAGCTAAAGAGAATACAGAAACTGTTTTAAATATTGGCGAAGATCCATTGCTGGTATTTGGTCAGTTCGAAAAAGGAAAAACAGGCTGCTTTATGAGTGATTGTTCTCCTCATTGGGGTAGCAAAGAGTTTTTAGCATGGCCTCATTATGCGGATATGTGGTTTAACATTCTTAAACAAATTGCTCGTTAATTAGAATTAAGAATAACAGTCATAAAAAGTAAAAAAGCGCAGAGTTGTCGCTCTGCGCTAATAAAAACCGATTACTTGAAAAATAAAAAAAGAAATCACTCATAGCCAATAATCCAAAAGGAACATCTTATGAGTACAAAAAATTTATCAACACCATTGCTGATGTTAGCAACTGTGTTAGCTGGTATGCTATC
Organism: Proteus faecis; assembly: GCF_003144395.1. GTDB lineage: Bacteria > Pseudomonadota > Gammaproteobacteria > Enterobacterales > Enterobacteriaceae > Proteus > Proteus faecis. The sequence continues at coordinate 20,635 of NZ_PENZ01000049.1, read as the reverse complement.
ACCAATGCAGTCTGCGGTGAATGGGCAGTTAGGACATGTTTTAAAAGATGGTAATGCGAGTGCAGTTATCTCTTTTGCCAGTGGTTTAGTGGTAATGTTTTTTATCATTATGTCAAAAAAACAGTATCGCCAGCAATTTGCTTCAATTCCAAGTTTAATTAAAACGCGCAAAATTCCATTATGGAACTGGTTTGCAGGCCTTTGTGGTGCAATGGTTGTTTTCTCTGAAGGGGCTTCTGCAAGCGCGTTAGGAATTGCAACATTCCAAACAGCATTAATTTCAGCACTCTTATTATCAGGCTTACTATGTGACCGCTTTGGTGTAGGTGTTGATGAGAAAAAATATTTCACACCATATCGTGTATTAGGTGCAATATTAGCTGTTGTTGCAACTTTATTTGTAGTTTCTCCACAATGGCACTCAACCTCATTTATTTATTTAGCAATCTTACCTTTCCTTGCTGGTTTATTAGCAGGCTGGCAACCCGCAGGTAACGCTAAAGTTGCAGAAGCAACAGGTTCTATGATGGTGTCTATCACTTGGAACTTTATTGTTGGTTTCACTGTTTTAACGATTGCTCTTATTGTTCGCATGGCATTAGGTCATCTCACTCTTGAATTACCAGGTACTTGGTGGATGTATTTAGGTGGTCCTTTAGGGCTTATGTCTATCGCATTAATGGCTATTTTAGTTCGTGGTTTAGGCTTACTGATGTTAGGTGTTGCTTCAACAGCGGGTCAGTTATTAGGTTCTGTATTAATTGACTTATTATTACCATCATTAGGCAATACCGTTTATTTAGTGACAATCATCGGTACATTATTTGCGTTAGTGGGTGCGATTGTAACTACAATCCCTGAATTCAGAGCGACTAAGTCAGCAAAAGCGTAGGAGTATCGTAATGAAAGGTTATATTCAAACCGTAACTGGCCCCGTGAAAAAAGAAGATATGGGGTTAACATTGCCCCATGAACACCTTTTTAATGATCTCTCAGGTGTTGTTGATGAACCTTTTTATGAATTCTCGCATGTGTTAGTTGATAAAAAAGTGAGTGCAGATATTCAGTGGGGACTTAAATACGATCCATATTGCTGTTGCGATAATATGGATAAGAAGCCTATCGAAGATGTTATTTTTGAATTAAATAACTTCAAAGAGTTAGGAGGCAGAACAATTGTTGATGCAACTGGATCTTCATCAATTGGACGTGATATTAGAAAATTAAGACAAGTTGCAGAAATAACCGGTATTAACGTTGTTGCATCTTCAGGACTTTATATTGAAAAATTTGAAGGGAAGCGTTTGGCTGATGATATTGATGCAATGGCAAAAATCATTGATGATGAATTGAATGTAGGTATCGATGGTACTGATATTCGTGCCGGTATGATTGGCGAAATTGGCGTTTCTCCATTCTTTACTGATGGTGAAAAAAATAGTTTACGTGCTGCTGCTATTGCGCAAAATAGTAATCCTCATGTTTCAATGAATATTCATATGCCGGGTTGGCAACGTCGTGGTGATGAAGTTTTAGATATTCTATTAACAGAAATGGGATGTAACCCCGCTAAGATTTCATTGGCACACTCGGATCCATCAGGTAAAGATATTGATTATCAATGCAAAATGTTAGATCGCGGTGTTTGGCTTGAGTTTGATATGATTGGTCTGGATATCTCTTTCCCTAAAGAAGGCGCTGCACCAAGTGTTATGGATACCGTAGAAGCTGTCGCAACCTTAATTGAAAGAGGTTATGGTAGCCAAATCGTATTAAGCCATGATGTGTTCTTAAAACAGATGTGGGCGAAAAATGGGGGAAATGGTTGGGGATTTGTTCCTAATGTATTCCTTTCATTATTGGCTCAACGTGGCATTGATAAATCTATTATTAAAAAATTATGTGTAGAGAATCCAGCTAATTTGTTGGCTTAAATCTGAAGTGAGTAAATAACAATAAATATACCCCTTGAAGTAAATTTAGCGGCATCTTAATAAAGTGCCGCTTTTTTATGTCTCAAGGAAAAGAAGACAAAATGAGGCATTAACGTAAATGGAAATTTTCAATATAACGTAATGTATGCGTTGAACCATTAATGACCAAAGAGTGTGTTTGTAGGTATTGAGCTTGTTGATTAACGCCAGATAAGAAATCACCTTTGGTAATTGCTGTTGCTGCAAACATAACATCTTGGTTACGTACTAATGTGTCTAATGACAATTTAATATTTACATCTGTACCCATTTTATGACAACGTGCAATTTCAGAGACCGCATATTCTCTATTTTCTGCACTATTTCCCTTTGCAATATCCCGAGTAATCAAACGTGCTTGCATATCACCGCCTAATGCTTTAGCGATAGCCGCACTAATTACTCCCTCAGGTGCTCCACCAATACCATACATAACATCAATACTGTTATTAGGCATTGTGGCATATAAAGAAGCTAGAACATCACCATCAGGGAGTGTAATAACATTAATACCTTTCGCGCGTAGATCTTTAATAATATCGTGGTGACGTGGTTTATCTAAAATAGCAAGAGTTAGTTGTTCAATAGGTTTATTTAATGTTTGAGCAATAGCGTCAAGGTTATATTCAAGACAATGGTTAAGATCAATCACACCTGCAGCTTGCTTACCAACAATTAATTTTTCCATATACATGTCGGGAGCTTGTAAAAAACTGCCTTCAAAGCCAGCGGCTAAAATAGCTAGGGAATTATTTTCACCCATAGCTACCATACGTGTACCGTCAATAGGGTCAACCGCAATTTCTATTTTATCGCCTTTCCCATTTCCTACTTTTTCGCCAATATAGAGCATAGGTGCTTCATCTATTTCACCTTCACCAATGACAATTTCACCATTGATATTTAGGTTATTTAAACGTTCACGCATGGCACTGACAGCAGCATCATCTGCTGCATTTTTATTTTGTTTGCCAATCCAAGGCATTGCTGCAATAGCTGCTGCTTCTGTTACAGAAGCGATAGCATTAGTTAATTCGTCATTTAATTTCATATTATGAGTGTATTTTGCGATATAAATGGAAGATTAAGTTAGGTTACCGATCATACCTTTTTTTCGAAATTGTGTGCTAGGTTTAAATCAAGAGTTCTCGAAATAGATTATTTAGGAATAAACTAAGATAAATCTGTGAAAATTAAAGTATAACTAAGGGGAAGAGATTAAAACTATGTGATGCTTAACGCAAAAGGATTAGGTTTATGGACGACTTTTTGACGCTCATTGTTACAATATTTGTCGTGGTATCTTTGTATTGGCAATATCACGCTTATATAAATAGCAACTCATTGTTACATCGAATTAAACAGCTTGAAGAAAAGTTTACTGAGCAACAAGAGAAATTATTTAAGTTATTAAATAAAGATAACGCTGTGGATATTCGCACAGAGCTTGATACTCAGAAATGTGAAGTTAAGGATTTATCCCGTGATATAAAAAGAGAGCCTCAACCAACGGGTCCAACTTATCAATCTAAAACAGTTGAATCTATTGACACAATAGAACCGGTGCAAAATAAGGCGGAGAATAACGGTACACCTGTATATCAACATGCACAAGCATCACAAGAAAAGGCATTTAATAAAACTTTTCCTAATGAAGAAAATCCATCTGTGCAATCTTCTAGGGTTAATGATATTAACCTTGAAAACAAACAATCTAGTAAGCCAGAAATATCAACAGCCCCTACACCTAAAGAGCCTGAACCATATCGGCCGAAGGTAGCAACAAGCCGTTTTGCTCATCATTACCAAAAAGAGGTAAAACAAACATATGTTGAACCAGCATCAGATCTGCTTATGGAGAATAGAGCGGGTGTGGCAAGTGCAAGCCTTACGAGATCTGAAACCAGTCATTCAGAAAATGCTACACCTCAAGTAAATCGACCGGCATCGCAATATAGACCTAATTTAAATCCTCGCTCAAAACGCCAACAGAAATCGATTTTGGGACTTATTTGGAATTGGGTAGTAACAGGAAATCCGCTGGCTAAAATAGGGATGTTATTACTCTTTTTTGGTTTATCTTATTTACTTAAATACAGTATTGATAATGAGCTTGTCTCAGCATCAACACGTTTAATGATGGCGGGAACAGGATGTTTAGCCTTATTAGGTATTGGCTGGTGGCTTAGAAAGAAAAATCTGATATATGCATTAATTTTACAAGGTGGCGGTATTGGTGGGTTTTACATCACTATTTTTGCTGCGACTAAAATTTATGATTTTATTCCTATTGGCATCGCTTTAGCCATTATGGTCTTGATTTGTATTGTCAGTGTTATTTTAGCGGTTCTTCATCGAGCAATTAGTTTAGCTGTATTAGCCTCATTAGGCGGATATTTAGCTCCTGTTTTATTGTCCACGGGAAGTGGCAATTATATAGCTTTGTTTAGTTATTATCTTATTCTTTCAATTGGTATTCTTATTATTAGCCATTGGCAAGTTTGGCGTTTATTAAATCTGATTGGTTTCGCTTTCACTTTTGGTATTGGTTTTATATGGGCAATACCAAATTACACTCATGCGGATTATTTACCTTGTCAGTTATTTTTAATTGCGAATTGGTTGATTTTTGGTATTGCAACAGAACTTTCAACACTGAAAAATAAACTGAAACTTAATATTCCTTTTGATGCCACATTACTATTTGGTACACCATTAATTGGTTTTATTTTCCAATATCGATTAGCCTCAGAATGGCCATATGGAGTTGCTATTGCCTCATCTCTTTATGGATTAGCTTATTTTGCACTAAGTTGGTTTGTACTTAAGCGTTATCGTGAAGAGGGTAAATTACTGGCAATTGCCTTCTTGATGCTTTCTGCTACTTTTGCCACTTTAGCCGTACCATTTGCATTCTCTGCTGAATGGATATCGATTGTATGGGCAATTGAAGGGGTGATGATCCTTGCATTTTCTGTTTTACAGCAGCAAAAGAAACCGGCTATTGCAGGGACTATTTTAGTTGCAGTTTCTTTCGTTTTATTATTTAACATGCCTATTATCTCGTTAGGTGATTGGTTAATGCTTGTAACACAAGTCATTGTTGTATTTACTGTCGGAGTACTGTGGTATCGAGCTCAATTTACTCATCTTGATAATCGAGCTATTGGATATGTGACACTCTTTATCTCTACTGTAAGTTGGGGATATAGCGTATTACTTTTACAAGAATATGGTGAACATTGGCTCTCTCCAGAAGTAAAATCTATTACCTTTGCTTTTATTCTTATTAGTTGCTGGGGTATGTTCTTTGCAGGGAGAAAAGCTCAATTTTCTGAGTTAGCAAGTTGCTCTATTTTATTCTGGCCGATGTCGGCGCTTATTATGTTGGTGTATATCTATCTTTCAGGTTCGTTAATTGATAATGGGTTAAGTACAATTATCTGGATCACAATTTTTGCGAGTGGTTTCTACTTACTTAAAGTAAATACGTTATTGTTGAAACAAAGGATCAATAAAGCATTAATCCACAGTATGCATCTTATCTTTATTGGTCTTTTCTTATTTACTGAATTTATTTGGTTAATGGATGTTACGTACCTTTATGTGAGCCTACATTTCGCAAGTATTATTTTGGGTATAAGTTTATTTATCGCAATAAGTTACATGCTAGCAATGAAAGTGAATTGGATAAAAGAGTACCAAAATGCTTATTGGGTAGTGACTTTGCCCGCTTTAGGTTTACTGGTTCTTTCTTTGATCTTTGCAAACTTTAATGACGGAACTGAAAGTGGTATTAAATTTATTCCATTATTTAATTTGATGGATCTAATCGGGATTATTGGAATATGGATTGGCTATCAATTTATTTCAGTAATAAAATGCTCACCTAAATATCAAGCATTATTGAAAAATAACTTGCCTATATTGAATTACATTATTCCTGCGATGATTTTTTGGTGGGCAAATGGCATTTTATTAAGAGGATTAGTCTTTGCAACAGATATTGATTGGTCGAGTTATGCAATAATTAATTCCAAAGTGATCCAAACAGTATTAGCAATTATTTGGGCAATTACTGCGCTAGTGACAATGGTGATGGCGACACGTAAGAAGTCTCGTTCACAATGGTTTATTGGTGGTGTATTGTTGGCGGTGGTTATCGCTAAACTTTTCCTAATTGATACATCATTAAGTAGTGGATTACTTAGAGCATTAGCCTTTATTGGTGTTGCAATACTGATTTTATTAATTGGATATTTCTCACCATTACCACCGAAAAGGCAAAGTAACAATACAGGCGTGTAAGCAATAATTATGCTTGCATTGTGTTTATTTTATAAATTAAATCATGCATATAATCTTAAATGATTAATGCATGATTTAATGGAAAGGAGAACTATAATGCATCAAGGTCAATGTTTATGCGGTAAAGTTAAATTATCAACAGCACAAGATATCTCTGCGCTCAGTGTTTGTCATTGCAGTATGTGTTTACGTTGGAATGGAGGACCAGGTTTTTCAATTGATTGCAAATCAGATTTGAAGATTGAAGGCGAAGAAAATATAACACGTTATGATTCATCTTCATGGGGAGAGCGAGCATTTTGTAAGTATTGTGGCTCTCATCTTTTTTACCATCTAAAAGAACCCCATACTTACTATGTGTCAGCAGGGTTATTTCCTGATGCGAAAGAAAGCAAACTGACAATGCAAATTTATATAGATAGCAAGCCTCATTATTATAATTTTGTAGAAAAAACACCAATGCTAACAGAGCAAGATATTATGAATATGTTCAATCAATAATATCTTATTTATTGATTTTTTATATTTTTAAAGGCTCTTTTCTATATGAGCCTTTTTTATTATAGTGTAATGGTCATGTTAAGGTTTATAAAAATTGATTTAACATTCTTTGTTATGTTTTAATTTAAAAGGAAAGAGTTATTGATAAATACATTGATAATAAGTCGAGTTGAAATATTTAACTTGGGAATAAAAACACTGCTTAGTCAGATTAAAAAAATTAATATCCGAAAGGTAATGAATGATGAAAATGATGCATTTCGCTATTGCCGACAATTTTCGGTTAATCTTATTATTTTTTACTCAACGCCTTCAGTCTCATTAATTGACTCTATAAAAAGAATAAAGCGTTCTTCTTTATCAATTAAAATAATTGTTATTTCACCAAAAACAGACTCTATATTATCAATAACACTTCTTCAATTGGGTATTGAGGGTTTTATTGTTGTTGATACTTCTTGTGACAATATTCTGCAAGCTATTCGACAGGTTTGCATCGGTCAACGGTATATAAGCCAAGAGTTAGCGATGGAAATCGCACTAACAAAATTACAGCAAGAATTAAATCCTTTGCATCATCTGTCTGAAAGAGAATTGCAGATTATGTCGATGATTATCAGAGGGAAAAAAATCACACAAATCGCCAGTGAACTGAATATTAATACAAAAACAGTAAATAGCTATCGTTACCGAATGTTTAGTAAACTTAAAATCTCAGGTGATGTAGAATTAACTCATATAGCAATACGCTATGGGTTAATTGAGATAGAGAGTCATTTACAAAGTGGAAGACAAATTTGACGCCAAAGCATTTTTAAGCCGACTCACTGATAAACCAGGTGTGTATCGGATGTATGATGCGACAGACACAGTAATCTATGTCGGTAAAGCTAAGGATCTGAAAAAAAGGCTTTCTAGCTATTTTCGTACACAGGTAAATAGCCGTAAGACTGAAGCTTTAGTGAAGTGCATCGCAAATATTGATGTTACGATCACCCATACAGAAACGGAAGCTTTATTGCTTGAACATAGCTATATCCAGCGTTATCAACCTCGCTATAATGTATTGTTACGAGATGATAAATCCTATCCTTATATCTATTTAAGCAGTGATAAACACCCTAGACTTGCTAGTTACCGTGGTGCAAAACATGCCAAGGGTGAATATTTTGGCCCCTTTCCTAATTCATTCGCAGTAAGAGAAACATTGGCATTAATGCAAAAATTGTTTCCTATTCGTCAATGCGAAGACAGTGTTTATCGCAATCGTTCAAGACCTTGTTTACAATATCAAATTGGCCGTTGTCTTGCTCCTTGCGTAAAAGGTTATGTTTCTGATGAAGAATATGCTCAACAAGTTAATTATGTGAGGCTTTTCCTTTCAGGTGATGATACACAGGTTATTGACGGGTTGGTTAAACGTATGGAAGAAGCTAGCCAAGAATTACGTTTTGAAGAGGCAGCTCGCATTCGTGACCAAATCCAAGCTGTAAGACAAGTGACTGAAAAACAATTTGTCGCCAATATTGGTGATGATCTTGATGTGATCAGTGTTGCTTTTAATGGTGCGATTGCTTGTGTTTATGTTCTCTTTTTCCGCCAAGGTAAGGTGTTAGGAAGTCGGAGTTATTTTCCTAAAGTTCCTGCAAATACTTCAATTGATGAAGTTGTTCAGACTTTTATTGGTCAATTTTATTTACAAGGTAGTGCAATTCGCACTTTGCCAACTGAAATTTTGCTCGATTTTAATCTAGAAGATAAGGCGATCCTTTCTGAATCTATATCTTCAATTGCAGGGCGAAAGATTCAAATTCAAACAAAACCGCGTGGTGATAGGGCGCGCTATTTGAAATTAGCTAGAACAAACGCAGCTACGGCATTGGCTTCAAAACAAGTCGAACAATCGACAATATCACAACGTTATACCTCTTTGATGTCTCTTCTTGATATGAAAGAGATAAAACGAATGGAATGTTTTGATATTAGTCACACTATGGGAGAGCAAACTGTGGCTTCATGTGTAGTATTTGACATGAATGGCCCATTAAAATCGGAATATAGACGCTATAATATCAGTGGTATTACTCCTGGTGATGATTATGCAGCGATGAATCAAGTGTTAACTCGACGTTATGGTAAATCATTAGAAGACAGTAAGGTTCCAGATATTATCTTTATTGATGGTGGTAAAGGGCAATTAGCACAAGCAATAGAGGTATTTGATTCTCTTAATGTTGATTGGGACAAATCACACCCGAAATTAATTGGTGTTGCAAAAGGGAGTGATCGTAAAGCTGGGCTTGAAACCTTGTTTTTTGTGCCAGAAGGGGAAGGAATGGCGTTGCCTTCTGATTCGCCTGCGTTACATTTGATCCAACATATTCGTGATGAATCGCATCGTCATGCGATAACAGGGCATCGTCAACGTAGAGCAAAAGTAAAAAATACCAGCTCACTGGAGTCTATTGAAGGTGTAGGACCTAAGCGTCGTCAAATGTTGTTGAAATATATGGGGGGGCTACAAGCTTTACGAGATGCAAGTGTTGAAGAAATTGCGAAAGTTCCGACAATTTCGACTGCATTAGCAGAAAAAATTTTTAATGCGTTGAAACACTAAGTGTATTGATGCACCATATTAATAACTCTCACTTTTCTAGGTCGTGTAGAACGCTATGCAACTAAATATCCCAACTTGGCTAACTCTATTTCGTGTCGCTCTAATTCCATTCTTTGTTTTGGTGTTTTATTTACCATTCAAAGATGCTCCATTAGTCTGCGCTATTATTTTTATGGTAGCAGCTGCAACAGATTGGTTTGATGGTTTTTTAGCACGTAGATGGAAACAAACTACCCGCTTCGGCGCTTTTCTTGACCCGGTAGCGGATAAAGTAATGGTTGCAACAGCACTTGTTTTAATTACTGAGTACTATCATGAGTGGTGGATAACCTTACCAGCAGCAACAATGATTGCTCGTGAAATTATTATCTCTTCATTAAGGGAATGGATGGCTGAATTAGGAAAACGTAACAGTGTTGCTGTTTCTTGGATAGGAAAAGTGAAGACGACCGCACAAATGGGATCGTTGGTTGTGTTATTATGGCGTCCTACGGTTGAAGCAGAGTGGTTTGGATTCGCTTTATTATATATCGCAACAGTGTTGACTTTCTGGTCAATGTTTCAATATTTGAGCGCTGCGTGGTCAGATTTGCGCGAAGGTTGATCGAAATGACTGAAAATTCACCGAACAGTCAAAAAGATGCAAATATAGTGTTGACTAGATTCAGGAAATCAGTAGAATGCAACGCATCGAAAGGCACAACGGTTTACAGAAATAAATAAGTAAATCAGCAAGTTCGGTAAAGCGGGAATAGCTCAGTTGGTAGAGCACAACCTTGCCAAGGTTGGGGTCGCGAGTTCGAGTCTCGTTTCCCGCTCCAATCTCTTATGAGATTGAGCAGTTGAGGCGCGTTGGCAGAGTGGTCATGCAGCGGATTGCAAATCCGTGTACCTCGGTTCGATTCCGGGACGCGCCTCCATTAATGCCCAGGTGGTGAAATCGGTAGACACAAGGGATTTAAAATCCCTCGGCTGTAAGGCTGTGCGGGTTCAAGTCCCGCCCTGGGCACCATCTCTTTTAGATAAAGAGTTTGGTGCAAAAAGAAAGTCCATTCTAAATGGCAGTGAAAAGTAAATAAGTCGTCCATACCAGTATCTCTCTTAGTAGTAAGAATTTACGGACGCACCACAGAATTTAGCCCAGGTGGTGAAATCGGTAGACACAAGGGATTTAAAATCCCTCGGCTGTAAGGCTGTGCGGGTTCAAGTCCCGCCCTGGGCACCATATGAATAGCGGACCTTAACTTAGGTCCGTTTTTTCTTCCTCTAGCGATAAGTTAGTGAGAGAAAAGCAAAAAACTAAAGTTAGCAGTTTTAGACGTAAATGCTTTAAATTTATTTGTTATTTAGTTTGTATAAGCAAGTATTATGCATAACAAGTAAATACAATTTAGCCCAGGTGGTGAAATCGGTAGACACAAGGGATTTAAAATCCCTCGGCTGTAAGGCTGTGCGGGTTCAAGTCCCGCCCTGGGCACCATATGAATAGCGGACCTTAACTTAGGTCCGTTTTTTCTTCCTCTAGCGATAAGTTAGTGAGAGAAAAGCAAAAAACTAAAGTTAGCAGTTTTAGACGTAAATGCTTTAAATTTATTTGTTATTTAGTTTGTATAAGCAAGTATTATGCATAACAAGTAAATACAATTTAGCCCAGGTGGTGAAATCGGTAGACACAAGGGATTTAAAATCCCTCGGCTGTAAGGCTGTGCGGGTTCAAGTCCCGCCCTGGGCACCATATAAAAAACGGACCTCATTGAGGTCTTTTTTTTGATCATAAAAAATGAAAATCACTTTATTAGTTGTAGTAATAAGGTGATTTTCATTTAAATATTGTTTTTTATGAGTAATCGGTGATTAGTTCTTTGTATCTGAAGCAGTAACTCGATTTCTTAATGTAATAAAACGAGTCAATACATCCTCTACCGTAAGAAGTCCTACAGTATCTTCAGGTGCTTTCAGTACTTCACTGGCAATATGCCATGGTCCCCAAAAATCAGCATCGCTATTACCAAACATGGCTACTGTTGGCACACCAACACCAACTGAAATATGTAATGCTCCACCATCGCTGGTTAGCATCTGATCACATAAAGACATACCCGCCATTAATTCTCGAAGATTTTGTGTAGGTACTGGCGTAATAGGGATATCTTTGCATTGTTCGAGTATAAACTGTGCTTTTTCATCATCACCAGGATGTTGCTTATTATCATTGCTTCCTGGCGACCAAAAGAGAAGAATATGGCATTTTTCGCGTTGTGTTAATTGGTGCGCTAACGCGATAAATTTTTCTGCTTGCCAACGTTGTTGTGGTTTACGTGAACTAATTTGTAAGCCGTACACTGGAACATTTTCAGTTATTTTAATGCGTTGACGAATTGTAGAGATCTCTTCGTCTTTAACATACAACTTTAAAGGGCCTGCTTTTTTCTCTATTCCAAGAGGGTGAGCTAGTTGACAAAATAACTCAGCGATATGACCTTTGTTAGATGGTGTTGGGATGGGATCTGTCACTGCTGATGGTGCATCATCGCCAATAGCGATAATTCGTTTAGCTCCGGATAATTTTGCCCATTGTAATGCTCTTTTGGCCCAATGATCACGAGCAACAATTGCAATGTCATAATGCTGACGACGCATATCAAAAATAATTTTTAAGCGACTTAGAATGAGCTTTAAGGACGATTGTCCTGATTTTTTATGATGTAACTTACTGTAAATATGTACATTTCCGACAGAAGGGTTACCTTCTAAGATTGCTTGATTGTAAGAATTTACGAGAAGATCAATTTTTGTATTGTATTCACGGGAAAGAGCATCAATTAATGGTGTTGTAAGTATTAAATCACCAATGTTATCTCTTTGTATTATTAATATTTTGGGCATAATTAGATTTATTTATACTCGAATGAAAAAATAACACTGTAAGTAATAACTTATGTGTTAATCATAATCTATGGTTATGATTATAAACTATTCGATATGTATAGGCATTACTATCAAAAAATTAATTACTTTTTTGAATTGGAAATGCGTAATTATTATGCTGATTTGTAGAAAGTAAGGTGATTATCTATAAATAATCACCTTACTTATGATAAATCTTGATATGCAATTTGTTTTTAACAACTTACATAATATTCATTTTTTAAGATCATGTTTAAAAACAGGCTTCTAAAATATCTAGCACATCTTTAGTTGTTAGCTTTTTATAGCCTTTGCCAATAATTGTGGTTGACTGTGCAATTTCTGGAAGCATCTCTCTTGTTGCACCTAAGGCTTCTAATGAAGTAATAATGCCACATTCCTTTGTAAAACGTTCTAGTGCATCAATACCCTCAAGGGCAATTTGATCTTGTGTTTTTCCTTCAGGGGAAACTCCCCATACCTGAGTTGCAAAGCGTACAAATTTTTCAATACCAAACTTATAGATAAAACGATAATAAGGTAGAGAAATTGCAGCGAGTCCCATTCCATGTGCACAATCTGTATAAGCCCCTAATTGGTGCTCAATCATATGAACTTGCCAATCTTGAGTTTTGGATAATCCTGTGAGGGTATTTAATGCAAGTGTTGCATTCCACATAAGATTACTTCTTGCTTCGTAATCCGTTGGATTTTTAAGTGCGATACGTAAGTTATCAATAGAAGATTTTAATAAGCTTTCAATTAAGTAATCGGTTGTATTTGCACCTTGATCAGAAAAGTATTGTTCCATTAGGTGAGACATTGTGTCATATACACCACTCACCATCTGGTATTGAGAAACTGTAAAAGTATATTCTGGATTTAAGATTGAAAACTTTGGAAATACATTGGCAGGAAATAAACGCCCAATTTTATATTTAGTCTCTTCATGAGTAATGACCGAGCCCCCATTCATTTCAGAGCCTGTACCTACCATGGTAAGAATTGATGCGACTGGAACAATTTTATTTGTCACATCTTGATATTCAATCCAATATTTTTGAAAAGGATCTTCATTTTCACAATAAGCTGAAATGGAAATGCCTTTCGCACAATCAATAACGGAGCCACCACCAACCGCTAATATTAAACTGACATTGTGTTCGCGAACTAATTGAACACCTTCCATCATTTTTTTATACGTTGGGTTTGGCATAACACCTGGTAACTCAACCACTTTTTTACCTGCATATTTTAGTATTTCTATGATTTCATCATATAAGCCACTAGACTTGATTGCATTACGGCCATACATCAACATAACTGTTTCGCCATAACGCGGTAATTCATCATTTAATTTAGCAAGGGAATTCTTTCCAAAATAAATAGTTGTCGGATTGTAGTAAGAAAAGTCGAGTTGCATTTTGATATCCTATTGAGATAATAAGTTAATAATCATCCTAATTAAATATAGCTTATGTTTTAACTTCAAAAGAGATATTGATACATATTTATTGAGATAAATGTTATCGCTAAGATCCCTTAGGCAATTAAGCTTATTCCTGATTTGTAAGTATGGCTAATAATTTGTATAGAAGACGCTTCGTGTATCAGTGTTTATTTAGGAATTGAGTTTCAAATTGATTACTTTTATGAGTTCATCTTTCAATTTTCATGGTTAAATTTGGGGTTGAAAATATTATATTTTCAATCTCTTCAGATGGGCTCTATACGATATAAAATAATTAATATTGCTGTGGTCAAGTAATTATAAAGTATGGATTAACTATTTGAAAATTATTTGTTTTTTAATAAGAGTATTAGAAGGAAAACATGAAAAATAAGATAGATTGTGCTTAATAAATGACACTCTTATCGATTTATTATTTGTTGTTCTTTCAGAGGTAAAAATAAATAGAACTGTATACCTCCGTAATAAAATGTAAAAAATAAAAAGAATCGTAATTCAGATTGAACCTGGTTTATTTAAACTATATATATTAAAAAGAAATCTTAAAAAAATATAATTTATATGTGATGTGGGGTTTTATATGAAACAGATACTTATTATTACAGGAGGGGTATTATCGCTGACAATTATGCTAGCTATTCTTGTCGCTATTTTAATGGTGTCTGTGATTAAAGAAAATACAGATGAATTTTGGAGTGAAAGCCGCGAAGTGATTGAAAATTCATCATCAACATTACGTGAAACTCTTTCTACCGTAGAAGCAAAACGCGATACGCTTATGGCTCTTTATCAATCTAAAGATAATAATGGAAGTTGCCAGCAGTTAGCTGAAAAACTAAACGATGTTGAAAAAGCTCTTTCTAATGGAAATTTAGTGTTACCACGACCAGCAAAAGAACAAATTTCGACTATCAAAAATGCTTTTAATGGTTCAACATCGCCTACGAAAAACATTGCTTGTGAGCAAGCACTTCAAGTTATTAATGACTTAAGTCAGTAATCTCAATATCCTTTCTATTTTTATTTATCTTTTATCCAACAGTAAGATTATTTTCGGTTATTAAATTAATATATCTTAACTTAATTCAATGAATACACGATATATTTTTATTAAAAAGAGTAAATTTTCATTCTTCAACATAAAGTAGTAACCGATCATTTATATCTACATTTTTACTATTAGTAGATTATGTTAACGTTAAAAAGAAGTTGCTAAGGGGATTTAAAGTTGCGATATGAATATGCTAAAATTAATAGCTGATTCGCTTTAGCAATGAAGTTTAGTGATAATTTGGTTTATTTTTTGTTTCTAATAAAATGCATTTTTATCTTTATGCTATTTTTTATTTTCAATGTAATAAATCCATTTTATAGCTCAAGTAAGAAAAGCAAATCAGATAAAAGCTTCTACAAAAAAGCATGGTATATATATCAATATAATTTAAGAAAATATCAATTAACTATGAATATCGCAACATCAAACGTAAATGAAGTTAGCCGTCAAACAGCATGGATCAGAGTAATAATATTATCATTCGCGGCTTTCGTTTTTAATACAACAGAATTTGTTCCTGTTGCTCTGTTAAGTGATATTTCTGAAAGCTTTGGAATGATCCCAGCTCAAACAGGTTTAATGATCACGATATATGCTTGGGTTGTTGCTTTAATGTCTCTACCTTTAATGATAATGACCAGTAAAGTTGAGCGACGTAAGTTACTTATTATTTTATTTATAATCTTTATTTTAAGTCATGTTTTATCTGGCGTAGCATGGGATTTTAAATCTCTGATAGCAGGGCGTATTGGTGTCGCTTTTTCTCATGCTGTGTTTTGGTCTATTACCGCGTCACTGGCTATTAGGGTGGCGCCTGCCGGTAAACGAGCTCAGGCATTAGGTTTATTAGCGACAGGAACTGCGTTAGCAACGGTACTTGGTTTGCCTTTAGGTCGTGTTGTTGGGCAGTGGTTAGGATGGCGTGCAACATTTATGGGAATTGGCGTTTTAGCTTTAATTACCATGTTTGCGTTAATGCGTTATTTGCCTTTATTACCGAGTGAACATTCAGGATCATTAAAAAGTGTGCCTGTGTTATTAAAACGTGCTCCATTAATGGGGATTTTTCTGCTAACGGTCATAGCAGTTACAGCACACTTTACAGCTTATAGCTATATTGAACCTTTTGTTATTGATATTGCAAAGTTAGATCAAAATTTTGCAACCTTGGTTCTACTTATTTTTGGTGGTGCAGGCATTATTGGTAGTGTGTTATTTAGTCGTTATAGTGCCAAGATGCCAACATCATTCTTATTTTTTGCTCTTGTTTTACTCACTGCGTGTTTAGGTTTATTAATGATAAGTAGCCAAAATTTAACAACATTTATTGTGTTGATTATATTTTGGGGAATTGGTTTTATGTGTATTGGCCTTGGGATGCAAGTCAAAGTGATTGATTTAGCGCCTGATGCAACAGATATCGCTATGTCTATTTATTCTGGTATTTTTAATATCGGTATTGGTGCTGGGGCATTGATTGGTAATCAGGTTATTTTACATGCCGGTATGACAAATCTTGGCTATGCAGGAACAATATTAAGTATTATTGCAGTGGTTTGGTGTGGTTTTATCTTTAATCGCTATCGCGTTTCTATGGGCGGAGAGCCCCGTAAAAAGAATCAACTCCATCAACACTAACTAAGCACTCACATAATATAAAGGCACTTATTCAATAGAAAAAGTGCCTTTTTTATTAATAGAATTATATATCTAGCGATGAGATTAACGTGGATTTCATTTCATTATAGTGTGAGTCTAAGCTATCATAATTCCAAACTTTTTCTTTCATCATTAAGTGTTGTTTAATACTGTCAATATCATTGTTATGATAATAACTTTGTTTTGCTTCAAACATGAGATTACTTAATCGTGAGTTTTTACTATGACTAATTAAACATAAGTTACCGAAACTATTTAGCTTATTAGTTTCCCATTTTTCATACCCATTCATAGGGGTTTGTGGGTAATAGTGTTCAACAGAACTTCGGAATGTAAATTCAAATTTTTTTATGGCGTCATCGCTATTATAATATTTTTTCCATAATAGATAATCTAAGTAATTGAATATAAGATTATGTGCTATTTTTCCATAAGATAAGCGGTTTTCTAGATGTTCAATTTCTTTATTATTGGGCAAGTTTTCACATAGGTTGCTGAAATATTTTCTGTTCTTATCAATGTTTTTTTCTATTTCACTTTCAGAAGAATAAATTATTTTTTGATAAGAGAGTGTGTTAGGTACTAACCAAAGATCAAAAACGAATCTATTTGTCATCTTTTCTAAATAAGTTAAGTAGAGCTCTCCTTGTACCTTATGGGCATTATAAAGCCAATTTAATGCGCCATTGAGCCAATATTTATATGCTTGTGTAGGGGTCGACACATGAAGTGCAGAAAGTATCATTATAAGTGAACGCTGGGTCATATCATCATGATCTTCTTTACCATGAGTATTAGCATAATAATGCGTTTTGCTATTACTTTTACGATAAGTTTTTAAACTCCAGCTATCTTTATTTTCAATATATTCTCGTTTAATAATCCATTGGTCAAAAAGATATTTACATTTTAATAATGACCAAATAAAATTTCTTACATTATTGATGATATTTTCATCGCTTGAATTTATTTCAGAGGGTTTCAAAAGAAATTGATCAAAAAAGTCTAAAAGTCGTTTATCATCTAATGCAATTTTTTCATCTTTAGTGACAATATTAAGAACATGAATTAAAAAATTCGGAAATGAAATAACAGAATGGAAACGTTCAGAGCCTTCACTATTAGGAGAGTTTTGTTTATTTTCCTTGATAAAAGGTAATTGGATTAATTCATTTAAATTGAATTTTTTTGATGTGTTATCATTAGTGTTGATTTTTTCATTATTCTTATTATCAGTCGATGCATTTTCTAACGATTGAATAAATGAATTTATATCTGATGGTAATAAATTATCCCAATTTTCACCGAATATATGTTGGCGTTGCGTAGAGTCAAAACCAGATTGAATGTAACTATTCATATTAGCACAAGCATTCCAAACTAGATCCAATGCTAATTTGCTATATTTTTTATCTTTTTCATTTTTTATTCTATCAAGGATACTTAATAACTTAGCTTTTAATATTTCATGTTTTTCTAATTGTTCTCCTCGATTATTCATCACTTCAAAATAGTGATTTAAATCAGTTTGTGCAGGCACTTCAACTCGAAGAATTTGTACTTTATTGATGAGGTAATCAGTAAATTTTTCTAAACTTACATTCCGTTCGTTAAGGATTTTAATAAGAGAATCATTAATTATTTTATAACCATTTACAATAGCATTATTGATAGGATAAATATTTTCTGACTTTAAATCGTCACTATTTTTGTTTAAATTAAAAAGGCTATTAATGGTGTTTTGTGAACTCTCTCGGCACTCAAATTCAATATTGGGTGAAAAGTAAAAATCTTTGTTTTTTAATTCTTTTTGTATCCAAATCATCAATAGTGATAATGTCGTTAAACGTTGTTGGCCATCAATAACTTCATAGATTTCTTTTTTATTATGTTGTTCATGCTTAAAAACAACAAGAGTACCAATATGATAATAATTAGCATTTTTATGTTGTAAGTAATCTAATATATCATTGATTAATTGTGATACTTCACCTTTTTCCCAAGAGTAATTACGCTGATACATAGGGATCATGTAATGAGCATGTTGAAGTAGATCTTTAACAGAAAGAGAAATAGGTTGGCTCACGACATATACCTCATTTTTTTAAATAACTCTTCAATAGAATTTGTCTTACTAGAATAATTTTTTTCTACAATAGGTAAGTAAAATTGTAAAAAATCTGTGGGCTCAATCGAGTTTCTCAATAATTTAAAAAGATTGTTTTCGAGTACATAATTATCCATACTGGCCAATTGTAATACTTGATAATTTAAGCGTAAGCTGTAAGCCCATATAAAGATCTTTTCAATAGCCTCAGAAATTTGTTCAATACCGAATTTGTCATAATAGTAGAGAAGTAGGCAATTAAACATCGTTCGAACATAACTATCACCAATACGATGTCTTGCATTATAAGTGTTAATCGTGGTTAAAATATTTCTAGCATTTTCTGTAAGATGCACCTCATCCATGACTGAAGTGCTTTTTAAATGAGGTAATAGCATTTGATAATAGCTAACCATTTCAAAAAAACGACGACCATTAATAATTTTTTGTTCAAGTTGAAATGGGTACATCATCGATTGGTGATCAATTTTTCTTGTGTAGTGAGCATTATAATCATCAACAACATGATGTATCATTTGAAGAGCTTTAACACAGGGATAAGCATGACTTTTTTCTAGATTAACACCTTTAAATAAGCCTATATCGTTTTTAGTAAATTTACGAGCAGATTCCCCATTTATCCACTTTTTAATTCGATAAAGGTATTCTCCAAATAAGTTACTTAATGTTTCACTATTACTATTTTCCCATAAATGTACGGTATGTTCTTTTAACACACTATCCTGAGTACTAAATTCACGTAAATGAAATGCCTTTAGTAGATCGTGAGGAACAAGATCTCGTCCTCGAGCATTTTGTGAATCAAAGAATTGGAAAGCTTCTGAGATATTATCAATAGTTACTTTAACTAACTCACAATTGTTCAATAAAAAAACAATTTGTTCTTTACCAAATGTGGGACGATTAATATGTTGACAAATAAGTTGGTAGTTAGTCTGAATATTAAATTGAGAAATCTTATTATCAAAAATAGGATTAAAAATAACTTTATCTAATTCTAAAAGTTGTTTTTTTAGTTTTTTATCGATTTCATTGTTGTCATCGAATAAATTGGTCTCTAATCGTTCGTAGATAAATGCTTTAATTATCAGTATTAAAGTAATAATTCTTTGCTGTCCATCGACAATATCGTCTATTATTTTTTCATTTAAGCAATGTTGATGAATTACTAATGTACCAATTCGCCAAGCCTCCTTATCTTGATGATGAAATAAATCAATAAAAAATTGTTCAATATGCTGTGTTGTCCATTTATAAGGGCGTTGGTAATCAGGGATGGAGAGATGGGGATTGAGTAAGATGTTCTGTATTTTTGTAATCTCAGGCTTTATTTTAAATACATTATTAGAAGATGTTTGTAAATTCATGGTTTTTAACTTAGATAAAAATATTTTTATAAGATGAGAATGTAAATTATACAATAATTAGAAAGTGTACCTAATTTAGATAGATGAGGGTATAGAAATCATTCAAAATAAGTCATTGTACTTAGTGCTAAATCTAAGTAATCCTCAAATAAGCGCATTGAGCCTTAGCGAAAAACGCCGTAAACCCTCGCCCAATGCGAGCGGGGATATAAGGCGAAAAGCCCGCAGGGCTTTAAAGATCAATCAGGCGTTGACTGACTCTGAACGTAGGCTCNCACAAAAGCCCCGTTTTACTTTGCATCCGTAAATGTGTGTTTTGCTGCCGGAGCAGGCGCGACGATACTGATTTCAGATTGTTGACCATCACACTGACTGCCAGTTTTGGCGGGTAAGCAACCAGCAGATGCACATGGTCAGGCTCTCCGTCCATCTCAATAATTTCGCATTCAAGTTTTGCCGCAGCGGAGCCAAATGCGTCACGCAGTTGAGCGATCATCTGTCCGTCAAATAGCTTGCGTCGATACTTTGTCATAAAGATCAGATGCACGACCAGTTTACTGACACTGTGTCGCTTGCGGAGGGATCCCTCCAGTAAATCATCATGATTACTCAATTGATATATTCACCTAACATGTTAAAATAAAAACATT
>NZ_PENZ01000046.1:10243-30724 GCF_003144395.1 Proteus faecis | reverse complement strand
TAGCACCGGAGGGGCAACGATTGAAACGTTCAGAGCCTACGTTCAGAGTCAGTCAACGCCTGATTGATCTTTAAAGCCCTGAGGGCTTTTCGCCTTATATCCCCGCCCGCATTGGGCGAGGGTTTACGGCGTTTTTCGCTAAAATGCGTGATGTTGGAGGAATTGAGACTTATCGTGCGCTACCTGATAAAAAACAGCGTTTATTAGGGCCTTGGTGTTTTCTCGATCATCTAGGCCCTACCATTTTTAATGATACTATCGATAAATTAGCTATTTCTCCCCATCCTCATATTGGATTGCAAACCTTTACTTGGATGCTAGAAGGGGAAATTTTACATCGCGATAGCTTAGGTTTTCAGCAAGTTATTCGACCTCAACAAGTTAATTTAATGACAGCAGGCCACGGTATTAGCCATTCAGAAGACAGTCATGGTGATGAAAAAAAAGTTCATTTGGCACAATTGTGGATAGTGTTACCAAATGACAAAAGAAATATGCCACCACGCTTTGATCACTATCCTGATTTACCCAAATGGCAAGCCGATGGCGCTGATTTCACGTTATTAATCGGTGACTATCAAAGCCACACCTCTCCAGTGTTATGTTTATTGCCCATGATTGGTATGGATATTATGGCAAAACATGCCACTCGTATTTCCTTGTCATTACACGCTAAATATGAATATGGGCTTTTCGTCTTAACTGGAGAAATGGTAATAGAAGGGGAAACCTTTGCTGCGAATGAACTTGCTTATATTGGGATACAACACGCTGAATCATTAACAATTGAATTTAGTGATAATACCCAAATTCTCTTTTTAGGTGGTGAACCTTTAAATGAAAAAATTTTGATGTGGTGGAATTTTATTGGTCGTAGCAAAGAAGAAATGCAACAAGCAATTACCGATTGGAATGCAGGCAGTGAAAGGTTTGGCAAAGTGGTTAATGATGAAAGAACACCGCTGGTATCGCCTGTTATGCCTTAAATTATATTTTATAAATCAAGTAGCAATATGATGTAGTTAAACTTAGCTGAGTTATCTAAAGATAATTCAGCTATTTTTTTGTGTTTTACTTTTTTGATATCCCATTATTGTGATGACAAAAATTGTTGTTTAAAACTCGCCACTTACTGTCAACGTCATAATTGTCGACACGTCATTTTTGGTTTTTCTTTTCTTTTTTAACCTAATGATTTTTATAATAAATAAATTATAGCCTTTCTTGGCATGAAATATGCTTCATCTAAAGAAAAATTGACGACAGTAATGCTGTTAAACGTTTTTCTCGGAGGATGTGGCGAATGAATCGCTTTGTAATTGCAGAGCCACAACGATGCATAGGGTGTAATACCTGTATGGCAGCTTGTTCGGAAGTTCACCAAGCTGTGGGGTTACAGGCGCATCCGCGTCTTACAGTGGTAAAAGTGGAGGATCAGACAGCACCGATGCTTTGTCGGCACTGTGAGGATGCTCCTTGTGCTCGCGTGTGCCCAGTCAATGCCATCACTCATGAAGATAATATGATCTTTCTTAATGAGAGCCTGTGTATTGGCTGTAAGTTGTGTGGTCTGGTTTGTCCTTTTGGTGCAATTACACCATCAGGCAGTAAACCCGTTAACTTACCGGCTGTTTTTGAACACTTTGTACCTGAAGATATGTTGGCTGATGTGCCAGCAAGCCTTCCAACAACCAACCCATTTCTTGCATGGAATGTGGGGATCCGCGCAATCGCAGTGAAATGTGATTTATGTGCTTTCTCTGATGAAGGTCCTGCTTGTGTCAATGTATGTCCAACTGATGCATTGCATTTAGTTGAAGAAGACAAACTTGAAGAGCAGATGAAAACGCGTCGCTTAGATTCTGTGATGGAACCCATTACGAGCCTCGACGATTTATCTACTTTGACACAGGAGCGGAAGTAATATGGAACCTCTTCAGTTACTGCTGTGGTCAGTCATCCTGTATGTTGTTGGTGGCGTTATTGCACTGTTTTTAAAAAAACAGGAAGGATTGGCTATCCTTATTTCAGGGATCAGCGCAATCATTGGTGGTGTCTTAGGTATTCTAAGTGCATTACCGGTTATTTTTGGTGGTGAAATAGCGACTTTTACCGCCGCAGGGCCTTTCGATTTTGCTGCCTTTGTGGTGCGCATGGATATGTTAGGCGCCTTTATGGTGTTCGTCATTTCATTACTAGTCAGCGTGTGTGCGCTTTATTCTCTTGCTTATGTGCAAGAATATAAAGGTCGTGGCGCTTGGAGCATGGGATTCTTTATGAATCTGTTTATTGCTTCTATGGTTGGCTTAGTAGTGATGGATAATGCGTTCTACTTTATTATCCTGTTCGAAATGATGTCACTGGCTTCTTGGTTCTTAGTGATTGCTGACCAAGATGATGAATCTATTCATGCTGGTTTACTTTACTTCTTTATTGCGCACGCCGGCTCCGTGTTAATCATGATTGCCTTCTTCTTGATGTGGCGTGAAAGTGGAAGTCTTGATTTTGATTCATTCCGTCAACTCTCTCTTTCTCCAGCAATGGCTTCTGTGGTGTTTTTACTGGGCTTCTTTGGCTTTGGTGCCAAAGCCGGTATGTTGCCATTACACAGTTGGTTGCCGAAAGCTCACCCCGCAGCACCTTCACATGCATCGGCATTAATGTCAGGTGTGATGGTTAAAATTGGTATCTTCGGGATAATCAAAGTCGGTATCGATTTATTGGGTGCCACTGAAATGTGGTGGGGAATTGTTGTCCTCGCATTCGGTGCAGTTTCTTCTGTATTGGGTGTTATGTACGCATTAGCAGAGCACGATTTAAAACGTTTACTGGCATGGCATACCGTTGAAAATATCGGCATCATTTTAATGGGTGTTGGTGTTGGTATGGTAGGAATGGCAACAGACCATCCTGTTATTGCAGCACTTGGCCTATTAGGTGCTTTATATCACTTATTGAACCATGCGGTATTCAAAGGATTATTATTCCTCGGTGCTGGCGCCATTATTAATCAAATTCATACCCGTGATATGGATAAGATGGGTGGGTTAGCCAAACTGATGCCTTACACTGCAACAGCGTTCTTAATTGGTTGTATGGCGATTTCAGCGTTACCACCATTAAATGGTTTTGTTAGTGAATGGTATACCTATCAGTCTTTATTCACGATGAGTTACGAAGGTAACTTCGTGATGCGTTTAAGTGGTCCTATTGCCATTATTATGCTGGCAATTACAGGGGCATTAGCGGCAATGTGTTTCGTGAAAGTGTATGGTGTTAGCTTCTGTGGCGGATCTCGTAGTGAGCAAGCAACAAAAGCAAAAGAAGTACCATTACCAATGACGATTGCGATGGGGTTATTAGCGCTTTTCTGTGTTGTGTTAGGTGTCGGTGCCGCTTTTGTTGCACCCATCATTGCCAATATCGCAATGTCTCTTAGCGAAACCAGCGCATTGACTGTAGCTCAAGGCTCAATGCTTGTTCCAGATGCTGCATCGCAAGCTATGTTCTCTCCAGCATTAACATTTGTTTTATTAATTGCTTTACCACTCATCCCATTCCTGATTTACCTCGGTTTAAAAGGCAATCAACCTGCATTTCGTCGTAAAGGTAATCCTTGGGCGTGTGGTTATGTGTGGGAAAAAGACATGGCAGTGTCAGCAGGGGGCTTTACTCAAGCATTACGTAGCATGTTTGCACCACTTTATCGTATGCGTAAACAACTTGATCCATCTCCATTGCTGTCTCGTAGTTTTAATAAAACACAGCTCGGTGCTGAAAAGGTCGAACCATTCTGGGATGAACGCATTATTTATCCTCTGGTTCGTGGTATCCAACGTTTTGCAAAACGTATCCAATGTCTACAAGGCGGGGATTTCAGACTCTATTGTCTATACGTTGTCGCAGCGCTGGTCATCTTGCTTTTAGTCATCGCAGCGTAAGGAGAGGGACTTATGACTTTCCAAGAAGCACCTACGTTAATGATGGGAATATTCGCACTAATACAAGCACTCTTTTTGCTGGCGATAACCCCATTATGTACAGGTATTTCGCGCACAATTCGCGCCAAGATGCATTCGCGTCAGGGCCCCGGAATTTTGCAAGATTATCGAGATATCTTTAAGTTATTTAAACGTCAATCCGTGGCGCCTGAGCAATCTGGTGTGATCTTCCAAGTGATGCCTTATGTGTTACTGGGAAGCATGCTGGTGGTTGCTATGGCACTGCCTGTCTTTACGGCAACGTCACTGTTTGCTGGGGCAGCCGATCTTATTGCACTGATTTATCTGTTTGCACTTTATCGTTTCTTCTTCTCTTTATCTGGACTGGATTCAGGAAGCCCATTTGCAGGTATTGGTGCTAGCCGTGAATTAACCTTGGGTGTATTAGTTGAGCCTATTTTAGTGTTATCACTGATTGTGGTGGCTTTAATTGTAGGTTCAACCAACGTCGGCACTATTAGTGCAACGCTTGCTCAAGGGTGGGTATCACCAACTGCCACACTGTTAGCCTTATTCGCTTGTGCTTTTGCTGCATTTATCGAAATGGGCAAAATGCCATTCGATGTTGCGGAAGCGGAGCAAGAGTTACAAGAAGGACCATTAACTGAGTATTCAGGCTCTGGTTTTGCCATGGTGAAACTAGGTCTTGGTTTAAAACAAGTGGTCGTGGCTGAACTGTTCTTAGCCATATTTATTCCTTTCGGTAAAGCAACAGAATTTACCTTTATTGCACTTGTCATTGCGTTAGTTTTAATGGCAGTGAAATTGTTAGTGGTGTTTGTATTAGCGTCATTGGTTGAAAACAGTTTAGCGCGTGGTCGCTTCTTACTGACTCACCATGTGACATGGTTAGGATTCGGTGTTGCGGCACTGGCTCTTGTTTTCTATTTAACCGGTCTATAAGGAGCGATGATTACAATGGAAAATATAGCTCTTGCGACCTTACTCATCCCATTTGCGGGGGCGTTGATTACGTCCTTAATGCCAAATCGGATGGCGAAGTGGTTATGTACACTGTTCGCTTTATTAGCCACATTAGGAACGGTTTTTTTAGGTTGGCAGTTCCTCGCTGAAGGTAAAGTCGATACCACAATTACGCTAGTACAATATGGTGATGTTGCGCTCTTTGGTTTTACCATTGATCGTGTCAGTACCTTGATTGCTTTCGCTGTTGTGTTCTTAGGATTGTTGGTGAGTTTTTACTCTACCGGCTATCTGACCAATGGCAACCGTGAGCATCCTCATGATGGCACTCGTCGCTATTATGCTTTCTTGCTGATTTTTATTGGTGCAATGGCGGGTTTAGTCCTTTCATCGACTATTTTAGGTCAACTCCTGTTTTTCGAGATCACAGGGGGATGTTCTTGGGGATTAATTGGCTACTATCAATCTGAAAAATCGCTTCGCTCAGCAATGAAAGCGTTGTTGATCACTCACGTTGCTTCGATCGGTCTTTATCTCGCAGCTGCAACCTTGTTTGTGAGTACCGGAACGTTTGAATTAACCGCAATTGCAACCTTAGATGAGCCAACTAAACTGATTGTGTTTGGTGGGATCCTCTTTGCTGCTTGGGGTAAATCAGCTCAATTACCACTACAAGCTTGGCTGCCTGATGCGATGGAAGCACCAACGCCTGTGAGTGCTTACTTACACGCCGCATCAATGGTAAAAGTCGGTGTTTATATCTTTGCACGCGCGATTATGTCAGCAGATGGTGATGTCCCTCATCTTATTGGTTGGGTGGGTATTACTATGGCGGTTATCACGTTGATTTATGGTTTTATGATGTATCTGCCACAAAAAGATATGAAACGCCTGTTAGCATGGTCAACCATCACTCAGCTCTCTTATATCTTCCTTGCATTATCTATTTCTATCTTTGGACCGCGAGAAGCGTTTGAAGGTGGTATTGCTTACATCTTTAACCATGCCTTTGCTAAAAGCTTGTTCTTCTTAGTCGCGGGGGCACTGAGTTATAGCTGTGGTACTCGTATGTTGCCTCGCTTAAAAGGGTTAATTAATAAATATCCATTATTGGGTGTGGGTTTCTGTGTTGCTGCGCTGGCAATCGCAGGCGTTCCACCAATGAATGGTTTCTTTAGTAAATTCCCAATTTTTGCCGCAGGTTTTGAACTGTCGAGCGTTTTCTGGGTGATGACACCAATTATGGTGCTAGTACTTATTGAGTCTGTTGCTAGCTTCACTTGGTTTATCTATTGGTTTGGTCGAGTTGTTCCTGGCAAACCAAGTACAGAAGTTGCAGAAGGACAACCTGTTCCTATGGCAATGCAAATTGTGATTGGAATACTGATTGTTATGTCCTTTGCATCCAGTGTTATCGCAGTCACTTGGCTAGGATAAGGGAGATAAATCATGACTGGAGCACTTATTGTAAACAATTTGGCGGGGTTAATGATGATCACCTCGCTACTGGTAATTGGCGCTAAAAAGCCAATTGCTTCATGTTGGTTCTATGCATTGCAATCTTTTGTTTTAGTGATGATTTTCGTCACTTTAGCCAATACATTGGATGCACACCAACTGACACTTTGGGCGATCACCGCCTTCTTCACTAAAGTTTTGCTTGTACCACTTATTTTAGGATTTGCATTCCGTAAGTTATCCGATCCTAGTGCGAATATCAGTGTTATTAGCCCTGCACTGTTGATGTTGTTGGCTGCTGTTATCGTTATTTTAAGTTGGTTTGTGGTTGAGCCAATTCAGATACCAATGGTCGTTGATTTGAAACCTGCACTCGCAGTTTCTCTGGGACACTTTATGTTGGGTCTGCTTTGCATCGTGACTCAGCGAAATATCCTAAAACAAGCTTTTGGTTACTGTTTAATGGAAAACGGCTCTCACTTAACACTGGCACTATTAGCGTGGAGAGCGCCCGAACTGGTCGAAATCGGTATCGCCACTGACGCCATCTTTGCCGTGATCGTTATGGCAGTGTTGGCTCGTAAGATTTACCGCACGCTCAACACACTGAACGTGGATCAACTGACCGCGCTGAAGGGGTGAGGAGATGAACCAAACAACCATGTTAACAATTTTAATGTTTGCACCGTTGGTATTTTCAATACTGGCGTTTCTAAGTCCGTTATTAAAAGCGGGTGCGCGTCCTATTGTGACGGGTATTCATGCTATTGGTATCACCGTATTGTTAATCGCTGCATTGGGGACGGTGGCAGATGTCATGTCTCATGGCGAAATATTGGTAGCTGCTAATTGGGTTCATGTGGATAGCCTAGGCGCATTATTTCTCGCCATCTTAGGTATTATCGGCTTTTTAACTGGGCTTTATTCTATTGGCTATATGAATCACGAAGTGGATGAGGGTGAAATCTCAGTGCGTACTTTGTGTAACTACTATGGTTTCTTCCATCTGTTTTTATTCACCATGTTATTAGCCATTACGAGTAATAACTTGATCTTAATGTGGGCAGCCATTGAAGCGACAACGCTAAGTTCTGCATTCTTAGTGGGAATTTATGGTCAACGTTCTTCTCTGGAGGCTGCGTGGAAGTACATCATCATTTGTAGTGTGGGTGTGGCGTTTGGTCTTTTCGGTACTATTTTGGTTTATGCCAACGCAGCAAGCTTTATGCCTGATCCAGATCAGGCTATCTTCTGGACTGAAGTGTTGAAATATACAGACCAGTTAGACCCAACACTGATGCATTTAGCTTTTGTCTTTATTTTAATCGGTTTCGGTACCAAAACGGGTTTATTCCCAATGCACGCATGGTTACCCGATGCACACAGTGAAGCACCAAGTCCAGTCAGTGCGCTGTTATCAGCAGTTTTACTGAATTGTGCGCTGTTAATCATCATTCGTTACTACATCATTATTGATGCGGCTATTGGTACTGAATTTACACGTAACTTACTGTTAATCTTTGGTTTACTCTCTGTAGCTATCGCGGCGTTCTTTATTCTTATTCAGCGCGATATGAAACGTCTTTTAGCGTATTCCAGTGTGGAAAACATGGGATTAATTGCCGTCGCATTAGGAATTGGTGGACCAATTGGTATTTTGGCTGCTTTATTCCACACCTTAAACCACAGTTTAGCGAAAGCACTGTTGTTCTGTGGCTCAGGTAACGTGTTATTGAAATACGGTACTCGTGATTTAAATGTCGTGAAAGGTATGTTTAAAGTGATGCCATTAAGTGCTGCGCTGTTTGCGGGTGGTGCTTTAGCGTTAGGTGGTATGCCTCCTTTCAACGTCTTTATCAGTGAATTTATGATTGTTGTGGCAGGCTTGGCTTCTCAGCACATTGGCTTAACTATCCTATTATTATTGTTATTGACTGTAGTATTAGGTGGTCTGGTTCGTATGGTGGCTAAAACTGTCTTTGGTCCAAAACCTGATGTTGTTGCTAAAGGTGAACTGGGAATTTTAACCACATTACCAATGGTCATTCTGATTGCACTTATGCTGTTAATGGGAACTCATATTCCTAAGCCTGTCAGTGAGTTGTTAGAAAATGCCGCTAATATCGTGATGAATATTGATAAAAGTGAGTCACCTACTTATACATGGCCAACGGCTTTAATCAGCAATCCATCCACATCGGTTCAGGAGATGTAACGTGAGCTACCAAAATTATGTCAGTAGAAAAGAGGGAAAAGAACTGGGCGGAGATTACGTTGCCAAAGTTCGTGAAAAGTTTCCATCAGCCGTTCTTGATGAAGAGCGACAAACCGCTGATCAATTGACGATAACAGTAAAAACGGAATCACTTCCTGAAGTGGTGGAGTACCTGTATTACGGCTTAGGCGGTTGGTTACCCGTTTTATTCGGTAACGATGAACGCAGTTTAAACGGGGACTATGCGGTTTATTACGCATTATCAATGGAAGAGGGTGAAAAATGCTGGGTTGTTGTAAAGGCCCATGTTAGCCCAATTACTTTAGAGTTTCCGTCAGTGACTCCGCGTGTACCCGCTGCAGTGTGGGGGGAACGTGAAATCCGTGATATGTATGGTCTTATCCCAGTTGGTTTACCTGATGAACGCCGTTTAGTGCTTCCTGATGACTGGCCTGAAGAGATGTATCCACTGCGTAAAGATGCGATGGATTATCGTCAACGCCCAGCTCCAACAACTGAAGTTGAAACTTATCCTTTTGTGAATGAAGGTAAGCAAGATGCGCGTGTTGTGCCAATTGGCCCTATGCACATTACCTCTGATGAACCGGGACACTTCCGCTTATTTGTAGACGGTGAAAATATTGTCGATGCGGATTACCGTATGTTCTATGTTCACCGTGGTATGGAAAAACTGGCTGAAACGCGAATGGGTTACAACGAAGTCACCTTCTTATCAGACCGTGTGTGTGGTATCTGTGGCTTTACTCATAGCGTGGCGTATGTGACTTCTGTTGAAAATGCATTAGGCATTGAAGTACCTCGTCGTGCGCATACGATTCGTTCTATCTTATTAGAAGTTGAACGTCTTCATAGTCATTTATTAAACATTGGTTTAGCTAGCCATTTCACCGGTTTTGATACTGGCTTTATGCAATTTTTCCGTATTCGTGAAAAATCAATGCAAATTGCAGAAATGCTCACGGGTGCGCGTAAAACGTATGGCTTGAACTTAATTGGGGGGATCCGTCGCGATATTTTAAAAGATCAGCGTCTGAAGACTATCCAACTTGTTAGAGAAATGCGCAAAGAAGTCACTGAATTAGTCGATATACTTTTATCAGCACCTAATATGGAACAACGTACTGTCGGTGTTGGTATCTTAGATAAGAAAGTGGCTCGTGATTTTAGTCCAGTAGGCCCAATGATAAGAGCAAGTGGTTTTAAACGTGACGTGCGTTTTGACCACCCATTTGCGGATTATGGCAATCTTCCATTGACACTCTTTAGTTATGAAGGGGGGGACGTATTCTCCCGTGTGATGGTACGTATTAAAGAAGTCTTAGATTCAATGGCAATGATTGAATACGCTTTAGATAACTTGCCAGAAGGTCCATTATTAACGGAAGGTTTTACTTATCAGCCTTATAAATTTGCACTTGGTTTTACAGAAGCACCACGTGGTGAAGATGTTCACTGGAGTATGTTGGGTGATAACCAAAAATTATTCCGCTGGCGTTGCCGTGCTGCAACTTATGCTAATTGGCCTGTATTACGCTATATGTTGCAAGGTAATACCGTCTCAGATGCGCCGTTAATTATCGGTAGCCTTGACCCTTGTTATTCCTGTACTGACAGGGTAACGCTCGTCGATGTGAAAAAACGTAAATCTAAAACAGTTTCTTACAAAGAAATTGAACGTTACAGCATCGAACGTAAAAATTCGCCGCTCAAGTGAGGGAATGAACGATGTTAAAATTGTTTAAAACCATAATCAAAACAGGCGAAGCAACGACCAAATATCCGTTTAAGCCCTTGGATTTACCTGATGGTTTCAGAGGAAAGCCTGAATATGATGCCGAGCAATGCATTGTCTGTGGTGCTTGCACTGCAGCATGTCCTGCGAATGCGTTAACGATGGAAACGAATTTGGAAACAGGCGAGCGTCATTGGCAATTATTTATTGGTCGCTGTATCTATTGCGGTCGTTGTGAAGAAGTTTGCCCAACAAGAGCAATTGTTTTATCCGACATGTTCGAAACAGCAGTGACTAAAAAGTCCGATCTTTATATTAAAGGGACTTTTAAATTATTGAATTGCCGTGAATGCCATCAACCATTTACGCCGAGAAAATCAGTTGAATATGCGATGGAGCTATTAGTGCAATCAGGTTGGGATGAGCAAACCGTAGAAGCGATGCGCCCACAATTTGAAACTTGCCCAGAATGTAAGCGTAAACATAACTTGTTATCTGATGGTCGTGAAAATATTAGTGTGGGCGAAATTGGGAGTACAATAAAATGAGTCTACCAGAAATTCCCATTAATCATCATGTTAGCCAACCTATCACTCTTGATGATCAGGTTAAAAAGCTAAAACAGACATTGTTGAAAGATATTCAGCGTTCAGCTTATGTTTATCGTGTTGACTGTGGTGGTTGTAATGGTTGTGAGATTGAAATTTTCTCCGCAATTACACCGGTTTTTGATGCTGAACGTTTCGGTATTAAAGTGGTAGCCTCGCCTCGTCACGCTGATATTTTGTTATTCACTGGCGCGGTCACGCGCCAGATGCGCGTTCCTGCATTACGTGCTTATGAATCAGCGCCTGATCCAAAAATCTGTATCTCTTATGGCGCTTGTGGCTGTGGTGGCGGTATTTTCCACGATCTCTATTGTGTCTGGGGAGGGAGTGAATCTATCGTTCCTATTGATGTGTGGATCCCTGGTTGTCCACCGACACCTGCGGCAACGATTTATGGATTTGCTGTTGCACTGGGTTTGTTAGACCAAAAATTAAAAGGCGAATCGCATATTGAAGTAGAGAATGAAAAAGCATCTCTCATCCTGCCTTCTATTCCTTTAGATGCTCGAGTGATGATTGAGCGTGAGGCTCGTCGTCTTGCTGGTTATTATCAGGGAAGACAAATAAGTGATCATTTTCTCACCTTATTAGAAGGTGCCACTATTCAAGAAGTTAGTGGACGTGTTGATGAATGGCTACGACAAGCTAATGACCCTCGTTTATCTGAGATTGTAAAACGTCTAGTTTATTCATTAAGCCAAGGGGGCATCTATGCCTGATGACGCTAAAGTTTACTTTTGGTCATTAAGACAAAAGTTTGTTGATAGCGATGATGATATTCCTGAGCAAGCGCAACAAGTGATGTACTATTCGCTCGCGATTGGTCATCACGTAGGTATGATTGATTGTCTAAAAACAGAGTTAGTCTGTCCTTTAGAAAAATATAAAGCATGGATTGATTTATTACCTGAAGGTGAAGCCAAACGTAAAATGCAAGGATTACTGACATTTGGTGAAATCAATATTAACTCAGAGCATACCCACTTATTAGCGTTAGCATTTGATCCGATTATTAAAAATGACGATCCTCTTTTTAGTGAGTGGAGCCAAACGCTGATTAAATTACTGGGTGAAATCCATGCAGAACCTGCTATTTATTTGATTGTAAAGAGAAAACCATGAGTAAAGCAATGACAGCACCTAAAGTGGTATTAACGGTCGGCAACAGCATGATGGGCGACGATGGTGCTGGCCCTCTGCTGGCTGAGTTAATGGAAGCAAATCCTATTGATGGATGGATTGTTATCAATGGGGGAAGTGCACCTGAAAATGTCTCTTATCAAGTAAGAGCATTACAACCTCAATGTGTTGTCATTGTTGATGCCGCAGATATTGGTTTAAAACCCGGTGAGATTAGGGTAATAGATCCTGACTATATAGCGGAAATGTTTATTATGAGCACTCATAATATGCCGCTGAATTTTCTTATCGATCAATTAAAAGATGATATTCCAGATATTACATTCTTAGGGATCCAACCCGATCTCGTTGGTTTTTATTATCCAATGACTGAAGCGGTAAAGAATGCCGTTGATGAAGTGTATCAAGGGCTCAAGTCTTGGCGAGTTGATTACTTTCCAGAACTTGAAGTCTGCGATGAAGATGAAGAAGAGATTGAAGAATAAAAGTATAACAAAACAAGTATCCTCAAATTATTGATATAAATAAAGACTAAAACATCCGCTTAGCGGATGTTTTTCGTTAATGAGTGATATAAGTGTCATTAATTATAAAAAAAGTGTTTTTTTGTAACTTATATTACGCATTGATGAGTTGAGCGTCTGCTAATAACATTTATTCTTCACGCTAACCTTAATTTTTCCTTTAGTTATTTCTTTTAAAAAACAAACCACCTTAACCCTTTCTTCATAAGAGATAAAAAGAAGTTAATTATACTTAACCTTGTTAAATATCAATTTCACCTTTAATTAGTTAAAAATTAATTTTTCATTAAGAATGAATTAAGACTGATTTATTATTTTATTACTCTTTTTTTAATTTTTAAAACTAACTATTTAGAGGGAAACGTCTTTTCTTAGCTAAGAATATAAAAGGTTGGTTATGTTTTCTTCTCTACCTCAACTGAGTATTGTGGTCGCCATTTATAATGGTGAAATGTTTTTATCTCGGTTTTTCAATAGTTTAAAATCTATTAAATTGAATAATTGGGAGCTTATTTTAGTTAATGATGGTTCTAGAGATAACTCACTTAAAATATTACAAGAATGGAAAGAAAGATTTCCTCAAGTCACTATTATTGATCAGGAAAATCAAGGCGTTTCTGTTGCCCGTAATGTCGGATTTAATGTTTCGAAAGGGCAATATATTGTTTTTCCAGATATTGATGATGTAATTCATCCTAATATGTATGATAGAATGATTAATATAGCTAAAAATGATAATTTAGATATTTTAACTTGTAATGGTAATTATGTTTACGCGGACGGAAGACCTTCACGCCCTATTTTTCCTTCAAATAGATTACGTTCTACGGGGGTTTTAACTGGGCCACAGTGGTTAGAAATGGCATTAAATTCTAAAAAATTCTTACATGTGACTTGGTTAAATATTTATCGACGTGAATTTCTGCTTACTCATGGTTATTATTTTGAGCCAGGTTTGCATCATCAAGATATTCCGTGGACAACAGAAGCATTATTAACCGCTAAACGTGTTAAATATATCGATGAGCGTTACTACGATTACTTTATTCACTCTGGTTCTGTTTCTCATGCAACGCCTAATGACACTATTCATGTTAGAACAATTCATAATTACATGAAAATATTAGAAATGCTTGATGCAATTAATCAAAAATATAAAGATGTGACTCAAAATATCAATGCATGTTATTGGCAAATCGCAAAAGAAGGTTTGGGAATTATCCATTCAATTGATTCTATTCAGTCTATTGAGGTTAAAAAACAGATGGTTAAAGAGTTTTTTGATAGAGGAATATGGTCACTAATTTGGAAAAATGCGAAAAATTTTAGATTACGTTGGCGTTTAGGACGACGCTATTTTAAATTAAAAAGAATATTAAATTCATAAATACAAGAAGGGCGCAATAATGTGCCTTTTTTATTTTTAATGCATATTAAATAAAATGAAATAATCTAATTTCGTTAAAAAGCCATTTTATTTCGTTTTGCGCTCACTAATAAATGCAATGATAAATATATAACTTATTTATTAGAAAAATACTGTGCACTTGCTAGAAGTTTGCCATAATGAGTATGACTGCTTAATAAAAGTTTATGTAAAATCAATAAACTGTCGAATATTATTCGAGTAGTTGAATAAAAAACTTTATTATGATGCCACTGTTTTATTCTTTATCTGCAATAATTGCAGGGCATTATCATCATTGTTATTTATCTTGTTTCAGCCTCTTTATCTTATTCAGATAGAGACTGGTGATAAGTCGTATCTAAAAAATCGGAGAATGTTTTATGTCTATTCGGTTTGGTTGGCGTCAATCATTGGTCACGTTAACTTGCTTAGCCGCGTTAAGTGTTCCTTTTGCAACATCTGCTCAAACGTTGAAATTGGCTATTGGTGAAGAGCCAACAGAAGGCTTCGACCCCATGTTGGGCTGGAGCCATGGCAGTTACTTACTTCTTCATAGCCCATTGTTAAAGCAAAATGCGGATCTCTCTTGGTATAGCAATATGTTAAGTGACTATCAGCCAAGTGAAGATGGTAAGACATGGAAATTAACGTTAAAGCCAGATTTAAAATTCTCTGATGGCTTACCGCTTACAGCAAAAGATATTGTATTTACCTATAACAATGCAGCTGCAAGTGGCGGTAAAGTTGATATGGGTAACTTCCTTTCTGCAAAAGCGGATGATGACTTACATGTCACTATTACATTAAAAGCACCGCAAAGTACTTTTGTGAACGTACTGGGCTCTTTAGGTATCGTTTCTGCTGATAAGTATGATGAAAAAACTTACGCACAAAAGCCAATTGGTGCAGGCCCTTATCGCATGGTCAGTTTCCAACCCGGTCAGCAATTAATTGTTGAAGCTAACCCTTATTATGCGGGCAAGAAAAACGATTTTGAAAAACTCATATTTGTTTTCCTTGATGAAGATGCCGCTTTTGCTGCTGCTCAAAGTGGACAGTTAGGCATTGTGCGTATTCCACCAGCAACGGCTGCAATCGCTAAGAATTTACCCAATACCAAATTGTGGGAAAGAGCAAGTGTTGAAAACCGCGGTATTGTTTTTCCAATGGTAAAATCAGGTGAGAAAAATGCCCAAGGTTATGATATCGGTAATGATATCACTGCAGATATCGCTATTCGTAAAGCCATTAACTACGCACTTGACCGTAAATTATTATCAGAGCAAGTACTTGATGGTTACGCGGTTCCTGCATATACCGGCGTAAAAGGTTTGCCTTGGGATCAAACGGATGCTGTTTTCAAAGATGGGGACATTGAAAAAGCGAAGCAAATTCTTGAAGATGCAGGCTGGAAACTGAATAAAAGCGGTATTCGTGAAAAAGACGGTTTAGAAGCGAAACTTACTTTATGGTATACCAGTGGTGATGCAACTCGTCGCGATTTAGCCGAATCAATTCGTGCGCTAGTGCAACCTCTCGGTATTCAAATGGATCTTAAATCAGGAAGTTGGGATACAGTAGAACGCTATATGCATTCAAATCCAACTTTATTTGGTTGGGGTAGCCTAGATCCTATGGAGCTATATCATCATTACAGTGCTAATGCTGCGGGTGTTGGTTATTATAATCCGGGTTATTACAAAAATCCTGAAGTCGAAAAGCATCTACAAGCCGCACTTGATGCCCATACATGGCAAGAAGCGGTTCCTCATTGGAAAGCTGTTGAGTGGGATGGCAAAAACGGTGTCGGTGTAAAAGGTGACGCGGCTTGGGCTTGGCTGATGAATGTGCAACACACTTACCTGACTAACCCTTGTGTTGATTTGGGGACAGGAACACCGGAAATCCATGGTTCATGGTCATTATTAAATAGTGTAGATACTTGGAAGTGGACTTGTCAGTAATACGTCAAAGTGTAGGTTTTTTCCTGCGATTACTCTGCCTGCTGTTGGTGACAACAGCAGGTGTTTTTATTTTATTAAGTTTTTCACCGATCGATCCTATTAAGGCGTATATCGGTAGTGATTTATTGAATGTTCCTCCTGAGCAATACCCTTTAATTGCGGCTCGTTGGGGAATTGACCAACCTTTATGGATGCGATTTTGGCTTTGGTTTAGTCAAATTATTCAGGGGGATTTTGGCTATTCTATGTTGTATAACATGCCTGTTATTGATGTTATTCGTGAACGGGCTGGGCCTTCATTTATCTTGCTCTTTTCAGCGTGGATGTTTTCTGGCGTTATTGGTGTTGTGATGGGATTAGTCGCGGGTAGATATCTTAACCGCTGGCCAGATAGAATTATCTCTACTTTATCTTATCTATTAGCTGCATTACCGACATTCTGGGTGGGATTACTTCTGCTATCTCTGTTTTCTGTCACCTTACATTGGGCGCCAATTTGTTGTGCGTGGCCGATGGGAAGTAGTGCTGAAACAGCAACCTTAAGCCAGCGTTTCTCTCATCTTATCTTACCTATGATTGCTCTTGGATTATTAGGCACTGGGAATATCGCACTGCATACTCGCGCGAAAGTTGCCGAAGTGATGGGCAGTGAATTTATCCATTTTGCTAAGGCACAAGGCGATAAAGGTTGGGCTATGATGCTATTTCATGTTCTACGTCATGCCATTACGCCTGCACTTTGCTTACAGTTTGCATCAATTGGTGAATTACTTGGTGGCTCTCTTTTGGCTGAAAAAGTATTTGCTTATCCGGGGTTAGGGCAGGCAACCGTTGATGCTGGATTACGAGGAGACATTCCTCTGTTAATGGGTATTGTTGTCTTTAGTACTATTTTGATTTTCTTTGGTAATAGTATTTCTAATTTACTATTGCGACGTATTAATAAAGGAATTTTGCGAGACTCATGATTTACGATCCGAACAAGCCTTTGTTGCGACTTCTATTAGTAGCCCTCGCATTAATTGGGTTAGTGGCGTATGGATTTTCTGTCTCTCATACGGATATCGCAATGGATTTTCTGGCTAGGAATCAAGCCCCATCAGATCAATATTGGTTTGGGACTGATAACTTAGGTCGTTCCTTATGGTTACGTTGTTTCCAAGGTATGTTAAGTAGTTTAAATATTGGTGTGACGAGTGCGGTTGTGAGTGGTGTTATCGCTTTAATTTTTGCCGGTATTTCCTCAATTAATCGTTATTGTGATTTTCTAGTAAGAGGCGTTGTTGATGCGCTCTTAGCCTTACCTCATTTATTACTGCTGATTTTAATTTGTTTTACATTAGGTGGTGGGCAACAAGGTGTTATTTGGGCTGTGGCATTAACACATTGGCCTAAATTGGCTTTAATTTTGCGAGGTGAAATTCAACGTATTAGAGAAGCTGATTATGTGATGTTATCGCGTCGTATTGGTAATACGCCTTTTGAATGTGTAAAAAAACACTATATCCCAATGTTATTACCTCAGTGGATTGTGGGAACTTTATTAATGTTTCCTCATGCAGTATTGCATAGCGCAGCGTTAAGTTTTCTCGGTTTTGGTCAGGCCGCTCATGAACCTTCACTCGGCTTATTACTGGCCGATGCGCTACGTTATTTAAGTACAGGCTCTTGGTGGATGGTAGTATTTCCAGGATTAATTTTGATGTGCTTAGTCTTGATCTTCGATCAATTTGCTAAAGCAATGCAACAATTATGGCTAAGAGGGGCAGGATGTTAAGTTTTGAACAACTTTCCATTGATATTGCACAATTTCGTTGGTTAGGAAAACGAAATTGGCAGCCGTTGCTAAAATCAATCTCGTTAGAGATTAAACCTGGAAAAATGTTGGCATTAGTGGGGAGCAGTGGTGAAGGTAAAAGCCTGTTATTACAAAGTGCGCTAGGACTTTTGCCCGCCAATATGCGAGTTCGTGGTGCGATTAAATTGAATGGGCATACACTAAGTGAACGGGAACTTATTGCTTATCGTGGGAATACTTTCTGTTATATTCCTCAAGGTGTCAGCGCTCTTAATCCGTTAATCTGTATCGGTGATCAATTAAGTCGCTCTGCGCGTTTAAGTGGTGCTGATGTCACCTCTGATGATATTGTGCAACAGTTAGGGCTTTATCATCTTTCAGGTTCATTGGTAAAAACCTATCCAGCCAAATTGTCTGGTGGAATGGCAAAACGCGTATTAGCCTGTAATGCAACACTCTCTAATGCACAATATATTTTAGCTGATGAAATTACTTCGTGGCTTGATGATGAACACGCATGTTTGTTATTAGGTCATTTAAGAGAGTTATGTAATCAAGGTAAATCAGTGCTTTGGGTTACACATGATTTAGCCTTGGCTGCACGGTTTGCGGATACGATAGCGGTGCTTAATCAGGGTGAGGTTAACGAAATTATTCCTGCTAATGTGCTTAATCGTCATGAAGGTAGTGAGTGGCTGAAGACACTTTGGAATGCATTGCCTGAACAACAATTTATCAATACAAAAGAAGTCTCACTTAATTCATTATAATAGTGTGTTGTTAAGTCTTATTTTTATACATTTCATTTGTTATTTCTGGAGTTATCTTTATGCCACTTTTAGAGTTAAAACAATTATCTGTGGAACAAGCAGGTAAGATGTTATGGCAAGATCTCTCCTTTTCATTAGAGGCGGGAGAGCGACTCGGTATTTCAGCACCAAGTGGTGCAGGGAAAACGACATTAGGTCGTGTTTTAGCGCAATGGCAAACGCCCACTCAAGGTTCAATTCTTGTTAATGACAGTCCATTGTCTAAAAAGGGCTATTGCCCGATCCAATTAGTTCCTCAACATCCTGATAAATGTTTTAATCCATTTCGAACAACCGGTGATAGCGTTCGTGATGCTTGGTCGCCAGATAAAAACTGGCTTGAAAAACTCAGGATCAAACCAGAATGGTTAACGCGTAGACCTAATGAATTATCCGGTGGAGAGCTTGCGCGCATTGCATTATTGCGAGCATTAGATCCTCGTACTCAGATATTGATTGCCGATGAAGTGACGGCACAGTTAGACGCACAAATTCAAGCCGATATTTGGCAAGTGTTAATTGATGAAAGTCAGAAACGTCCTTTAAGCTTGATTATCTTTAGCCACAATAAAGCGCTTCTTGAGAAGGTTTCGACTAAAGTGTGGTGGGTAGATAAAGAAAAAAATACATCTATTATTTCAACTTTGAATTCTTCAATCGATTAATAAAAAGAGCTTCCTATATTTTTATAGGAAGCCAAATAATACAGCTAAAATTAACCTCAAATATAACAATAAGGAATTAGAAGCGATAAGTGTAGCTTACGCCAAACTGCATATCGTGATTGCGATAAGGGGTCATTTCCCAATCTGCTGATGTATTAATGGAAGATTGTTTATCTAATTGATAAGTCAATCCTACTTTAGCAAATGGACGTTGCTTTAACTGTTTTTTATTTTCTGAATAATCAATGTGTTGCTGACCTAAATAATCAATATGGCTACGGAAATCACCTTGATGGTGTGATAAATTCCACAGTAAGCCTGCTTTAGTATTCAATATGAAAGATGAACCTAATAAGTAGTCCATACCTAATCCCATTTTGGCCAACAGTGAGTGCGTTTTAAGGGCATCGTAATGTGCTGCAAAATTGGCATTTTGAGTTTCACTATAAGCTGAACGTGAAATTTGATTAAAAGTTAGCCCTGCAAACGGTGTTAGTAATAAATCATCTGCTATTGAATAAGGGTAATATCCTTTTAATTCAATGTGATAAGCAGAAATTTTTGCATTACCTTTACCTGCCTCAGTATTTTCTAATGCTTGTCTTTCTATAGAAACTTTTCGATTTAAATAAGCTCCTTTTAATGACAGATGTAATGCATTGCTATTTAATTCTGCATTAAGTGATGGCATTAAATCTAGACTAAAACCAATTAACGGTAATGCGTAACCTTGATATTGATAGCCTTTAGGTAATGAGGAATAGACATCGGTATCAATGGCAAGCCCTACAATTAATGGGATATGGTTGACATCAAAACGATAGGCACCACTTAACCCAGTTTGGGTCGCATTGGCTTTATTGATATTTTGATGGTGTGCAAAGCCACTAATACAGGCTTTTTCAGTGCCCACAGAACATGTAGCAGAAGCTAAATAACGTAATTGCCCTTGCTGCATATCCATAAACTTATAGCCGTTTTCAGCCATTAGTTGCATTGATTTATAGGTGTTTTCAATGTCAATAGGTTTGCTGATAACGATCGATGGTTTTGTTGTCTCTTTCTCTTTTGCCTTTTCTTTAGCACGTTGTGCTCGTTCATCTTCTACAGGGATAAGTTCTTTAGTTTTAGCATCCGTTTTGGCTTTTTCTTCGGCAAGGCGTTGTTGTTCTCTGGCTTCGTTAGCCAAACGTTGCTTCTCTTCGGCTTCTTCG
>NZ_PENZ01000046.1:0-10185 GCF_003144395.1 Proteus faecis | reverse complement strand
AGCCAAACGTTGCTTCTCTTCGGCTTCTTCGGCAAGGCGTTGTTGTTCTCTGGCTTCGTCAGCCAAACGTTGCTTCTCTTCGGCTTCTTCGATAGGGCGTTGTTGTTCTCTGGCTTCGTTAGCCAAACGTTGCTTCTCTTCGGCTTCTTCGGCAAGGCGTTGTTGTTTTTTGGCTTGGTCAGCCAAACGTTGCTTCTCTTCGGCTTCTTCGGCAAGGCGTTGTTGTTCTCTGGCTTTGTCAGCCAAACGTTGCTTCTCTTTGGCTTCTTCGGTAAGGCGTCGTTGTTCTCTGGCTTCGTCAGCCAAACATTGCTTCTCTTCGGCTTCTGCGGCAAGGCGTTGTTGTTTTCTGGCTTCGTTAGCCAAACGTTGCTTCGCTTCGGCTTCTTCGGCACGGCGTTGTTGTTTTTTGTCTTGGTCCGCCAAACGTTGCTTCTCTTCGGCTTCTTCGGCAAGGCGTTGTTGTTCTCTGGCTTTGTCAGCCAAACGTTGCTTCTCTTTGGCTTCTTCGGTAAGGCGTTGTTGTTCTCTGGCTTCGTTAGCCAAACGTTGCTTCTCTTCTTCGGCTTCTTCGGCAAGGCGTTGTTGTTCTCTGGCTTCGTCAGCCAAACGTTGCTTCTCTTCGGCTTCTTCGGCAAGGCGTTGTTGTTCTCTGGCTTCGTCAGCCAAACGTTGCTTCTCTTCGGCTTTTTCGACAAGGCGTTGTTGTTCTCTGGCTTCGTTAGCCAAACGTTGCTTCTCTTCGGCTTTCTCAGCTTCTATTGCTGCATTTTTTTGTGTTAGTGCATTAAGAGTAGTTTGGCTCTTTGCATATTCATATTCTGCTAATTTTAATTGTGAACCTTGTGTTCCGTTATTTAAATTGGTTATTTCATGATTAATATCTTCGATTTCTTTTTTGTAATCATCTTCTTTATTTTTATATGTATTATATTCATCTGAATATTTATCATATGTTTCTGTACCTCCATTTCTATCGCCATAATCAATGATTTTTTCAATTCTAATTCTTTCTTTAATGGTATTTTCCATATCAGTTTTAGTTGTTTCTAATTTATTGAATAATGCTTTTTCTTGAGTATCAAATGGCTTTTTAAGCGAAGTGAATTTTTCAAATGATAATTTTGAGTGCTCTTTGGTTTTTTCAATATCGTTAGTTGCTAAAAGTGTATCGTATTTAATATTTATGGCTTCTTTATTTTGGTTTTCTTCTATTTTATTCTTTGGTGTTTTTTCAATATTCCATGCAACAAGTTTCCAGTCATTATTGTTTCCTTTTGATACACCAAATATAGCATTGCCATCTCTAGAGATGGAGTGTGCTTCTGATTCTTCAATATTATTATTGAGATTTAGTAATAACTGAGATTTTTCTTCATCAACAAAATATACAAAGGCATTTCTAGGGTATTCTGATAGTGGAGAAGCTTGCCTTTTTTTTACGATATTGCCACCGTATTCTACCCAGCCAACAAAAAACTCCCCATTTTCTGAAATAGCTGTAGCTTCTGAATTATAATAATGATTCGAATTAGTACTATTAATTATTGGTTTTCTAATTTTATTTTTAGTCGGATCATAGATGAAAGCTTCGCGAATTAATCTATCATCGCTTTCATTTTTGCGTTTAATGCGCGATTCTATCCAGCCAACGGCGATATCATTTTTTGAGAGTTGATTGATTCTGGATGAACCATAATCTGAATTTGAAATAATTTTTACATCATCATTCGACTGATCATAAAGAAATGCTAATCTAACATTATCTGATTTTTGATTTTCCCTTTTTAAAGTGCCATAAAGGTATTTTCCACTAACGGATGGCGCCGTAATTTTAGGTTTTAATTTGATTAAGTTATTAAAGGAAGTTAATTTCTCAAATGCAATAAATCTATTTTTTTCTATATGATTATTCAGTTTTGTTTTATTCCATTCATTAAGTGGAATGCTTTTTTTATTTTCATTGTCAAAGATAAAAAATTTCTTTTCATTAGGCGAGGTATATGTTGCATAGGGATCATTATCTTCAGAATAAAGGCTAAATAATCCATCATTAGTAGTAAAATAATAATCATCTTCAATATAATATGAAATATCACTTTTATGATTAAATAAATTTGTTTCTTTTGAAAAAATATCATAAACAAAAAATACAGGATTGTTATTATATTCACCATGTGCAGTTAAATAACGACCACTTTCTGAAAGTGAAAGGGCTCTAACATTATTGAAGTTTTCTATTTTCAAAGGGTTAAAGCTTTTTCCAATGTCGTGACTGATATTAATATTATCTTTATCTGATGTTATTATGATGTTTTGATATTTTGACGCTAATATTATTGGAAGATTTCTATATTCCATTCTTCCATGAATTTGTCTATTGCTATCATATCCTCGAAGGGAATTCTTATCAACAGACTCAAATTCAAATTTAATATCTTTTGTAAGAATTAAGTCTGATGGCTTATTTAAAGCGTAGCTATATGTTGAATTAATTATAATTGAAGCAATAATTGATAGCTTTAGTTTCTTTTTATTCATAAACATAAATTATTATTCCGTCTATATTTGCAGGATTTTTTTGAAGACTAGTTTGATCTTGTTTTTCTGTCAATATAAATGGATTTTATTTTAAAATGCATTGCTAATTATATTTTTAATAATTTTAAATTACTATTTTTCTTTTTGGTTAATATATTCTATGAATATATATCCGGTGTTTTAATATTAAATATATTTCTTTTTATTAATTCTTTACTAAATATATCAATATGTTGTTTCTGTGCTGATTGCCAATTACCAGCCTCACCATATACACCATGATTATGAAAAGCATTAATTCTAATTAATATGGATTCACCAAGTGAGTGAATAAACTGAGAAAGTAATTCAATATTCTCTAAATAGTCGGTTTTTTCTGGAATATATAAAAGGCGTAATTCTGTAAGTAAATTATTATTCGCTAACCATTTGATTGATTCTTTAATCCGCTGATTACCTCGACCTGTTAAATAAATATGAGTATCTTCATTCCAACTTTTTAAATCAATCATAGCACCGTCCATATAAGGGGCAATTTTTTGCCAGCCATTAAGGGAGAGAGTGCCGTTACTGTCGATTAAACAAGTAAGATGCTTAAGATCAGGCGCTTCTTTGATTGCTTTAAAATAATCAATTAAAAAAGGCAGTTGTAACGTCGATTCGCCACCACTGACAGTAACGCCATTAATAAAAGCAGCATATTTACGGGTGAGCGCCATTAATTCATCGACAGTATAAGTTAATGTCATCGGACTTGATTGGCGAGGGCATTGCTGAATACAGGTGTCGCACTGTTCACAACTGGCACTGTTCCAATTTATAACACCATTTTGTAATGAAAGTACTTGTTGAGGACAGGTTGGAATGCAGTCACCACAATTGTCACAGATCCCCATGGTGTAGGGATTGTGACAATTTTTACACCGCAAATTACACCCTTGTAGAAAGATGGCCAGACGATTGCCTGGGCCATCAACACAAGAGAAGGGCAG
The DNA here is from genome assembly GCF_003144395.1 of Proteus faecis. Lineage (GTDB taxonomy): Bacteria > Pseudomonadota > Gammaproteobacteria > Enterobacterales > Enterobacteriaceae > Proteus > Proteus faecis. The sequence continues at coordinate 6,652 of NZ_PENZ01000046.1, read as the reverse complement.
TATTTTATTTATCGAAGCGCATCTGCTGCTCATGACTAATCACTCGAGGTTTACGTTCCGCAATATGGCAATTGGCAGTGGCTTCATCACCTAACCAAGTAGTATTAAGACGAGAGCCTTCTTCTTTATATTTTTTTAAATCAGATAAGCGCACCATATAACCAGTTACACGAACAAGATCATTTCCACCCACATTGGCGGTAAATTCTCTTAACCCGGCAGAAAATGCCCCTAAACAGAGTTGCATTAGGGCATCAGGATTTTGTTTGATAGTTTCATCAACCGTTAAAATATCGCTAATCCCTGAGGTATAAAATGGGTGATGGGGAGCAACTGTTATTAAATGAGTAACCGGATCGGGCTCTTTACCATAAGGAATACGAGTCGCAGGTGTTGTGCCAATATCAGAACTAATTCCCGATTGAGCATGTAACATAGCTCGGTGGTTCCAGCCATATTTTACGGGTGTTTCTGTAACAAATTGTGCCAGTTTTTCGCTGATCATATAGCTAAGTTGATTGGCAGATTCATTCTCACCATAAGCAACGTTTTTACCTTCTTTTTTAAGTAAAAGTGCGACTGCTTCTGCCATTCCATAAATACCAAACATTGGCGCAAAACGATCAGGTGAGATCAACCCTTCTTCTACTAAGAAACTTTGTTTAAAGAAGTTGGATTTTTCATAAAGAAACGCACAACGGGCATCAATGATCTCAATCTGTTTTTGCATATAAAAAGGCAATACACTTTCAAGAAAATCGAGGCTATTTTGACTACGCTGTGCAACCTCTTTAAGGTTTATACGGACTAAAGTGCTACCACCACCACTTTGAGGTAGCGAGTTATAACAACTGACAATTCCGTATTCATCTTTGCCAAATACTGCATCTTGCAATGTACCATTGGCAATATGAGGTTTACTACTATGGCAAATATTGGTGATAGCTTGATGAAGTAAATCAGAAGGTGTTGATTTTTCATCATAAATAAAAGTGAGATTAGGCGCGACTTGTTGAAGCTCAACATCTACTTTAAGAATGAGACGAGTAAGAACGGAGTCTTCTGGACCAATATTCGCATGCATAAAGGCATCTGGGAGTGTTCTATCAAGATAGCGCCAGAAGCGTTTTAATTTAGGGTAAAGCTGCTCTTCGGTGAGGTTGCCAACATAAGGCAGTAAGATTTTATCAATACGCCCTAAATAAACAGGCATAGAGGTTACAGAAGGAACATGATGATAAAGGATAGTCAGCATGTTTAAGGCATCATCAAAATTTTGCGCAGGTTCAAGTTCTAAATAACGAGAACCCTGCGCTAAAAATTTTGCATAGTCAGGTAAGACATAACGTGGTTTATAAGGGGCATGGCCTTCATACATATCACAGATAACCCGTTCATTAAGTGCTTTTGCGGCATCTTCAGACAGTGACGGATACGGCAACATGTTTTCCGCTTCTAACGCAAGAAAATGACGTTTTTGTTCAGGGGAAAGGGTTGGGTTTTCTACGATTTGTTGACAACGTTGGATAACAGATTGTTCAGTCATAACCACCTCAGTACTCAAAGAGCCAGAAAAAGATTTAAAACCTATCTTTTTAGGTTAATGACTTGATGAGAATTTACCGTGACTTTAAACAAAACCCCTTTAAATATTAAGGGAATAGCACAAAAATACGCATTAATTAGATATATCTAAATAATTAAATAAAAAAGTGAGCTTAGTTAATTATTCACTAAACTCACTGAGTAGGTTGTTAAAAAATAATAAGTTAGGTTTTATCTACTTTATTTTTCAGCATCGTTATTTTTCTCTTTAACACTCTTTTTTGATTCATTTTCTTCATTATTCTCATTTTTTTCAGCATCTTCTTTTTCAGTACGAGGCGGTAGATTGGCCGTTAATAAATAAGGCGATTGTTGCCAATGAACTGGTGTTAATTGAAGAAGGTTATGAGAAAGCAAAAAACCAATTGCAAGTGCGACTAATAACATGACTCGTAATAAATTTGTCGTGTTATCGACTTGGCTTGATTCAGTGACAAGTTGATGAGTATCCAGCGTGAGTCTTAAAAAGCCTTTGGGTTTATCTTTGCCTAGCACAGGTACAACAAGTTGGTGATTAAAAGAACCTCCACTCTTTTGCCCTTCTAAAGCTAATCTTTCTTTAACAGTGACATTTTCACCACTATGCGCTATTTGTGTACCATCTTCTAAGTAAAGACTGGCATCAAGCACCCGACTATTATGGGTAAGATGATTTAAATTAGCCATAATGAGTGGATTTACGTTATCTTTGCTACTGTCATCTATATAAGTGGATAAAGAGAACGCAACTTGTTCTGCCAGTGTTTTTGCAAGCTCTTCAAACTGAGTAATACGGGCGTGCTGATTGGCACGGCTAAAATAAGACGCGCCTTGCATAAGAAATGCCAATAGTGCGATACAAATCAGTATAATCGCCGTTTTTTGTAGTTTGAATTTTAGTTTGTCTTTAAGCATGTTCATCCTTTTGCGTAAGCAAGTATGTGCATGTTGCCAGATGAGTCAGAGATAGAATAGGCTGAATAACAATTATTTTGTTCAGACAGGGGAAAACAGGAGAATAAGTATGTCAAATAGTCTGACCTATTGCTATTTACCGGATGAAATCCGTAAATGGCCAGGTCTGCCGTTATCACTCAGTGGTGAAGAGGTGATGCCACTCGATTATCGTGCTGGTGATAGTGGATGGTTACTTTATGGCCGTGAACTTGATAAGAAAAGAATAAGCGAGTTCCAACATAAATTAGGTGTGGCAATCGTGGTGGTTTCTTCATGGCGTATTGATGATTATCAAGTGGTACGTATTGCTGGCAGCTTAACCCGCAGAATTCGTCGCTTATCTGATGAATGTGGCCTAGATGTCGTTCCTTTAGGTGAGATTCCTCGTTTACGTTCTCCTGGGCTTTTAGTAATGGATATGGATTCAACGGCTATTCAAATTGAATGTATTGATGAAATCGCCAAACTTGCTGGTGTGGGAGATAAAGTTGCCGCGATAACAGAACGCGCGATGCAAGGCGAAATGGATTTTAGTGAAAGTTTAAAACTTCGAGTTGCTGAACTTAAAGGTGCGGATGCCTCTATATTACAAAAAGTGATGGATGATTTACCTCTTATGCCTGGGTTAACAAGCTTAGTTCGAAAACTTCAGGCAATGGACTGGCATATTGCTATCGCCTCCGGTGGTTTTACTTATTTTGCCGATAACTTAAAACAAAAATTACGTTTAGTGTCCGCGGTGGCTAATCACCTTGAAATTAAAGATGGCAAACTCACGGGTAAAGTTAAAGGCGCTATTGTTGATGCAAAATATAAAGCACAAGTCTTAGCGCGTTTAGCTAAGGATTTAGAGATCCCAATAGAGCAAACTATTGCTATTGGTGATGGGGCAAACGATCTTAAAATGTTGAGAAAAGCAGGGCTTGGCATTGCTTATCACGCAAAGCCTAAAGTCTATGCTCAGGCGAAAGTGGCTATTCGTCACGCTGATCTAATGGGTGTATTGTGCATTTTAAGTGGTGGTTTAAAACACGAAGAGCGTTAAGCACGTTTTTTTAAAATCGTTATTGTTGGGAGAGAAGTGTGGCAAAAGCAGCAAAAAGAGCCTTTGTATGTAATGAATGTGGTGCAGATTATCCTCGTTGGCAAGGGCAATGCTCTGCTTGTCATGCGTGGAATACAATTACAGAAGTGCGCCTTGCCGCAACCTCTTCTTCCCGCAATGATCGTTTTAGTGGATTTGCAGGTGATGCAAAAGGCGCTAGCCGTGTTCAAAAACTATCGGAGATTAGCCTTGAAGCATTGCCTCGATTCTCCACAGGATTTAAAGAGTTCGACCGTGTACTCGGTGGTGGGGTTGTTCCTGGCAGTGCTATTTTAATCGGGGGAAGCCCCGGTGCAGGTAAAAGTACCTTATTACTACAAACCATGTGCCGTTTGGCCACAGAAATGAAAACGCTATATGTCACGGGGGAAGAGTCGCTACAACAAGTCGCTATGCGTGCTCATCGATTAGGTTTACCGACAGCAGAACTGAATATGTTGTCTGAAACCAGTATTGAACAGATTTGTTTAATTGCCTCACAAGAACAACCTAAATTAATGGTGATTGACTCTATTCAAGTGATGCATATGGCAGATATTCAATCTTCACCAGGCAGTGTTGCTCAAGTGCGTGAAACGGCTGCTTATCTAACTCGTTTCGCTAAAACCCATGATGTTGCCATTATTATGGTAGGCCATGTGACAAAAGATGGCACATTGGCAGGGCCTAAAGTACTAGAACACTGCATTGACTGTTCTGTTATGTTGGATGGTGAAACAGACTCTCGTTTCCGTACTTTACGTAGCCATAAAAACCGTTTTGGTGCTGTTAATGAATTAGGTGTTTTTGCAATGACAGAACAAGGATTACGAGAAGTGAGTAATCCCTCAGCTATCTTTTTAAGTCGAGGTGATGAAATTACATCAGGTAGTTCTGTTATGGTGGTATGGGAAGGTACAAGACCTCTGCTAGTGGAAATACAAGCGTTAGTTGATCACTCAATGTTGTCCAACCCTCGTCGTGTTGCTGTGGGATTAGAGCAAAATCGTCTTGCTATTCTACTGGCTGTTTTACATCGCCATGGCGGATTACAAATGTCTGACCAAGATGTTTTTGTGAATGTGGTAGGTGGAGTAAAAGTCACAGAAACCAGTGCAGATTTAGCCTTGTTATTATCATTAGTATCAAGTTTCCGTAACCGCCCTTTACCGCGTGATTTAGTGATATTTGGTGAAGTAGGGCTTGCGGGAGAAATTCGACCTGTACCGAGTGGGCAAGAGCGTATTGCAGAAGCAGCAAAACATGGATTTAAACGGGCAATTGTACCTAGTGCGAATATGCCGAAAAAGAATCCTCCTGATATGAAAGTGTATGGTGTGAAGAAGCTGTCAGATGCGTTATCTGTCCTTGATGATTTGGAAGATTTCTAAAGGAGAAAAGTATGGGTTCTTTTGATTATATCAAACAGGCTATCAGAAAAAATGGATATACGTTACAACAAGTTGCTGATGAAAGTGATATGACGAAAGGCTATCTTAGCCAATTGATCAATAATAAAATCAAAAGCCCCAGTGCACAAAAGATGTCGGCATTACACCAATTTTTAGGGTTAGAATACCCAGTGAAAAAGAAAACCATTGGTGTGATCTTTGGCAAATTTTATCCGCTCCATACGGGACATATTTATTTAATTCAACGCGCTTGTAGTCAAGTGGATGAATTACATGTCATTTTGTGTCATGACGAGCCTCGTGATAAAAACTTATTTATCAACAGTGCGATGTCACAACAACCGACTGTAAGTGACAGGTTACGTTGGTTATTACAAACTTTTAAATATCAAAAAAATATTCGCATTCATGAGTTTGATGAGCACGGTATTGAACCCCAACCTCATGGTTGGGAAATGTGGAGTGAAGGGATCAAAACGTTTTTGCGCGAAAAGCAGATAGCCCCTGATTTTATCTATACCAGTGAACGAGAAGATTCAGAACAATATAATGCTTTCTTGGGTATTGAAACGGTTTTGATTGATCCTGAACGTTCATTTATGAATATTAGTGGTAGTCAAATTCGCCAAGCTCCTTTTAAATATTGGGAATATATCCCAACAGAAGTAAAACCCTTCTTTGTGCGTACCGTGGCGATTTTAGGTGGTGAATCCAGTGGTAAATCCACGTTAGTCAATAAGCTCGCCAATATTTTCAATACTACGAGTGCATGGGAGTATGGGCGTGATTATGTATTTTCTCACCTTGGTGGTGATGAAATGGCCTTGCAATATTCCGACTACGATAAAATTGCATTGGGACATGCTCAATATATTGATTTTGCTGTTAAATATGCCAATAAAGTGGCTTTTGTTGACACGGATTTTGTTACAACGCAGGCATTTTGTTTACGTTATGAAGGTAAAGAGCATCCCTTTGTTCAAGCTTTGATTGATGAATACCGTTTTGATTTAGTTATCTTGCTAGAAAATAATACGCCATGGGTAGCCGATGGTTTGCGTAGTTTAGGGAGCGATAAAGATCGTCGTCGTTTCCAAACCTTACTGATGGAAATGCTCGATAAAAATAATATTGAATATATTAAAGTGAATTCTCCTGATTATGACGAACGCTTCTTAAGTTGCGTTGAATTAGTCAGGGAATTATTGATGATGCAATCAAAGCATATTGAGTAAAAACAGAAAGTAAAAAGCGCCATTAGTGGCGTTTTTTATTCTTTATCACTGATTATCTATCAGAACAAAATTACTTAGTGACTGCTCCCCGCCCTGTCGGGCGAGGCTTCCCACTTCTTAGACCGCAACCGTCTGTGTGACGGATTTACGCTGGCCTCCATGGGCAGAAACGACGAGTCCCGCCGCTTGTAATTCCAGTATGCCCTTGCGTTCGATGTTGATCGCCGCGTTGATATCGCGGTCATGCTCAATTCCGCATTCAGAACATTGCCAGATGCGTTTATTTAACGGCATCTCCAGCATTTTGTGACCGCAACAATGGCAGGTTTTTGAACTGGCGAACCATTGATCCAGCTTCACCAGATGCACGCCTTTCTCTG
>NZ_PENZ01000016.1 GCF_003144395.1 Proteus faecis | reverse complement strand
GGAGGCCAGCGTAAATCCGTCACACAGACGGTTGCGGTCTAAGAAGTGGGAAGCTCGCCCGACAGGGCGGGGAGCAGTCACAGGTAATACGTAATGGGCCATTTACTTCATCAGAGCGTTGATGTTCCATTGTCCACCTACTTTTTATTTATTGTTGAGTTATAAAATGCTTTATTTAATATAGATACTAACCCCTTATCTATTTAATAAGCAAAATATATTACTTAAGTAAAAAATAAGCCTGAAAATTCAGGCTTATAAAAGTGAATAATAAGAATGACTTAATTTTTATAAATTTTATCTTCTACTTGTTTCATTGAATTTAAGCCTGATTGTAAATCTTCTGGTGTCGCTTGTGTAAACCCTTCGGTAAAGGTTGCTGATAAATAAGCATCAACCATCATTTTGGCTTTGAATGGCGTAATTAATAACCCACCCATAGCAAGAATATTACAGTTATTTATAATTTTACAAAAACGAGCACTGGTCACGCTTTCACAAACACCACAATAAACATTTTTATGTTTGTTAGCACTAATACTTACGCCCATTCCTGTGCCACAGAAAACAAAACCAATATATTCAGGATGTTCAGAAATAATTGAGCCAACTTTATCACCCACATCACAATATCCAATAGGGTTGGATTCAGTGAGATCTTTTATTGTGTAATTTTTTCCTGATAAATACGATTTAATCGTATTTTTAAGTTCAAATCCTGAAGGATCAGCCCCCATAATAATTGTTTTATTTTCCATATAGCCTCCTAAATTAATTTAAGTACTACTGGTAAATATAATTTATTGATAAGATTTAAATTTTAAGCAAATCTAAAAGATATTATTTATATTTAACCTAGATAAAGTATAGATTAAAATTCTATTATCTGTTTTTCAGTATGGGAAATTTACAAAAATGAAGAAGTAAAGAAATGGAAATTTATTCCATAAATGAGATAGTTAACCAGAAAAATAAGCTAATCTAATTTTGTTATGTCATCAATTTAACTAAAAAAAAATAAAAGAGATATATCAAAGTAAATGTCTATATTGAAAGGGTTTCCCTAGTACAACTAAAATATAAAATAAAGATCAATAATATTACAGGATTAATGTTTTTATCTATACTCTTCAATATCTCTTAAAGGAAGTCAAAATAATTTAAATAAATATTGCTGTGGATTATCTTTACCAAAACAATCTACAAACTCATTCTAAGAAAATGGCTATTTTTTACCAATTCCAATATTGAATATCACATTCTATTTTGGCATCTTGGATAGTGAAGGGATAAATAGATTAGAAACAAAATAATAACACAAAAAATTAAATAATGCAGTAATACAAATCACTCAAATTTTTAGAAAGAAAATACCGCAGATAGTTAACATTATCTGCGGTAATTATTTATTGTGCTCAGTAAAATAATCTATGCAATTATTTTACGCGCGATACGTATTCACCTGAACGAGTATCAACTTTAATAACTTCACCGATTTGAACAAACAGTGGTACTTTAACTACTGCACCGGTGCTTAATGTTGCTGGTTTACCGCCTGTACCTGCAGTGTCACCTTTTAGGCCTGGATCAGTATCAACGATTTCTAATTCAACAAAGTTTGGTGGAATAACAGCGATAGGACGATTATCCCACAGTGTTACGATACACTCAGCTTGGTCGATCAACCATTTAGCGTTATCACCAACGGCTTTCTCGTCTGCTGCTAATTGCTCGAAAGTTTCGTTGTTCATGAAATGCCAGAACTCACCGTCGTTGTACAGGTAAGTTAAGTTGATATCCATGACATCTGCGCCTTCTGCAGAATCAGTAGATTTAAATGTTTTTTCCAGTAATTTGTTAGAAATCAGTTTACGCAAACGCACACGTGCAAATGCCTGACCTTTACCTGGTTTAACAAATTCACATTCAGTAATGACGGCTGGCTCGCCATCTAACATGATTTTAAGACCTGAACGAAAATCGTTGGTATTATAAGAAGCCATGAATATCCTCTAACTTTTTTAATTTAAAATGGCATAGCCAAAAAATGGCACACATTGTAACTCATAATCACCCCACCAGAGAAGTCTGGTTAACACAACTCGCGCAGGCAATCAGTGATCCTGTTGAATTACTCCAACTTTTAGCGTTGGAACATCACGAAGAACTCCAAAAAGGAGCTCAGGCGCGACGGCTTTTTCCGCTACGGGTTCCCCGTGAATTCGTTGCACGCATGAAAAAAGGCGATCCTAACGATCCATTACTTTTACAAGTATTAACTGCAAATGCTGAATTTACCATAACACCAGGATTTTCTACGGATCCGTTAGATGAGCAACAAAATGCGGTGCCAGGTTTATTACATAAATATCAGAATCGTGCATTGCTTCTGGTCAAAGGTGGTTGCGCTGTCAATTGCCGCTACTGTTTTCGTCGTCATTTTCCTTACGAAGATAACAAAGGAAACAAAGCGAATTGGCAAAAAGCAATTGAGTATATCAAAAATAACTCAAAACTCGATGAAATCATCTTCTCAGGGGGGGATCCTCTTATGGCGAAAGATGATGAACTTGATTGGCTAATAACACAATTGGAAGCTATTCCTCATCTTAAGCGTTTACGTATCCACTCTCGCTTACCTGTGGTTATTCCTGCTCGTATTACTGACACGCTATGCAAACGCCTACAACAATCACGTTTGCAAAATATCATGGTATTGCACACCAATCATGCCAATGAGATTGATGATGCACTGAGAGAAGCCTGTTCAAAGCTAAAAAATGCCAATGTCACACTATTGAATCAAGGTGTGTTATTACGAGGTATCAATGACAGTGCTGAAGTCCTTGCCGATTTAAGTCGCGCACTATTTGATGCGGGTGTTATGCCGTATTACTTACATGTTCTAGATAAAGTGCAAGGCGCGGCTCACTTTATGGTGCCAGACAGTGAAGCTAGAGAAATTATGAAAGGACTTATGAGCTTAGTGTCTGGTTATATGGTACCCAAACTCACACGTGAAATCGGTGGTGAACCGAGTAAAACATTGTTAGATCTTGGGTTACGTCAGCAATAATCAATATCACAAAAACAAAAAAGCTGTAGCTCAATTCAAATAGATGAAGTGACTACAGCTTTTTTATCTATTAGTTAGCAGACTAATAAATAGTGAATAAATTAAATACCCTTATTGGCATTTATAAACTTGTCCACTCATTTTGCTATCTAATGGTGCAAAGCTATCAACAAAGCTACCTGCGCCAGTACCCACGTTAAAAATAACATTACCACCCATTGCAGCTGCTTTATTACGTAGATCGTTAGCAGCACCTCGCAGTGATTGGCTTTCAGTACGGGAACCTGATAACCAGTTATTTTGAACACCTGTCACTGTTCCTAATAATTGGCACTCACTGCCTGGTTGCGTATCAGTGATTTGTACCTGTGAGCCAGCAGTACTTAATGTGTTTGTTGCAGAACAGCCTGCTAGTAACAACGCTGCTGTAGCTCCCAATAACAATTTAATTCGCATGATCCCCTCATTTATTTGAGTGTCCGTTTAGTCATGACAACAATATACCTTGTCATCCCTATTATGCGCAAAAATAAATCATCATTGCTATCTCACATTAGCCAATAGCTTTAAGATATTATTTTCGCTTCAAACTTATTTTAATGTACAAATTCAGCTTTGAGATAGACAAAGCAATAATACCTCTATTCTACACCGCTTTTACGCTTTGAAAACGATCAGGTCTATTTTCAGCCTACACAGTGCGAGAATGAACACACAATTAGTTCATTTTTTTAAAAATCATCAGACAATCAATCATCATTTAACGATTATATTGCTCTAATTTAATTCAAATGATGATTTAGCGCTTCCTCTTTTAAATCTAATTCATGTCGCAAGCGATGATAAATATGCTCACTAATATGACGAGATTTGCGTAATTGTTGTAACGCATCTCGCTCAACTTTTAATGCACTACGAGATAATTTACGTTCCATGCTAAACAAGCGCTTCAGATCAAGTGCGCCTTCTTGCACACTGTCTTCACTATCGAGACGACGACTGTATATTTCTAATAAATGAGAACCCGCTTCTATACGCAATGCCATTTCATCGAGATCGTCACAAGGTTGATTCATCAATTCATTGATATGTGCAATCGCCGCTTCGTTTAACGCTAAACGAGTACGAATTTCATCATCTTCATACGGTAAATCTTCAGATAGTCCTTTCGTTAAAATCGGCAATGCTATTGTGGCTATCAACAATGAACAGAGAATAACGCCCATAGCAATAAAAATGGCAAGATCACGAGTTGGAAAAGGTGAACCATCTGTCATTAATAAAGGAAGTGTTAAGATACCAGCAAGTGTAATTGCGCCTCGTACTCCTGCTGTTGCCATAATCGCCATTAAACGCAGATCATGGCGAGATAAACGTTTGTCAGGAGAGCGAAATACTGTCAGCGACATAGAGATCCACACCCATGTAAAACGCAGAATGGCAAGCCCTATCGTGATAATAATGATATAACCTATAACCGCCCATGAATTAGTCGCCCCTGCTGATTGCGTCACTTCAGGTAATATCTTCCACATTGCCGGAAGTTGTTCACCTAATAAAATAAAAATCATCCCATTAAGCGCAACTTGAACGGTATCCCAAACGGCTTTACTTTGCATACGAGTAGCGGCTTGCATACGGCCCACTATTTTTTCGTAGTGCATTGCAATACCAGCAACAACCGCAGCTAAGATCCCCGACACATGGAAATGCTCTGCTAATAAATAAGCAATAAATGGCATCAACAAACTGATCAAAATTTGGATTGCGGGATCTTCACCTGTACGTTTAACCAAAAACTGATTTAATCGCCCAATCACACCAGCCACAATCAAACCAATTGCAGCGCCCCCTAAAGCAACTAATAAAAATTGTCCTGTTGCTGATGCAATAGAAAAAGAGCCTGTTAATGCAGCCACAACAGCAAAGCTAAAGCAGACTAAACCTGTCGCATCATTAAGCAATGATTCACCTTCTAAAATATGAGTCATACGCGAAGGAAGGGGTGAATTTACAGTCATCGCTGAGACTGAAACAGGATCAGTTGGTGATAAAATTGCTGCTAATGCAAAAGCGATGGCAAGCGAAATAGAAGGAATAAGCCAATGAATAAAAAAGCCCATACCAATCACTGTCACCACAACTAAACCAATTGCCAACGACATAATTGGTTTAATTTCTTGGAATAACGCCTCTTTGGGAATACGCCAACCATCTAAAAACAGCAATGGCGGAATAAACAGAAATAAGAAAAGATGGGGATCGAAATCAACTTCAAAACCAAAAATCGATAAACAAGCGCCCACAGCTATTTGGATTAATGGTAAAGGGATTTTTTCTGACAGTAATCGAGAAATAAATACACTCACAATCACGGCAAAAAGAAAGATAAGCACGATGGCGACGACAGACATGGTGAACACCCCAATTATTTAATTATTTTTAAGTGATGCAGTAAAAACGATCTGTTGTCTAGTTGTAAAGAAATAAGTTGTTTCTAATTATATAAAATATAAATTATTAGAGACTTCTGAAGTAAAAACGACATAAAAAGACTCTCGCCGACGAAATGACGTTAGTCATTAGCGTCACTTCATTGTCTGGGCTTAAATTGTTATTGTGAGATAACACCATACTGAGATAAAGCGGATTCAAGACTGACTGATATAGTTGTAATGACCTCGTCGAATGTTTTCGGCTAAGCGCTCCAAAGGATAAGGTCCTAACGAGCCATGCGAATACATGCGAATAGATGTATACACCTTTTGATGCTCGCTTCAACACATTAGCAGAGATCAATCGATCGACAGATTTTTGCAGTGTCTTTTGGGGCTCATCAGGGAAAAAGTATTTCTAAATCTCTGGTGAGAAAAATATTTCTGTCTTGATTAGCGAATTTCTCAAAAGTATTAACAGCGGTCATTAAATCCATAGTATTACCTCAACGAAATCCCCCTTATAGGGATGATTTTGTGTATTAAAGGTATGATATGTGAATTATGTTAAAAAATATAAGGTATGCAGGCTCTGATTCAAGCTCAAGAAGCAATAACGCGTGCCCGGTGTCGAGTTTGACAAGACGATCCCCAATATTTTTTGAATATTTCGAAATGCTCTGACAACTAAGCATTGATTTACAACAGCCATTTTCAAATCTCAATTGTATTTAGACATAAAAAAACCCGAGCCTAAGCTCGGGTTTTTCGTGTAAAACAGTTAGCTGATGAATTACATCATGCCGCCCATTCCACCCATGCCGCCCATACCACCAGCGCCACCTAAATCCATTTTGTCTTCTTTAGGTAAATCCGTGATCATCGCTTCTGTTGTGATCATCAGACCTGCGATAGATGCAGCAAATTGTAGCGCAGAACGAGTAACTTTAGTTGGATCTAAGATACCCATATCAATCATATCGCCGTAATCATCAGTTGCAGCGTTATAACCGTAGTTACCTTCACCTGCTTTCACTTTGTTTACAACAACAGATGGCTCTTCACCTGCGTTAGCAACGATTTGACGCATTGGAGATTCCATTGCACGTAATGCAACACGGATACCGACTGTTTGTTCTTCGTTATCACCAACCATCTCACGCAGAGCATTAGCAACACGAACCAGAGCAGTACCACCACCAGCAACAACGCCTTCTTCAACTGCTGCGCGAGTTGCATGCAGAGCATCGTCAACACGAGCACGTTTTTCTTTCATTTCAACTTCAGTTGCCGCACCAACTTTAATGACTGCAACGCCGCCTGCTAATTTAGCAACGCGTTCTTGTAATTTTTCACGGTCATAATCTGAAGTTGCTTCTTCGATTTGTTGACGAATTTGAGATACACGACCACTGATTGCGTCTTGATCACCTAAACCATCAATAATCGTTGTTGTATCTTTGTTGATAACAACGCGTTTTGCTTGACCTAAGTCTTCTAATGTCGCTTTTTCTAACTCCATGCCGATTTCTTCAGAAATCACTGCACCGTTAGTTAATGTTGCGATATCTTGCAGCATTGCTTTACGACGATCACCAAAGCCAGGAGCTTTAACAGCGGCAACCTTAACAATACCACGCATATTGTTCACAACTAATGTTGCCAATGCTTCACCTTCAACATCTTCTGCAATGATAAGCAGAGGTTTGTTAGCTTTAGCAACAGCTTCTAAGACAGGCAGTAATTCACGGATGTTAGAAACTTTTTTATCAACTAACAGAATGAATGGGTTTTCTAATTCTGCTGTGCCCGTTTCAGGTTTGTTGATGAAGTAAGGAGACAGATAACCGCGGTCAAACTGCATACCTTCAACAACATCTAGCTCATCTTCTAAGCCAGTACCTTCTTCAACGGTGATAACACCTTCTTTACCTACTTTATCCATCGCTTGCGCGATCAGAGTACCGACGGTTTCATCAGAGTTAGCAGAAATTGTACCAACCTGAGCAATCGCTTTAGTATCTGAACATGGAACAGACAGTTTTTTCAGTTCTTCGACTGCTGCAACAACAGCTTTATCGATACCGCGTTTCAGATCCATTGGGTTCATACCAGCGGCGACTGCTTTTAAGCCTTCGGCAATGATTGATTGTGCTAATACTGTTGCAGTTGTAGTACCATCACCTGCCGCATCATTGGCTTTAGAAGCAACTTCTTTCACCATCTGTGCACCCATGTTCTCGAATTTATCTTCGAGTTCAATTTCGCGTGCAACAGATACACCATCTTTAGTAATAACAGGTGCGCCGAAAGATTTATCTAAAACAACGTTACGACCTTTAGGACCTAAAGTTACTTTAACTGCATCTGCAAGAACATTAACACCACGTAACATTTTATTACGAGCATCTACACCGAATTTGACGTCTTTAGCTGCCATCGTATATTTCCTTTGAATTCGTTCAGTTTAAGAAGATCTTAAAAGAGAAAAATTATTCTTCTACAATTGCTAAAATGTCACTTTCAGACATGATAAGCACGTCTTCGTTATCAATTTTTTCTGTTTTAACGCCATAACCGTCGTTAAAAATTACGATATCACCAACTTTAACATCCAGCGGTTTAACGTCGCCGTTTTCCATAATACGGCCTTGACCCACGGCTAAAATTTCGCCACGAGTTGATTTACCCGCTGCAGTGCCAGTTAGTACGATACCGCCTGCTGATTTAGCTTCGACTTCTTTACGTTTAACAATAACACGGTCATGTAATGGACGAATCTTCATTAATAGTGCTCCTATAAAAAAGTCCATATCAGGATTAAGGTTGATACCAGTGCCCAAGATGAACCAGTACCATGACGATACAGGTGGGGGCATCAAGTAAAACTTCAAGGGGAGAAGTGTGATTTTTTTTCAAATTTTCCCCATTTCAGTTGATTATGCTTTCGGCTGATTACTTTTTGTCAGAAAAATGGTCGTTATTCTGATTTTCAGCCTTATTATTCAGTTGGTTACTCGGTGAATCCTCTTTACGCTGAAACTCGCCTTCAAATGTTGTTCCATTTTGATTAGACGAAAATCCACTTTGACCATGACCTGCTGAATAAACACGAATACGAGAAATCAATTTAGTCACTAACAGTGCTTGCAACGGTGGTAGTAATAACAGCAAACCCAGAAAATCAGTAAAGAACCCCGGGATCAACAGTAAAATACCTGCCAATATTAACGAAACACTTTTCACCATTTCTGCAGCAGGCACTTCACCCACTGCAAGTTTTTGTTGCATTGATGCAATATTTTTTACGCCCTGGTTTTTTACCAGTGAGATACCAACACAAGAAGTCAGCACCACAAGGAATAGTGTTGTCAGTACGCCAATAGAAGATGCTACATTGACGAAAATAACAGCTTCTACATAGATAAGAAGACAGATAACAATTAATGGGAGCCAACGCACTTGGTTCTCCTTTTTTATAAAAAAGATTCATATTATTAATAGAAAGGAGTGTGAACTACATCTAAGGTGATGGTTTACAAACTCGCTTTTTCTTAGTTTATCTACATAATAGTGGGGAGCCTAATACTCCTTTTCAAGGGGCGTTAAAAAGAGAGTTAGAACTGTAAAATCCATGAGATAGATCACAAAAAGAAAATATTTAGACGTTATTTACTTATAAAGTGATCCAGCTTAAAGGTATTTGTTCACAACCCGAATATGATCGTGTCAGTACCAAGCAAAACGGTAAGTTATATTACATTATTAACCGTTAACGATATATTTTATTAACAAGCGCATAACTAGACAGTTAAAATTTTAATAAGAAGGTTCTCATGTCAAATAAAACTCGTATCGAAGAAGACCTGTTAGGTAAAAGAGAAGTTCCTGCTGATGCTTACTATGGCGTCCACACTTTACGTGCTATTGAAAACTTCTACATCAGTGATCGTACCATCAATGATGTTCCAGAATTCATCCGCGGTATGGTAATGGTGAAAAAAGCTGCTGCATTAGCAAACAAAGAACTCCACACTATTCCTCGTGAAATCGCTGATACGATTATCAAAGCCTGTGACGTTGTATTACAAACAGGTAAACACATGGATCAATTCCCAGTTGATGTATTCCAAGGCGGTGCTGGTACTTCATTAAATATGAATACCAACGAAGTTATCGCAAACATCGGTCTGGAATTAATGGGTCACCAAAAAGGTGAATACCAATACCTGAACCCAAATGACCACGTCAATAAGAGCCAATCAACAAACGACGCTTATCCTTGTGGTTTCCGTGTAGCGGTTTATAACTCTATTATCAAATTAACTGAATCTATCGAACTGCTGAAAGCAGGTTTTGATAGAAAAGCGGTTGAGTTCAAAGACATCCTGAAAATGGGTCGTACTCAATTACAAGACGCTGTACCAATGACTTTAGGTCAAGAATTCCATGCTTTCTCTGTACTGATGAAAGAAGAAATCAAAAACCTGAAACGCACTGCTGAGTTACTGTTAGAAATGAACTTAGGTGCAACTGCTATCGGTACTGGTCTGAATACAGCACCTGGTTATCAAAAACTGGCGGTTGAAAAACTGGCAGAAGTAACAGGTTTAGCTTGTGTTCCAGCAGAAGACTTAATTGAAGCAACTTCTGACTGTGGTGCTTATGTAATGGTTCACGGCGCGTTAAAACGCTTAGCTGTGAAAATGTCTAAAATCTGTAATGACTTACGTTTACTGTCCTCTGGCCCTCGTGCAGGTCTGAAAGAAATCAATCTTCCAGAACTGCAAGCAGGTTCTTCAATCATGCCAGCTAAAGTAAACCCAGTAATTCCAGAAGTTGTTAACCAAGCTTGCTTTAAAGTTATCGGTAATGACACTTGTGTGACTATGGCTGCTGAAGCAGGTCAATTACAATTAAACGTAATGGAACCAGCTATCGGTCAAGCAATGTTCGAATCAATCTCTCTGTTAAGCAACGCTTGCCGTAACTTAGTAGAAAAATGTGTTGATGGTATCACTGCGAATAAAGAAATCTGTGAACACTTCGTATTTAGCTCAATCGGTATCGTTACTTATCTGAACCCATTCATTGGTCACCATAACGGCGACATCGTTGGTAAGATTTGTGCAGAAACAGGTAAGAGCGTACGTGAAGTTGTTCTAGAACGTGGTTTATTAACCGAAGAACAACTGGATGATATCTTCTCTATCGAGAACTTAAAAAACCCGGCTTACAAAGCAAAACGCTTCGATGATTAATAATTGTGTTTTATAACATGACACTGTTAAACATAAGAATGAGCTCTTAAAAATACAAGGCACGGACTCTTTAAGAGACGTGCCTTTTTACTTGATTGTAAAAACAAAAATTTAACTTATCTTTCTCATTTTTTTAATTATCTCAAGGAGTAAACGCTATGCTAGCCGTAGAATTGATTATCGTTCTGCTGGCCATTTTCCTCGGTGCGAGACTTGGGGGAATTGGTATCGGGTTTGCCGGTGGTTTAGGGGTTTTAGTTCTAGCCGCTATCGGTGTTAAACCTGGTTCAATCCCTTTTGATGTTATCTCCATCATTATGGCTGTTATTGCCGCAATCTCTGCGATGCAGGTTGCTGGTGGTTTGGATTACCTTGTTGGCCAAACTGAAAAACTGTTAAGACGTAATCCAAAATACATCACAATTCTTGCGCCAATTGTGACTTATTTCTTAACTCTATTTGCAGGTACAGGGAACATCTCTTTAGCAACACTGCCAGTTATCGCTGAAGTTGCAAAAGAACAAGGCATCAAACCTTGCCGTCCTTTATCAACTGGTGTTGTTGCAGCTCAAATCGGTATTACTGCATCACCTATCTCTGCAGCGGTTGTCTACATGGCATCTGTCATGGAAAACCCAGCAATGGTTGGTGAAGGTAACACAGTAAGCTACATCACTCTGCTGTCTATCTTATTACCAGCGACTTTCCTTGCTATTATTCTGATGTCATTCATCGTGTCTTGGGTATTTAACTCAAAACTGTCTGATGATGCAGTCTATCGTGAGCGTTTAGAACAAGGTCTGGTTGAGTTACGTGGTAGCCAAGCACGCAGAGAAACCTTACCAGGTGCTAAATCATCAGTAATGCTGTTCTTACTGGGTGTTGTCTGTGTTGTTACTTATGCAATCATCAACAGCCCAAGCTTAGGCATCGTGAAAGAACCGTTAATGAACACCACTAACGCCATTCTGATCATCATGCTGAGTGTTGCAACGCTTATCACTGTTTTCTGTAAAGTTAAAACTGACAACATCCTTAACTCAAGTACCTTTAAAGCAGGTATGAGTGCATGTATTTGTATTCTGGGTGTTGCATGGTTAGGTGATACTTTCGTTTCAAGCAACATTGATTGGATCAAACTGACTGCGGGTGATTTAATCACTGGCCATCCTTGGTTATTAGCCGTTATTTTCTTCTTCTGTTCTGCACTGTTATATTCACAAGCAGCAACAGCGAAAGCATTAATGCCAATGGCTTTAGCTTTAGGTGTATCTCCATTAACTGCAATTGCTTCTTTCTCTGCAGTTTCTGGTCTGTTCATCCTGCCAACTTACCCAACACTGGTTGCGGCAGTTCAAATGGATGACACAGGTACAACTCGTATCGGTAAATTAGTCTTCAACCACCCATTCTTTATCCCTGGTACAATTGGTGTGGTATTAGCTGTCGGATTTGGTTTCCTCTTCGGCGGTATGATCCTGTAGTTTGAAGTAAAAAATTAAAACATTGCAAAAAAGTGCTTAGCGCTTAAAAGAAATAAAAAATAAGAAAATACCCTGTCGCAAGATGGGGTATTTTCATTTTACCCAGTCGCCTCTTGCTTTCATTTTCAGTTAAAGTCTGCTAATTATGGTGTTTTCGTGACAAGGTGATTTAAGGAGATATCCGTGCAACGTGAAGCGTTATTAGACCACGTACTTATCAAGCTAGAGCAATACGGCTTAGCTGCAACTTTACCGGAGCTTCTTCAAGATTCAGGTATCAATGAATCTCAACTTTATCCATTCTGGTCAGATAGAGATGCTTTAATTTTTGATTGCCTCCGCCATCACGGACAACAAATTGATATTTGGCAACGCCAAGTCATGTTAGATGACGAACTAACTATCGAACAAAAATTACTGGCACGTTATGATCAACTCGCCATACGTTTAGAAAAAAATCGATTCCCTGGTTGTTTATTTGTTGCAGCATGTAGTGCTTACCCAGATGAACATTCTCAAATCCACCAATTAAGCCAACGTCAAAAACAAAGCTCACTTGATTATTCCAGAACGCTACTGCGCAAACTTGATATTGAAGATAGCGAATTAGTCGCTAAACAAATGGAACTCATCTTAGAAGGCTGTTTAAGCCGTTTAATGGTGAATCATCATTCCGATGATATTATTACAGCAAAATTATTGGCAGAGGATATTCTTAAGATAGCTCAATGCCGTAAAAATGGCGCATTAAGTTAGCGAAAAACGCCGTAAACCCTCGCCCAATGCGGGCGGGGATATAAGGCGAAAAGCCCGCAGGGCTTTAAAGATCAATCAGGCGTTGGCTGACTCTGAACGTAGGCCCTGAACGTTTCAATCGTTGCCACCCCGGTGCTACAGACAAAGTACGATCTCGACCACAAAAGCCCCGTTTTACTTTGCATCCGTAAATGTGTGTTTTGCTGCCGGAGCAGGCGCGACGATACTGATTTCAGAGTGTTGACCATCACACTGACTGCCAGTTTTGGCGGGGAAGTAACCAGCAGATGCACATGGTCAGGCTCTCCGTCCATCTCAATAATTTCGCATTCAAGTTTTGCCGCAGCGGAGCCAAATGCGTCACGCAGTTGAGCGATCATCTGTCTGTCAAATAGCTTGCGTCGATACTTTGTCGTAAATATCAGATGCACGACCAGTTTACTGACACTGTGCCGCTTGCGGAGGGATCCCTCCAGTAAATCATCATGATTACTCAATTGA
>NZ_PENZ01000027.1 GCF_003144395.1 Proteus faecis | reverse complement strand
GTGCAACATTCGCTGCCGTTTCCGGTCTTCTGCGTTGTTGCGAGGAGGCGTATATTACGTTATTCCTCTGAAGAGTCAAGAATTTTTTCAAACTTTTTTCTTTTCTCTTCACCGTCCTGCGTGGCTTGTTGTTTGCTCATCGCCGGTCAGTGGGTGCGCATTATAGGGGGTTCTCGGATTAGCGCAAGTGTTTTTTTAAAATAATTTACTGTTCGTTCAAAACTCCAACAAGACGTATAAAAACCCCACAAAAAAGATTAAATATCACTCAATTTTAGCAAAGTGCGTCGCAAATTCGCTTACTTTATTCCAATCTGTATATTCAATTTCTTTTGTAGGATCCGTTTCACCTTTAGTCATCTTCATAATTAACTGGATCATGACTCTATCAATCCATTTATAACGAGGATAAAAAAGTGCGCCAGCAAAGACTCCCGTTAACGTTGGCTTCCATGGAGTCTTATCTAAAAACTTACGCATATAAGCATTCGTCTCAGGTGTATTCTTTTCTGCTTTTCTTGCCGTAAGATTAACGCCAAAGAATGCGGACGGCATACTATTCAATTGTACAAGATGACGAGTGATAAATTTATCGAGCGCTTTATTAAAGTAACCATAGCGAATCGAAGCACCTACTAAGACTTTATTATAAGCAGATAAATTTAAACTCTGCTGCACAGAGGTTAAATCTCTCACATCGCATTCATGACCGTGTTGTCTTAATTCATTCGCGATTTGTGTCATTATTTTTTTAGTTTGACCATCAGTACTACAGTACAATAATAGCGCGCTCATACATTACTCCTTGTATTAGGTTAATCACGCCAAAACGTTGGGGTAAATAAAACCAATAGTGTGAAAACTTCTAGTCGTCCAAATAACATTGTCACGACCAATATCCATTTTGCCGCTGGATTCATTGTTGTGAAGTTGTCAGCAACAATACCTAGTCCAGGCCCAAGATTATTTAATGTGGTAGCAATAGCAGAAAATGCAGAAAATTCATCGACGCCTGTCGCTATCAACAACATTAAGCTAATAATAAATACCAATGCATAAGCAGAGAAAAATCCCCACACAGCTTCAATAATACGTTCGGGTAATGCTCGGTGACCAAGTTTGATGGTATAAACAGCGTTAGGGTGAACAAGACGTTTTAATTCACGATTCCCTTGTAGGAATAACAGCAAGATACGAATAACTTTCAATCCCCCACCCGTTGATCCTGCACAACCACCAATAAATGCCGAGCATAATAATAGAAGAGGTAAAAATGCAGGCCATTGTGCAAAGCTATCCGTGGCAAAGCCTGCTGTTGTCGCCATAGAGACAACTTGGAAAAAAGCCTGATTGATGGTTACCCATCCTGTGTCATATACAGAATAAAACCATAGAATACCGCTACAGATAATAACTAATCCCAATTGAATTGAGATAAACATACGAAATTCAGGATCACGCCAATAGATATTTAAGCTTCTGCCCGTTAATACGGCGAAGTGCAAACCAAAGTTACAACCCGAGATCAGAAGAAATACACCAATAATGATGTTAATAGTTGGGCTATTAAAATAACCAATACTAGCATCGTGAGTAGAAAAGCCGCCAATCGCAATTGTTGAAAAGCTATGAGAAATAGCATCAAACACATCCATGCCCGCAATCCATAATGCTAAAGCACAAATGATCGTTAATAAAACATAGATAAGCCAAAGTGCTTTCGCTGTTTCTGCTATTCGAGGTCGCATTTTGTTATCTTTCAATGGACCCGGCATTTCTGCACGATATAACTGCATTCCCCCAACACCTAAAAGTGGAAGAATAGCGACAGCTAACACGATGATCCCCATCCCTCCTAACCATTGGAGCATTTGGCGATAAAACAAAATAGCTTTAGGTAACGAATCTAGCCCTACAAGTGTTGTGGCACCTGTTGTCGTTAGTCCTGAGAAGGATTCAAAAAAGGCATCAGTAATAGAGAGATTAGGTTGTTCAGAAAAGATAAACGGCAATGCCCCAACACTACCCAATACTGTCCAAAATAAGACAACAATCAGAAAACCTTCTTTAGGTTTAAGCTCACTTTTTTTATGTCGATTTGGGATCCACAGCATTAACCCAATGATCAACGCTACAATAAATGTTTGGCTAAATGCACGCCCTGCACCATCTCGATATATTAGTGCGACAATACCAGGAATGATCATCGTGACAGAAAATAAGATAACAAGCAGTCCGACAATACGGGTTATTGAACGAAAATGCATTTAGCGATTTCCTTGATAGCAAAGATTATTCATTTTTATCTAACGGGATTAATTGCATACTGCCACGACTTATATCACGTAGTTTAACTTCAACTTCACCACTATGTACTGCAGGCAATGAAAGTATAAAAGTAACTTTATCAGTATATTCACTTGAAAGTACTTGCCCATGATATTGTTCAACGACTTGTTCAAGTAATGAAACAAGTGAATATTCACACGCTACACTAAAACGCAACTGTGGCACTTTCGTTTTTGTTGGCAAAAGCTTTAATGCTTGTTGAACGCCACTACCATAAGCTCTAACTAACCCACCGGTCCCTAATTTGATCCCACCGAAATACCGAACAACCACGGCGGTAACTTCTCCCATCCCACTCCCTAAAAGAGGTGCAAGAATAGGTTTTCCCGCCGTACCTGTTGGCTCACCATCATCAGAAAAACCTAACTGTTGTGAATCATCGGGTCTTCCTGCAACAAAAGCCCAACAGTGGTGTCGGGCATCAGGAAATTGCTCTTTGATAGACTGGATATAAGTTTTTGCTGCATCAATACCTTCAGTGTGAGCTATAAATGTAATAAAACGACTCTTCTTTATTTCTTCACTGAATTCTACAGTTTCAGCGGGGATCAAATACGCTTTCATCAGGCTAAGTGTAAATCTCTGGTCATATTTTCAATTTTGTTATCGTGGATAATAATATTATCTTCAATACGAATACCACCAAATGGTTTGAAATGCTCAATAAGCTTCCAATTGAAATGAGTACCGTATTTGCCTTCTTTCCAAGGCGCTAACAGAGAGTCGATAAAGTAAAACCCAGGTTCAATTGTTAATACCATGCCCGGTTCAATAATGCGTGTGCAACGTAAGAATGGATACATAGCAGGAGCCGCTAAATGAGTACCCTTATCATCTTGCATAAATCCAGCCGCATCATGAACTTGTAGACCTAAAGCATGTCCTAAGCCGTGTGGTAAAAATGGTGTAGTTAATCCAGCACTCACCATCTCTTCTTCACTCACACCTTTAACAATACCGTACTTATTAAGTAGCCCAGCAATGCGTTGATGCATTTGAACATGGTATTCAGTATAACGCACACCCGCTTTCATTGTTGCAATCAGTGCTTGTTGCGCATCATTCATATCTTTAACTAACGAAGTAAATTCATGATTTTCTTTTGCGCTATAAGTTCGGGTGATATCTGCTGCGTAACCATTATACTCTGCACCGGCATCAATAAGGAAACTACGATATTCATCCGGTGATTCATGATCTAATTTTGTGTAATGCAAAACAGCAGCATGTTCATTTAAAGCGACAATATTGCCATACGGAACATCCGTATCACGATGGCCCGTAGCCATTAAATACGCCATATTAATATCAAACTCACTTAATCCAGCTTGAAAAGCTTCACGAGCGGCAATATGTCCGTTGACGGCCATTTTTTGTGCTTCACGCATACAAGCTAATTCATAACCTGTTTTATATGCACGATAGTAATGATAATAATTAAGAAGAGATTGATTGTTAATATTCTCAATACTCACACCTAATGATTCTGCTCGCTGTGTATTTGGACCAATATAAGCAGTGTTTTTATTAATATAAGGTGCTAGCTCTTTTTGAATATCATCAACATTTTTGAGATGAATTAACTCAATTTCATGAGTCCAATAACTACTTGGTAAAGCTTCAACACTGTGCCAATAGTCAACCGGGGAATAGAACCATAATTTAGGTTTATTCACACCATCCGCTAATAACCAACAATGTGGTACATCTGTTACAGGTACCCACGCTTTAAAATGAGCATTCACTTTAAAAGGGTAATCACTGTCATCAAGGAAAATACGAATAGGTTCACCAGAATGAATTAATACAGAATCAAGATGGTGTCTGGATAAAGCATCACGAGTACGATTTTGTAGAGTTTTGATATGTTCTTGGTACAGAGAGAGCAATTTTTCCATTATTAATTACCTTATCTTATTCATTGTTAATGATTCAGCTTAACACGCCAACTCTTTTAGTGGCTAACCCCATAACAAAAATAGATTATTACCGATTTATCGCTCCTCTTTTTATCAATCTGAGCAACAACATAGAATTCAATAAGTTGAATAATTTCACTGTGATCACCCTTGCAGTTTTTTAATCAAATATTTGCATTTATTTAACATAGTATTCACACTCTCATTATCTGGTCATACCAGTCTATACATTAAGGGAGAATACAAATGCTCTATCAAAGCGAAAATATTCAAGCCGATTGGGTGAAACAAGGTATTGTTGAACTTATTTTTAATGCTAAAGGTTCTATTAATAAATTAGATACCAAAACCGTTGCAATGCTAAGTGAAGCTTTAACCGTATTAGAGGCAACACCAGGCTTGAAAGGCGTTATCTTACGTTCTGAAAAACCGGCTTTTATTGTCGGTGCTGATATTACCGAGTTTTTATCCCTTTTTGATGCCCCTGAAGAAGAATTAACTCAGTGGCTACATTTCTCTAATCAGATTTTTAGTCGACTTGAAGACTTACCTGTTCCTACTGTTTCCGCTATCAATGGCTATGCGCTTGGCGGTGGTTGTGAGTGCGTACTTGCCACTGATTTTCGTATTGCTTCTCCTGATTTACGTATCGGTTTACCAGAAACAAAACTTGGGATCATGCCTGGCTTTGGCGGCTCAGTACGTCTACCTCGTTTAATAGGTGTCGATAACGCATTAGAAATTATTACTGCTGGTAAAGATATTGATGCTCAAACGGCACTTCAAAATGGATTAATTCAAGCAATTATTCCGCTAGAAAATTTAAAAGAGAGTGCTATTTCATTAATCGAACAAGCAATTGCAGGTAAAATTGATTGGAAAGCGGCACGTCATCCAAAAACAGCGCCATTAAGACTGACCGAGCTTGAGCATAAAATGTCTTTCAGTGTGGCTAAAGGTATGGTGATGAAAGTAGCAGGCCCTCACTATCCAGCACCTATCACCGCAGTAAAAACGATTGAAAAAGCAGCCTTCCTAAATAGAGATGAAGCACTGGCTCTCGAAACCGAAAACTTTGTTAAGCTCACACGTACTGATGTTGCAAAAGCCTTAGTCGGTATTTTTCTTAATGATCAGTACGTCAAAAGCATCACGAAAAAACGTCATGCCGAACTACCTAAACAGGCTGCTGTATTAGGTGCTGGGATCATGGGAGGTGGGATCGCCTACCAATCTGCCTTAAAAGGTATTCCTGTTGTAATGAAGGATATTAACCAAAAATCCCTTGAACTGGGTATGAATGAAGCGTTAAGCCTGCTACAAAAACGTCAGGAAAAAGGTCGAATGAATGCCGTAGATATGGCGAAAACTCTCGCTTCTATTCAACCTACATTGAATTACGCATCTGTCAGTGATGCAAATGTTGTTGTCGAAGCTGTCGTTGAAAACCCAAAAATAAAAGCAACTGTACTTGCAGAAACAGAAGCACTATTAGCAGATAACGCGATCCTTGCATCCAACACATCAACCATCCCTATTTCATTACTTGCGAAATCTTTAAAGCGTCCTGAGAATTTCTGTGGAATGCACTTCTTTAACCCAGTTCATCGAATGCCACTGGTTGAAATCATTAAAGGCGAAAAAACCAGTGAGGAAACTATTAATCGTATAGTCAGTTACGCCAGTAAAATGGGAAAAACACCGATTATCGTTAATGACTGTCCCGGCTTCTTTGTAAACCGAGTCCTCTTTCCTTATTTTGCAGGATTCTCTCTATTACTAAGAGATGGTGCTGATTTTATTGCCGTTGATAAAGCAATGGAAAAAGTATTTGGCTGGCCTATGGGACCCGCTTACCTACTCGATGTTGTGGGTATTGATACGGCAAATCACGCTCAAGCCGTAATGGCTGAGGGTTTCCCTGACAGAATGGGGACAATTGAACGAGATGCGATTGCTCTTTTATATGAGCAACAACGATATGGTCAAAAAAATAACCATGGTTTCTATGATTACTCTATTGATAAACGGGGTAAAAAACAGAAATCTGTTGATGGTCAAATTCAAACGCTTATTCAGCAAAATGCTGGCAAAACACAAGAGTTTAGCCAAGACGCAATTATCGCTCGCATGATGATCCCAATGATTAATGAAGTTATCCGTTGTTTAGATGAAGGTATTATTGCCTCACCAGCAGAAGCCGATATTGCGTTAGTTTATGGTTTAGGCTTTCCTCCTTTCAGAGGTGGTGTATTCCGTTACCTTGATACCATTGGATTAGCGCAATTTGTTGCAGATGCACAGCAATACGCATCATTAGGGCCTCTTTATCAAATTCCTGAAAGCTTAAAACAGAAAGCGCAACGCAACGAAACTTATTATCCAAAGCCCGAAAAAGTAGATGTTAACATCAGAGAACTCGCGTAAGGAGATATGAAATGGAAAAAGTTGTCATAATTGATGGTATTCGTACTCCAATGGGACGCTCAAAAGGTGGCGCATTTCGCCATGTTAGAGCGGAAAATCTCTCAGCACAATTGATGCAAACACTACTAACACGTAACCCGAATATTAATCCTAATGATATTGGTGATGTGATTTGGGGCTGTGTGCAACAAACTTTAGAACAAGGCTTTAATATTGCTCGTAATGCGGCGCTCTTGGCTGAACTTCCACACAAGGTTCCAGCAGTTACAGTTAACCGGTTATGTGGTTCATCAATGCAAGCATTACATGATGGAGCTCGCCAGATTATGCTGGGTGATAGTCAAGTCGCATTAATCGGTGGTGTTGAACATATGGGTCATGTACCGATGACTTATAATACAAATTTTAATCCATCACTTAATCTTTCTGTCGCTAAAGCCTCATTTTCAATGGGATTAACCGCGGAAATGCTAGCAAAATCATTCCAAATTTCACGTGAAGAGCAAGATAATTTTGCTTATCGTTCGCATCAGTTAGCAGCAATTGCAACACAACAAGGCTATTTTGAGAATGAGATAGTGACTATCAATGGTCATGATGCAATGGGTAATCTTATCAATGTAAAAAATGATGAGGTTATTCGCTATAACCCTAGCCTTGAAGAGTTAGCACAGCTTAAACCTGTGTTTGATCCCGCGACAGGCTCTGTAACGGCAGGCAATTCATCCGCAGTATCTGATGGTGCATCCGCTATGTTTATCACCAGTGAGCGTTATGCCAAAGAGCACAATTTAAAGCCTCGCGCCATGATCCGTGCTATGGCAGTGACGGGCTGTGATCCTGCAATTATGGGTTATGGTCCTGTGCCTGCAACAGAAATCGCATTGAAAAAAGCAGGATTAACATTAGGTGATATTGATATTTTTGAGCTAAATGAAGCTTTTGCAGCACAGTCATTAGCCTGCATGAAGAAAATGAATTTACTCGATAGTATCGATGACAAAATTAATTTAAATGGCGGAGCAATTGCCTTAGGGCATCCTTTAGGTTGCTCAGGCTCTCGAATAACTACTTCATTATTAAATATTATGGAGCGTAAAGATGCGCAGTTTGGCTTAGCCACAATGTGTATTGGATTAGGACAAGGTATTGCAACGATTATAGAACGTGTTTAATACCGTATTCTGTATATCCACATTCTTATCGTTGGGACAGTATTCACTTCGATTGCATGGTTAGAAACCATTTTCCCGCCGTCAGGGGCGGGTTTTTTTATGGTTTTAAAAACGAAAATAATAACAAATAATGGGATACTATCGTTTTATCAGATAAATTCAAAAGCATCGCTAAATAAGCGTGTTTTATCAGCATTACGCTCATTACAAAAACGATCTCTGGCAATTTTAGCCATTTCAAAACGCCCTGCGATGTAAATATCATATTCTGATAAATCACCAAAATCTTCGCTTATCGCTGTTAATACCGTACCTTTTCGGCCTCGCCAAGTTTCATCAGGTTGCTCGACTACAGGTACAACCGTTAAAGATGGATGCAATTCT
Organism: Proteus faecis; assembly: GCF_003144395.1. Taxonomy (GTDB): domain Bacteria; phylum Pseudomonadota; class Gammaproteobacteria; order Enterobacterales; family Enterobacteriaceae; genus Proteus; species Proteus faecis. The sequence goes on along the minus strand of NZ_PENZ01000027.1, from coordinate 251,436 downwards.
GATAATTCTTGTAATTCATTAAGGTCATAGAGGTGAACGCTTTCTCTTCCCCCCCAATAAATCGTAATAGATCGTTGTGGGTTTTCAGCTAATGCAGCCAATAAAATTGAGTGGGTATAAGAAAATCCTGTACCGCCAGCAATTAATAGTAGAGGACGTTGACTCTCTTTTTTAAACCATGCATTCCCATGAGGAATATCAATGGTAAGTTGCTGTTTTTCTAATATCACATCAAGCACTGCCATCGCATAAAGATTGAGTTCAGACGCACCAATATGAAGTTCAATAAAGTCTTTGTTCTCAGGTATAGATGCAATAGAAAAAGGGCGTTTATCACGTTCATCCATAACTGCTAGAAGATATTGCCCAGCCTGAAAATCAAATTCGCCATCAGGTAATAGCCTTACCCGATAAACCGTATCTGTCATCGGCTCAACAAGTGAGACTTTACAATTCAGTATTGCCATGTTGTTCCTCTGTTATTATTTAAGAATATCGAGCTGTTCCCAAATAGTATCGACTCGTTGCTTAACTTCATCAGACATTACAATAGGTCTACCCCATTCTCTATCTGTCTCACCTGGCCATTTATTCGTCGCATCAAGCCCCATTTTTGATCCTAATCCTGAAACCGGTGAAGCGAAGTCGAGATAATCAATAGGCGTATTTTCCATCATAATGGTATCTCTCGCAGGATCCATTCTGGTTGTAATTGCCCAAATCACATCTTTCCAATCTCTTGCATTGACATCATCATCGCAAACAATCACAAATTTTGTGTACATAAATTGCCGCAAGTAAGACCAAACTCCCATCATTACGCGTTTAGCATGACCCGCATACTGTTTCTTCATTGTCACAACGGCTAAACGGTAAGAACATCCTTCAGGAGGTAAATAAAAATCTACAATTTCGGGAAACTGTTTTTGTAATATCGGAACAAGCACTTCATTCAACGCAACACCTAATACTGCCGGTTCATCAGGTGGACGTCCTGTATAGGTTGAATGATAAATTGCATCTTTACGGCGCGTTAAATGCGTAATGGTAAACACAGGGAAAGAGTCAATCTCATTATAATATCCTGTGTGATCTCCATATGGCCCTTCTGGGGCTAATTCTCCCGGTTCAATGTAACCTTCAAGGATAATCTCAGCACTTGCCGGCACTTCAAGATCATTTGAAAGACATTTTACAACCTCTGATTTATTACCCCGTAATAATCCAGCAAATGCATATTCAGATAAGGTATCTGGTACAGGTGTTACAGCACCTAAAATAGTAGCAGGATCAGCTCCTAATGCTACGGAAACAGGGAATCGTTCTCCCGGATGTTTTTGACACCACTCTTGAAAATCTAACGCACCACCACGATGTGATAACCAGCGCATAATCACTTTATTTTTACCCAGCACTTGCTGGCGATAAATACCCAGATTTTGGCGCTCTTTTAATGGGCCACGAGTCACCGTTAATCCCCAAGTAATCAAAGGTGCTGCGTCTTCAGGCCAACAATGCATAACAGGGATCTTTGTTAAATCAACATCATCACCTGTTAAAACCACCTCCTGACAAGGCGCTTTACTCAAGCGTTTTGTTGGCATATTTAAAACTTGCTTAAATTTAGGTAACTTATCGAAGAGATCACGAAAGCCTTTCGGAGGATCAGGCTCTTTTAGAAAAGCTAATAACTTTCCAACTTCGTGTAAGGCTTTAACATCATCTTGGCCCATCCCCATTGCTACACGCTCAGGTGTACCAAATAAGTTACAAAGCACTGGCATATCATACCCTTTAGGATTTTCAAACAACAGTGCTGGCCCACCGGCACGTAAAGTTCTGTCCGCTATTTCGGTCATTTCAAGGTAGGGATCTATTTCATAGGTGATACGTTTTAATTCACCTTTTTCTTCTAATAATGAAAGGAAATCTCTTAAATCGCGGTATTTCATCATAATCTTACGAGCCAGTGAGTGAAAGAAAAGAGGGACAATGCCCTCTTTGAGACGCTATAAGCTAAACGCATAACTCACTAAAATGCAATGCTTTTTATTTAGTAGCGTTCACTATACTTATAAACAGCGGAATGGAACCCACTCTGAAAGTAATTTTGTATCAAACTGTTCAGGGAATGTTTTTCCATGTTGGAAGATTTTAAAACCTTCATTTTTAGCGCTGTAATAATGTAATTCTTCACCTTGAATATGTAAGTAACTACCTTCACGGATAGCCACAACAATCTCTTCAGGGTTAATTGCACAAAACTCTGCAATACGTTCATCACGCGTTTCACCCATATGGCCACTAATAGAAGCATCAATATAATGTGGGTTAATTTGAACAGGAAATAGACCTAATGAAGGCATAATAACAGAGGAGCGTACTGGCATATCATTCGTGGTACGAATTGTTGGTGTTGCAACGTTACAACCGGCACTCCAACCAATATATGGAATATTGCGCTCACGTACTGCGCGTTGGATAGGAACAACTAATCCTTTCTCATGCAACATTTGGTTTAATAACCAAGTATTACCACCACTGACTAAAATACATTCTGCATTATTGATTGCATCAACTTCTGAATCAAAATGTTCAATACAAGTAACTTCAATACCTAACACTTCTGATAAATCACGAGCACGTTGATCATGATCTGAACGAATAACGGCATAAGCAATTAATACAGCAGAACGAATACCGCGTTTTTTAATCATGCTATCGATATTATCTTTTGCATAACTTAACCAACGTGGATCCCCGGCAATTTTCCCGTTACTTAATAAAAAAACTTCCATTACAGAACCTCTTTATAATTATGAATAAAATTCTAAGATAATTATCTTGAAAGCTTTTTCTTGTTTTTACCATCACTTTTTTGTCAACTTGTTACCTCTATCTGAGATCCAATTGAAAGTAACAAAAACAAACTCTTTTATTGCGAATAAACACAGCTTTTCTCTTCTTTTTCCAGTATAAAATCGCGTTAAGCTATTTTTATTTAACCTCAATAGATAGCTGTTACCTCAACGATAAATTTGCTATTATTACGTAAATTAAAATCAACTAACTTATTGTCTCTACTATGAAAAATTGGTACTTGCTGTATTGTAAACGAGGACAAATTCCTCGTGCTATCGAACACTTAGAACGTCAGCAAGTGGGCTGTTTTACACCGATGGTAACCATAGAAAAAATAGTAAGAGGAAAGCGCACTACGGTAACCGAACCGCTTTTTCCTAATTACCTTTTTATAGAATTTGATCCTGAAGTGATCCATACCACGACCATTAACTCAACGCGTGGAGTAAACTCGTTTGTCCGTTTTGGGCAATATCCTGTCACAGTGCCTCAAGATGTGATTGATACACTGCAAATACCTCAGCTTTCTGCTCTCTCTTATAGTGAAGAAAATGTACCCCATAGTGGCGATAGCGTGTTAATTACAGAGGGTATATTTCAAGGGATCAAAGCCATATATCAAGAACCTGATGGTGAAGCACGTTCAATTTTGCTTTTAAATATATTAAATAGCGAAGTGAAAAAATCAGTGGGAAATAAAGAATTTAAAAAAGAGACTTTCTAGAAAAAGTTAACCCAGCAATTGCTGGGCTAATATCATATGATTTTAGAAAATGGTTTCTAAAATTATTTTTGCTGTTCTGCTTCTGCCTCTGTATCTGCGTCTTCGTCTTCTCTTCTTCCCTTACCTACATAAAAACGCGATACCATGACACCGATTTCAAACAGTAAGTACATAGGTATTGCCAATAAGGTTTGAGAGAAAACATCTGGAGGTGTCAATACCATACCAACAACAAAGGCACCCACAAGAATATAAGGACGTTTTTTCTTTAACGCATCTGGTGTTGTTACACCACTCCAGCACAATAAAATAATCGCAATGGGTACTTCAAAAGCAGCACCAAACGCCATAAAGAGCGTCATCACGAAACTTAGGTATTTACTGATATCAGGAATAAAGTTAACCCCTTCTGGGGTTGTATTAACAAAGAAACCAAACGCAAGAGGGAACACAACAAAATAAGCAAACGCCATACCGAGATAGAATAATACTGTACTTGAAACAAGTAATGGCAGCATTAAGCGACGTTCGTGTTTATACAATGCTGGTGCGATGAAAGCCCATACCTGATAAAGAATAACAGGTACAGAAGCAAAAACGGATACCATGATTGTCAATTTAATCGGAGTCAAAAATGTAGAGGCAACATCAGTCGCACTCATATTTGACCCTTGTGGCAACTTATCAAGTAATGGAGCCGAGACTAATTGATAGATATCGTTAGAAAAATAAACCAGCGCTAAAAAAACCACAAGAACTGACACCAAGCTATACATCAAACGCTTGCGTAATTCTATTAAATGGCTGATCAGCGGTTGGGTATCATTTACTGCCATGTTTTAATGCTCACCATTGACCTGATCAGTTGTTTTTTTCTCTATTGTTACTGGCTGAGTAACAGGAACTTCTGTCTTTATAACACTTTCTGCCACAGGTTTATGGCGATTAGCATCATCATTAACTTCATTAGCTTCAGCAAGTGCGGCTAAATCAGAAGGTGAAGGTTCCGTAGAGTCGGTTTTTACAGACTGCTCTTTAGTGGGTTCTGGCGTTGTAGGTGCTTGATAAGTTTGTTTTAAAGACTGTGCAGCCTCTTTTAACTCATCCATAGACGCTTTCAGCTCTGGCGATAACGTTTGTAAATTTGCTTTCTCTTCAACTTTTTTCAAGCTCTCTTGGAGTTCTTGAAGTTTTAGTTCTTGAGTCAGTTCATTTTGCACATTCGCAGCCAAAGAGCGTAGCGCCCTTACCCAGCCAGCAATTGTTTTTACTGCTACGGGCAAACGTTCTGGCCCCAGAAAAACAAGACCAATCACCATGACCAATAGCAGCTGACTAAAACCAATGTCAAACACGGTTTATACCTGCTCTTTGTTTTTGCTCTCAGTTGTAGACTTCTCTTCTGTTGAAGTCTTCTGCGCTAAATTTTTAGTATCAAAATCTGCGTCGTTATTTGTTTTTTCAGCGTTGTTGGTGTTCTTATCTGCAGCTTCATCACCAATCGCTTTTTTAAAGCCTTTTACTGATGCACCTAAATCTGAGCCCAATGTGCGCAGTTTATTTGTACCAAATAATAAAACAACGATGACAGCGATGATAAGTAATTGCCAAATGCTAATACCGCCCATTTTATGTTCCTCAACTATTTTCGGGGTTATACTTAATAACAGTGCCCATTATATACAACGAATTCAATTTTCGGGAATCTCGAATTCATCTTTTAACTTGCTCAAAGACAAACTTTGATGTGTTTTTATTGTGGATTACCAGATCTAAACCAACCCAAAATCCATGCAAGAAGGCCTAAACTGATAAAAACACTGAATAATGTTTTAAAACCAGAAACAAAAAACAGGCTACCGCATAAAAACAGTGTTGTACCTATACCCAATAAAAATAGAGACTGTCTATGTTTGACTCTTTGCGAACTTATTTGTTCCGTCAATTTATCTAGCGTTAACTTCATATTTTTATGTTGCTTCAGACTATCATAAACCAGCTCTGGTATCTCTGGCATTTTTTCAATCCAGTAAGGTGCTTTACTCTTTATACCATTCACTAATGCCGTGATACCAATTTGACTATGTAACCAATCTTCTAAAAACGGTTTTGCCGTTTTCCATAAATCCAACTGTGGATATAACTGACGCCCAAGCCCTTCAACATAAAGCAATGTTTTTTGAAGTAAAACTAACTGCGGTTGTACTTCCATATTGAAACGACGTGCTGTATTGAAAAGATTAAGTAACACATGTCCAAATGAGATCTCAGAAAGTGGTTTTTCAAAAATCGGCTCACACACCGTGCGGATTGCAAATTCAAAATCTTCTACATTGGTATCTGCTGGTACCCAGCCTGAATCAACATGTAATTCTGCAACTTTTCGATAATCACGGTTAAAGAAAGCTAAGAAGTTTTCAGCTAAATAACGTTTATCTTCTTTATTTAATGAGCCAACGATACCGCAATCAATACCGATATAATATGGATTCTCAGGGTGATCATAGCTAATAAACACATTACCTGGATGCATATCAGCATGGAAGAAACTGTCTCTAAACACCTGAGTAAAAAAGACTTTTACACCACGCTCCGCAAGAAGTTTCATATTCGTCTTTTGTGCATTCAACGCTTCAATATCAGAAACGGGAATACCATAAATACGCTCCATTACCATCACGTTTTCATGACAATAATCTGAATACACTTCAGGAATATACAACATCGAGCTATTTTCAAAATTACGACGTAGCTGAATAGCATTTGCAGCTTCACGCAACAAATTTAGCTCATCAAGTAATGTTTTTTCATATTCGCGGATCACCTCTTTTGGTCGTAAACGACGACCATCAGGCAAAAACGGTAAAAGATTTGCCAAGCGATACATCAAACGGATATCCGCTTTAATCACTGGTTGAATATCAGGACGAATGACCTTGAGTACGACTTCTTTGCCGTTTTCTTTTAATTTTGCCGTGTGAACCTGCGCAATAGAAGCAGAAGCCAATGGGGTTTCATCAAAATCATCAAACCATTGGTCAATAGGGCCACCAAATGATTTTTCAATATATTGTCGTGCTTTCTTACCATCAAAAGGAGCAACTTTGTCTTGCAATAAAGCAAGTTGGTCAGCAATTTGAGGAGGGAAAAGATCACGTCGAGTTGATAACATTTGACCTAATTTAATCCAAACAGGGCCTAATGTTTGCAATGCGAGTCGTAAGCGTTCACCTAATGGTTTTTCTGGATGCTTATTTTTGATCCAAAATAGTGCTCGGCATCCTAATCTTGCAGGTAAAGTAATTCGATGTTTAGGAATTAACTCATCAAGCCCATAAGATAAAAATACCTGAATAATATGATAGAGGCGCTTTAACTCACTAAGGAGCATTATTTTTTCTCCAATATACCTAACCGTTTTTCCAGCTCGGCTGTTTGCTGTGCAACTTCTTCTATTTCATCATAAAAATGGACTGTTTCTAATGCACTAGGTGCGGTTTTCCACTCTTCAATTAACGCGTCACGCAAATAATCTTTTTGATGACTTAAGAGTGAAGAAAATAACTGAACGCCCTTTCCTGCAACAACAGTCAGGCCTTGCGCCGCAATATCACCAATATAAGGTGCTAAATATTGCGCAGGATCCCACTGCGCCATATCTAATAATGCAGACCAATTTTGAACAACCTGCATATCACCATCAATAGTAATATCACCACGGTTGATTAGTTCTGACATTTTTTGACGGTCACGAAGCTTAATCAAAGTTAATAATTTTGTTTTTATCAAACAATCAATTTCATCATCCCACTGACTTAACACATCAACTTGTTGTTCGCTAAAGACTAAGTAGATAGAACGAGGAAACTCATTGATAGAAAGCGCTAACACTTTGCCCGCAAGGCGATTGCGGGCAGGTTTAAGCACATTTTCCTGATATAAAACATGATTAAGTGCTGTCTCCATGGATGCTGTTAACAGCGGATACAGTACTTGAGAGGCAATATCATGAGAAAAAGTGGCTTTTTCCATCTCAGAATTTAAATCCTTTGTGTAAGGCAACTATACCTCCAGTCATATTGGTATAGGTAACTTGATCAAATCCCGCTTCTTCCATCATACCTTTTAGCGTCTCTTGGTCAGGATGCATGCGAATTGATTCTGTTAAATAACGGTAACTTTCAGCATCATTCACAATCACTTGACCAATTTTCGGTAGGATATGAAAAGAGTAAGCGTCATAAATCTTGCTTAAAGGTTCAAGTACAGGTTTAGAAAATTCCAGCACCAGCAGGCGTCCACCTGGCTTTAATACACGGAACATTGAACGTAAAGCTTTTGCTTTATCGGTCACATTACGTAAGCCAAAGGAGATAGTGATGCAATCAAAATGATTATCAGGGAAAGGTAATTCTTCAGCATTCGCTTGTACATAGTTAACATTACCCACAATACCGTGATCGCGTAGCTTTTCACGTCCCATTTTCAACATTGAGTCATTAATATCAGCTAAAACAACTTCCCCATTTTCGCCCACAAGACGAGAGAATTTAGCCGTTAAATCACCCGTACCACCAGCAAGATCAAGAACACGTTGGTTACGTCTTACACCACTAGCTTCAATGGTATAACGTTTCCAAATCCGGTGAACACCAAATGACATCAAGTCATTCATTAAATCATACTTAGACGCGACAGAGTGAAAAACCCTTGCAACCATGGTTTGTTTATCATCTTTGTCAACGGTTTGGAAACCAAAATCTGTTGTTTCCTTTGTTTGTTGAGTCATATTATTTGCCCGCTAATTAATCAAAATTTAGTAAGTTCAGTACTGGTCGTTTTCAGAAGCCTTTATCTCTTTATTTTATCAAATCAATCAGATGCTGATTTTTCAATGAGATCATTATCAATCGTTTTTTTTATCTCAACCCCTAAGGATTTAAAGCCTTCCGCTTGACTGATAAGATTTCCACGACCTTCAGAGAGTTTTTTCATTGCTAATAAGTAGCCAGACTGCGCTTTTTGAATACTGTTTCCCAGCCCTTGCATATCATCAACGAAAAGTCTTAATTTGTCATACATTTTAGCCGCTCTGTCTGCAATTTCTTGTGCGTTTTGGCTCTGATATTCATAACGCCACAATGCAGCTATTGTACGTAAAGCAACAAGTAAAGTAGATGGCCCAACTAACATAATATTGTTTTTCAATGCTTCTTCTAGCAAGTCTGGAGAATGACCAATTGCAACAAGATAAGCGGGCTCAATAGGTATAAACATTAAAACATAGTCTAAAGACGTTACACCCGGTAGTTTATGATAATCTTTTACACTCAATCCTTTAATATGCGCTTTAATTGAGTTCACATGCGCATAAAGCGCTTGTTTACGTTCATTATCGTTATCACTACTAAAATACTTTTCATATGCCACCAGCGACATTTTAGCGTCGATAATAACATCTCTGCCATGAGGTAGATGCACTATTACATCAGGTTGATAGCGACTACCATTTTCATGTCGAATACTTACCTGTGTTTCAAACTCATGGCCTTCACGTAATCCCGAAGACTCTAATATACGTGCTAATACCGTTTCGCCCCAGTTACCTTGAACTTTATTATCCCCTTTTAGGGCATTAGTTAAGTTAACCGCTTCTTGTGCCATTTTTACATTCAATTGTTGGAGCTGACGAATTTCATGAACCAAAGTATGTCGCTCTCTAGCTTCTTGCCCAAAACCCTCTTGAACTTGTCGTCGAAAGCTTTCGAGTTGTTCACGAAATGGTGAAAGTAAATGTGTTAATCCTTGACGATTTAACTCTTCAGCTTTACGCCCACTCTGTTCGAAAATGCGATTAGCTAAGTTCTCAAATTGTGTAGCAAGCCGTTGTTCGCTGTTCATTAATAATCGCTGTTTTTCCTCTGCGGATATTCGGCTTTCTTCCCAACGAGTTGTCACTTCTCTTAATTCAGCTTCTTGAGAAGTAATAATTTCTCTCTGAGTGCGTAATTCTTGCTCAAGCTGTTCTATATGTTGTTGTAAAGAGGGGATAATCACCGCTTTTTCTTGGGCGATAGCAAGCTGCGTATAATTTTCACGTAGCATGGTTTCTTTATCGGATAAACGTTGTTGAACAGACCACCATACCAGCGCGCCACCAACAAGTACCCCACCTAATAAACCAATGATCCCATATAACAACTGAATATCCACTAAAGTGACCTTTTTACTTTCCAGCGGGCTACGTTAAAACGCATAGGTAATATTGTCTAGCAACAATTTATATCATGACTTGATTTGCGATAAAGGACGCAGTTATCCCATCCATTTGGCAAGCCATTGCAAACCAAAAGCACCGGGTGCCAAAATACCAAAAGCCCAAATCATAGCTGATGTAAAATTAGCCATTTGAAAATAACGTTGTGGCATTGCACAAATACCCGCCACTAACGGAACAATTGCACGAAAAGGCCCAAAAAATCGCCCAATAAACACCCCCCAAATTCCCCAACGATTAAAGAATTGATGACCTCTAACCAATGTTTGTGGTGAGCGTGAAATTGGCCACAAATTTCTCACTCCTTCTTTATAGTGAAATCCTATCCAATACGATACCCAATCACCAAAGAAAGCTCCTAATGCAGCAGCAAGCCAAATCGGCCAGAAAAACAGACCACTCTCACCGATTAAGGCGCCTAATCCCAATAAAATAACCGTGGCAGGAATAAGCAATGAGATAAACGCGAGTGATTCACCAAAAGCAAGAAAAAACACGATTGGAATCGCCCAAATTTCGTGCTCTTTTACAAAGAGAGTGATGGTATGAATAATATCTTGTACTGTCAAAATAGAGGGCCTTATATTCGGTTAACCTAAATAATATTAACCGAATATAAATTACTTTATTATTCGAGAAAATAATTTTGTAGGGCATCTCGGCTAGAAGCATCTAAACCGATATCTTTTTCTAGCCAAGTATCAACATTACCATAATGCTGATTAATACTGGCCAATGCCGTTTGCAAAAACTCTTCTTGTACTGAGTAAACATAGGCAAATTTATCAACAATGTTATCACTCATTGTTTTGGCATGTTCTTCTAAAAGATAAGCGCGATAAGGCGCTAATGTTTCATTAGTAAGCAAATAATCTTCCATCACCACATCTAAAGATGCACCAAGAGCAAATAACACTAAAGCAGAGCCAACACCTGTTCTGTCTTTGCCTACCGCACAGTGTTGCACAACGCCCCCTTTTTCAGGTTGCTTTAATAACGTAGCTAATTGTTTATAGGCAGGATTATTAATGGGTAATAATTTATATAACTGAAACATAAAGGCTTTAGCATCAAATTGCTCAAGTATTTCAGGTGTCAACTTTTCAAGGTTTGCAGAAACTTCTTTGGATAATGGGTTTGCAGGAGCATGATAATATTGTGCTCCTTCCCAGACTCGGTCTGGTTTATCAACGATTTCCCCACTATCACGATAATCAATGATTTGAAAAAGATTTTTATCAATGAGCAGAGATTGGTCTGTATTGGTTAATCTATCCAGTGAGCCAGAGCGAAAGAGCATTCCGGGTCTAATCACACCACCATTACTCAACTTTTTACCGCCTAGATCACGAAAGTTAATTCCGCCAACTAAAGGCAACACCGAAGGATGTGTTTGTAAGATATCAGTCATAATGCCTCTTCTCATTGTTGTATTGTTAAGACCTTAAAGACCTTAACAGAAATCATTGTCTGTTAATACATTAACGTGATGAATTACCATACAAAAAAGCCCTTAATACCTAGGTATTAAGGGCTTTCATAATTGATTAAAAAAAACTTATTTCATTAAAATACGAGCGGCTTCGATAACAATACCGAGTGCATTATTTTCAGTTTTCTTCAGTAATTCCGCATCTGGAATTTCTTGTTGAGTACGGTTTACGATAACACCTGCAACCATACCTGCGCGTAAACCTTGGCTTGCACACATTGTCAGTAATGTTGCTGATTCCATTTCATAGTTCATTACGCCCATTTCTTGCCACTCTTTCATAGAGCCTTTGAAACGACGAACAACGCGACCTGTATAGGTGTCGTAACGTTCCTGTCCTGGGTAGAATGTATCTGAAGATGCTGTAACACCTACATGTACAGTTGAGCCATTGTCTTTAGCCGCTTTGTACAGTGCATTCATACATTCAAAATCAGAAACAGCTGGGAATTCCATTGGTGCGAAATGTAAGCTTGCACCATCTAAACGAACCGCCGCCGTAGTCACAAGAATATCACCTACATTGATATGTTCTTGAATTGCACCGGTTGTACCAATACGTAAGAAAGTGCGGATACCTAGCTGTGCTAATTCTTCAACTGCGATAGAGGTAGATGGACCACCGATACCTGTTGAGCAAACAATAACAGCTTTGCCATCAATTTCGCCACGCCACGACGTGTATTCACGTAAAGAAGCCAGATGAACTGGGTTATCCATTAATTTTGCAATTTTTTCAACACGCTTAGGATCACCTGGAACAATTGCTAAAGTGGCACCCTGTAGGTCATTTTTGGTTAAACCTAAGTGAAATACATCAGACATATCGGACTCCTCAATGGGACAAAACCAATGATCATTAAATTAAGACTTACTTTATCAGCTTTACAGACCTTTTTAGTGACCAATATCACCTACAAGGTTCCAAACAAAGTAATAATTTCATAAAATTGTGATTATTATCACGAAATGTGACGTTCGAAATACATTCTCAGCAAATACACTACCAATATTTGCTCACTTCAATCATTCAAGATAGTCATGCATCCATCCTAATTAATCAGTATAGATGCAATAAACATCTTATCGAATATAAATACCCAAATACCAAATATATACTCTAAATAATTCAGTATGTGACTAGTGCGTATGAACGCCGTCAACAACGGCGATTAATTAAAAGTCGACGAGTAGGTACTCTAAATAATTCAAGATGTCGCTAGGCGACAAGTGAATGAGTCGCTAGGAGCATACAGTCGTATGTGGCTAGTGCTAATGAACGAAGTCAAAAACGCGATTAATTAAAAGTCGACGAGTAGGTACTCTAAATAATTCAAGATGTCGCTAGGCGACAAGTGAATGAGTCGCTAGGAGCATACAGTCGTATGTGACTAGTGCGAATGAACGAAGTCAACAACGCGATTAATTAAAAGTCGACGAGTAGATACTCTAAATAATTCAAGATGTCGCTAGGCGACAAGTGAATGAGTCGCTAGGAGCATACAGTAGTATGTGACTAGTGCGAATGAACGAAGTCAACAACGCGATTAATTAAACGTCGACGAGTAGATACTCTAAATAATTCAAGATGTCGCTAGGCGACAAGTGAATGAGTCGCTAGGAGCATACAGTAGTATGTGACTAGTGCGAATGAACGAAGTCAACAACGCGACAGCTTGAAGTATGACGAGTAACTTGAAGTATAACGAGTATAACGCGTACACTACCCGCCCTTAAAAAACATCTAATGTGACAAACACATCGTCACTGGAGTGAATATGAGCTTATTTAACCAAATTGCGAACCTATTAGGTGGCGAAAAAATCAATCAATATAAAACTGTCCTTGAGTGGATTGGATCTCAAGGTGGTATTGAAGGCTTAATAAAGCAATTTGATGCAGCGGGTTTAAGTGAGCTTATTCAATCTTGGATAAGCACAAATACAAATTTACCTATCAGTGCTGAACAAATCGTAGCCGTTTTTTCATTACCTGTTATTAACGAACTTGCGTCAAAAATTAATTTAAATGCGACAGAAGCGTCTGAAATGGCGGCACAATATCTACCTAAATTAATTGATAAAGTCACACCAGATGGCGTTGTACCTAAAGACTTAGATTTAGTCAGTGCGGGGATGGATATTTTAAAAGCAAAAATTTTCGGTGGCTAAATAAGCAGATCGTCTTAATGCGTTTTCCCTTACATCCCAATAAGAGAAAACGCATCACTATCTTAATAATTGAAACGAATTACAGCAAACCTTCTTCAATCAACGCTTCATGAAAACGTTGCTTCTCTTCAGGTGTTGCCTGAATACGCTCTAAAGGTACATCCAGAGCATAAGGAATATTCTGTTGTGGTGAATAAACGGCTAATACGTAGGTATTTCCATTTTGCTCAATCACAATAGGAGGTGTTTTCTTATTCCCTGAATAAGCAATACGAATATCTTTACCATCTAAATTAAGATGATAAGTGGCAATAAATTGCTTATTACTCACAACCATTTTTGCAGGAACAGCGATTAATTTTAAAGGTTGCGTTCCCACTGATAATAATGCTTTTCTCACTTTACTTGTCAGTATTTGACGATAAATAAAAAATATCACACAAAAACCAAATAATCCGACAAAAATAATCGTGCTAATTAAACGAAGCCAAATATTATCTATCGCCACATCAACAGTCATTTTACTTAGATCATTTGCATCAGCGACAGGTTCAACTAACACATCTTTAGGACCTAAATCTAAAAAAGTAAAATTACGCGAAACTTCATTGCCTTTATAATTTAAATCAACACTACAGTTAGTAAGAACAAAGAGTTGAGAACGACAAGAACCTTTAACTGTGGCATCAACAGGAACTGCATTCTCACTAATTTTATAGTCATAAAGAATATTCGGAATTTGGTAAGCACTAAATATCGTCAGTACCAACATGGTGATCACTAAAAACAAGGAGCGAAATAGTCCACCATCTCCTCTTAGTGGAACTAATTTCAAAGGTCGAGTTGGAAAAGCATCTAATACTTTATCCGAAAGTTGAATGCTCGTTTGCACAATAATTATATCCATAAAAAATAGAGAGTTTTCGCAGTATAGCAACTCTCAAAAATATCAATAATAAGATTTTCTCTAAGTTTTAATTTATACCTATCCTTTTCGTTTTATATAGAATTAACCTGTTATCTTAATTAGTCATTTAGCAAAATAAGACAATATAGATAACAGGCTAATTAACAGGCTAATCAGTAATTAATGATTATGCGTTTTGACGTAAATATTTAGCAGCTTCAACCATATTTGCTAATGCTGCGCGTGTTTCAGTCCAGCCTCGTGTTTTTAATCCACAGTCTGGATTTACCCATAAACGCTCTGCAGGAATACGTGATTGCGCTTTTCTTAATAATCCAACAATCCATTCCACATTAGGCACATTAGGTGAGTGAATATCGTAAACTCCTGGCCCAATTTCATTTGGATAATCAAAATGCTCGAAAGCTTCTAACAGCTCCATATCTGAACGTGATGTCTCAATAGTAATAACATCTGCATCCAAGGCCGCAATAGATCCCATGATGTCATTAAATTCGCAATAACACATATGTGTGTGGATTTGTGTTTCATCATCAGCAATCGCGGCACTTAATTTAAAAGCATCCACTGCCCAATCAAGATAAGCCTGCCACTCATTACGACGTAATGGTAATCCTTCACGTAATGCTGGCTCATCAATTTGAATAATACCAATACCTGCTTTTTGCAAATCATCCACTTCATCACGTAGTGCTAACGCGATCTGTTTTGCAATCGTTTCACGCGTCACATCTTCACGAGGGAAAGACCAACATAGAATTGTCACGGGGCCTGTTAACATGCCTTTGACTGGCTTTTCCGTTAACGACTGCGCGTAAGTTGCCCAATCCACGGTAATGGGGGCTGGGCGACTAATGTCACCAATAATCACAGGTGGTTTTACACAACGTGAACCATAGCTTTGTACCCAGCCATTTTGTGTAAATACATAACCATCAAAATGCTCACCGAAATACTCCACCATGTCATTACGTTCTGCTTCACCATGAACTAATACATCAAGGCCAAGGTTTTCTTGTTCAGATATTGCCTGCTTAATATGTTCACTAATATTTGTACGATAAGCAGCCGTATCGATACGCCCTTTCTTAAAATCTAAACGGACAGTACGAATTTCAGTTGTTTGTGGGAATGAGCCAATCGTAGTGGTTGGCCATAATGGCAAATTAAACCGTGCACGTTGTACTTCTGCACGTTGGGTATAAGGTGAATGTCTTTCACTATCTTGCGCTTCAATTGCCTGTAAACGAGCTGCAACTTTTGCATTATGTACACGAGTCGAGTGCTGACGTTGACGAATTGGTGCACTGTACTGTGCTAGTTGTTCATCATACTCACCTTCTGGTGCATTCAATGCCTTAGCTAACAGAGCGACTTCTTCACATTTCTGAACAGCAAAAGCGAACCAGCTTTTTACTTCATCATCAAGTTTCGTCTCTGCATTCAAATCAATTGGACTATGTAGTAATGAACAGGATGTTCCGATCCACAAGGAACGTTTATCTTTTAGCGCAATCACTTGCTGATAACGTTCACTTAAATCTGCTTTCCAAACATTTCGACCATTAATGGCACCCAATGACAACACCCAATCATTAGGTAATGCTTGATGTAAGTGTTGCAAATCATCTCGCCCTGCTGAAATATCAACATGAAGCCCATTAACAGGTAAGTTTTTAATAATATCAAGATGGTGAGAAATACCATCAAAATAGGTCGTCAGCAGTAATTTAACTTGTCCCGTTAATGCCTGATAAGCTGTTTGATACGCATTTTGCCATTCAACAGGTAAATCCAGTACCAAAGCCGGCTCATCAATTTGTACCCACTCAATACCTTTCTCTTTTAAGGCATTAAGAACTTGTTGATAGATAGGGAGAATTTCTTTTAAAAGCGTTAATTTATCAAATTCAGGCCCTTTCACTTTGCCTAACCAAAGATAAGTCACAGGCCCCAGTAACACTGGTTTTATTTTATGACCAAGAGCTAATGCTTCATCCACTTCATCTAATAACTCTTTCCATGCAAAGGTAAATGATTGACCTTGTTGGAATTCCGGTACGATATAGTGATAGTTAGTATTAAACCATTTCGTCATTTCAGATGCCGCAACAGGTTTACCTGTCGGTGCTCTACCTCGAGCCACTCTAAATAAAGTATCAAGATCGAGTGTGCCATCTTCATTACGATGACGGGGAGGTACGTTACCTAACAGTAAGCTAGTTCCTAAAACTTGGTCATACCAAGCAAAATCACCAACAGGGAGTAATTCAACACCCGCATCGGCTTGTTGTTGCCAATGACGAGCACGAAGCGCTTTACCCACAGCCACCAATTCTTCCTGTGAAATCTTACCTGCCCAATAATTTTCTTGCGCCTTTTTTAGCTCTCTGTTTAAGCCAATACGAGGGAAACCTAATGTGTGATTACGAATGGTCATAATAAAAAATCCTATTTTTAGCCGTCTAGATGTTTACACATCCATAATCTACAGGTAGTGTATAAATCACAAGCGCAAATTTTTCATTAACAACCTGAAGGTTTCTCATGATAGAAATAAAACACTTAAAAACGATATTGGCACTAAAGCACACCGGCTCTCTTGCCAATGCAGCAAATCAGTTGCATCAAACACAATCGGCCCTTTCGCATCAATTCAGTGAATTAGAGCATCGTCTTGGTTATCGAATTTTTGTGCGTAAAAGCCAACCACTGCGTTTCACCCCACAAGGAGATGTGTTGGTTAAATTAGCAGAAGAAGTATTGCCTATCGTTCGTAGAGCGCTCGATACATGTAATGAACCGGGGAGTGTGAATTTGAACATTGCTATTGAATGCCACAGTTGTATTCAATGGTTAACGCCTGCATTACAGCAATATCGCCAAACATGGCCTGAAGTGACTGTCGATTTTCATTCCGGGGTAACGTTTGATCCACAACCAGCATTATTACAGCGTGAATTAGATGTTGTGCTGACATCAGATATTTCAGATGATCCTCGTTTGCACTACACACCGCTGTTTGACTATGAAGTAAAATTGGTTTTATCTCCAGATCATCCTCTTGCTAATCGCTTACATATTCAGCCACAAGATTTAATTGCAGAAACCTTATTTATTTATCCCGTACAAAGAGAGCGCTTTGATGTATGGCGCCATTTTTTACAACCGGCGGGGATCACTCCAAATTTTAAACATGTTGATAATACGCTGTTGTTAATTCAAATGGTTGCAGCCGGTATGGGAATTGCTGCATTACCTCATTGGGCTGTTGAGAATTTTGAAAAACAAGGATTAGTAGTTACAAAAACATTAGGCGAGGGATTATGGAGCCGATTATATGCTGCTAACCGTCTTGGAGAGCAACATCAACCGGCAATCAGAGAGTTTATTCGCTTATCAGGCCAACATGCGGTTAACAATCTTCCTTTTGTAAAGCAGGTCGGCGTATCCAGCGTCGATGGATCCAAAGTGATGCAACGATCAGGCTCGCGCCTATGATAAAACTTGGCCAATTTGGATGTTGCTGCCAAATAGAAAAATTCACTAATAATCCTGCTGGAACCATCATGTTATTCATAATAGCTAAGGTTCCAGCATCAACTTGTGTGGCACCATAGTTCCACATGAAATACCCTATTCCAGAAGCCCCCACTCCTAACCAGAGTAAAACACCCCATTGTAGTGATGTTGTTGGCATTTTCTGCCAATCGGCAAAACACAATGCTCCAACTAATGAAACCACAACAGCACCAAGATAAAACCAAGAAAATGCATGATGTTGTGGAATAGGATGCACTTCCATTAATCGTTTATAACCCACTTGACCAATAGCAAAGAAAATATTCGCTAATTGAACTAATAACAATCCATACCAAAAATCATCACTTAAATGATCATAACGAATGATTGCCGCACCTAATACCGCTAATAATGAGCTAAATGCATAACCCCAACGTAATTTCTGACGCTCTAATAAATCATAAATTAACGTGACATAAAGCGGTGTTAATACAGTAAAAAGTAAAAATTCTGCAACAGTCAAATAGTTATAAGCGTGGAAGACGAAGAGATACATAATGCCGAGTTGGCAGGCTCCCACAAGCATATAAAGCAAAATCACCTTAAAGCGGATCCCCTTCCAACGTAAGAAAGGTAAAAAGACCAAAGCCGCCAAAGAAACGCGTATCAGGACAGAGAGCCAGCTATCAACCTGACCCGCGAGATACTCGCCGATCAGGCTAAAAGAGGCTGCCCATAGTAGTGTTGTAATAACAAGCAACCACATAATTAACTATCTTTCTCTACTAACAATGCTTCCATTAAATCCAACTCATGTAGCAATAATTGGAGCGTTTCATTACTGATTTTTCTCGTCGCTCTTAAATGGTATAGTTCACCACGCTCAGCACGTAATGCCGTTAAACGAAAACGTCTTTCGAGATCTTCCTCTAACGCGTTATGGAGCATCTCATCTTGATCCGCAGTACGACGTCTTAAATATCCCGTAACACGAGAAGCAACCTCATTAATTTCTTCCGCATCCAACTGCTCTTCAGTACTTGCAGCTAAGCGCTCTTCCATTTTATTCAGACTGACAATTGCCACTTCTGCCATCACTTTCCGTGCATAGCGAACTTCATTTTTATCTGCTTCTTTATCAGTTGTCTTCACGCCTTTTAATAGGAAAGGAAGTGAAATGATACCGACTAAAATCGACAGTAAAATAACACCAGCAGCAATAAAGATAATTTGATAACGTCCTGGGAAAGTGCTGCCATCAGTTAAAAAGAGTGGAATAGAAAGCGCACCTGCAAGCGTAATAGCACCACGAACACCTGCAAATGACGATAACCACAACTCACGCGTTGTATAATTAGCGAAATCAAGTGGATGCTTTTTCATAAAGATCCGGCTAGTTTTCTTCATTAGCCATAACCACGTAAATCGCAGAAGTAGCAGTGCAAAGTAGATAACGAAAACTGCCGCAAACAACATCCAGACTTCAACTTCTGGGTCAAGATCTGCTTGAATAACAGAGCTCGTCCAAATAATAGGAAGCTGTAAGCCTAGCATGATAAAGACAAGGCCGTTAAAGACAAATTCAAGCATTGACCACACGCTATCAGCACGTAAACGCATCGCAAGAGGCGCATTCCTGATAACGCCAGATTTACTGATAGTCATACCGGCGGCAACAGCCGCTAAAATACCAGAAAAACCAATATGCTCGGCAATAAGGTAAGAGGCAAAAGGTAACAACAACATAAAGACGATTTGTGTAGCTGGATCGTCTCCGCTCCAACGGCTCATCAATCGTAAAGATTTACTGTAAATTAAGGTGACACCGATACCTGCCAGTAATCCACCTATGGCAACTTTGAAAAACTCAAGGGTTGCACCACCAACAGTAAACACCATCGTGCCCATAGCCACAGCAACCGCAAATTTCAAGGCCACCAGACCCGAAGCATCATTCATTAATGCTTCACCTTCTAAGATACCCATTATTCGCTTAGGTATTCGCCCTTTACCGACAATAGAAGAGAGTGCGACCGCGTCCGTTGGCGAAAGTACTGCCGCCAACGCAAATGCCGAGATAAGAGGAATACTTGGCATCATCCAATAAATCAGATAACCGATACCCACAACGGTCACCATGACTAAAACAAGCACTAGAATAAAAATCTCACGCCCATTTTGGATAAATTCTCGTGTCGGTGTTTTCCAACCATCAACAAACAGTAAAGGTGGGATCAATAGAACGAGGAATAATTCAGGATCAAAAGTGACATGTAAACCAAACTGAGGCCATGCCAATAAAGCCCCTATCACAATCTGTATTAATGGTAACGGAACACGAAAGGGAATTAATTTTGTGATAACTCCCGAAACTGAAACCACCAGTATTAAAATCAAAATAGTAAAGAAAATTTCCATGTTACCCTTACATGCCTATTTTTATCCTGAAACCAGCCATTTTCCCCTGATAAACGGGAAACCTACCGAACGATAAAGAAACGTATTATGTAAAATTCGCGCATCGTACCTTTCTTTATCTATGTATCTATGCTTATTTTAAACTGAACCCACATAGACTCTGTGAGAATATTTAAAAATTAAGATTAATCGTATCTAACACCGCACATTGTACACAATTTATTGCTCTCTATTTATTAACGGCATTAATTCTAGAAAGCATACGTTTTTATTTCTCTTTTTCAGTCTAAGCAATGTAATAGACCGTATAAAAACGTAAAACGTTAAGTAATTAAATAAAAAATCATAGATAAATAACAATTACGATTAAATTTGAGAGCTAACCCGTAATGCTAATGATTATTCAATTGTTCTTAACATCGACATCATAACAACATCACAATATTTACCGTCTCTAAAAGCCGCTTTACGGCGTACACCTTCAACTTCAAAACCTAGTTTCTTATACAGATGCAAACCTCTTTCGTTGTCTGAATACACTTCTAATTCTAATCGTGTGGCAGCTAACCAATTGAAAGCATAATCAATTGCTGTCTTGATAAGTAATTTACCAACACCTTTTCCTGAGTATTCAGCGCCAACACCAATACCAAAACTTACAACATGGCGACGACGAGGGTGATTATCTATTATCAGAGCTAAATGCCCCACCACTTGATCATCAATAGTTGCAACAAAATTAGGAATATTTTGCTCTGAAAATTCAAGTAATCTTTTTTTCCACATCGTGACTGAAGGATAAGGAAATTGGCAAGTGCAAATATATAAATCGGGATGAGTATATAGCTGTTGAATTGCTAATGCGTCGTCAAGTTCGCCATGGCGTATTTTTATTTCTTGCATATATTCTACCAAAAATTTAATCACTAGGCTTAATTTCGACAATAGCGAATAAAAGTAGATAAATAAATAGCAAAAAGGCGGAATAAAAATATATTCCGCCTTTTGTCTTTAAAACCGATTATTTAAATTAAATTGCCCACTCACCCGCATAAAATGCCACTAGAGCAATAGTAATTAAGACTGTACCAATATTGAGTTTACGCCATTCACCTGCAAATATACGACCAATAACCAAACAGCCGAAACCTAACATAATACCGGTGACAATATTACACGTTAAAACAATAAATACAGCGCACACCATGCCTGACATTGCATCAACAAAATCACTAAAATCTAACTTAGTAACATTACCTAGCATCAATAAACCGACATACATTAATGCTGGCGCCGTTGCGTAAGCGGGAACTAAATAAGAGAGAGGCGATAAGAAAAGGATCAATAAAAATAAAATACCAACTACTGTGGCGGTTAATCCTGTTTTACCACCAGCAGCTGTTCCTGCAGCTGATTCAACATAAACCGCAGCAGGTGCTGCACCAATAACGCCCGCAAAAATGCTACTCACAGAGTCAGAAGTCAGCGCTTTTCCGCCATTAATAATTTGCCCACGTTTATCTAATAAATTTGCTTGACCTGCAACAGCACGAATAGTTCCAGTGGCATCAAAAATAGCCGTCATTACTAACGCAAGAACACTCGGTAATACTAAAGGTTGTAAGGCACCTTTAATATCCATCGCAAACAATAAAGAAAGTCCATCCTCACCCAATTGAGGCATTTTAAAGATCCCTTGATATTTCACATTAGGATCAAAAATAAGACCAATAATCGAAATAGCCACAATCACTAATAGAACGCCACCGGGTACTTTACGTTTTTCTAATCCGAAAATAGCTGCTAACCCAGCGAGTGACATCAGAACAGAAAATGACGTAAATTTCCCCATAGCGACAGGTAAACCATCAAATGGGTTTTTAACCACTAATCCAACACTGTTTGCTGCAATTAAAAGCAGAAAAAGCCCGATCCCTATTCCCGCACCATGCGCAATCCCTATTGGAATATTTTTTAAGATCCAAGTACGAATGCCTGTTAATGAGAAAACGGTAAATAAACATCCCATTAAAAATACGGCACCTAACGCAACGGGTACAGAGATATTTTGTCCCAAGACCAAGCTAAAAGCGGTAAATGCTGTTAAGGAAATAGCACAACCAATTGCCATAGGAAGATTTGCCCACAAACCCATTAGAAGAGAGCCCAATCCCGCGACTAAACAGGTTGCAATAAAAACCGCTGTATGTGGAAAACCGGCTTGCCCTAACATACTAGGAACAACAATCACGGAGTACACCATAGCTAGAAATGTCGTCAAACCTGCGATCATTTCTTTGCGAACAGTTGTGCCACGTGCTGTAAGTTTAAAATAGCTATCCAGTTTACCTGTGCTTGCTGATTGATTAGCAGACATTACATTCCTCTGACATAAAAACGGTTCACTCTCCAAAAAACGAAAACGATTACGTATCAATTAGAATAGCCTCTTATTGATAAATAATCTTAAGAGGGAGTCAAAAAGCAAACGTTTGGTTTTTCGTGTGGATTGAGTGAGAGAATTTGACGCAAACGATTATCTGGTGATTTTAGGGTAAGAATCAAGTGAAAAAATACATTTTTAATAAAAATGTCATAAAAAGATAGTTTAAAGTTAGAAAAACAGAAAAAGAGGAAAGCAGTTACCTACTTTCCTCATTATTCTACTTTTGTACAATTATCTAATATCATACTTATCTCACAGTAGAAAATATCTTAATCAATTGTTTTTATTGAATTTATATTACTCATTACGATGACTAGGTATATCTATCTATTATTAGTAACTTTAATAAGTTACTTAGATAAATAATACCTCCCGTTCCCAATGTGTGGCGATTAATGATTTGCAGTATTCATTATTTTTATCTGAAGATAAGCTTATCTTCTACTTCTAACGTTAGATGAATAAATGCTGTTTTAGCAAACCGTTTTCTGTTTTGTATAAGCATTTCTAGATTATTCTTAATAAATTTTAAAATAAGCGAAATTACGAAAGATAATTATAACCATTTATAGAAAACAAGAAGATAAGATCTTAATATTTAGAAATCGAGAAAAGAAAGGCTTCCTCTATCGCACTCCTATCTTCTAAATAGAATACGATAGAGAAGAAATAACATTAAGATGGGCTATTATTGAGTGTTTTAACCCCTTGGTTCCAACGTTCCATCGTTGAAACTAAGAATAAACCCGTCATAGCAACCAATAAGAATGGTAGTGAAGATGATGAAATTTCAGACATCGCCCCCGCCAGCAAAGGCCCTGCTAAATTACCAATCCCCCATAACATCGCAGCTGATGCATTAGCGACCATCAGATCATTACCTGAGAAGTATTGCCCAATTTGTACCAACGCAATGGTGTATATCGCACCGGCTGTTGCACCTAATACCAGTAATAAAGGCCAAATCAAAAATGTATGGGACATCATGATAGGTAGTAATAAGCTTGCTAGTAAAGTCACTACACCGCAAACTCGATATAACCGCGTTCTGTTCATATGATCAGCAAGCCAACCAAATGGCATTTGCATAATGGCATCACCCGCTAAAATAGCGCTTATCATCATTGCCGCAATAGCTTCAGTATGCCCTACACTTAAGCCATAAATAGGAAACATTGAAAGCACGGTGCCATCAAAAAAAGCAAAGAAAACAATTCCACCACAGATTGCTGGCGCAACTTTAACAAAGTGGATAATAGAAAAATTAGGCTCTTGCGTATCTTTTGGTAGTTTATCTCCGGTTTTCTGATCCATCATTAAAAATAGAACAATAGAGATAATATGAATAAAAACACTAATTAAAATCGGTGTCTTATCTGCAACCCCATACAACGCAATAATTGAAGGTCCTAATAACTGACTAATCGTAAATACCGTGGTATATACCGCTAAAATCCGCCCACGTTTATTATCTGGTGAAAGCTCATTAATCCATGTTTCTCCTAAACAAATCATCACACCACTGGCAATACCCGTGATTAATCGTAAAGGAAATAGCAACTCTAGAGGTAAACTTCCCATTAAGGGTAATAAACTTATTGCAGAAATAATGGTTGCTAATAGCATGGCAAAGCGTTTACCGATCCATTGGACAATACGCCGAGCAAAGGGGGAAATAATTAACATTCCAATAGCGGGTGCTGCGGAAATAAGCCCAATAATAGACTCATTAATACCCACTAAATTAAGGCGCAGTGCCACCATAGGAATAGTTAATCCGATAACAATTCCGATAACCCCAATGCTTACCGTGATAGTTGTTATCGCAAAAACTTCAGATTGGCGATAATTTTGATGTGACATGTTGTTTTGTTTCTGCAAATAACAGAAACCTCTGTAATAAAAGGAAGGTGGTTAAATAAAATATTGTTGTATTATAGGGGATAAGAAATAGATAAACATGCTTAAAAAGTAATGTTAATTAGAGAAAGATCTCCATTTGACTGTCGAAGATCTTTGCCTTTCACAATATTCTCACTTCATCGTTATTTATCCTACAACGCTTAAGAAAAATAACGATAGATAAGCACAGTACCTGATGCCAATACAATGGTATAAATCACACTCATAAATCGTGCTTTTGACATCCGTAATGTTAAATTTCGCCCTAACCATACACCAGCAAACATAGCAGGTAAGAAAATAACGGCTAACTTAAGGAGTGCCAATTGCCAATAAATACCTGCAAATAAGAAGATAACCACTCGCGTAAGTGTGCTAAAGCCAATCAATGTCGTTTGTGTAATGCGAAACTTGTTTTTATCTGCAATTCTACCTGATAAATAGATCGCATATAAAAAGCCACCACTGCCAAACAACGCACTAAACACACCACCAATTAACCCAAAAGGATACACTAAGCGTTGAGAAAATTGGCTTTCTTGTTTTTTCCAAAACAGAGCATAAATTGCATAACAAGTGGCAAAGATGCCTAAAAGAAGAGAGAGTAAATCCGGTCGTGTGGTTAATAAAATTGTTGCTCCGACAAGGCTCCCAATAATAATAAGCGGGATAAGATAGCGTATCTCTTTAAAATCAGCCTGTTTACCATCTCTTAAAACATTCACTATGGCGGCACTTAAATCGATTAATGCTAATAAAGGCACTATCATTGAAAGAGGTAAATAGAGTGCTAATACAGGACCCGCAATTAACGCTGAGCCAAACCCAGCCATACCGAAAATAACATAAGCAAAGAATAAGGTAAGTAGGCAAATAAAAAGATCAGACCAACTGAGCAAGTCCATCATAATAAAACCTTGAATAATTATCATTTAATGAAGGATATTAGCGTAATTATTAAAACTCGAACAGTGATCGTAAGACTATTCACAAAATACAGCAGAAACAGGATCTCATTTTTCCGAATACGATTATTTAGTGTTATTATCTAATCGGAATAACACTTTTAAACTAACGATATTTTGAATTGGCAATGAACCCACAACCTCCTAAAAAAACAAATGAATACCTTGGTAATAAAGTCAAACAATTAAGACAATCTCGAAATTTATCACTTAATGAGTTATCAAGAAAATCGGGAATATCCAAGGCTGCATTGTCAAAATTAGAATCGGGTGATTCTAATCCTAGAATCGATACCTTAGAGGCTATCGCAATAGCACTTGGCTTTCCTTTGGGAGATTTATTTAGTTTTACACGTGAAGAGTACCCTCGTTTAGAACGACATAAACCTATCGTTGGTGATTATGCCCAAGAGTTTAAATTTCGTATTGGCATCGGCAATATTACTGAAATTTGGCATATCGAAATGAAGCATGGCGCGATCATCAATAGCCCTGCCCACGCTGATGGCACCCAAGAACATATCATGGTCTATTCTGGTAAATTGATGATGCGTTTTGATAATGACGAAACTGTCTTACTAGAAACAGGTGATTTTTATGCTTTTCACGGTAATGCCCCTCACTCGTATATCTGTGTTGAAGGACATTTGCGTGCCTCTGTGATTATGTCTAGCCCAAATCAACAGCATTATCATCACCGCCCTTAAGCGATATTATTGGCTCTCTCAATTAGTGAGGCGAGCCAATAATATAAAGCGATTAATTTAAATAACTTTCCATTTGCTCAAAAACACGTAAATCGTCGCTGAATCTCACTTCTTTTACGTCTTCAAGCTTTTCCACCTGACTCACCATTTGCATAAGGCGATCATCTTTTTGCACTAAGAGCCAAATACGGCTTTTATCACTGTTTTTCATTGGTAAACACAAAATACCATCGACGTTAAATGCACGGCGAGCAAATAGCCCACAAATATGGGTCATAACACCGGGATGGTTGCGAACAATCAATTCCAGTGCGATAGGTTGTGATTGGTGTGACATAAATTAAGCTCCTATCATCTCAATATTTGCCGCCCCTGGCGGTACCATTGGAAATACTTTTTCATGAATATCAATCATTACATGAATTAAACACGGACCTGGTTTTTCAATTGCTGCTTTTAATGCGCTCGCAGGATCCGCTTCTTGATTTAAGTCACAGGTATCTAAACCAAAACCTTGTGCAATACGAATAAAATCTGTTTGATAAGGGTAAGCAGCAGCATAAATACGCTCTTCAAAAAATAGCGTTTGTTGCTGGTGAACCAGCCCCAATGCTTGATTATTTATCAAAATAATTTTGATATCTAATTGGTGCTCAGCCGCCGTAGCAAATTCTTGAATATTCATCATAATGCTACCATCCCCCGAGAAACAGAGAATTTTCTTACTTGGCTCAGCTAATGCGGCACCAATCGCTGCCGGTAAACCAAATCCCATCGTACCTAACCCCCCCGATGTTAACCATTGTCGAGGTCGATTTAGCGGATATGCCTGTGCTACCCACATCTGATGTTGTCCAACGTCTGTTGTAATAATGGCATCATCATCAACACAGTTTGCAGCAGCTAAGACAATGCCATAGCCACTTAAAATATTTTCAGAATTTTTCATCTCTAATGGATATTCTTGTTTCAATGTCGTAACACGATCTATCCATTCACTACGTTTGTTTGTATTAATCAATGGTAATAACAGTGATAACACTGATTTCGCATCAGCGTGGATCGCGATATCTGGGCGTTTGATCTTGCTAATTTCAGCGCGATCGATATCAACATGAATAATTTTGGCATTAGGGCAAAACTTCTCTGCTTTACCGATGGCGCGATCGTCAAATCTCGCCCCTAATACAATCAACAGATCCGCTTCTTCTAAAATAAAATTGGTGCTACGCGTCGCATGCATACCCAACATCCCCAAATACAGCGGATGCGAAGGTGGCATTAATCCTAACCCCATTAAGGTCATCGTTGTGGGCAGATTATTTTTCTCTGCTAATTCAATTGCTTCTTTACATGCTTCAGAGCTAATGATCCCCCCACCTAAATATAAAACGGGATTTTTAGCCTGATTAATCATTTGCGCCGCTTGTATCACTAAATCAGTATTAAATGTGGGAACAGGATCTTTTTGTGGAATAGGTGGTAACGCTTCTAATGTAATTGTAGCTTGCTGAATATCTTTAGGTACGTCAACCCATACAGGTCCCGGTCTTCCTGACATCGCTAAACGAAACGCATCACAAATAATTTCAGGTAACTCAGCAATATCACGAACTAAATAATTATGTTTCGTGATTGGAATAGACATGCCATAGGTATCAACTTCTTGGAAAGCATCAGTTCCAATCATTGCTGAAGAAACCTGACCTGTAATACAAACTAAAGGAATTGAATCAAGCTTAGCATCGGCAATCGCTGTCACTAAGTTTGTTGCACCCGGCCCGCTCGATGCAATACAAACAGCAGGTTTACCATTTGCACGAGCAATACCTTGTGCGATAAATCCTGCGCCTTGTTCATGGCGAGTTAAGATATGTCGAATAGATTTACTTTGACTTAATGCATCATACAAAGGGAGAGCAGCCCCACCGGGGATCCCTGCAACTGTGGTAATGCCTTGCCGTTCCAGTAAATAAACGATTAATTGCGCACCAGTAAACGTTCTACTTGTTGTGGCGGTTTCTTGTTGATCACCCATTTTTATCTGTCCTTTGTTCTAAGCCGGACTTGATGGGCAGGTAGAAAAGAAAAACCCCGCCCGGTTAGTTCGCCGGCGGGGTTTCGAAACTGTGTTGATTCGGACCCGTTACGGCGCTTTGCCGACGACCACCACCACACGCACGACAACCACAGCCGCGATATGCGCTGTTAGTCGTAGGCTTTGTAGTAGAGTAGTGATGATCATGGGTTACCTATCAATTAATTTAATGATGTGTTTACGTGTTATCTGTATTTAAAAAAACATAACTTCTACAAATTAACAACCTTTTTTTTCGGTTTATTTTTTACCACCACTAAAAACGAGAGCTAGATCACTTCTAGTGAAAATCAAAAAACACCCCTGATTGCAGCATAAAAAACCAGATTAATTTCAT
The DNA here is from genome assembly GCF_003144395.1 of Proteus faecis. Classification (GTDB taxonomy): domain Bacteria; phylum Pseudomonadota; class Gammaproteobacteria; order Enterobacterales; family Enterobacteriaceae; genus Proteus; species Proteus faecis. Next base: position 222,587 of record NZ_PENZ01000027.1, on the reverse strand, counting down.
ATTACAGAATAACCCAAAAATTCCTTTCTCAACGTAAACACATCGATTCTATTTTATAAAAAAGCAACTTGAACCAATAATAGTGTTGCCGAAAGGACAAACATAAATATCACCATCGGCATAATAAATTTAAGCCATTTGTTATAGGAGATATCTAACATTTGTAATGTCGCTAACACCAATCCCGTTGGTGCTAAGAACAACATAATATATTGCCCCCAGTTATATGCTGATACCACCATATAACGAGGAACACCGACTGCATCGGCTAATGGTGCCATAATTGGCATCGCCAAAACCGCAAGACCTGAAGAGGAAGGAACAATAAAACCTAAACAAATAAAGACAACGAGTTGTGCTAATAAGAATAAGCTCGGTGGCATTCCTGCAACTATATGAGACATAAATTCAAGAATAGTATCAGCAATCTTACCTTGTTCCATCACAAGGTTAACACCACGCGCTAAACCAATAATTAATGAAACACCAACTAATTCAGATGCTCCGTGAATAAATCCATCAATGGCTGTTTTTTCTTTTAGTCCCGATAAGAAAATTATGATGATTGCGATAGCAAGGAAAAGAGCCGCCATTTGTGGAAACCACCAGCCCATGTCCATAACACCCCAAACCATTATAGGAAAAGCAGCAACAAATAAGCAGAGGATCACTTTACGACGCCACGAAAATTCTAATATCTCATTAGGATCGTAATTACTCAAAAAGCGCTGTTTAAAACTTTCGGCATTTTCATAGTTGTAAGAGAAAGTTGGATCTTTTTTGATCTTCTTGCAATACCAATATAAATAAACCAAAACCCCCAACGTACCAATCACCAACCCAATAGTACGAAATCCGATCCCTTCAATAAAACTGATCCCGGAAGCATTTGATGCAATAACAACTGAGAAAGGATTTACAGTTGAGAATCCTGCCCCCATTGAAGAGGCAAGGAAAATAGCCCCAACACACACAATAGCGTCATAACCTAAGATTAAGAATATTGGTACTAATATGGGATAGAAAGCAACAGCTTCTTCTTCAATCCCACAGCTTGTCCCACCTATAGATAATATAATCGTGACCCCAAATACGACTAAAAACTCTTTACCTTTAGTTCGATTCGCGAGTGCTGTTAAACCCGCATTGAATGCACCAGTTTGATTTACAACCCCAATAAGTCCCCCTAAGACAAGAATGAAAACAATAACATCTGCCCCTTCTATTGTCCCTTTCACCATACTTTCGGTAATATCCATTATTCCTTTAGGTTGCTGTGCTACACGCTCATAGGTTCCGGGTATCGCTATGGGTTTTTTAATTGTCCCATCGGTAAATTTATTAATCTCAATAGAGACATTTAAATCATTCAATGTCGCCTGAGTTGCTGGTAACACTTCATGAGAACCATCTATTTTTGCAACCACTAATGATGGCTCTGCTGAGTTATAACTTAATCGTTGATATTCGCCAGCTGGAATTATCCACGTTAAGCCAACCACAATTACTGTAATGGCAAATAAAATAGTAAATGCGGTCGGAAACGCAAACTTTTTAAGTTTCATAAGCGTCCTCGACTTAAATAAGAGGCTACTCTGCCAATAGAAATAATATCTATTTGGCAGAGTCTATTATTAGAATTAAATTTAAAATAATAATAAGTATGATATTAACCAGAAATAATTGTTGTACCTGTTTTTCCTTCTAAAGCAGATAATGCATTCTCTAAAGAAGTAATAATTGCTTGTACACCTTTTTCACTCTCTTTTAAAAAATTAAGGCAGGCTTCCACTTTAGGTAACATACTTCCTTTAGCAAATTGCCCTTGAGAAATATATTCCTGAGCTTGAGAAAGTGTTAATTTATCTAAATTTATTTGTTCTGGTTTATTAAAATTAATGGCAACTTTATCAACAGCCGTTAATATTAATAAAATATCTACTTTTAATTCTACAGCTAATTTTGAGCTAGAGTTATCTTTATCAATAACAGCATCAATACCTTCTAATAAATTCCCTTTTCGAATAACCGGAATCCCACCGCCACCAACAGTGATCACCACAATATTACGTTCAACCAGCTGTTTAATAATCGGTGATTCTACAATTTCTAACGGCTTAGGCGATGGGATCACTCTGCGATATCCACGCCCTGCATCTTCCATAAAGTAAAAACCGTGCTCTTTTTGAATTTTCTCAGCTTGCTGTTGAGTATAAAAACTGCCAATTGGTTTTGTTGGTGATAAAAAAGCAGGGTCGTTTTTATCAACAACCACTTGAGTCACAATAGTGGCACAACCATGATTTTTATTTAGATTTCTCGTACATAATTCGTCATTAATAGCCTGTTGTAGATGATAGCCAATATAGCCTTGACTCATAGCACCACATTCAGCAAATGGCATATAAGGTGTGCCGATGTTCTGTTGTGATGCATAATCCATAGCTAAATTGATCATCCCAACTTGTGGGCCATTTCCATGACCAATAATGACTTGATAGCCCTTCTCAACCAAATCCACAATGGGCCTTGCGGTTTTTCGTACTATCTGCTTTTGCTCTAGTGGTGTACTACCCAGCGCATTTCCCCCTAAAGCAATAAATACCTTCTTAGGCATTGTTAACTCCTTGCTTTAGCTTAACGTTGCAAACATAACTGCTTTAATGGTGTGCATACGATTTTCAGCTTGATCGAAAACTTTTGATTGGCGAGACTCAAAAACATCGTCCGCCACTTCCATTTCACTCAAACCAAATTTTTGATAAATATCTTCGCCAATGGTTGTTAAACGGTCATGGAATGAAGGTAAACAGTGTAAGAAAATCGCATGAGGGTTTGCCATTTTCATCATAGAACCATTGACTTGATAAGCTTTCAGTAAGCGAATGCGTTCATCCCAAACACTATCTGGCTCACCCATTGAAACCCAAATATCGGTATAGAGAACATCAGCATCTTTTGCCCCTTTCTCGATATCTTCTGTTAATGTGATAGAACCTTCGTTTTCAGCCGCAATTGCACGACACGCCTTCACAAGTTGTTCTTCTGGCATTAAAGATGCTGGGCCACAAGCTGTAAAATGTAAGCCTAATTTGGCGCAAACCACCATTAAAGAGTTAGCAACGTTATTACGAGCATCACCAAAGAAAGTCAACTTAAGCCCTTTTAAATGACCAAAGTTTTCTTCCACTGTTAACATATCCGCCAACATCTGAGTTGGATGGAATTTGTCTGTCAGACCATTCCATACTGGTACTCCTGATTTCGCAGCCAACTCCTCAACTAATGACTGATCAAAACCACGATATTCAATACCATCATAGAAACGCCCTAACACGCGCGCGGTATCTTCAATAGACTCTTTTTTTCCCATTTGTGATGAGCCCGGATCAAGATAAGTCACACCCATTCCTAAATCATAACCCGCAACTTCAAAGGCACAGCGTGTACGTGTTGAGGTTTTTTCAAATAATAAAACAATATTTTTGCCTTCCAAAGAGCGGTGAGGAATACCAGCCATTTTTAATGATTTAAAATGTTTAGAAAGCTTTAATAAATATTGAATTTCAGCAGATGAGAAATCGAGTAATTTTAAAAAACTTCTACCTTTAATATTAATAGACATAATAATCCTATCTCCTAATTATTTTGATAATAATAGAGTTAAAAAAAGTTTGATATTTAAAAAAAAAGAAAACCCACCTCAATAACCAAGGTTACTAAGAAGTGTGTTTTATATTTCTAGAAAATAAAAAGAGGGTTTATCCGTTAAAAACAGAGAAATGGAAGCACTGACGTTGTTTATACATCATAATGTGGGCAATACGTCTAATATGAGGTGTTTTTCTATTATTATTTTCCATAATACTAGTACCGTCACTTATAGGTATTAAATGAGGATCACAGTGAAACACATAGGAATTAATATTAATGTGATTATCATCGCAATTATCTATTTATGATAAAACTATATATTAGTAAAATAAATTATTAATAACACATTCCATTAACACTAGAATAAATAAGGAATAATCGTTTTCATATTAAAAATGACTTCAATAAAATTAGTAAGATAATAAAAAAATAGCCAATAAAAATAATTTTTTATTTAGCTATTATTTAAATTATATTTTTACAATTAACATTAATGATACATTTCAATACTAAAATAATTTAGCTAGCATCATTACGGCACTACAAATAATTAAAATCAAAGTCGCATACTGAAATATCCTGTCAGGCATTCTGATCAATAGCCACTTAGATAACGGAATAGAGATTAACGAGCCTAAGAATAACAAGAGTGCCAAATGAATATCCGTATGCCCATCTTGCATATAGGCTAGTGCTGAAGATCCCGATAATAATGTTGTGGTAAATATAGAAGTACCAATAGCTTGCTTAATAGAAAGATTTGCATAACGTAACAATAATGGTAATACAACCACACCACCACCTACTCCAGTTGCCCCTAAAACAACACCTGCAGCAATCGCAGGCAGTAAAAGTGCTTTTATATTTAAAGGCGCTAACGTTGCATTTTCAACCACAGCGGAAGGTAATGAGAAAAACATTCTCTGAATAAAAAGAAATAGAGAAAAAATAATCGCCCCAACAACAAGTGCATTAATCCCCCACTCGACTTGTTGCTGATACTGCTCTAACGAACCTAAATAATTTACCAACACACTGGCTAAAAAGGTACTTGGTAGCATTATTCCTAATACAATCATCGCTCTTTTAAAGGGAATGTTTCCAAGGCGAAAATGCATATAAGACGACGTGACTTTCATCAACATAGATAATAAATTGGCGGTTGCCACTGCCATTAACGCATTCATACCAAAAAAATAGGTCAATACAGGCAAAACAATAACACCACCACCTACACCTGTCGTACTTATTATTAAACCAATGGCCGCACCCACCGCTAATGTGGTGATAAGTAACATTATTGATTTCCTTGCATAACAGCTTCTCGCCCTTTTAATAGTGCTTTTTCTGCCGTCCCATTCGCTAATGTCATATATTTAAAAAACAGCACATCAAAAGCCACCATTTGTAAAACTTGTGGCGTGATCACCCCTAATTGAGAGTGTTGCTCGTCATAAAAATAAGGCAATGTATAATCTGATAATCGAGTGGCTTCATCTTGCCCAAAACGCGTTAATGCTACTGTTAAACAACCTTCATTTTTTGCAGATTTCAGCATTCGATTAATATCAGCAGTATTGCCTCGTGCAGTCACTGCAATAGCCAAATCATCCGCCGATAAATTGGCGGAATACGCTAATTGAGCATGAAGATCTGGACTAAATAAGGTGTTTTTATTTACACGAATTAATTTATGAAAAATATCACTCGCCACAATGGCTGATGCGCCAATACCAAACAATACAATACGTTTTGCACAGACCATCTTTTCCGCTAAGACATCAATATAATGGGGATCTAATAACGCAAGTGAATCCTGAATAGCACTAGTAAATAGATGACCCGTTTTGGAAATAATTAATTCCGTCGGATCTGTTTTTGCTAAATTACCATAAAGAATATCGCCACTGCTTTTTTGTTGCTTTTCTTCTGAAAGGTAATCAATTTTAAATTCAGGATAACCGCTGTATCCCATTTGACGAGAAAAACGGATAACAGAAGCACTACTTACACCGGCTTTAAGTGCCAGATCAGCCGCATTCATACTGGCAATATTCTTACTATTCTGTAATAGATAATCAGCAATACGCTGCTCTGTGCCTTTACCTTGTATTCGCAAACTTTCAAGCTTTTTGGTCAGTGTCGACATTCTGTTATCCTTTTTATTTCTGACTTATTTCTCTGGATCCGTAAATCCCATTAGCATACTGGCAATAAAACCGACAATCCATGCACCTAATACCGCGATCAAGAACTTAATAATTTGCCCATCGCCGACTAAAGGAATTAATGATAACCCAGCAGTGCCAAATGGAATAATGATCCCAACTTGGAAATATGCCATTAATGCGCCACCCGCCGCGCCACCAATACATCCCGCAATAAAAGGTTTTCCTAGTGGAAGGGAAACACCAAATAATAAAGGTTCGCCGACGCCAAAAATACCAACGGGTAATGCGCCCATTAATGTTTTCTTTAAACGTTGATTTTTAGTACGTAGATAAACCCAAAAACAAGAGCCTACTTGCCCCATACCGCCCATCGCTAAAATAGGGAATAGATAATTTAAACCAAAAGTATTTAAAATTTCGGTATGAATAGGAATCAGCCCTTGATGTAATCCCGTTAAGAGTAAAAATAAGAAACTTCCGCCTAACGCAGCCCCCGTTACAACCGCGCCACTACCTTGATTCAATAGTGATAATGATACGCCTTGCGCTAATAACTGATTAAGGTAATGGCCGATAGGTTGAAATATCATAATCGCCACCAGTGAAGAGACTAAAATCGTCACAAATGGCGTTAAGATAAGATCAAGACTCTCTTTAACGATACTACGAAACCATAATTCTAATTTTGAAGAGAACACAACCACCATCAATACGGCAAAGATCCCGCCGCTGTTTGGCTGTAACTTCTCACCAAATAAGGTGATATCAGCAAGCCCAGGCATGGCTAATAATCCGGCCATGACCGCACCGATTGAAGTTGATGCTCCCAATTCTTTAGCGGTATTTATCCCAATCATAATAGAGAGATATGCAAATACCGTACTACCAATTAATTTGAATAATTTAAATAGTTCAGGAAATTGCTCAACTAAACCCGGTGCGACTAAACGGATAATATTAATTAACCCCATAATCAAACCACAGCCAATTAAAGCTGGAATTGTTGGAACAAAAATCGCCGCTAATGTATTTAGCATACGGCGAATTGAGAAGCCTTTTGTTACTGGTGTTGGCGCCGTCTCATGTTCACTACTGACTGAACTGTTTTGCATACGCTTATTCATGATGGAATAAACTTTTGCCGCAGTTCCCATTCCAACAATTACTTGATGCTGCTCACCATTGAATACAACGCCCTTAACGCCTTCGACTTGTTTTAAAGCATCAGCATCAAATAGAGAACTATCTTTTAAAATCAATCGAATACGAGTCATACAATGTGTTAGGGTTGCCACATTTTGAAACCCACCAGCATGTTTTTCTATTTCTATTGCTAACGTGTCGAGATGTTCTATTTTATTAGCCATATATGTGCCTGCTAAAGTTCAGAGTGTTTACTCATATTGTTATTCATTAAATAAGGCAAGTTGCTGTTGTAGTGAACGATAAGGATATTGCTGTGTAATTTGCTCCACTTTCTCCACACTCAGGTGAAGTTCATACATTAAAATGGCTTTTCTAGGATGATAATTCACCATTTGTAACAAGGTCCTGGCTCTTTCATGTGATATTCCACACACTTCGCTAACAATACCTTCAGCACGGCGTTGCAACTTCTCATTACTTGCAATCACATCCACCATAAGGTTTTTATGCACTTTTCCAAGCTTAGTCATGACACTAGTACTTAACATACCCAAAATCATTTTTTGAGCCGTACCGCTTTTCATTCTTGTAGAACCAGTTAACACCTCTGCGCCCACATCTGGCGCAATAGATAAGTCAGCGATTTCACTCATCATACTTTTGCCACGGGTAGTTATAGATACTGTCAATGCTTTTAACTTTTTGCCATATTGCAAAGCTGCGACGGTGAAGGGGGTACGACCGCTTGCTGCAATACCAATAACAACATCTTTATCACCAACATGACGGCGTTGAAGCTCTTCAATTGCAGCCTCTCGGCTATCTTCAATATTTTCAACTGCTTTTAACATTGCATCATGACCGCCAGCAATAATCGCCTGCACTAATGTAGGAGAGACACCAAAAGTAGGTGGGCATTCTGCACTGTCTAGTACAGCTAATCGACCACTGGTTCCGGCACCGACATAAAAAATACGGCCACCTTTTTGCAAACGTTCAGTTATTTTTTCTACTGCTTTAGCAATAGCGGGTAATTCTTTTTTAACCGCACTTGCAACTGTCATATCTGCACTATTGATAAGCGTAACCAACTCTAAAGCACTTAATTCAGAAAACTGTGTTGTTTCTTGATTGCTTTCATTTTTAAGACATTCGCTTAATGCATCTTCTTTCATCACAACAACCCCAACGAAACCAAATTTCATTAAAAATTACACTTACTGAAATTATATTTCAATGGTATTTGTCACCACTTCGTGAAATCAATCACATTAAGTTAATATTTTTTGTTTGCAAGAAATTCAATATTGACCAAAAAACAAAGTAATATATTGATTTAAAATGATTTCCACTTACCTTCTAAATAAGAAAGCAAGTGGAATACAAAGATGTGATAGTGTAGAAGGTGACTATTTCTTTTGTGCTAAAAACAGCCCAAACTCTTCAATGCTTGGGTAAGAAGATTGTGTGCCTTTTCCGGCAACACTTAAGCCTGAAAACATCACTGCTTTATTTAATGCTTCGTCAATATTATTAGTGTGAACATAATAATGGGAGAAACAACCAATAAAGGCATCCCCTGCTCCACTGGTATCTATTGCATCAACTTTAATGGCAGGAATGTGCTTTTCAATTTCGCCGTTCATCCATAATGCACCTTTTTCACCTAACGTAACGATGACATTCTTAAATCCTTTTTGTAGTAAAGAATAAGCGGCTTTGCGAATTTCATCCATTGTAGTGATTGGCATACCGGTCAATATTTCAAGTTCGGTTTCATTCGGAACAAAAAAATCACAACGAGCAGCAATACCAAGATCTAATGCTTTTGAAGCTGGTGCTGGGTTAAATAACACAGGAATATGGTGTTTATTGCCGAACTCAATAGCGTGATAGACCGTTTCAAGCGGGATTTCTAATTGCAATACGATTATTTTGCATTTTTTCAGGCTATCTGCCGCTCTATCAATATCTTCTGGCGACAAATGTTGATTAGCACCTTTAACAATTAAAATGCTATTTGATGATTGAGATGTCACAAAAATAGGGGCAACACCACTTGTTGTGCCGGGTACTTTTTCAACATAGCGTGTATTAATGCCATAAGATCCTAAATTCATGATGGTATTATCTGCGAAAATATCATCACCGACCTTTGTTAACATCATCACTTTTGAATTTAGTTTAGCAGCCGCAACCGCTTGATTTGCCCCTTTACCACCACAACCCATCTTAAATGCCGGCGCCTCAAGGGTTTCTCCCTCTTTTGGCATCCTATCTATATAGGTGATCAAATCCACCATATTTGAACCAATCACTGCAATATCCATAGCGCCTCTTACTCTTATATGAAATTCTCAAATGTGAAAATAGTGACATTTTGTTAGGTGTATAACAGTATAATGTTATTTAGATATCATCTGTGATTGTTATCTCATTAAAACGGCTCTAATATGTTACCAAACTAACATGAGTGAAAAATAACAATCTCTTTACTAAGGAATAGACTATGCGTCCATTAGCTAATTATATCGATCATACTCTTCTTGCTGCAGATACAACTGAATCACAAATCAAGAAATTGTGTGCTGAAGCAATTGAACACGGTTTCTTCTCTGTGTGTATTAACACTTCTTACATCCCTTTAGCAAGAACTTGCCTTGAAGGCAGTGATGTAAAAGTATGTTGTGTTATCGACTTCCCATTTGGGGCTGGTTTAACAGCAACAAAAGCATTTGAAGCGGCTGAAGCTATTCGTCAAGGTGCACAAGAAGTCGATATGGTTATCAATATCGGTATGTTAAAAAGCGGTCGTTTAGACTTCGTAAAACAAGATATTGAAGCAGTAAAAGCAGCTTGTGGTAATACAACTCTGAAAGTGATTTTAGAAACTTGCTTATTAACTGACGACGAAGTACGTTTAGTCTGTGAAATGTGCCGTGAGATCCGCGTTGATTTTGTGAAAACATCGACAGGATACAGTACAATGGGCGCAACAGAACATCATGTTGCTTTGATGCGTAAAACCGTTGGTGATGAAGTTGGCGTGAAAGCATCTGGTGGTGTTCGCGATCGCCAAACAGCACTAAACATGATCAAAGCAGGAGCAACACGTATCGGAGCTAGCGCAAGTGTCGCTATCGCAACAGATTCAGATGCACCTGAATCAACTTACTAATTATTTAGCGTATCTTTTTTTGGAGTGCGCTATTCGATAATACAAGGATCCTTCGGTGATAGAGACCAAACAGCACGAACGTTTGCGCCGCCTCAGTGAATGTATAAAACGCTCAGGTCGCATACATCTTAAAGACGCCGCAAGGATCCTTGAAGTTTCTGAGATGACGATTAGACGAGATCTTAGCTCTGATGCTGAAAACCCGTTCCCAATGTCATTATTAGGCGGCTATATTGTTGCATTAGCCCAACCTCATGCAGGATCGCTATCAACATCCTCCAATATTATTACGCCGGATCAAGCAGAAGAACTTCATATTCCTAATCTTGCTGCTGGCATGGTGTCTGAGGGCGATGTTCTTTTTTTCGATAACGGACAATTTATTCCCACACTGATTGAGCTTATTCCCGATAACCTGCATTTCACTGGGATCTGTTATTCTCATCGAGTATTTTTAGCATTAAGTCAGAAAAAAAATGCCACCGTATTACTTTGCGGAGGTGAATACCGCCCTAAAAGTGATTCATTCTTCAATCCAACCCAACCCTCTTATCTTGATAGCATTAATCCTAAAAAAGCCTTTATTTCAGCCGAAGGGGTACATCTCGATTTTGGCGTGACCTGTTATAGCATCGACGATCTTTATATGAAGAAAAAAGCGATGGACAAATCTATTCGTAAGATCTTACTCACTAAATATCACTATTTTGATGAAACAGCGACAGCCAATATGGGTGATTTAGCGCAATTTGATGTTGTGATCACAGATAGAAAATTAACGGATGATTACGAAGATTATTGCCGAAAAAGCTCAGTAAAAGTGATTTATTAATAAAAAATAGAGTATTAACTAAAATAGTAAATAAAAGAAAATTAACTTTAAATTAAATAAAATCTATTCATTCTGTTTTTTAAAATAAAGAAAAATCACACCACTTTTTAATTGCCAATGCAAAAAAAAGTGGTTACTATGCCCGCGATTTATTATTTCTCACCCATTTTAATTAACGCAAGGAGGTATCCCATGACAACAACAAATATGAATACTCTTTGCGGACAATCTCAGAAGTAATCCTTTTTTCCTTCTTTTTGCTGTCCGCCAATCAATTTATTTTTTTATCCTTTACATTATATGGATTGGTATATGGACAAGTGTGTTCATTATTTATCTGATAGCGTTTGTTATATCGCATCGGATAATACTTGGATTGAAAGCAAAGCAATCCAACAACTAGAAATAACGGCTCAACTTCCTGATATGGCTTATGTTGCAGGTATGCCAGACCTACATCCGGGCCGTGGTTATCCTATTGGCGCTGCCTTTTTTTCTGTTAATCGTTTTTACCCTGCTCTAGTCGGAAATGATATTGGCTGTGGTATGACACTCTTTCAAACTGAATTTAAAAACAGCAAACTTAACTTAGATAAAGCAGAAAAACAGTTGAGTGAAATGAGTGATATCGCACCGTTAGAATGGTTAGAAGCACATCTACCAACTGAAATGCACAACCACCCTTTTGCTGGATCTTTAGGCTCTATTGGTGGTGGTAATCACTTTGCTGAATTCCAACAAATTGACCGAGTGATCAATGAAACGCTTTTCGCTGAAAGTGGTATCAATAAAAAACAGTTATTGCTACTTGTTCACAGCGGATCGAGAGGCTTAGGACAATCTATCTTACGTGCCCATACAGAACAGTTTGGTCATAAAGGGCTGATTGCTAACACTGAAGATGCAAATGAATATTTGCAAGCTCACAATAATGCACTTGATTATGCAAAGATTAATCGTCGCCTTATTGGTGAAAGAATGATGCGCCAAATCCGTACTCAAGGTGTAATTATTTCTGATGTAAATCATAATCTTGTGGAGCCTTGTGAGTTATATGGTCAACAAGGCTGGTTACATCGAAAAGGTGCAACACCGGCACATCACGATATGGTGGTGATCCCATGTTCACGCGGTGATCACAGCTATATTGTTAAGCCAATCGTGTCTGAATTAAGCCTTTATTCATTACCTCATGGTGCAGGTAGAAAATGGATGCGTACAGAGTGTAAGGGGCGATTATCACACCGTTTTACACCTTTACAACTTTCACGAACTGCATTAGGTAGCCGCATTATTTGTGCCAATAAGCAACTGATTTATGAAGAGGCTCCGCAATCTTATAAATCAATAGAGAGTGTGATTGAAAGTATGGTGAACGTTGGATTAATCGAGGTCATCGCTCGTTTAAAACCGGTGGTCACCTATAAAACCAGTGGGGAGATGGCGTAATGTTATTACAATTCACCTCCGCACAAGGCCCTGAAGAGTGCTGCTTAGCAGTTGAAAAAGCTTTAAATTACTTTTTGAAATCAACTGCAACACAGCAAGTAAACATCACTGTTCTTGAAAAAGAGCCTTCACGTTATGGCTTAAAATCAGCGTTAGTGTCTCTTGAAGGTGCTGATGCACAGGCTATCGCACAACAGTGGGCAGGTTCTATACAATGGCAATGTGCAAGCACGTTACGACCACGGCATAAACGGAAAAATTGGTTTATTGGTGTTGCTTGTTTTGAACAACCTGATGAAATTAATGACCAAGAAATTGTTTTTGAAACCATGCGCTCAAATGGCCCAGGTGGTCAGCATGTTAACAAAACAGAATCTGCGGTCAGAGCAACACATATTGCCACAGGCATTAGTGTAAAAGTGCAATCAGAGCGTAGTCAGCACGCTAATAAAAAGCTCGCTAAACAACTTATTGCATGGCATTTAGAGGCTTATATGAGGAAGCAACACGCCTCATTAAATAGCCAACGTCATATTGCCCATCATCAAGTTATTCGTGGCGATGCTACTCTCTGTTTTAGCGGCGACAATTTTGTTCTTACAAGCAAATAATGTTATTAATCTAACAAAAGCAAAGCCACGATTTTTAATCGTGGCTTTTTTAAGACAAAAGTATCCTACAATAAGATTTTTTAAATTAAAAAATCAATAAAGCATAGAGTGAGTTTTAATAAATAAATCTTACAGTTAATACATTTATTTTATTTAATTAATCTTATTTCTTTTAATAACATCACACTTATTTAAATATAAACGTTATTAATACTGATTAATTAAACAGGTGCTGGTGTATTTCTCATTTTAACAGTGAACGTCACAACAGCAGAGGCAACCAATGCAATTATCATAAACATAAATGCACTGTCATAACTACCGCCACTGGCTTTAATTAAGAATCCCATCACCGGTGCAGAAACAACCCCCGCCATTTGCCCACCGAAGTTAACAATTCCTGAAGCACGGCCCATGATTTTATTGGGGATAGTATCCATTAAAATACCCCAGAACATTGCCATGGCGAAGAACATAAATAATGCTGAAATACACTGATATACAACAGCCATATCGGCACTTTCAACGGTATATGTCATATATAAGAAGCCTGCTGCAATCACTGCGGTGATCATATATAACCATTTACGCTGTGCTTTACATTTATCAGAAACATAACCCCCTAATAATGTTCCACCCGCACCAAATAAGAATGGAATAGCCGCCATTACCCCGGTTTTCGCCAAAGAGAATTCACGAACAGTAATTAAATAGCTTGGTAACCATGTTGAGAATCCCCAGAAGGTAATATCAAACAGAAACCAAATCGCTGCCATTTGCCACAATACTGGCATCTTTAAAACGTCTTTAAAAGGTACCGCTTCAACAGGTTTATCCGTTAATGTACCATCTGCCGCTAATTCATCGAGATCTTGCTGAGTAATACTTGGGTGATCTTTTGGATTATCACGAGTAAAGAAATAAATACCCGCTGCAATTAATAATCCCGGAATACCTAAAACAATAAACACCATATGCCAGCCAAAAGCACCGATAATACTGGCGGCAACAATGACAGCTAATGCTGGCCCTAAAGTATTTACTGTTGATTGAATTGCAGTAGCACGACCACGCTCTTTAGATGGGAAATAAGTTGAGATCATTTTCCAAGAAGCCGATGGAAAACATCCCTCACCAATACCAAATAAGAATCGCACCGCTAACATTAACGGTAATGTAAATACCATCCCCGTTAAGCTAGTGAAGACTGACCACCATGCAATGCCGATTGCCATAATTTTACGCGCACCAAAGCGGTCAGCTAAAAAACCACCCGGTATTTGGAATGCCGCATAACCGACAAAGAACGCACTGATGATTAAACCTTGTTGGGTGGTATCAAGATTAAGATCACGTCCAATAAAGGGTAATGAAACACTCATTACCATTCTATCTAAGAATGAAAGTAACCATGCTAACCAAATTAAGGATAAAACGGTGTAACGAGCTTTCCATGTTTTCTTCGGTTGAAGGTCTGGAATAATATTTGAACTCATTTTCCTGTTCCTCAGGTAAGGGGAAACCATCACGGTTGAAAAACAACCGTGATAAACAGAGATAAGATTTAACGTTTAAGAGCGCTATTGTGTTGTTATGCTCTTAAAACATGTCCACTGCAGGCGTAACTTTCGACTCCATTAATTAAAGCGATACGACCATTGACCATTACCAAGTCGATCCCTTCTGGGTATTGGTTAGGCTCCACAAACGTACCTTTATCAATAATGGTTTCAGGGTCGAACATCACAATATCTGCCGCATACCCTTCTTTAATTAAACCTCTATCGGTTAATCGAAGGACTTCAGCTGGTTTACCTGTCATTTTGCGGATAGCTTGTTCCCAAGAGAGGCATTTTTCTTCTCTGACGTATTTCCCTAAAACACGAGGAAATGCACCAAATACACGAGGGTGAGGTTTACCTGCCCCCATTAACCCATCAGTACATACGTTTTGTTCAGGACGACATAAGAATTTGATAACGTGCTCTTCTGTACCGTAAAAATCCACCATTCCTACTGCATTCTCTTCTTCATATAGCAGATCGAAAGTTGCGTTATACGGATCTTTACCTCTCAATTCGCCTAGCTCTACAAGGCTAAGGCCAACGGCATCTTGGTTTTTTTCTGTTTTAGAACTAGTGACATAAATATTTTCTAAGCCTGCAAAATCAATAAAGTTATCCCAACCTGGAATGCCTTTTTCGATATCTTCAATCATCTTTTTACGCAGTTCAGGAGAAGCTAAGCGCTCTAATAATTTTTCTGTACCTCCTGCGTGAACCCAAGGCGGTAAGATCACCCCAAGCATGGTACTGCCTGCCACATACGGATATTGGTCAAAAGAGATACGGATGCCCTCTTTTTGTGCTTGCTCTAACATACCCAGCATTTCATCGATTAATCCCCAGTTTTTCTTACCACAAACCTTCATATGGGAAATATGCAACCAAACACCAGATGCTTTGGCGATATCAATAAGCTCTTGAGTTGATTGAATAATATCGTCAGCTTCACTACGCTGGTGTACAACAAAAATACCATTATGTTTTGCTGTAACCTTACAAAGCTCGATCATTTCAGCGGTATCACCAAAGGCGCAAGGCATATAAATCAATCCAGTGGATAAACCAAATGCCCCTGCTTTTAACTCACGCTCTAAGATCTCACACATCTTGGCGACATCTTCACGAGTAGAAGGATTACCTTCCAATCCCATCGCTTCCATCCGGATGTTGCCATGAGGAACAAGGTAAGCAAGATTCGTTGCTGAGCCTCTCGCTTCCAACATACCTAAGTAACCTTCGGTATTGTTAAAATGCCAATCAATGCTGTCAGAATCACCATCTAAACCCGCAATATTCTTGCGCCATGCTGAAATATATTGTTCTGGCAATGGCGCTAGTGCGACACCATCTTGCCCTAACAATTCAGTAGTGATCCCTTGGCGAATTTTGGCAGATAAAGCGGGATTAAGCAGAGCAGAAAGATCAGAGTGAGTGTGGGTATCAATAAAGCCAGGGCAGACTATCTTCCCTGTTGCATCAATAATTTGATCATTGGTTTTTGCATCAAACTGACCGATTTTTATTATTTTTCCTTCGTTAACCACAACATCAGCTTGAAATGCGCTTGCCCCTGTTCCATCAATAACAGTGGCGTTTTTAAATATTGTTTTCATTCTGTTATTTCTCCAAAGAGCATCTGACTGTTTCGCCAGACACTCTTCTAGTAAGGATTTATTGCGTAAGAAGTAAATTAAAGGTGATAAAGGCTATTCATAATGCTGTAATACCCCTTCGCTGCACCTTTTAACTGTTCAATTTCGATATATTCATCAATGGTGTGGGCTAAGTTTTCGCGAGACGGGCCAAAACCAATGGTTTTAATTCCTGCTTCACCCGCATAGTGACTACCGTTAGTGCAGAAAGAGTATTGTGTGACTGTAGGGTTAAAGCCCGATTCATGCAGCCCTTTTAAAACGCTTTGTACGTAAGGATCGCTCTCTTCTAATAACCAACCCGGGAAGAAACGCTCACCTTCAATAGTGGCACCGGTGTAACATTTTTCAGTACCGTAGGCATAAGAGACTTTTGCTTTAAAATCAGAATCTTGAGAAGCTAGTTCATCAATTGCTTTTTGTAATGGTGCGAGCACTTCCTCTTTAGTTTCACCGACTAATAAACGGCGATCGTAAGTGGCGCGACAATATTCAGGTACAACCGAAGCGCCTGGATAAGGTGATGATTTAATATCCGTGAGCTCTAAGATCCCTTTTCCTAATACAGGATGAACAGAAGGCGTTAAGGTTCTTATCTTCTCGATAAGTTTTGCCATTTTATAAACAGAGTTGATCCCTGCATCTGGATTGGCGGAATGAGCGGGTTTACCAAAAGTTTCAACAACAATTTCAGCACGACCACGTTGCCCAATTTTGAGATTTAATTCTGAGGCTTCCCCAATTACCACGTAGTCTGGTTTATAGCGTTCAGAAACGAGTCTTGCGGCAACACCTTCAAAACACTCTTCATGCACAATACAAGAGACATAGATACGACCAGCAAAATTACGCTGATTATCTTGACCATAAAAACCTATCGCTGAAATCATGGCTGCGACGGCACCTTTCATATCACTGGTACCACGGCCATAAATCTTTCCATCTTTTATTTCTGCACCATAAGGCTTTTCTTTCCAGTCGCGCTCACTAACGGGGACCGTGTCGATATGACCATCAAAAACAAGGGTTTTCCCTGGGTGTTGACCTATAATTCCACCAATGATATTGCCGTATTTATCAATGTGAATATCGTCAAAATCATAGCTTTTCATCATCTCTTCTATGACTTTAACAACATTACCTTCTTCACCTGAATAGCTTTTTTGTTGGATTAATAATTGGCAATTCTTAATAACTTCATCAAATCGGTTTGCTGATAACATACTATTTCACTCCAAAAGACTTATTTGTTTTTTAAAATTGTTTGAAGCTAGGCAATTCACCATCCCACACGATATCGCGATAACGTTCAGGATCAGTGTCACCTTCAGTGCTTATCACAAGCACTCTTGCATTTTCATCTAATCCCAACTCTTCTTTTGCACTCTGATAAACAGGTGATTGCATCAAAATAGAGAGCAAGCCTGTTGTCACAGCACCAGATTCACCAGAAATGATGTGCGGATCACCGGGTAAAGGGTTCCCTAAAATCCGCATTCCCCTAGTTGCGACGGCATCAGGGCAAGAGAAAAATGCCGCTGAATAATCACGTAATAAATTCCAACCAATACTATTTGCTTCACCACAAGCCAACCCTGCCATAACCGTTTGTAAATCCCCACCAACAGGAATAGCATCTGCTGTTCCTGATACCGCAGATTGATATAAACAGTCAGCAATACGCGCTTCTGCCACAATCACTTTCGGTGCTTGTTTGCCATAAGCGGCTGTTACCATGCCTTGCACCATACCCGCAAAAGAGCCCACGCCGGCTTGCACAAAAATATGCGTCGGGGGTACTTCATGTAATTGTGCGAGAGATTCCAGCATTAACGTGCCATAGCCTTGCATGATCCAAAGAGGGATCTCTTCATAACCATCCCATGCAGTGTCTTGAACCACTATCCAGCCATATTTTTCAGCCATTTCAGCCGTCATTCTTACGGCATCGTCATAGTTCATATCAACGATTTCAGCGACTGCACCTTCACGCAAAATGGCATCTAAACGTTCTTGTGATGATCCTTTTGGCATATAGACCACTGCTTTTTGCTTTAACTGTCTTGCCATCCAAGCAACACCACGTCCATGATTCCCATCAGTGGTTGTCGCAAAAGTTACGCCATTTAACTTTTTCCTGATCTCATCACTGATCATTACCTCATAAGGTAATTCACTTATGTCCATTTCGAGGAAATCAGCAATATGGCGAGCCATCGCATAAGCACCACCTAACGCTTTAAATGCTTTTAAACCAAAACGGAAAGACTCATCTTTTAGATATAACTCACCAACCCCTAAAGTTTTGGCTAATTGGGGTAAATGAAATAACGGTGTAGGTGCGTATCCTGGAATAGTTCTGTGAAAATCTAACGCTTTGACTAACTCTTCATAACGAAAAGGGGCAAGCTCAGCGGTTGGTTTTCGTGTAAATGAACTCTGGTTAATCAGGTACTGCAATTGCTCCTGCATGGAATTACCTCTTAATCACACTTTAAAATTCGCGATAACCCAATATCGCGATTAATCGGAATACATAGGGTTATCCCCTATATCGCAATATGTATGCCAACTCACTCAAAAATCCTTTAATAAAGATGCAATATTTTGATTTTAAATGGATTTATTATTTAACTGATTAAAAGATGAAATTAATGATGCAGAAAAGCTGTGATCTAGGCGGTTTTATTTAAGTGATAAATTATCAATAATAAGAAATTGTGTGAGCCTTATACAAAAAACACATAAATAATTAATAAATAACAATTAAATTAACAACCCAAAATGAGCAATGATAATTTATTATCAATATTGATAATTTTAAGGTGAGAATGTGATGCACTCATTACTGAGTACCCTACAAGATGAAATCAGTAAGTACACCGATGCCATTGCGGGGATCACTGGTACTGATGTTGAAATTATTGATAACAATTTAATTCGTATTGCCGGTACGGGGCGTTATCGCTATATGCTCAATCAAGATGTCTCTAGTAATGGGTATATTTATCGCCATGTCCTGCAAGTACAAAAAACTATTCTGATTGAAGATCCAAAAGAAAACGCGCTCTGTCAGCTATGCCAAAATCGCTTAACTTGTACCGAAGAGCTTGATCTTAATGCACCGATTTTTCTTAATAACCAAGTTATTGGTGTCATTGGCATTATCTGTTCTAACCGAGAACAGAAAATGTTTTTGATGAAACAAAAACAAGCTTTTATTACTTTTATCGAACAGTTTTCCGAGATGATTTCAAGCCGTGTTTTTGAATGCCTTGAAAGGCTGAGAGAGCAAGAGCGATTTGGTACTTTTCGAAATTTGATTGATGTCATGGATAGAGGTGTGATCGCTATCGATAGCCAAAGTAAAATTTGGCACGCTAATCTTTCTGCTTTGCGCTTTTTTGATAGTGAATTGATTGGTCAATCTCTTGATATTCAGATGACAGGAGATATTCTTTATGGCGATGAAGAAGCATGGCTGATCCTAAACCAACAACGCTATCATGTTCTGTGTAAAAAAATTACGTTTTCATCCGTTGATAATGACCAACTTACCATGGTTATTTTTCATGATGCTCGTGATTATATGACACAAATAAATACCTTCTCTGTTGATGAAAATCCCCACTCACCTCTAATTGGCAACTCACAAAATATGCTCCAATTAAAAAGCATGTTAAGCAAAGTTGCCGTTAGCCACGCCAGCGTACTTATCACCGGAGAAAGCGGTTCAGGTAAAGAAGTGGTTGCTTACACTATTCACCAACAAAGCTTACGCACGAAACAGCCTTTTATTACCATTAACTGTGCGGCTATCCCGGAACAACTGCTAGAAAGTGAGCTTTTTGGTTATGTACGTGGTGCATTTAGTGGCGCAGATCCTAAAGGACGTATTGGTAAATTTGAATTGGCACATGGTGGAAGCCTATTCTTAGATGAAATTGGGGATATGCCTTTACATTTACAAGCCAAGCTTTTACGTGTACTTCAAGAAAAAAGCATCACGCGTGTTGGCTCTAATAATATGATCAATATTGATGTAAGGATCATTGCTGCCACCAATAAAGATCTGCGTGAAATGGTAAATAAAGGGCTATTTCGTGAAGATCTGTTTTATCGCCTGAATGTAGTTCCGATCCATACGCCAGCATTACGTGAACACCGAGAAGATATTGCAGAACTGGCTCAGTTTTTTGCCGACGATTTAGCATTAACCTATCAGCGACCTGCGACGAAGATCCCCAACGTTATTATTAACTATTTATATTCCTACGATTGGCCCGGTAATATCAGAGAGTTACGCAATGTGATTGAATATATGTATGTTATGCAAGGCGATACTGTTGATTTAAATCTTAGTCACCTTCCACCTTATTTGTTAGAAACATCGCATTCTGCTTCTTTAGAAAAGGATAAAAACAGTAGTATCTCTACAGAAGCTAAAACAGATAATAAAGAGAAAATTCAGCCATTAAATACACAAGAACATCTCAAATCTCAGAGCCTAACATCAGAGTTTCAAACCATTATGAACCTATTAGAAAAAACAGGAACAACATTGGAAGGAAAGAAGAAAGCAGCAAAAATCTTAGGAATAAGTATTGCCACTTTATATAGAAAAATAAAAATATGATAAAAGTTATTTAAGATGAATTTTTAAATATTAATAACTTAATCAATAGATTTAAATTAGCATGAAAACTTTAATGAAAATTATTTCCATTAATTATTTCATCTAGATTATTAAAAATACTTCTTTTAATGACTATTTTTTATCAAGCATGACCATTATAATATTTTAAACTTAATGTCATTTGTAACAAAATATATTTTCCATAAAATAAATTTAAACTATCTTCTTTTCTTCCTGATAACACATCCAAAACTAACTATATGATAAATAATCATAAATTATTTCATTTTCATTATCTTATTAATGATTTTTCTAAATTACATAAGAAAATTTTGTAACACTGTCCATAAGACAAAATTAAATAAAATACATAGAATCCGTTTGAGAATAAATTCAAGTAAGTTTCAACATCAAGATTTAATGTTAATTATAAAAATTAAAACAATGAAAATTGATTAAGTTTTTTATAATTAACAGTAAGAGCTATTTTATTTAAGATTATATTTTTATTAGATTTATCTATTTAAAATGCTTATATTTTCTGGTGCCTTTAGTCAATTTATAAGCAGTGATAATAAACTAATCTTAGAATAAATAGCACTTAATATGACTTATTAAATACTATTTATATCAATCACTAGGGGTCAAAATGCCTATTTTAACAAAAAAATTACTTCCAATGGCTTTCGTTATTTCTGTGATAACGGCAAGTGCTACAGTTTCTGCTGAAGAGCAATCTGGTCAAATCTCTTTTACCGGTTTAATTTATTCATCAACTTGTACTATTGATATTAATGGTACTGGCTCTGACGGTAACGTTAATATGGGTCGTTATGCGACCAGTGAATTTGGCGGTGCAGGCAGCGAAGTCGGTGGAAAATCAGGTAATGGAAAACTAGATATCTCTTTAATTAATTGTCCACCACAAGGGAAAGTTAAATTAAAACTAGAAGGTAAAACAGACAGTAGCTCTGATCAAATTTTAGCTTTAGATAATCCCGATAATTCGAATACAGCAAAAAATGTCGGTATTCATATTTATAGCGAGCAAGATCCAAGTACACCTTACCATATTAATCTTTCAACTGAATACGATATTAAAGATACAGGTGATCTTAAATCAAAAACACTTTCATTCATTGCTAAATATGTCAGCACTGCTGATGATGTAGAAGCAGGTCGTGCTGATGCAACATTGAATTACACATTAACTTATCAATAATAAAAAACAGCAGGTTAATAATAGTATTAACCTGCTTTTATTAAAAAGGTATTTATCGATGAAATTAAAAAAAATACTATTAGGATTAGGCATAATATTTAGTTCAATTACATCTAGCTTTGCCGGATTTGGTTTAGAGACAACTCGTGTTGTTTATAATGAAAGTAATAATAATGAAGGTTTTGTCGCCTTTAATAGCGATAAAAACACAAACTATTTATTACAATCTTGGGTTGAAGATCTTAATGGTAAACTCACTCAAGATTTTGTGATTACCCCACCATTAATTAAATTAATGGCACAACAAAAAAATACATTACAAGTCACTAAAAATACAACATTACCTAATGATATTGAATCCATGTATTGGATCAATGTTAAATTTGTCGCACCAAGCAATGAGAACTTAGAAAATGTTCTTCGCTATTCCATGACCAATAGGATCAAGTTAATTTATAGACCTCAATCTCTTAGAGATGTGAATATTGAAAAAGAAATCAAAGAATTAAGATGGAGCGTAAAAAATACAAGTTTAGTGGTATCAAACAGTTCTCCCTATTTTATTAATATTGGGAAACTTATTGTTGATGGAAACGAGATTGAGAAAATACCTAGTTTTCTATCACCAAAATCAGAAACAACCATAAATGTAAATAAAACACTGTCTGGAAAAGAAAAAATAAAACTATTTTATATCGATGATTTTGGAAAAAGTCTACCAATGGAATTCGCGTTATAATAAGAGATGTTATTCAATATGAAAAAGATAATGGATAGTTATATTAATAAACCGTCACTTAATTTATTTATTGCTGGCGTTTTATTCGCTTCTTTTAATATATCAGCAAATGACTATTATCCTGCCAATCTATTAAATATTGAAGGAAGTACTCAACAAGTAACGAATGAGGATCTTAATGTCTTTAGAGAGAATAATATTGCCCCTGGTCACTATACAGTAACACTTTTTGTCAATAACAATCGTATAGAAACCCGTGAATTCGATTTTATTCTAATGGAAGATAAGAATAATAATAAAATATTAGCTCCTCGTCTTTCAGCAGAAGAGTGGTATAAAGCAGGCATTGATCTTCCTTATGATGTAATTAATAAAAGCAAAAATAATGATTTTATTAATCTCAACGAGATCAATAATGCAAACGGTTATTTAGATTTAAATAGAAAACAATATGTTCTAACATTACCACAGTTATATGTTAACGAAGATAGATTGAAAGAAAATGAAATAAAAAACTGGGATTCAGGTATTCCTGCATTATTAGTGAATTACGCATTGTCTTCATTTAATAGTCGTAGTCAGGGGAATACAACAGATAGTTATTATGGCAATATTCAAACCCAAATTAATTTAGGGTCTTGGCGTTTCAATAATTATTCAACATGGACGAAAAATGAAAATGGCGATAAAAAATGGAATACATTAAGTAATGTTATTTCTAGAGCAATTACCCGCATTAATAGTGAATTAATGATTGGTGATCTCTATTCTTCTTCACAACTCTTTGATTCAGTAAAATTTAGAGGTATTAAATTAGTCACTGATAGACTAATGACACCAACACAGAATAGAACCTATGCTCCTAGTGTTTCAGGTATTGCTAATACAGAATCTATTGTCACTATCACCCAAAACGGACAAGTAATTTATAAGCGTAGCGTACCTGCTGGACCTTTTAATATTACTGATTATTATCCGATGAACAGTGGCGGAGATTTATATGTCAGCGTGACTGAAGCTGATGGCTCTGAAAAGAGTTTTATTGTGCCTTTCTCTTCTATTGCCAATCTAGAAAGAAAAGGTGAATTAAAATACAGCTTCTCCACGGGTAAATACGACGGTAATAATAGCGGGGATGGAGCTTATATTGTTCAGACCGAAGCTTTTTATGGTTTAACTGACTATGTCACCCTTTATGGCGGCATACTTGTTGGTGAAAAATATCAATCTGTTGGTGTGGGCACTGGGGTAAATTTAGGTAGCTATGGCGCGATCACCACTGATTTACTATACGCCAAGTCCTCTACTAATAATGGCAATGATCCATTACATGGCAATGCATTTAGAGTTAATTACTCTAAAAATATATCAATAACAGATACAACGCTTTCGTTAGTCGGTTATCGTCATTTTGATGCCAATTTTCTCAATTTTACTCAAGCGATGGAACACAAAGACAGAAAATACTATCCAAGCAATGGATTAAAAAATGAGTATACACTCTCTATTAACCAACCTTTGTTTTCTAATAATGCTTCAATTAATTTAAATTCTGTTATTTATAAATATGTTAATGGTAAAACTGTTCATTCTTATAATGCGGGATTTAATAGCTCAATTAATAAAGTTAACTATAGCGTTTATTACACTTATTACGATGGCAATCGCTATAGCGATAATAATAAAAATAGCCATGATTTAAGTATGAATGTCAGTATTCCTTTTTCATGGCATGAGAATTACATTTGGGCTAATTACGGTATTTCGACCAACAATGATAACCAAGTATTACAAACCGCACGTTTAAGTGGAACCTATGGTGATAAAAACCAAGCTAACTGGGATATTT
Source organism: Proteus faecis (assembly GCF_003144395.1). Classification (GTDB taxonomy): domain Bacteria; phylum Pseudomonadota; class Gammaproteobacteria; order Enterobacterales; family Enterobacteriaceae; genus Proteus; species Proteus faecis. The sequence continues at coordinate 197,883 of NZ_PENZ01000027.1, read as the reverse complement.
ATCAAGGATATGGCAATAAAGGTGTTAACTATAGTGGTGGCGTAAATGGCTCTTATAAAACACAAAGTGCCGTCATTAATGCAGGCTATTCATATACACAAGATAAACAAAACATCAACTACGGTATTAATGGCGCGTTAGTTGCAACACAGTATGGAGTGGTATTTACACCTTCATTACAACAAACGAATGCGTTAATTCTGACTAAAGATACTTCAGGAGTAGAAGTCATTAATGGTCAATCGATTAAAACGAATAATAGTGGGTTAGCGGTTATTTCTGGAATGTCGCCTTACCAAAAAAATAGCATTAGTGTTAATACCAATTCTATTCCAAGTGATACTGAAATTTCGAATAACATTATTAGTAATATTATTCCGACCAAAGGCGCTTTAGTGTTGGCTGATTTCGATGCTAAAAAAGGCTTTAAATTCCTACTAACATTACAAACACCGGATAAAAGTACCATCCCTATGGGTGCTAAAGCTGAAATTGATAACGATGATACGCAACTAGTCGCAAGCTTCCATCAACTCTATTTTGTTGCTAATAAACCACAAGGCAATATTCAAGTTTCATGGATAATTAACGGTGAGCAAAAAAGCTGCCATGCAACTTATAATATTGATAATAAAACGCCTGTTAATGGCTTATATATTTTAGATACTGAGTGTAAATAAGGAAATAAAATGACTAACGTAAAAAATAAAATGAACAAATTATTATTTCTAATTTTTATTCTTAGTTTATCTACCTTCTCTTTTTACAGTTATGCTGCGCCAGATTGTGTCAATAATGGCGGTATTAAACATGGCACAATGGATGCAAAAGGTGGCACCATTGAACTAAAAGGAATGATTAAAAGAAATCAAGAGATAGCACGTTTTACATTTAAGCGCGATGGCTCTGATGTCGCAGTCGCGGATTGCCCAGATGGCGCTGAGTTCTATGCTTATGCTACATATAGCGAAGCCAGTGGTGTAATGCCAACCTATTATATGGATATCGATGGAAGACCGGCTTATTATGTTGTACGCAATGGCCATATTACAGGTTTAGATGATTATGCTTATGTTCTCATTGAAAACGAGTCAGGCCTTTCATTTAGAAGTCAGCCAGGACAAGAAGTTCCTGTTAACAGCCCTAAACTTAATACAAGAGATGCTACCGTTATTATTTACTCCACTAAAGATAACCCTAAATCACAGCGTTTTACGACTCAATATATTGGCTCAATATTAATTAATCGCTTTAATTCAGGTGGTGGCACAACAGCTGTTGGTTTTAGTTATCGTTTATCAGTCAATATTATTAGCGCACCAATATCTTGCAGTGCTGAAAATACAGAACTTGAGATGAATTTACCTAAGATGCCTATTACTGCATTCTCTGATATCGGATTTCCTCGTGATAATCAATATGCTGAAGATCATCTAAGAATTAATTGTACTGGTAATGCTTCCGCTAAAATCAAACTTATGGCGCATAACACAACAAGTTATGAGGGACAAAAAACTATTATAAAACCTGATAACGAAGGCGACAGTAATAATGCTAAAGGTGTAGGATTTGTGGTTTCAGCCCCTTCCAGTGGCAATACCGTATTAATTAATAATGAGTTTGTAAAACTTGCGGATTTAGCGAGTGGTATCAATAACGTTCCATTAAAAGCAGAATATTATCGTTATGGTGATGAAGTAAAGCCAGGCAAACTCAGTGCCTCCGCAAACTTTGTATTGGAGTTTAATTAGTTATTACTATGTGTTTTATGCCATTAATCAAAAAAGACGCTTTTAGCGTCTGATTTTTGGTGCGAATTCCGGACTCGATCTTAACATTCAATGCATTGTTTTTTGTTTGATATAAATTTAAAGATAATTTTTTGTATACTTAAATATATACTCAGTGATTTAGGGTTTGAAGACTGGATTAATTAGCACCATTCCCCCCTCTTACATAAGCTATTGTCATAATAGCATCTTTATCATTTTTATTGGATATTATTAAAATACTCCCCCTTACTCTTATCCATTGTAACCCTTAGTAATTGTTAAAAATAACTTGTCAATTGCTTAACACTGGTCAACAATAACATTTAACTTAAGTTCAATTTCGTTTAGGGACAGACATGGCTATAGGATATTTTTTACGCGTTGGCGATAAAACAACATGTGGCGGTCAGATTTTAACTGGAGATAATACTTTTATATTTCATGGAAGATCTGCTGCACGTCAGGGCGATCTAGTTACCTGTGGAAAACATTCTGGGACATACAACATACTTGGTGGCGTTAGCAATGTATGGGGTAATGGTAGAATGATGGCAGGAACACTGGATAGCTTTAGTTCCTGCCCATGCAAAGCAGGACTAATAAACTCCATCACTGATTGCTATAGCAAAGAAGATGAGCCAGTCAAAGCAAGATCTTTCGTTGAAACTGAACAAAAGCAGCTAATAACAACACCTAAGCCGCCATCAACTGTTAATAATGTTTTTAGTAATAATTTAAATATTCCCGTTATCACCAATCCAAACCCAATCAATGATTCACTAATTGAAGATCCTGTCAAAATATATGTGATGATAAATAACGAATGGATAGGCCATGTTGGGTTAGTTATTGGCGAAGGTGAAGGTTCTTTGTTATATGACCCAGCTGGCTCATATACTGGATGTTACAAAAGACAATGTGAAGATGGGGTAACTATACACCGGGGTTCAGGTGAATTCTTTGAATATCCAAATTATGATTGGAATGACTATTTAGCTTATCAGAGAGACGATGGTGAGGATATTGCCATAATTGAATTTGTTATCCCTGAAAAACAAGCAGAGCACTTACGTAATTTAGTCTTTGAATATGGTGGTGCTGGGATCATGGAATGTGCCAAACGTATTTATACTGTATTACATGAAAGTGGTGGAATTTTTAGTGAATTGAAAGAACCTTTTTGGTTGCGTTCGCCTTGGGAGCTAAAAAAACAGCTATTAGATATTTACTACCCTAGCCGAGGTGGAGTAATATCAGGTGCCTACTAAAATATCTTATATTTCATTATCTTTAAGCATTTTATTCTATTACCTTGAAATGGTTCATGAGTTTTTTTTCAGACTTTATCCGAAGGCAATGAATACTATACCTATATTTCAACATCAAAAATTATTGAGTCTCATTTTTACTATTTACCTTTTATCTATAGCCCCCTTATTCTTTTTTTGTATTAAAAATAAAATGAATAATGGTTATCGTTTTTTATTTTACATCGTTTTACCGTACATACTTTCTGTAATTGCTTGGTACATTAATATTTATATTGCTAATCCAAGTCAGTACTCCAGTAATGGTTCAACCACTGGGATATTTGGTCACATATTCATGACTTCTTACGTAATACATGGTGTATTTTTAATTCCTATAGTTGCATACGTAATAGATCTCTTACTTCGGAAGATATTGAAGTAACTTACCTTTGATTGAACCAATGGTGGTAAATGATCATTAATTTTAAAAATTACATTCTCTTGTTTCTCATTTGTTTTCCTAGCTACTTAAACGCTACCCCAACAAGTAAACATCCCATGGATATTTACGCTTCAAATTTAAAAAAATCCATTCAAAGCCGGTTTTATGATATAGACCTTTATAAGGGACAAGAGTGCGAAATTAAGATTACTCTCAACGACGATGGAAAATTAATTTCAGCTATCCCTAATGAGAAAAATAATAACAATGATAAAAAGCTTTGCATTAGAGGTATGGAACTAATTGAAAAAACACAATTTTCACCCCCCCAGAAGACGACTTAACATCGAATAAAAATGTGTTTAGTATTATCCTTCGCCCATAAAAATTGCGATGCTAGCTGAGTAGCTAGTATCCGTAACCTGCCCACTAATAAAGTTTTGCTTAAGTAAACTAGCTACAGCCAAAATGCTCATACATCTTTTCCGTCATCACCCACAGTGCCTTATTCAATTTAATATCACCATCAATGCCATTCACTGAACGTGTGCGAGCTCACTTACCTTTAGCGTTCCGACCAGGCAATCCCCCCTTGATTAAATTCTCCTGCAAACGTTGGTAGATGGTCCAAAGGTCGTCTTTTTATCCTCCCAGCGACGTGGCTGTAATACCTATTCTTCCGTAATAGGTTGATGCTCTTCACCATAACGATATATGAGTGCAGCTTGTGCCAAAGCATGTTGTGCTGGCGGCGGGTAGGCGCTTAAATAATCCATTACATTATGTTTAAGTACGAGAATACGGTGAAAGGAATAAACAAAAATATTATCACCTTCTTTTATTATTGAATAAAGATATCTACTACACGTTAGGTCAATATAATGCGTTGTTAATCGTGTTCTCACTCATTGGTTTTCTAGAATTGTGATCGCCGATAAAGATCAGCTCATGATCACATGTAGGCGACAAGTGAAGATAGCTGAGGAGCATAGATAACTATGTGACTAGGATATAGGATAGCTGAATGAAGCCAACACCCATGTAATTCGAAGTATGACGAGTATACATTCATTATCGAAGCGACGTCTATACTCAGTTATATACTCACTCGGAGGTTGATGTGGGTTGAGTTAAGTTGACATGCATTGACTGAAAAGTGGGAAAAGCCTTGCAAACACTGGATTTTAGATACAAAAAAGACGTCTGTTGACGTCCATTGATGTTCTTATGGTGCGAAGGCCGGACTCGCACATAATACTTAACCTCATGATCTAAATTAAAATATAAAAGTATAAATTTATTTATACCAACACATGTACCAACAGATAAAATTCTTACTTTTTCTGATGGTTATCTAATACAAGTAATCGTGATGCTGATGAAACAATATAATTTTATAAGTTATCTTCATGCAGCATCAAAATCTGGTATTGTCGCTCCTCGGTTAGCCTCACTGGGTCAATCACCACCTCCTTAGGAGGTGGTTTAAGCTTGACGATGAAAGAATGGAGACTAATGAACATGTATCCACATTTATCGATTTTGTTTCTCTCGCTTCATTTCTTCTAATGTCTCTTTTTGAATACGTCCATATTTTTGAATATCCTCATAAGCTTTCATGTTAGTTTGTAACCCGCCTTGCATTCTATTTTTCTCTTTCCAACGAGGGCGATTTTTACCTGAAAATTCTTTCTTCTGACTCCAATAACCGATGGGGTACTGAGCCACAATCGTTCCTCCGACACCAATGTCCACCGTAGAGTATTGACCATTGTTGATGTAGCCCTTTTTAATATAAGCATTTGGACTACACGTGCCGGTATCTCGTTGTTGCCAAAAACCTTCAGTTCTCGCTACGATATAAAAATCACCAAATGCACACCCAGAGGCAGATTTTCGGTTCAGTACGGCAACATAATGTTTGGTTGAACCCACAATTTTACAGGTACTGTTTTGGCTACCACAGACTTGCCATAAAGTTTTACCTCCATCACCTTTATATTCCCAAATTGTATCTTTAGGCGGCTTGCTGGCGGCAAAAGCTTGCGAAGCGATAAGACATAATGATGCGGATGTAATAAGAGCTAAATATTTTTTCATTTAAAATTCCTTTCAATATTATTAGATACGTCAATATTGATGCAAGATAAGCACAACTTAATAGGTGCTCAGTTTTCTAAGGTGTAGCGTATTAAGTGTTCAATTCATGAATGGCTGAATGTTTCTTTACCGTGAAATTGCAGTCTCTCCTTAATCTCACTGGATATAGTGTCTTGATTTTTAATCGGCGTTATCCATTCAAAATTGCAATCGCGGCACATCCAACCCGTACCCCATGCAATGATGTCTTGCTCAGAAGAACAGTGAGGGCAATGTGTGGGATACGATGTTAGTGGGATTAATAATGTCATGGTCGGTTCCTTTCTTTGTGTGATAGAAGAGAGGTAACTACTTGTGATATCAATCGAAAATGCGGTAAGGCCGCGATAAAATTGTTTTGTTGTGACAGTTGCATCACTACGTGTTTCGGTGTGAAGTGGGTATTAAGTGGTTGAACTTGCTGGATATCCTCTAACAGCAAAACATGCACTTGCTGATGATATTCAGCTAATAAATACCACTGGCCTTCACGGTAAATCAGTTGATAAGGTTGTAGTGGATTAAATCGACGCTCAGGTGTAAGTAAGCTAATAGATTGCTTACTGGTAATGGCATACACCAATTGATAGAAATGGTCAGCATGCAAAGCCGAAATCTTATGGGCGTGATGCCAAATCAAACAAGGTGCATGAGGCTGCTGAGTTAACAGTAACCCGAGTAAGCGGCTGTCTAACCCTGGAAACAAGCGAGTCATCCCAATCTGTTTCACAAAGGTAAGAACATCTTTGTCTCGGTAAGCTTTTAGCGTATTGATGGGCAAGCGATAACAACCTTGCCGACCTTCTACACCCAGATAAGCCAAGCGTTCACGTAAATCCCGTTGTAACGTGCGCTCAGAAACATTGAATTCTTGGACTAAATGCGAGAGCACAAGGCTTTCTCCTGCCATTAAGCGGGCAATCAACACAGAGAGTCGCACAGCCATGCGCTCATATTTTCGTTTGGTCTGAAACATAACGTATTGCTCTCAATAACAGACTTTAGGAAATTAAGAAATGAGGGAGTTTAACTTAGGGGATTGACAGGTTATGTCTGTTGGGAAAAATTCTCATTGGGCTTTTTAGTGAAAAATCACTATAAGTAATTCATTGATAAATAGCGTTATGCTTTTTATTTGAACAATAAGAAAGTAAGGCGTAACGACACAAACTGTCAGGGCGGGAAAATTAGTTGGGTTGGCAAGGGGCGAGTTGGTTAAATAAGGTATCCGCCATCACCCACAAGGCTTTATTGAGTTTGATATCGCCATCAATCCCATTAACTGAACGAGTGCGAGCGCGTTTACCTTTTGCAGTACGGCCTGATAATCCCCCTTTAATCAGATTTTCTTGTAAACGTTGGTACACCGTCCAAAGGTCTTCTTTTTTATCTTCAACGCGTCGAGGTTGTAAAACTTGAGCTTCAGTTATTGGTTGATGTTCCTCACCAAAGCGATAGGTTAAAGCCGCATGCGCCAAGGCCTGCTGTGCTGGTGGCGGTAATAGTAAGGACTGCATTTGCTTACGTTTTTCAGCGATGGTATCGAAGGTGCCTAATACTTCATAAGCCCCTTCAATGACATTATCGACAACATGACCTCGGTGGGGGACTCTGACCTCCCCAAAGGTATCGCCACAAACCAGCCCATTTTGACAAACATAGCGAAAAAAGCCCGGTAACATTTGATAACTGCTTGAACCATCATGGCTATTAAGTAAGATGATTTCAGGCACTTGGCTACCCGTAATTTGGTCATGACGTCGGAGCCGTAACATATGCTTAGTATGATCACGACGGCTGTCATCTCGCACACGAGTTTGGCATGCAAAGAACGGATAAAAACCTTCTTTTTGCAGGCTATCCAATAAGGTAATCGTAGGAATATAAGTATACTTTTCGCTACGAGAATCGTGTTTCTCTTCAGAGAATACACTGGGTACTGTGCGAAATAACTCTTCAATGGTTAACGGGCGGTCACGGCGAATGCTATTCGCCGCACCAAAGCGAGAAGCTAAACGAGACATAGGGGGCCTCCTCAGTGATAACACTGATAAATTAAAATAAGATAAAGGAAATAAGTGAGGTGATAAGCTGGTGGACGCTGTATTAAAGCGTTATCAATAACTTAGTCAATTAGGTGAAAGATTTGTGCTTGCTCGGGATGTTGCATCGCATAGTCACGAAGTTGGTAAAAATACTCTACCAGCACAGAACTCTCGGCTTTAAACGACCAGATGCTATACACCATTAGACAGACTGCGATACCGGCTGCTTCAGGGCTTAACTCAGCCTCGTTACCATTATGAGGGTTAAACATCGGCAAGGTGATTTCAATCATCTCAGGCCAGATAAAAGCACCCCCATTCGATAACATGGTGAACTCCCAAAACGCGCCCTGATAGCGATGACAGAGCTTCGCCATCATGTTAAAAATATCGCCCTCGATACGTTGCCAATCGGGTACCGTCCCAAAGTAGAAACGCCAGAAGATATGACGGCCACTGGAGTGAACGAGATTGGTTTTGATAACAGTTGATTCTTGCTCTTGTAAGGTAAACATAATAGAACTCCAATTCAGTCGATATTGATAGACAGTAATAAGCAAAAAAGCCCTACACCTTGCGGTGCAGAGCTTTCTCGAAATGATAGGTATATTGAGTATCATTTTTAGTGACTCATTCTGATGATTGATTCACTAAAATAATATAGATATAAAAATAAATGTAAGTTAATTAATGGGTTAGTCTGATGATGCTTTTATAATGAATCAGATAATACGAAGGCGTAAATAAGGACGTGGTTAATCGATTAGATGGAAAATGGCGGAACGTTCTGGGTGTTGCGCCGCATAATCACGCAATTGATAAAAGCGATCGACGAGGATGTCACTTTCCGTTTGAAATGACCATAAACTGTACATCATCAAACACACGGCAATGCCTGCGGCTTCACAACTGACGTTGGCTTCGTTACCGTTATGTGGGTTGAACAGCGTCAGTGTCTCTTGAGGTAAATCGGGATAAATAAAAGCGCCACCATTGGATAAGGTGCAATATTCCCAATATCCACCTTGATAGTCATCACAAAACTGCCCCATAGTGGTAAAAATGACCACTTCAAAGGTGGTCCAGCCTTTCACGCTCCCGAAGTGGTTGAGCCAAAAATCAAGTCGTTGTTCATTGGGGACGAGTGTCATTGTAATTGCACATTCAGTTGAATTATTCATCAGTTGATACTCCAAGAAAAAGAAGTAAAAAAGCGCCAGTCCTTAACGGGACTGGCGCTGAGAGTGATAATTAATGGTTTAATGTAAGAGGTTAAAAGAACATTCTCCACAGGGATTTAGCGACGGAGACGATACTGTTTTTAACGATGCTAACCGTACTTCTTATCAATGGCGGCAAGGGAATGATATTGATTAAGGTATCCACAATATCACTGACACATTGACCAAAATCGTTACGTGCAGCGTTCTCCACCGATTGCGTCCGGTAAGGGGTGTTCAGTTGCCTAGCTACTCCGCTACTGGCTTGCGCCGGTAACGCCTGTATGAGTTGCTCTGCTAATTCAGTTAGTTGATAGTTTTCGACCGCAGAAACTGTTATCACAGGATGATGCGGCTTAAAGGCGGTTATGACGGCTTGTTGCTTTAATTTTAAGTTATAGGTCTGCTCTGAGGATGGCTGATGCTTGTATTCATCCCACTGGCGACAAGGCTCTATTTTATCGGCTTGGTTCAAGACAAATAGAAATTGATTAGGTTGGTAACCGCATTTCTTCGTGAGAAAGCGATAACACTGATCATCAGAAGACCATGCTCTGTCATCGGCCTTGAGTACCCAAATGATTAAATCGAATTCTGGTAATAAGTTGCGATAGAGCTGGTGGTACTTTTTATCCCGCTCAAGGCTTTCCCCCACGCCGGGTAAATCTACAAAAGTGAGAGTATGGTTGTTCATCGTCATGCTGAAGCGTTGGGCTTGGCGTGTGCAGCCTGAAACATCACTCACAGGTGATAATGACGATTGGAATAGTGCGTTGATAAGACTGGATTTTCCCGCTCCCGTTTTACCCATCAAACCGATGGTGGGGGAGTAATTGATGAGCTGACTGAGTTGGTTAAAAAATGATGTTTTAAATGAAAAGGGAAAGGCTGCGAGAGCCTTCTCCAGTTCAATATGTTGATTCATACAAACTCCTTGAAAATAAAATTATCATTATTCAAGGTGATAATATATATTTGAAATTATTTTAAATTTTTCTTTTTAACTAGCAGTATGAGTTCTTCAATGGAATCCCGTGGTAGAACAATTTGATCAATCATCGCCTCGATAATTTCGTTAATATTTTTATTATGATTTTTGGCTATTTTTTTTAATTTTACCATTGCTGATTTGGAAATATACGTATTCAGTACAGCCTTATCTTTAACACCATCACGATATTTTTTTTGGCTCCAAGCTTTTCTTGTTTGAGATAGAAAAAGCTTGACCGCTTCTACACTTGAAATAATAGCCCAATAATCAAAACAGGAAATAATTAATTTCCATTTTTCATTTTGAATAAGAACATTAACATCATCATCAACAGCAATATTTGCGCGGATCATCCTCTCGGCTATCCATTTTAATGCTTCATTCTTTCTGGGTAAAAATAAAAAAGGATCGGGGTATTCTTTAGAAATAGACGAAGCTTTATCTTTCATGTAAAAGACTGTCTCATTAAAATCTTTAGGGTTTATAAACAAAACTAAAAAGTCCAAAAAACAAACAATATAATGAAAAGGGATATTCCTGCCCATGATAGGGTTCAAGTTCAAGGGAGAGTAATTATACACGCCCCCCATAATTGATGGATAATCATTTTCTATAAGGTGTTTATTATACGACTTCATGAGAAAGTTTAAGATAACAAATGATATTCTTTCATCCGTTAAAAAAGATAATTGTTCTATTGGGATAATCTTTTGCTCTATCGTTCTTAAAAAATAATCAACATTTTTAAATCTATTCCCGACATATTGATTTAGCTCACTAAGTAATGTACACACATTCTTATTCTTTGCCTCAGATATCATTTTATAAATCTCATTAGGCGACAGTATTTTTTCTGAAAATATATAGAACAGAACAGCATAATATTGTCTGCACTCCAAATAATTATCATTGACATTTATATTTATCATTTATTCTCCACGTAGTATTTTTTGCATATGTTTACATAGTATTTTACGTAGTGTTTAAGGTGTCATTGTACTACATGAAAACCCCTATTTATGTGCTAAAACTCACGATAACTGCACTAATTACTATTAGAGTGAAGACTAATCTTTAGATAAGTTAATATCAGAGTTGACTCTCCTCAAAAAGAAGCTGCTCATTGTGGTTCAAAAACGCGCTGTCACGGGCATTGATGATAAGATAAAGAAAGGCTTTATCGTGTTGGTATAGTATTATTTTAATAAAGATAACTAGCATCATAACCACACCTAAAAGATTAAACATTACCCTGTCACTGACTCACCTATCCATATATTCATCATCTTGGTTAAATGATGAATGCCTATTTTTAACAACATCCCTTCTAGATATGAAATAAAACCAACCACAGGTATTAATCATGTCTAGTTACACCTACAATAAGCATTACATTCAAAAGATAAACCACACTATCCGTAAAGCACTTTTAATTCACAATCGTGTTACTGCTGTTCGAGTTGACTTACGTTTCCCATCTGAAAATATATTTCACTTTAACGATTCGAGGGTCATCACTCGATTCTTTGAATCGTTAAAAGCCAAAATAAATGCTGACCTAAAACGTAAGAATAAAATATGGAAGCGTAACCACATATGTCCGTTATCTTATGTCTGGGTCAGAGAGTTCGGTGAGATAAATAATAAAAAACACTATCATGTTCTTTTGCTGTTAAATAAAGATGTTTATTGGGGGCTGGGCGATTTTATTAAAACTGAAGGGACGCTCTATGCATTAATACAGCAAGCATGGTGTAGTGCTATTGGTGTGAACTACCCTGCGGAGCGTTATTTAATTCATATTCCAGATAACGCCATAACGTGGCTAGATAATAATAAACCCAATAATGAAAGCACGATATTCGAATTAAACCAGCGCTGTCGCTACTTAGCCAAAGAACATACAAAATATTATGGTGATGGTGAGCGTTCTTTTGGGTGCAGCCGTTAATCTACCAATAAAAAACATGAGGGGGATATCTTTTGCAAGAGAGATATCCCTAAACACTTATCGATATCCCTTCTGCCTTTTAACTTTAAAGACAGGAGTTCAATAATGACTACCCAAGCTATTTCCTTACTAGATGACCAATTTGTCGATATGAAATTCATTACAAAGCTCACAGGCTTAACGGATAAGTGGTTCTATAAGTTGATCCAAAATGGAGAGTTCCCAAAACCCATCAAGTTTGGTCGTATGTCGCGCTGGTTAAAAAGTGAAGTCGTACAGTGGTTACAAGCGCGCATTGATGAATCGAGAGGGGGCAACTCCGCCCTTGGATCCTAAGGCACTAGCGCGAGTCGCCGTGCATTTTCCATAGCATACCCACCCATTACCCACCAAGTCAATTTCAACCACACCTGGTGCGATTGAATGCGCTCTAGGCAAAGCTACGCCCTAAACATACGAACCTGACTCGATACGCATGCAGGCACAGCTCAGTGGTCTTCTGAGTTTCAAGGTGGGTACCAAATCGGTTCTGAGCTTTAGGTACTCAAAACGTTTAGTTTGAATTAACCAAAAAGGATCACACCCATGCTTAAATTACACGAAGTCAAAATGTCTCTCGCCCTAACACAAAACAATCGATTCGCTGGAGCCACCCAAGAACCGAGTTATTCACGAGAAAACTATTACTGTGCTCACTGCGGTGAGCCCGTCACACTGCACAAGACGCCAACGGAGTCATGGTTTACCCATTCTGATCCTCAGACCGCAGAGCACTGTCCGCAGGTCATCAGTAAGATCAAGAACTTAGAAGACAAGGCACGACTGAACACACACTTTAGGTCAGTTTCACCAATATTAAAGGTCACGAATTGGTTTTGTGTGCAGTGCCGCGAATACTTTACAAACAATCAAAAATGTTGTCCGAACTGTCATGAGGGGATTTGGTGTATTCCAGCGGAGAATGTTACAGAAGAACATCAGCCTAAAACAAATAGGTAATATCCATATAAGCGATTTAAATATTAATGGATTTTAATAATTATAATGCTATTCACTTTATAACCTAACTCCATCCTATATTCTGTGTTTGCTCATTGAGTAGCGGCCTAAATCCTAACAAACTCAATGAGTTATCGAAAAGAAACCGTTCAAAAATGCCTGTTTGCCCACCAAACTGCCCACCACTTGCCTATGGCTTTTACTAAATCTTAGTGGTGCTTCTTGGCTAAAACTACGGAAAAACAGTGCCGTTTTTATGCTGCTGTTAGAGCTAAAACATAGCAGTTTTGAAGGGCTTTATCGAGTAATTTTTTCAACACTTCACTTTATAACGGATACAATGATATCCACTTTCTATTTTATTTCGCTATAATGGATATTAATGTATCCATTTGGCCTTTGCGGATGAAATTTACCTTACTTGATGATACCGATGTAAGCCAAGCCTATGCGGCATATTTACGTGAGTTACGAAAGCAGGCAAAGCTGTCACGAGCGGCGCTTGCTGAGCGCAGCTGTGTGCCTGCGGCCACCATTAAGAAGTTTGAGTTAACTGGGCAAATTTCATTTCGCCAATTGCTGTTGCTTTGGCAAACACTTGATTCGCTAGAGAGGCTTTATCAGCTCACACAACATAGCAAAGAACGCGCTGCTGTACCCGCGAGTATTGATGAGGTGCTAAAAGATGAGTTTTAAACCCATTCAAAAACTCGCCGTAACTCGTACGTTAAGCTCAGGTGAGCAGGTTGCTGTAGGGATCTTGGCGCAGAATCGGCAAGGCGTTTTTTTTTTCAGTATGCAGACAGCTATTTGCAGCAGTTTGGCAATTTATCTCCTTTTACCTTGCATGCGAACGCGCAAGTTCAAGTTGCACCTAAGCAGCCACACCAGGGTGTACATGGCGTATTTGGAGATTGTTTGCCCGATGGCTGGGGCATGCTGTTACAAGATCGTATTTTCCGGCAACAGGGCATCCTGCCTAATCAATTAACGGCGATGGATAGACTGGCCTTTATCGGTGATAAAGGCATGGGAGCATTGTCTTTTTCTCCGGTGTCTGAGTTTTCAGCCTCCACGCATGCGGATATTGATTTAGCCACCTTGGGCTTAGAAGCACAAACGCTGTTCGATGCTTCAATGCCAGATTATATGGATGATAATCACGATGAGTTAGATGGGCGTACTCAACAGGTGTTGGCCGCATTAGTCGCCGGAGGTAGTTCGGGCGGGGCCAGACCTAAGGCACAAATTTATATGCCTGCTGGGGAAACTCAGCATTGTCGAACCTTCGCTCAGCTTGGAGTGTGGGGTGGATGGTTTTGGTTTACACCTCTATGGTGCCAGCAGTACTGGTAAAACCGCAGCGCTGTATCCGGCATTATCGGTGTGGGGCGAACCTAATCAGCTACGCCACAGTTGGCGGGCCACGGCCAACGGTTTAGAAGGCACAGCATTAGCGCATAACGATGCCTTGCTGGCGCTCGATGAAATGGGCGAAGTTGACCCAAAAGAGGCGGGCGATGTCGCTTACATGCTTGCCAATGGACAAGGTAAAACCCGTGCAGGCAAATACGGTGAAATGCGCTTACCCGCCCGTTGGCGTTTGGTGTTTTTATCCACTGGCGAAGTCACGCTCGAAAGCCATCTTGCCAGTATCGGCAAGCGCGTAAAAGCCGGCCAGCAAGTGCGAGTGATTGATCTCAGTGCCGATGCCGGAGCGCAAATGGGCGTGTTTAACCAGAGTCATGGTATGAATGCCGCCGATTTATCCGATCATCTAAAACAGCAAAGTCGCCAACATTACGGCTGCTTGGCCTTGGACTGGTTACGGTATTTAACGCAGCACGGCGCACAGGTGCGACCCGTTTTCCAAAACGTACGCCAACGCTTTTTAACCAGCTTACCAACCGAGGCTGACGGCCAAGTGCGCCGGGTCGCCGAAAAGTTTGCCTTACTGGCCAGCGCAGGCCTGTTAGCCATTCAAGCCAAAGTACTCGATTGGCCAGCTCAAAGTGTCGAAGCCGCTTGTTTAAGCCTGCTTAACCAATGGATACTCGCCCGCGGTGGTGTGGCCGCCAATGAAGACCAACAAGCCATTCGCCAAGTACGCAGTTTTATTGAGCAACATGGCGAAAGCCGCTTTACGCCCAAACAAACCGGTTACAGCAGCCAAGTACGCCAACGCGCCGGTTGGCTTGACTCTACAGGCCCACAAACCCTTTACCTGTTTTACCCAACCGGCTGGCGCGAAGCCACCGAAGGCCTAAGCCCAGATCGCGCCGCCAAAGCACTGATAGCCGCAGGCTACCTTGTCCCCGATGGCAACCGACCACAGCGCAAAGTCAGCCTACCCGACAACACCCGCCCACGCATGTATTGTGTTAAAGGCAGCATCTTGGATGACTAAAAAGGCGATGAATCCTGTATTGGCTTGTCGCCTTGCAGTGAATCGCCAGTCAACCTAAGAGCTTGGCTAGGTTTAAAGGCTAAGGCGGACAATACCGTTAGTGTACTGGTTGTGTACCTAAAATTGATGAGGATTAAAGCCAAGGAGCTCCGGCAAGTGCCGAATAAGATTGATTCATGTACTTATTTGTACTATTTTGACACTCGCATTAGATAATTGACGCACTTTTCAAAGTGGCCGAGTGAAAATGACTGATACTGTTCTGACAATTAAAGAAGTAGCTGAGTATTTGAAGGTAAATGAGAGAACTGTTTACCGTCTAGCAGCGGCACATAAAATTCCTGCTTTTAAAGTTGGCAATGCTTGGCGCTTTAAACAATCCGATCTTGAAGAATGGATCAGTACGCAAGCAGCTCAAGGAAAAGGGGTGTTGGATGGTACTAACTGATTATCAAGCAAAATACTTTGCGCAGGAATTAACCATTCGCCACGCTGAAAATGGCGTTGATAAATTGTCTCAATCTCTTTTTGATGCCAGTGTTGATCTCAATCCGCACCAAATTCATGCGGCACTTTTTGCGCTCAACAACCCGTTAAGCAAAGGTGTTGTACTCGCTGATGAAGTGGGCTTAGGGAAAACTATTGAAGCAGGCTTAGTACTGTCACAGTATTGGGCAGAGCGTAAACGCCGCATATTGATCATCTGCCCGGCGTCATTGCGACGCCAGTGGGCGCAGGAATTGGGCGATAAGTTTAATTTACCAACGCAAGTGCTTGATGCAAAAACGTGGCGCATTAGTGTTAACAATGGTCAAACTAACCCGCTAGCTAATCACTGCGTTTCTATTATGTCCTATCACTATGCTGCGAGAATGGAAACGCAGCTAATGCTAGAGCCATGGGATATTGTCGTCATCGACGAAGCGCACAAGCTACGTAATGCACATCGTAGCAGCAATAAAATGGGTCAAACGCTACGCCGCGCATTAGATGGCAGTAAAAAGCTATTACTTACTGCAACACCCTTACAAAACTCGCTCATGGAATTGTATGGACTTTCAACCATTATCGACGATCAAATCTTCGGCGATGAGCGAAGCTTCAAACAACACTTTGTCAATAACGAAAGTGCGCTAGGGCATTTAAAGAAACGACTTACCGGGTTTATTCAGCGTACCTTGCGCAAAGATGTACTCGAATACGTCCGCTATACCCAACGTCAAACACTCACCGTACCGTTTACACCCTCTAATGCTGAGATGGCACTTTACGAAAGTATTAGTGCCTTATTGGAAAAGGACGAGAGCTATGCACTACCCAAGAGCCAACGTCATTTAACCGGCCTTATACTGAGAAAGCTATTAGCATCTAGTTCGCACGCAGTGCTCAACACACTCGAAACTATAAAGCGCCGATTGGTTGACTTGAAAGTACAGGCTAAATCGGACCTCGATATTATCAGTGAGCTTGTTGAGAGTGATGATTTAGGAGAAGAGTACAGCGAGTATGTAGGAGAAACACAAAGCAATACCCCTGAGAGTGATATTGACTTTGAGTTACTCAATGCTGAAATAGCCGAGCTTGAGCATTATATCGAGCAGGCTAAATCCATTACCACCGACAGTAAAACCCAAGCCTTGCTAACGGCGCTTAATCAAGGGTTTGCCAAAATGGAGGAGATGGGTGCGCCGCGTAAAGTCATTATTTTTACCGAATCGAAGCGCACGCAAGAATACTTAGCTCGTTTCCTCGAGGCGAATGGCTTTGCTGATAAATTAGTCACTTTTAGTGGCAGCAATAACCATCCAGAAGCAACCAAAGTTTATCAGCAGTGGTTAGCTGAAAACCAAGGTAGTGATAAGGTTAGTGGTTCACCGCAAATTGACCGCCGTACCGCCCTAATTGATTACTTCCGCCATCATGCCGAAGTTATGATCGCAACCGAAGCGGCTGCAGAAGGGGTTAACTTACAGTTCTGTTCGTTACTGATTAACTATGACTTACCATGGAACCCACAACGGGTAGAACAACGTATTGGCCGCTGTCACCGCTATGGGCAGCAATTTGATGTTGTGGTGATCAACTTCCTCAACGAAGCCAACAAAGCCGATCAGCGTGTTTTAGAGCTACTAACAGAAAAATTCCATCTGTTCGATGGCGTGTTTGGTGCATCGGACGATGTGCTAGGCAGTATCGAATCTGGTATTGATTTTGAAAAACGCATCCAAAATATATACGAGACTTGTCGGCAACCGGCGGAAATAGAAGCAGCTTTTGATCAATTGCAAAAAGAGCTAGAAGCCGACATTAACCAAAAAATGCGCGAGACCCAGCAACTGCTGCTGGAAAATTTCGATGAAGATATTCACGACTTACTCAAAATTCAGCTTGATGCCGCGCAGCAACGCCTCGATAAAGTAGGCCGTTGGTTTTGGCAACTCAGTACGCATGAGCTCGCTGCTATCGCAGACATTGACCCAAGCAACCATAGTTTTACGCTTAATCAGAGCATCAATCAGGCTCCTACAGGTAGCTACCAACTTGTACGCCGAGGACAGCAAAGCGGCAGTATTGAAACCGGCAAACTAGCCAATGCCCATGTTTATCGTATCACCCACCCGCTGGGTGAATGGGTGATCAGCAACGCGCTTCAACGTGAATTACCTATTGCCAGCGTAATTTTTGATTACAGCAACCACCAAACAAAAATCAGTATGCTAGAACCCTTAGTGGGTTCGTCAGGTGTACTAAGCCTACAAAAATTCAGTGTTGAATCACTAGAGCGTAGCGAAGACCATTTACTGTTCGCAGCGCAAGACGAACATGGCAACCTGCTGCCAAGTGAAGTCGTGCAAAAGTTGATGCAGCTCAGTGCTTGTGTGCAAAGTGAAGTCAGTGAGCAAGAACTTGCCGCCTTATATCCTGGCTATCAAAATGCGCTGCAGCAAGCGTTACAGCAGTCGAGACTAGGCATCGAAAAGCAAGTTAACGATCGTAATCTCAGCTTCTTCGAGCAAGAAGTAAACAAGTTAGATTCTTGGGCAGACGATTTAAAAGAAGGGCTTGAACAATCCATAAAAGAGCTTGATAAGCAAATCAAGCAAGTACGCCGCGAAGCCAAAATAGCCCCAACGCTAGAAGAGAAACTTGCCCTGCAAAAACAGCAGCGCCAGTTAGAAAGTCAGCGCAATAAAAGCCGCCGCGAACTTTTTGATAAACAAGATGAAGTGGACGAAAAGCGCGAACAGCTTATTGAAAGCTTAGAAGGCAAACTGAATAAAAAAACCAGCCAAGAGACCCTATTTACCATTGGGTGGACGGTTCAATGATGACAATCAATTTCAACGCCAGCATTGACTTTTTTCAGTTTGGGGCTATGATCACTGCAACAACACCCCTCCCGCTACCCGTCAGATCAGCGCCCTGTGAGGGGTTACTCGTTTCTGGGACCCGCAAAATTCGATCTTCTGTTGCATGGGAGGTCAAATGAGCCGCAAACCAGTCCCTAAAGTCGCTTTTACCAAGCCCCCTACAAGCTTTAGCGATCAAGTACGCTTGTTGCAACAACGTGGCCTAGTGATCAGTGATGTCCCGAAAGCTGAGTTTTACTTAGCACAGCTGAACTACTATCGTTTTGCGGCTTATTGTTTGCCCTATGAGCAAGATCATGCCAGTCATACGTTTATCACAGGTACTCAGTTTGACCAAGTCCTAAGCCTATATGTTTTCGACCGTGAACTACGTTTGTTAGTGCTAGATGCCATCGAGCGTTTTGAGGTGTCATTACGCACACAAATTGCGTATCAGTTGAGCCAAAAATACCAAACCGCGCACCCTCATTTAAAACCAGAGCTCTTTGGTGATTTATTAGAATACGCCAGTAGCCTTGGCAAACTCACGGGTGAGGTAAAGCGCAGTCGTGAAGAGTTCATCAAGCACCTTACGCAAAAATATCAAGAGCCACTACCCCCTATTTGGGCCTGTGTTGAGCTGTTAACCATGGGGCAACTTTCCTGTTGGTACAGCAATATCAAGCTGCGTGCCGACCGCCAGGTAATAAGCAAAAGCTACGGCCTAGATGAAAAAACTCTTACCTCATTCTGTGAGCATTTGTCGCTAGTGCGCAATTTAAGTGCCCATCATTCTAGGCTATGGAACCGTGATTTTATTAAAACCACGGTACTGCCACGCCATGGTGAACCGGCACTGATTCAAAGCTTGCAAAACCTGCCCGATAGCGACCGGCGTTTACGAAAAATTTATAACACCTTGGTGATGTTGGGCTACCTCATGGATGTGATCAGTGGTGAACATCACTGGAAGCAACGACTCATCCAATTGATAAATCATCACCAAATAGACATTGACCGCATGGGCTTTCCAGCCGACTGGCAAGCGCGGCCAATTTGGCAATAAAAATAAGGACAACTCACTTGGCAGCATTAGAACCACAATTTCTTACCCCATTAAAAGAACTGCTACAGCAGCGTTTTGTGCCGCATTTACCGCCATTGCTTGGGCAAGGTGGGCGAGAAGATAAACCTAAAAAGCAAATTTCCAGGGCTTTTAGCGCATTCGTACTACAGCAAAAATTCGATTTAGACGTAGTGACCGCAGCAAAAGCTGTGGTGGACGACTATGAAGACCATGGTATTGATGCAATTTATTATCACGAAGCTGATCAGACTCTGTACTTAGTACAGTCAAAAATGAAGGAAGATGCGCAATTCCAATTGGGCGAAGCACAGGCTTTTATTGAGGGTGTAAAGTTACTTTTAAACAAGCAATTTCACCGCTTTAATCAAAATGTTCAAAACCTTCAAGCAAATATTGAAGCCGCATTAGACGAGTGCGAAAGCATTCAACTGCTTGTCGCATACACAGGTAATGGCATTACCATACAAGCACAAAACTACCTACAACCAGCGATCCAAGAGCTGATTGATGAAGGTGAAGAGCAAATCGCACCTGAATATCAAGAATACACCGCCACCGATGTTGAGCAGGCTCTTCGCAGTGAACATGCGGTTGATACGGTAAACGAGCGTGTCGCTGTATATAAGTTCCGAGTGCAAGAACAACCACGAAAAGTCGTATTTGGTATCGCCAAGCTAACCGATTTAATTGCCTTGCACACTACTCATGACCGTAAACTTTACGAGAAAAATATTCGCTATTTTATTGGTGCTGGCAGACGTGGGGTAAATAGGGCGATTAAAGACACCCTTTTACATGAGCCGGAAAATTTTATTTATCTTAACAATGGCATTACTCTGGTTGGCAATGCAGTAAAACCAAAAGGGAATATTAGAGGCCACACAGGTAGCAAGCATGTTGCAGTCGATGGCCTGTCCGTCGTTAACGGTGCACAAACCATTGCTAGTGCTGCACAGTTTATGCGTGAAAACCCAAATGCAGACATCAGCCAAGCTCAAGTGATGGTAACCATTATCAACACGGGTAACGATGCATTTCACAAACAAGTAACCAAAGCGCGTAACCTGCAAAACCCGGTCGATTTAGCCAACTTTGCCGCGCTGGATGATACCCAAGAACGCTTGCGCCAAGAGATGAAAATGTTTGGTGTTGAATATCTCTACCGCCCACAACAAAGCGCAGCAGCGGGTATTCGCAGCATTACTATCGACACCTTGGCCAAAGCATTGGCCTGTATGCAAGGTGATGTACGCGTGCCTTATCAGCTAAAAGTAGAGCCAAGCAAATTCACTAACCAAGAAAGTGCCGAGTACCAAGCCGTTTTTAGTACAGATTTACAGGGGGCCGTCGCCATTAACGCGGTGAACTGCTATCTGGCTATTCAAGTCTTATGTACAAACGCAGAGCGCAGTAGTCCAAGCCCAGAAAAACTGGTATATCGACATTTTACTTACTGCATAACCACGCTATTAATGGCGCAGTTTGAAGGCGCTATTACGGCTCCTGAGATTACCGAGCAAGCGGCATTTAAAAGATTAATCAGCCACGCTTTTGATGAACTTCGTCAGCAATTTTTTGATAGTTTTACGGCATTAGTATTAGGCAGTGCGCCGCACGCATACTTCAAACGCTTGGGCGATACCGCACGTTTAATGCAAACGGTGTGGATTAGCCATTTAAACTTGACAGAAAGCCCGGCAGTTGTAGCAAAACAAGAACGCCTTCAAGCGAACGACCCACACAACCAGAATTTATTCAGTTACTTAGCCGAGCAAGCGCAACGCCGACAAGGGCAAAACACCCAAGCGAGTAATCGCCAAGCACAACCTGCGTAGCGATTGCTGTGGAATAATAACGCCAAGTAACGAACACAAAATAAGAGCACAGAAATGATGAGCAAAACTAAATTAGAACTGACCTGGATAGGTAAAAACGAGCGCAAAAAGCTAGAGCCGCGCATTTTATTAGAAGACCCGAGCAAGTCTTACCATGCCAGCCAAAAAGTCACCGAAAATGATATTTTTGATAATAAGCTAATTTTTGGCGATAACCTATTGGCGTTGAAGGCGTTAGAGCAAGAATATGCTGGTCAGGTAAAGTGTATTTATATAGACCCGCCATATAACACAGGGAACGCATTCGAGCATTATGATGACGGACTGGAAAACTCTATATGGTTGAGTTTGATGAAGTCTAGGTTAGAGATATTAGAGGTTTTATTACATGAAAATGGGTTTATTGCAGTTCAAATAGATGACCGACAATTTGCAAGATTGTATTTGATAATGGCAGAGATATTTGGTGAGCAAAATTTAAAAACCATCTGCGTTAAGATGAGTGAGCCTACAGGTGTAAAAATGGCTTCCATTAATAAGAATGGAAGTATTGCAAAGCTAAAAGAGTACATAATTTTGGCTGGAAAAAGTGGTATTCGTGGTCTTACACTTGAAAAAATCCCTAAGGGAAGTTGGGACTATGAATATAAAACAGTTTGTCTGGGTCTAAGCCAACTAGAACTTGAATATATAAAAGATGTTTTGGACAACGAATTACGCACGGAAGAAGAGATCAAGAGAGCAGAAGATTTAGCTAAAAAGCTAGAATTCTGTAGTGCTACAGAAGCGTGTAAAAAAGAGGGAAACTCTAAGCTTACAGAAGAGTGGCTATTTGATAATGCTTGGCGCGTAGTTCAATTTGCAACTATTACTGGCGGGGCTAGAGATCTGGCCGTTGAAAAGAAATTATCATACGGTGATATACCTTCAGCATTCATTGTCACGACAAAACAATCCAAAGCATATCTTGTTAGAGGTGAGTTTAATCATGAAACGCGCCTACCACGATGTAAAATGCTTTTTGCAGATAAGTATTTAGAAGTTCATCCCGGCGATTTTTGGCATGATATAAAAACAACAGGACTTGATAATGAAGGTTCAGTAGATTTTAAAAATGGCAAAAAACCAGAAAAGTTAGTGAAACGCATTATTGCGATGACAACAAGACCAGGTGACTTGGTATTGGATTCTTTTGGAGGGTCAGGAACAACTGGCGCAGTCGCCCATAAAATGGGCCGTCGTTGGATCATGGTGGAGCTAGGCGAGCATTGCCACACTCACATCATCCCGCGCTTGCAAAAAGTGATTGATGGTGAAGATCAAGGTGGTATTTCTAAGTTTGTAAACTGGCAAGGTGGCGGTGGCTTCCGCTATTACAAACTTGCCCCGACCTTAATTGTGAAAGATAAGTTTGGCTTGGAAGTGATCAATAAAGAGTACAACCCAGAAATGCTTGCTGAGGCGGTTTGTAAGCTGGAAGGTTTTACCTATGCGCCATCGGAAGTGAATTGGTGGGATCACGGTTATTCAACCGAGACGGATCATATTTATGTCACCACACAAAGCTTATCGGTAGATAAATTAGAAGCGCTGTCAGAAGAAGTTGGCAGTGACCGAACTTTACTGGTTATGTGTGGTGCATTTCGCTGCGAGCCAGGTCGTTTTGCGAATTTAACCTTGAAAAAACTGCCAAAAGCCATTTTGAATAAGTGCCAATTTGGTCAGGACGATTATTCGTTAAATGTGGCAAACCTAACTGACGATGCGTCTGCCGATGACGATGCAGCGCAAGATTAACGGTTAATAAGGATAATTATAATGACCATGGATTTATCAAACTTAAAACCCGAGCAATTACGCGCCATCAACAATGTTATTGGCCGTTTAAGTTTACGCCAGCCACAGCAAGACTCGCTGCGTGCGCTGGCGGTGGCAATTAGTGCTTCTGAGCACAAACTACTTAACCCAAAACGCGATGTGCCGGAATTATTAGAAACCTTAAAAGCGCAGTTTCCTAAGCTCAGTGATTTTGAACGTGACTTTCCTTCACTGTGTTTTGCCTTGGCAACAGGGGTCGGTAAAACCCGTTTGATGGGGGCTTTTATTACCTATTTGTATCAGGTGCACGGCATTCGCAATTATTTTGTGTTGGCACCTAACCTGACTATTTATGAAAAGCTGATCAGCGATTTCTCGCCCGCCTCACCGAAGTACGTGTTTAAAGGCATTACCGATTTTGTGCTAGCACCGCCAGAAGTGATCACCGGTGATAACTATGAGAGCCGCGGCGCACAAGTCATGGGAGATCTATTTGGTTCGGTTCGGATCAATGTGTTTAACATCGCGAAAATTAACACCGAAGTACGTGGAGGCAAAGCCCCGCGTATTAAGCGTTTAGCGGAAACCCTAGGCGAAAGCTACTTTGAGTATCTATCGAACTTACCTGACTTAGTGCTGCTGATGGACGAATCGCATCGCTATCGTGCCGATGCCGGTATGCGTGCGCTCAATGAGCTTAATCCACTATTCGCATTAGAGCTAACGGCCACACCATTTACCGAATCAAGTCGTGGCCCTGTGCACTTTAAAAATGTGGTGATTGATTACCCATTGGCCTGTGCCATGGATGATGGTTTTGTTAAAGAGCCGGCCGTTGTTACTCAGCGTAACTTTGATGCCAGCCAATATGATAAAGACGAACTAGAAACCATTAAGTTAATGGACGGTATTCGTTTACATGAGCAAACCAAGGTGGATTTAATCACTTATGCACATGAAAACGATGCCAAGTTAGTTAAGCCTTTTATGTTGGTGATTGCCCGTGATACCACGCATGCAGCAGAGCTTTTAACCAAACTTGAAACAGTGTTTGACGGCCGCTACCGTGGCAAAGTCATTCAAGTGGATAGCAGTAAAAAAGAAGAAGAAACTATTCAAGCACTGCTCAATGTTGAGCATGTCGATGAGCCAACCGAGATCGTCATTCACGTTAACATGCTGAAAGAAGGTTGGGACGTTACTAACCTGTACACCATTGTGCCACTACGTGCAGCCAACGCCAGAACCCTAATTGAACAGTCAATTGGCCGTGGTTTGCGTTTACCTTATGGCAAACGTACAGGTGTTGAAGCCGTCGATACGCTGAGCATTGTTGCGCACGACAAATTCCAAGAAATTGTTGATGAGGCTAACGACCCGAATAACCCACTGCGCCTGAAAACACGCGTATTAGATCGCCCAGAAGACGATGTAACCAAACAAAGTGTGCAGGTTAAATCGAACCTAGAGCAGCAACTGACTGGTTCAGGTGTAACCGCAACCGGTGCAGACGGTAACCGTGAGGTACAAGAACCTAAAGCCACTTATACCACGCCTAACCAACAAACCGTTGCCCGCGCTGCATTGAACGTGATCAAGCAATATCAAACACGCCCTACCGATGCACCGACCAGCAAAGCATTGTTAACGACTGAGGTAAAAGCACAGATCACCGAACAAGTAAAAGCTCAGTTAACCCAAGAGCAACGGGAGCTATTTACTGAAGAATCGGTGGATATTGCGGCGATTGTTGAGCAAGTCACCCAGCTCACGGTGGATAACACCATAGATATTCCGCGTATTATTGTTTCACCATCAGGTGAAGTACGTACCGGCTATTACCCGTTCGATTTGGACATTGCTGCCATTAAAGGTTTAAAACCTATCGACCGAACTCTGATTCAACAAAGCCTGCAAGACAATCACCAAACCATTCGTGGCGAAGGCGATTCGGGCAACTACGAGCCGGTGAAACAAAACTATATTTTGAAGAAGCTGTTCGATTACGACGATATTCCTTACGACGAGCAAGCTGAACTTTTGTTTGACCTAGCCACTCAAGCTGTCAATACACTGGCCGCTGAAAACGACGATGATGTGGTTGAGAACATTCTGCAAAACCAGAGTGATGCGATTGCGAAGTTAATTCATGCGCAACTGAACAACCACTTCTTTGAAGAAGCAACCGAGTACGTCGTCGATGTACGCAGTGGCTTTAGTACCTTACGTGACTGCGCTTACACCATAGCGCAAGACCAGCCGGTGCAAAGCTACCGTGATACAATACGCGATGTCAGTCGCATCAAACAAATGCTCTTTGGCGGCTTTAGCCGTTGTCTATACCCATTGCAAAAGTTTGATTCAGACACTGAGCGCCGTTTTGCGGTGATTTTAGAACGCGACTGCGAGAAGTGGTTTAAGCCTGCCAAAGGCCAATTCAAGATGTACTACAAACGCGGTAGCGAGCATCCTGAATACGTGCCGGATTTCGTTGCTGAAACCGCCGACTATGTATTGATGATTGAAACTAAAAGTACTCAACATCAAAACCAAGACGGCAGTTGGAATGAGGAAGTCACCGAAAAAGCCCGCAGTGGTGTGAAGTGGTGTAGTCATGCCAGCGAATACCTTGCACAGCACGGTGGCAAGCCCTGGAAATACTTACTCATTCCGCATGATGCTGTGAAAGAAGCTAATTCGTTGGTTTACTTCACCCAGCAGTTTGCTAAAGCTGAGTAAGGTTAACAACTATTCGTGCCGCTAAGGCTTGGCGCTGTGCTTAGACAATAGCATTCGCCGAGTATTTTGCTGTTGGTACCCTCATCATTGAGGGTACCAAAACTCGCTTTCATCCAAACATCATTCTCCGGTCTACAAAGATGGTGCAGCAGCGCTAGGTTGATCTGGTGGCTGATCACGTTGCCGTTTCGTTTTCCATTGTCTTTTCTTAAACCGCTCAGTAATAAACCTGTGCACGATTTACCCATTTGCTCCGGCGAGCTGGGCAGGCAAAAAGCTCGGTTTTGCTGTTTGGGGTGCAAGGTAGCGCGCTTTCCTGTTTTAGATAAAGGTGTGATGCACCAAAAAATACAGGTGTTAGCCAGTGTGTTTGCTTGCAATGTTCTGGTTTGAATCGTGCCATCCACATATACCGATAAAAAATCTGCCGGTAATAAATGCGCTGGTAACAAAGCTAACCCGCCTTGCGCGTTGCCATCAACCTCAGGTAAAGGTAGCCAATATAGGTTTGGCCATTGCTCGGGGCTTTGCTATTTTTCTACGATCACTTGTGCGCCAATGCTATTTAGCCATTGGTGAATCGGGCAGCCTGGCTGCGCTTGTTTAACGCGTGGTAACTGATAGGTCAACCAGCGGGTTAAGCGTTCGGCCGCATTATCGCACTGGCTTAATGCTGGGTAGAGAGTAAACGCACCATCCCCAACCAGTAAAGCGACCACCTGCTGTATCCATTCTCTATCCCAATCGTTGCCACTTGCCCATAACACGTCACTTATCACCTTGTTGGTTCGTCTTGCCGTCTATTTTCAGTCGTCGGGTGCAGACTCGGTGGTGAAATAGATGAAAGAAATGGCCATGAAACTAACCAGTCAAATCGGTTTTTTATGATGACCTGTTCGCGGCTAACTATTTGATATACATAGTCCAATACAGTGCTGTTTGGCGGCATTCGCCAAGTGCAAAAAATCGAGACGCCAAACGATCGTTTGCATTTTGGGTTTAAAAAATCAAACGGTTTGTACTTTGGGCTCGAAGTTGGTTTAAGGCGCAAAAAGTGCCAAACCTTGCTTTTATCCAGTACTGGCAAGGCTTAGCAGCGTTGGATTTCAATCGAGAAGCCAAACAGTGAATGGGCTAATTTCCCTGTTTGGCGTTTCGATCCAAAAGCCAAACGGATAGTGGTTTTGGTGTAAGGGGGTAAAGGCATGGGGAAGTGTGTGGCGGCTGTTGAAACTCATGGATTAGCAAATGACGCCTAGGGGGGATTGCATCAGCCGATCAAAGTAAGTAATTGGGTTGGTTGATTTAGCTTAAAGCTGGGTGTGGTATTTTGTAAGCGAGCTATCGGTAGGAAAAGCAATGGCTGAATAGTGACAAGGCGAAATGAGAACCGACGCGTACAGAAATGCAGAGGCGTCGGCCATATTGGCTTGAAGATTATGTTTAGTGACCTATTTTGTCAATCAAAGCCCCAATTGCCCCATTCCTTGGGGCAGTTTAATTTCTTCTTATTCACTTTCTAAAGCTCGCTGTATCAAGTGTTGCCCCATTGTCCCAACTGCCCACAGTAAGTGAGCAAATGGGGGCTTGCTA
Organism: Proteus faecis; assembly: GCF_003144395.1. Lineage (GTDB taxonomy): Bacteria > Pseudomonadota > Gammaproteobacteria > Enterobacterales > Enterobacteriaceae > Proteus > Proteus faecis. The sequence goes on along the minus strand of NZ_PENZ01000027.1, from coordinate 170,245 downwards.
GTTTCGCCTGATGGGCCTTTTCGGCATGCGACTGCGTTTGCCATCGAAAAAGGCCAATACTCTGAACCAATAGAGTGATTCTTCATACCCCAAGCTGTGCGTTGGGCGTGCAGGCGGGATGAGCCCCAGTTTGCGTCCTAAACTGACAATCACGTAGAACATGGGTTTTAGCATCAGCCAAGGAGCGAGTACCACGAATACCATCAGGCAATGCCGAGTAAGTGCGTAGCCTATACCATAAGGCTGTTCGAGTAAGGCAATGCCAATACACCAACCAAGGCCTGCCAGCATGGCGATTGGAAAGGTAATGGGGCAAGTCGCATCATAAATTGCATGTTAATGCCCTCCTGTGTTGTGCTGTGAAGAGTGCTCAAAGTTCACCAGTGGTTCGATCACATCAGCCACGATTTGATGGGCAATACGGCGCTCCTCAAAGTAATCGTGGCGGTCGTAGATGCACTCAACGCCTTTTAACTTATGGTTAAGGCAGCGTTCGGCTACGTTGCCTGCAATGCCCAAAGAGGCGGCAAGGCTGCGAAAGGTGCGGCGCAAATCGTGTACGGTGAAGTGTTCAAGCTTGCCCATTTTATTCGGTGGCTGTTTTTTGCGCCCAGGCTCGCGACCAAAGAGTTTAGAAATGGCACGGTTCAGCGTATCTGGCCCCATATGTGGACGATGGCTTGCTCGTCTGGCTGGGAAAACATAAGGCGAGCCACAAGCGCGGACTTGCAGCTCGTTAAACCAGGCAATGGCTTGGCGCGGTAAGGGGATGCTAATGGGCACGCCGGTTTTGCTGCGTTCTTTGGGCAGATCCCACACGCCTGTGGTTAAATCCATTTCACGTCACATGGCTTCGCACAATTCGCTTTTGCGCACGCCCAACACCAAAAACAGACAGCAAGCGAGGTAGTTGTCGCGGCCAAAGCTATTGATATGGGTATGAAACACGCTAAAGGCGTAGTGAATTTCCTCTTTGCTGAGCATCCTGTCTTTACTTGGACTCCACGCCACCGGCATCGTCCACGGTAAATGCTGCGGCTGGGTTGTTCAGCGTTAAGTCGAGCTTTATCGCATGTCGAAACAGCTGCTTCATGTACATCAAGGTATCGTTGGCAATAGTAGGGCGGTTACTTTCTCGAATGCGCTCTAATACTTCGCGCACGTCTCGTGCGGTCACCTCAGCAATACACTTAGAACCTATCCCAATAGGGTTTTATTCCAGACAATGATACCACAGACAAAATGCAGCATCGCCTCATAATTCTCGACTTTCTTCTCCCAACGAGTCAGGACACGACGGTAGCGATTCATCCAACTGTGTGTTCTCTCTACAACCCTGCGGTGAGCCTTAAAATCCGTGTTTTTAATGGCTTCTGACTCATCCTTCCGTGACTGGATATGAGGTTCATAGCGACGACTTCTCAGATACGATTCCAACCATTCCGCTTCATACCCTTTGTCCATGCACAACCGGAGCCTCTTGCATGGTCTGCCTGTCTGGAGGGCATCGAGCGTATCCGCAACCAGCTTTATGTCGTGCGTATTTGCTCCAGCTACAACCAGTGCAAGCGGAAGCCCGTTCGCGTCAGTCATCAGACTGCGCTTTACGCCCTGTTTCCCCCGGTCTGTAGGGTTCCTGCCTGTTTTTTTGAGCCTGCCAGCGGTGATTTGGTCATACAACCATCCATCGACAGCCACGACCAGTCAATAGCGTCCAACTGTTCGCAAGCAAGCAACCCGTTTTGCCAGAAGCGTTCAAATACGCCAGCATCCCGCCACTCCTGAAATCGGCGGTGAGCAGAGCTTGACGAGCATATACCGGTGGCATTCAGCGCATTCCACTGGCAACCCGTCCTGAGTACGAAGAAGATGGCGTTCATTGCAGCGCGATTATCAACCTGCTTGCGGTGAGTACCCTGAGGATGGTGAGTTTTATGTTCCGGAATCAGTGGAGCCATTTTCTCCCAGAGTCCATCACTGATCTGCCACTTGTTGCCCGTCACGCTTCGCCCTCAGAAATTATCGTAATTCATTATATTATACGATAATTCCTTTTGGGATAGGCTCTTAATGCCAATGACAGGGCTTATGTCTTTAGTGTAAACCCGATACGGAATCTTGGGATGCTTTAGTCGTCTACTCAGATCGGTTCGATACCAGTCATGGAACAGTTGATCCACGGTCTCAATGTCAGGTAACTCGATTTTCTGTTTTTCTAGAAGAGGATCTATGCCGTCACGTACTTCCTTTCGAAAGTATGCGGCGGCAATTCTGGCGTCTACCAACGACATTAAAGGAAATTGCCCCAAGGTTGCTTCTCGTCTTCCTTTGGCTGTGGTGTAGCGGATCATCCAGTAAGGCGAGCCTTGTTTGCGGACGCAAAAGTATAGACCTTCACCATCTGAATATTTTTTTGGGCCGGCTTTGCTGTATGCAATAACCTGTTTAGTTGTGAGTTTTCACATGTTTACTCCATAGTTGCTGAAATAATGGAGGGGGCAATAATGGCTGCCCACCACCAATTTGCTCACCGCAACAGGATGATTTGTGGGGAAGAGATATATAGTATTTATTGCTTACCATTTGATGAAGCAATAGGTGGAGATATAGTATATCAGAATGTAATCGCCAATAAGAATTTAGCATCCGAACGAATCTCCTTGTCAAATACGGATTTTGGTGAGGAATTTTTTTTTGGGATACTAATGATATGAAAAAGGTCTATGTATTAATTGGTGATAATAGTCAGCTATATGCTGCTGATTTTTTAGAATATCTTAAAAAACGTTTACTTTCCTATGTTTAAATTTATTCAGTGAGTTATTTGTTATCTGCTTTGATTATAACCCATACACCAAAGCAGGTAACTAATGATATTGATTAAATTACCCGCAAAAGCAGGCTTTGCTCTGCGTCATGCGCCGCCGGAACAACAACGCGCTTTTCTTGCTGTGATTGACAGTTGGCCTAGTAATGTGGGGCAAAGTATCCAAGCCTATTCTGAATAGCTTAAGGCCAAAATCGCCCAAATCGTGGCGGTCTAGGGTAGTGTATGGCTTAACCCTGAAAAGGGCAACCAAAAGCTGAAACTGCAATGTGCGCAAGGCCACCTGATTAACACTCGTCCATTCTACTTACACCAAGGGGGATGGTGCATAAGGTGTTATGTTGAAAGCCAATATTTGGCTATCTTGCTTCTACTAGTGCATTTGTCATCACAGTAAGATAAATATCCATTTAATGGTTTGCATTAAATAAAAAAAGAACACCATAATAGCCATCTTTACGGATGTCCGTAAAGATGGCTTAAAATAGAGTTTAGTTTGATTAACGTTCTAGATTATGGATGTCATTGGGGTACCTCGACATTCTTTATTTCCCGCCTTGAGGGATGAAAGCGGTTTGACTCTCATGTTGTTGTCCTATCTACCCACCCGTATGATAAACATATCCTCCACTGTGAAAAATACCGCCTTGTTCAAGACAAACATCACGTCCATAGCGTTCATAGTCAAAGTAATGGGATAAATGACCCAGTTGTGCTAAATCATAACAACCACTTTCTTCTATCCAGTAATAACCTAAGTCATATTCATTATTGATCCCCGATAATTGCTGGAAAGAATCTAAATTATCCGCTAAATGAATTAAATCATGGATTGAACTCGCTGAAGAACCGATTTCAATTACCCCCTGATAAAGGTCAATTTCATCAGGCGATAACATGGCTAATTGCGTGGCTAACTCATTCAACTCATCTAAAAAGCTATATTCTGAAATGTAAGAAGAAAGGCCATCAATGGAGGATTCATAGTCGGTCAAGAAATACTCTTCATAGTGAATGCCATCAATGCCAATCCGCATTAAACAGTGTTCGATCTCTTTTGAGGTTGCCGGAAGCTCAAGCCACTCACCAATCAGCTCTCCTTCGTTATATTTTCCTAAATTTGTGATAAAAACAGAAATTATCCCCGATTTTAGGCATGGGGAAGCCGTCGCAGTTATGCGCATATTCATGTCCTATTATTGATGTATTGTGATTTAATTAATGGCGATATTTTGATAAAAGGATCTATTTCCCTTTAGAAGATGATATTGATATAAAAAGCCAATCAGTTGAAAATAGACAATCTGCTTTAAAAATGATTAATGACGTTTTAGAGCAGGATAATGAGTTGCCTTACAGTCCCGATAACATGTTATGCTTTCTATCATGATTTCTTTGCGCGGGTTAAAACGAAAAAAGCCCCTGTCCAATAAACTGGAGTCAGTTTATGATGGACAGAGGCTCTCGCTTTTGGTGGGGTATGGGCTACAAACTAAAATACATTACAATAAAATTGTAATTATGATTACGTTTTTAGGCATAAGCTATTTCGAAATCACTTTATTTTGACTTTCCAAAGAATCGATGTAGTCGGCATACTACCGTATTATTCGACTCCTCGTATTGCAAATGGATTTCCTATATGACATGGTTAAAGTCTTAGTGATTCATTGGATTATTAAACTTGGCAAAATCGAAAGGCGAAATAGTTTGTTCCAGATTAGCATCCAAATAATCCGCCCACCATTGCACCATTAATCGGCGTTCATCAATATGTTCTGCCTTATGAATGTAAGCAGCCCTCACTGAGTTACGCTCTTGGTGGCTCATTTGCCTTTCTACTGCATCTTTCGACCACAGCCCTGACTCAATCAACGAACTACATGCCATCGTTCTGAAACCATGACCACACACTTCTGTCTTAGTATCATAACCCATCACACGTAATGCGTTGTTAACCGTGTTTTCACTCATTGGCTTTCTTGGATTATGATCACCGATAAAGATCAGTTCATTGTTACCGCTGAATTGGTAGATCTGTTTTAAGATCTCAATGGCTTGTCGGCTTAAAGGGACTAAATGAGTAGTACGCATTTTTGATCCACGATGAGAGTATTTAACCCCTTCGATCGCTTCTCGTTCAGCAGGGATCGTCCACATGGCATTGTCAAAATCGATTTCATCCCAACGGGCGAAACGCAATTCACTGGAACGAATAAAAACTAACAAGGTGAGTTTGACTGCAAGTTTAGTTAAAGGTCTTCCCTTATAATCATCGATACGTTGTAATAACTCGGGTAGACGTTTGAGCTCTAAAGCGGCTCTATGGACTCGTTTACCAGTGGCAACTGCACCTGCCATATCTTGAGCTGGGTTATAGTCGATTAAACCGCTTTGTACTGCGTAACGCATTATCGCCGTCACACGTTGTTGTAAACGAGCTGCCACCTCAAGACGTCCAGACACCTCTACGGCTTTAATCGGTTCGAGGAGATCGCGAGTTTTCAGTTCGACAATATTGCGTTTACCAAGAGTTGCAAAGATATTGTCCTCAAGGCTTTTGAGGACTCGGTTACTATGACCTTCTGACCATTTCTTATTGGTCGCGTGCCAATCACGAGCAACCTTTTCGAAGGTATTAAATTCTTTTTGTTGCTCTTCTTTAACTTCCTTACGCTTTTCACTGGGATCAAAACCATTAGCAATTAACTTTCTGGCGGCATCTCTTTTCTCTCTGGCTTCTGCGAGTGAAATATCAGGATAAACACCCAGCGCTAACATTTTTTGCTTACCTCCAAAGCGATACTGTAAACGCCAATATTTTGAGCCGTTGGTATGTACCATCAAGTGCATACCATCACCATCGGTCAATTTATACGATTTATCCAAAGGCTTGGCAGCCCTGACTTTAGCATCAGTAAGAGCCATGATTTATCTCCTTCTGTTGGTACAAACTATTATCGAATCGAGAGATACCAACACATATACCAACAGCTGGTACTTGATGTGGGTTGACCTTAGTATACTTGAGAAGACTGAAAAGTGGGGAAAAGCCTTGTAAAACTGGGATTTCAGATACAAAAAAAGACGTCAGTTGACGTCCATTGATGTTCTCATGGTGCCGAAGGCCGGACTCGAACCGGCACACCCGAAGGCGGTTGATTTTGAATCAACTGCGTCTACCAATTTCGCCACTCCGGCACTGAAGTGTTTGGAAAACCTGTCCATTATACTTGCGTAAAGAACCCCCGCAACAATTATTGTTAGTTTTCAGTTTGATTGGCGAAAAAAAGTGCATTTAGGTTTTATTGCTATCATAAAACATGGCCTATAGGTTACATCGAGGTATCTATCGTTAATGCTTTAATCATGTTGTATCAATAAATCAATTATCTTGTTGTTTTTGTATCTAAGTTTATTTTTACCTTATTTATGCTTTTTCTTACCTTTTTTCTTTTAAAGATTACATCGTCATTAAATAAACTCATTAGAACTAACTTATTTAATCGATATATTATAATATATATAGCGATAAATAAAAAAAGGATCAAAACTTGGGTTAGTGTTTTGATCCGACAGTACTGCTAAACGAGGGCTTAGTTTTATTTTAATGACTATAAGTTGTTTTTATAGCGTCACTGCCCTTCTCTTCCCTGGTGTGAGGAAGAAAGTAATTATGTTTTATTAATATAATGTACTTCTTTATCTATACTACATGTTATTGATATAAAAGATTTATTACTTTAAATCAGGTACTACTATCTAATATAAAGGTATTTATTTACTACTATAACGAAGATACTACTCTTTAATATAATGGTGTTGAAATATTACAACTAATATATAAATTATTTATTATTGAAGAGGCCATTTTATAATATGTCTTCTTATTACTTCACTCTATTATTGCTGTGTTATCTTTGCGCTGTAACGCTTATATTTTCAGTCTCTCGACTTGATGAAGCTATAATAAGTTTAATTGTACAATCCTACAATCAGTAAATTATTACAAAATATGACACACCCTTATATTATTTTTATAAATATCCAACAAAAAATCAATTAAAGATAAAAATAAGAATAATAATCCATAGAAATGTAATAATAAAGATTGTAACACCATTCATTAACAATTTCTTGATATACACATCCTAACTTAATAATAAAGAAAAGCTAATAATTAGGTTAAAAACAGGGGAAATTATCGGAGATTGTAACTTAACGGTAATACTTACCTCATTTTTAGAGAAGAAATATGAGGTAAATGTCTTTTTATGATGCAATTTTTCTTCACTATCTTTTTCTTAGAGACAATTTGACACATTTAATGCCAACTTTTTGATAACTGTCTCTTGCACTGATAGACATTCTTATTTCTGATAATATAATCAAAATTTGGTTTAAATCGGATTAGAAGGCGGTGTTATGGGCATTGTTGGCTGGATTATAACAGGTATATTTGTTGGTATTATCTTAGGGGCCGTATTAAAAATGATAAAGAAAAAATAGCGCGATAAGAAAGGCACCAAATTAAAACATAAATCATTTTATGTTGATCGCATTCCTTTCACCTCACTGACTTCTGTTGAAAGTAAAAATGAAAAAACATTTTCTAAAATATCTTATGATCCCCGTCGCTTTACTGACATTGAATGCGTGTAGCCAACGTTCGTCATTACCACCAGCAACACAACCTTCTATGTTAAATCAACAGAACAGTGTGCCTGAATTAACACAATGGCCTACAGCATTAAGCCCTAATGCAAGCAATGCAAGTGCGCTGTTTAATAAATACGCATCACAAATTTATCAAAAGAGTCATCCTCAAGGCATGGTTATTGTTATGATCAATAACTCTCAGACCTTGAATCGTTCTTTTGGGACAACAACACCTGAAAGCCGTAATGCCCCCTCAATGAACTCACTGATCCGTATCGCATCTATCACAAAGCTGATGACGAGTGAAGTGATGTTAAAATTACAAGATGATGGAAAATTATTAGTCACAGATCCACTGCAAAAATATAGCTACTATGGTGTCAACATCCCCTTAGTCAGCGCTCAATCCCCTATCCGTCTTTATCATTTAGCAAGCCACACTAGTGGTTTTCCACGAGAACAACCCGGCGGAAAATGGGGAAGACCTGTTTTTATATGGCCAACACATGGCGACCGCTGGAACTGGCTGAAAAAAGCGACACTGACATCCACAGCAGGGAAGCAAGCGGCGTATTCAAACCTAGCTTACGATCTATTAGCAGATGCTTTAGTGAAAGCATCCGGCAAAAGTTATCCTCAACTTTTACAACAATATGTTACTCAACCTGCCGGTATGACCAATACCACGTTGACGCCGACGCCAGAACAATGTCAACGGCTACTCGTGGGATATAAACCCAGTCCATGTTCTAACACCCTTGCAGCAGCAGGAAGTGGAGGTGTGTACTCGACGCCTGCCGATATGCAACGTTGGATGCAAGGCTTTTTGACTTCTCATAATGCCATGCGAAAAGCAACGGCAAGCAAAGAGCAATCTGTCTACTTTCCTCGTAATCGACTCTCTTCAGTAGAAGGAATGGATGTTGCGGGTCGTGCTGATGGTTTAGGCTTAGGCTGGGTTTATATGGCTCCCGCCAATGGTATCCCGGCAATTTACCAAAAAACAGGCGGTGGCGGTGGATTTAATACTTATATGGCAACCATTCCTGAATTAAATATCGGTGTATTTGTGGTGATCACTCGCAAACCTAATGGCACTAAATTTAGTGAAGTGACTCAGGGGACTAATGCGCTTGTTCGAGCATTAGCAAAAGATTTTTATCAGTGATCGCAAACACTATAACGATAAAAAAAGCGCCTTATTTAAGGCGCTTTTTGTTTTTCTGGCTGAAGTAGATATTACCTAGCGATTACGTCTCATCAATAACCATAGACTCAATGTTAGGAATAATATTGCTGGTACTAATGCTGCAATCACGGCAGGTATGCCATAAACCAAACTTAATCGTCCTGAAACTTCATTGACGATATAAAACAGGAAACCAAAAGAGATCCCTGTTAGAACTCTTAATCCCATTGGTACAGTACGTAATGGGCCAAAGATAAATGACAGTGCCATTAACATCATTACCGCAACAGAGATTGGAGCAAAGATTTTTTTCCAGAAATTCAATTCATAGTTTGCTGATTCTTGCCCGCTCTGTTTTAGATATTTTACGTACTGATAGAGCCCACTGATCGATAATGCATCCGGATCTAATGCCACAACACTTAACTTTTCTGGCGTTAATCGTGTTGGCCATTCAAGTGATACCTGTTTTTTACCTGTGATTTTTTGTGGATCCGTCAAGTCTGACTGTTCGACTTGCTTCAACATCCACGTTTTTTTATTCACATCGTAAGTTGCACTTGATGCATAACGTACCGTTTCTAGTTTTCTATCATTATTAAAATCATAGAGCGTGATGCCTTGCATCTCATTTTGGCTCTTTATTCGATTGATATGAATAAATTGATTGCCATCTTTAGCCCACATACCACGGTTAGTAGAAACTAAAGAGTTACCCATGATTTTTTCAGCACGATAGTTACGTGCATATTGTTCACCTTGTGGTGCACCCCATTCACCAATAAGTACCGTTAACAGTACTAACGGAATAGCGGTTTTCATCACAGAGCCTGCAATTTGCAAACGGGTAAATCCCGATGCTTGCATCACCACTAACTCACTGCGCGTTGCTAATGCACCTAGTCCTAATAACGCCCCCAATAAGGCAGCCATAGGAAAGAAAATCTGCACATCTTTAAGGATATTTAAAATAGCGTAAATACCCGCATCCAGCGTGGTGAAATCGCCTTGCCCTACTTTACGAAGTTGATCGACAAATTTGATAATGCCAGATAGTGAAACCAGCAAAAACAGTGTCATCAAAATTGACTGTAAAATAGTACGCCCGATATATCTATCTAATACACCAAACATCAGGCAACTCCTTTCTTAAAGCGCGCACGGAATTTCCGCATAGGTAAGGTATCCCAAACATTCAATAAGATTGCCAAGGCGAGATAAACGCCATTAACACTCCACATTGCAATGAGGGGGTCCACTTTTCCTTTTTCACCATTAGAGTGCAATGAGCTTTGTAATAAAAAGAACACCAGATAAAGCAACATGGCAGGTAACATACTTAATACGCGACCTTGACGTGGATTTACCTCACTTAAAGGTACGACCATCACCGCCATAATGACAACAGAGAAAATCAAGGTTAAGCGCCAATGGAATTCAGCAATAGACTCTGTTTCATTAGAATGCCAAAGCTCAGACATTGTCTTTTGTTCTACGCGATTGCTGCTAATGGTCGATTCACGGTGTCCAATAACAGCTTGGTAGTCATTAAAATCGGTAATACGAAAATCACGGAGTACTGCCGTACCTTCATAGCGAGTTCCCTCACTCAATACGACTATCTGATTCCCGTTAGGTAATTCTTTGGTATAGCCTTTATCTGCCACCACGACAGAAGGACGCTGATCTTGCGTTGGACGTAATTGTGCAAGGAACACATCTTGGAATTGGTTTCCTTTTACACTACCAAGATAGAGTACCATATTGCGGTCACTGGACATTTTAAATTGCCCTTCCATCAACGCAGCTAAACTTGGATTTGCTTTAGCATCCTCAAGGACTTGCTCTTGATGCACCGAAGACCAAGGAATAAGCCAAATGACATTTCCTGCGGCTAATGCGCTGGTCAGTAATGAGAGCAACAGTGCCGCTTGCACTAATGCTTTCTTACCTATTCCGCACGCATTCATGACGGTTATCTCACTTTCAACATAAAGTTTGCTGTAAGTCATCAGAAGCCCAAGAAAAAGGCTTAATGGAAGAATAAGCTGTGCCATCTCAGGAATTCCCAGCCACAGCAGAGAAATCACGAGGTTTGTAGGAATGTTACCTTCAACAGCAGCCCCTAAAATTTCAACCAATTTCTGGCTAAAAAAGATAAGCATCAAAATAAATAAGATGGCTATCTGACTTTTAAGGGTTTCCCGAGCTAAATATCGAATTATAATCACGCTAGTTATGCCTGTGAAAACTTGTCTTTTTGCAGGAAAATCGCTAACTTCGTTGTATATCTATCATTTGTGCATCTCAGTTAGACATTCTTGCAGCCCAAATGATATCAAAACATGCTATAAACAGGTTCCCAATAAGAACAAGCTTATAAGTTAGCTAAATTAGTTGTATTCAATTAATGCATTTAGCTTAACATAAAAAGTAAACTTTCTATGGGGTAGATTAATGCGGATCACTATTCTAAACGATACTTTCCGTTTTTGTCTTTAATATTCAGGAGAACGCATGGAGTTTAATGTAAAAAGCGGCAGCCCAGAGAAACAACGCAGCGCTTGTATTATCGTGGGGGTGTTTGAGCCTCGTCGTTTATCTCCGATCGCGGAGCAACTTGATAAAATCAGTGATGGCTATATCAGCGCCCTGTTACGCAGAGGTGAACTGGAAGGCAAAGTTGGACAATCACTGCTGTTACATCATGTACCTAATGTTCTCTCTGAGCGCGTTTTACTGATTGGTTGCGGTAAAGAGCGTGAATTGGATGAACGTCAGTATAAACAGATCATTCAAAAAACCATTAACACGCTCAATGAAACTGGCTCAATGGAAGCCGTATGCTTTCTGACTGAGTTACATGTTAAAGGTCGTAATAATTACTGGAAAGTACGTCAAGCGGTTGAGACTGCAAAAGACTGCCTCTATACCTTTGATCAACTGAAAAGCAATAAGACAGAATTACGCCGTCCATTACGTAAGATGGTCTTTAATGTACCTACTCGTCGTGAACTACCAAGTGGTGAACGCGCAATTGCACACGGTTTAGCCATCGCATCAGGCATTAAAGCATGTAAAGATTTAGCTAACATGCCACCAAATATCTGTAATGCCGCTTATTTGGCATCTCAAGCTCGTCAATTAGCAGATTCATCTTCAAATGTCTCTACGCGTGTTATTGGCGAAGAGCAAATGAAAGAGCTAAATATGAATGCTTACCTTGCAGTAGGACAAGGCTCTCAAAATGAATCTTTAATGTCGATTATCGAATATAAAGGCAATAAAGATCCTGAAGCTCGTCCAATTGTGTTAGTAGGTAAAGGGCTGACATTTGACTCAGGGGGTATTTCTATCAAACCGGCTGACGGCATGGATGAGATGAAATACGACATGTGTGGTGCTGCAACGGTTTATGGTGTGATGCGTGTTGTTGCTGAACTCCAGTTACCAATCAATGTCATTGGTGTACTTGCGGGTTGTGAAAACATGCCAGGTGGAAAAGCATATCGCCCAGGTGATATTTTAACAACCATGTCAGGCCAAACCGTTGAAGTATTAAACACCGATGCTGAAGGTCGTTTAGTGCTATGTGACACGTTAACTTATGTTGAACGCTTTGAGCCTGAATTAGTTGTCGATATCGCTACATTAACGGGTGCTTGTATGGTGGCTTTAGGACATCACTACAGCGGATTAATGTCTAATCATAATCCATTAGCACATGAATTAATGAATGCATCAGAGCAAGCAGGTGACCGCGCTTGGCGTTTACCATTAGGCGAGGAGTTCTATGAACAAATCGAATCTAATTTTGCTGATTTAGCAAATACAGGAGGCCGTTTAGGTGGCGCAATTACAGCGGGTTGTTTCTTAGCTCGTTTTGCGACTAAATATAACTGGGCTCACCTAGATATTGCAGGTACAGCATGGCGTTCTGGTAAAGCAAAAGGCGCAACAGGCCGTCCTGTTTCTTTATTATCTCAGTTCTTACTTAATCGCGCGGGTTTGAATAGCGACGAGTAATACCGCATAATTATCAGGGTTAAGGTATTACCCTATTATTATGGTAAATAGAGCAGACTCCAAGAAGGGTATTGCAACGCAATACCCTTCTGTTATCGGGATATCATGAAAAACGCCACGTTTTATTTAATGGAACAACCATCAATACACGATGATTTACAGGCTCATGAGTGGCTTGCCTGTCAACTTACCGCTGAACATTGGCGATTAGGCAAACGTATTTTGTTGGTTTGTGAGTCTCAAGCTCAAGCTGAATTGCTTGATGAGGCATTATGGGCAAGAGAACCACATCAGTTTGTTCCTCATAATCTTGCAGGTGAAGGTCCTCGTTATGGTTCTCCTGTTGAATTATGTTGGCCTGGAAAACGTGGTAATGCACCTCGTGATCTCTTGATTAATTTACAATCTCAATTCGTAGACTTTGCCACAGCTTTCCATGAAGTGATAGACTTTGTGCCTATCGATGAACAATTAAAACAGTTGGCGCGTGAACGATATAAAATTTATCGTAGCGTCGGCTTTACTTTGACAATGGCTACGCCGCCAACCTATTGAATACGTAAAGAATATGGAAAATAAATCCGCACCGAAAGAGCCATCGCTCGACACAACATATAATCCAACAGAAATTGAACAACCTCTGTATCAGCATTGGGAAAAAAATGGCTATTTCAAAGCCAATGGCGATACAACGAAAGAAAGCTTCTGTATCGTGATCCCACCGCCAAACGTCACAGGTAGCCTACATATGGGTCATGCTTTCCAGCAGACCATTATGGATACCATGATCCGTTATCAGCGCATGCAAGGCAAAAACACCTTATGGCAGTCAGGTACTGACCATGCAGGCATCGCAACGCAAATGGTTGTTGAACGTAAAATTGCCGCTGAAGAAGGTAAAAATCGTCATGACTATGGTCGTGATGCATTTATCGATAAAATTTGGGAATGGAAAGCCGAATCAGGCGGTAACATCTCTAACCAAATGCGTCGTTTAGGTAACTCTGTTGATTGGGAACGTGAGCGCTTCACAATGGATGAAGGGTTATCTAAAGCTGTTAAAGAAGCTTTTGTCCGCTTACATAAAGAAGATCTTATCTACCGTGGCAAACGCCTTGTAAACTGGGATCCTAAGTTACACACCGCGATTTCTGATCTTGAAGTCGAAAACCGTGAAGTTAAAGGATCGATGTGGCATCTGCGTTATCCTTTAGCCGATGGGGCAAAAACAGCGGAAGGTAAAGATTACCTGATTGTTGCAACAACACGTCCTGAAACTATGTTAGGTGATACTGGTGTTGCTGTTAACCCAGAAGATCCTCGTTATAAAGATTTAATTGGTAAAGAAATTATTCTGCCAATCGTTAACCGTCGTATCCCTATTTTAGCGGACGAACACGCTGATATGGAAAAAGGCACAGGTTGCGTAAAAATCACTCCAGCTCACGACTTTAATGACTATGAAGTTGGACGTCGTCATCAATTACCAATGATTAATATCATGGATTTTGACGGCAATATCCGTGTAAGTGCAGAAGTATTAGATACTAATGGTGTTGAGTCTGATATTTACAGCACTGAAATTCCAGCAGCCTACCAAGGTATGGAACGCTTTGCTGCCCGTAAAGCAATAGTCGCTGAATTTGAACGTCTAGGTTTACTAGAAGAGATCAAACCTCACGATTTAACTGTACCTTACGGCGACCGTGGTGGTGTAGTTATCGAGCCTTTATTAACAGACCAATGGTATGTTCGTGCAGCACCTTTAGCGAAACCAGCCGTTGAAGCAGTTAAAAATGGCGATATCCAATTTGTACCAAAACAGTACGAAAACATGTACTTCTCATGGATGAACGATATCCAAGATTGGTGTATTTCTCGTCAACTGTGGTGGGGTCACCGTATCCCTGCGTGGTATGACAACCAAGGCAACGTTTATGTTGGTCGTGACGAAGAAGAAGTTCGTCGTGAAAACAATATCGCAGCTGATGTCGCATTACGCCAAGATGAGGACGTACTGGATACATGGTTCTCATCTGCACTATGGACATTCTCAACATTAGGCTGGCCTGAAAATACTGAAGCACTGAAAACATTCCATCCAACGAATGTCTTAGTCAGTGGATTCGATATTATATTCTTCTGGATCGCTCGCATGATCATGATGACCATGCACTTTATCAAAGATGAGGACGGTAAACCGCAAGTTCCATTTAATACGGTTTATATGACAGGCCTTATTCGTGATGAAGAAGGCCAGAAGATGTCAAAATCCAAAGGTAACGTACTTGACCCTCTGGATATGATCGACGGTATTTCATTAGAGAACCTGTTAGAAAAACGTACTGGTAATATGATGCAGCCACAAATGGCTGAAAAAATTGCTAAACGTACTCGCAAAGAGTTCCCAGAAGGAATTGAAGCACATGGTACAGATGCCCTGCGCTTTACCTTAGCGGCATTAGCATCAACAGGTCGCGATATTAATTGGGATATGAAACGTCTATCTGGTTACCGTAACTTCTGTAACAAGTTATGGAACGCAAGTCGCTTTGTTCTGATGAATACAGAAGAGCAAGATTGTGGTTACCAAGGTGGCGAAATGACATTCTCACTCGCTGACCGTTGGATCTTAGCTGAATTTAACAATACCGTTAAAGCCTATCGAGAAGCGTTAGACAACTATCGTTTCGATATCGCTGCCGGTATTTTATATGAGTTCACTTGGAACCAATTCTGTGACTGGTATCTTGAGCTATCTAAACCTGCGGTACACAAAGGTAATGATGCACAAAAACGCGCAGCACGTCATACACTGATTGAGGTGTTAGAAGGCTTACTACGTCTTGCTCATCCAATTATTCCATTTATCACAGAGACCATCTGGCAACGAGTGAAGGAAGTGAAAGGCATTGAAGGTGAAACCATCATGCTACAAGCTTTCCCTGAGTTCGATGCTTCACTGGTAGATGAACAAGCACTTAACGATCTTGAGTGGATCAAAGAAGTGATTGTTGCAGTTCGTAACATCCGTGCTGAAATGAATATTGCACCAGGTAAACCACTTGATGTTATCTTACGTGGCGCTGATGACAATGCTAAACGCCGTGTTAGTGACAATATTGGTTTCTTAAAAGCTATGGGTCGTTTGGCTGATATTCGTCCATTAGCAGAAGGTGAAGAAGCACCATTATCAGTGACTAAACTGGTTAGCGGTGCAGAATTGCTGATCCCAATGGCCGGCTTTATCGATAAAGATGCTGAACTTGCACGTTTAGATAAAGAAATTGAAAAAGTAGAGAAAGATATCACAACTTTAGACAGCAAATTATCTAACGATGGTTTTGTCAGCCGTGCGCCAGAAACAGTTGTAGCTAAAGAGCGTGAACGCTTAGCAACATGCTTAAGTGCAAAAGAGAAGCTGATCGCGCAGAAAATCTCTATCGCCTCTTTATAAGCACTATCGCTTTAAAGACACAGAGATTAATAATGAAAACCCGCGTTTTATCGCGGGTTTTTACTTAGCTTCTTTCAGTCAAAAAATAAAACCATTTTTCACTTTATTTCTTATTATTCTCGGTTCTATTCTCGTCAATATGTATTTCTATTACTTATTTTCTCTTAAATTTAATCATCCACTAAAATATAACGCTAGAAATAAAGAGAGTAAGTAAGCAAAGAAAAAAGGTTTACGGTTTACAAACACGCTTAATCAATTAAGATAGTTTTTGTAGCCATCCGTGCTACTTTCAATGAAGAAGTTCCTTTCCGGTGCTCTCTCAATAAATAATCAAAAAATATTTTACTAATAAGTGAAACGATGAGTGCAACTATGACTGCAATCCAAACTATAACCCCAAATATTGTTATCCGAGCTATTGAAGAAAAAGACAACGCAGGTATTGCACGCGTTATTCGTGAAGTCTCAGCAGAACATGGTTTAACTGCCGATAAAGGCTTTGCTGTTGCCGATCCTATTTTAGATACCCTCTATGAAGTTTATCATCAACCACGCAGTGCTTACTGGGTTGTAGAAATGGATGGAGAAGTTGTTGGCGGTGGCGGTGTCGCACCACTGGCTGGTGGTGATGGCAATACTTGTGAATTACAAAAAATGTACCTTTCATCCAAACTACGAGGCAAAGGTATTGCGAAAAGAATCGTTTTACAATCTCTTGAATTTGGTAAAGAACAAGGCTTTAGCCGTTGCTATTTAGAAACCACAGATATCTTAAAAGCGGCTGTCGGTTTATACGAAAAACTAGGATTCGAATTTATTGATGAAGCATTAGGTAACACTGGACATAGTGATTGTGAGATCCGTATGGTGAAGCCACTTTAAGCGTTCTTGCTGTTCCCTACGTCATACAATAAATAAAATAAGTTCTACTTTACCCGCATTTCTTATGCGGGTTTTTATTAGCCCTAATAGCATCTATTAACACAAATCCTATTTATTAGAATGATATAAATACAGTATATTCTTATGCTTATTTTCATAATTAATTTCTTAATTAACTATTATCAAAAAATTATTAATGAAAGTCTTATCTTAAATATTATTAAAACTCACAAGTTTAAATTTTTTTTCATTTCACTCTAGATAATTATATTTCCCCTCTTAAATAAAATATTATTTATCTTGTTTTATATTTAAAAAAAAAGATTTTTTTATATTGCTATTTATAGCTAATTTAATATCTTTATACGGATAAAGTCATGTATTGGCTTTTATAACTCTAAAATTTAAAAGGAATTTTTCCATGAAAAACTTTGTTAAAATTGCACTTATTGCTTCTGTGATTACTGTAATGACTGGCTGTACTGGTAGCGTATACAATAAAGAAAAAGACTGTAACTATGACTACTTACTGCACCCAGCAGTTTCTGTTTCTAAAATTATTGGTGGTTGTGGCGACACAAACAAATAAGATTTAAGAAACAATCATATTAATAAACTACATTCTGACTTATTGTTGCTAAGAAAGAATGTGGTTTTTTTCTATTTACTAGAAAAATAATAATTAAATTTATTCAATTAAAATATCGTCACTCAATTGTTCAAATATAACCTATTTATTGTTTCTATTTTCCTTATTACATGTATTACATGTCTTTTATTTTTATCCGCTCAAGTTATTCATTTTTTTTGAATACCATCAACAAAATCCCCCTATTTTGTTCATCTCGCGAACACTTTATGATCAGCTTCATTAAGAAATCGCAATAAACTGTATTACCTCCTTCTGTGTCTTGGTTATTGCGGTTTCTTTCCTTAACTTGGAGAACAATCATGACTATCAGACAGATTAATCATATTTATTCGGCGCCAAATTCACACTGGGTAGGCAATGGCTTTCCAGTCAGCACCTTATTTTCCTATCAGGAAAACGGTGAGAAACATAGCCCGTTTCTGCTGATGGATTATGCTGAACCAACACTGTTTAAACCTGTTACCAATGCCCGTGGTGTAGGTGCGCATCCTCATCGTGGGTTTGAAACCGTGACAATCGCTTATCAAGGTGAGGTTTCTCATCATGACTCTAAAGGTCACGCAGGAACCATTACCGCAGGCGATGTGCAATGGATGACTGCTGCTTCTGGTATTTTGCATAAAGAGTATCACTCTGAAAAAATGACCAAAGAAGGTGGCGTATTAGAAATGGTGCAACTTTGGGTGAACCTGCCAACAGCGTACAAAATGACAGAGCCTCGTTATCAGGCACTGAAAGCAGAGGACATCCCCCATGTTGAATTACCTAATAACCAAGGCTATGTCAGAGTCATTGCCGGTGATTACGCCAATACACAAGGAGTGGCAATGACCTACTCACCGCTAAATGTGTGGGATCTGCGTTTAAATCGCGCGGGTGTTTCACATCACAGTATTCCTGAAGGTCATAATGCAATGCTGTTTGTGGTAAAAGGTGCTGTACATATCAATGACAGTGAAATTGCGCGCCAACACGATATGGTGATGTTAGATAATCATGGCGATACGTTGATATTAGAATCAATGGGTGACACCATTGTTTTAATTCTAACAGGTGAACCAATTAATGAACCTATTGCAGGTCAGGGACCTTTTGTGATGAACACGCAAGAAGAGCTACAACAAGCTTTTTATGATTATGACACTGGTAAATTTGGTGTCATGAATTAATGACATTACTTTAAAAACAATAACACCAGTCACAAAGCGATAATTTTGTGGCTGGTGTTATATTGCACTGACAAATCAGGTACAAAAGGACAACATTTAGCAAAAATTAATGTAAACGTGATGACTTATCAGACTCTTCTTCGTCGTCTTCACCTTCTTCATCATCATACTCTGCGTCAGGATCTTCAAAATAAGTCCCCCAACCATCGTAATAGACACCCATTTTTTCAGCTAAATTCATTAATTGCTCAACTTGTGCATCAATAAGTTCAGCATTCAAACCACTCTCACTCACCGCATCAAAGCAAACTAAGATCTCACCAGATTCAACTTCAATTTCCTCAGGTTCCGTTACTTCGTAACCTAATTTAAAGACTTCAACCGCTGCTTTTTCTAGTGTTTCAAAATTTTCACAAGAGATATGGTGCTCAATGGCATACAGTGCATCAGGATCACTGCCATCTTCCAGTAATTCTTCAATAATAAGACGTGTTTCTTCACGTTGTTCTGCTAACTCTTTGCTGTCCGCCATAATCATGCTCCGCAATAGTCTGAAAAGGTATCTTGTTCATTCTCCCACAGGCAGGATCAACACTCCATACTTAATATGATGCCCTTATCGCATACTGTTTAAATTAAAAGTTTTCCTTTAGGGGTTGATGATGAATATTTATTGATATAAATTGAATATAAATTCAATAATAGGATATCACTCTATGAACCCTTTTTATCAAAAATCATTTTTACGCTTACTTGATTTTTCACCTGCAGAAATTCAGCAACTACTGGCATTGTCAGCACAATTGAAAAAAGCCAAAAAATCAGGCCAAGAGACTCAGTATCTTACTGGAAAAAATATCGCACTGATTTTTGAAAAAGACTCAACACGTACCCGTTGTGCATTTGAAGTTGCTGCATTTGATCAAGGCGCAAGAGTGACTTATTTAGGGGGCGGAAGCCAAATTGGGCATAAAGAATCGATAAAAGATACCGCTCGAGTATTAGGACGTATGTATGATGGTATTCAGTACAGGGGTTACGGACAAAAAACGGTAGATGCACTTGCACAATATTCAGGTGTACCTGTTTGGAATGGTTTAACTAATGAATTTCACCCAACACAGTTATTAGCAGATTTATTAACTATCACTGAGCACCAAACTAAACCTTTATCAGAAACAGTCTTTGCTTACCTTGGTGACGCACGCAATAATATGGGAAATACCATGCTAGAAGCGGCAGCATTAACTGGTATGGATTTACGTTTAGTTGCCCCCAAAGCATGTTGGCCTGAAGCAAAATTAATTGCTCAATGCCAAGACATTGCCAAGAAAAATGGTGGAAATATCACACTCACTGAAAATATAGCAGAAGGAGTTAAAAAAGCTGATTTTCTTTACACCGATGTGTGGGTTTCTATGGGCGAACCGAAAGAAGTTTGGAAAGAGCGGATTGCTTTACTTAAGCCTTATCAGGTCAATATGGATGTTATAAAATTAACCGGGAATCCAGACGTTAAATTCCTTCACTGTTTACCCGCTTTTCATGACGAAGAGACAACAATGGGTAAAGCATTAGCTGAAGAATTTAACCTATATGGTGGCTTTGAAGTCACTGATGAGGTTTTTGAATCAAAACACAGCATTGTGTTTGATGAAGCAGAAAATCGTCTTCACACCATCAAAGCGGTGATGGTCGCGACCCTTGCAAATCCGTTCTAAAATACATATTCATGCAAAACACCTCTTTTTTATTGATAAAAAAATAGGTGTTTTTCTCGTTTTATCTCGAGCTTATTGATTTTTAAATTAAAAAAAATTTTTTAGCAAAAAACAAAAGCAAACGCTTGCGCACAACTTTAAGATGCGTATAATGCGCCACAATTTGTCAGGAGGAAAGATGAAACAGCGCCTATTCCAATTCGTAACAAAAACAAGCACCTTAACTGGTCGCAAGCGCATTCTCTTTTTTCCAATAGTCCTATTTTTTAAAACCCCTCTTATTGAGGGGTTTTTTTTGGCCTATAGAAAACCATCTATCGCACAATTCATCGCAAAGGAGAACTCTAATGACTAATCCGCTCTACCAAAAGCATATTATCTCCATCAATGATCTGGACAGGGAAGATTTGGAGTCTGTTCTTCACGTTGCTAATAAACTAAAACAGCAACCTAATAACGAATTGTTAAAAGACAAAGTGATTGCGAGTTGCTTTTTTGAAGCATCAACACGAACTCGCTTATCATTTGAGACAGCAATCAACCGCCTCGGCGCATCCGTTGTTGGTTTTTCTGATGGAAGCAACACGTCACTGGGTAAGAAAGGTGAAACATTAGCGGATACTATTTCGGTTCTTCGCACTTATGCCGATGCTATTGTGATTCGCCATCCTCAAGAAGGTGCTGCGCGTTTAGCTTCTGAATTTGCTGGCGATATTCCGGTACTCAATGCAGGTGATGGCGCAAACCAACATCCAACACAGACTTTACTTGATTTATTTACTATTCAAGAGACACAAGGTCGTTTAGATAATCTCAATATCGCGATGGTCGGTGACTTAAAATATGGCCGAACAGTGCATTCGCTGGCACAAGCATTAGCGAAATTTAAAGGCAATCATCTCTATTTTATCGCCCCTAAAGTACTCGCCATGCCAGAGCACATTCTTCACTTACTGGAAGAAAATGGTGTTGAATATAGCCAGCATGAAACAGTAGATGAAGTCATGCCAGAGCTAGACATTCTCTATATGACACGCGTACAAAAAGAGCGTTTAGATCCCTCTGAATACGCGAATGTTAAAGCACAATTTATCTTAACCACTGCAGATCTGGTGAATGTGAAAGAGAACCTCAAAATCCTACATCCACTGCCACGTATTGATGAAATTACGACCGATGTAGATAAAACACCTTACGCTTATTATTTTCAACAAGCAGGCAATGGTATCTACGCACGTCAGGCATTACTTGCCTTAGTTCTGAATAAAAACTTAGTTCTTTAATAAGGAGCACACCATGACACATGATCACAAACTAAAAGTTGAAGCTATCAAACGTGGGACTGTTATTGATCATATTCCAGCGCAGGTGGGCTTTAAAATTCTTTCACTGTTTCGCTTAACAGAAACGGACGAAAGAATCACCGTTGGTTTTAATTTGCCTTCAGAAAATTTAGGTAAGAAAGACTTAATTAAAATCGAAAATGTCTTTTTAACCTCTGAGCAAGCAAACCGTTTAGCAATGTATGCACCTCAAGCAACGGTCAATATTATCGATGATTATCAAGTCGTTAATAAGATGGCATTAAGCTTGCCTGAACTACTTGAAGATGTGGTGCCTTGTCCTAATAGCAACTGTATTAGCCATAACGAGCCAGTACAAAGCAGTTTCCGAGTCAAAAAACTGGCCTCAGATGTTGTATTAACCTGCAAATACTGTGAAAAAGAGTTCGAACGCCACGCGGTTATTCGTTAATTCTTTTAACTATCTGCTCGCAAGGGCAGATAGTTTTTTATAAAAAAAGAATAATTATCTCTTAAAAGCCCCAAGACTATTTTTACTAAAAATAGAATTAGTCTATTTCCTCTTTTTTATAAAAAATATTACTACGATCTCACTATTTTTATGGACTAAAAGCAGCGTCAATACGCCGTATAACTCTACATTCATTTTCTTTTTATCGATAGAGACTTTATGATAAAGCCTGATATCTGTCATATTGCTAACCTAAAGCACTGGCTATAATAGCGCCACACTAATCGAATGTTAGCGTTAATCTTATAAAAACAGGAGCTCTACATGTCTTACGAAATTAATACCGATAAAGCCCCAGCAGCGATCGGCCCTTATGTACAAGGTGTTGATTTAGGTAATTTAGTGATCACTTCAGGTCAATTACCTGTTGATCCTGCAACTGGTGAGTTTGTTTCTGATAATGCAGCAGAACAAGCTCGTCAATCTTTAGAAAACGTAAAAGCAATCATTGAAAAAGCAGGTTTAACGGTTGCTAATATCATCAAAACCACTGTTTTCGTAAAAGATTTAAATGACTTCGGTACAATCAATGCTGCTTATGAAGCATTCTTCAAAGAGCATAACGCTGCATTCCCTGCCCGCTCTTGTGTTGAGGTTGCTCGTTTACCAAAAGATGCAAAAGTAGAAATCGAAGTTATCGCTATCCGTTAATTTCGTCTCAATAGCAAGCCATAAAAAAGCAAAGGTCTCTTTATGAGCACTTTGCTTTTTTTATGTTCTCACTTTTTGATGAATAATTTATCACTTCTGTTTTTGGCACATATTTACAATTCTACCAATCCCTCTTGATGCCTGATGTAGCAAAAATACCTTGATGTAGATCAGTTTTAATGAAGATTATTTCCCTTTCAATTACTATATATTGTGCTTTAATACATACCGATATACAACATATAGTAATTATACACATCTTATCCACAATAAGCCTGAATGCTGTGCCATCACCTGTTTTTATGGGATTTGAGCCTGTGGATAAATAGTTAAGGAGCAAGATTGTGAAAACCATTGTGATAAAACGAGACGGATGTAAAGTCTCTTTTGACCAAACCCGCATCAGTGATGCTATCAAAAGAGCCGCCGTAGCTTGTGAGATCACTGATGATGATTATTGCGTATCTGTCGCTCAATCTGTTTCACAATCTCTCGCAGGACGTTCGAATGTCGATATCCGTGAGATCCAAGACGCCGTAGAAAATCAGCTGATGGCTGGCAAACATAAAGATGTTGCCAGAGCCTATATTGAATACCGTCATGACCGAGATGTTGCTCGTGAGCAACGTGGAAGACTAACTCAGGAAATCCGAGGCCTTATCGAACAAAGTGATGTCTCTATTCTTCATGAGAATGCGAATAAAGACAGTAAGGTTATCCCTACCCAGCGTGATTTACTTGCGGGTATTGTGGCTAAACATTACGCAAAATTACATATCCTGCCAAGAGATGTGGTACTCGCTCATGAGCGTGGCGAAATTCATTATCATGATCTCGATTACTCACCGTTTTTCCCTATGTTTAACTGTATGCTAATTGACCTTAAGGGCATGTTAAACAATGGCTTTAAAATGGGAAATGCGGAAATAGAACCCCCAAAATCTATTTCAACAGCAACAGCAGTAACTGCACAAATTATTGCACAAGTGGCAAGCCATATTTATGGCGGTACAACGATAAATCGTATCGATGAAGTATTGGCGCCGTTTGTAAAATCAAGTTATGACAAACACTATAAAGTCGCGCAAGAATGGCAAATTGCTGATAAAGAAGCTTATGCTAATGCGCGCACAGAAAAAGAGTGTTACGACGCATTCCAATCTTTAGAGTATGAAGTTAATACACTGCATACCGCTAATGGGCAAACACCATTTGTCACTTTTGGTTTTGGCCTTGGCACCTCAAAAGAAGCACGTTTAATTCAACGTTCTATTCTTGAAAATCGTATGGCTGGCTTAGGAAAAAACCGCAAAACGGCGGTTTTCCCCAAACTCGTTTTTGCCATTAAAGATGGTTTAAACCATAAATTTGGTGATCCTAATTACGATATCAAACAACTTGCTCTTGAATGTGCAAGTAAACGCATGTATCCCGATATCTTAAATTACGATCAAGTCGTTAAAGTAACGGGGTCATTTAAAACACCAATGGGTTGTCGTAGCTTCTTAGGTGTTTACGAAGAAAATGGTGAGATGATCCATGAAGGTCGTAATAATCTGGGTGTTATCAGCCTAAACTTACCGCGTATTGCTATTGAGGCACAAGGTGATGAAGCCACATTCTGGTCACTACTTGACTCTCGCCTTGAATTAGCGAAAAAAGCACTGATGACACGTATTGCTCGTTTAGAAAACGTCAAAGCGCGTGTTGCTCCAATCCTTTATATGGAAGGTGCTTGTGGTGTTCGTTTAAAAGCAGATGATAATGTAGCTGAAATCTTTAAACATGGCAGAGCATCAATCTCATTAGGTTATATCGGTGTCCATGAAACCATTAATGCACTATTTGGCACGCAAACTCACGTTTTTGACGACGAGACCTTAAGAGAAAAAGCCGTGGCGATTATCAATCGTCTACGTGAAGCAACAGATCAGTGGAAAGCAGAGACTGGTTATGGCTTTAGCCTCTACAGCACACCAAGTGAAAACTTATGTGATCGCTTCTGTCGTTTAGATGCAGCAGAGTTTGGCATTATTCCTGGTGTTACAGATAAAGGTTATTACACCAATAGCTTCCACTTAGATGTTGAAAAGAAAGTAAACCCATACGATAAATTAGACTTTGAAGCGCCTTATCCTCCTTTAGCTAATGGCGGTTTTATCTGTTATGGCGAATATCCTAACCTACAGCATAACCTCAAAGCGTTAGAAGATGTGTGGGATTACAGCTATACCCGAGTTCCTTATTACGGGACAAACACGCCGATTGATGAGTGTTATGACTGTGGTTATACCGGTGAATTCTCTTGTACTAGCAAAGGGTTTACTTGCCCACGTTGTGGTAATCACAATCCAGCGAGAGTTTCTGTTATTCGCCGTGTATGTGGATATTTAGGTAGCCCAGATTCACGTCCATTTAATGCGGGTAAGCAAGAAGAAGTTAAGCGTCGTGTGAAACATCTGGCAAATGGTCAGTTAGGTTAACCGTGTGAATTACCATCAATATTATCCTGTTGATGTTGTCAATGGTCCAGGTACTCGTTGCACCCTGTTTGTTTCAGGGTGCATACATCAATGCCGAGGCTGTTATAACAAATCAACGTGGTCATTAACGTCAGGCAAGCCATTTACACAAGAGATGGAAGATCAGATTATTGCCGATCTTCAAGACAGTCGAATCAAACGACAAGGATTATCACTTTCAGGGGGAGATCCCCTACACCCTCAAAATCTTTCTGCTATATTAAAATTGGTACTACGTATTAAAACGCAATGCCCTGAAAAAGATATTTGGGTTTGGACAGGCTACCTACTGGCTGATTTAACCCCAGAACAGCAAGAGGTCGTTAACCATATTGACGTACTGATTGATGGCAAGTTCGTCCAAGAACTTTATGATCCCGCATTACTGTGGCGCGGTAGTAGTAATCAGGTGATCCATAAATTGAAGTAATACACATTGAATTAACTGGAGGATGTATGCCTTTAAGTGATAATAAATATGTAAGCTTTTCTGAAGATCATGAACTGAACTACCATTTAAAAAAATGGGGTAAGAAGCAGTCTAAAGCGAATCGAGAACAACTCGTGAAGCTAGGCACTGAATTGAAAAAGAAACTCGGTGCTAAACATCTTCAACACACTGAAATAGATGCAGAGATAGAAAAAAATCTTTCATCATTTGAGTAACCCCTAAAGGCCCCTAATTGTTATCTAACGATTAGGGGTCACTTCACTATTAAACCACCCTGTTTAATCACACTTGTTATCAAATGCGAATCATTTTCAAAAAAGATAGTCAAAGTGATTAGTTTTGTTTTATTATTAACACTCTTAATTATTCTTTTTACGATGATATTTGATATGAAATTAGCCCTCTTCTCTGTATTTTCAATGATCTTACTTTCAGGTTGTAGCACTACTTGGGAACCCAAAGGTATATCAGATTACACATTACAAGAAGCAAAGCTCATTTGCGATCTTAATGCCAATACTCGCTACCCTATCCGCAAAGAAGTGCTACAACGGACGGTCTATCGCGATGTACAAAAGACATGTCGTAAAGATGATAAAGACCACTGTGGTGATAAAAAAACCTACACTGAACGAGTACCGATGACAGAAAGCTATGTTGAAGACATTAATCAAGAAGACAGAAAAAGCTTCTACACTTCTTGTATGTCTTTAAAAGGGTGGGAACAAAAAAATCATTATTTTTGGGAATAGCTGAAAGTTAAGAAAAAACGCGTTTAATTACGTTGCCAATAGAGCTTAGAACCAAAACCTAATTGATTATTCACCATCTTAATTTCTTGCAATTGTAGCGCCCATAAAGGTACATGAATGGCGGCTAATGCGACAGGAAAACGTAAACAATAATGTTTTCTTGCGTTGATGTCGTCCTTACCTGTTAGTAAAGAAACCGTGCCAGTAAATTGGATCCCTTGTAAATTTGAGACAACCATTTCTTGCGTGCTAATACTTCCTGCAACTAATAAATTTTCCTGCATCATTTGAGCATGCCGTGTTTTCTTTTCAGAAAGAAAAACAAGCCTCATCTGATTTTCATCAAACCAATAAAAACAATTAGCACACCAAACATCACTCAATGAACGTGTTGTGCATAAGGTAAATACGTGGTTATCACGTATGTATTGTTTAATTATTTTGATCGAGTCTGAAGGAGACATAATATACCTGTATAGATACACAAAGAGACGCTGTTTAGTTGATAATTATATCACCAAAACCAGCGTCTTTCCGAGTGTCTCTTATTACAGGTTATTTATCTGAAATAGTTAATATTAACGATAAATTTCAGCATCTACTGTGAGGTAATTATCACCTGTTGCACCGACAACTTTAAAGCTTTTTGCACCTTCATCTTTTGCGATTTGGGCAATCTTAGCGGTTAAACCATCTAAAGTATCACTACCTGTGATTGTGATATACTCACCATTCATCGAAGAACTTTTTGATACACTATCAGATGCGATTGAACCGAATGAAATAGCACTTAAAGCTAATGTGGCAGCGATTAATGTAGATTTTTTCATAATAAACTCCAAATATATTCTAATTTTGCTAAGTATCGCGGAGTGTCTCTCTGTGATGCAGATCATATTATGCGCTTTAGTTTAACTTTAAAATTAGCAATAATTGCTGTTCATTTTCAAAAAATTTGAATATTATTTTTTAAATAATAGAATCTACTGTCACAAATATTTCACAACATATTGATATATCTAATAGATTTCATTTTGATAAAACGATAAATTACTCACTTAAAAAATTAAGAAATATTATTTATCAAAATAAAAAGTAGCACAAAAAGGGAAAAATGATGACAGAGACAATGTGGTCACTCTATATAGTTAGAAATCGTCTCGGTTCTCTTTATACAGGGATCACAACAAATGTTGAGCGGCGTTTTCAACAACATCAGAATGGAACTGGTGCTAAAGCTCTGAAAGGGAAAGGCCCTTTATTACTAGAGTTTTATTGTCAGGTAGGGAATAGACAACGTGCTTCTCAACTAGAATACCAATTAAAGCAGTTGAAAAAGATGCAAAAAGAAAAGCTGATCATTGACCAGCCTTCAGACATTGCATTGTATTTAAGACAAGATAAATAAATTTAGTTAAAACTGGTCAAACAATGGTGAATAATTGACTAAACCATGAATGTCATCAACATTGCCATTTTCTAACGCATAAAGCTGAAAAGCTTCTTCTGTATCCGGCCATTTACAATGTAAGCCCTGTGATTTAGCTGGAATAAAACCTGATTTTTGGTAGTACTCAGGATCACCCAACACCACAACAGCACCGTAACCAAATTCATTTAGACTATCTAATCCTTCATTTATCAGTTGACGTCCAATACCTTGGTTTTGGAAATCAGGCGCAACAGCAAGTGGTGCAAGCCCTACCCACTGACAATCTTTTCCATCAATATCAACAGGTGTAAAACCGATATAGCCAATCAATTGGCCCTCATCGCTAATTGCCACCATGCCTAATGTTAATAACCCTTCTTCACGTAAGTGTCCGACTAAATCTGCTTCAGCACTTGTCGGAAACGCTTGGCGTAAAAGGCTATCAATTGCAGGAATATCAACGGGAATTTCAACACGTATTAGCATGAAGTTGAGCTCAGTTCATGGCTGTGTAGCGTGTCTTCTTTTTCTTCTTGAAGTCCACTTTTTACAAACTCAGCCAGTTGTAATAAACCAAAACGCAACACAGATGGCATTGAGTCTAATTCAATTGCATCCATCAGGTTCTTAACATATAACCCGAGTTCTGTATCACCCTCAATTTGTAGACGACGTTGGAAAAATAAGGTGTCGGGATCTTCTTTGCGTGCAGCAATTAAAATAAGATCATTAGCGTTTCCACTAAAGCTGACATCTTCTTTTTCTAAGCGACTAACCACTAATTTATCATCACGAACACTGATAAACCACTGTAAATGTAAGTCTCTTATCTCAACTTTTAGCCACTTATCTTCTAAGAAGTGTAAATCGCCTTCGGCTAATGATTCACGAAACTGCCAACTTAAAAACTGTTCTAAGATATCGCGTTGCAAAGCAAATGGAGTAACTTGTAAAGGGTAACGTAAAAAACGAGGCCCCTCTTTAACCAAATGGGTACGAATTTTGTTAAACACGTTCGGACTCCTATAAATAAAATTATGGGCTATTGTGCCAGATATAGACAGTTATTCTGCGATCCTATATCAATATTCAGTTAATCCGTTGTTCACATTTTGAGTTCTTTGATTTTACTTAAGCAAAAAACAGAGTTCTCTGCCCTAAATCAAAACCTTTTTTTATCTTGCTCATTACAATTTCTGATCATTCTTAATTTCTAAAGGGAAGTGAAGATGGAATTGCTGTGCCCTGCAGGTAATTTACCTGCCTTAAAAGCGGCCATAGATAATGGTGCGGATGCGGTTTATATCGGCTTAAAAGATGATACTAATGCAAGACATTTTGCTGGTTTAAATTTCACAGAAAAGAAGTTACAAGAAGCGGTTAATTATGTTCATCGCCACCAGCGAAAATTGCATATTGCAATAAACACCTTTGCTCATCCTGATGGATTTGAACGCTGGCAAAAAGCCGTTGATATGGCAGCATCTTTAGGTGCGGATGCGCTTATCTTGGCAGATATCGCCATGTTAGAGTACGCTGCAGAGCGTTATCCTCATATTGAACGTCATGTTTCAGTACAAGCCTCAGCAACCAATACACAAGCTATTGAGTTTTATCAACGTAATTTCGATGTGGCTCGTATTGTTCTTCCTCGTGTTCTGTCTCTTCATCAAGTCAAACAATTAGCGCAAACGAGTCCAGTACCTTTAGAAGTTTTTGCCTTTGGTAGCTTATGTATTATGGCTGAAGGTCGATGCTATCTTTCTTCTTATTTAACAGGTGAATCTCCTAATACCGTTGGTGCTTGTTCTCCTGCTCGTTTTGTACGTTGGCAGCAGACACCACAAGGTATGGAATCTCGTCTTAATGATGTACTTATCGACCGCTATTCACCCAATGAAAATGCAGGTTACCCAACATTATGTAAGGGACGCTATTTTGTTGATAACCACTGTTATCATGCATTAGAAGAGCCAACAAGTCTCAATACACTGTCTCTATTACCTGAACTCATGGCGATGAATATTGCATCAGTCAAAATTGAAGGCCGTCAACGTAGCCCAGCTTATGTAACAGAGGTCGCAAGAGTTTGGCGCGCTGCAATTGATCAATGCAAGAAAGATCCTCAAGGTTTTAGTACCAACCCGCGTTGGATGAATGCATTAGGAAAAATATCAGAAGGAACGCAAACAACTTTAGGTGCTTATCACCGCAAATGGCAATAATAAGGATATAAAAATGAAATATGCATTAGGTTCTGTACTTTATTATTGGCAAAAAGAGACACTTGAAGCGTTCTATAAAAAAGCAACACAGTGTGATGCTGATATTATCTATTTAGGTGAAACAGTTTGTAGTAAGCGCAGAGAAATCAAGCCTCAAGATTGGATAAGTCTAGCCAAAGAAGTCGCTAAAAGCGGTAAACAAGTAGTTCTTTCTACCTTAGCGTTATTACAAGCACCTTCTGAATTAAAAGAAATTGCTAAGTTAGTTGATAATGGTGAGTTTTTAGTTGAAGCACATGATTTTGGCGTGATCAATATGCTTTATGAGCGCCATCTTCCTTTTGTCGCAGGTCACGGATTAAATTGCTACAACGCTTATGCACTACGTTTATTGTATAAGCAAGGCATGATACGTTGGTGTATGCCTGTTGAGCTTTCTCGTGAGTGGTTAAATAATCTTTTAAATCAATGTGAAGAATTAGGCATTCGCAATAAATTTGAAGTTGAAGTATTGGCTTATGGACATCTTCCTTTAGCCTATTCTGCTCGTTGTTTTACTGCCCGTTCTGAAAATCGTTCTAAAGATGATTGTGAAACCTGCTGTCAAAAATACCCTCAAGGTCGTGAAGTATTATCACAAGAGAACCAACAAGTATTTGTGCTCAATGGTATTCAAACACAAAGTGGCTACTGTTATAACTTGGGTAACGATCAAACATCAATGACAGGGTTAGTAGACATTATTCGCCTTTCGCCTGAATCTGATGCAATTTTTGATACCTTGAAACAATTTCGCCAAAATGAACAAGGTCAACAGCCACTGATAACCGTTCATCACCATGACTGTAATGGCTATTGGCGTAAGCTAGCTGGATTGGAATTGGTAGAGTAAAAATATTTTAGCAAATCATAATGTAATGAAATAGAAAGCCCATCAGGGCTTTTTATTTTGACTCACCACGATAATGTAACCATCGCTTAAGTTGGTGTGTAATATGTCTTAACTCACCATTACGCAACATCCCCACCAGCACACCTAACACGGTGTAAATCACGCCTAAAACTAACATCATCACGATATCACCCAATATACTTTGGAATGATAATCCCATTTGATTTATGCCTGCCATAGCATTTACTGCCCATGTAGAAGGTAATGCAGATGAAATGGCAAATACCCAGTCAGGCATTGCTTGTAATGGCCAGATCGTGCCAGAAATATAGAACACGGGTGTGGTGACAAATGCTAGGGTCAGATAAATCATCTCAACACTGCGTAAGCATTCTGTAATTAGCTTACCAAGACCTAATACTGCCAATAGGAATGGGAAAGTGAGCATCCATATTTGGTAAAGCGGAGCCTCTTGTCGATAACCTAATACCCAAGGCCATAATGCAAAGAAGACGGCAGATAAAAATAACCAGATAGGAATAAGTGCCGATAACGCCCCTAAATAAACCGCTAATGGTGGCTTTCCTTTTGGTGTACTTCTCACGGCAATACTGACACGCACACAGGCAATTAAAAGGGAATGTTGTAATAACATCACTAATAAGCCTGGGAAAATAATCGCAGCAAAACTTACTCCGGGGTTATACATCGCAATGGTTTCACCCTGAATAGGCTTTAATAGGATCTTTGATTGCTCAACACTAAAGCCTGCATTTTGTAAAATGCGCCCATTGTAAGAGTCTAATAACTGTTGATAAGCCAACATTAATTCCTGCTGAATTTGCCCGCTGGCAAGACGGTTTGTTGCATCACCAAAAACCGGCACGGTGACATCTTTACCATTGAGTAATTTCTTTTCAAAATCAGTCGGAATAATAATAATGGCAAAAAGCTCACGCATAATCATATCGTGTCGAGCTTCATCCAAATTATCGTAGTTCTTAATGCTTAATTTAGGTGTCGAGTTTAATGCTCGGATCAGTGAATAACTTGCGGGGCTATGATCTTGATTAATCACTGCTACAGGTAAATCCCATAAAACAGGTTTAGCATATACCAAACTCATAATGCATAGGGAAACGATAAGTAACATCCACATGGGTTTTTCTAACATACCCAATAGAACACGCTTAAAGGTTTGGAAGTACATCTGCATCATGCCACACCTACCTGTAATTCCAACCGTTTAAAAATACGTTTGCGAACTAATAAGGCGATAGCAAAAGGATAAATCAGCAAGAGTGAACAAACATATAAAATACCTTGTAGTGATACTTCTCTTAAGAAGATATCAAACATCGCATTTAAGGCGTGGGTTAATGGCTCTAAGTTAGAGATGATCCTTGCAGGTAAGATCATCGAAAGTTCAGGTACAGCCATGCCTGAAAATGCCAATGCTATACTCACCAACATACCTATCATACTGTATGCCGTTATCGCACTATTGGTAAATGCAAAAAGTAGCAACCCCACACTTTGAGCTGCAATAATATAGAAGAATCCCACTAACACCATATAGAGCGGATTACCATTCACTTTCGCCCCCGAAAAATGCACTAATGCTGCTAATTCAACAATTAATAAGGTTAAGAAAAACAGCGTGTAAGGCGTGAGCTTACCAATAAGTGCAAATGTGAAGGGCTTAATATTCAATAGCATATTACCGCGCGACAATGAATAAATCGTACAGGTCACGACAAATAGTTGGAGCATATGGATCGTAGCCGCAAATTGCTGATAATAAATATAACTACCACTGGCATTAAACAAACTGTCATAAGAGAAGGTCACTTTTGCCAATGGGGGAACAGGTTTATTCATTTCTTGCGCTAAAACCGTGCGATATTGCGCATTAAGTTCTGCAATTAGTCCACTAAAATCCTGTATTGCATAGCTCCCTGCAGCATAATACAACCCGTTGTAATACATACGTGTAGTAGGTTGTTTTCCTGCTAATACCTTACTTTCAAAGTGTCGAGGAATAGTGAGTATTGCGTAATCTTTTGCGCTACCAAGCCGTTCCATTGCGGTACGAGGATTACCATCTAGCGTATTTAATTGCGCATGAGAGCCTGCATTTAAGTCTCTAACCAGTGTTCGCGATAATGGGCTATTATCATTATTGATCACTGAAACTGGCAAATTCAGCAATGTACCTTCAGAAAAGTTAGCACTAATTAACGTGAACAACATTAATGGAAATAACCAGCTTAGCCAGTGAAAAACCGGGCTACGAACTGCCATATGAGTTTCTCGTGAAAATGCGCTACTAAAGCCACGCCAAGCTGCCTTTACTCTCATTATTTATCCTTATTTATCCCAACGCCATAATGCACTCATGCCAGGGCGAAGCCCTTCAATTGGCGTCACAGGATACAGTCGGATCTCAAACGTTTTTAAATCGAAATCACCCGTTGCTCTTGTCGCTCTTTTGGTTGCGTAGTCACCCATTGGAGCGATATAACGAATTTCAGCTTCTACCTCTTTATTACCTAATGCAGGAACCGTGATCGTAATGCGATCACCTTTGCGAATATCCGCTAAAATATCTTCACGAAGGTTATAAACAAAATAGGCTTCAGGAATACGAATAAGGGTAGCGAGCGGACTATTGGCATTAAAAAGTTCACCTATTTCCGCAGGAATAGGACCAACTTCACCATCAACAGGGGCTTTCACCTGTAAGTCATCTTGCTGAATTTTTAGTTCAATTAATTGTTGTTCAGCTTGTTGTACTGCTGCCATATATTTATGGCGTAACTCAATGCGATCGCCATTTTTGGCTTCATCTAATTCGGCTTGCGCCGCTCTTACACGTTGTGAAGCAACGTCACGGCTACGACGCGCATTATCCAGTTCTGTTGCAGAAACATAGCCTTTATTGGCAACGGCACTAATGCGCTGATAGTCTCTTGCTGAATTTGCTGCTTCTACTTTAGCTTGAGATAGCACCGCTTCTAGATTACGAATGCTCTCTTCTCTTGTGCCATGTAATGACAAATCTAATTGAGCTTGAGATTGTGCTTTAGCAGCCTCAAGTGCTGCAACTTGTGCGTTAAGTTCGGGGCTTTCTAATGTGATCATCAATTGCCCTTTTTTGACATCATCACCTCGCTCTATATGACGTTCTATAACACGACCTTTTGCTTTAGAGGCAACAATCACTTCTGGCGCATCGACTTCTCCTTGCAATAATAAATATTGATTATGCGCGCGGAAAAGTACGGCTAATGCAATTAGTATTAGCATTAATAAAATAAGATAAATGGCTCTTTTTTTCATATAACGATTAGACCTTAATAGTGAAGTAGAACACTCACTGACAGAGTTATATTACACAATAACTCAGAATTTCTTTAAGAATTTTGTGCGCCAGATCACTGACGCAAAGGAATATTTTCTTTGATAGTGCGATTAAGTTATTCTTATATCAAACTTTATCGTCTAATTAATATCCCCGTTTTATCTGAACTTTTTATATATATCAGATAGAAAAGAGAACGGTACTCAATACTTATGTATGAATTTGATCTTATTTTGCTGTTATTACAGCAAATGTGCGTTTATTTAATTATTGCTTGGTTTTTAAGTAAAACACCTCTATTTACGCCACTTTTACAGGTCACGATAAAACTACCACATAAATTGATGTGCTACGTTATATTCTCTATTTTCTGCATTATGGGTACCTATTTTGGGCTACATATTAATGATTCTATTGCTAATACGCGTGCTATTGGCTCTGTCTTAGGTGGATTGCTAGGAGGCCCTTACGTCGGTTTTCTTGTGGGTTTTACAGGAGGCTTACACCGCTATTCACTAGGTGGTATGACTGCATTTAGCTGCATGGTATCGACTATTGCAGAGGGATTAATTGGTGGGCTAGTTCATCGTTATTACGTAAAACATGGGCAGATGCATCGAATATTTAACCCATGGACGGCAGCAACAGTGACCTTCTTTGCTGAAATAATACAGATGAGCATCATCTTATTATTAGCACGTCCGTTTAATGAAGCACTTTCTTTAGTTAAAGATATTGCTGCCCCTATGATCGTAGCTAATACCATTGGCGCTGCAATGTTTATTCGAATATTACAAGATAGACGCGCTATATTTGAAAAATATACCAGTGCATTCTCAACACAAGCATTAAAAATCGCTGTCTGTACTGAAGGTATTTTACGTAAAGGATTTAACCAAGATAACAGTACCCGTGTAGCAAAAGTCATTTATCAGGAATTAAGAGTCAGTGCGGTTGCTATTACAGATAGAGAAAAGCTGCTGGCTTTTATTGGTATTGGCGCTGATCACCATTTACCAGGAACCCCTATTTCATCCATTCAATCCAAACAAGCCATTAATAATAATGAAGTAGTCTATGCTGATGGCAATGAAACGCCCTATCGTTGCACCCTTTCCCCCCATTGCAAACTAGGCTCAACCTTAGTTATTCCACTAAGAGGTGAAAATAACCAAGTCATTGGCACAATTAAACTTTATGAGGCTAAAAATCGCCTATTTAGTTCTATTAATCGCACCTTAGGTGAAGGTATCGCAAGTCTATTATCTGCACAAATTTTGGCAGGACAATATGAGCGAAATAAGCAATCTCTTTTAGAATCTGAGATTAAACTCTTACATGCTCAAGTTAATCCTCACTTTCTTTTTAATGCACTTAATACATTACAAGCGGTTATTCGACGTGATAGCGAACAAGCAAAGCAATTAGTGCAATTTCTCTCTACTTTCTTCCGTAAGAATTTAAAAAGACCCGAGGCAGTGGTGACATTAAGTGACGAAATTGAACATGTGAATGCGTATTTACAAATCGAAAAAGCGCGTTTTCAGGAACGGTTACAGATTGATATTCAAATACCCGAAAACTTAGCTAATGCACGCTTACCAGCATTTTCTCTTCAACCCATGGTCGAGAATGCAATTAAACATGGAACATCACAGTTATTGGACACAGGAAAGATTACAATTAGAGCATATCAAGAGCATCATTTAATCATTATCGAAATTTGTGATAATGCCGGACTTTACCGTCATCAATGCCCATCGCATCAATTAGGTTTAGGCATGAGACTAGTGGATAAACGATTAAAATTACGCTATGGCGAGCTTTATGGTGTTTTAGTTGAATGCCAAGCCGATAAATATACAAAGGTGAAAATTTGCTTACCTCTGGAAAAAAGCATGGATAAAGTTACATAACAATGAATA
Source organism: Proteus faecis (assembly GCF_003144395.1). Taxonomy (GTDB): domain Bacteria; phylum Pseudomonadota; class Gammaproteobacteria; order Enterobacterales; family Enterobacteriaceae; genus Proteus; species Proteus faecis. The sequence goes on along the minus strand of NZ_PENZ01000027.1, from coordinate 133,631 downwards.
TATTAATCGTTGATGATGAGCCGTTGGCTCGTGAAAATGTACGTTGTTTACTTGAAACTGAAAAGGATATTCATATTGTTGGTGAATGCAGTAATGCGATTGAAGCTATAGGAGAAATACATCGTAAAAAGCCTGATGTTGTTTTTCTGGATATTCAAATGCCTCGTATTACTGGCCTTGAAATGGTCACAATGCTTGATCCTGAACATCGCCCTTATATTGTCTTTTTAACTGCATTTGAAGAGTATGCCATTCAGGCTTTTGAAGAGCACGCTTTTGATTATTTACTCAAGCCATTAGAGCAAGAGCGATTAACGAAAACACTAAATCGTTTACGCCAAGGTAAGAAGCAGAATATTGATCTCTTAACACCGCCTGAAGAGCGTTTAAAGTGCATTCCATGTACCGGTCATAGCCGAATTTGGTTAATGCCCATTGATGAGGCTGTATTTGCAACATCAAGACTCAGTGGTGTTTATGTTACCAATAATCAAGGTCAGGAAGGCTTTACTGAATTAACACTACGTACCTTAGAAACACGTACACAATTAGTTCGTTGCCATCGCCAATATTTAGTGAATATGGATTATGTTAATGAGATTATTTTTGGTGATAATGGGCAGGCAGAATTGATATTACACAATAATAGCCAAATTCCTGTTAGTCGCCGATATCTAAAACCATTAAAAGAAGCGATTGGTTTAAGCTAATTAATAACGCCCTGTAATAAATGGGTATTTAGATAATCATAAGTATTGTTCTAAATACTCATTAAAAACTTGCTGATACTGCTTACGATCAAAAATAAGCTGTTCAATAGGCGTAATTCCATGTTCATCAAGTTCTAGTGCGTCTTCTTTATCTAACCCATCTTCATAAGCAATATTATTCCACTTCACCTGATCTTCTGTAATTTCTAAATCACAAGCGATCACAGAGCAATAATCGCTACCACAATGACAACGATACAACACCAATCGATTATTATCTAATTGAGTATAAACAGGTTTATTTCCTAAATATTGCTCTATTTTACTGCGAATAATTTTATGACGGTCATAATTCGGGAAACGAGCTTTATCAACAACGAAAAAATCCAAGTCAAAATCTGAAAAGCGTAAATCTGTTTATTTCTCAAACCCGAACCATTTATCCAATGCTATACCATCAATATAAAAATTGAAGTCTGTACGTTGAGTATCATCATCTTGCTGAATACAACGTAATTCTAATTGATTGGTTTGCATGAACTTTCCTATGATTAATGGAAGTCGGTCGTGACAAATTTTATACCATTAAAATAAGTATAAAAAAACCAGCCAACTCTCGTTGACTGGTTTTATTTTTGTCATCAACTCAATTTAAAATTAAGTTAATTACCAACTCTTATTGGTTATGAGTGCTACTACGACGACGAGGTGTGCCTTCGTTATTGCGACCACGGAAGTTACCACGTTCACCACCACGATCGTTATTACCACGACGTTGTGGTTGATCACCGTTACTAAAACGACGACCACCTTGTGGCTGACCATCACGACGACTGTTATTACGACGCTCACGGAAAGGCTGAGATTGTGCATCACCCACTAATTGCATATTCAGTGGTTTGTTCATAATACGCGTACGTGTGAAATGGCTTAATAAATCTGTTGGCATACCTTTTGGTAATTCGATGGTTGAGTGAGAACCATACAGTTTGATATTACCAATGTAACGGCTGCTGATATCGCCTTCGTTAGCAATCGCACCAACAATATGACGAACTTCAACACCATCATCACGACCCACTTCAATACGGTATAAATCCATTTCGCCAGCATCACGACGTTCACGACGAGGAGAACGCTCGCGATCGTTATCACGGCGACGATCGTCACGATCGTTAAATTCACGACGAGGACGACGAACGGGATCAGGTGGTAGAATAAGTGCGCGCTCACCTTGAGCCATCTTCAGCAATACCGCAGCCAGTGTTTCCATATCCAGCGCTTCTTCACCTTGTGGAGCTAATTTAGGTAACAGAGCACGATACTGGTCAAGGTTGCTAGTTTCTAATTGTTGCGCAATTTGCTGTGCAAATTTTTCCTGACGACGTTGGCTGATAAGTTCTGCATTTGGCAGCTCTACTTCAGGAATAGTCATCTTCATTGTACGTTCGATATTGCGCAGTAAACGACGCTCACGGTTATCAACGAATAAAATTGCACGGCCAGCACGACCTGCACGACCTGTACGGCCAATACGGTGAACGTAAGATTCTGAATCCATTGGGATATCATAGTTCACAACAAGGCTGATACGGTCAACGTCAAGACCACGAGCAGCAACGTCAGTCGCGATTAAAATGTCTAAACGACCATTTTTCAGACGTTCTAATGTTTGCTCACGCAGTGATTGGTTCATATCACCATTTAACGCTGCGCTGTTATAACCATTACGCTCTAAAGCTTCAGCTACTTCTAATGTTGCGTTTTTAGTACGAACGAAAATAATTGCCGCATCAAAATCTTCTGCTTCTAAGAAACGAATTAACGCTTCATTTTTACGCGCGCCAAATGTCATCCAATAGCTTTGGCTAATGTCTGGACGTGTTGTTACGCTACTTTGGATGCGAACTTCTTTCGGATCGTTCATAAAACGACGAGTAATTCGACGAATAGCTTCTGGCATTGTTGCAGAGAACAGTGCAGTTTGGTGTTCTGCTGGGATCTTACTTAAAATGTTTTCAACATCTTCAATAAAGCCCATACGTAACATTTCATCAGCTTCATCTAAGACTAAACCTTTTAATTTAGATAAGTCTAATGTGCCACGGTTTAAATGGTCTAATAAACGACCTGGTGTACCTACAACCACTTGTGGCCCTTGACGTAACGCACGTAATTGAACGTCGTAACGCTGACCACCATACAGAGCAACAACATTTACTTTTGGTAAATGCTTAGAAAAATCTTCAATTGCTTCAGCAACCTGAACCGCAAGTTCACGAGTTGGTGCTAAAACTAAAATTTGTGGTGCTTTTAATGATTCATCAAGATTATGTAATAACGGCAGGCTAAATGCGGCAGTTTTACCACTACCCGTCTGTGCCATACCTAAAACATCATTACCGTTTAAAAGGAAAGGAATACATTGTTGCTGAATTGGAGAAGGCTTCTCGTAGCCTAAGTCATTCAGTGCAGTCAAAATAGGTGCTGATAAACCTAGATCAGCAAAAGTCATATCGGTTTCAGTAGTCATGTCACTGTGCCTCATTCATTATGGCAGCCAGTTGACATAACATACCGCATGGTTTGTCGGTCTTTATCATCTAAAATGTGAACTGGCTCAAATTATATTATTAAACGAACAAACAAGCCCTCATCCTGTGTAGATGATGGCTTTCAAACTGATCAGAGAAATGTTCGTCAGCTATTGCTGGTCCGATTCCGCTAGGTCTTCTTGTTGGCCTAACAGTGCTAATTCCAACAATGCGTAGCGGTGCTCAACAAAGTTATGTGCGTTGTTGGCAACCGTCAGCTTGAATAACGCTTCTGCGCTATCCGTATCCCCCAGACTTAGGTAATACTTACCTAAATAGAAGTTAGTTTCACTAAGATGCTCAGCGAGCGAAGTGTTATCGGTTGAAGCCTCATTTAGTTTCAACATTAATGTTTTCTCATTTATGTCGCCTAAATAAAACTCAACTATATTCCATCCCCATTGTCCCGTTTTATCCGCCTGCTGGTATCGCTGTTTTAGCTGTTGTTTAGCCAAATCAGTGTTTATCTCTTTTTCTACAAGATATAACCAAAGCGAACGAATGGGATCATTTGGATCGACCTGATAAAACGCCTGCAGATCATCCTGCGCCAATTTCAATCGGCCACCGTAGTACGAAGCGATACCACGATTAAAACGCGCATTATTGTAAGTTGGATCAAGCTCTAAAACAGAATCAAACGCTTCATAAGCAGCATCATAATTCGCTGCTTGCGTAAAATAGATACCTAGAAAATTAAAAATTTCTAGCATATCTGGTCGTATTGATAGCGCCATTGAAAAATCATTACGCGCTAAAGCTCGTAAACCGAGGCTATCATACAGCACACCACGCTCATATAAAAGCTGTGCGTATTCATCTTCGGTTAATGAGCGGCTCGCTAGGATTTGTTCTATACGAGCCAATATCACTTCTTGTTGTAAAGAAGGCTGCAATGGTGTGGCAAAAATCGCATTCTGACGCCACTCTGGACTAGTGCTGCATCCGGAAATAAAGATGAAAACAGCAATAGAACAACCGCGCAGAAATGTTTTCATTTCTCACTCCCAAAGTCAGACCTTTCAACAAAAAGCGTTCTAGACGTCCTACTTGTCAATCATAATAAGTCTCTACCGATACCCATGTCTAGATATCGGTAGTAGAGTATCATTAATTAGCAGAATCTTCAGAAGAAGTTTCTGTTGCTTCCTGCTGATTAGCTTGAGCTTCTTTCATGCTTAAGCGAATACGGCCTTGACGGTCAATTTCCAGTACTTTAACTGGCACTTCTTGACCCATTTCCAAGTAGTCACTCACCTTCTCAACGCGTTTGTCTGCGATTTGAGAAATATGAACCAGACCTTCTTTACCGCCACCGATAGCAACGAATGCACCGAAATCTACGATACGAGTTACTTTACCGTTGTAGATACGACCCACTTCAACTTCTGCCGTGATCTCTTCGATACGAGCGATAGCTTGTTTTGCTTGATCACCACTTGTTGCAGCAATCTTCACTGTACCATCATCTTCGATTTCGATAGTTGTACCAGTTTCTTCCGTTAATGCACGGATAACAGAACCGCCTTTACCAATAACGTCTTTGATCTTGTCTGGATTAATTTTGATTGTATGAATGCGCGGTGCGAATTCAGAAATATCAGCACGAGGTTTGCTAATTGCATCTTCCATTACGCCTAAAATATGTAGACGTGCGCTTTTCGCTTGGTTTAATGCAACCTGCATGATTTCGCGAGTGATACCTTCAATTTTGATATCCATCTGTAATGCGCTGACACCGTTACGGCTACCAGCAACTTTAAAGTCCATATCGCCTAAATGGTCTTCATCACCCAGGATATCGGAAAGAACAACAAAGTTGTCGCCTTCTTTGACTAGACCCATTGCAATACCTGCAACAGATTCTTTAATTGGCACACCTGCATCCATCAGCGCTAAAGAAGCACCACAAACAGATGCCATTGAAGATGAACCATTTGATTCAGTGATTTCAGAAACCACACGAACAGTATATGGGAATTCTTCAATTGTTGGCATTACAGCTAACACACCACGTTTTGCTAAACGGCCATGGCCGATTTCACGACGTTTTGGTGAACCCATCATGCCTGTTTCACCAACAGAGTATGGAGGGAAGTTATAATGCAGTAAGAATGTATCAGTGTGCTCACCCATGATGTCATCAATGGTTTGAGCATCACGTGCAGTACCTAATGTTGCCGTTACCAGAGCCTGAGTTTCACCACGAGTAAATAGTGCTGAACCGTGAGTACGTGGTAATAAACCAGTGCGAATATCTAATGCACGTACCATGTCTTTTTCACGGCCATCAATGCGTGGTTCACCAGCTAATACGCGAGCACGAACGATGTTTTTCTCAAGACCTGAGAAGATTTCACTGATTTCGGCTTCATCTAAAGTTTCATCTTCAGCGACTAGCGTCGCAATAACTTCATCACGGATAGCTTCGATTTGTTCATAGCGTTCTTGTTTTTCAGTGATACGATAAGCATCACCAATACGAGCTTGAGCTAATTGTGCAATACGGTCATGTAAAGTTTGATTGATAGCTTCTGGCGCCCAATCCCATTTCTCTTTACCCACTTCTGCAACTAATGCATTAATGTTTTCGATAACAACTTGTTGTTGATCATGACCAAATACAACTGCACCTAACATTTCTTCTTCTGATAGTAAATCAGCTTCCGATTCTACCATCAGGACTGCGCCTGCCGTACCGGCAACCACTAAGTCTAATTTACTGACTTTCAGCTCATCAACAGTTGGGTTTAAAACATATTGTCCATCGATAAAACCAACACGAGCACCACCAATAGGGCCATTGAATGGAACACCTGACAGCGCTAATACCGCAGAAGCACCAATCATTGCAACGATATCTGGGTTAACTTGTGGGTTAACTGAAACAACAGTAGCAACGATCTGAATTTCGTTTAAAAAACCTTCTGGGAATAATGGGCGTAAAGGACGGTCAATTAAACGTGCAATTAACGTTTCGCCTTCACCAGGACGGCCTTCACGACGGAAGAAGCTACCAGGGATACGGCCAGCAGCGTATGAACGCTCTTGATAGTTAACTGTTAATGGGAAGAAATCTTGTCCAGCTTTAACTTTTTTCTTTGCAACAACAGTGACAAAAACAGCGGTGCCGTCCATGTCAACCATAACAGCAGCTGTTGCTTGACGAGCCATCATGCCTGTTTCTAATGAAACAGTATGTTGACCGTATTGAAATTTACGAACTGTAGGATTCAGCAAAATAATATCCTTTATCTTATTGTCGCCAGATGTTTAGCGACGATGAATGATCTTTTCTCCGCTACGTCCCCTCGCGACTAATGAAAATATTAACCACTTAGTGAGAAATACTTTCATTAGCCGCGCGAATTGTCGTAACTAGAGAGACTAAATAACAATCACCACATTAAAACATAACGACTAATATTAAAAATAGCACTTTCTAGTAGAAAAGGGGCCAACAGGCCCCTTTCCAGTGAAACTCTCTTGATTAGCGACGCAGACCTAAACGTTCAATCAGTGCAGAGTAACGAGCAACATCTTTACGTTTCAGGTAGTCCAGCAGATTACGACGGCTGGAAACTTTACGCAGCAGACCACGACGGCTGTGGTGATCTTTTTTGTGCTCTGAAAAGTGACCTTGCAGGTGGTTGATTTCTGCAGTCAGCAGTGCAATCTGAACTTCGCTTGAGCCAGTATCGTTAGCATCACGACCAAATTCAGCAACGATTTGTGCTTTCGCTTCAGTACTTAGAGACATAATAAACTCCAAATTAAGTAAAATTTTCAGATAGCCAATCTCTAATTCAGCTATCCAACTCAGCCACCTAAACAGATAGCCGCATTATTCTACGCTTCAAACACCTTTAGCGCAAGATTGCTATTAAGTGTTATCTTGTGCGCTATAGTCTACAACAACTCTTTTCGGTGCAACTAAGCCATCTTTGATGATAGCAAGGCCAATGAATTTTTTTTCATCACCCTCAGTTACTCTTACCCATTCACCTTCACTGATGTCATGATTCACACGAACAGGTTGTCCCAACTTAAGATAACCCGCAATAATCGTGGTCAGATTCACAACAGGAAAATGTGCAACTGCAGTATCCATAGGCAATAACAGCGCATCAAGCGCCAAGAAAGGATCTTCTTGTGCAGTTTGAGCCTTCTCTATCATCGCGCTTAATTGCTCTAACGTTACCATTCGCTCTTTAGGATAATCTGCAACTTCTAGTCGACGTAAGAAAATAACGTGAGCACCACATTGTAATTTCTCACCAAGATCATCAATAATTGTTCGAATGTAAGTACCTTTAGAACAATGGATCTCCAGCTCTAATTCATCACCTTCCCAGCGAATAAACTGAAGTTCATAAACGGTAATCGGTCTTGCTTCACGCTCAACTTCAATACCTTGTCGGGCATATTCATAAAGCGGTTTACCTTGATGTTTTAAGGCAGAGTACATTGAAGGGACTTGCAATGTTTCGCCACGAAAACTATCCAAGGCATCATCTAAAGCTTTCTGTGTAAATTGCACAGGGCGCTCTTGAATAACCTCACCATGTGCATCAGAAGTATCGGTTCGTTGCCCTAAACGGGCAATAACTCGATAACGCTTATCAGAATCCAATAGAAACTGTGAAAATTTCGTTGCTTCACCTAAACAAATAGGGAGCATACCTGTTGCTAAAGGATCCAGTGCCCCTGTATGCCCAGCCTTACTGGCATTAAACATACGGCGGACTTTTTGGAGTGCATCGTTAGATGAAATATCTTGGGGTTTATCGAGTAGCAATACGCCGTTAATCTCACGCCCCTTACGACGACGCCCCATTATTTGTCCTCTTTATGACGACGCTCTTCATCGCTTTTAACGACGTTAGAAACTAAGTTAGACATACGCATACCTTCAACTAATGAGTTGTCATAAGCAAATGTCAGCTCAGGCACAATGCGTAAACGCATCGCTTTGCCTAATAAAGAACGAATAAAACCAGCGGCTTCATTAAGTGCAGTTAACCCCTCTGCAACCATTTCTTCTTCGCTTTTTTCACCACCAGATAAGTTTAAAAAGGTGACAAACACTTTGGCATAAGCCAAATCACGAGAAATTTCAACGCCAGAAACCGTGGCCATTCCAATGCGTGGATCTTTGACTTCACGTTGTAAAATGATGGCGATTTCTTTTTGCATTTCCTGAGAAACGCGCTGACTACGGCTAAAATCTCTTGCCATTTTATCTCTCCCTGACAATAGGGTATCGCCCTGCTTGTCATTATTAATTCAAATCTAAAATCAATGATATCTAAAGAGTATACATGAAGTGGTATTTAACAACCGCTTTCTCTGATTTCTTTCTTTAGAAATAAAATGTTTCTTTGGTGCTATTTTACCCTGTTATTTCACTTTCATAAATTACTGAAAGGCAATCTATTTCGGTTATATTGAAAAATGGAGAGAAAATAAGAGGAGAATACAACAAAGAAAGGAATAAGAAGGGAGCCCTTGAGCTCCCTTTTAAAACAAGACGTACTAAATTAATCAATAGAACGTTTGATTTCGATAACTTGGAAGACTTCAATCATGTCGCCAACACGGACATCGTTGTAGTTTTTCACACCGATACCACATTCCATGCCATTACGCACTTCGTTGACGTCATCTTTAAAGCGACGTAGTGACTCAAGTTCGCCTTCATAGATAACCACGTTATCACGTAGAACACGAATTGGGTTATTACGTTTGATGTTACCTTCAACCACCATACAGCCCGCAATCGCACCGAATTTAGGTGATTTAAACACATCACGGACTTCTGCAAGACCCATGATTTCTTGTTTATATTCAGGTGCCAACATGCCGCTCATTGCCAGTTTGATTTCGTCAATCAGACTATAAATAACGGAGTAGTAACGTAAATCAACACTTTCTTGTTCAATGATACGGCGAGCAGATGCATCAGCACGAACGTTGAAACCAAGAATGATTGCGTTAGAAGCGGCCGCTAATGTTGCGTCAGTTTCGGTGATACCACCTACGCCTGAACCGATGATTTTCAGTTTAACTTCATTAGTAGAAAGTTTAACTAATGCATCAGTAATCGCTTCACAAGTACCTTGAACGTCAGTTTTCAGAACGATATTCAGTTCAGAAGTTTTACCTTCTTCCATGTTAGCAAACATGTTTTCCAGTTTAGATTTCTGCTGACGAGCCAGTTTAACATCGCGGAATTTACCTTGACGGTATAATGCAACTTCACGCGCTTTCTTCTCGTCACGAACAACCGTTGCTTCATCACCCGCAGAAGGAACATTAGACAGACCTAAAATCTCAACTGGCATTGATGGTCCAGCAGATTGAACGTCTTGACCTAATTCGTTACGCATTGCACGAATACGACCATATTCGAAACCACACAGAACGATGTCACCTTTATTTAGCGTACCTTCACGGACAAGAATAGTTGCAACTGGACCACGACCTTTATCAAGGTAAGATTCGATAACAACACCGCTTGCCATACCTTCTTTAACTGCTTTCAGTTCGAGAACTTCAGCTTGTAAAAGAATAGCATCTAGCAGTTCGTCAATACCTAAACCTTGTTTTGCAGATACATGGATAAACTGAGTTTCACCACCCCAATCTTCTGGCAGAATGCCATATTGAGACAATTCAGTTTTAACGCGATCTGGATCAGCTTCGTGTTTATCAATTTTGTTCACTGCAACAACAACCGGTACGTTTGCTGCTTTTGCGTGTTGGATTGCTTCGATAGTTTGTGGCATTACACCATCATCTGCCGCAACAACCAGAACAACGATATCCGTAACCTGAGCACCACGAGCACGCATTGAAGTAAACGCGGCGTGACCTGGAGTATCTAGGAAGGTGATTTCACCTTTGTCAGTTTTAACGTGATAAGCACCAATATGCTGGGTGATACCACCCGCTTCGCCTGATGCTACTTTCGTTGAACGAATGTAGTCCAGTAATGATGTTTTACCATGGTCAACGTGACCCATGATAGTCACAACTGGAGCACGAGATACTGCGCTTTCTTCGCCAGTATCACGATCGCTCATGACTTGTTCTTCTAACTCGTTTTCACGACGTAAGATAACTTTGTGACCCATTTCTTCAGCAACAAGCTGCGCAGTTTCTTGGTCTAAAACCTGATTAATGGTCGCCATAGCACCCATTTTCATCATAGTTTTGATAACTTCAGACCCTTTTACTGCCATTTTGTTAGCCAGTTCAGCAACAGAAATAGTCTCACCGATAATAACATCACGGTTTACAACAGCCGCTGGCTTATTAAAGCCTTGCTGTAATGCGCTACCTTTACGTTTACCTTTCTTGTTAGTACGGCCAGCAGCACGTGCTTCTTCACGATCTGCTTTTTCAGAATGGCGGTTGTTTTTCTTAGGACGAGGAGCCTTAGCATTACGACCACGACCGCGGCCACCTTCAACTTCAGCATCACTTTCATCTTCTGCATCACGAGCATAACGTGATGTTGTTACATGATAGTCTGAGCCTTCAGCTTCTGGTGCTTTAGGTTCAGCAGTCCATTTTTCAGCATTTTCTTCAGCTAAACGACGTGCTTTTTCTGCTGCTATGCGTGCTTCTTCTTCCGCTTTACGGCGCTGTGCTTCTTCCGTTTTACGCTTCAGTTCAGCCTGTTCAGCATTGCGACGTGCTTTTTCCTGATCTGCTGCTTTATCAGCTTTTGGTTTATCGTTTTGTTTCACTTTATCTTTTTCCGCTGCTTCGCGCTTAGCTAATTCCGCTGCTTCACGTTTTGCTTCTTCAGCTTCACGTTTCGCTTTTTCTTCGGCGTCTTTCTTCGCCTTTTCAGCTTCACGTTTTGCTTTTTCTTCAGCTTCGCGCTGTGCTTTCTCTTGTGCTTCGCGCTGGGCTTTTTCTTCGGCTTCGCGATGCGCCTTTTCTTCCGCTTCACGCTGAGCTTGCTCATCCGCTTGCGCTTTTTCAACGGCGTCACGGTTCACATAAGTGCGTTTTTTGCGGACTTCGATGGCTACTGATTTACTTTTGCCACCTGTACCAGGAACACTTAACGTACTACGCACTTTGCGTTGTAACGTTAATTTTTCTGGTTGGTTGGTTGATACGTCTTTATCACGATTCAACCAAGCCAGTAAGGTTTCTTTCTCTTTTTGGGAGACAGAATCAGAGACGGTCTTCTTAATACCGGCATCAGCAAACTGCTGTACCAAACGTTCAACCGGTGTCTGAATCTCTTCTGCCAGTGATTTTACTGTTTCATCTGTCATTCTGTTCCTTCCTGCTCAGTTGTTACGCATCATTCCCAAACCAGCAGATATTACGTGCGGCCATAATGAGTTCGCCTGCGCGCTCACTATTTAAACCTTCAATATCAGTTAGGTCATCGATACCCTGTTCGGCAAGATCTTCCAGTGTGCAGATACCACGGGCAGCTAGATCAAATGCTAAAGAGCGCTCCAAGCCTTCGAGAGCTAATAAGTCCTCGGCTGGCTGGTTATCGCCTAGGCTTTCTTTTTGAGCCAACTCAATCGTTGTTAGTGCAGCTTTTGCTCTTTCACGTAGAGCTTCAACGGTGTCTTCATCTAATCCGTCAATAGCCAGCAGTTCACTGATTGGCACATAAACTAACTCTTCAAGGGTAGAGAAACCTTCTTCAACTAAAACAGTTGCGAAGTCTTCATCAATGTCGAGATGCTTAGTAAATATTTCAATGGCTGCGTTTGCTTCTGCCTGATGTTTTGCATTCAGTTCATCAGCAGTCATGACGTTTAATTCCCACTTGTCATCACCACGATGTTTTTTCAGTAACTGTGCTGCCAGACGAACGTTTTGACCATTACGGCCGATTGCCTGTGCAAGGTTACTGCTTTCGACTGCAACATCCATTGTGCATTTGTCTTCATCGACAACAATAGAAGCAACATCTGCCGGAGCCATTGCATTAATGACGAATTGTGCAGGATTATCATCCCACAAAACAATATCAATTCGCTCGCCGCCCAATTCGCTGGAAACGGCTTGTACACGTGCACCACGCATACCAACACAAGCACCCACAGGGTCAATACGCTTGTCGTTAGTTTTTACTGCGATTTTGGCACGGGAACCTGGATCACGCGCTGCAGCTTTAATTTCAATGATTTCTTCGCCAATTTCTGGTACTTCAATACGGAAAAGTTCAACCAGCATTTCAGGGCGAGAGCGTGTCACGAAAAGTTGTGCACCACGGGTTTCTGTACGTACATCGTATAAAACACCACGTAAACGGTCACCTGGGCGGAAGTTTTCACGCGGTAACATATCCTCGCGTAAAATAACCGCTTCAGCGTTATTACCTAAATCTAAAGTGATATTTTCACGGTTCACTTTCTTCACAACACCCGTGATAATTTCGCCTAATTGTTCGCGGAATTGATCAACAACCATTGCTCTTTCAGCTTCACGTACTTTTTGTACGATAACTTGTTTAGCGGTTTGTGTCGTAATACGGTCGAAAGTGACAGATTCAATCTGATCTTCAATATAACCACCTAGCTCAATGCTAGGATCTTCATATTGAGCTGCTTCAAGTGTGATTTCACGAGTTGGTTGAGTCACTTCATCAACAGCAACCCAACGACGGAATGTATCGAAGTCACCGGTTTTACGGTCGATACAAACGCGAACGTCAATCTCTTGCTCGTATTTCTTCTTAGTTGCTGTCGCTAGTGCGGTTTCCAGTGCTTCAAAAATCTTTTCACGAGGAAGAGATTTTTCGTTAGAGACCGCTTCCACAACAGCCAGAATCTCTTTGTTCATCCTAGTTGCCTCTTCAAAACTTAAAAGTGGGGTACCAGGTTAGCTTTCTGGATGTTGCTCAGTGCGAACACTTCGTCTTTACCATCCACAGTAACCGTGATCATTTCGCCAGCGACAGACTTAATAATGCCCTGCCATTTACGGCGGTTTTGCATTGCAATTCGTAATACAATAGCGGCTTCTTCACCGATAAATTGCTCATAATGCGTTGCAGTGAATAAAGGTCGTTCTAAACCAGGAGAAGAAATCTCAAGGTTATAAACTGTTTGAATTGGATCTTCAACATCCAGCACAGCACTGACCTGGTGGCTAACATCAGCACAATCATCAACAGTGATACCGTCTTCACTATCAATATAGATGCGCAATGTTGATTCTCGGCCACGAATAAACTCAAGACCGACAAATTCAAAGCCTAATGCTTCTACTGGTGCTGAAACCATCGCTGTTAATTTTTGCTCTAATGTGGACAAACCCACCCCCAAGGCATAAAAAAAGGGCCTATAGCCCAGTATTCTATTCTCTGATAACAAAAAACCCCGAAATTCGGGGCTTTATGCAACTGGACCCTGTAACTTGCCATTCGAGAATAACCTCTTCTTACGGCACATTCCACTCAGGATCATAATCGGTTCAACAAGATGATTAATGAGAAAAGTGCTGTATTGTTAGAAGTGGTTGCGGGGGCCGGATTTGAACCGACGACCTTCGGGTTATGAGCCCGACGAGCTACCAAGCTGCTCCACCCCGCGTTCGAAAAACGTGGCAAATTTTACGCTGATAACAAGCAAAACGCAAGCTATCTGGAATAATGGTGCCGAGAACGGGACTTGAACCCGTACGCCCGTTTTATAGGCACTACCACCTCAAGGTAGCGTGTATACCAATTTCACCACCTCGGCACTTAATGAGACTGTTACTGCGTAAATATTAACAATCTCATTTAAATCTTTACTTAGTTTACTGCGGAATATCTGTATTTGCTGGCGCTACAGGCGCTGCTAACTGCTCAGCTTTTTTAGCTTCTTCTGTAGTCTGCTCGATAGACATCCATTTGCTGTCTTCACGCACAGTTTTATTGGCACTTAGATTACCTAAAATAAGGGCAAGTACAATAAAAGCTGTTGCTAAAACAGCGGTCATACGGGTCATAAAGTTAGCTGAACCGCTTGAACCAAATACTGTACCGGAAGCACCTGCACCAAAAGAAGCGCCCATATCAGCACCTTTACCCTGCTGTAACAGGATCAGACCAACTAGCCCTGTTGCTACAATGATAAGAATAACAATGAGTGCCGTATACATTTGCGTTACCTTTTCTATGGAACTTATCGTCTTAACGATAACCTTCGATTGCTTCACCCGCTTTAGTTCAAGACCTTACTAAGCGGGTGTGAATACTAACCAAAGCTGAACTGACAAGCAAGGTTATTTTACTACAAAGTGATTGATTGAAGAAAAAATCATCAATTAACCCACGTGCTTCACTGCGTCAGCAATACGATTTGCCATCGCAGTAACTTGCTCTTCATTTTCACCTTCAACCATGACACGAATTAAAGGTTCTGTACCTGATTTACGCAACAATACACGACCTTTACCAGCCAGCTCGTCTTCAACTGCTTTGGCGACTTGCTGAACTTCAGATGTTTGTAACGGGTCGTGGCTACCCGTAAAGCGAACATTCACTAACACTTGCGGTAATAGCTTCATGCCACTACATAGATCATGTAGGCTCATATGGTTACGCACCATTGCACTTAAAACTTGTAAACCTGCAACAATACCGTCACCTGTCGTTGTTTTATCTAATAAAATAATATGGCCTGAGTTTTCGGCACCTAAACGCCAGCCTTTCTCTTGTAGTTTTTCAAGCACATAGCGGTCACCCACTTTTGCTCTGACAAAAGGAATACCCAGTTGTTTAAGTGCAATCTCTAATCCCATATTACTCATTAGAGTACCAACAGCACCACCGCGTAATTGACCTTGGCGTAATGCTTCTCTCGCAATAATATAGAGAATTTGGTCACCATCAACTTTTAGACCTTGATGGTCAACCATGATGATACGGTCACCGTCACCATCAAAAGCTAAACCAACATCAGCGCCTTCTTCTAATACGCGTTTTTGCAACATACGAACATCTGTTGCACCACACTCTTCGTTGATATTGATACCCGTTGGTTCACAACCAATAGTGATCACTTCAGCACCTAGTTCACGAAATACGTTTGGCGCGATATGGTATGTTGCACCATGAGCACAATCGACAACCACTTTTAGACCATTAAGATTGTTTTCATTCGGGAAAGTCCCTTTACAGAATTCAATATAACGACCTGCCGCATCCACGATACGATTTGCACGACCAAGCTCTGCGGATTCAACACAAGTAATTGGCTTTTCCATTTCAGCTTCAATAGCTTCTTCTACTTCATCTGGTAATTTTGTACCATCAATAGAGAAGAATTTAATCCCATTATCGTAATAAGGGTTATGAGAAGCTGAAATAACAATCCCTGCTTCAGCACGAAATGTACGCGTTAAATAAGCAACAGCCGGTGTTGGCATTGGTCCAGTAAATGAGGCTGATAAACCTGCAGCCGCTAAACCCGCTTCTAATGCTGATTCCAGCATATAGCCTGAAATACGAGTATCTTTACCAATAATGATTTTGCGAGAGCCATGACGTGCTAATACTTTGCCCGCAGCCCAACCTAGTTTTAATACAAAATCAGGTGTAATTGGACTATCACCTACTTTTCCACGGATACCATCTGTTCCAAAGTATTTACGTTCGCTCATTCATTATTTTCCTTTGCAGAAAGAGTCGCTTGTACGACTTTCATCGCATCAACAGTCTCTTTAACATCGTGTACACGAATAATTTGTGCGCCTTGCATCGCTGCAATAACTGCGCATGCCACGCTACCAGCAACACGCTCTTGTGGTGGCACATTCAATAGTTGTCCAACCATTGATTTGCGTGACATTCCGGCAAGTATAGGTAGACCAAAGTGATGAAGTTCACTTAAGTGTGCTAATAATTGGTAATTATGCGCTAAATTTTTACCAAAGCCGAATCCTGGATCAAGAATAATTTGATTTTTTTCGATCCCTGCATCAACGCAACGTTGAATATTTTCTTGTAAAAAACGATCAACATCCATCATCACATTCTCATAATGTGGCGATTGTTGCATAGTTTTAGGGTTGCCCTGCATATGCATAATACACACAGGCAAACCTGTTTTAGCTGCTGCTTCAAGTGCTCCCGGCTCTTGTAAAGAGCGAATATCATTGATAATTGAAGCACCGACGTTTGCTGATTCAGTAATGACCTGAGCTTTGGATGTATCAACAGAGATCCAAATATCAAAACGCTGACGAATAGCCTCAACAACAGGAACAACACGCTGCAACTCTTCATCAATAGAGACATCACTTGCGCCAGGTCGAGTTGACTCACCACCAATATCGATGATAGAAGCCCCTTCAGCGATTAATTTTGCCGCATGATCAACTGCATCATTAAGTGAATTATGAGTGCCACCATCAGAAAAAGAGTCTGGAGTAACATTCAAAATCCCCATAACTTGAGGTGTTGATAAGTTAAGTTCTGTTCCTCTCGCCATTAATTTCATTTCATTGATACCTTCAAAAAAAAACCCCAGAAGCCTGGGGTTTGTATTTATAGCTTACTCAATGTGCATAACCCAATAAGGATTAGTGAGTATTTTTATCAGAAGGTGTATCACTTTCTGACTCTGGCTTATCTTTTGGCTCACTCGCTACATGCGCTTGTGCTGGCTGGGCAGTAGTTGTACCACTATTGCCATTATTGCCTTCCCAACCCGCAGGTGGACGAACATCGCGACGATTCATTAAATCATCAATTTGAGGCGCATCGATAGTTTCATAAGTCATCAGTGCATCTTTCATTGAGTGCAGAATATCAAGGTTGTCCATTAAGATCTGACGAGCACGAACATAGTTACGATCAACGATAGCTTTAATTTCTTCGTCAATTGTACGAGCTGTTTCATCAGACATATGCTGCGCTTTAGCAACAGAACGACCTAAGAACACTTCACCTTCTTCTTCTGCGTACAGCAATGGCCCTAATTTTTCAGAGAAGCCCCATTGTGTCACCATGTTACGTGCAATATTGGTTGCAACTTTGATGTCATTAGAAGCACCCGTAGAAACATGTTCTGCACCATAGATAATTTCTTCAGCTAAACGGCCACCGTAAAGTGTTGAAATTTGGCTCTCTAACTTCTGGCGACTCGCACTAATTTGGTCGCCTTCAGGTAAGAAGAAAGTCACACCTAATGCACGTCCACGAGGAATAATCGTCACTTTATGCACAGGATCATGTTCAGGTACTAAACGGCCAATAATTGCGTGACCCGCTTCATGATAAGCAGTTGATGCTTTTTGTTCTTCAGTCATCACCATTGAACGGCGCTCTGCGCCCATCATTATCTTATCTTTCGCTTTCTCAAACTCGACCATTGAGACAACACGTTTATTACCACGTGCAGCGAATAAAGCAGCCTCGTTAACTAAGTTAGCTAAGTCAGCACCAGAGAAACCTGGCGTACCACGCGCTAAAATTGCTGGATCAACATCTGGTGATAAAGGCACACGGCGCATATGGACTTTAAGGATTTGCTCACGTCCACGCACATCAGGTAAACCAACAACCACTTGGCGGTCAAAACGACCCGGACGAAGTAATGCTGGGTCTAACACATCAGGACGGTTAGTTGCCGCAATAACAATAATACCTTCATTACCTTCGAAACCATCCATCTCAACAAGCATTTGGTTCAGTGTTTGTTCACGTTCATCATGACCACCACCTAAACCGGCACCACGTTGGCGACCAACCGCATCGATTTCATCGATAAAGATGATACAAGGTGCTGCTTTTTTAGCTTGTTCAAACATATCACGAACACGAGAAGCACCCACACCCACAAACATTTCAACGAAATCAGAACCTGAAATGGTAAAGAATGGAACTTTCGCTTCACCCGCGATGGCTTTTGCTAATAATGTTTTACCTGTACCTGGAGGCCCCACCATCAGAATACCTTTAGGGATTTTACCCCCTAATTTCTGGAAACGACCGGGATCACGTAAATACTCAACTAATTCGCTTACTTCTTCTTTCGCTTCATCACAACCCGCTACATCAGCAAAGGTTGTTTTGATTTGGTCTTCTGTCAACATGCGCGCCTTGCTTTTACCGAAAGACATCGCACCTTTACCGCCACCACCTTGCATTTGGCGCATAAAGAAAATCCAAAGACCAATTAGTAATAGCATTGGGAACCAAGACACAAAAATTTGAGTCAGAAGACTTTGGCCTTCAAGTGGTTCGCCCGTTACTTTTACATTACGGTTCATTAAAGTGGTCAGCAGGTTGTCATCACGCATAGGCATATACGTGCTGTACTTTGAGTTATCTGTTTTAGTTACATTAATATCATAACCACTTATGCTGACCTCGCGTAATTGGTTATTAGTTAACTCATTGATAAAGGTAGAGTAATCCACCTTACGACTATTCGAATCGCTGGGTCCGAAGCTCTGGAATAATGACATCAAAACGACTGCAATAACTAGCCAGAGGATCAGGTTTTTCGCCATGTCACTCAAGGGATTAACCTCATATTACAACTGTGTTAACAAATAGCTTTAGGGTACTAAAGTTTACGCCCTGTGGCTACAATATATACCTCACGAGAACGAGACCGCGAAGCGTCTGGTTTACGAACTTTCACTTTCGTAAACAGGGAGCGTATTTGCCCCAGGTATTCATCAAAGCCTTCTCCCTGAAATACTTTGACAATAAAACTTCCCCCGGGAGCCAGTACATCACGACACATATCAAGCGCTAACTCTACTAAATACATGGATCGAGGAATATCGACCGCGGGTGTACCGCTCATGTTTGGAGCCATGTCAGACATGACAACCTGGACTTTGTTTTCACCTACTCTATCAAGCAATGCCTTCAACACAAGTTCATCACGAAAATCGCCTTGAAGGAAATCGACCCCGACTATAGGATCCATAGGTAAAAGGTCACATGCGATGATTCGACCTTTGCTTCCTAACTTCTGTACAACATATTGAGACCACCCTCCTGGGGCTGCCCCTAAATCGACAACGGTCATACCTGGTTTAAAAATATTGTCACTTTGCTGAATTTCTTCCAGCTTAAACCAAGCACGAGAGCGAAACCCTTTTTTCTGTGCTTGCTGAACATATTTATCACTAAAATGTTCTTGTAACCAGCGGCTAGAGCTTGCCGAACGTTTTTTATTGGCCATTGCGTTTTCCAACTATCATACACTTAGCTATCAATATTTTTACTCTTTCACTCATTTAACCCCGTATTAACGACATTTTATGGTGATAAATGAGAGATGGCGTTAGAATAGATCGTTTTCAATCCCAACAAAGCAAAAATTAATGATGACTCTTAACAAAAAACAAATTCAACACCTGAAAGGGCTCGCTCATCACCTAAATCCAGTCGTTATGATTGGTAACAACGGGTTGACTGAAGGCGTTCTTGCAGAAATTGAACTCGCTCTGGCACACCATGAGCTTATCAAAGTCAAAATCGCAGGCGAAGATCGAGATGTTAAAAACTTGATCGTGGCAGCGATTGTACGCGAAAGCGGTGCACAGAATGTACAAGTTATCGGAAAAATTCTTGTTCTTTATCGTCCTTCAGAAGCACGTAAGATTATTTTACCGAAATAAAACTTGTATCTTTATATAAAAATGCCATAACTAACTCTATGGCAAAAAAGGCCTTTTAAGGCCTTTTTTATATTACCACAGGATGGCACTCTAGTTTTCTATAGAAACGTAAAATTATAAATTAAATATATTCTACGTTTAAAACTTCATACTCGACTTGTCCACCAGGTGTAGTAATAACAACAACATCATCTAACTCTTTACCAATTAATCCACGTGCAATCGGTGAATTAACAGAAATTAAGTTTTCTTTAATGTTAGCTTCATCATCACCAACAATGCGGTAAGTTTGCTCTTCTTCATTTTCAACATTTAACAGCGTAACTGTTGAACCAAAAATAATACGACCATTGTTATTCATCTTAGTAATATCAATGACTTGAGCATTTGATAATTTCGCTTCAATTTCTTGTATACGGCCTTCACAGAAACCTTGTTGCTCTCTTGCAGCATGATATTCCGCGTTTTCCTTTAAGTCTCCATGTTCACGAGCTTCTGCAATAGCTGCAATAATCTCGGGACGACGAATACTTTTTAAATATTCCAGCTCTTCGCGTAATTTTTCTGCACCTAGAACTGTCATAGGGATCTGATTCATGTGTTAATACCTCAATACTATTCCTAATAAAAAATAGGTATCATCCTGATTTTTTATACTAACAACACAGAGAAAAGGATCTATTTACTCTTCTCAAGACAAAAAAAGACACAGGCAACCTTAAATTGGGCCTGTCTCTACGTATATTCGGTGAATGAGGGGCGCTATTATATTCCCGAGTCATGTGCTATTGGGACGTAAACTAAACCACCCATACTTAAAACTAAATCTAACACAACAGAAGCATTGCTTCACGCCTTATCTCTCTTTATGAAGAGATAAACAGACTTTTTCTGATAATGAGCTAATCCTGCTTGTTACCGTTTACTTTTGCCCTCATTGCCCTTTAGTATTAGCCTCTGGCAATCAATACTGTAACGTTACACGCTATAGTCACAGATAGAGAAATTATGCGCTTACTATCAACATTTCGACGGATACTTTACACATTAAGTATCATCAGTTTTTCAACCCAAGCGATACCTGTTGAAAACTATACATCCCTTCTTCCTGAAGGAACACAAGTGGGTTTAATAACTCAACCCGTTGGCGCTGCTTCTCCTAATCTTAACTATCATGCCGATCAATTAGCACTTCCTGCAAGTACTCAGAAAGTAGTGACTGCACTTGCCGCATTACTTCAATTAGGGGGAGATTATCAATTCACCACAACAATGGAAACAGAAGGTAAAATAAAAGACAATCAGCTTAATGGTGATTTAATCTTTCGTTTTACTGGCGATCCTACATTAAGTCGCCAGCAATTAAGAGCAATGGTTGCCGTATTAAAGCAATCCGGTGTTACAAAAGTACAGGGTGATTTACTTATTGATACTTCTGCTTTTTCAAGCCACGATAAAGCACCAGGTTGGGTTTGGAATGATCTGACACAATGCTTTAGTGCCCCTCCTAGTGCCGCCATTGTTGATAAGAACTGCTTTTCCGTTTTATTGCAAAGTGGCAACAAAGAAGGTGATATTGCCACAATACGTAAAGCTTCTTTCTATCCCGTAACTGTTTTAAGTGAAGTTGAAACTTATGAAAAAGGATCAACGCGTACCCGTTTTTGTGAATTAGACGTCACTGTTCGTGACTTAAATACTTATGTAATCACAGGTTGTATTCCTAAACGTGACGATGCTGTACCTTTAATGTTTTCTATTCAAGATGGAGCTCATTGGGCCGGTACAATTTTGAAAGAAGAGTTACAGCGCGCCAATATTGAGCTTGATGGATATATCAAACGTCGCTCTCAACTAAAGCCACCTGTTACTATACTTGCACAGACACAATCAAAACCGTTACATAACTTACTGACTACCATGCTAAAAGAGTCTGATAATATGATTGCAGACACCGTTTTTAGAACTATTGGTCGTGAGTATTATGGCGTTGCAGGTACTTGGCGATCTGGCGCAGAGGCAACCCGTGCTATTTTAAAACAAAAAGCCGGAATTGATTTAGGCAATACCGTTATGGTTGATGGTTCTGGTCTTTCTCGCCATAACCTCATTTCACCTGCCACCATGATGCAAGTCCTTCAATATATTGGACAACATGAAAGTGAATTAAATTTTATCACTATGCTTCCCCTTGCTGGACATGACGGTACATTACAATATCGAGGGGGTTTTCATGAAGCGGGAGTTGATGGCAAAGTTTCTGCCAAAACGGGGTCATTAAAAGGAGTTTACAATCTTGCTGGCTTTATGACCACGGCAAATGGGCAAAAAGTTGCGTTTGTACAGTACGTTTCAGCGTATTCCCCTCCTACAAAAAATCGTAATGCTGGACGCGCTTATTTAGTGCGCTTTGAAACGAATCTATATAAAGATATGTACAATAATCGCTAGATTTACACAATATAAGCAACAGATATAAAAAACGCCTAATAATCAGGCGTTTTTTATTTTAATCATAATCAGAATGATCATTAACGTTGGTAGATAAATTCAATACCATCATCGTCTTCTTCATCCCAATCATCGTCATCATCTTCTTCGAAATCAGGGTTTTCAAGCTGTTCTTTGTGGTAATCATCCCACATAAAGTCAACTTTTCCTGGTTCTGCATTTGTTGCAATAACATCTTGCTCACGCGGAGTCACATTCAGGAATTCCATGATATTCCAGCAAAGTTTTTTCACACCTTCTTGGTTGATGGCTGCTATCATATAATAGTTTTCATCCCAACCCAGTGCTTCAACAATTGCTTTTGCCTTCTCTTTTGCTTCTTCAGCATCCAGAAGATCAACTTTATTGAACACTAACCAACGTGGCTTCTGTGCTAATTTTTCGCTGTATTTCTCTAATTCAGAGACAATAATTTGTGCATTCTCCACAGGATCCGATCCATCAATAGGATCAATATCGATCAAGTGTAATAGAACACGGCAACGTTCTAAGTGTTTTAAGAATTGGATCCCAAGACCTGCACCATCAGCAGCGCCTTCGATTAATCCGGGAATATCTGCAACCACAAAGCTTTGGTGATTATCCATACGCACCACACCTAAACTTGGTACTAACGTGGTAAATGGATAATCAGCAACTTTAGGTTTCGCTGCTGATACTGCACGAATAAATGTAGATTTACCCGCATTTGGCATACCAAGCATACCCACATCAGCTAATAACATCAGCTCTAATAGAACTTCGCGAGATTCACCCGGCGTTCCCATTGTGCGTTGACGTGGAGCTCGGTTAACCGACGATTTAAAACGAGTATTACCTAAGCCGTGGAAACCACCTTTAGCAACCATTTGCTTTTGACCATGGACAGTCAAGTCAGCAATCACTTCATTTGTAGCTAAATCACGGACACGTGTTCCGACAGGAACACTGATAGTAATATCTTGACCACGCTTACCAGTGCAATCACGACTGTGGCCATTTTCACCACGTTCTGCGCGATAAGATTTTGTAAAACGATAATCAATTAAGGTGTTAAGGTTTTCGTCTGCAATCATGTAGACATCACCACCATCACCACCATCACCACCGTCTGGCCCGCCATTAGGGATATATTTTTCGCGACGAAAGCTTACACAGCCGTTACCACCATCGCCCGCGACGATTAGGATCTTGGCCTCATCAACAAATTTCATGATTTTACTCCGTATAGTAGCCATTAACGTGCTGGATGGCCGAAATTACCCAGAGATGGCCTTTTTTAAATATAAAAAGCCCCGCAACAGATTTGCAGGGCTTTTGACTCGGTGCTTAAAGGACCAGTAATTATTCAGCTTCGATGCTGATAAATTTACGGTTGTTTGGACCTTTAACTTCGAACTTAATTTTTCCGTCAGCTAATGCAAACAGGGTGTGGTCACGACCACAACCAACGTTAGTACCTGCATGGAACTTAGTACCACGTTGACGAACGATGATGCTACCTGCTAATACAGCTTCACCACCGAAACGTTTAACACCCAGACGTTTTGCTTCGGAATCACGACCGTTACGAGTCGAGCCGCCAGCCTTTTTATGTGCCATTGAACTACTCTCCTAAACCTTAAGCGATACCAGTGATTTTAACATCAGTAAACCACTGACGGTGGCCCTGTTGTTTACGGCTGTGTTTACGACGACGGAACTTAACAATCTTAACTTTATCGCCGCGACCGTGAGCAACCACTTCCGCTTTAACTTTAACGCCCGCAAGGATTGGAGCGCCAATTTGAATGTCATCGCCATTAGCGACCATCATTACAGTATCAAACTCGATTGTTTCGCCAGTAGCTACTTCCAGCTTCTCTAAACGAATAGTTTGACCTTCGCTGACTCGGTGTTGTTTACCACCACTTTGGAAAACCGCGTACATATAAACTCCGCTTTCCGCACACTCCCAATATGTATAATTTGAGTGCACAATTAAAATATTCACATAGGGCGCGAATTCTACGCAAATTTAGTGCCGATGACAAGTACAGATCGCAAACTAGCGTTAAAAAAAAGAGTTTTTTACACGATATTTATTTCAGCCATTTTTAAAGTACAATCTAAATTATATAAGAGTAAAATCTATGGCCTGATCATTTTTTATTAATAATAACGCGCTCATTGGCGAGCCAAAGTCGAAAAAACATGAATTTAGAATCTATTATAAAACTAACATCCGCTGATATGACTGCGGTAAATGAGGCAATCCTTTACCAGCTTAATTCAGATGTTTCTTTGATAAACCAACTTGGTTACTACATCATTAGTGGTGGTGGTAAAAGGATCCGACCAATGATCGCAGTGCTCACTGGAAGAGCATTGGACTATCAAGGTGACAAACATATCTCGGTCGCAGCGCTGATCGAATTTATTCATACTGCAACATTGTTACATGATGATGTTGTTGATGAATCTGATATGCGCAGAGGAAAACAAACGGCAAATGCGGTCTTTGGAAATGCTGCTAGTGTACTTGTTGGCGACTTTATTTATACACGATCCTTTCAGATGATGACGGATCTTGATTCGATGCGTGTACTAAAATTAATGTCTAGCGCCACCAATGTGATCGCTGAAGGTGAAGTTTTACAGTTAATGAATTGTAACGATCCTGACATTTCTGAAGATGACTATATGCAAGTTATCTACAGCAAAACAGCTCGTCTTTTTGAAGCCGCTTCTCATGCATCAGCAATCCTTTCGGGTGCAACGCCTGAGCAAGAAAAAGCATTCCAAGATTATGGTCGTTATCTTGGGACTGCTTTCCAGCTCATTGACGATTTGCTTGATTATGATGCAGATAACAACCAGTTAGGTAAAAACACTGGTGATGATCTTGATGAAGGTAAACCTACGTTGCCATTACTTCATGCTATGCATAATGGCAATGAAGAAGAATCCAAATTAATTCGCCAAGCCATTGAGCAAGGTAATGGCCGCCATTTATTGGATACTGTTTTAAATACGATGAAACAGTGTGGCTCTTTGGAATATACCCGTCAAAAAGCAGAAGAAGAAGCAGACAAAGCGATTGAAGCTTTATCAATTATACCTAACTCACCGTATAAAGATGCGCTTATTGGGCTTGCTCACGTCGCTGTACAACGTCAATCATAACATTAGTATCATAAACACTAGTTATGTAAAGAAGCCCGCTAGAGCGACTACATCGATTCTGGTGGGCTTTTTAATTTATTGAGAACTTCTTCATTTTCTCGTTCGATAGCATCTTGATTATCCGCATCAATATAGCTAATGAGCTTTGCTAGCCCTTCGCGCAGTACGAATTTCACAATCTTTTCTCGTTCTGATTTAGTCAGTTGATAATAGGCTTCAACCCAAATCAAAAAGGCATCCTGACGTTTAGATAAATATTCTGCTGGAGGTTCATGTGCAGCGAGCACACTAATCACCTCATCAGGCAGACTTTTTACGGAATATTCGACAGCTTTACCCTGAACGCCACGTTTACGACGGTTTTCCCATCCTTCACGACGCGCCATCAAGTTAACTCCCTGCGGGGAGTTAGGTAACCCCGCAAGCCCCACTAATTCTTTTGCTGTATACCATTCTTTTTTCATGATCTCATCTCACATTCAACTAAGAGGTTAGTCAGATAGATATCTGTTGCGGATAACGCAATAATAGATTCTTTAAAATCGCCTAATCATTGACGACTTTTTCTAAAAAACTTCTAATACCATCCCGCAATATCAGCTCTGTTAATGTTTTTTGTTCACCATCATTTAGTTGTTGGAATGCTTTCACCCAGATAACGAGTGGCTCCTCTTTTTTATTTAGTTTGTAATGTGCTAATGGCTCATAAAGTTCTAGAGCAATTAATGTTTCTTCTGGTAAACAAGAATAATGATATTCAACACCATTACCTTGCTTATTTTTTACATTCTGTTTTTGCCAAGACTCTCGTCTCGCTTTTGAATTTACCCCTTGTGGTGATTTAGGTAATCCACCTATACCCGTCAATTCCTTTGCCGTATACCACTCTTTTTTCATTATGTTTCTCTAAAATTGTTATCAACTTCAAAAAAGAAATTATTAAGAAAAAAATCAGAAATCTTTTTAGAAAAATAATGTTATTTTATTTTCTAAATAATCAGTTTAAATGCTTTAGGACATTTCTAATAAACTGTTATTTATACCACTAACACAGCAATCAATTTTATAGAAAAAGGATTAAAAATGATTTCAAGGAAATCTGATTGGCATCCTGCCGATATTATTGCCGCACTTAGAAAACGAGGAACAACACTTGCTGCCATATCTCGCAAAGCAGGGTTAAGCTCTTCAACTCTCGCTAATGCACTGTCACGACCTTGGCCTAAAGGAGAGAAAATCATTGCTGATTATCTTGGTGTTGCTCCTAGTGAAATTTGGCCTAGCCGTTATTTCCATCCTGAAACAGGAGAATTACTTGAACGAAAGATTCGTACCAAAACTAATAATTAACTAATAATTACACACATTATAATTAATAAAAAAAACCGCTGATATAGTACCAGCGGTTTTTATTTAAATTTGCATTATTTTTATAGCAAAAAAAGTATTTCTTTATTTATTAATAAATTCTTCACCAAGAATTATATCTTTTTTCAATACATCTAACATACCATTTAGAGATTGCTTTTCAAAATCACTTAATTTGCCAATAGATAAATATTCCTCTACACCGTTTTTACCTAAAAGAATAGGTTGTGCAAAGAAACGGGCATATTCTCCGTCACCTTCTGTATAGGTACATTCAATAACATTTTTCTCGCCATTTAAAGCGCGAATTAATGAAAGACCAAAACGTGCGGCTGCTTGCCCCATAGATAATGTTGCAGATCCGCCACCCGCTTTTGCTTCAACAACCTCAGTACCCGCGTTTTGAATACGTTTAGTTAGCGCTGCGACTTCATCATCGCTAAATGAAACACCATCAACTTGAGAGAGTAGAGGAAGAATAGTCACACCAGAGTGCCCACCGATCACAGGAACATTGGTTTTTTGTGGATCTTTACCTTTTAGTTCTGCAACAAAGGTATTGGCGCGAATAATGTCGAGTGTAGTGATACCGAAAAGACGTTTCTTATCGTAAACGCCTGCTTTCTTAAGCACTTCTGCTGCGATAGCAACCGTTGTATTCACTGGGTTAGTAATGATACCAATAAGTGCTTTCGGGCAATTTTGTGCAACCTTTTCAATTAAGTTACGCACGATACCGGCGTTAACATTGAAAAGATCAGAACGATCCATGCCTGGTTTACGAGCAACGCCCGCAGAAATCAGAACAACATCAGCGCCTTTTAGCGCAGGGGAAGGATCTTCACCCGCAAAACCTTTTACAGTAACTTGAGTTGGGATATGGCTTAAGTCAGCTGCAACACCCGGTGTGACGGGAGCGATATCATATAAAGAGAGTTCACTACCAGCGGGAAGCTGATTTTTAAGAAGAAGCGCCAGTGCCTGACCAATACCGCCTGCTGCACCGAGAACTGCTACTTTCATTCTGATACTCCTTAGTTTACGAGATAGTGGAACGCCTTCGAGATACTCACTATTACGCAATTCACCTTTAAAAAACAATTATTTAACAGCAACATTGCATAATAAGGCATTTTCAGTGAAAAATAATACTTTGGTTATTCTAAACAAATTGCTTATCTGTTAATGAGATAGCGGACACTCTTTTGATAAATAATTTCAATAAATATGATAAAGTGTTAAGTACACCATCATCCTTGTGATAATCATTTAAGCTTATCATTTAATTAACAAATATTTTACTTTACTTAAATTATCACATTCACACGCTGTAAATAAAATTTTTTTGCAATACATTCTGATTTACAATTTTGAGGAGGCTATCACTCACCTTCTTTCGTCTTATGTTGCATAAAAATTCACTTCTCTGCATAATACACAGGTTATTGATAACTCACTAAAGGTGAACTATGCGCGTTCCTTCTAAGCAAGAAGACTTGGTTAAAGCGTTTAAAGCCCTGCTGAAAGAAGAAAAATTCAGTTCACAAGGCGAGATTGTGACTGCATTACAAGAGGCTGGATTTGATAATATTAATCAGTCCAAAATCTCTCGTATGCTAACAAAATTTGGTGCAGTAAGAACCCGTAATGCCAAAATGGAAATGGTATATTGCCTTCCTACTGAGCTTGGCGTACCAACAGCAAGTAGCCCATTAAAAAATCTGGTACTCGATATCGATCATAACCACTCTGTTGTGGTGATAAGAACGAGTCCGGGTGCGGCACAACTTATTGCACGTTTACTCGATTCATTAGGCAAAGCAGAAGGGATCCTTGGCAGTATTGCGGGTGATGATACTATTTTTTCAACACCAGCACCGGGATTTTCCACAGAAGAATTACGAGACGCTATTCTGAATCTTTTTGATCAGGAATTATAATTAGTCTTTCTACAGCTTCAAAAAGTAAGCCACTGAATTTTCAGTGGCTTATTTATTTTTAATACGGGTTATCAAGATCTTTAGGCTGTGCTAATTTTGCAAGCAGCTTTTCATGAATACCACCAAAGCCGCCATTACTCATAATCAAAATATGATCGCCCGCTTGAGCTTCCTTCGCAATCATATCAACTAACGCATCCAGATCAGAACTCCAACGGGCTGGTTGTATACAATGCTCTGCAATATCACTCACTAACCATTGAATATTAGGTGGCTGGAATAAAAAAACTTCGTCAGCACGACCTAATGCTGGGGCGATATCATCCTTGCTAATACCCATTTTCATGGTATTTGAACGAGGCTCTAACACCGCAATAATACGAGCTGTTCCGCCGACTTTACTACGTAACGCTTCAAGTGTTGCCAAAATCGCGGTGGGATGATGTGCGAAGTCATCATAAACACTGACTTGGTTAACCTCACCACGTAGCTCTAAGCGACGACGCGCATTAATAAACTTATTCAATGCCTCACAAGCATCAGCAGGTAAAACGCCAACGTGGTGCGCTGCAACAATCGCCATTAAACCATTTTGCATGTTGTGTTCACCAGAAAGTCCCCAACACACCTCTCCGACTCGCTCATCTTTGTGATATACCTCAAAATGACTACTGTCATTACTGAGTTTTTTAGCTTGCCAATCCCCAGTTTCTCCCGTGAATTCTTGTTCACTCCAACATCCCATACTGATGGTCTGTTTTAAATTCATATCATTGTCAGGCATGATGATTTTCCCTGAGCTAGGGACGATACGAACTAAATGATGGAATTGTTTTTGAATTGCTGCTAAATCATCAAAAATATCGGCGTGATCGAACTCAAGGTTATTTAAAATCAGCGTGCGTGGAGAATAATGAACAAATTTAGAGCGTTTATCAAAGAAAGCACTGTCATACTCATCAGCTTCAATCACAAAAAAGGGACTTTCGCCTAACTGTGCTGACACTTGGAAATTACCCGGTACACCACCAATTAAAAAGCCGGGTTTATAACCACAATCTTCTAAAACCCAAGCCAACATTCCCGCTGTTGTCGTTTTACCATGGGTTCCAGCAACAGCTAACACCCAACGTTCTGGTAAAATATAATCATGTAACCATTGTGGACCTGAAGTATAAGGCAAACCTTTTTCAAGTACAGCTTCAACGCAAGGATTTCCTCGTGTCATCGCATTACCAATAATCACCATGTCCGGAGCTGGTTCTAATTGTTTTGGGTCATATCCCTCAATCAGTTCAATTCCCTGATTTTCTAATAAAGTACTCATGGGTGGATAGACATTAGCATCAGAGCCAGTGACTTTATGTCCCTTCGCTCTAGCTAGAATGGCAAGACTTCCCATAAAGGTGCCACAAATACCAAGAATATGAATGTGCATGAATTTCTGTCCAATAGCATGAAGTTGGTCACTATTCTAACGATCAAAAAGCAGATAAGAAACGGATTAACCTTTGAATCATCCGATTCTTTGGCTAAACTTGCCACCACCAAGGAGTTTTTCCTCCTTTTTTACTTTACCCACTCACATTCAGGACCTGCGTCATGAAAACATTAGGCGAATTTATCGTCGAGAAACAACAAGATTTTCCCCATGCAACTGGCGAACTTACGGCATTACTTTCAGCAATTAAGCTTGGGGCTAAAATTATTCACCGTGATATCAACAAAGCAGGGTTAGTCGATATTCTTGGTACTAACGGTGTTTCTAATGTTCAAGGTGAAGCCCAGATGAAACTGGATCTTTACGCGAATGAGAAACTCAAAGCTGCATTAAAAGCACGTGGTGAAGTTGCGGGTATCGGATCAGAAGAAGAAGATGATATTGTTATCTTTGAAGGTGATCGTGCTGAAAATGCTAAGTACGTCGTGTTAATGGATCCATTAGATGGTTCTTCGAATATTGATGTAAACGTTTCCGTCGGTACTATTTTCTCTATTTACCACCGTATTACACCTATTGGCCAATCAGTAACCTTAGATGACTTCTTACAACCAGGTCATCGTCAAGTAGCGGCAGGCTATGTCGTTTATGGATCATCAACCATGTTAGTTTATACAACAGGTTGTGGTGTTCATGCCTTTACTTATGATCCTTCTTTAGGTGTATTCTGTTTATCTCATGAAAGTGTACAATTCCCACCAACAGGAAATATGTACTCAATCAACGAAGGTAATTACATCAAATTCCCATTAGGTGTAAAAAAATACATTAAGTATTGCCAAGAACAAGATGTGGCAACAAATCGCCCTTATACCACTCGTTATATCGGTTCTTTAGTTGCTGATTTTCATCGCAACTTACTAAAAGGTGGGATTTATATTTACCCAAGTACAGCAAGCCACCCTACTGGTA
Organism: Proteus faecis; assembly: GCF_003144395.1. Taxonomy (GTDB): domain Bacteria; phylum Pseudomonadota; class Gammaproteobacteria; order Enterobacterales; family Enterobacteriaceae; genus Proteus; species Proteus faecis. The sequence goes on along the minus strand of NZ_PENZ01000027.1, from coordinate 102,334 downwards.
AATTACGTTTACTGTATGAATGCAATCCAATGGCATTCTTAGCTGAACAGGCTGGCGGTAAAGCAAGTAACGGTAAAGAACGTATTCTTGATATCGAGCCCAAAGAACTTCACCAACGTATGCCTTTCTTTGTAGGTACTAAATCGATGGTTGAACAAGCTGAAAGCTTTATGGCGCAATATCCTGACGAAGAATAATTCATTGGCTTAGTCGCCATATAGATAAACCGGGCTTCTCTTTCGTCCGGTTTTTTCATCTTTAATAATAGAGCTTCTTTTTATTTACTGCTTATTTTTGCATCATAACGCAACAGGTTTGGCAAAAAACGGGTATTGTTAAAAACTTTTCGCTATACTAAAGGCCACGTAAAATTATTTTTTATAGGAAATTTTTTATGAGCCTGAATCATGTTCCTGCTGGTAAAGAACTACCAGAAGATATCTATGTTGTTATTGAAATCCCAGCAAACGCTGATCCTATCAAATACGAAGTTGATAAAGAAAGTGGCGCACTGTTTGTTGACCGTTTTATGTCAACTGCAATGTTCTACCCATGCAACTACGGTTACATTAACAACACGTTATCTTTAGATGGTGACCCAGTAGACGTTCTGGTTCCAACTCCATATCCATTACAACCAGGTTCAGTTATTCGTTGCCGTCCTGTTGGCGTACTGAAAATGACTGACGAATCAGGTGAAGATGCGAAACTGGTTGCAGTTCCACACACAAAACTGAGCAAAGAATACGATCACATTAAAGATGTGAACGACTTGCCTGAGCTGTTAAAAGCACAGATCAAACATTTCTTTGAGCACTATAAAGATTTAGAAACTGGCAAATGGGTTAAAGTTGACGGTTGGGAAGGCGTAGAAGCAGCTAAAGCTGAAATTCTTTCTTCTTTCGAGCGCGCTAAAAAATAATTCTGACCCACTCAGAATAACTAAGTGAGTTATTACTTAATAATTTACTGATAAATAAGCTCTTCATTTTATTGAAGGGCTTTTTTTATGATGATATTGTGCTTCTTTTCAAGCATATGACAAGCAAGATACCATTTATCAAAGTTATCCCTATCGCGATAATCATCAATGTATAAATAAAGGTGATTTCACCAGTAGAGAAAAACAGAAGCCCACCAACAATGGGCAATATCATCTGATTTAATAAAATCATCAGTGATGAAATACTCGCAAGTTGATTGATAGGAATAATTTCTATCCTTAATAATCTCAATATATTACCTGAAAAGACTTTTCCAATAATTGAAATAGCATAGCAAATGATAAATATAGTTATTGAGCTTTGAAAAAAAACAAGTAAAGAAGAGCTTATCGTAATAATGGAAATTGAAATAATAATTAACAATATTCTACTTATATATTGATTTAAATAGCTGTATAAATATGTTCCTAATACACCAAAGATACCCGCCACAATATCAATAAATATAGAAAATAGCAGTATGGGTGAAGAAATAATATAAATAAATTTTTTAGTAAAAATCACTCCTTCCTCTAGATTACTTTTATTATTAATATCTGTCCTTATATAAAAAAACAAAAAGAAAATAGCATTAATAAAATAGAACATACAAGGTATAATAATTAAATATTGATAGCCAAAATCAATAAAAACAATCCCAATTAATGGTCCTATAATCATTCCTAAAAAATCTATTCTAGACATTATATTAATATGATGTTCTCTATTATGACTTATCAATACAATAATTTTTTCATAAGAAATTAATGTTTGTGAATTTCCAATAGAAATCAAACTCCCCACTAAACCAAAACTTATCGCTATCATTAAATCAGATGTAAAATATGTGAGTAATAAAAATAAACATCCTATTATTTTACAACTATCAGAAATAATAGAGATAGGACGAACACCAAGATCATCAATATATTTTCCAATAAGCGGTATTAAAAAAAGTCGAGGCAGCCACCATAATGCATATGTCAATCCTGCATATTCAATGCTTGTTGTTAATTGATATACAATAACAGGAGTAAGGAATACCATTAATCCATCAGCAGTTAATACCCCCAGAAGCATATAAAAAAAGATAATGCGCATAATGAAAATTAGACCTTTTCTTTAATTAACACTTTAATTGGTTTATTATTTTTATCATATAAAACAATGGACTTTGGCGTGTGATGTGTGGGTTGTTAATACTGATTTAAAGGTCGGAGAGTATTTTCGACAATCAATAAATTTAGCAAGTATCTTTTTATTTTTATTACCTAAGAAAGTTAGTGTATCTTTCTGACCCAGATGAATACCATACTGCCCATATTTAAATTTACTTTTTCCATGATAAATAATATTAATAGGATAGGTTGTAGCAAAAGGAACAACATAAGAATCCTTTTTTCCATTGTTAACTCGCCAACGAGAAATCCAATGTAATCCTGCTATATTAATATTTTTATTTAACTCAATAATATCCTTATTCACTATTTTCTCCTAAGTGAATAAAGCAGCCTTTTGGCTGCTTTTTTTAATTAAACACTAACTAATTCGATGTCATAACCTAATGACTTAGCGCTTTCAATAAGAGCATTTAAATTAGATGTATGCAATTTTAAATATTTATCATCAGCAGGTGCATTTTTAATGCCAGCAAGATAAGCTAGTTTATCTAACACCTCTGTTGTTTTTGTTTGTAATATCATATCAGTAAAAGGATGACTCTCTGTATTTTTTCAACCCTTTCCGGCTGACTTTTATAAAGCAATGAAACATCATTAAATTTACGCATAAGATCACCTTTCAAATTAATATTTAAAAAATAATAACAGTAAGTTTCATTATTTAACTAAAATGTTCTTTTATCTTTTTAGCATTAATTAAATTTTATTGTCAACGGATCAGCCATTAATAAAATTCATATCAATATAAATAAAAAATAAAGAAAATATTTGTTATTAATTGAAGTGAAAATAATAGTATTTTAATTAATTATTGTTTTATTAATGCAGGAAATAAGACTTTTATTAACTTATCAAAATACGATATTGAATTAAAAACGTCACCTTATCTAAATATAAAAATGGCTCGATATTATTATCGAGCCATTTTTAGTTAATTTTAATTAAAAACAGAAGGTTACTGATTACTCTTCTTCGTGACGTTTTAACCAGTCGCCACACTTTATTTCACGTAAGCCATCAACAGGCTTTTGATAAAGATAGATCCAAGCACTGCCATAAGGCGTTGAAATCAGTTGGCGCTTGTAATCTTGATCGTTCTTTTTCAGTTCATCAAGCTCTGTCAAGATAGAGGGCGTTATCCGATAGACTTCGCATTCTATTTCACCCTCACCTTCAACAACCGCAGGGTAAAACCCTAAATCATAGAGTTTATATCCCTTTAACTTATGCTCACCCAAAAGTTGTGCATAGGTCATCCAGTGATGGTTACCTTGGTTTTGCCGTAAACTACCATAAACAATAATTCGCATATAATTTAAAACTCAAATTGATAAAGCAGATCTATTGCCTGATTCATACCAGACACTGCTTGTAAATACAACCTGGGCATCAAGCGATAACGTAAGGTTAACGTCGCTAGCGAATCAAATATACCCACTCCATACTTCACTTGTAGATCGTTGGTGATCTTACCGCTGACCACAACTTGTGAGCTATCTCCCACACCTTGTGTATCAAGCGCTAAATCCGAAACACCAAAGGTTTCACCAATGCGCCCTACAAGCTGACCACTTTGACCAACGCCTAATCCTATCAGCATTGCTGTCATTTGTGATGAATCCGCATCACCACTTTTATCTAACCCTTCACCTCTTAGCAAGTAAGATAACGCTTCTTGCTGTGTAAATGCGGGTTCAGAGAAAATATCAACTTTAGGTTTATCTGCAAGCCCTGTAACCCTGACACCAGCAATCACATTATTTGCCGTATTTTCAGGATTACGAATAGCTTCAATATTCAAGTAAGGTTGATCAACTGGCCCTGAGAACAAAATTTGTCCCTTACGGACTTGTAGATCTTGCCCATAAGCTTTGAATTGGCCTTTTGGAATATCTATTTGGCCATTTAAACCTAGTCCTTGTTTATTCTGATTGACTTTGAGAGCTCCCGTCAATCTAGCTTTAAGCCCAAATGCGTCCAGTGTCACATCATCGCCAATATTAATAGCTAAATCACTTTGAATTGGAATCGATGTCTCTTTTGGAGCAATTGGCTGTAAGTTTTTATCCAGCATCACTTCATCAGAAGAAGCGGAGACCGCAGACTCTGGTAAATCTTGAACAACAATACGTGCCCAAGGAATATCAATGCGCCCATCTAATTTCAGTAAATTTGGGCTAGCCTCAAACACTAAATCAGGATTAACATCAATACGTACCATCGGAGGTAATGCAACACGTAGCTTGTTACCATTTGCTGCCACTACTGCGTGCCATTCATCTAACTTACGCCAATCGGCATTACCAGTAAGATTTAAATAACCTTCTGGAGTTTCAATTCTACCGCTTAGATCAGACGTCGCACCATTAAATTGAACATCAACATTCCCTTTCGTAATATCAAACGGGATCCAATGCCCAACCACTTTTAATTGATTAATGCCAAATTGACCCAATAACAGTGGAGATTGAGCGTTTCCGCCTAAACGTAATTGCGCCCCGACACGACCTTGAGCAATTTCACCTTTACCTAAAAACGGCTTGATTAAATCTAATGTCAAGTTATCGATATCCACCGTACCTGATAGCAGGCGTTTCTTCTCAAGATCCGCGACATGCACATTACCTTTAATATCACCATTACCCGCGATACTAATCAGCCATTGTAATGTCGCTTTACCATTGTTAACGCCTGCATTTAAGGTGATAGCATCAAAATCAATCGGTAAAATAGTGCCTTCAATATTCTGTTTTACAGCAACACCTTGCCCTTTCAGGTTGACTGATGCTTTCGGTAAACCGCCTTTTGAGTTCCACGTTGCCATCGCATCGCCAGTAAATACACCTTGAACAGAAGTTTCTGAAGGTAAGAAAGGTTTTATCATAGCGAGATCAAAACGTGTCAATGTAATTGCCGCCGATCCGCTTTCCCCCACCGTTATCGCTTTAGGCACACACACTTGTGCATTTGGGTTTATCCAACAATGAGAACCAATGGTGACTTGTTGCTTTTCTGCCAATAAATTCAACGCTATGGCTTTATTTAAACGCCACTCACCCACCGGCGTATCAAATGCTGTATTATTTAGCGTTCCTTTCCATTGCTGTTTTTCTTTATCAAATGAACCCGCTAATGTCAGTCCTCCAGAAACAGGCTCACCATCCATTTTTAACGTCAGTTTATGCTGTTTTTCGGTACCAGCAGCATCCAACGTTAAATTACGAATAACTAAATCGGCTTGTTTTAGCTGACGAGCAGTAATAGCTAGCTTGCCACCAATTTCTTTGTCCGATTGAACATCACCTTTGATAGTGATGGATTCAACACTGACTTGATCTTGCCATTTAATACCCTGTGCATTGATATCAGCGATAATCTTAGGTGTGTTCATATCACCACGAATATTTACCTTACCTTTAATTACGCCCGCTAATCCTGGCACTAAACCATTTAATCCTGGAGCATTAATATTGGCATCCAATGCCCATTTATCACCTAAATGCCCCTCAATATCGAGGTTATTCTTACCAAGAATAAGTTTTAATTGAGGGATATTCCATTGGCCAGAATCATTACCGTAAGCATTACCTCTCGCTTTAATAAGATTGTTTTTGATATTGCCATCTAAGGTAATTTCAGGAACACGTAATTGCCAACTTCCACCATATAGACTACCTGTTGTTGCAATGCGCCCATCTAATTTTGCTGGCACATCAGGGTACTGTTTTGCCGTATTAATTCCCGAAATAGTGAGCAATGCATTCCAGCTAATTGCCTTACTCCAATCAGCAACCCCCGTAATATCAGCATGACCTTGCAAAGCAGCTAAACGTAAACGCGTTAGCTCTATTTTCTCTTCATTCCCTTTTGCATCTAGCGTTAATTTTGCAGGCGGGATCTCCTGACCTTCAATATCAGAGCGTAATGAAAGATCATAATTATCCGTCTGACCATTCAAGCGTAATCGTGTATCGCGAAGTTGATACTGAACATCACCCGTTAATGGCCAACGAACTTTCTGGCTTTCGAGTGTCAATTTTAATGGAAGATGAGGTTTTGCCAATTCAGCTTGTGCGTCTAAAGTTGCTGTAACCGTTCCTGTTAAAGAGAGTGCTAATTTCAGTTCTTCAAGTAATGCACCTTGCAAAGAAAGCGTCGCTTTTTGATCTTTAAAATCTTCAAGCCCTGCAACATCGCGAATAGTCGCATTCACATCTAAATGAACAGGCCACTGTTTATCTAGGGTAATTCCCCCGTTTAAACTCACTTCACCTTCTGGCGCATCAACATTTAATTTAGTGAGATTAACTTGCTGACCTTGAGTCTTTGCTTCAAACAATAATTGATTAATCGTAACGGGTGCATCACCGCTAATCTGTAATTGCTTACCTTCAATTCCTTCAATATTGATATCAACAGGAATAATAATCTCTGGTAATTCGGCCAATAATGGTTTAGCAAAAATCGCTTTAATTGTTTCAGCTAAAGCCTGTTCTTTTTCTTCTTGTGTTGTCATCTCCGATTGAGGTTTGACAGCTACGGCTTCTTTTACATCTTGAGTCGTTGCTTCAATAGTTCCTTCTTCTGGTGTCTTTGGTAATGCCACCAGCAAATCATTAATAAGTGTTGGGTTTAATGTAACTTGACGACCTTCCCATTGTGCGCCAGTTTTAAACTCACCGAGTGAGATTGCCATATCGTCAATCTTCACATGCGTATTTTCTAATGAAAGAGAATTTAAATAGATAGGTAATGGTGCATTAAGCTCGGTTAAAGGCGCTGACGGAGGTGTTTCTTCAGAAGGGGGAAAAGCACTAGTATCAACATTAACAACAACATCTCGTGTGCCTAATGTATCAACACAAACTTGTTTATCGGTTAGGCATGCTAAACGTAATCCTAATGATAACTCCCCCACGTTCACATCAACGCCGGGCATTTGATATTCAATCCCCGTTAAACGCAGGTCTTGCCAACCACCATTAACATCTTTGATAACTAAGCCAGGAACCCAACGAGTTGCACTATTAACCGCGAAATGTAAACCTGATTGAGTACCTAAAATCCAAGCAACTGCACCGAATGTAAGCAAAATAATGATAAGGAGTGTTAGTGCAATCCATTTCAACCACTTTATTATCATAACTCAGCTCCTAACCCGATATAAAACTGGAGTCTACGCTTCTCAACGTCGCTCACAGGTAATGCTAAATCAAATTTAATTGGGCCCACTGGGGATGCCCAACGAACACCTGCACCCGCACCGGTTTTAAAATCACTACGAGTAAAGTCGTTAACCGCTTCACCACTATCAATAAAGACAGCACCCCACCAATTGCCCGTAACGTTATATTGATATTCTAACGAGCCTACTAGCATCCTTGATGCCCCTGTTAAATTTCCTTTACTATCTTCTGGAGAAATGCTTTGGTATTTAAAACCACGAACACTTCTATCACCACCGGCAAAGAAACGTAATTCAGGCGGTACTTGATCAAACGCATTGGTTTCAATCCAACCAAAATTGCCTCTTACCACAAAGCGATGGCCATCCCATGGTGTACGTATCCAAACATGTTGTGCTTGGAATGCAGCAAACTCAACATCAGAACCCCATATTTTATTGGAGTAATCTAAAGTATAACGTTGGCTATCCCCCCAAGTTGGCATCATACCACCACGTTGGCGTACACGGCTGGCTGTTACCCCTGGATAAAGCAACATGGTTGTATTTGTGACTTCACCTTGGGTAAAGTGGCTGAGACTCCAACGTGTATTCACACTGTATTGCCAGCCTGTCGACATATCCCAGTTACGAGACACATTTAGTGTTGTGGTATCCGAGCGAGTATCATTTAAATCTGTTCGTTTAAACCCTCCCTGAACACCATAGTACTGCTCTAATGGATTGACCTTCAGTGGAATTTTATAGTTGGCACCAATAGATTGTTCAGGCTGAGAAACACTGATATTAGAGGTTAAACTATGACCTCGTGAATTCATCCAAGGCTTATCCCACTGCATATTAAGGCGAGGGCCAACATCAGTAGCATAACCACCACCAAGCTCAACATAGTTACGAGAGCGAGGAGTTACAACTGCACTCATAGGTAACAGATAAGAGCCTTCTGCACGCGCTTTAGCAATATCGGGTGTCACAACCGCAGAGTTAAACCACCCTGTTGCAGCTAAACGGCGATTAAATTCAGCCAGATCTTCTGAAGAGTAATATTGTCCCTCTTTAAAAGGAACGATATTTTGTAGGTAGTCTTCACGGATTTGAGATCCTGTATAATTCACTTTTCCGAAACGATAGCGTTCTCCACTATCGAAAACAAAATCCCAATATGAGGCATGATTATCTAAAGAAACCCCCAACTGACTTTTTTGCATTTCAGCATCAAAATAGCCACGACGAATTGCAAGCCCTGTTAATGAGCCTTTGAGTTTCTCATACTCCGCATGGTTTAAAACACTATCAAGAGGAGGCGTATTCTCTTTAATGACTTTCGCATATTGGCTATCTGTTTTAGCACCACCTTCGAGAACAATATCGACGCCTTTCAGTAAAATAGGAATACCGGGTTCAACTTTAGCGGTTAATACAGATCGTGCAGGAGGGGTATTTTCTTGATAAGAAAATGTCACTTTAGGCTGATAATAACCTAAAGGGCGAAGGCCTTCTTGAATTGCCTTTTCAACACGCGCACGAAAACGCCCGTCAGGTGCAACTTCTTCTGTTGTAATGTTTGATAGCTGGACTCGTGCATTTTTTTCGAGTTGCCCTTCTAAACCTTCTACTTTTAAACGCAAATTTGCCCCATAAGCAACAGGTGCGATAAAAGACAGACAGAGAACGTAGATAACGGAGTATCTCGGCACGTTTTCTCCTCAATATTATTTAATCCATGAGATAAATTGACGACAAACTGTTTTAAGCTTTATTGTAGATTTAGTTTATAACAATATTAAACCTTTACCATAGTAAAGCGTTTACAAATATAAAAATTGGAGTCTACCTTGCAACACAAAGCTTACCAACCAGAGAATGCCTTAAGGGGTACTTCGATACCATTAGAAATATCTGCTAATCACGCAGTAAATGGGCATTCTATTTATGATATTCCAGATAATATGGATATTGCTTATTTTGCGATGGGCTGCTTTTGGGGTGTTGAACGTCTATTTTGGCAACAACAGGGGGTTTACTCGACAAGTGCGGGTTATAGCGGTGGTGTAACAGAAAATCCAACCTACCAACAAGTTTGCCAAGGTTTAACTGGCCATAGTGAGGTGGTGAGAATTGTTTTTGATCCTTCGATCATTAGCTATTCACAACTTTTGGCACTTTTCTGGGAAAACCACAATCCATCACAAGGTATGCGCCAAGGTAACGATATTGGTAGCCAATATCGTTCTGCCATTTACACTGTCAATTCAGAGCAATATGCGCAAGCTATTGAGTCCAAAAAACGTTATCAACAAGCGATGAATACCCAAGGTGCGACTGAAACAATTACCACTGAAATTCAGCCAGCGGGCCCATTTTACTTTGCAGAAGATTACCACCAGCAATATTTATACAAAAACCCACAAGGTTATTGTGGATTAGGCGGGATAGGTATCTGTTATCCTCCTGAAAAGTAAAACTAGCAGAAAATAGCAGGGCGATGATATAATTACGCCCTCTTATCTTTCTTTGTGAATAATTACATCACAATATATTGATTTATCTTCTATTTTTAACATTCTAGTATTGCCCTTTGGATTAAATACTTAGGGTGGTGTGAGCCTTATATGCTTAATAGTTTACTCATTGTGCTTTTGCTTTGTGCTATCAGCGCCTTTTTTTCGCTGTCTGAAATCTCTCTTGCTGCTTCTCGTCGAATTAAACTCAAACAACTTGTTGATGAGGGCAATATTAACGCCGCACGTGTATTAAAAATGCAAGAAATGCCGGGCATGTTTTTTACCGTGGTACAAATTGGATTAAATGCTGTCGCAATCTTGGCGGGTATCGTTGGTGAGTCAGCCTTCTCTCCTTCGTTGAAAAACTTTTACCTCCAATTTTTTGAAGAGCCGTTAGCACAACAGCTTGGATCTGTTTGTTCCTTTATTATTGTCACATCCATGTTCATTTTATTGGCTGACTTAACACCAAAACGCATTGGTATGATAAAACCTGAAGCTATCGCATTAAGAATTGTGAACCCAATGCGTTTCTGCCTTGCCTTCTTCCGCCCTTTGGTGTGGTTATTTAATGGTATGGCAGATCTCATCTTCAAGTTATTTAAAATCCCAATGGTCAGAAATGAAGACATTACTTCTGATGATATTTTTGCCATTGTAGAAGCAGGTGCTGTTGCTGGGGTTTTACGTAAACAAGAGCATGAGTTGATTGAAAATGTCTTTGAATTAGAATCTCGTACTGTACCATCCGCCATGACACCACGAGAAGATGTGGTCTATTTTGATCGTGAAGAGACTGAAAGCGATATCAAAGAAAAAATTGCTACTCAGCCCCACTCTAAATTTTTAGTTTGTGAAGGGGATATTGACCATATTATTGGTTATGTAGACTCTAAAGAACTTCTTAATCGCGTTATTAACGGACAAAGCCTAAATCTCAATGAGGGTGTTCATATTCGTAAAGCGCTGATTATTCCTGACACATTAACACTTTCAGATATGTTGGAAAGTTTTAAAACATCCGGTGAAGACTTTGCCATTATCCTTAATGAATACGCCATGGTAATGGGTGTTATTACACTAAATGACGTGATGACAACCTTGATGGGTGATTTGATTGGACCGGGACAAGAAGAGCAGATTGTGAGCCGTGATGAGCATTCATGGCTAGTTGAAGGCGGTACGCCAATTGATGATGTGATGCGTGTACTTGATATCGACGATTTCCCTGATTCAAGTAACTACGAAACAATCGCTGGTTTTATGATGTATCGTTTACGTAAAATTCCTAAACGCACTGATTATGTGAAGTTTTCGGGATACAAGTTTGAGGTTGTCGATATTGATAATTACAAGATAGATCAATTGCTTGTAACAAAAATTGATGATATCCCTCCTGTTAAACCTGTTTTACAAGAACATGTTCCTGTTACACAGACGACTACAACAAAAGTTGAAACTCAAAAAAATGAGAATAATAAAGTAGCCGATTAATTAGTAACGTAGCTCAATTAATAACTGAGTCTTATCTAACTTATCAGAGAAAAAGACTCAGTTATCTATCAGATAAAAGTTAGCCCATTTCTGCTTTCAATAAAATGACCTGCTGATTCACTTCACTCATGACATTAAAATGTAGCTTATCTCTTATTTTTGGTAATAAAATTTTACCGTAATCGAATTCAAATGCACCCATTCCTTTGATATAAAACCGTCCACGAAATAACGTCTTAACGTAGAGAGCAATTTTTTCAGGGTTATAGCGATTGAAGATTTTCATCTTTCAGTTGTCTCCCATGCTCGTTGTTGAGTTTAATAAGTCATAAAGACTAATCTTTATATATCAAATTTAAAGACCTAATTATAAGTACTAGGTTCCACTTATTTAGTTTTCTTATCTATTTTTACATTTATTGACAGTAAAGAATATAAATAAAGATAGCATGTGCCTTATCTTACCCACTCAATGTTAAATAAATGTATCAGTGATGAGGTATTATTCTTCACTAGCTTCTATGCTTAGATAGAATCTAACGTCGATTTCAATAATAGGACAATGGCTATGCACAAAATAACCTTAGCTGCTCTTTTACTTAGCACATCTACATGGGTATTCGCACATAATATCACTGAAAATACAGTCCTTCCTGCTGTCACAATCAATGACAAAGGTGAGCTACTTTATGACACAACCAAAGATAAGTTTAGCTACCAAAATTGGAATAGTGGTCTGCTCAGTGGAAAAGTACGTACTGTTCAACATATAGCAGGACGTAGCAAAGCTAAGGAGATGAATGCACCGTTTATTGAAGCGGTAAAACTAGCTAAATTCCCACATGCCAATTATCAAACGACTACGATTATTAATACTGATGATGCGGTATTTGGCACAGGCCCATTCGTTCGTGGTAGCGTTGAAGACAGTAAAAAAGAATTTCCTTGGTCACAGTTTATTGTTGATGCCGATGGCGTCGCATTAAAAGGCTGGGGATTAGAAAAAGAGAGTTCAGCGATTATTGTTTTAGATAAACAAGGCAAAGTCCGTTTCGTCAAAGAAGGCGTATTAAGCGGTGCGGAAATTACATCTGCTATCAATCTCATCAATGACTTAATTAAAGAATAATTTCTAAATCAGAGCCCTTCTAAAACAAAGGGCTCCAATTTAATAAAGTAGTACAACTAAAAGATAGAAACTCGAAATCCTGGATTTATTAACGACTCTTTTGGAGAGTAATCTAACGTTACCCCTTTCCAATCTGTAACATGTGCGCCCGCTGCAATCGCAATAGCATGGCCAGCTGCAGTATCCCATGTATGCGTAGGGCCAAAGCGAGGATAAAGCTGTGCTTTACCTTCAGCAACTAAACAAAACTTCAAAGAGGAACCAACAGCAACGGTTTGATGTGCACCAAGCTGTGAGAGATATTCTTTTAATTCATCATCTTGATGAGAACGGCTAATCACGATCACGGGTGGCTCAGCACGACTTGCATGGATAGGCAGTCGTTGTCCACATACTTCTTTCCACGCTTGCTTATTTGCCGCTGCATATAACACATTTTGAACCGGTGCATAGACAACCCCTAAAACAGGAATACCTTTTTCAATTAAGGCAATATTTACCGTAAATTCACCATTTTTACTGATAAATTCTTTTGTTCCATCTAGAGGATCAATCAGCCAATAACGATCCCAATAACGACGAACTTCCCATTCAGGAGGATCTTCTTCAGATAATTGAGGTATATCTGGGGCAATAGAAGCAAGTCCTTGTTTGATGATTTGATGAGCGGCCAAATCAGCCTCGGTGACAGGTGAGTGATCACTTTTTTCCTGTACTTGAATAGGCTCTGATTGCTGGTAAATTTGCATTATCGCCATACCTGCTTGGCGGGCTAATTTGCTGACTTGTTCTAACATCATGCACCTCGCTTATTTCTATAAGTAGATAACTTCTCTTATAAAAATTAATTACCCTACTGTCTATTTATTTTAGTCCAGAGACCAAAATAGCCGGCAAAACCGGCTATTTTTTTACTCTGATTTACAGCAGAATAAGAAATTATAAAATTTCTAATAATTCTACTTCAAATACTAATGTTGCGAATGGAGGAATAGCCGCCCCAGCTCCACGTTCGCCATAAGCTAATTGGTAAGGAATATATAATTCCCATTTTGAACCAACTGGCATTAATGTTAATGCTTCAATCCAGCCAGCGATAACGCCATTTACTGGGAATTCAGCCGGTTGCCCACGTTGAACTGAGCTATCAAACACAGTACCATCAATTAAACGACCAGTGTAATGAACGCGAACATGATCTGTACGCGCAGGAATTGCACCTTCACCGGCTGTCAGTACTTTGTACTGTAAGCCCGACTCTGTAACTTGAACACCTTCATTTTTCACATTTTCGTCTAGGAAAACTTTACCAGCCTCAGCCAGCTCTGCTTGGCGTTCTTGACGCACAGCTTCCGCACGCTCGTGCATAGTACGTAAGGCATTGTGTAATGTTTCAACAGGTACAGAAGGTGCATTACCTTCTAATGCATCGGTCAAGCCAGCTAACAGTGCTGCGGGCTCTAATCCTTGAAGACCTGATTCAGTCAGTTGTTGACCGACTTGCAGACCAATACCGTAACTTGCCTGTGATTCGATAGAATCAAATGATGGTTTTGACATGAAAAAATACCTGTTTTTTATGAAAGTTAGATCCAAGAATAACAGTGGTAAGGTACAGCGTAAACCTTCAGTCTTGAGTAATGCGGATTATTCATTAAAAACGTAGTCAATTGACCTTATTCACCATATTTTGACGTTTTTTTATTGGTATTTGTCATACTTATTTTCACAACACTGCAACACAGGCATATACTTATACATAGGCATAAAACTGCCTAGCTCTGTTAATCTAGAGCTAAATATCAATATACAGAGATGTTCAGAGAGGTATTAAGTGAAAATAACTGCAAATCCCTATTTCCGTGAACAAGGCTATATTGATGGTCTGTGGTGTAATGCTAAAAACAACGAAACTGTTGATGTTATCGATCCTGCCACGGGTGCTTTACTTGGTACGGTACCGAATATGGCAACACAAGAAGCAATAATGGCTGTTGATGCTGCACAAAAAGCGTTACCAAAATGGCGTGCACTGACAGCACATCAGCGCGGAGCATTATTGCAAAATTGGTTTAAATTAATTATTGAAAACAAAAGAAAACTTGCTGAATTAATGACATTCGAGCAAGGCAAACCCGTTGCTGAAGCTGAAGGTGAAATTACTTATGCAGCTTCGTTTATCGAGTGGTTTGCAGAGCAAGGTAAGAGAGTCAACGGTGAAATTATTCCCTCGCCTTCTGCTGATAAACGTTTGATGGTGATTAAACAAGGTATTGGTGTTTGTGCTGCTATTACTCCTTGGAACTTCCCTGCGGCTATGATCACCCGCAAAGCTGCTCCAGCATTAGCTGCGGGTTGTACGATGGTGATTAAACCTGCCAATGAAACGCCTTATACCGCATTGGCTTTAGCCGAATTAGCCGCTCAAGCTGGTATCCCTGCGGGTGTTATTAATATTGTCACAGGTGATGCCATTAAAATTGGAGAAGTCTTTACCTCTGATAACCGTGTTCGCAAATTAAGTTTTACAGGCTCTACGGGGGTTGGACGTTTATTAATGCGCCAATGCTCAGATAGCGTAAAAAAAGTCTCTTTAGAATTAGGTGGCAATGCACCCTTTATCGTGTTTAACGATGCTGATATTGATAGAGCGGTTGAAGGGGCTATGGGAGCAAAATTCCGTAACGCAGGACAAACCTGTGTTTGCGCTAACCGTTTTTATATTCATAAAGATGTTTATCAAAAATTTAGTGAGCGCTTTGTTGATGCAGTTAAAAAGCTCAAAGTGGGAAATGGTTTTGAAGAAGGTGTCTCTATTGGACCACTCATTAACCGCAAAGCCGTTGAAAAATCACAATCATTACTTGCCGACACGCTAAAACGTGGCGCAACACTACTTTGTGGTGGGGAAAGTGATAAAGCAGGGGAAAACTTTTTCCAACCTACCGTTGTTGGTAATGTACCTACTGATAGCCATATTCTTGAAGAAGAAATATTTGGCCCTGTCGCACCTTTAGTGGTTTTTGAAAATGAAGATGAAGTGGTGCATTTAGCCAACAACACCATTTATGGTTTAGCTGCTTATTTTTATAGTGAAAATCCACAGCGTATTTGGCGTGTTGCTGAAAATTTAGAATACGGCATGGTAGGTATTAACACAGGGTTAATTTCTAATGAAGTTGCACCA
This sequence comes from Proteus faecis, assembly GCF_003144395.1. GTDB lineage: Bacteria > Pseudomonadota > Gammaproteobacteria > Enterobacterales > Enterobacteriaceae > Proteus > Proteus faecis. The sequence continues at coordinate 86,671 of NZ_PENZ01000027.1, read as the reverse complement.
TTTGGTGGTATTAAACAATCAGGTTTAGGTCGTGAAGGCTCTGAGCACGGCATTGAAGACTATATGGAGATGAAGTATCTCTGCCAAGGATTATAATAATCTTTAACGCTATTTATAAAAGTAAGTCAGCATGGATGCTACTGCTTTTTCTTTTTTTATCATTATCTTTTTAAAGAAAAATACCCTCGATAATAACCAAGGGTATAAGGTGTCAGCTCAATATTCTTATCAAGAAGTTATCAGTGATAAAGCATTTCGTGAACAATATCATCTGCTTTCATTGAATAAGGGTAATATGTGGGCCAATTGCTTAGTTCTTTAAGTAATTCATCTTGCGATATGTTGCCCATATATAAATGGAAGTGCCCTGCTTTCTCTGGTGCAATAATGTGATCGCTAAATTGAATAAATTTAGGCGCTTGGCTTTTAGCATCATCACAACGAAAAAGATAACGTACGCCTTTCTTACCAGACTCATAATGTAGAACACGATAACCATCATAGTGATATTCGCAGCTATCTACTTTCTCACCTCGATGGAACTCAATAATATTGTTTTCAATACCAATCATATCTACATCAGTTTTATAGCCTTGTGTATAGTAAGCACGGTACTCTTCAACCGTTTTATCTTTTTTTGTTTCTGCTTTCTTTTGTAAAACTTCATCTAACTCGCCACTGAGAAGATAAGGCTCTACAGATTGCCATACCCCTTCCCAATCACTGAGTTGGCGATCAAGCACATCCTTATTTTTAAAAATTCCATTAGCAGCATCTTTCTGGGCTTGTGTTTGCACTTTTTCATGATGGTGGCTATGTGCTAAAACAGACATCGCACTACCCAACAATCCCATAATCAAAACACAAGAAATAACTGGTTTTTGCATAACTTTACCCCTGAACGGCTTTAAAACGTGGATTGGACTTACAAATCACATAAAGCCGACCACGACGACGCACCACTTTGCAATCGGGATGACGCTGCTTAGCACTTTTCAATGAGCTTAATACCTGCATTATCTTTTCCTTACTTAATAAATTGACCAAAACGTTTATTAAAGCGTGCCACATTACCTTCTTGAGAATGTGTCTTTTGCTTACCGGTATAAAATGGGTGTGATTGTGAAGAGACATCTAATGTCACATAAGGGTATATTTGCCCTTCATACTCTATTGTCTTTTCCGTTTGAATGGTTGACCCCACTTTAAAATAAGCATCTACACTAGTGTCATGGAAAATCACTGTTCGATATTGAGGGTGAATGTTTAGTTTCATAATAAACCCCATTTATTGATATGTTATAATATAACAATTTGCAATTTTGCTAATGTACCGCTTTTTAATTTTATTGACCAGTTTTTTTTGATTTGTTTTTCTATTTCAAGAAAGAAAGTATGCTTTTGAGAGGGATTTCTTAAGTGATCTAAATGGATTTTCTGGCTTTTTTTTATCCAGCTTTCCTATTTTCCGCTAAAGTTATACTAAGGTGGCAAAACAAATAGGATTTATTATGACTAATTGGCGCGATAAGCTTTTCAGTAAGTCACTTCTGTCTATCGACCTCACAATAGACTTTCCTAGCATTTGTCATTCTTCTACTCCTTCAATTCTTTCACAATTAACACCTTATGAAATAGGTGATACACCTTTACCTGATGAATTAAACCTATTGTCAGAGGCACATCTAAAGCTAAAACCTGTTGATAATTCAATACCTTTTAGTTGGTCAGCAGGCGCTCGTGAAGGAATTATTTTGCACCAACGAATAGGTCGAGCGATTGAACAGTTGCCACCTCAAAAAGCATCTGAAGAGTTTGCATTATCACTCTATCATGCAATAAAACATGTCATTCTTTTGCCTGATAAAGAGCATATCGATTCTTTTTATGCAATGGCCTGCCAAGATAAACTCGCTCCTATTACCTATCTTTCATATCTGATAGATAAAATAGAACAAGATGAAACAGTGATTAATCATGAAACCTATTTTCAATTAATCTTGTGGATCTTGAAGCTAAGTCCTGATAAGAATCCTATCAAAATTGCCTTAGGGCTATTAGGATCGTTTAATGATAGTACTTCTCAACGTTTACTTTTATTGTTTGCTCTTCATCCTGAATTTACACTTTATGCTATCCGTCCGCTAAAACAGCGTCTTTCTTGCGAAGAATTAGAGCCTTTTTTATATTCCCTTGGTCAACGAACCAAAGGCTGGGGACGCATCCAATTTATCGAGCATCTACCATCAACACTGTCTGTTAATAATCGCTATTGGCTACTGACAGAAGGGTATAAAAATAATGTAATGACAGAGTATGTGGCCTATGACTGTGCCACAAAAGGCGCGTTATTAGAGATGTTGAAGACGCATCCTTTAGATAATGAGTTATTGCTTGGTTGTAGTGATCTTTTACGCGCACTGCTTAATGGAGGCCCTGCAAAAGATATCTATGATTATGTAGAGGGTGCCCAAGCGTGTAATACTTTTATTTCACAGGTCAATTCTTTGCCACCAAAAGAATTAAAACTTCTTTATTGCGTCTGTGAAATCGCCGACTTTGTGCAAAATAGTGGTGAGGATTGGTTATTACTCGAGTCATTTGGCTGGAACGATCATTGCCAACAACAAATTATCTCTACTTCACAAAATATTATTCAAAAGCCAGAGTGGTCAACACTCATCATCGAAGCATTACAAAGCCCTTCTCGCTCAAAAAATTACCAAGCAAGCCTTGTCGCTAAATCTCTTCGTCTTGATATTTGGGAGTTGCTCTTTTCACTACAAAAAGATAATCCCAATGCGGATTGGTGGCACCAATTAATGCAAACAGATGCTTCTCACAAAATAGAAAGAGTAGTTAAACTTGCAGAACAACAAATTGCATTAACAGCATTAGATAGCACAGATGATCCATTAATAACTACCTACTCTGAATATCAATCTCATCATGCCGTTGAATATATTATGCAAGATCTTGGTGGTTTTCCTGGTATCGGCTGGTCACTTATCAAAAGACAATTACGCAGTCCAACATTGCGTGATAGAAATATGGCACTAAATGTTCTTTCAACATGGTCTGACACATTATTACCTCATGACCTTTATGGGGAATTAACGCAGGCTTTAACCATAGAAACTGATAAAAATGTGTATCACCGAATGAAGCTATTTCTAGTTAACCATCAAGGGAATAAAGAACATTAACGGTTAGAACGAATAGATAATTCTGAAAAGAATTCAGGGAGCAGGTTAGGATCATGGTTCGTGCTAGTATGGCTACAAGGAATAAAAAAGATGTTACAGCAATTCATAATACTGATTCACAGATCAATAATGAGGTGAATATGGGCAAATTCCCAGGCTTACATCGTCGAGCAATACTCGTTATTGCTATTGTTTTATTGGTCGTGTTTTTTTGGCCTACAAGTGAAAATAATGGTGAGCCACCTCAACCGTCATCATCGACGCATGATCTTCCTGTACCAATAGCGTCTACCAATGATCCAGTGTATCAAACACCGATCCCTCAAGCACAAGAGAGCTTAAATGCCGATCCCGAGGTTTCTCCATCAATAGATAACCCAACAACGGAAAATGCTCCCGTGGGAAATGTTGCTCAAGCAACACCGCCACAAGACACTCAATCAACACCTGAGCAAAAAACATGGCAAACCTACACTATCAAAGAAGGGCAAACCTTAGCGCAACTTTTTAGAGACAATCAACTTCCTGTCAATGATGCATTTTCTATGGCGAAATCAGAAGACCAACAAAAATCATTAAGTCAATTACGCTCAGGGCAAACTATTCGTCTACAGCGCAATCCGCAAGGTGATGTTAGTATGCTAGAAGTGACAAATAGCGCCGGTACTGTTATCACTTACACTCGTTTAAGTGATGGAAGTTATTACCGTACACCATAGTAAGAAGAACATTTACTTATCAAAAAAAACGCCAGCTAAGCTGGCGTTTTTCTTTATCAACATTAACTGTCTAATCGAAGATTATTCAGCAACAATGATAACATTCAGTTCAGCGAATACGTCACTGTGAACTTGGAAGTGAACTTCGTGGTCACCAGTAGTACGCAGAACGCCATTTGGCAGGCGAACTTCGCTCTTACACATTTCAACGCCAGCTGCAGTTACTGCATCAGCGATGTCACGAGTACCGATTGAACCAAACAGTTTACCTTCGTCACCCGCTTTAGAGCTGATAGTGACAGAACCCAGTGCATTGATCTTCGCTGCACGAGCTTCAGCTGCTGCTAAAGTTTCAGCTAATTTAGCTTCTAACTCAGCACGACGCGCTTCGAAAAACTCGATGTTTTTCTTAGTCGCAGAAACAGCTTTACCCTGTGGGATTAAATAGTTACGAGCATAGCCCGATTTTACGTTAACCTGATCACCCAGGCTACCCAGATTCGCTACTTTATCAAGCAGAATAATTTGCATTACCTTATCCTCTACAAGTCATTAATGGACTATATACCTATTACTGATGACGATCAGTATAAGGTAATAAAGACAGGTAGCGTGCGCGCTTGATAGCACGAGCCAGCTGACGCTGGTATTTTGCACGAGTACCGGTGATACGACTTGGTACAATTTTACCACTTTCAGTGATATAGTTTTTCAGCGTAGCGATATCTTTATAATCGATCTCTTGTACGCCTTCTGCTGTGAAACGGCAGAACTTACGACGACGGAAATAACGTGCCATATGGCTAGTCTCCAGAATCTATCAATTCAATCTGCTCGGCATGAAGCACCAATTTAAACAATCCATTTCGTGCCTGATGGCTACTAATGAATCCAGAAACGGTGATTTGGCTGCCGACCGTTATACTGTGAGTAACTGCTTGTAACGCTTTCCCGCTAGCAATAATGGGCATTCGGCACCACGATTGTCTTTTTAATCCCGCCTCTTCTTGTATCGAACGATGTTCAATAACAAATTGACAGTGCGGGATCCCAGCGGGGCTAACTTTTCGAATTAATGCTTTGCACACTGTGCCAGTTAGCACCAAATGATTATTAGCCGTCACAGCACTAATTACTCTTCAGAATCCTCTGCTACATCATCAACTTCTTCTTCATCGAGGTCATCAGCGATATCACGACGGCGTTCGTCTTTTGCTTTAACCATTGGAGAAGCTTCAGTTACTGCGTGTTTAGTACGCATAATCATGTTGCGGAGAACGGCATCGTTGAAACGGAAAGTAGTTTCCAGTTCATCAATCACTTCCTGCGGAGCTTCAACGTTCATCAGAACGTAGTGTGCTTTGTGCAGTTTGTTGATTGGATAAGCTAATTGACGACGACCCCAGTCTTCTAGACGGTGGATCTGACCATTTGCATTAGTGATAGCGGTTTTATAACGCTCGATCATGCCCGGAACTTGTTCGCTCTGGTCAGGATGAACCATAAAAACGATTTCGTAATGACGCATTTGATATTGCTCCTTACGGATTTATCAGCCTCCTGTCAGGGTCAGTCACCACCCATGGAGGCAAGGAACTTGTTTAAGTTGTGACTGAAAAAATTGACGCGTAACTATACCCCCGCGGCCAATAAAACTCAAGGGAGTATAGAGAATAAAATAAACTCAGCGATTATTTCACGCAATCATTTCACAGTAATACGCTGACGCATCGCTTCAAATAAACAAACGCCAGTTGCTACAGAAACGTTGAGTGAAGATACTGTACCCGCCATCGGGATACTGATCAGTTCATCACAATGCTCACGTGTTAAACGACGCATACCTTCACCTTCAGCCCCCATCACTAATGCCATTGGGCCAGTAAGTTTGCTTTGATATAAAGTATGATCTGCTTCGCCTGCCGTGCCAACAATCCAAATATTCTCTTCTTGCAGGAAACGTAATGTACGAGCAAGGTTAGTCACTTTAATTAAAGGCACGCTTTCTGCTGCACCACAAGCCACTTTTTTAGCTGTTGCGTTTAATTGTGCAGAACGATCTTTCGGCACGATAACAGCATGTACACCGGCTGCATCTGCGCTACGCAAACAAGCCCCTAAATTATGGGGATCAGTAACACCATCTAGCACTAATAAGAAAGGTGTATCGACTTTAGCTAACAAGTCAGGTAAATCTTGTTCTTGATACTGACGACCAGGTTTAACTTTTGCAATAATACCTTGGTGAACAGCCCCCTCTGTTTGGCTATCTAACCATTGACGATTAGCCACTTGAACCAAAATACCTTGAGCTTCTAATTCATGAATAACAGGGGTTAAACGGCGATCTTCTCGCCCTTTTAATACATAAACTTCTTTAAAACGTACAGGGTCACGCTCAAGTAATGCGGTTACTGCGTGAATACCATAAATAATTTCTTCGCTCATAGCGGTGCTTACTCATTAAAAAATAAAAGGCACAAAACAGATAAAAGGCGGGATCGCCGCCTTTAAAAAAGATCAGAAGAACAAAACGTTATGCATTATCACGTTTGGCTGCACGTTTAGCTTTAAGCTTTGCCTCTATCTTTTTGGTTTGTGATGATGCTTTCTTACGTTTGCTACTTGCTTTATCTTTCGCAACTTGGTCTTTTACGGCTTTATCTTTGCTCGCATTACCTCGACCTGATGATTTACCTTTTTTGAAGGCACTATCTGGCTCAAAGTTTTTATCCTTGCTTGCATCACGACGACGAGACTTGCTAGAACTTGCATTTTTCTTGTCTTTTTCACCTTTTAAACCACGAACACGGGCTGTTTTACCCGGATTACGTGCAGTGCGTGTTGTTGAAATTAAAGAAAAGTCGATAGTACGTTCATCCATACTCACTGCTTCAACTTTTACTTCCACTTCATCACCAAGGCGATAAACTTGCCCAGAAGACTCACCAATTAAGCGTTGTCCTACATTATCATACTGATAGTAATCATTATTTAATGTAGAAACATGTACCAGACCATCAATAAACAGATCATTTAAGCGAACAAAGAAACCAAAACCCGTTACGCTGGTGATTATACCAGTAAACTGTTGACCAATTTGATCCAGCATAAAATCACATTTCAGCCAATCAGCCACATCTCGTGTAGCTTCATCAGCCCGACGTTCAGTTAGAGAACAGTGTTCACCTAATTGTAGCATGGTGTCCATATCACTATGGTAGCCACCAGTTGGTGTCCAACGTTGTGAACCATGGCCTTTTTCTTTAGCAATCAGATATTTAATTGCACGATGAAGGGCTAAATCAGGATAACGGCGAATTGGTGAAGTAAAGTGCGCATAAGATTTTAATGCTAAACCAAAGTGTCCACGATTCTCAGGATCGTAAATTGCCTGTTTCATTGAGCGCAAAATCATGGTTTGCAGCATTTCACGATCAGGTCTATCTTCAACCTCTTTCATGACTCGTGCATAATCTGCTGGCTCTGGCGTTAAGCCTCCTGGCAACGTTAAACCTAATTCATTAAAGACAGAGCGTAGATTCAAAACGCTATCTTCTTTAGGTTTATCATGAATACGGTAAAGCGCAGGTTCTTCGTTTTTCTCAACAAAGCGAGCGGCTGCGATATTAGCAAGGATCATACACTCTTCAATCAATTTGTGTGCATCATTGCGAATAACTGGCTCAATACGCTCAATACGACGCTCTGCATTAAAGATAAACTTCGCTTCTTCTGATTCAAAACCAATCGCACCACGTTGTTTACGTGCATTGTCTAACGCTTGGTATAACTCATACAGATGTTCAATATCTTTAACGATAGGCTTATAGTGCGCACGCAGTTCTTCATCACCTTGAATGATTTTCCACACTTTGGTGTAAGTCATTCGAGCATGAGAACTCATCACCGCTTCATAGAATCTATAAGAAGAAAGGCGTCCTTGCTCAGAAACCGTCATCTCACAGACCATACACAAACGGTCAACCTGTGGATTTAATGAACATAATCCATTAGACAGAACTTCTGGCAACATCGGTACTACTTGAGAAGGGAAATAAACAGAGTTTCCTCGGCTACGTGCTTCTGTATCTAATGCTGTTTGTGGACGTACATAATAGCTCACATCAGCAATCGCAACCCATAAACGCCAGCCGCCCCCTTTTTTACGTTGACAATAAACAGCGTCATCAAAGTCTCGCGCATCTTCACCGTCAATCGTAATTAAAGGTAAGTCTCGTAAATCAACACGTCCTTCTTTAGCTGACTCTGGTACTTCTTCTTTTAAATCAGCCACTTCTTTTGTAACTTTCGCAGGCCATGTATAAGGAATTTCATGAGTACGTAATGCGATTTCTACCGCAATACCCGTTCCCATCGTTTCACCTAAAATCTCGACAATACGGCCTACAGCTTGGGTGCGACGGGTTGGTCTTGTTGTGATTTCAACAACAACCACATTTCCCATTCGTGCGCCCATGATATCTTCTTTAGGAATAAGAATATCAAAGCTTAAACGGCTATCATCAGGTACAACAAATCCCATACCTGACTCAATAAAATAGCGACCTACAATTTGGTTATTTCGTGGCTCTATCACTCGAACAACACGACCTTCACGGCGTCCCTTTCTATCCATACCTAAAGGTTGAGCAAGGATAACATCGCCATGCATAGTTTTTTTCATTTCATCTTGTGAAAGATAGAGGTCATCTTTTTGACCTTCTGCACGTAAAAAACCATAACCATCACGGTGACCGATTACCTTCCCTTTCCATAAATCAAGGCGTTCAGGTAACGCGTAGCACTGGCGACGGGTAAAAACTAATTGACCATCACGCTCCATCGCTCTTAAACGACGACGTAACGCTTCTAAGTCTTCTTCACCTGAAATTTTTAACGCCTGTGCTAAATCTTCACGGCTCATTGGTGCCGTGCGTTTTTTCATTTCTTCTAAAATATATTCGCGACTAGCAATTGGAGAGGCGTATTTTTCTGCTTCTCTATCCTGAAAAGGATCTTTTGACATTATGACCTCCAAGCTATCAGATTTGATGAAATAGTAGACTCAAACATCTTCTAATAACAATTTATATAAGGAGCTATTATTTTCAACTAGCTCAGCGAGTGTGTGACGGTCTAACTCTTTCAAAAACTGCTCAATTGCCTGATTCAAGACCAGTTTTAGTCGACACGCAGGGGTAATGTGGCAAAACTCAGCGCTACAGTTTACTAATGAAAGTGGCTCTAAAGCACGAACAACCTCACCCACAATGATGTCTGTTGCAGGCTTACCTAAACGGATCCCTCCATTTTTACCACGAATAGCCTCAACAAAACCTAAATGACTAAGTTGATTAATAATTTTCACCATATGGTTACGCGAGACACCATAAACTTGAGTCACTTCAGTGATACTCGTCATTTTGCCTTCTGGCAATGAAGCCATATATATCAATGCCCGCAATCCATAATCTGTAAAACTGGTTAATTGCACAATGACCTCTGAAAAGTGGTTTTCCCTATTAAAATCGTTAAGGGATAAGTAATTATTAATGAGAATATCATTTTATTAAGCAATATTATGTTTAATTTTTGGACATTTATCAAAGATATACTCAAAAGTGAGTTATTGCTACCGCTCACTTGGTTATTAACAAAATAATAGCGACATCACAGACAAAGAAAAAGCGATACTGTCGATTTTCAACAGATCGCTTTTCTATTTCTGACATTACAACAATAACATTGTCTTATTGTTTTCTACTCATTACGGATAAAACAGAAGCAAAACCGAGTGTAAAGCTGTCTTATCTTATGTGTGTAACGCGTATTTTTATCTTAATTTCACCAGCAAACAGATACGAAAAAATCGCCCCTGTCATTTTCAGGGACGATTTTCACATCAAACCAATTTAATGCAGATTAAGCATCAAATGGATGACGGAGAATGATGGTTTCTGAACGGTCTGGACCAGTAGAAACGATATCAACAGGAACGCCAGTTAACTCTTCTACACGTTTGATGTAGTTCAGCGCTGCTTGTGGCAATTGAGCACGATCTTTCACACCAAAAGTACTTTCGTTCCAACCTGGCATTGCTTCATAGATAGGCTCGATACCTTCCCAATTATCGGCAGCTAAAGGTGTTGTATCAATCACTTCACCATTTGGTAAACGATAACCTACACACAGTTTCACTTCTTTCAAACCATCTAACACATCCAGTTTCGTCATGCAGAAACCGGACAGTGAGTTGATTTGAACCGCGCGACGAATAGCGATGATATCTAACCAACCAGTACGACGGCTACGACCTGTTGTTGCACCAAACTCTTGGCCTTTCTCACGTAAGAAGTCACCCACTTCATCAAACAATTCAGTTGGGAATGGACCTGCACCTACACGAGTAGAGTAAGCTTTGATGATCCCTAATACGTAACCAACATAGCGAGGGCCTAAACCTGAACCTGTTGCGACACCACCAGCGGTTGTGTTTGAAGAGGTAACATACGGATAAGTACCGTGGTCGATGTCTAATAAAGTGCCTTGTGCACCCTCAAACATCACTAGCTCACCGTTTTGTGTTGCTTTGTACAGTAAGTCAGAAACATCAACAACCATACCTGTCAGAATATCAGCGATTGCCATGATATCGTCTAAGGTTTTTTGGTAATCAACAGGTTCAACTTGGTAGTAGTTCACCAGTTGGAAGTTATGGTATTCGATGATTTCTTTGAGTTTTTGTGCAAACGCTTTTTTATCAAACAGATCGCCAACACGTAAACCGCGACGAGCAACTTTATCTTCGTATGCAGGACCGATACCACGACCTGTTGTACCGATAGCTTTTTCGCCACGTGCTTTCTCACGAGCATTGTCTAATGCGATGTGATAAGGAAGGATTAATGGGCAAGCTTCAGACAGAAGTAAACGAGAGCGAACAGGAATGCCACGATCTTCAAGTTGGGTCATTTCCTTCATCAGTGCTTCCGGTGATAACACGACACCGTTTGCTATGATGCTAACAACATTTTCACGGAGAATGCCTGATGGGATCAAATGAAGAACGGTTTTTTCACCGTCAATGACTAGAGTGTGGCCTGCGTTATGTCCACCTTGGTAGCGAACAACATATTTAGCGCGTTCTGTCAGCAAATCGACTATCTTGCCTTTGCCTTCGTCACCCCACTGGGTGCCCAATACGACAACGTTATTACTCATTTCAAAATACACTCGGTTGCTTAAAAAAGGATTCTACCATCTCAATTCAAGAGTTACAGTAGATTTTATCTAATTATGTCATCCCCGCCTTTAAGCAATAGATAATCTTGCCATTGTCAATATTTTCGCCCCAAAAATCCGCATCACAAACGCATTGTGAATTTTATCAACAGTTTTGATCGCAAAAACAGGAAGCAGAGTGACATAAAAGTGAAAATGGCGAAGAATACGCTTCGGAATTGCCGAAGGTTTATCTTGAAATGCAATTTTCACTTTATACTATCCCAGCTAAAACCATTTTGGAAACCATTAAGCGTAAATTTTCATCTTTTTATGCACAATTATTTATTTCTTAGCTTGATTACTAGCATTAACTTATTAATATCCCAAAAAAAATCCCCCACTTTTTAAGGTGGAGGATTTTATAATTTACTCAAACGGTTTAATACGTTTGGAAATTACTCTTCAATTGCCCGCGCTTTTGTTGGTGCTTTCATATAGCGTAAGAAATCGCTATCTGGGCTTAATACCATGACGTCATTACCATCTTGGTTAAAGCTTTTCTCATAAGCACGTAAGCTACGAATGAAAGCATAGAAGTCTGGATCTTGGCTAAACGCATCAGCAAACAGCTTAGTTGCCTGAGCATCACCTTCACCGCGAAGACGTAATGATTCACGCTCAGACTCCGCAAGTGTTTCTGTTACGGTCTTATCCGCAGCTGCACGAATTTTCACAGCTTGCTCTTGACCTTGTGAGCGGTGACGACGAGCAACAGCTTCACGCTCTGCACGCATACGCTGATAAATTGCTTCAGAAACTTCCATAGGTAAGTTGATTTGTTTGATTCGAACATCAATCACTTCAATACCTAAAGCCGCCATACTGTTCATATTAATAGCTGGAGCTTGGCCTTTAGTTTCCTCAGCGACTTTTTTAGCAGCGATTGCGATTGCATCATCAGCAGCACTTGAATCACGAGATGGCGTACCTTCATTCAGCGCATTACGAACATCAATGGTTAAACGACCACGAGAATCCGTAATAATCTGGTTTACGCTCATACGACCAATTTCAGAACGTAAACGGTCACTGAATTTACGACGCAGTAAAGTTTCAGCCTGCATTGTGTTACCACCACCTGTTGCCAGATAGTAGGTGCTGAAATCACTGATACGCCATTTCAGATAAGAGTCAACTAATAAGTCTTTATTCTCACCTGATAAGAAACGGTCTTGCTGGATATTCATAGTTTGAATACGCGCATCCAGTTTTTTCACATTCTCAATAAATGGAATTTTAAAGTGAAGACCCGGTTCATAAACAACGGGTTTATTTTCAGCATCTCGCACAACTTTCGCAAAGCGTAAAATAATGCCACGCTCATACTGTTGAACGACAAATACAGAAGAGTACAACAACGCTAAAATAATAACTGCAACAACAGCGATAACTTTACGCATGATTATTGTCCTCCTTGATTATTGCCATAAGGCTGACCATAACCGCCATTATTACTACCATATCCACCATTACCATAAGTCGTTGTTGCTGGTTTTTGTGCCGGTGCTGGATTTACAGTTGGAGCGGGTGTGTTGATACGAGCAGGCGCCTCAAACTTATTTGATGGTGTAGTCGCTTGAGATTGCTGACGTAACATTTGCTCTAAAGGCAGCACTAACATGCTGTTACCTTTATCATTAGCGATGACTTTACGTGTTTTTGATAGCACTTTTTCCATCGTTTCAATGTAAAGACGTTCGCGAGTAATTTCAGGAGCAGCACGATATTCAGGTAAGATTTTAGCAAAGCTTGCTACCTCACCTTCTGCTTTCATTACCACACTGGTTTTATAAGCAGTCGCTTCTTCAATCATACGTTGTGCGTTACCTTTTGCTAACGGTAACACTTCGTTTTTATAAGCTTCAGCTTGACGAATTGTTTTTTGTTCTTCTTCACGCGCAGCGATAACGTCATCAAATGCTGCTTTTACCGCTTCTGGTGGGCGAGCAACTTGGAAGTTGACGTCCACAATCGAAATACCCATGTTATAAGGGCGGATGGTCTCTTCTAATTCTTGACGTGTCTGGTCACGAATTTCTGAGCGGTTAGAAGTCAGAATTTTTTCCATTTCTGAACGACCAATAACACCACGTACTGCACTGTCAGTCGCCTGACCTAAGCTGTTAATTGGTGTTGTCAGGTTAAACAGAAATGTTTCTGGATCGGAGACAACATACTGCACGTTTATCTCAACTTGAACCATGTTTTCATCTGACGTTAACATCATGCCACCCGTGGTTAAATCACGGATAGTTTTTACGTTAACAGGCTGAACTTCATCAATAAAAGTTGGTTTCCAGTTCAGACCAGGTTCAACGATTTGGTAAAATTTACCAAAACGCGTCACTACGCCTTGCTCTGCCTCTTTGATGGTATAAAAACCACTTGCAGCCCAAACCACGACAACCGCACCTAACGCAAGAGAAATCAAAAGATTTCCAGCATTGCTACGAGGACCGCCATTTTGCCCAGAAGAGGAGTTTCCACCTTTTTTACCGCCGAAACCACCAAGCTTTTCACTCAGTTTACGGAACATATCATCGAGATCTGATGCTCCACGATTCCGACCTCCTTGATTACCGTTAGAGTTACCGTTGCCATCGCCATTATTATTGCCGCTGTTTCGGTTACCCCACGGGTCGCGGTCTTGTCCGTTGTTACCGGGCTGATTCCACGCCATGTTCTAGCTCCATTATTATGATTAGATTTATCAGGCTTAAGAGCCGATTTCGTCGCCAGCTCTCAGTTAATGTTCTTTATTATGGCCGAATATTAGACCACGTAATCCAATAAATTTGGTTCCTGCTTGCAAAGGCGGCGCCAGTCTACCATAGGCATACGTATGATTAGCCCAACTTTACCGTCTTTTTCAATCCATTCACGTTCTATTGACTGTAATTGATAAAAACGACTACGTAATCGCCCTGTATCTTCTGGCGGTAAACGTAATTCAAAGTGTGCGATCTCACCTGAAAGACGTTCTGTTAACGCCTGATACAACAGAGGAATGCCTTCACCTGTTTGTGCAGAAACCCAAACCCTAACGGGTAAGTTTTCTTCATTTCGATCAATTCTTGGAGTGAAGTCTTCAAGAAGATCAATTTTGTTCATAACATGCAGTGTTGGTATTTCTTGAGCATCAATCTCTTCTAATACATGTTCAACTGCATGAATATTTTCCTCAAAACGGCTATCTGCTGCATCAATAACATGAAGAAGTAAGGTTGCTTCTCGTGTTTCTTGCAAAGTGGCTTTAAAAGCAGCAACAAGATCATGAGGTAAATGTCGAATAAATCCAACAGTATCGGCTAATACAACCGTTCCCACGTCCTCGACTTGAATACGTCTTAGTGTCGGATCTAATGTTGCAAAGAGCTGATCTGCTGCATATACATCAGAGCAGGTAATATGATTAAATAAACTCGATTTCCCCGCATTCGTGTAACCAACAAGAGATAATGTTGGAATATCAGCTTTACTCCGCGCTTGTCGTCCTTGTTCACGCTGACGCTCAACCCTACCCAATCGCATTAGAATTTGACTAATTTTACCTCGGAGTAAGCGACGGTCTGTTTCTAGCTGAGTTTCACCTGGTCCTCGTAACCCGATCCCCCCTTTTTGTCTTTCAAGGTGAGTCCACCCTCTGACTAAACGGGTTGATAAGTGACGTAACTGGGCGAGTTCTACCTGTAATTTTCCTTCATGGGTTCTTGCTCTTTGAGCAAAAATATCAAGGATAACTCCCGTGCGATCAACCACTCGGCATTCACAAAGTCTTTCCAGATTTCGTTCTTGTGCAGGTGTCAGTGCATGATTAAATAAAACAACATCTGCACCACTTGCTTTTACAGCTTCGGCAATTTCTTCTGCCTTACCTTCACCCACATAATATTTAGGATGAGGTGCTTTACGATTTCCTGTAATAATTTGAACTGGTTTAACACCCGCAGATGTCACCAAAGATTCAAATTCTTGCAAATCCTCAACGTCCTTTTCTTGAGAAAAGAATACGTGCACTAAAACGGCTAATTCGCCACCTTCATAACGATCAAACAAAGGCGAAACCTCTTAGACTTTATAAAAACAGGAAAAAACATAGGTAAAGTCTCCCTACCTATGTTTTTCTTATATCAAGAATAATATTGGCTTATTATTCTGCAACTTCATCCTGCTGAGCAGTGCCACCATTGTAGCCTGTACCCGTTTGGTTCGTGCCTGTGTTGCTATGATGAGAAACAGGACGCGAAGGTACCACGGTAGAGATAGCATGTTTATATACCATCTGACTTACTGTGTTTTTCAGCAAAATAACAAATTGGTCAAAAGATTCGATCTGACCCTGCAATTTAATGCCGTTTACCAAATAGATAGAAACGGGAACCCTTTCACGACGTAATGCGTTCAGGAAAGGATCTTGCAAAGATTGCCCCTTAGCCATTCTATGTTTTCCTTATTTTGTTGTTTTATATTAGAACCTAATTGGTTCGAAAAATGAACTACTCAAAAATTGCGCTTTGGCAACTATCAATTTTACACAAACCTACCATCTATGCACTAACTACCTGCAAAACAGTGTCAAGAGATTGTTTTGGATCTTCACTGTCAAGCCAGTGAATGTTATTCCAACCCCTTAACCAGGTGATTTGTCGCTTCGCTAATTGCCGGGTCGCGCAGATCCCTCGATAAACCATCTCATCATAATCTATTTCGCCTGATAAATATGACCACATCTGGCGATAACCGACACAACGTACAGAAGGTAGATCTTCATGCAAATCGCCCCGTTCATACAATGATTTTACTTCATCTTCAAATCCACACGTTAACATCTGTTTAAAACGAGCTTCAATGCGTTGGTGAAGAACATTTCTATCTTTCGGAGCAATCGCAAATTGATAAACATCATAAGGCAAAGACTCGCCTGATATTTTTGTCAATTCCGTCATTGTCTTACCTGAAATCAGGTAAACTTCTAACGCACGAGAAAGCCGTTGAGGATCATTAGGATGGATCCGTTGTGCTGCAACAGGATCAACTAATGCTAACTCTTTATGTATTGCCTCCCACCCTTGCTCTGCTGCTTTTTTTTCTATTTCAGCACGAACATCCGAATTGGCACTGGGCAAAGGCGATAGACCTTCAAGTAACGCTTTAAAATATAGCATAGTCCCACCCACTAATAGTGGAATTCGTCCAACTGCAGTAATTTCTTCCATTGCCTTTAATGCATCTCGTCGAAAATCTGCAGCAGAATAGGGAAATGCTGGGTCTAGAATATCAATTAATCGATGTGGAGCAAGCGATTGCTCATTCGCATCCGGCTTTGCTGTACCGATATCCATACCACGATAGATAAGAGCTGAATCCACGCTAATAATATCTACAGGCAGTTTCTGTCTCAGTGCAATTGCTAATGCTGTTTTACCTGACGCTGTAGGTCCCATTAGAAAAATTGCTTTAGGTTTTATTTGCGTATTCACATCGCTCATTATTTAATGCCACTACCACCGGTTGTAAATCTATTAATTGTAATAAGTTTTTTGCTGGCTGTCTGACATACTGAGGACAAAATCTTTCAATATCAGCCAATAGCCCTACTGCTTGAGCTTGTGTCCATTGCGCCTGCTCGGCTCCTAATTGTTTTGCAAACCACTGTCCTAATTGTTGCTTGGTACAAGATTGTTCTGCTGACAAATAGGTTAATAATGCTGTCAATAACACGGGTAAATTTTGCTGGCGCAAAGGTAACGATACTGCATGTATTGTTGCTTTACCGTGAGAAATTTCGATAACGATCCCGAAATGACTGATTAGTGATTGAAACTGATTGAATACACTAATCTCCTCTTTACTCAATGCTAACTTTAAAGGCACTAACAAAGGTTGTGGCTTCAATGTTTCATCTTTAGGCAGTAATTGTGCACATTTTAACAGAAAATCAGCTTCTTCCAATGATAACAACCCAAGACCTTGTGAAGATTCTATTAACGCATATTTGTGCTGATAAATTGCCAATACTCGCCCAAAAGTATAATCATTTTGTCCCTCTTTCACATTGACAGAACGAGGCATCACCGAAATGGCATCTTTTTCAGTATTATTAGTTGTATGAACGATTTCACCTAAATTCAATGGGGCACGCTCAGGAAATAGTGGTATTTTCTCTTTATCTTTTGATGCAGCTACACTTTCTTGCACCATTTTTTGATAAAGCGCGCCTTGTGTCCGCTGATAACTTTCACCAAACTGATGGCGACCTCCAAAGTGAGAGGCTTGCTTTTGATGTGAGTTATTGTTTTGCTCTCGTTCTCTGTATTGGTGTGATGATGTATTTAGCGGAGTTTGAGCTATTGGTGCTTGATAAGGCTGAGAAAATACGTTTTCACCTGCAACTTGACGATTTTCAGGGAAGTTTAACGCTGTTTCGTGTTCTTCTTCATCATCTGACGTTAATGATAAAGGCTCTTGGGTTGCTTGTCTTAAAACACTCAACACACCTTGATAGATAAAATCATGAACCAAGCGAGATTCATGAAAGCGAACTTCATGTTTAGCTGGATGGACATTAACATCGACTTGGTGAGGATCAACACTTAAATACAAAATGTAAGAAGGTTGCTGTTCTCCTTGCAAATAACCTTCGTAAGCTTGGCGAATAGCATGATTAATTAATCTATCACGCATCATTCGTCCATTCACATAACAATACTGAATTTCACTACTTTGCACTGGCGATAAAGGATGTTCTACCCACCCTTTTATTGCTAAATCACCATGTTCCCACGATAACTGCATTGATTGATTAACAAAATTATTACCACAAATCGCACTCAAACGGCGATTTTGCTGACTTTCATCTTTTACCGCACGGTATTGCCGAACACGTTTGCCATTATGAGTAAGATTGATAGTGACATCAAAACGCGATAACGCAATGCGGCGCACTACTTCATCGATATGTGCAAATTCTGTTTTTTCAGTCCGTAAAAATTTACGTCTTGCCGGCGTGTTATAAAAGAGATCAAGCACTTCAACAGTACTTCCTACTGGATGAGCGGCAGGTTTAACGGTGACTGCCATATCTCTGCCTTCTGCATAAGCTTGCCATGCTTCTTCTTGATCTTGAGTACGCGATGTCAGAATTAAACGGGAAACAGAACTAATGCTCGCTAATGCTTCTCCACGAAACCCCATACTCATTATGGCTTCGAGATCGTCAAGACTTGATATTTTGCTAGTTGCATGGCGAGCAAGTGCTAACTTCAAATCATCACGATTGATACCACATCCATTATCACGAATACGAATAAGCTTTGCACCACCTTTATCGATATCAATATCAATTGAGGTCGCGCCTGCATCTAAACTATTTTCCAGCAACTCTTTAACAACAGAGGCAGGTCTTTCAACAACTTCCCCTGCGGCAATTTGGTTTGCAAGCTGAGGAGGTAATAAATTTATTGCCATTACCTTTATTCCATTCTACTCAATCAATTAGGCGCGTTTTGTAAAGGATGAGCCAGAAAATAATTTCTTAAACCCGCGTGAATAGATGCCGCAAGTTTCTCTTGATAAACATCAGAAATCAGTAACTGCTCTTCTGACGCATGACTGATAAAGCCAGTTTCAACTAAAATTGAAGGGATATCAGGTGAACGTAAAACACCTAAGCTCGCATGCTCTGGTGTTTTCTTATGTAATGACCCCACTTTTCTTAATTCGGACAATACAGCAACGGCAACGTCATAACCGACTCGCTGTGAATTACCAAACTGCAAATCAAGCACGGTTTGACTTAAATAAGGATCCGCGCCATCTAATGCATCACCTGCACCACCGAGTAATTCAGATTGTTTCTCACTTTGTTCAAGCCACTTACCTAATTCACTGTTTGCTCGTCGATTAGAAAGCACCCACACAGAAGCACCTCTTGCGCTACGATTTGGTGCAGAGTCTGCATGAATAGACACTAACATATTCGCACTTTGCTTACGGGCAACTT
This sequence comes from Proteus faecis, assembly GCF_003144395.1. Taxonomy (GTDB): domain Bacteria; phylum Pseudomonadota; class Gammaproteobacteria; order Enterobacterales; family Enterobacteriaceae; genus Proteus; species Proteus faecis. The sequence goes on along the minus strand of NZ_PENZ01000027.1, from coordinate 67,457 downwards.
CAGAACGCCCCGCAACTGAGATAAAATAATCACCACTACGTGTTAGAACAGGTTTAAACATAGGATCATTACGTAATCGAGCTTCCAACTTTCTTGCTACACTTAACGTCACGTCTTTTTCACGATTACCTTTTTGACCAATCGCACCCGGATCTTGCCCACCATGTCCTGCATCTATCGCAATAATAATTTGGCGAGAGCCGGCTTGTGGTTTTGCAGGTGTGACGCGTGGTTTCACAATAGGCGCTGCATCTGGTGTCGACTTGGTAATTAAAGGTGCCATTTCCCTATTTATATTTGCAGCTGTATTTACGCTTGAATTTGATGTCATTGCTGTCGGTGATAACGCAACAACAGTGACTGTTGATTGTGCATTGCTATTTGTTCGGCCGCTCATAGCCTTGATAGTAAGTACTAACTTGTATCCAGCACCTACATTCACCAAACTCTCCGTCACCACAACCGGCTGAGCAAGTTCCACGACCATACTTTGGTATTGGCTATCTTTTGATTGCGTTGAGCGAATTTTATGGACTAACAGTCCATTACCCAGTGTTGCAGGTAATCCTGTAATTTTTGTGCTCTGTTTAAAATCCATCACCAAACGGTCAGGACTTTTTAATGAATAATATCGATAACTCGGCTTCCCATCACTAAAAGTAAATGTGAGGGTTGTTGCTGAAATACCGTTTTCTGCTTTCACTTCTGTCACAGTAGCGGCTTGTGCTATTTGCACAAAAAATAAAGACAAAGCAACCAACAAAAAGGCAACAACATAGCGCTGACTTTGACTCACAATAGTAATGAGACTCGACATAATCAATATTCCTTTATGCAGACTGAATACGGGATAAAACAGTATTCCCTCTTTGTGAAAGGGCAACAAAACGCGCTTTTCGACCTTCATCTTCGTAACTTAAATGAAGTTCTAAATCCGCGTTAGGTAAAAAGCCTTCGCCTTGCGATGGCCATTCAATAAGGCATAACGCGTCTTGCTCAAAATAGTCGCGTATTCCCATAAATTCCAGCTCTTCAGCAGAAGCTAAACGATAAAGATCAAAATGATAAACCGGATTTGGCGACAGCATATAAGGCTCAACTAATGTATACGTTGGGCTTTTTACATGTCCTTGATGACCCAGCGCTTGTAAAAAGCCGCGACAAAAGGTTGTTTTTCCCGCACCAAGATCGCCGTATAAATAAATGATCAATCCGCGATGCTCCGTCGCCATTGCAACAGTACGCCCTAGTTCAACTGTTGCCGCTTCATCTTCTAATTTAACAACCCATTCTTTCATATTTATATAATCTATTGTTAAGTTATAACGGCTTAATAAAGTGAGATCGTTGGAGAATATCAAATACTAAGCTTTATATGTTTTCTTAAGGCAAATAGTTATCGAAATCAATATCGAATAACATACCATAAATCTATTTATTACGAGGATTTTTCCTACTGCCTCACTATGATACACTGCGCGCTCTTAGGACTCACCTTTTACCTATTTATTGATTTGGTTTATTCATGTCATCACTTGATCTTGATCTTCTCGCTCAAAACATAAAATTATGGGGTTCTGAGCTCGGTTTTCAACAAACAGGAATATGTGATACGGACTTATCACTTGAAGAGCCTCGCCTGCAAGCGTGGTTAGATAAGCAATATCATGGTGAAATGGCATGGATGGAAAAATATGGAATGACACGAGCCAGACCTCATGAATTGGTTCCAGGTACATTACGTGTTATCAGTGTCAGAATGAATTACCTCCCCACGGATGCAGCTTTTGCACGAACCTTAAATAATCCAGAACAAGGCTATATCAGTCGTTATGCACTTGGTCGGGATTATCACAAAGTATTAAGACAGCGTCTTAAAAAACTCGGTGAAAGAATTTCACAATATTGCCAACAATTTGAATATCAAGGAGTCGTCAACTTTCGTCCTTTCGTTGATTCAGCACCGATTATGGAACGCCCATTAGCCGTTAAGGCAGGGCTTGGCTGGGTTGGTAAACACTCACTTGTTATTAACAATCAAGCTGGCTCTTGGTTTTTCCTTGGTGAACTACTGATTGATTTGCCATTACCTACTGATAGCCCAGTTGAAGAACAATGCGGTAAATGTGTTGCCTGTATAACAACCTGTCCGACAGGTGCCATTGTTGCGCCTTACACTATCGATGCTCGTCGCTGTATTTCTTATCTCACTATCGAACTTGATGGTGCTATTCCTGAAGAATTTCGCTCTCTCATGGGTAATCGCATTTATGGTTGTGATGATTGCCAACTTATCTGTCCTTGGAATCGTTTTTCATCACTGACTAACGAAGAAGATTTCTCCCCAAGAAAAGCGCTTCATACCCCTGAATTACTCGATCTGTTTCAATGGAGTGAAGATAAATTTCTGCGTATTACAGAAGGTTCGCCGATCCGCCGTATTGGTTATTTACGTTGGCTTAGAAATATTAGTGTGGCGTTAGGAAATGCGCCTTATCAAGATAAAATTATACTTGCCTTGCAAGAACGCTTTGGATTGAGTGATGTTTTAGATGAACATTTAAACTGGGCGATTGCACAACAGATAGCGAAAAGAAATGAAAAAGAGATAAAAATACAGACTTCACAACAAAAACGCTTAGTAAGGGCAATAACTAAAGGCTTACCTCGTGATGCTTAATTTTTAACAGAATAAACAGATTACGAGTAACCATTAATTTCCTCTGTGAATAAAATAAAAATCCCTTGCCTATCAACATGAACAAAAAATTCAAGCGAACTAAGACTCAAAATTAAAAAAAATAAAATAAACTTAGTTATCAACTAGATATAAAATCCAATCAATTTATTGAAGAGAATAATATCCTGATCACTTAAGGATACGTACTTGTGGATAACTCTGTGCAGTAAAAAAATAAATAGTGCTTAGATGCGGTGGTTATTAGCATCTCACTGTGGATAAATTGATTTGGAAAGATTTTAAGAATAGTAGAATATATATCACATTTTTTTAAAGAAAAGCCTGAGAAACCCTTTCCTTTTTCTAAAATACTATTCAATGCCTGTTTAACAGAATAAAGGCCTAAAATCTAAAAAATGATCTTGCCTCTGATTTCCCCTCTAAATGAGGAAAGGCGCACATTCTAGTGCTGTCAAATTAGAAATGCAAGTAAAGATCAAAGATAGATCACAAAAAAATAGCTTGATCTTACATGTAGTAATGACATCTTCTTTTTTGAACAAAAATCCAGCACACTCTTTTTACGCGTATTAAGTAAAGTCACTTAATCTTCACCCTAAAACAGTGTAGTCGATATTAAAAAAAGTGAGAGAAAAAACTTAAAATTTCTTTATGGGATTAAAAATGAGATTTGATAAAACAGAAGAGAAAAACTTGGAGCGGGAAACGAGACTCGAACTCGCGACCCCAACCTTGGCAAGGTTGTGCTCTACCAACTGAGCTATTCCCGCATTTGGTAAGTTTTGACAATCACTAGTAAAAGATTTGGAGCGGGAAACGAGACTCGAACTCGCGACCCCAACCTTGGCAAGGTTGTGCTCTACCAACTGAGCTATTCCCGCATTTGGTAAGTTTTGACAATCACTAGTAAAAGATTTGGAGCGGGAAACGAGACTCGAACTCGCGACCCCAACCTTGGCAAGGTTGTGCTCTACCAACTGAGCTATTCCCGCGTTTGGTAAGTTTTGACAATCACTAGTAAAAGATTTGGAGCGGGAAACGAGACTCGCACTCGCGACCCCAACCTTGGCAAGGTTGTGCTCTACCAACTGAGCTATTCCCGCGTTTGGTAAGTTTTGACAATCACTAGTAAAAGATTTGGAGCGGGAAACGAGACTCGAACTCGCGACCCCAACCTTGGCAAGGTTGTGCTCTACCAACTGAGCTATTCCCGCGTCGCATAACACTACTAATAACTGTCTAAGAAAGATTGGAGCGGGAAACGAGACTCGAACTCGCGACCCCAACCTTGGCAAGGTTGTGCTCTACCAACTGAGCTATTCCCGCGTCGCATATCACTACTAATCACTGTCTAAGAAAGATTGGAGCGGGAAACGAGACTCGAACTCGCGACCCCAACCTTGGCAAGGTTGTGCTCTACCAACTGAGCTATTCCCGCGTCTTTCTTACACCCGTACAAATAAAATTCTTCATCGGTACGGGAAGCGCATTATACGAGAAAAATGCTTAACCGCAAGCCTTTATCAACAAAAAAATACGTTTTTTTGATTACATGCCGATAAAATCATCATAATGATGTAATATCAATCATCAATGCACGCTTTTTACTCTTTAATAAAGGTTTTACGATAATAAGCAAGTTCTGCAATGGATTCACGAATATCATCCAATGCCTGATGAGTATTCTTTTTCTCAAATCCTTCTAAAATTTCAGGTTTCCAACGACGTGCTAACTCTTTTAATGTGCTCACATCAAGATAACGATAGTGAAAATATTGCTCTAATTCTGGCATATAACGGTATAGAAAACGTCTATCTTGCCCCACACTATTACCACAGATAGGTGATACACCTTTTGGTACCCATTTTTCTAGGAATTCAATTGTCGCTTTTTGTGCTGAATTATCATCATATGAACTGGTTTTTACGCGCTCAACTAAGCCACTACCTGTATGGGTACGTGTATTCCATTCATCCATTAAACTTAATTGTTCATCAGATTGATGGACTGCAATAACAGGGCCTTCGGCTAAAATATTAAGTTGAGGATCTGTCACGATAGTGGCAATTTCGATGATACGATCACGTTCAGGATCAAGGCCTGTCATTTCCAGATCTATCCAGATCAGATTGTTCTCGCTTTTTGACATAATATATCCTAGCTGTTTCTAAGTGTGAGACATGATATTTTAGTATTTATCATAGCGCGTTTACTCAATAAGCACGACAGAAGAACATCTAACCGAATAATACAAGTGAGGATCGGTGACAAAACGTAAATTATCTAAAGGCCAGCAACGCCGAGTACAAGAAAATCATAAAAAGCGTTTGCAGAGCAAAGAGAAAAAAAACCACGTTGAATTAGACGATGCGCAATTAGGCGAAGCGACAGAAGGTTTAGTGATCAGCCGTTTTGGTCAACATGCAGATATCGAAGCTGCAGACGGCACAATTACACGATGCAATATTCGACGCACAATTTCATCACTGGTAACGGGTGATAAAGTTGTTTGGCGCCCTGCGCTACAAACACAAGAAAATGTCCGCGTAAATGGTATTGTTGAAGCCGTACACGAACGAACTTCAGTGCTTACTCGTCCTGACTATTATGATGGCATTAAGCCTATTGCCGCTAATATCGATCAAATTATTATCGTTTCGGCTATTTTACCTGAATTATCTTTAAATATTATCGATCGTTACCTTGTTGCATGTGAGACCTTAAATGTTGAGCCTCTGATTGTACTCAATAAAATCGATATGTTAGATGAAGAAGGTCGTAAGACTGTGAGTGAATGGATGCAAATTTATAAAGATATTGGTTATCGCGTCCTTGAAGTCTCTAGCTATACTAAAGAAGGGTTAGAAGCACTGACTCAAGAACTTATCGGACGCATCTCTATTTTTGCAGGGCAATCTGGTGTGGGTAAATCAAGTTTACTTAACACGCTGTTACCCCCAATGGAAGAAAGCATTGTTGTTAATCAAGTCTCTGATAACTCAGGATTAGGCCAACATACCACAACAGCGTCACGCCTGTACCATTTCCCACAAGGCGGAGATGTCATTGACTCTCCTGGTGTACGTGAATTTGGTTTATGGCACTTAACGCCAGAGCAAGTAACAAAAGGTTTTGTTGAATTCAGACCGTACCTTGGTGGATGTAAATTCCGCGATTGTAAGCACTTAGACGATCCTGGTTGCTTAATAAGTGAAGCGGTGAGAAACAACGAAATAGCAGAAACACGATTTGAAAACTACCACCGAATTTTAGAAAGTATGAGCCAAGTTAAGGTTCGTAAGAACATTAATTTAGACTCTTAATAATTGATTCACTGACAACCCTAATAAGGGTAGGTACAATAGACCCCTTTTGTCTATTTTTTATCGTTTAATCCCAGAGGTTGCCATTTTGGACAAGCTAAAAATTAAACTACAGTATTTATTGCCTAAATTATGGCTAACACAGTTAGCAGGCTGGTTCGCAAATAAAAAAGCAGGTGCCATCACCCAGTTTGTTATCAAGACATTTGCGAAAGCTTATAAAGTCGATATGAATGAAGCGAAAGACAGCCAGTTCCAAGCTTATTCTACATTCAATGACTTTTTTATTCGTGCCTTAAAAGACGGTGCTCGTCCTATTGTTGAAGGTAATGACAAACTTGCATTACCGGCAGATGGTGCAGTAAGCCAACTTGGTCTAATTCAAGATGATCAAATCTTGCAAGCCAAAGGACATCACTACACCCTTGAAGCATTACTTGCTGGTAATTTTATGTTGGCGGATAAGTTCCGTAATGGGCAGTTTATTACGACGTATCTTTCACCTCGTGATTACCACCGTGTTCACATGCCTTACGATGGCTTATTAAAAGAGATGATTTATGTTCCAGGTGATCTCTTCTCTGTTAATCCATTAACAGCGGCTAATGTCCCTAACTTATTTGCACGTAATGAACGTATTATCTGCCTATTTGAAACACAATTTGGCCCAATGATACAAATTCTGGTTGGTGCAACAATTGTCGGTAGTATTGAAACGGTTTGGTGTGGCATGGTAACGCCACCTCGCGAAGGTATTATTAAGCGTTGGACATATCCTCAAGCAGATAAAGCAGGAGCGATATTCTTGAAAAAAGGTGAAGAGATGGGCCGATTCAAATTAGGCTCAACAGTCATCAATCTTTTCCCAGAAAACACCGTTCAATTGAATAAAGATCTTATGAATGGCTCCGTTACCTTAATGGGGGAACAACTGGGTTCCATCATTAATGTCGCTGGTAATGACAACAATGCCATCAGTGAATAACACGTAATTCGGAGTAACCTTTGTGCGCCTGATAATCACTCTTTTCTTCTCTCTCTTTTTGACGCTTTCTTTAAGTACATCTGCAATATCAGCAGATGTAGAGAAATTGCGTCAAGATATAAAACAACTTGAAGGAAGTACCAATCCTCAAGATATTGAGGCAGTTCAGGCGCTACAAGGCACTATCAATTGGATTAATGATGGTGAAAAAGCGCAAGCAAATGCAGATAATTATCAAAAAGCCATTGATGATTATCCGCAAATCACACAAGAGCTGAGAACAAAACTGCTTGAAGAGAGCCATGCGGTTCCAACTATCCCTGAAAAAATTAGTATTCCTGATTTAGAACAGAAAATTATTCAAGTCAGTAGTCAACTAATGGAACAAGCACGACTCCAGCAACAAGAACAAGATAAAAGTCGTGAAATCAGTGAGTCGTTAAACTTATTACCCCAACAACTTTCAGAAGCGCGTCGTTTACTTAGTGATGCGACAGCAAGACTGGCCTCTGTCAGTGCATCAACAACACCATTAACAGAAGCACAAAATAAGCTCACACAAGCTGAGGTTACCGCACGTAAAGCGATGGTTAATGAGCTAGAAATGGCACAACTTTCAGCTAATAATCGCCAAGAAATCGCTCGCCTTCGCTTAGAGTTGTTTAAAAAACGCTATCAGCGTCTGGATGTACAGCTACAACAATTGCGCAGCTTATTAAATATAAAGCGCCAAGAAGTGGCTGATCTCGCATTAGAAAAAACAGAGATGTTAGCGGAGAAAGGTGGTGAACTTCCTGAGTTTCTGACAAAGCAGATCCAAACTAACCGAGAACTCTCTCAAATCCTGAATAAACAAACTCAGGAAATGAGTGAGCTGTCAGAAAAACAGCGCATTACCACACAGCAGACACAACAAGTCCGTCAAACACTCACCACGATCCGAGAACAAGCACAATGGTTAAGCGGATCAACAGCATTAGGTGAAGCATTAAGAACACAACTTTCTCGCCTACCTGAAATGCCTCGTTCACAAGAGCTTGATAGAGATATCATTCAATTACGTGTCGAGCGTTTAGGCTATGAAGATATGCTGGAAAACTTAAGCAAAATCCAGCCACCAGAAACTGCCGATGGTTCCAAATTACCTGAAGCTCAGCAATATATTTTTGATTCTCTGATCCAAGCACGCCATGAATTATTGAATTCATTGCTATCTGGTTATGATTCTCAAATTCTTGAATTAACAAAACTAAAAGTTGCGACAACACAATTAGCCGACGCTTTAAAAGAGACAAAAGACGCGACAAACCGTTATATGTTCTGGGTTGCCGATATCAGCCCTATCAAATTTAATTATCCGGTTTTATTAGTCAAAGATATCACTCGGCTGCTTTCGCTAGATACCTTCTCACAATTAGGTCATGCAGCTGTCAGTATGCTTAAAAATCAAGATACGTTCCTATTCCTATTTGCCACTTTATCGATTGTAGGCTTTAGTTTGCGTACTCGAAAACATTACAACGCATTTCTTGAAAGAGTCAGCAACCGTATTGGTAAAGTCACACAAGATCACTTTTCACTAACGATACGCACTGTCTTTTGGTCTATTTTAATTGCGTTACCATTACCTCTGTTGTGGTCTGCCGTAGGCTATGGCTTACAAAGTGTTGAATGGCGTTATCCAATGGCGGGAGCTATTGGATATGGGGTCACAGCAGCAGCACCTGTGCTATGGCTATTTATGATCAGTGCAACGTTTGCACGTCATAACGGTCTGTTTATTGCTCAATTTAAATGGAAAGAGAGCCGGGTTAAAAAAGCGATGCGTTTTTACCAGCTTTCTATTTTTGTCATCGTTCCGCTGATGATGTCATTAATTACCTTTGAATATTATAGTGATAGAGAATTTGCGCCAACAGTCGGTCGCTTTTGTTTCTTACTACTCTGTATCGCCCTAAGCTTTATTACCTCTAGCCTTAAAAAAGCTCACGTCCCACTTTATCTCGATAAACATGGATCGGGTGATAACCTGATCAACACCATTTTATGGTGGTTCTTACTGGTTGCTCCTGTTATTGCTGCTTTAGCCGCTATCTTAGGTTACCTTTCTACCTCGATTGTCTTACTCGGTCGTTTAGAAATGTCTGTCGCCATTTGGTTTGCTCTGCTGATTATCTACCATATTATTCAGCGATGGATGCTTATTCAGCGCCGAAAATTAGCCTTTGAACGTGCTAAACAAAAGCGTGCAGAAATTTTGGCTCAGCGCGCAAAAGGTGAAGATGAAAATACGATTGTCGGAAGCAGTGGTGAAAGCACAGTAGGACTTGAAATTGAAGCGCAAGAAATAGACCTTGATGCGATTAGTGCGCAATCTATTGGTTTAGTTCGTTCTATTCTAACTATGATTGCATTAGTCTCGATGATCTTATTGTGGTCTGAATTAAACACTGCATTCTCTTTCGTCGACAATATTCGACTTTGGGATGTCACCTCATCAGTGAATGGCGTTAACACAGTACAACCAATCACGATGGGCTCTATTTTAGTGGCGATCCTCGTCATTATTATTACAACTCAATTAGTTCGAAATCTCCCCGCTTTACTTGAGTTGGCCATTTTGCAGCATCTTGATTTAACACCTGGTACAGGTTACGCCATTACCACCATGACCAAATACACCATCACCTTAATTGGTAGTATCGTGGGTTTCTCTTTATTAGGGATTGAATGGTCAAAATTGCAGTGGCTAGTGGCAGCAATGGGGGTCGGATTAGGTTTTGGTTTACAAGAAATTTTTGCCAACATCATTTCAGGTTTGATGATCTTATTCGAAAAACCAATTCGTATTGGCGATACCGTTACCATTCGTAATTTGACCGGAAATATCTCTAAGATCAATACTCGGGCAACAACGTTAACCGACTGGGATAGAAAAGAAATTATCGTACCGAACAAGGCCTTTATTACAGAGCAATTTATTAACTGGTCACTATCAGATTCAATTACTCGTATCGTAATGACAATCCCAGCACCTGCAGACTGCAACAGTGAGCAAGTGACAAATGTGTTATTAGAAGCCTCAAAACGCTCTACAATGATTTTAGAAAACCCTGCACCAGAGGTTTATCTGGTCGATTTACAGCAAGGTATTCAAATTTTCGAACTACGTGTTTATGCAGCAGAGATGGGGCATAGAATGCCAGCAAGACATGAGATCCACCAAAATATTCTCTTAGCTTTTGCAGAACACGGTATTCCATTACCGTTCCCACCATTCCAAGCAAGAGTGGATATGATGGGCAATACAATTCGTAGCTCAATGCGAGCAACACCAAGAGAAGTGGGTGGATTATAAGCCCTACATCAATTAATTTGATAAAAAGCCATTATTTTTCCAGAAGATAATGGCTTCATTCTTTTTTATTCGTCTTTTTCTTTAGGAGGGATCACACTTGATATAGCTTACGTAAATAATGAGGAACGGCGTCATCGGCATTAGTGCCAATCACTTCCATATTCGGTAGCAGATCTTTTAATGTCTGATGTGCATTTTCCATAATACAACCTTTACCCGCCATCTGTAGCATCTCTTTGTCGTTCATACCATCACCAAACGCGATAGCATCTTTCGCAGAGTGCTGCATCAGCTCAGCCACTTTTTCTAATGCCTCACCTTTAGATACTCCTCCTGCCATCACTTCTAAGCAATTACGCAGTGAGAAACTCACATTAACCTTATCACCCCAACGCTGATTAATTTCATTTTCTAGTTTCAGTAATAACTCATGATCATCAGAGGTAAAGAAGACCTTACAGACATTGGTGGTTGGGAATCCTGTTTTACAATATAACTCATAGCCAAAGTCTGATTCTCGAAAAAACTCACAAGCCCCTGGCATCTCCTTATTAACATACCAGTAATCACCTGCATAAATATTAGTTTCAATTTCAGGGTGATCAAAAACCATAAGCGCCAAGTCATAAGCAATTTCAGGCTCAAGATCTTGGCTAAAAATAAGGTCGCCATGAGTGTTATGCACTCGTGCACCATTAGAGGTTATCATATAAGCGTTAATGCCTAATCCATCACGAATTTGAGCAACGTCAACATGATGACGACCTGTTGCGAATACAAAATGCACACCTTTATTAATAAGTAGGTGCAGAGTTTCTTGCGTATAGGGAGTTAATACATGATTAGGTGATAACAGTGTGCCATCAAGATCTGAAGCGACTATCGAATACATACACATTCCTGATTAAAATAAATGCTTATCATAAAACTCACAGATTTCATTTAATGCTTGTGAGCGTAGCTTATCTATTTCGAACAAGATTTCATGGTGCGCACCCTCAATCACCAGTGGCAATTTTTGTTTTTCTTCTCTTGTTCTGGACTGACTATAACGTTCACAGAAAGCCCTTAGCTCTTGATTATCTACCACCTTATCAAGCTCTGCTTCGAGCACTAATAGAGGGGTATTAATCTCTCCCGCATGTTCAATTAACCAATCTCCCATTTTTAGACTTTCCCCCATCCAATGATAAGTAGGTCCGCCTAATCGTAGTTCTGGAAAATCAGCATAATAACGTAAATACCGGCGATATCGCTCATGGCTATGTGTTAACACATTAAGAATAAATGGCAGTGGAAACCATTTACCTGTTGATACCGCGTAATTATTTCTTTCAGATTGACTTTGTTCTGCTCGGTTAACTAAAAAATTAGCCACCCAGCGAGGTATAGGTAATTTAATACCAAACATCGGCGCACTTAATGCTGCTGCTTTAAAAACATGAGTTTGTTTTAGAAGATATCCCGCTAAGATAGCCCCTCCCATTGAGTGAGCTAATGCAAAATAATGCGGGTATTGAAAAGGCAGCACTATCGTATCGACAAACGTCGAGAAATCATCAATATAATCACTAAATTTCTCTACATGCCCTTTTTGCGTATCTTCTAACAGTCTGTCAGAAAGGCCTTGTCCTCGATGATCGAGAAGAAAAACATCATAACCTGAGTGAAAGAAATCGAATGCCACTTCAGGGTACTTTACATAGCTTTCACTACGGCCCGAAGCAATAACTAGAGCTTTATTGTGCGATGGTGAACGCCAATAAACATAGCGAATTTTGGCACCATCAACACCAACAAACTCACCTTCTTCGCGTTGCCCCCAAAAATCCAATAAGACGCCGTTCGTAAATGCAGAAAACTGCTTTTCACGCGATAACCACGAATATTTAAACAGAGTGGTTGTCATTGACTCTCCTTATTGATGTTATTCGAAGCCCTCAATATGGTCACGAATGAGTGTCATAAAAGCAGGTCCAAATCGTTCTAATTTTCGTTGTCCTACACCGTTTATTAATAATAATTCATCAGGGTAAACGGGACACTGCTCTGCCATTTCAATCAATGTGACATCATTAAAGACAACAAATGGCGGAATATTTTCTTCATCAGCAATAGACTTACGCAATTTACGCAGTTTCGCAAATAATTTTCTATCATACTGTCTATGAGTATTTTTTGTTTGTTGATTACGGCTTTTTGTCGGGCTTAATAGTCTAGGTACGGCTAATTGTAATGGCACTTCACCACGCAAGATTGGTCTAGCCATCTCTGTCAGTTGTAATGCAGAACGATGGACAATATTTTGTGTCACCATACCTAAATGAATCAGCTGACGGATCACACTTACCCAATGTTCATGGCTTTGTGCTTTACCAATACCATAAACAGGTAATGTATCGTGTCCCGAATCTCGAATACGTTGATTATTTGCGCCTCTTAAGATTTCAACAATATAACCAATACCAAAGTGCTGACCAGTACGATAAATACAGGACAATGCCTTTTGTGCATCCACTAAACCATCATATTGCTTAGGAGGATCAAGACAAATATCGCAGTTACCACAAGCATTTTGTCGATGTTCATCGAAGTAATTTAGTAACACTAAGCGTCGGCATGTTTGTGCTTCAGCAAACGCCCCCATGGCATTAAGCTTATGCATTTCAATAGCTTTTTGGTCACTTTCTGGCTTTTCATCTAAACAACGACGCAACCACGCCATATCGGCCGGATCATAAAATAATACCGCTTCTGCAGGTAACCCATCTCTCCCTGCACGTCCTGTCTCTTGATAATAAGATTCAATATTTCGTGGAATATCAAAGTGAACCACAAATCGGACATTAGGTTTATTAATGCCCATACCAAATGCAACAGTGGCAACCACAATTTGCAAATCATCTCGCTGGAAAGCGTCTTGTACTTTAGCTCGTTGTGCAATTTCCATTCCGGCGTGATAACCCGCAATACTTAACCCTCGTTTACTCAGGCGTTCTGCGGTTTCTTCGACTTTACTGCGACTATTACAGTAAATAATGCCTGATTTTCCTTTTTGACCACGAATAAATAGCCAAAGCTGATCAAGCGGTTTGTATTTCTCAACTAAAGTGTAGCGGATATTGGGTCGATCAAAACTGCTGATATGAATTAACGGATCACGCAACACAAGCTGATTAATAATATCATAACGTGTTGTATTATCGGCTGTAGCTGTCAATGCAATAATGGGAACATCAGGCAAATATTGTCTTAATAACCCTATCCCGCGATATTCAGGACGAAAATCATGTCCCCATTGTGAAATACAGTGCGCTTCATCAACAGCCAGCAATACAGGTTTCCATTGTACTAATTGATGAAGAAAACTCTCCATCATTAAACGTTCTGGGGCAATATACAGCAGTTTTATTTCACCCTTTTGACAACGTGTTTGAACATCAAGCTGCTCTTCACGCGTTTGGGTTGAATTTAAATAAGTTGCTTCAATACCATGAAGGCAAAGTTGATCAACCTGATCTTTCATCAATGAGATAAGTGGTGAAACAACCACGGTCAGCCCATCAAGCAATAAGGCAGGAATTTGATAACAAAGAGATTTTCCTCCCCCCGTTGGCATCACTACTAGGCAATCTCTCCCAGTTGTAATGGTATGGATGATTTCTTGCTGACCAGGGCGAAATTGCTGATAACCAAAGGTTTCTCGCAAAATAACCTGTGCTGATGGCATTGAGTTAAGAACTTCTGCTGTGGACACACCGTTCCTCTGAAAAGCTGCTGATAAAAACTATGATGAGGAGTAAAAGAAAAGGCACCAATGTGAAGGTGCCATCATCATTATAGCGCTATGCTAACCCAGAACGGGGAAAATTACAGCATATCATTAAGCATTACGCCAACACCGACTCGTGTTTGCCGGAAGTTATAATCAATCATTGATTCACCATAACCACTAAATACTTGGGTATAAAAGCGTACATGCTTAGTAATTGGATAACTCCAGCCTAATTCAGCCGCTCCATAACCACTATTCCAGTTATAACGCCCAGTCGCGGTGATCACACTTTCGCCTAGTCGATAGCCCACTTTTAAACGGTAATAGCCCATATAACGATTAATATCTGGATTATCATCACGTTGAGCACTTTCACTAAAGCGATACCAAGGTTTTAGATCAAGTTGTAAATTACCTTTTTGTGCCATAAAACGCGCATAAGCACGGTTCCAGCTACGAGAAGTGGGATCAGAGCGACCATTTGATTCGTGGTTAAAACCCGCTTCTATTTCACGAAGTGTCCAACCCGCAAATTTATAGTCTGTTGCCCAACCTAGAAAAAGTTGTGGTTCATAGTTTGTCTCACGGAAAGGAGCGGATTCTTTCTTATTACTTAATTGCCACCAAGAGCGTTGAGTATAAGATGCCGCTAAAACAGAGTTTTCACCCGCAATACCGCGCCATAAAGGAAAGGCCAAACTGAGCTGAAATTTCACCTCATCTTTTTTAGCCTTGTTACTCCAATCATAACTTTGAATAGCCTCTTTATTAAGATCAGAGGTGTCAGTGTAAATAATATAATTGGATTCATAAGGATAAAGAACAAAAGGTGAATCGTATTCTTGTAATAAACCAGAAATGATACTGCCCTGAACAAGCGGAGCCGGAGATGGTGATACGTGTATTTCGGATGCAAATCCCCATGCTGGATAGAATAAAACTGCCGCAAGTAAAGAACGGATGTAACGCATAGTTAATTATCCTGTTTCATTATTGAATAATATAAAAGTTAGTACTTACTTTAGAATTAGTTCTTATATATGTGCTTTATTACACTCTAACGTCCATATTTTACACGTAATTGCCATTAAATCTCGTATATTTTCACATCATTATATTTATAGCACGAATGTGCAATTACGATTATGTCATGTATTATTAACATAATATTAACTTAATGACGTGATATCAGAGGTTCTAAAAATGGAAAAACAGTTAACATTAGAAGAGGCTCAAACACTAATTGGTCATATTTTTGTTTATAAGATGCCCTTTAATCAATTAATCGGCTTAGAGCTCGTTCGCTTTGAACAAGATTACGCTGAAATTCAATTTAGGTATCAAGACAAACTCGTTGGTAATATTGCTCAACGTATCTTACATGGTGGACTCATTGCTTCTGTACTTGATGTCAGTGCTGGGTTAGTTTGTGTCGGTAACGCATTAACACGTTTAGCACCAATATCCCAAGAGCAACTCGAACAAAAACTCGCTAATATGGGCACCATAGATTTACGTGTTGATTATTTAAGACCGGGACGTGGAGAATGTTTTACTGCAAGTAGCCATATTTTACGCAGTGGTAATAAAGTGTCTGTTGCTCGTGTTGAATTACATAATGAAAAACAAATTCATATTGCGAGTGGGACAGCAACTTATATTGTAGGTTAAGCCTTTGCTAAAATTCATTATGCGCGATAATGCTTAAGATTAGTATTAATTACTTGTAAAAATACATGCCTAATGACACATTAAATAATGTCATTGGGTATGATAACCCCGTCACACTTTTCCTTTCCATCAATTCCAGAGATAGCATGAGCCAGAAAAACACGATGAAAGGCGTTTTATGTGCCTTAGGCGCCTATTTGATCTGGGGTATTGCCCCTGTCTATTTTAAAAGCATTCAAGAAGTGCCCGCAGAAGAGATCTTAACGCACCGTATTTTATGGTCGTTCTTTTTTATGTTGATTTTAATGACTATCAGTCGTCATTGGCCTTATTTGCGTCAATTAATACGTCAACCTAAAAAAATTCTTCTTTTAGCACTGACTGCCATTATTATCGCAACGAACTGGCTTACCTATATATGGGCGGTTAACCACGGTTATATGCTAGAAGCCAGCCTTGGCTACTTTATTAACCCACTAGTTAACGTACTATTTGGCATGCTTTTCTTGAGCGAGCGGTTCCGCCGTATGCAATGGATAGCGGTAGGTTTAGCATTTACTGGTGTATTTATTCAACTCTGGCACTTTGGTTCAGTGCCTGTGATTGGATTAAGCCTCGCCGTGACTTTTGGTCTTTATGGCTTACTTCGTAAAAAATTAGGTGTCGATGCACAAACAGGCATGCTGGTAGAAACATTATGGCTATTTCCCGTTGCATTAGTTTATATCTTATTTTTCACACATTCGCCGACTAGCAATATGCTTGAAAATAGTTGGTCATTAAATACCTTGTTAATTGCGGCCGGTATTATTACAACTGTACCACTACTGCTCTTTACAGAAGCGGCACACCATCTGCGTTTATCAACTTTGGGCTTTTTCCAATATATTGGCCCCACCTTGATGTTTATTCTTGCCACAATGGTATATGGCGAAAAAATTGATGCAGAACGGTTGGTCACGTTCGGCTTTATTTGGGTTGCGCTGATCCTCTTTACGCTTGATGCGCTTTATACACAACGCCGTTTAAGACGTAGCTAATCCTCTAAAACTCACTCTTCCGCTAAATTGCTGATTTGTGTAAAAGCGGAAGAGAGTTTTTTTCTCTGCAATGAAGACGCACTCTTCGAGATCTTCTCTGCATGGCGAGCTGAGCGCCTAAATAACGTTGATATTGCGTTATTAACCAATTGAATATGGTTGATCACGACGCAGTAATAGGGATTGGCTCGAGGAACAAATTCACGCTGATACCTCAATAATTTACAATACAACTCTTCTTCAAATTCATTGATTGGTTTACTCGTATGATAAGTATCAAGCAGGATATTCTCAATATTTTCAATCTCTAATTCATTACTTGAAAAAGAGTCAGAAGAAGTTCGCGTGTAAGGTGAGACAAAAGAGTCGGTAGAAAAGAATACGCTAGAGAGTTTCATCAATTAATCCCGTTAAGTAAGAATAGATAACGTGATTATTAAGTAACTAAATAGCGCTTCCCTTAAAAAAACACCCTTACTTATCTATCAAATAAATAAGGGTGTTTTTTTATTAGAGGAGATCTAATCGAAGCTTATTCCAGTCGAGCAAATGCTGCCACCAGCCATTTAATACCTTCACCATTAAAAGCAATTTGTAATCGACAATGTTCACCACTCCCTTCAATATTGATAATGGTGCCATCACCAAATTTGGGGTGCTTCACACGTTGCCCAAGCGAATACCCCGTATCATTGCTGATAATCGGTGTTCCTAAACGGTTATGATTAACAGGGCGTGAAACTGTCGCGCGCAAACGAACTTCTTCGACACACTCTTTAGGTAACTCACCAATAAAACGAGAAGGCCGGTGACTGACTTCTTTTCCGTATAAACGGCGATTTTCAGCGTAAGTGAGTGTTAACTTTTTCATTGCTCGCGTCACACCAACATAAGCCAAGCGACGCTCTTCTTCCAAACGTCCACCTTCATCTAGTGACATTTGACTTGGGAACATGCCTTCTTCAACACCCACAATAAAGACTTGTGAAAATTCTAGCCCTTTAGCCGAGTGAAGTGTCATTAACTGCACAGCATCTTGATATGCATCAGCTTGGCTTTCGCCTGATTCTAATGCGGCATGAGAAAGAAACGCTTGCAGTGGCATTAAATCTTCGTCTTCATCCTGATAACTAAATTGACGAGTCGCGGTGACTAGCTCTTCTAAGTTTTCAATACGAGCTTGTGCTTTTTCACCTTTTTCTTGCTCATACATCGCTTTCAAGCCTGAATCACGAATAATTCGGTCTGTTTGCACATGTAATGGCATATCTGCCGTTTCAGAAGCAAGTGTTTCAATCAGTTCTAAGAATCGTTGGATCGCAGCCGTTGCACGCCCTGCAAGCATTTTATGTTCGATTACCTGTAATGCACTTTCCCATAAGGTAATTTGGTTGTCTCTTGCGACTTGGCGAACAATATCTAATGTTCTATCACCAATCCCCCGTGTTGGAGTATTCACAACGCGTTCAAAAGAAGCATCATCATGGCGATTAGCCGTTAATCGCATATAAGAGAGTGCATCTTTGATCTCTTGGCGCTCGAAAAAACGCTGACCGCCATAGATACGATATGGCATCGCCGCTTGTAATAATGCCTCTTCCATTATACGAGATTGGGCATTGCTACGATAAAGAATGGCACAGTCTGTTAGCGCACCACCTTCTTCTTGCCAACGCTTAATTCGACCAACGACATAACGCGCTTCATCCAGATCATTAAAAGCACAATATAGCGAAATAGGCTCACCTTCAGCACCTTCAGTCCACAGGTTTTTACCTAATCTGTCACTATTATTAGCAATGAGTGCGTTCGCGGCTTTTAGAATATTGCTAGTAGAACGATAATTTTGCTCTAATCGGATCGTCTCTGCGCCGGGAAACTCATTTAAGAAATTTTGAATATTCTCAACTTGTGCACCACGCCAGCCATAAATAGATTGATCGTCATCACCAACAATCATCACTTTACCCGTTTGACCCGCCAACATTCTTATCCATGCATATTGAATGCGGTTAGTATCTTGAAATTCATCAACCAAGATATTGGTAAAGCGATTTTGATAATGCTCTAAAATTTGCGGTTTATTAAGCCAAAGTTCATGAGCTCGTAATAAAAGCTCAGCAAAGTCCACCAGCCCCGCACGATCACAAGCTTCTTGATATGCTTGATACACTTTCAACCATGTTGTTTCAACAGGATTACCATAAGTTTGAATATGTTGTGGTCGTAAACCTTCATCTTTTTTACCGTTGATATACCACATACCTTGACGTGCAGGCCATTGTTTATCATCAAGATCCATTGACTTAACAATACGGCGAATAAGGCGATATTGATCATCACTGTCAATAATTTGGAAGTCTTGTGGCAAATTTGCATCAAGATAGTGTGCGCGTAATAAACGATGAGCAAGGCTATGGAACGTGCCAATCCACATACCGCCTTGACTTGTACCAATTAAGTCTTCAATACGATGTCGCATCTCTGCAGCGGCTTTATTGGTAAACGTCACAGCCATAATCGAAAAAGGGGAAGCTTGTTCAACAGATAATAACCAAGCGATACGATGTACCAGTACCCGTGTTTTACCACTGCCTGCGCCAGCTAACACCAGCATATTAATACGAGGTGCGGCTACAGCTTCGCGCTGTTTATCGTTAAGGCCTTCTAGCAGATATGAGACGTCCATAATTACCAATCATTTAGTGAAGAAAATACTGTGGATATATACAGAAATAGAGAATAAATAACAAACTAACAGGAATTTACGCGCTATGCAAAATAAAGCCTTTTTTAGCCACGTTTATCTGCGCCATTCTTACCAAATATCACATTAAACTAATTCTATTAGTTTGCTTAAATCTGTAATTTCAATATGCGGCATTACTCTGGTTTCACCTTCTTCAAACAAACTACGGCTATCAAGGTTAATCCAACACGCTTGTAATCCGCTATTAACGGCCCCTTCGACATCAGTTACAAGGTGATCACCCACATGTAGGATTTTCTCATGTGGAAGATTTAACAGTGAGGCGGCTTTATCAAACATATCAGGATAAGGCTTAGAGCGACCATCCGGACCGGCTTTTAAAATATGTGAAAAATACTGCCCTAAACCACAACTTAATGGGTTTGCATTACCATTTGTAATCGCAATTAATGGGATTTTCTGTGCCAATTCGGTGAGAACATGATGAGTATTTTTAGGCACATTAATGCGGCTACGCCAATAAGCAAAGTGAGCCATAATGTCATCAGCACCTTGTTGTGCTTTGGCCTCACTATAACCGTAATCTAACAACATATTTCTAGCCGCAAGCCAACGCCATTGCGTAATATCATGAAAAATATCCGGATCATTTTCTATAAGTGGCTTTTTATAATCATTCACATCTTTTTCTGTGAAATGATTAAAACGCAGATCATATTGACGAATAAAATCCAGTGTCTCTTTTTCAGTCCTGTCCATCACTGGCACATTGTCATACAGCGTATCATCTAAATCAAAAGTCATCGCTGCGATTGGCGTCAGAGTTCTATAAAAGCGCATTATGATTTTTCTCTCTTAGCTCTCGGATGAGCAGCATCATAGACTTTCGCTAAATGCTGAAAATCTAAATGGGTATAAACTTGTGTGGTCGATAAATTGGCGTGCCCTAATAACTCTTGTACAGCACGCAAATCACCACTAGATTCCAATAAATGGGTGGCAAACGAGTGGCGTAATTTATGAGGATTCACATGGCTACTTAGTCCTTGTTTAATTCCCCAAAGTTCAAACCGTTTTTGTACACTGCGCACAGATAAACGCTTACCACTTTGGGTAGAGATAAAGACAGCTTTATCCTCAGGTGCATAGAGCTCTCGCATCGGAAACCAATTTTGTAACCACTCTAGCGCTTTTCTTCCCAACGGTACTTTTCGTTCTTTACTTCCCTTCCCTAAAACACGAACTTCACCTTCATTCATGTCGATATCGCTAATGTTTAAGTTGGTCAATTCTGATAGACGTAATCCTGCACCATACATCACTTCTAGCATGGTTCTATCTCTGACAGAGAGTGGATCTTTTAAGTCGATATTCATCAATTGGCTAACTTCATCGACATCCATATTTTTAGGTAAGTGACGACCAGATTTAGGTGTACGAATGCCTTTAGCTGGATTAACCTCTAACATTCCTTGTATCACTTGCCAATCAAGAAAGCTACGTAACGCCGAAAAGCGCAAAGCAAGACTAGCCGGTTGTAAACCACTACGATGACTTTTCGCTAATAACATGCGCACATGTTGGCTTTCAAGTGATATCCATTGTGTGATTTTCATCGCCACCATCATTTGCGCTAATGCTGTCAATTGGCGATGATAATTTTCTACGGTGACAGGACTCAATCGGCGTTCAACTTGAATATAACGCAGGAATTGCTCGATAGAAGTGGAGAGTGTTTCTGGAATATTGATTGGTTGATTCATTGCCTTGCAATCCAACGAAGTAACAATTCTGGTAAAATATGGGCAAGCTTATCCAGCATTACTGTTCCCATCCCTTCCTGAAAATGTTGGTTATCTCGGCTATTAAAAATAATTACACCTAAATCGCCATAATGCCCTAATAATGAAAGCGCAACTGAACCAGAGCGTCGAACATTTGGCATCAATAGCATCATCTCTTGCCCATTTAATGTACCTAAATAGTGATTATCATCGCCCATACGTTGGATCCGAAAATGTTCAAATGCTTGACGAGATAATGGGAGATCTTGCGCATCTAGAGGTGGCTGCAATTGCCAGCGATCAGTAAATAGGCGTAATTGAACTGAATAAAGCCCTAGTCCTTTGGCCCAAAGGTTTAAGCGTTCTAGCATTTCGTGAAGAGAAGCACTGTTGGATAGTTCAGAAATTAATAATAAGAGTTGGTTAAACAGTGCTTCATTTTCCGAGGCTTGTTCTATCAACAAACGCATATCTTCTTCAAGATAATGGATACGGTTACGTTGACGCGACATTATCCATTCAACTAAAGAAACAGTTCCTCTGACGGGATGAGGAACTTTCATTTGTTCAATATAGCTTGCATTACGGATAAAAAAACCAGGATGTTCCCTGAGGTAACGGATCACTTGTTGATCATTAAGCTCGTTTGTTTCAGGGCAACAGAACTGCTCATTTTTATCCGTCATACAGATAGCCTCTCAAAAAATAATATTATAGCTGAATGATCCCATCATAAATATGTGTCGCTGGCCCAGTCATATAAAGAGAGTTACCCTCTCCTTTCCATTCAATTAGCAATGCACCACCGGGTAAAGTCACTTTCACACGTTTATCTAATAAGCCTTGTGAAATACCAATAGCAACAGCGGCGCAAGCTCCGCTACCACAAGCATTGGTTTCTCCTGCACCACGTTCAAATACCCGCAAATGAAGGTTGCTTCTGTCTACGATCTGCATAAAACCAATATTAGCACGTTCAGGAAAACGTTCATGTTGCTCTAATACAGGTCCTAACAACTCAACTTCTGCTGTTTTAATGTCTTCAACCTGAATAACACAATGAGGGTTTCCCATTGAAACTACACCGCATAATACAGTGCGTTCCATAGCCCTGATAATATAGGTCTTTTCTGCCTTTTGTGCACGAAAAGGGATTTTTTGAGGTTCAAATTCAGGCTCGCCCATATTGACACACACATCGTCATTATCCATAACATGCAAGGTCATTCTGCCAGACTGTGTACTAACTTTTATCTCTCTTTTGTTTGTAAGACCTTTTAATCTCACAAATCGAGCAAAGCAACGAGCGCCATTACCACACTGCGCAACCTCACTTCCATCCGCATTAAAAATACGATAATGGAAATCGAGTTCAGGATCATAAGGTGCTTCAACCACCAATAATTGATCAAACCCAACACCAGTATGACGATTCGCTAATCGACATATTAATTCTGGTGAAAAATAAACATTTTGAGTCACAGCATCGACCACCATAAAGTCGTTGCCAAGACCATGCATTTTTGAAAATTGCATCTTGCCCCTGCCTGAAACAAAATTACCGTTTCTAAGATTGACTAATTGGTCTGAGTTGAGGCGCTCTCAACTTGCTGGGTTGGCTGGGATGACTGCGTCATTTTTGCCTGAGTATCTTCAGGTGGGAAATAAAGAGGGCCTTTCAAGCCGCAACCAGAAAGAGAAATCAGTGTTATTATAGCAAGAGTGCAACGTAAATACGTTTTCATTCGAAATCTGCCTGTCATTTATTTGGTTAATATCCTCTATAATCGCAGTTAGATCTCGAAAAGCAAATAGGAAATGAAGATGAACGACAGTGAATTTCACCAATTAGCTGACGAACTCTTGTCAGAAATAGAACAAACTATTGATAATTATGAAGGTGACGCAGATATTGATTGTGAAATCAATGGCGGTGTAATGACATTAACCTTTGAAAATAATAGCAAAATTATTATTAATCGCCAGGAAGCATTTCATCAAGTTTGGTTAGCGACACGTTCAGGTGGCTATCACTTTGATTGGAAAGATGAACAATGGATTTGCGATAGAAGTGGTGGTGAATTTTTAACCATGTTGGCACAAGCGATAACAGAACAAAGTGGGGAAGCGTTTTCTTTCTAAAAAACGCAACTAACGACAAATGGGAGCTATAAAGCTCCCATTTGTGTTTTTATTGGCTTGTACTCAATTAGGAGTGTTGCACTGCTTTATAATCTGTAAACCCGTGGCTAATTACATTCATCTCTGGTTGAGCTTCTTTACTACCCAGATCGGATAATTTACCAAAGGATCCACCAGCAAAAGGCAACACTTGTGTTGATCCTTCCACTTTCACAATTTGATAAAATTGTGGCAGGTTAAAATTGATAAAGCTTGAACCGTATGTAAATCGGTCATGAGATGAGGAGTAAAAACGACTAACATCTTTCACTAACTCTTCTTTGCTTCCTTCACAATGGGAATAAATCTCAACCCGATTTGCTTCATCTAATATATAGATATTAAACACATTATTATCTTCTGTAGTTTCAAAGAAGAATTGAATAATTCCTTCGCAAGCAAAGCCATCAATCACTGCGGGTAAATAGCGAGCGTCTTTATCTAATTTAACCGGCAATCCATGAAGCTTGTTATATGAAATCGCACCATAAAACTCGATAGCATTTTCTAATTTTTGTACTGACACATTGAGTCGTTCAAAGAACAATCCCCACGTTTGCCCTGCAATACGTAAAGCTTTAAAACGACCCGGCTCTAAACGATTCGTTGATAATCGCAATTCAATACATTCTGAAACTAACTGCTGAACACGAGTACGGATTAAACCACGCAAATGTTGGCTATAACAGAATACTTCAACAGAAGCAGGTGGAGCCGCGTCTTGGTGCATTTTACCTAAAATCGTTTTTAACGATTCCAGCATAGATTGTGTACCACTGAAATGAAGGGTTCTTACTTCATTCCAAGAGTTACGATACAACAAATCAATACTACCAATAAGACACTGTTCTTTTTCACCAAAACTAAAGACATCTAATTTTCTAAAATCAAAGTGAACCACTTGATCAGAAAAACTCTCTGTTGGATCAGTTTCTAAATTGACAATAATCGCAAGGTGTCTAATTTCACAAGGGCTATACAGTGCTTTCGGTGTCGGTGCAGGTAAACGAATTGGGAAATGACTCGACATATCCCTAACTAATTCATGCAGTTTAATTTCATCACAAGAGGATTCTCCTTGATGAATATAAACTCGAGACTCTTTCGTTAACAGCCCATTAAAGTAAGACCATGCCACTAATTTATTTAAATAGCGGTTATATTCTAATGGTTGGTGTCCTACAATATTTTCAAAATCAGGGGCACGATTATATAAATACCATCCGCTACGATTTGCTCGACCTTGTGGTACATAAATAAAGGTTAAATGTGATTCTGATAAATCAGGTGAAATCTGTGGATTAACCAGTGTCACTTTACCAGGCAAGGCTTCAAACGCGGCATAAAGTTTACGAGTTAGAACACCGATATCTTGCGGGCTTGCACTAACACTTAAATTATTTCGGCGAGCAAAACGAATAAGATTACGATAGCTTTGCATCATCGTATCTAATAATTCATTGTGCGCATCACGAACACGCTCGATTTTCCAACTATCACGCGTATCAAGTACGGTTAAACGCGCATTATCCCATTGCCATTGAGTGACCAATTGCGATAAGACTTGACGTCTCCACCCCTCAGAACCTTCTGGTTCATTTTGTGTTTTTTCGTTAGATAATTTTTCACACACTTTCAGGTAGAAACAGCGACGGATAAGATCAAGACGAGTTAAATCATTGATAGAAACCAAATAGCGAGTAACACGCTCAAGCATCATACAATAAGCATCTAAACCATAATTAACGATTTCGCCACGGTGTAGATGTTGTTTCATTTCTAATGCTAACAACTTCCCATTAGGATAGTCAGCTGAATAGGCTTCTAATAAAATACTTTTTAGTACTGCTTTATAAGGTGAATCGACACTTTTATAGAGTTGCCATAAACTTGCGCCAAAGTACTCTTCAGCTGAAAGCTCACCTAATCCCCCTAGATCTAACCACTCATTTGGTGTTAATACTCCTTGAGCGTAAAGGGAGTTAACATATTCGTCATAATGATGTTCTTCTTCAATAGGTACCATCGCCCATAGCAAGCGCTTACCGGCTAGGCGTACCGCTGTACGATAAAATTCATCAAGTAAAAGAATATGTTGGGTAGAGCCACAATCTTCTCCACCTAAGCTACCGCTTGCATGGTGACGAAATCTATTTTCATCGATTAAGAAAAACGTAACATCAATGCCTAGTTCGCCAGCCCATTGTTCTATCAATTGACATTTACGTTGTAAAAGTGCACGTTCATCTTGATCTAGCCATGATTGATGGCAGACCCAAATATCAATATCGGAGCAGTGGCTTTGACCAATAGAAGAAGTGCTCCCCATTGAATAGATGCCAGTAATTGGCAATTCTCCATTGGCGTATCCATCCATCGGATCATCACATAATGCGTTAACCAGCTTATTCGCCCATTGACGTTGCATGTCATCAGGTTCAAAGAAACATGTGCCGTGAGGAACATTTCCTTGTATGTAGCCGGGCAACTCAGGATGGTGGTAATGCAATAAAACAGGAATTAAACCATAGACCTGTTTAAAAACATCACACATCGATGCAAATGCTCGTTCCAGTCTGAGTTGATTAATCGCATCCAGCCGTTGCTTCAGTGTTTCAATATAAAGATACAAGAGTTTCGCCTGAACAATACTAAGAAGATAGTAGAATCTGAGTTTATAAGTGACCAAGGTTGAGTTAAGTAATATTAATAGATAAAACTTTACTAACAAAATCTCGGAAACGTGATCAATTTAACACCTTGAACGCAAGGCGTAAAGAGGATCTCAAAATATAGCACCAAGATCTAAAAATGATATTTAAACGCTTAATCGTGTAAAGCTATTAAATAAATAGCTTTATAATCATAAAGATAAATCATTTTACTTACATAAAAAATGATAAAAAAAATCTCTCAATCCTCTCTTTAGCCTATAAAAATCCCTGTTTACTTAGTGATGAAACTGAAAATAAATTTTGACAAAACATAAAAAAGTGATAAAAAATCTGAAATAGAAACAACCGATTGATAATAATGAATTATTTATATTTTTTGATTGTTTTTTATTTTTATACTTAAAATAATAATTCTATTTTTAATATTGAGATAATAATATTTAAAATAATATTTAATTTTTATTAATTATTTATTTAAATTAAGATTAAATTCTTTTCTTTATTTTTATTGTTTCTCTTTCTTTTATTTAATAATAATTTTGTTAAAATTTATCGTGTTTTTATATATTAAAAAAATAATAAGAAAGATAAGTGCATTTAAAATAATAGTCGTTTTATCAATACGTTCAGATCAAACATAATATTTCTATCACTTCTCGCTCACGAGTTGTTAACAACAATAGTGCAATGTTTTAATTTTGTAAATGACCACACTTTTTATATAGATATAAAAAGAATAAAATCCTAAAAATAACTAAACCCAATAATATCCATTAATAAATTACTTATTTTTTATTTTCTTTTTCTTTTTTTCTTTTTCGATGATGGCCTCATTTCTTTCATTGTTATTACGATACAAAACGCCTTAACTGGAAAATTGGGTCTTAAAGTGTTAAAACAATGGCTTATTTCTAAACAAAAATATCGCTAATCGCTCGGAAGAGATAACACTATTATGTCAAAAAGTACCATCCGTATTGCTACCCGCCAAAGCCCTCTTGCTATGTGGCAGGCGCTTTATGTGAAAGAACAACTACAACTTACTCATCCAGGTTTAGTCGTCGAATTAGTACCGATGGTCACTAAAGGTGACATCATTTTAGATACACCTTTAGCTAAAGTGGGTGGCAAAGGACTATTCGTAAAAGAATTAGAACTTGCGCTACTTGAATCACGTGCAGATATTGCTGTTCACTCTATGAAAGATGTTCCTATAGATTTCCCAGAAGGCTTAGGCTTAGTAACTATTTGTGAACGTGAAGATCCTCGTGATGCCTTTGTTTCTAATCATTATAATGCGTTAGAAGAACTTCCTGCGGGTAGCATTGTAGGTACATCCAGTTTACGCCGCCAATGCCAATTAAAAGCACAGCGTCCAGACCTCATTATTCGAGATTTACGGGGTAATGTCGGAACTCGCTTAGGGAAATTAGATAATGGGGATTACGATGCTATTATTCTTGCTGTTGCCGGCTTAAAGCGCTTAGGTCTTAATGAACGTATTCGTACACCATTATCAGCTGAGCAATCTTTACCCGCGGTTGGACAAGGTGCTGTGGGAATTGAGTGTCGTTTAGATGACAATCAAACTCGCCAGCTATTAGATGCGCTCAATCACTCACGTACCGCAATTTGCGTTAAAGCAGAGCGCGCCATGAATACCCGTCTTGAAGGCGGTTGCCAAGTTCCTATTGGAAGCTATGCCATTTGGCAAGATGACAAGATTTGGTTACGTGCTTTAGTCGGTTCTCCTGATGGTGAAACTATTTTACGAGGTGAACGTTTAGTGACACCTGAAAACGCTGAAACCGCAGGCATCTCATTGGCTGAAGAGCTCTTAGATAAAGGAGCACGAGCTATTTTAACTGCCGTGTATAAAGGTAGCACACCTGCATGAGTATTTTAGTTACTCGCCCTAACCCAGCAGGAAAGGCATTAACCCAGCGTTTAATTGATGCGGGTAAAATAGCTTTTCAAGCACCTTTAATCGAGATCACCGCTGGTCGTGAACTCCCTTTATTAGATGCTAAACTAAAAGGATTAAAGGCGGGTGATTGTGTTTTTTTACTTTCCAAAAATGCGGTGTCATACGCAAACTGGCAGCTAAATCAATTACAACAATCATGGCCAGATACGCTATCCTATTATGGAATAGGTCAAAGCACAGCAAAAGATTTCCAACATTTAAGCAGTCTTCCAATTTGCTACCCTGAGCAAGGAGAAACCAGTGAGGATCTTCTTAACCTTCCTGCGCTTAATCAGGTGAAAGACAAACAAATATTACTGCTTAGGGGTAACGGTGGCCGTGAATTACTCGCAAAAACATTGAGTCAACGAGGCGCGATTGTTGATGAATGCGAATGTTACCAACGCCTATTTATTAATTATTCCTCTGAAGAGTTTGCTCTTCAATGGGAAAAAGCACAGGTTGATACGCTTGTTGTCACTAGCGGTGAAATGTTACAACAACTCTTTGATCTAGTCGCTGAATCTAAAAAAGCATGGCTGTTAAACTGCCATTTAATTGTGGTCAGTGAACGATTAGCAACAATAGCAAAAACATTAGGGTGGGAAACCGTCACCGTTGCTGAAAGTGCCAATAATGATGCTTTATTTCATGCATTAATATAGAACCTAAATGAGACGCCGATATGACGGAACAGAAAAATACAAATGATAATGACTTGCCAAAAGATACAGCTAAAGCTGATGAAAATGTCCGCTATCAGGAAGTCAAACCTGTTAATAACAAGCGCTCAGGCCTAATTGGAAGTGCTGTTGCTATCCTTGTTATTTTGGCAATCGGTGGTGGTCTTTACTATTACACCAATCAACAAGCATCAAAGCTGAGTGTAGAAAATCAATCACTCAAATCTGAGCTTGCCCAATTACAACAGCTCCAAAATACTTATCAACAACGCTTTGACAATATTGATAGTATGTTTAACTCACAAAAACAGACTATCGATAAGTTACAAAATGAGCGACAAACAACAGAGCGCCAAATTCAAGATCTACAAACACGCTTTGCCGCTATTTCCAGTGCAGATGTCAAAAGTTGGCTATTAGCACAAGCCGATTTTATGGTGAAAATGGCAGGTCGTAAGTTATGGAATGATCAAGATGTCGTAACCGCAGTCAGTCTACTAAAAGGTGCTGATAGTAGCTTAGCGGAAATGAACGATCCGAGCTTACTTGAGATCCGTCGCGCTATTAATGAAGATATCGGTAGTTTAGCAGCTCTCACTAAAATCGATAATGATGGCATCATTTTACAATTAAACCAGTTAGCTAATCAGATTGATAATCTCCGTTTAGCTGGTTTGGAGCGTAATGGCTCACCAATGGATAAAAATGACGAAACCATTTCGGGTTCACTTTCTGATTGGAAACAGAATCTCAGCAAAAGCTGGAAAAGCTTTATGGATGATTTTATTACCATTCGCCGCCGTGATACTGCAGCCGTTCCTTTATTAGCGCCGAATCAGGATATCTATTTACGTGAGAATATCCGTTCACGTTTATTAATTGCTTCTCAAGCAGTACCTCGTCACCAAACTGAAACTTATCAGCAATCACTGGAAGCCGTATCCACTTGGGTTCGCGCTTATTTTGATACCTCTGATCCAAGTACAACCGCATTTTTAGATACGGTATCTGAATTAGAGAAACAACCTATTACGCTTGCAATGCCCTCAGAATTGAAGAGCCAAACCTTGCTAGAAAAACGAGTAGAAAAACAAATTCGCAATTTACTAGCACAAAATGAGTACGCTGAGCCACAAGCTGTTGAAGCTAAAGATGCCCAAGCTGTAGAAGCTGAACATAATGCATCAGAAAGCGTACAAAATGCAGCAGAAAGCGTACAAAATGCAGCAGCTGATAGCACAACTTCTGATACACCAGTGACACAACAAGGAGAATAAGCTTATGTTAAAAATACTGCTCCTTTTTGTGGTGCTTATTGCGGGTATCATTTTTGGCCCACTCTTGGCAGGCCATCAAGGTTATGTGCTTATACAAACTGATGATTGGGATATTGAAACCAGTGTAACCAGCCTTGTCATTATGTTTATTTTACTACAATTAGCACTATTACTGATTGGTTGGAGTTATCGCCGTTTTATTGGTACAGGCTCAAAAGCATATAGTTGGTTTTCTTTCCGTAAACGTAATCGTGCACGAAAACAAACCGGCATGGCATTAATGAAATTAGCTGAAGGTGATTTTAAAGAAGTTGAAAAGCTGATGAGCCGTAATGCAGATTATGCAGAACAACCTGTTGTAAACTACCTGTTAGCTGCTGAAGCCGCACAACAGCGAGGTGATGAATTCCGAGTTCAACAACACCTTGAACGCGCAGCCGAGCTTGCTGATACTAATCAGCTTCCAGTTGATATCACACGAGTACGTATTTTATTAGCACAAAATGAAAATCATGCAGCGCGAACTGGAGTTGATGAACTATTAAATCAAGCCCCCCGCCACCCAGAAGTGTTACGACTTGCAGAAGTCGCTTATACACGAACAGCAGCTTGGCAAGCATTGCTTGATATCATTCCTTCCATGCAAAAAATTGCATTACACACAGATGATGAACTAGCGCAATTACGCCAAAAAGCCTATATCGGTATTATGGGGCAGAAGATGTCTGAAAATGGCTGTGATGGACTGAAAAATTGGTGGAAAGCACAGCCTCGTAAAGTGCATCACGATAATGCATTACGTGTTGTTTTAGCTGAACACCTTATTGAATGCAACGATCCTGATACCGCTCAAACGATCATCTTAGACGGTATTAAACGCCAATATGACGAGCGCTTGATCCTACTATTACCTCGTTTAAAAAATACAGATGCCAGTGCTATTTTGAAAGTGCTCAATTCATTAATTAAACAGCATGGGCCAACGCCATTACTCAATAGCACATTAGGTCAGATAGCAATGCAACAAGGGCAATGGGTTCAAGCTGAAGAGGCTTTTCGTAATGCATTAAAACAACGCCCTGATGTTCATGATTTTGCGTGGCTTGCTGATGCATTAGATAAACAGAAAAAATCGCAAGAGTCGGCAAAAGTGCGTAAAGATGCTTTATTAATGACACTGAAAAAGGATTCCGTCATTTTTGAAGAGCCTAAAAAAAGTCAATAAACTCTTTCGATAAGAACGAGATCATAAATCGTTTGAATGCTTGATTAAAAAACCCTCTTTATTATTGAGGGTTTTTTTATTTGATTTAAAAACTATGTTGAAATAACACCACTATTTCTACACATAAAGTCAAAAACATATACACCCAAGCAATGCGATAAAAGCGAGAGGGTATTCCCTTCTCATTTTCTTGCTTAAATGACAAGTAATGCTTTCTCGCTTGATAAAACACTACGATATAAATCAGTGCAATCCCTTGGCAAAGGAAAGCCACATATTTAGCCCATGATTTGCCACCTATAATGAGCATGATAAGAGGGATCAAAAAAAACAATAATGGGCCAAATTTCTCTATAAGAAAGAGTTTTTCTTGTGCAAGATATGCTTTTTGCTTATTTATCATATTGATGCTATCTCCAATCTACCCTTGCGCTGGATAATAGCGTGTTAATGCGGTGAATACAAAATGGATATGTGGTTGGTATATAAAAAAACGCCTGTATAGAACTATACAGGCGTATAAATATACAATCAGGTCTACAGACGGATGGTGCCTCACTCAACGTTTCGTCCTGTTGATGATGAATGGTGTTCATCGTTAACGTGGACGTAGGCACCGAATAATCGGCTCTGCATCATTCCTAGGTTTATGAAGTCATATGCTGTCATAAGGAGTGGAATGAGCATCTACAATATAGATAAAGCATTTATCGTGCCAATTTTCCATTTTTTATTAAAAACCCCCTTTATCCTTAAAAAAGATAAGCTAACTTATTGAAGTTTGGTTTTTCTTTCTGACTCTACTCATTTTCAATGATAAATAAGCGATGACCTGTGCTTCCACCACGCTATTGCTAAATAGAAAAGAAAATATAGGGTCTGATATACGTCTCTTTTTCACGACAAGAAAAACACGCCCGATATTTAACCCCATAAAATCAATATATTAAATGTCTCCTATTGGAGACACCAAAAGTGGCGAGTGTTGGTATTTGCCGACAAATAAAATAAAAGACTTATATATCATATAATTATCATCTATCATTTTATGTGTTCAATTCATCTTTTTTTGAAGATTAAAATTCGGCAATAAATTAAATTATTAATAACCCTTAAGTGACAAGGACGACATTTCTGTTAAAAGCATCCATTTGGTTTTTCTTATCTGGAACAGATAACACGAAATAAAAAATATGAATAAGAGCAACAAATTGTAGATGTAGATGTAGATGTAGATATAGAAAAAGTATGGCGGGTTTTAAAAAGGTAAATCATAGATACAAAAAAGCCTCGACATAATCGAGGCTTTTTCTTATTGGTCGGCGAGAGAGGATTCGAACCTCCGACCCACTGGTCCCAAACCAGTTGCGCTACCAGGCTGCGCTACTCGCCGTCTGTATCACTGCTCTTATCTTGTTTATTGGTGCGAAGGGGGGGACTTGAACCCCCACGTCCGTTAGGACACTAACACCTGAAGCTAGCGCGTCTACCAATTCCGCCACCCTCGCATAAACAATAATTAAGATAAGATGGGGTGGCTAATGGGACTCGAACCCACGACAACTGGAATCACAATCCAGGGCTCTACCAACTGAGCTATAGCCACCATAACAGCTATCTTATTACTTCTTACAACAACGTTCTTCACCGTAACTCTTAGCACGCTTTAATGGCGCGCCCGACAGGATTCGAACCTGAGACCTCTGCCTCCGGAGGGCAGCGCTCTATCCAGCTGAGCTACGGGCGCTTCACGCCGTTGCGGGAGAGGATAGTACGGATTTACGCTCTGTCTGTCTAGTGCTTTTTGAAAAAAAAAGTTTGTTTGACGATAGTTTGTGCATTTCGTCGATAAATGGAGCGTTTTTACACGCTAAACGCCCCGTTAGTATAATAAGTAAACAATCAAGATGCTAGATAAAAGCATAAATAAATCATTTAATCAGCCCCATCTAGCAAAAAAGGCATGATGACTGTTACAATTTATTGGAATAGTAATAACCAACGAATTTTAATAGCTTAAATTGGCGCTTAATTCGACTTGGTTGTGATAACAATCGATATAACCACTCTAATCCAAGATTTTGCCATGCTTTCGGAGCTCTTTTAACATGGCCTGTAAAGACGTCATAAGTTCCGCCAACGCCCATATATAAAGCATCAGGATAAATTTCACGACATGCACGAATAAATAGCTCTTGCTTAGGTGATCCCATGGCAATAGTCACTATCTTCGCACCAGAGGCCTTTATACGTTCAAATAACGCCTCTCTATCTTGTGGTGTAAAATAACCATTCTGGCTACCCACAATATTTACATTCCACTTTGCTTTAAGCTTATTTTCGGTTTGCGAAAGAATTTCAGGTTTACCACCGACAAGAAAGACCGGCGTTCCCTCTTTGCCAGCCCTTTCCATTAATGCTTCCCATAAATCTGCGCCTGCAATACGAGAAACATTTGCATCAGGATACTTGCGACGAATACCTCGCACGACACTGATACCATCGGCATAAAGATAATCCGCTTCATTGAGTAGCTCATTGAGTGCGGGATCTGTTTCTGCTGTAAGAATTTTTTCTGCATTAATGGCAATCAGAGAGCCACCTTTTATTTGTGCTCCTTCATAGAGATAATCCAGAAAATGAGCCATATCGCGAAATCCCCAGATATTATGTCCGCGGATTGAATACTTCGGAATTGAATTGGATCCCATTACTTTTCCTTTTTCTCTAAACAACGAAGTTCACTTTGTATTTGGCGAGTTACGTAATTACGTACTAACCCCGCGCTTTCAAATAACCAATAAAGTAGTTTAGCGACCACCAAACATAAACCAAAAATTAAACAGAAAAATACAACGCGAGAAACGAAAGAATCAACACCTTCTCGTGCCAAAACAATCATATTAAAAATAGCCCCAAAGCAGAAAGCTTGCAAAATAGCTGATTTATAACGATTGCTCTCATTAAGCCCTTGTTGATATAGCCAATCAAACCACTTAATTATCAGCCCAACAACAATTGCACCTAATGGGATGAAGACAATACCGCCCATTACAACCAATGAGCCAATTAAGGTTGGTGAAATAGCAAGACCCGCATGATAATTCAGCACTTCCCATGTAAAGTAATTTGCTGAGTTCAGCACAACATCTGGGCGTTCTGGCCATACCCAAGAAGGGATAAAAACATAAAAATCACGAATTATCGGTGCTAGTCCTTGGAATTCAATCTTGTCATAATTATCAAGTAACAAAGCAAGGTTTTCCCAAGGAGAAAACGTATCGCGAGTTAAGTACAAGAAAGTATAGAATGCTTCGGCACCACTCACATCAAGGCCATAGCGTTTTAATGCCAACCAGAACATTCCAACGATACTCATAACCCCAGCAGCAACCAGCATCCACAACGTTATCCAGCCACGAACAATACCGATAAACAGAAACAGCGCAAAAGCGATGATGATATTAGCGCGGGTTCCCCCCACGATAACATAAGTTAATATTCCGAAACCCACTGTTGCACAAAGGAAAAAAATCCAGCGTTGTTGCGTAGGTTTTAAGAAATAAACCACCAGCATTGCGGGAATAAAGAAATAGAAAAAGCGCTTAAGCGCAACACCTGACACTTGGCTTGAAAAAATTTGACTATACGTTTTAAGTTTAAAGAGTAAAAAGCCATTTTGTAGAAAGAAAATACCCACGGTGACAAATGCAATTAATGCCAATAAAATCCAAGTGAGGTTGGTTTCTACTCTATTCATCGTAAATAACGACCTAGAAGGGCCGTCAACCGATTTTCTCAGTCTTACCTTATAAGTTACATAATAAATGGCATAGAAGCTGGTAGAAGCTAATAGCGCGTATAATAATGAGTCAACCGGTACAACTGCGACATCAAATTGGAATACCAACATACAAGTCAGTGGAAAGCCAAAATAAAACGTCAGCAGATAGAGCATTGAGAAAAAAACATTAAAATTAAAGCGAACTCGACGAAACTCTTGATAAGTCAGTAATAAAATAAAACTTAAAGAGATAAAATAAACAAGTGTTAAGCCACCCAGTTCCGCCAACGTCATTGTGGCTCTCCTGTACTCATCTCAATTAACTCTTTCCAGCCATCAGTAAAATTAGGCGCAAAGAAGGCAATATTTTGACGATCAAGCATCAGCAATTGACGTTTAGCCTCTTCAATTAGTGCAACATCTAATTTGTCACCCGAGAAAAAAACCGGAATATTTTGCTCAGTTAAGTCCTGCCAAAATGGATTTTGACGGCTAATAACAAAAGGGATCGCAAATTGAATAAGCAGACAAAGTGTGCCAATACCTTGTTGTCGATGAAAAATAAAATAACCTAAATCACATGTTTTCAATAATGCTAAATAATCATCAAATACCAATTTATCACGTAATATTTCAACCTGATTATATGGAAGCAACTGGCTAGCGGCTTGGGTTACTTCATCAATATAAACGTGATTATTTTCAGGATATCCCATTGGAATAATCACTTTTGCACGTGTTCCATATTGCTCTGCAATTGCCTGTAAAGCTTCAATGTGGCGATTCGATCTATCCCCTGAATTACCCACAATAATGGTAAGTTGTTTTTCATCAATAGGCGCTTTTTCTGTCACCGTAAGTGCAGGATCCATTCTTGTTGGAAAATAGAGTAAACTGGCAGGGATGTTAACGTTAAATTGCGCAAAATAATTTAAATCACCTCGTGTACCAAATACACGCCCCACACGTTTTTGAGCAAGTTTACGAAGAAGATAGAAAAGTCTAAATTTTAGCTGTTTAGAATCCTGATATAAATCAGCACCCCAAATGTGCCACCAAAATTGATGACGTTTAATTTTGCCTGTCAATAATGCCAACCAAATAGGCGCATTAAACTGACCTAAAAAAAGGAATCGTTGGTGGGTATCAGCTTTTGCCAATGTAACCACTCTCTGAGCAACCTGCTGCTTATCAGCTAAACACTCAATATCTAAAGCTGGGTAGCTTTCTTGCAGTGAAGTATTTCTACTGGCAACGATAAAACGAGGTTTATAAGTTAACCCCGCCTCAGTCACGAGGTGGTCGTTAAAAAACCGTAACATTGTGTTGTTATGATGCACAATGTCTGAACCTAGTACGTAAATCAAAGTTGTCATTTGCGCCTGCAATAAATCACGAAAACGGAACTACAGAGAAGGAAGTAAATAATATACGTTGCCATATAGGCTTGAGCCGCACCCAGTGCGCCATGTTCAGGAATAAGCCAACGCGAAAATAGCGTTAATAAGGCAAATTGACTTACTTCTGTAAGGATATAAAAACGCAGTGCCGCTTTTGCTATGATGAGATAACCAAAGACATAAGCGCCTACTTTTAAAACATCACCGACAAGTTGCCATGCGAATAAATCACGCATAGCGACAAATTTATCTGAAAACAGTAACCAAATTGCGAAATCACGTAATAACCACACCATAAAACTCGCAACCGCTACCACAGGTAATACAAACTTCAGTGACTTAACAATCTCTTTGGTAATATCACTCTTTTGCGTTAATCGGGAGAGTGTTGGCAGTAAATAAACTGAAAACGATGCGGTAATAAACTGCAAATAAGCATCTGAAATACTGGTCACCCCTT
This sequence comes from Proteus faecis, assembly GCF_003144395.1. Lineage (GTDB taxonomy): Bacteria > Pseudomonadota > Gammaproteobacteria > Enterobacterales > Enterobacteriaceae > Proteus > Proteus faecis. Next base: position 30,458 of record NZ_PENZ01000027.1, on the reverse strand, counting down.
GCCAAATCCCTACGTCTTCCCAGCTATAGTGCTCAGCAAGTAAGTTACGCATCATGATATAAGCGACGGGTAATGTAATCGAGGTCAGTATTGCCATAATGGTAAACTTACCAAGATGGCTTGCTATCGCCTTATCCCAATGAGGTTTAAGCTCGCGTAAAGCGAAGCGTTTACGTTTTACTACTAAAAATGTAGCAGGAAATAAAATAAGTGCTGGGACTAATGCTAGTCCAATTAATGCACCGTGATAACCCGCAAATAAATAGCACAAATAATAAGCAACAACACCAATAATGCTACCGGCAATTACAGATAAGGCATTGCCTGCTGCGTCACGATAACCTTTTAATATAGCAAGAAAATAGTTGCTATATGCTATCCCCATTTGAATAAAAGCAACGGCTCTTACAATATCCTGATATTGATGATAATCATCACCAAATAACACTTGGCTAATGGGGGCAGAAAAAAGAAGAAATAAAATAGCCAATAGTGTGGAAAATAGCAAAATCATGGATGATGAAGTACCCAACACTTTTTTACGTTGAATATCATCATCTTGATATTGTGCGATTAATTTCGTTACACCATTAAAAATACCCGCACCAGACAAGACGCCTAGTACGGTAATTAATTGACGAAAGTTACCCGCTAACCCAACGCCTGTTGGACCAAAAGAGACTGCAAGTAACTTAACGACAAGCAGACCAGCCCCAATTTTTATCAGGGTTGATCCGGCTGTCCAAATTGATGCTTTGGCTAATGACATAATTTAAGCAAAAAAGTTGCGAATATGACCAATAACAGTCTGCTGCTCTTCTTCTGTCATATTGTAGAACATAGGTAAACGCACTAAACGCTCACTTTCTTGTGTTGTAAAAATATCTTCACCATCAAAGCGACCAAATTTCATACCTGCTGGGCTGGTGTGTAATGACACATAGTGGAATACCGTTAAGACGCCATGCTCTTTCATATAGTCATTAAACGCACTACGTTGCTCAATATCTTTCAGTTTGATATAGAACATATGCGCATTGTGTTCTAACCCTTCAGGCACGATTGGAAGTGACAATAAGCCTTTTTCTGCTAATGGCGTTAATGCATCATAGTAAATTTGCCAAAATGCTAAACGACGTTCATTAATTTTTTCAGCTTCTTCAAGTTGAGCCCACAGGTAGGCTGCTTGTAAATCTGACATTAAGTAGCTAGAACCAATATCACGCCAAGTATATTTATCTACCTGACCACGGAAAAATTGGCTACGGTTAGTCCCTTTTTCACGAATAACTTCTGCACGATTGATTAAATCAGGATCGTTAATTAACGTTGCACCACCCTCACCGCCTGATGAGTAATTTTTAGTTTCATGGAAACTATAACAACCAATATGGCCAATTGTCCCAAGAGCCTTACCCTTGTAAGTTGACATAACACCTTGTGCCGCATCTTCAATCACGAACAGATTATGTCTTTTCGCAATCGCCATAATGGTATCCATTTCACAGGCGACACCAGCATAATGAACAGGAACAATAGCACGGGTTTTATCTGTAATGGCGGCTTCAATTTTTGTTTCATCGATATTCATGGTATCTGGACGAATATCAACAAAAACAATCGTTGCTCCACGTAATACAAACGCATTAGAGGTCGAAACAAAGGTAAAACTTGGCATGATGACTTCATCGCCAGGCTTGATATCTAATAAGATGGCAGCCATTTCAAGCGATGCTGTACAAGAGGGTGTTAACAGCGTTTTATGACAATGAAATTGTTCTTCTAACCACTTTTCACATTTCTTTGTGAAATTGCCATCACCACAAAGCTTGCCACTTTCCATAGCCTGTTTCATGTATTCTAATTCGGTGCCGACAACCGGTGGTTTATTAAACGGAATCATATTATCCCCTGTATAACCAATAAGTGGTACTTTCGATTAAGCCACCACTGTGTATGTATAAACGCGAAGCTGCGATATTGCTGATCTGTGTTGCAACATATAAGGTGGAAATACCTTGTTGTTGACACCAAAACTTCGCGACCGACATCAGTTGCTTACCAATGCCTTGTCCTATTCTGTTGGGCATTACTGCTAATAATCCCACTCTTGCTTCATTTTCAGATAGATAGCGTAACGTGACAAAACCACTGACATTATTTTCAACATCATAAGTTAATAAGCAGATATCATCGAACGTACCTAATACCGCTTTTTTAACCCATAATGCATAAAAACGACTACTATCACCTTCTTGATACCAAGGTGCTCTAAAACGACTTTGTACAAAAGCTTCTGTAGCCGTTGCCATCAATAAATCGATATCATCTTCATTGGCTTTTCTAAAACAATATTCTGTCGCTTTCTTACAAGCATTTTCTGTGCCAATTGAAAGTTTAAAATCAATTTCACCTTCCGCAAATTGAAAACCTAATTGACTGAGTTTATCGATGAGAGAAAGCTCATAAGATGCGACTTTAGCTTGAACCACAGCAAAAGCGTCAAGCCGTTCGCCTGTTAACGCAGGCGCTTGGGCATCAAACTCAAGGCGTCCTGTTTTGAGGGAGAAATACTCACTTTCCCACTCAAGATAATTAATATTGGCGAGGACGGACATGCAATAAATCCAATAGATAGCGACCATAACCCGTTTTAGACAGTGATTTTGCACTTTCTCTTACTTGGTCATCACTGAGCCAACCGTTGCGCCAAGCGATCTCTTCAAGGCACGCCACTTTAAATCCTTGGCGTTTTTCAACGGTCTGAACAAAGGTACTGGCTTCAATTAAACTGTCATGAGTTCCGGTATCTAACCACGCAAAACCACGACCCAGTAGTTCAACATTAAGTTCACCACATTCAAGATACATCTGATTAATCGACGTAATTTCTAACTCACCACGAATCGAAGGTTTAACTCGTTTGGCAAAATCAACCACTCGGTTATCGTAGAAATAAAGCCCCGTCACAGCCCAATTAGATTTAGGTTGTTCCGGTTTTTCTTCGATAGATAACACTTTAAAATCATCGTCAAATTCAACAACACCAAATCGTTCAGGATCCATCACTTGATAACCAAAAACTGTTGCACCACGTTCACGTTGTGCAACTTGTTTCAGTTTTGGACTAAATCCTTGACCAAAATAGATATTATCGCCTAAAACTAAACAGCAATGATCATCACCAATAAATTCCTCACCCAAAATAAAGGCTTGGGCTAAGCCATCTGGAGATGGCTGAATTTTATATTGAAGATGAACACCAAATGCAGAACCATCACCCAATAAGCGCTGAAATGAAGTCATATCATCTGGTGTTGTGATGATCAAAATATCTCGAATACCGGCAAGCATCAGAACTGAAAGCGGATAATAGATCATGGGCTTATCATAGATAGGCAATAACTGCTTCGATACCCCTTTGGTTATCGGATGCAGTCGTGTACCAGAGCCACCCGCTAAAATAATACCTTTCATCATTTATCCTTCTTTACTTAATCAGTTCCCAAGCCCTAGACGTTCACCTGCATAAGAGCCATCTAACACACGTTTCCACCAAGTTTCGTTATTTAAATACCACAAAACTGTTTTACGAATGCCGGATTCAAATGTCTCTTCTGGTTTCCAGCCTAATTCTGCTTCAATTTTTGCTGCATCAATCGCATAGCGCAGGTCATGACCCGGTCTGTCTTTCACATAAGTGATGAGATCGACATATTGATCAACACCTTCCGGTTTTGCTGGATATAACTCTTCTAATAGTGCACAAATCGTTTTAACAACATCAATATTGCGACGCTCATTGTGTCCACCAATATTGTAAGTTTTACCCGGTGTTGCTGTTGTTGCGACTAAATAGAGAGCACGAGCATGATCTTCAACATAGAGCCAGTCGCGGATCTGTTCACCTTTACCATAAACAGGTAATGGTTTTCCTGAAATTGCATTTAAGATAATTAATGGGATTAATTTTTCAGGGAAATGGTAAGGACCATAGTTATTTGAGCAGTTAGTGATCACGGTTGGTAAACCGTAAGTGCGTAACCAAGCGCGAACTAAATGGTCACTTGACGCTTTAGAGGCAGAATATGGGCTACTTGGCGCATAAGGTGTGGTTTCAGTGAAGAAATCATCTGTACCTTCTAAATCGCCATACACTTCATCTGTTGAGATATGGTGGAAACGAAATGCCGCTTTCTTCCCTTCAGGCAAGACTTGCCAAAAATGGCGAGCCGCTTCTAATAAGGTGTAAGTACCAACAATATTGGTTTCAATAAACGCAGCAGGGCCATCGATAGAACGGTCAACATGGCTTTCTGCCGCTAAGTGCATAACAACGTCTGGCTGATATTGAGCAAATAAGCGATCAAGCTCAGCTCTATCACAGATATCGACGTGCTCAAAGGCATAGCGTTCACTGTCAGCGACAGTTGCTAATGACTCTAAATTGCCGGCATAAGTCAGTTTATCTACCACAACAACACTGTCATTGGTATTTTCAATAATATGTCGAACAACAGCAGAGCCGATAAAACCGGCTCCACCTGTAACTAAAATGCGTTTCAACGCCATACTCCTTTAGTATCTACAATCCATTTTTGAGTCACTTTACTACCTGGGATCGCTTTAAATTGTTGGTGATCAACGAGCATTAAGACAATATCAGCGTCTTTCAGTGCTTGTTCTGTTGATACTAACTCTGTGATCCCCTTCAGTTTTGTTGGTAGCTCATGAATATTTGGCTCAACTGCTAATGTCGTACCACTGTGCCAATCAGCGATTTGTTTAGTGATATTCATTGCAGGACTTTCACGTAAGTCATCGATATTAGGCTTAAAAGCTAAGCCAAAGCAGGCAATCTTAATTTCGTTTGCACGTTTACCTGTCTCTGTCAGGCAATCTGCAACAGCAGCTTTAACTTGATCAATAACCCATACAGGTTTGCCATCATTAACTAAACGCGCAGTGTGAATTAAACGGGATTGTTTTGGATTTTGTGACACGATAAACCAAGGGTCAACAGCGATACAGTGCCCACCAACGCCTGGGCCGGGTTGTAAAATATTGACGCGAGGATGGCGATTCGCCAAGCTAATTAGCTCCCACACATTAATATCTTGCTCAGCGCAGATCAGGGATAATTCGTTAGCAAACGCAATATTCACATCACGGAAGCTATTTTCAGTCAGCTTACACATTTCCGCGGTACGCGCATTAGTGATAACACATTCACCTTCAAGGAAAATCTTGTATAGCTCGCTTGCACGCTCTGACGATTTACGGTTCATACCACCCACAACACGGTCATTGCGGATAAGTTCAATCATTACTTGTCCCGGTAATACACGCTCAGGGCAGTAAGCAACATCGATATCAGCATCTTCACCTTGTTGATGAGGGAAAGTTAAGTCTGGGCGAGCTTCCGCTAACCACTCTGCCATTTTTTCAGTAGAGCCAACTGGTGAGGTTGACTCTAGAATAATAAGATCACCTTTCTTTAATACAGGTGCGATAGAGCGTGCGGCTGCTTCAACATAAGCCAAATCAGGCTCGTGCTCACCTTTAAATGGTGTAGGTACAGCAATAAGGTAAGCATCTGCTGGCTGTGGCGTGGTATAGGCTTTTAAATGACCTTCTTCAACGGCTTGTTTAACGACTTTATCAAGATCAGGCTCAACAATATGAATTTGACCTTTATTAATCGTATCAACTGCATGCTGATTAACATCAACACCGATGACGCTTTTTTTACGAGAGGCAAAAGCTGCCGCTGTAGGTAAACCAATGTAGCCGAGGCCGATAACAGAAATAGTTTCAAAACTCATAATGTCACCTGATTTTTTTTCAATGCTTCAAGAATACGTTGGCAGGCATGACCATCACCATAAGGGTTTGTCGCCTTACTCATTTGGTGATAAGCGTTTTCGTCTGTCAATAAAGAGGTTACTTCGCTAACAATACGTTTAGTATCTGTTCCCACTAAACGAACAGAGCCGGCTTCAACTGCTTCTGGGCGCTCTGTCGTGTCTCTCATCACAAGAACTGGCTTACCTAATGAAGGGGCTTCTTCTTGAATTCCACCAGAGTCGGTCAAAATAAGGTAAGCATGGTTCATTAAATAAACAAATGGGAGGTAGTCTTGTGGTTGTATTAGCTTAATATTATCAATACCATGAAGGATACGTTGAACAGGTTCACTCACATTAGGGTTTAAGTGAACAGGATAGACAACTTCTACATCTGGGTGTGCTAATGCAATTTCAGCTAAAGCTTGGCAGATCCGTTCAAAACCACCACCAAAGCTTTCTCGACGATGTCCTGTTACCAAGATCATTTTCTTGTCAGGCTGAATAAATGGATAGTGTACAGCAAGCTCATTTAAGAGTGTTTGATTGCCCATCACTCTATCACTTACCCAAAACAACGCATCTATTACCGTATTTCCTGTGACAAAAATATTTTTATCCGCAACCGCTTCTCGTACCAAATTTAATTTTGCAGTTTCTGTTGGTGCGAAATGATACATTGCAAGATGTCCTGCAATGGTGCGGTTTGCCTCTTCAGGCCAAGGGGAATAAAGATTGCCAGTACGCAATCCGGCTTCCACATGTCCGACTGGAATTCGTTGATAAAATGCGGCTAAACTTGCAGCCATAGTCGTTGTTGTATCACCATGTACTAAAACAACATCAGGTTGAAATGACGCTAATACTGGTTTTAACCCTTCTAAAATACGACAGGTAATATCCGTTAAATCTTGTCCTGGTTTCATAATATTGAGATCGTAATCTGGTTTGATCTCAAAAAGATTTAATACCTGATCAAGCATTTCTCGATGTTGGGCCGTAACACATACCTTCGCTTCAAACGAATCATCATTTGCTAAAGCGTGCACTAAAGGTGCCATTTTTATCGCTTCAGGGCGTGTGCCAAAAACAGTCAACACTTTCACAGTGGCTCTCTTTTTTTCATTGTTATATTGCTTATTTTTGGGAAAGCAATATGCCCTTATTCTCACAACATCAGGTGCCGAAACACCTGATGTCTCGTTATTGTCATCAATGACAAAATTTAATTATTATTTTTTAATGAACTGCGTCTTACTAATGCAACACCTGCACCCACTAAAACGCCAATAGCGCCCCAAAGTACCATCATAAAGGCACGACGAGGGCTATCTCGTTTTACAGGATCTTCAGGGGTACGTAGAAAACGGTAAGTTTGGAAGTTGTCTTGTAATTTTGCGCCCACAGTAAGGGTCGCTAACATTGCCGTATTTTGATCGTAATCACTATCAAAATCAGCACCTGTGGCGATTAAAGTTTCTAGCTGTGATTGCAACAGAGGTACACCTAACAGAAACAGTTTAGAATCCGGTAACTCATCAATCGCAATCGAGGTTTGTTTTTGAGAAATACCTTGTTTCTCAGCCACTTTGATTGATTGCTCTAATAAGTTAATTTGGCGTTGATACGCAGATTGAGCTGCCATTTCTTGGCGTTTAACTAGCGCTTTCATTGATTGAGTTCTAGTCGACCAAGCTGTTATTACTTCATCATTAAGATGGGTAGATGCTCTTTTATTAGCAAAAGCAATATACTCATTTAATAATTGGCTCGCTTCTTTTGATGTTTCTGCGATAAGTTTCAGTTGATCATTAACTAATTTTTTCTCATCAGCAGGCGTAAATTGAATATTGTTAATTAACTCATCCAATAATGCAGCATTAGCCTGTTCATCACTCTCTTTGCGCTGTTTAAAATAATCCGTTTGCAACCAAAACTCACGACGTGTATCAAATGCTGCAACCTGAGTAATAAACTCTTGATAAGCTTCATCTGAAATAGTTAAAGCGGATGTTTGTGCCGCTGGATTAATCTGTGTATCAAGATTGCGCAAGAATTGAGATTGCGAATAATAACTGCCTAAGTTATTAATCGTTGGTTTCTCTGTCATTGCGATCGCACTCCATTTGGGTTGCATCAAATAAGATGCACCCAGTGCAATCACGGCAAAAAGCAGAGCGAACCCTATAATCCAGCTTTTTCCTGACCAAAGTGCACAAAAAAGACCTCGAATATCGAGTTCATTATCTGGCTGATCACCCTGTCGGGAGGCGTTATTTTCCGAGTTCATCACGTTAAAAAACCTCTGCTTATATTAATGCTGTTGTGTTGCTCTACGTAAGCGACGCTTATGTCGTTTAATAAAACGAGCGACTCGCCACGCGCGTTTAATGCAATAACCATACATAACAAATGCAAGCAAGAATAATGCCAACATAAACCATTCAGGTACAAATGATAGGTTCTGACCGATAATACCAATCGCGGCTAATAACGCGGCTGACAATGTAATCAGAATGAAAGCTTGGCGGGAGGTAAAACCTGCACGCATAATCAAATGGTGAATATGTTGACGGTCTGGAGAGAAAGGACTCATTCCTTTACGTAAACGACGGTACATAATTGCCACCATATCCATAAGAGGGATAGCAATTATCCATAATGCAGTTACTGCTTTAACTGGGCGAGGCTGAGTTTGTGTGGATGCAACCAATAACCAAATAATAGTAAATCCAATCAGTGTACTTCCCGCATCGCCCATAAAGACTTTGAATTTTTTACCGCAAACGCCTAAGTTTAAAAAGATATAAGGTAAAATTGCCGCGATAAATGAGAAGCACCAGAATGCAAGAGCGGAGTTGCCACCTTGATATAATAAAATACCAAGTGCACCAAAAGAGACACAAGAAAGACCGCCTAATAACCCATCAATACCATCAACCATATTAAAGGCATTGATTGCTGCCCAAACCGCGAAAAGTGTAACAATATAGCCGAAAGGCCCTAAATGCATTTCCCAAGGACCAAAAGCATGACCTAGTGTGTCGAGTTTTAACCCCGCCCCCACCATCATCACGATCCCAACAAAAGCTTGGATTGTTGCTCTAATTTTGACACTTATATCGAAGCGATCATCTAATGCGCCGATAAAAACAAGAAGTCCCGCACATGCCAGATACAATTCCTTATGAGGAATATAGATATCTGAAATATAAAATGCGAAAACAATACCAAAATAGACTGATATTCCGCCAACTAGGGGGATCAATCCATGATGTTTTTTACGATAATTCGGTTTATCTACGAGTCCAATTTTCTTTGCAATTTTACGAGCCAAGAATAAAAATGCGAAAGAAAATAAGAACACATAAAAAACGCTTGTGCTCATTTTTAGTATATCCACAGTACGGTTCTCTATAATAAATATAGCTGGTTATTTTACGCTTCCATGTGTTTTTATTCTTTTTCCAGCCTCACCACGACGAGTTTATTCAAAACCCACCACCCCTCATCAATTATAAGTTTTCCTTAACTATTTTTATTGATGCCATCGCTATTTTTATCAATTACCAAAACATGCAATATATATACCAACATCTCACTAAAATATTGCAATCTAAATTTGGATTACATCCATAAAAAACAAAAAACGCCACAACTATTGTGGCGTTTTCATCATATCGTCATTCTTACAAAATAAACGAGCTTAACAGCATATAAATTGAGGTGATATTACTTATTCTGTAATAGAGCACACTATTTTAATCCTATTCTCAGCTCAATCACTTTGTTAATACACTTTATGAACGTTTCATAAAGTCGAAGAACTCTTCATTGGTCTTAGTCATTGCTAACTTATTAATGAGGAATTCCATTGCGTCAATTTCACCCATTGGATGAATAATTTTACGCAAGATCCACATTTTTTGTAGCTCATCTTGAGACGTCAGTAACTCTTCTTTACGTGTACCAGAACGATTGTAATCAATTGCTGGGAAAACACGTTTTTCAGCAATTTTACGAGACAGGTGTAATTCCATATTACCTGTGCCCTTAAATTCTTCGTAGATAACTTCATCCATCTTAGAACCCGTATCGACTAATGCTGTAGCAATGATAGTTAAGCTACCACCTTCTTCAACATTACGAGCCGCACCGAAGAAACGTTTAGGACGATGTAATGCGTTTGCATCCACACCACCTGTTAACACTTTACCTGATGAAGGAACAACAGTGTTATAAGCACGCGCTAAACGTGTGATGGAGTCTAACAGGATAATAACGTCTTTTTTATGCTCAACTAAGCGCTTCGCTTTTTCAATCACCATTTCTGCAACTTGTACGTGGCGAGAAGCGGGTTCATCAAAGGTTGACGCAATAACTTCACCTTTAACTAAGCGTTGCATTTCTGTCACTTCTTCTGGACGTTCATCAATCAGAAGTACCATTAATACACAATCGGGGTAGTTATGAGCAATATTTGCTGCAATATTTTGCAGCAACATGGTTTTACCTGCTTTTGGTGGAGCAACGATAAGACCACGTTGACCACGGCCAATAGGTGCCGCTAAGTCAAGAACACGCGCGGTTAAGTCTTCTGTTGAACCATTACCACGCTCCATGCGTAAACGATTATTAGCATGTAAAGGTGTTAAGTTTTCAAAGAGGATTTTACTGCGGGCATTTTCTGGTTTATCAAAGTTAACTTCATTAACTTTTAGGAGGGCAAAATAACGCTCACCTTCTTTAGGAGGACGAATTTTCCCTGCGATGGTGTCACCAGTGCGAAGGTTAAAACGGCGAATTTGACTTGGAGAAACATAGATATCATCGGGACCAGCAAGGTAGGAACTGTCTGCGGAACGTAGGAAGCCGAAGCCATCCTGCAATATTTCCAGCACACCGTCACCGAAAATATCTTCTCCACTTTTCGCGTGTTGCTTCAAGATAGAGAAAATAATGTCTTGCTTTCTCATTCGAGCCAGGTTCTCTAGCCCCATATTTTCGCCAAGTGCTATCAGTTCTGATACCGGCGTATTTTTTAATTCGGTAAGATTCATAATGGTGGGTTCTTAATAACTCGGGGTAACTCTCGAACTATGAACGTGAATAGTATAACAGCGAATCGCTGTCAGTTTCGTCATGTGTAAAATTACAGATTATAACTTTCTAACATAAAGGTATAACTAAAATGATAATGTTAGAGAGTGTTAATACTATATAGACCAGTCTGCTTTATCCCAGAGAAGTGACATTCATTTTCGTGATGCATGAGTGTACTTTCAACTTATGGGTTAGGAACATACTTTGGAAAAATTTATATTCCTTGAATACTATAGATTATTCTAAGGCAACTTGACTGGTTAGATGAATTCAGATTACTTATATTAAATATCATTTTAGATTAAATATCATATCATGTTATTCAATTCTATTACTTTGCACGCTTGATATTCAATATCTCAGACTTATTTAATCATGTCTAATCATATTGACAAGTAGATCCGATATATTATGTAAGTAAGTGGCGCTAACTTACCATGCTTCGAAGCGGACGTCTAGCGGTCAATAACAGAAATACTGACAAGATCTAAACGTCCTACTTTATTTTTGATATCTAAATCAAATTAGATATTTTCGTCTAAAAACTCTTTCAGTTGAGTTTTTGACAATGCGCCTACTTTTGTCGCAGCAACTGCACCGTTTTTGAATAAAATTAGTGTAGGAATACCGCGAATACCGTATTTTGGTGCTGTCAGCGGGTTTTGATCGATGTTTAGCTTCGCAACTGTTAATTTACCAGCGTATTCTGTTGCAACTTCATCTAGAATAGGAGCAATCATTTTACATGGGCCACACCATTCAGCCCAGAAATCAACAAGCACAGGGCCGGTTGCATTTAATACATCAGCATCGAATTTGCTGTCAGATAAGTGAAGGATTTTATCGCTCATTGTTCTACTCCAAAGAATAATATTGACCGTACCAGTGTAACATTAAATAACAAAAGTCTGTCTGCATTTCAGCGGATAAACTTTTGTAATGCAACCTATAACTGATATTCTATTACATTATGAGCAAAACATATTTGACAGAAAAGAAGTTTTCCGACTTCGCCTTGCATCCCAAAGTGATAGAAGCCCTTGAAAAAAAAGGGTTCTCTAATTGTACACAAATTCAGGCATTGACGTTACCTATCACTGTGAAAGGTCAAGACATTGCCGGGCAAGCCCAAACAGGAACAGGAAAAACGTTGGCGTTTTTAACCTCAACGTTTCATTATCTTTTAACACACCCGGCTAAAGAAGGGCATGAAACTAATCAACCTCGTGCACTTATTATGGCGCCAACACGCGAATTAGCTGTGCAGATTTATTCTGATGCTAAAGAGCTTGCGCAAAGTACAGGAATTAAAATGGGTCTCGCCTACGGTGGCGATGGCTATGACGAACAACTCAAAGTATTAAGTAATGGTGTCGATATTGTTATTGGCACAACAGGTCGTTTAATTGACTACGTTAAGCAAGGACATATTAACCTTAACGCAATCCAAGTTGTGGTACTTGATGAAGCTGACAGAATGTACGATCTCGGCTTTATTAAAGATATTCGTTGGATCTTCCGCCGTATGCCAGTTGCCACTGAGCGTATGAATATGCTGTTCTCTGCAACGCTTTCTTACCGTGTAAGAGAACTGGCTTTTGAGCAGATGAATAATCCTGAATATGTTGAAGTGGAACCTGAACAAAAAACAGGTTTTAGCATAAAAGAAGAACTCTTTTATCCTTCAAATGAAGAGAAAATGCGTCTTCTTCAAACATTAATTGAAGAAGAATGGCCAGATCGCTGTATTATTTTCGCCAATACAAAACATCGCTGTGACGACATTTGGGCACACCTTGTCGCCGATGGACACCGCGTTGGTTTATTAACAGGTGATGTACCTCAGAAAAAACGTCTACGCATTTTAGAAGATTTTACCCAAGGTAATCTTGATATTCTGGTTGCCACTGACGTTGCCGCTAGAGGTCTTCATATTCCATCAGTAACTCATGTTTTTAACTATGATTTACCTGATGATTGTGAAGACTATGTTCACCGTATTGGTAGAACAGGACGCGCTGGAAATAGTGGTAACTCAATCAGCCTTGCATGTGAAGAATATGCACTGAATTTACCAGCAATTGAAACTTATATTCAACATGCTATTCCTGTGAGTAAATATAATAGTGATGCGTTATTAACTGATCTCCCTGAGCCTAAACGCCGTCACCGTCCTCGCCAAGGTCAGCCTCGTCGCAATAATGCGTCTGCGCGAAATAATAGAGGAAATAATACTCAACGTAACAACCGAAATAAACGCCCGAGTCATCCATAAATTATGCTGAAATCCTCATCACTTTATGCTGCTATTGATTTAGGTTCTAACAGTTTTCATATGTTAGTCGTTCGAGAAATCGCGGGCTCTATACAAGTGCTTTCCCGTGTAAAACGTAAAGTTCGACTCGCTGCGGGCCTAAACAGTGAAAATGAATTGTCAGAGCAGGCAATGGAACGCGGTTGGCAATGTTTACGACTTTTTTCTGAATATCTACGTGATATTCCAGCTGAACAAATCAGAGTCGTAGCAACAGCCACATTACGTATTGCTAAGAATGCGGATATTTTTGTCGCAAAAGCGTCTGAAATATTAGGTAATACTGTTCATGTTATCAGTGGTGAGGAAGAAGCGCGCCTTATCTATCGTGGCGTTGCACATACTACTGGTGGTGCAGAGCAACGTTTAGTCGTCGATATTGGTGGGGGTAGTACAGAGCTGGTAACTGGTACGGGTGCTAAAACGACGCAATTAATGAGCTTAAGTATGGGCTGTGTCACTTGGTTAGAGCGCTATTTTACTGATCGCTCTTTAACTCAAGAAAATTTTGCTAAAGCACAAGACGCAGCCAAAGCGATACTCGCCCCAGTGGCAGATAAATTAATTGAGCAAGGCTGGCAAGTGTGTGTGGGTGCCTCTGGTACTGTACAAGCATTACAAGAGATCATGATTGCTCAAGGTATGGATGAATTAATCACTTTACCTAAGCTTGAGCGACTCAAATACAAAGCCATTGAGTGTGGAAAACTAGAAGAGCTGGAAATTGAAGGACTTACTTTTGAACGCGCTTTAGTGTTTCCAAGTGGGCTTGCTATCTTAATCGCCATATTTGAAACACTGCATATCGACAATATGATCTTAGCAGGTGGGGCATTACGAGAGGGGTTAGTCTATGGAATGTTGCATCTTCCTATTGAGCAAGATATCCGCCAACGTACTCTTCGTAATGTCCAGCGCCGGTTTCAAATTGATATTGAGCAAGCACATCGAGTTCAACAACTGGCAGAACACTTTTTTATCCAAGTCAGTAAAAGTTGGCAGTTAGATAATCGTTGCCGTGAATTGCTTAATAGCGCTAGTGCATTACATGAAATTGGCCTAAGTGTCGATTTCCGCCAAGCACCTTCACATGCAAGCTATCTGATCTCTCATCTTGATTTACCAGGATATACTCCTGCCCAACGACGTTTATTAGCTTCTTTGCTAAAAAACCAAACTGGGATCATCGATCTTGCCCCCCTTAATCATCAAAATGCCCTGCCGATAACTCAAGCCAATCGACTAGTGCGTTTACTGCGATTAGCCATCATTTTTGCTAGCCGTCGCCGAGATGATACGCTCCCAGCATTACGATTACGCACTGAAGATGAAAAACTCATTATTACATTGCCATATCAATGGCTTAATGATCATCCATTGCGTGCTGAAAATCTCCAAGAAGAGATCCAACTTCAGAGTTATGTCCATTGGTCTTTAATGATTGAAGAACAAAATAGCTCTCGTATAAGTTAACCTTTTTACTTATACAAAAATAAAAACCCCTTGGCGATCAATATGCTAAGGGGTTTATTTTATCTACTGTTCTCTACGCTATTCCGGTTTATGCCTTGCCAACATCGCTCTTAATCCTGCAACACCTTTTTGCCCTTTCTCTTGTTTTTCCTCTGCACTTAACACTTTCTTTTTATTGGTATCCCAATTCAAATCATCTTGAGGTAACTCATAAAGAAAGCGGCTTGGATCAGGTTTGATTAATTCACCATATTGACGCCGTTCTTTACATAACGTAAACGTAAGTGTTTTTTGTGCTCGAGTAATTCCCACATAAGCAAGACGTCTTTCTTCTTCTACATTATCTTCATCAATGCTACTTTGATGTGGCAATATCCCCTCTTCCATTCCCACTAAAAACACATGAGGAAATTCAAGACCTTTAGAGGCATGTAACGTCATTAACTGAACTTGATCTAACTCTTCTTCTGTTTCTCCTCGCTCCATCATATCACGCAAGGTAAAACGGTTAACGACTTGGGAAAGCGTCATAGGCTCATGTAATTCATCACCTTCAAGCATTTCACTCATCCATAAAAATAGCTGATTAATATTTTTCATCCTCATTTCTGCAGCTTTCGCACTACTTGAGGTTTCATATAACCAACTTTCATAATCCATTTCATGCAATAAATCACGCACAGCTAATAGTGGCTCTCGTTCTGATTTTTGTACTATACGCGACATCCATTGTGAAAATGCTTGTAATGAATTCAAGCCTCGGCCTGTTAATGTTTGGCTTAACCCTAAATCAAAGCAGGCATTGTATAAGCTTTTATCTCGAACTTTTGCCCACTCACCTAATTTTTGGATCGTCATAGGTCCGATTTCACGACGAGGCTTGTTCACAATACGTAAAAATGCGGCATCATCATCAGGATTAGTAATAACGCGTAAATAGGCTAGAATATCTTTTATCTCTTCTCGTGAAAAAAAAGAGGTTTCACCTGAAATACGATAAGGAATACGATTTTGCATCAAGTATTTTTCAAAAATACGAGACTGATGATTACCACGATAAAGGATCGCATAATCCTTATAATTAGTTTTATTAATAAAGTGATGGGCAATTAATTCACCAGCTACACGCTCAGCTTCATGCTCTTCATTATTCGCCGTTAAAACTCGCAGTTCATCACCATAACCTAATTCTGAAAAGAGTCGTTTTTCAAAGACATGGGGATTATTCTCAATCAAGATATTCGCTGATTTTAAAATACGCCCAGAAGAGCGATAGTTTTGCTCAAGCTTGATCACATTAAGTTGTGGAAAATCTTTTTGTAATAACACTAAATTTTGAGGGCGAGCGCCACGCCATGAATAAATGGATTGGTCATCATCGCCGACAACCGTAAAGCGAGCCCTTTCGCCAACCAACCATTTAACCAATTCATATTGACTGGTATTAGTATCTTGATATTCATCCACCAGCAAATAGCGGATACGTCTTTGCCAGCGCTCCCTCACTTCTTCATTCGTGCGCAATAACATAGTCGGTCGGCTAATTAAGTCATCAAAGTCGAGCACATTGCAACTACGCAAATGTTGTTCATAACGTCGGAAGCATTCGGCAAATGTATGATCTTGTTGTGATCTCGCCATTCCCATTGCTTGTTCTGGCGTAAGCATGTCATTTTTCCAGTTAGAGATTTGGCTCTTTAACTGGGAAAGTAAATCTTTATCTTCTTCTAATAAATCAGCCGTTAATTCTTTGAGCAAGGCGGATTGGTCTTGATCATCAAACAATGAAAATTTCGCTTTAATACCGAGTGCTTTATATTCACGTTTAATAATTTCTAATCCCAAGGTATGGAACGTTGAGATCATTAACCCCTTCGCTTCTTGTCGACCTAAGGTTTGAGCAACACGCTCTTTCATTTCACGTGCTGCTTTATTGGTAAACGTAACCGCTGCAATTTGCTTTGCTGAGTATTGGCATTGACGAATAAGGTGTGCAATTTTATTGGTAATAACCCGTGTTTTACCTGAGCCCGCACCAGCCAAGACCAAACAAGGGCCTGACACATATTCCACTGCTTTTTGCTGACCAGGATTTAATCGCATACTTTTTCCAAACTTCATTAACCAAGAACATAACGGGGAATAATTGTAGCAGAAAGTGCATAGAAAGATGGCGTTGGTTTTTGGTTAACAATTACTTTATTTATAGACAAGGAGCAGATAAATAAATTTGTATATTTTTAAAGTAAGATAGAGATGTATTTGAAGTATAATTAAATGATAAATAGTCACTTTTATTTATACTAATAATATATACTTATCTTACTAATAAAACCTATACACTAGGCTCTCTCTCAATATAAAAAAGAACATTAACTTTCTTATAATACAATTAATTAAAGGATTCTCTTTTGAAAAAATGGCTTGTGTTTTTAATTATTCCCATACTAGCAATTTCAATTATTGAACCTCTTGCTTATATGATATTGACTCCTGAATCAGGAGGTTTCTTTCAAAATATAATTAGGTTTTTCGTTTATTTCTCTGGTGGAGTAATAATATACTCGTTATCACCGAATAAAAATAAAGCTCTTGCATATAGCTATGCCATCATATTAATAATTTTCTTTTTTTATAGTGGGATATCTACTGATGGCTACAAGTATGAAATCATGGGACAACCTATGATAAGTGAATTTTCTTTAGTCAAAGAGCTCGTGAGAACATTAGGACTAGTGTTAGGTATAATTGGAGCAATAAAGAGTCACGAAGAAAAACAAAACCAATAACATGAAGCCGAAGTGAATATTATCACTTCGGCTTTTTCATAATATGCCTATGCCAACACACTTATCGCGTAAAGAGCGACGAAAAATTAGTTACCGACAGCAATCTTTTTCATATCCGTCATATACCCACGCAACGTTTTACCTACCGCTTCAATTGGGTGCTGACGAATGGCTTCATTGATATCACGTAATTGTGCATTATCTGTTCCATTATCTTGAACTTTCTTCGCTAAATCACCAGATTGCAATGTTGTCATAAACTCTTTCAGCATAGGAACAACAGCGAATGAGAACAGATAGTTGCCATATTCTGCGGTATCAGAAATAACCACATTCATTTCATACAAACGCTTACGAGCGATGGTATTCGCGATTAATGGCAACTCATGCAGTGATTCATAATAAGCTGACTCTGCAAAGATCCCTGCTTCAATCATGGTATCAAAGGCTAATTCAACACCAGCTTTAACCATTGCAACCATTAATACACCGTGATCAAAGTACTCTTGTTCACTGATTTTACCCTCATATTCAGGGTAATTTTCAAATGCGCTGGCTCCAGTCTCTTCACGCCATGTCAGCAAGTTTTTATCATCATTTGCCCAATCTGCCATCATCGTTTCAGAGAATTTACCTGAAATAATGTCATCCATATGTTTCGCAAACAGTGGCGCCATAATCTCTTTCAGTTGCTCTGATAATGCATAGGCACGGATTTTCGCTGGGTTAGATAATCTGTCCATCATCAAGGTGATACCACCTTGCTTGAGTGCTTCTGTAATGGTTTCCCAACCAAACTGAATCAATTTACCTGCATAGCCTGGTTCAACACCATCGGCAACCATTTTGTCATAACATAACAGAGAGCCTGCTTGTAACATACCGCACAGAATAGTCTGCTCACCCATTAAGTCAGATTTTACTTCGGCAACGAAAGAAGATTCTAAAACACCCGCACGATGACCACCTGTTGCCGCTGCCCATGCTTTCGCGATGGCCATACCTTCACCTTTTGCATCATTTTCAGGGTGAACAGCAATCAGTGTTGGAACACCAAAACCACGCTTATATTCTTCGCGAACTTCTGTGCCCGGACATTTTGGTGCAACCATCACAACGGTGATGTCATCGCGAATTTTTTCGCCAACTTCAACGATATTAAAACCATGAGAGTAACCTAATGCTGCACCTGATTTCATCAGTGGTTGAACAGCTTGAACAACAGCAGAATGCTGTTTATCTGGCGTTAAGTTAACCACTAAATCTGCTTGAGGGATCAACGCTTCATAGGTTCCAACCTCAAAGCCGTTTTCGGTCGCGCGACGCCATGATGCACGTTTCTCATCAATCGCCTCTTGCCGTAAGGCATACGCGATATTCAAGCCTGAATCACGCATATTTAGACCTTGGTTAAGGCCTTGTGCGCCACAACCTATGATAACGACTTTTTTGCCTTTCAAGTAATTTGCTTCATCAGCAAATTCTTCACGCGACATAAAGCGACATTTACCCAATTGCGACAACTGCTGACGCAGATTCAGTGTATTAAAATAATTTGCCATAAGGGACTCCAAAATCGTTGTGTATGTGTTTGCTATTATTATCCTCACTCTTTGTGAGGTGCTACATGACTTTACTATAGGGGATGAAAGCCATTGCTTAAATTGATATATTTACAAGATAGTGTTGCAAAAAATGCAACGTTCTTTTTTATCACCTAAGGTGGATGACAATGGATATTCGCGATCTCAAACTCTTCCTACATTTAGCTGAAAGTTGTCACTTCACCAAAACGGCACAAGCGATGCATGTCAGCCCTTCCACGCTCTCACGCCAAATTCAACGCCTTGAAGAGAGCTTAGGTCACCCACTGTTTTTACGTGATAACCGACAAGTCACGCTCACTGATGCTGGCGAACAATTAAAGCGCTATGCTCAACAGACTTTGTTGCAATATAAGCAACTGAAGCATACGCTAAACCAAAATAGCCCAAGCCTTTCTGGTGAACTACGACTATTTTGTTCTGTAACAGCAGCTTACAGCCACTTACCACCTATTCTTGACCGTTTTCGTGCAGAAAATCCATTAGTTGAAATAAAACTCACTACTGGAGATGCGGCTGATGCCGTCGATAAAGTGCTATCTGATGAAGCGGATTTAGGTATTGCAGGAAAACCTGAAAAGCTACCTGAAAATATCTGCTTTGAAAAAATAGGGGAAATTCCATTAGTACTGATTGTGCCAGCCCTGCCTTGTAATGTTCGCCATCTTGCAACACAAGAGAACCCCGATTGGCTTAATATTCCCTTTATCATTCCTGAACATGGTCCATCACGACAACGAATTGCATTATGGTTTAAACGCCACCGCATCCATAATCCCTTAATTTATGCGACTGTTTCAGGACATGAAGCGATTGTCTCAATGGTTGCGTTAGGTTGTGGTATTGCACTTATTCCGCAAGTTGTCGTTGATAACTGCCCAGAGCCCGTTCGTAATCGCATCTCTTCATTGGATAATATTTCAATGGTAGAACCTTTCGAATTAGGCGTTTGCGGATCACACAAACGCCTTCAAGAGCCTGTGATTAGTGCTTTTTGGCGATTACTCCACAACTAAACTTGTCGTTTGTGGTGACAGGAATAACTGAAAAGAAGGATTTCCTGTCTCATCATGATATTCATAACCTAATGCATCTAAATGTCGCTCGAAACGACCTTCGGTTTCTGGGAGTTCAAACGCCACCAGCACACGCCCGTAATCAGTGCCATGACTACGATAGTGGAATAATGTGATATTCCAATAAGCCCCTAATGTTTTTAAAAATTTCATTAAAGCGCCCGGGGACTCAGGAAATTCAAAACTAAATAGACGCTCTTTAAGCGATTTATTAGGACGTCCCCCCACCATATAACGCACATGAAGTTTTGCCATTTCATCGTCAGAAAGATCAGCGACTTGATAACCTGAAGCCGTTAGCTCGCGTAAAATTTCTTTTCGCTCTTGTAAACCTTGGCTTAAACGTACCCCGACAAAAATACGTGCATTTTCAGGATCCGCATCGCTATAACGATAGTTAAACTCTGTCACTACACGCTGCCCTAAGATCTGACAAAAACGTAAAAAACTGCCCTTTTGCTCTGGAATAGTCACAGCAAATAACGCTTCACGTTTTTCGCCTAGCTCACAGCGTTCAGAAACATAACGTAGCCCATGAAAATTCACATTTGCACCGGAAAGCACATGAGCTAGACGCTCACCTTTGATCTGGTGCTGTTCTACGTATTTTTTAAGTCCTGCTAATGCCAATGCGCCTGAAGGCTCTGCAATTGCACGCACATCTTCAAATAAATCTTTTACTGCTGCACAAATTTGATCACTATCAACAGTAATCACATCATCGACATACTTCTGGCATAAACGAAAAGTTTCATCACCAATACGCTTAACAGCAACACCTTCTGCAAATAAGCCTACCCGAGCTAATTCAACAGGATGCCCAGCCTCTAACGCTGCTTTTAAACATGCCGCATCTTCTGCTTCAACACCGATAATCTTAATTTCTGGCATAAGTTGTTTGATTAATACAGCCACGCCAGCAATTAAACCGCCCCCTCCTACGGGTACGAAAATACGATCGAGATGAACATCTTGTTGTAAGAGTTCCATTGCGAGTGTTGCCTGTCCTGCAATTACTGCAGGATGATCAAAAGGTGGAACAAAGGTATATCCCATCTCTTCAGACAGTGCGATAGCTTTCGCTTTTGCTTCATCAAAATTGGCACCATAAAGTAGCGCTTCTCCACCAAATTGGCGAACAGCATCAACTTTAATATCCGCCGTTGCTACTGGCATTACGATTAATGCCTTTACCCCCATTCGATTCGCTGACAAAGCAACACCTTGAGCGTGGTTGCCCGCTGAAGCAGTCACAACACCTTTCGCCTTTTGTTCAGGAGTCAGCCCTGCAATCATGGTGTAAGCACCACGTAATTTAAAGCTATGAACAGGCTGTCGGTCTTCACGCTTAACTAAAATTGTATTCTCTAAACGTGCAGAGATTTTTGTCATTTCTTGAAGTGGAGTGACTATTGCGGCTTCATAAACAGGTGCACTCAGCGCCGCTTTCAAATATTCAGCACTACTTGGTGCTGAACTTAAAGGTCTAAAAGCAGCCATTCTTAGCCCCCTAATTTAGATTTATCACGCACCGCACCTTTATCCGCACTAGTGGCTAAAGAGGCATAAGCTCGTAAAGCAAACGAAACTTGGCGCTGTCTATTTTGTGGTGTCCACGCTTTATTACCGCGAGCCATTTGGGCATCACGACGTGCAGATAACGTTTGATCATCCACCTTTAAGGAGATCTCGCGAGTTGGAATATTGATAGAAACAATATCGCCTTCTTCAACTAAACCAATCACGCCACCATTTGCTGCTTCAGGCGAGACGTGCCCAATGGATAAACCCGATGTTCCGCCAGAAAAACGACCATCAGTAATCAATGCGCAAGCTTTACCTAACCCCATAGATTTTAAATAAGAAGTTGGATACAGCATCTCTTGCATACCAGGACCACCTTTAGGGCCTTCATAGCGGATAATAACTACATCACCAGCAACCACTTTGCCACCTAAAATAGCCTCTACTGCATCATCTTGGCTTTCATATACTTTTGCTGGGCCACTAAAGATGAGATTATCTTCATCAACACCCGCCGTTTTAACGATACAGCCATCTTCAGCTAAATTACCTGATAGCACGGCTAATCCACCATCTTGGCTATAAGCATGTTCTTTGCTACGGATACAGCCATTTTCACGATCCATATCTAAAGTTGGCCAACGACAATTTTGTGAAAAAGCTTTCGTTGTACGAATACCTGCGGGGCCTGCTTTGAACATCGATTTTACTTGCTCATCTTGTGTTAACATCACATCATATTGCGATAATGTTTCTGGTAAACTTAATCCTAAGATATTATTAACATTGCGATTAAGTAATCCTGCTCTGTCTAACTCACCTAAAATACCCATAACACCACCAGCACGATGAACATCTTCCATATGATATTTTTGTGTACTTGGTGCGACTTTACATAAATGAGGAACTTGGCGAGAAAGTCTGTCGATATCTTCCATGGTGAAGTTAACATCACCTTCTTGCGCGGCTGCCAATAAATGCAGAACCGTATTTGTTGAGCCCCCCATTGCAATATCTAAGATCATCGCATTTTCAAAAGCTTCTTTTTTAGCGATATTGCGCGGTAATGCGGATTCATCATCCTTTTCATAATAGCGCTTGGTTAATTCAACAATACGCTTACCTGCGTTGATAAACAGCGTTTCACGATCTGCATGTGTCGCTAATAATGAGCCATTTCCAGGTTGAGATAACCCCAGAGCTTCTGTTAAACAATTCATGGAATTTGCGGTAAACATGCCCGAACACGATCCACACGTCGGACAAGCAGATCGTTCGATTTGCTCACTATCAGCATCGCTGACATTTGGATTCGCCCCTTGGATCATGGCATCAACTAGATCCAACTTGATCAGTTGATCTGAAAGCTTTGTTTTACCTGCTTCCATAGGGCCTCCCGAAACAAAAATAACAGGGATATTTAAGCGTAAAGAGGCCATTAACATTCCTGGGGTGATCTTGTCGCAGTTTGAGATACACACCATCGCATCAGCACAGTGCGCATTAACCATATATTCAACAGAGTCAGCGATAAGTTCACGCGATGGCAAAGAGTAAAGCATGCCACCATGACCCATTGCGATACCGTCATCAACCGCAATGGTATTAAATTCTTTAGCAACACCACCAGCGGCTTCAATTTGCTCAGCAACGAGTTTTCCTAAATCCCGCAGATGTACATGACCTGGTACAAATTGCGTAAATGAGTTCACAACAGCGATAATGGGTTTACCAAAATCAGCATCAGTCATTCCCGTTGCACGCCATAAGGCACGGGCTCCAGCCATATTACGACCGTGTGTCGTTGTTGCTGAACGGTATTTAGGCATTTTTCACACTCCTGCGATAAATAAAGCGAGCAGGGAACGATCTACCCGCTAAATAAAATTATTTGATTATGTTTATGAATTTATTGGATCTAACCAGCCGTATTTATCTTCTGTCTCACCAGTAAACAGTCCAAAGAAGGCTTTTTGAATTGATTTAGTCACCGGGCCACAACGTCCAATACCGACTTGAATACCATCAACACTACGTACTGGCGTTATCTCTGCAGCTGTTCCTGACATAAAGACTTCATCTGCAAGATAAAGTGATTCACGAGAAAGTACTTGTTCACGCACTTCATAACCGAGATCTTTTGCTAATTTGATGATGGCATCACGCGTGATCCCTGGTAAGGCTGATGAAGTAAATGGAGGCGTAAAAATAACACCATCTTTTACTTCAAATAGGTTTTCACCTGCACCTTCAGATAAGTAGCCATGAACATCTAATGCAATCCCTTCTTGATAACCATGACGGCGAGCTTCGCTTCCCACTAATAATGAAGATAAATAGTTGCCACCGGCTTTTGCTGCAGTTGGAATAGTATTTGGTGCAGCGCGATGCCAAGAAGAAACCATTGCATCAATACCTTTATCTAAAGCTTCTTCACCGAGATATGCTCCCCATGGGAATGCAGCAATGATCACATCTGTTTTATAACCTGCCGGAGGATTAACACCCATACCGACATCACCAATGAAAACTAATGGACGAATATAAGCACTGACTAATTTGTTTTTACGTAAGGTTTCACGACATGCTTCCATTAACTCATCAACACTTTGCTCAACAGGCATACGGTAGATTTTGGCTGAGTCATGTAAACGTTGCATATGCTCACGATGGCGAAATACCACAGGACCTTTATGAGAATTATAACAACGCACACCTTCAAATACGGAAGTACCATAATGCAATGCGTGAGACATCACATGAACCTTTGCCTCAGCCCATGGAACCATTTCACCGTTAAACCAAATATAATCAGCTTGCTTTGTCATTCTTTTATCCTTACATGGCACTTAGTGCATTCATGAATCGTAATTTTTCTTTCTGTTGATGTAATACTTGAATACCTGCAACATCAGCTAATTTTGTTAACTGGCTGCACAGAAGTTCTAATGGGCGCTGACTACTCACCGTCAGGCTTAAGTTAATATTGTTGCTCTCTGTGATATTCATATTCATTGAGCATATATGAAAACCACGATGACGAATAACTCTTAGGATACGTTCTAAGATCTCTGGACAAAAACGGGCTTCAATTGTGATATTGTGTTGGTTCATTTTGATTTCTC
The DNA here is from genome assembly GCF_003144395.1 of Proteus faecis. Classification (GTDB taxonomy): domain Bacteria; phylum Pseudomonadota; class Gammaproteobacteria; order Enterobacterales; family Enterobacteriaceae; genus Proteus; species Proteus faecis. The sequence continues at coordinate 5,604 of NZ_PENZ01000027.1, read as the reverse complement.
CATCATCTCATCATTACTTGCGCCCGGCGGGACTAAAGGCCAGACATTTTCTGCGTCATCGATAGATACCTGTAATAAGTAAGGGCCATCGCTCTCTAATAAACATTTTATTGCATCAGCAACTTGTGCTTTTTCTGTGATACGTTGCCCAGGAATATCAAAGGCCTTGGCTAAGGCAACAAAGTCTGGGTTATCTGTTAAAATTGTTTCGCTATAACGTTGTTCAAAAAATAACTCTTGCCATTGACGAACCATACCAAGACGTTGGTTATCTAATAACACCAATTTGATAGGTAATTGTTTACGTTTAATTGTGCCCAGCTCCTGCACATTCATCATAAAAGAACCATCACCAGATACGCAGATAACACATGCATCAGGTCTAGCAATTTGAGCACCTACTGCTGCAGGAATACCAAACCCCATGGTGCCTAACCCACTTGAAGTGATAAAATTTTCAGGTGCATCAAACGTCATATGTTGTGCTGACCACATTTGATGTTGGCCAACATCTGTTGTCACAACCGTATTTTCAGGTTTTGCATCTGATAATTGTTTTAATAATAAAGGCGCATAAATTGCTGAACCTGGATGATCATAACGCCATGCATGTTCTGCTTTTAATTCTTGTACTTCTTGTTGCCAAGTAGCGATAAATAATGGCTGAAACAAAGCAGGTAACAACTCTTTCGCATCACCCAACAATGCAACATGAGCTTGTTTTAATTTATTTAATTCTGCATGGTCGATATCGATATGGATAACCTTGGCATTAGGTGCAAAAGTATTTAATCGCCCTGTTACGCGATCATCAAAACGTGCACCAACAGCGATTAATAAATCACTACGCTGAACGGCATAATTTGCCGCTTTAGTGCCATGCATACCAAGCATACCGAGATAATTGGCATCTAATGCATCAGCACAGCCTAGCCCTTTTAAAGTGGAAACAACCGGGATTTCTGTTTGCTTCACAAATTCTCTTAACGTTGCCACTGCATTACTCATGGCAACCCCTCCACCGACATACAAAATTGGTTTTTTTGCCTTTGCTAACATCAGCTTAGCTTGAGTCAGCTCTTGTGTTGGGTAAGGAAATTCTTGCTCTTCTGGTAATTCATAACTTGATAAATGGGAAGCATCAGCCAATTGAACATCTTTAGGAATATCAATTAAAACCGGTCCAGGGCGACCTTGAGAAGCAATAGAGAATGCCTCTGATAACACTCTAGGTAATTCATCAACGGTAGACACTAAAAAGCTATGTTTCGTACATGCTAATGAAAGACCTAAAACATCTATTTCTTGGAATGCATCAGTCCCAATCAAATCGGAAGCAACTTGCCCAGTGATAGCAACAACAGGCACAGAATCTAACAATGCATCAGCAAGTCCAGTGATAACATTAGTAGCGCCTGGGCCTGATGTCGCAATACAAACCCCCGTTGTACCAGTAGAGCGGGCGAAACCGATAGCAGCAATGGCAGCACCTTGTTCATGACGACATAAAATGTGTTCAACACCGCCATCATAGAGTGCGTCATAAACAGGCATAATCGCACCACCAGGATAACCAAAGACTGTCTCGACTTGATGTTTTCGTAATGCCTGTACTAACCACTGTGCTCCATTCATTCTTTCACCCTGCCATCTTAACTTCTTGTTTAATTTAAATTTATTTTCCACTCAATCTCTTTTTCAAACTCAGGCTTAAAAAAAACCCCCGCGCCTTTCGGTGCGGGGGTTTTTAAGAGATCCGGCTAGTTTAGTTAGCCTTTCTTCGTCCTAGTGCAGCCCCGCACGGTGGGTTAATAATCACCACCACGCTGATAATAATTAGGCTAATCACTAGGACGATAGTATTCATAGTTTTATAATTTCTTTTCTTATTTAAAATGTATGTTTGTAATATTGTGTTGTGTTTTCTTTCACTCTGTCCTTTTAGAGTTATCATGATATTTTAGAATTGACAATGTTTATTTTTAAAAAAAATCTAACATCATGAATTTCATGTGTTTTTTTATACCACAAACACACAGCAGAGTATTAATCTATAAAGTATTTATTTTTTAGTTATTAACACTAAGTAAGAACAGGTTATTTTGTTTTTTCTACTATTGCATTTTATTATTCCAAGTTAAAAATTAATGGCATTTTTCATTATATTTATATTAATTTATTAAATTATTTATTTAATAAATTAAATGTTAAATTTCAATAAATTACATTATTCTTGAGATATCTCGCATTTATTTAACTCTCCATTTAACACAAAAGAAAAAATAATTTAAAAAGAAAAAAATAATGGAGAATAAAAAATGGCATTAGCAATAATATATACGCGTGCTTCTTTAGGAATATCAGCTCCACTTATTACTATCGAGGCACATATTAGTCAGGGATTACCTGGATTAACATTAGTTGGATTACCTGAAACTGTCGTAAAAGAAGCAAAAGATAGAGTAAGGAGTGCATTAATTAATAGCGGATATATTTATCCCGCAAAAAGAATAACGATTAATCTTTCACCTGCCGATTTACCCAAAGAAGGCGCACGTTATGATTTACCTATTGCACTAGCAATACTCATTGCATCAGAACAATTAAAATCAAATAAATTAGAATGTTATGAGTTTATTGGAGAGCTTGCACTTTCTGGAAAATTACAACGAGTTAATGCGGTTATTCCATCAATTCTTAGTGCCTCAAAAGATCGTCGAATATGTATTGTATCAACAGAACATCAAACTGAAGTTTCATTATTACCCAATAAATCAGCTTTATTGGCCTCTCATCTTTTAGAGATTTGTCATCATCTAGAAAATAATACGCCATTAATTGAAACAGAAAGTTTCATTATTAATGATGAAATTAAAAATCAAGATAATAAAGATATGAGCGATATAATTGGTCAAAATAATGCAAAAAGAGCAACGGAAATCACAGCAGCAGGAAATCACAATATTTTATTTCTTGGTCCACCAGGAACAGGAAAAACAATGTTAGCACAAAGGATAAGTACGCTTCTTCCCCCCTTAACCGCTAAAGAAGCACTTGATGTATTAATCATTAGCAGCTTAAGAGGCCTGACATTTAATGAGAGAAAATGGCCAACAAGACCATTTAGAGCCCCACATCATACTTCCTCTGCTGTTGCTTTAACAGGAGGTGGTTCTCTACCTAAACCAGGAGAAATTACATTAGCACATCACGGTATTTTATTTTTAGATGAATTGCCAGAATTTGAGCGTCGTGTACTCGATGCATTACGTGAACCTCTAGACGCTAGAGAAATTACTATTTCACGCGCAAAAGCCAAAATAAGCTATCCTGCTAATGTATTATTGGTCGGTGCATTAAACCCAAGCCCAACAGGGCATTATCAAGGTAATCATAATCGAGCACCAATAAAACAGATCCTGCGCTATTTAAGCAAGGTTTCTGGACCTTTTTTAGATAGGTTTGATTTATCTGTCGAAATGCCACTTCTTCCTCAAGGTTCGCTTATTCACCCTACATTTACCACTGAAAATAGTTCAACAATTAGAAAACGAGTTCTAAAGGCTAGAGAAAGACAATTTTCACGATGTGGAAAAGTGAATACTTATCTCACCGGAAAAGAGATTGAAAACTATTGCTCATTAAATACCAGTGATGCCACTTTTCTTGAAGATACGCTTAATAAATTAGGACTATCGATACGAGCTTGGCATAAAATTTTAAGAGTATCGAGGACTATTGCAGATCTCGAAAATGAAGAGAAAATACAGAGAAATCATTTAATTGAAGCATTAAGCTTTCGTGCAATGGATAGATTAATGATCTATTTACAAAAGCAATTAGATGGGTAAATAAAAAGGAGCGAAAAAACGCTCCTTTTTACTAAAACTAATGATATTAATCATCAGAATCGGTATAGTCATCAGATGGATCGAGCTGTGGCTTTCCACCCGATAATGTATGAAAACGTTTTGGACGACTTATACGACTCGTATATTTCTTCCAAATTTTTTCTTCGATCGTTGCTGCTTCTCGTTCGCCACGACACATGGCAACAAATAATTTTTCCGCTTCAGTTGTAGGCTCTCGTTTGCCTAAATCAAGCTCATTAAAGGCTTGACCATGACGTTCCAATATCTGGGATTCCTTGATAGTGAAATCGCCATGACGAGAAAAACCACGCGGATAATGTTTATTGTCAAAAAAACGATTAGTCGTGATAAAACTTTCTGCCATCTGACACACTCCTAATTCTCTATCGTCATACTTATGGCGCGGAGTATTAGATAGTCATGCGGTTCTGTAAAACAAAATATTTAAATCGTAACGACAAATTTTTTTGGAGATAGATGTGGATACCGAATTACTGAAAACCTTTTTGGAAGTCAGTAAGACTAGACACTTTGGACGAGCCGCTGAATCTCTTTATCTAACGCAGTCTGCGGTTAGTTTTAGAATACGACAATTGGAAACACAATTAGGCACAAATCTATTCACTCGCCATCGTAATAATATTCGTTTAACTGTCGCGGGTGAAAGACTGATCCCCTATGCTGAATCGTTAATGAATACGTGGCTTCTCGCCAAAAAAGAGATTAGCCATGCTTCTCAACATTCAGAGCTATCAATTGGCGCCACAGCATCACTCTGGGAAGCATATCTAACATCTTGGTTACAGGAGTCTTATCTAGAAAAAAAAGAGCTTAGAATCGAATCTAGAGTCTCTACACGGCAGTCTCTTGTAAAACAACTTCATGCAAGAGAGCTAGATCTTCTTTTTACGACTGAAGCACCCAAGATGGATGAATTAGAAAGTAAAATTATTGGTGATATTACTTTTCAGTTGATGAAAATAGCATCACATAAAACAGAAGAAATAGTACAATTTATCAAGATTGAATGGAGTGCTGATTTTCAGCCTTTTCTTCCTAATGAGTCAGTGCAAAAGATTGAGCCTATTTTAACCACTAACTCTGCAATGATTGCTTATCAGTTAATGAAAACAACACAAGCAGTTGCATTCCTGCCTACACATTGGCTCGATCTCTATTCAGACCTAGTACCAGCCTCAACAGAAATTATTCAAAAACCTTTATTTGCGGTTTGGCTAAATACTAGTGATCAACAAGTATTGATACAACAGCTATTAAAACAACCAATAAATCATCAATAAAGCTTAAATCTACCCTATAGCCATTCATTCATAGTATTAAAACGAATCACCTTTGGATTTAAGCTTTATCTCTAAAATTTTCATTACATATATTTTAACGACATATAACAGAGAATATTACTGATAGGTATTGGTAAAAGAAGAGCATTAGTAGGTTAGGTGAAAGGAGTTTAGTGCAGTAAATATTGAGCATATACAAATAACAAAAAGCCCAGTTAATTAACTGGGCTACAAAGAAGTATAAATTTTGTTATTACTTAATTGGTAACTGGCAGGGGCGGAGAGGCTCGAACTCCCAACACCCGGTTTTGGAGACCGGTGCTCTACCAATTGAACTACGCCCCTAAATAGTTGGCGGAACGGACGGGACTCGAACCCGCGACCCCCTGCGTGACAGGCAGGTATTCTAACCAACTGAACTACCGCTCCGC
>NZ_PENZ01000034.1 GCF_003144395.1 Proteus faecis | reverse complement strand
AGGCCAGCGTAAATCCGTCACACAGACGGTTGCGGTCTAAGAAGTGGGAAGCCTCGCCCGACAGGGCGGGGAGCAGTCACATTGCATGAACTGTATGAGGATAGCTTGTGATAGAATTCACAAAATTGACTTTGTATAGGATTAAGACTAAAAAATGAATGGATTAACTTACCTAATGTTGGCAATTATATCTGAAGTCATTGCGACAACAATGTTGAAAGCTTCTGATGGTTTTAGCCGATTATATCCATCTATTGTAGTCGTCATTGGTTACTGTTTTTCTTTTTGGGCACTTTCTCAAGTGGTAAAAGTTATGCCATTAGGTATTGCTTATGCTATATGGAGTGGATTAGGAATAGTTTTAGTTTCTGTTGCAGCGGTGTTTCTCTATCAACAAAAACTCGATTTACCAGCTATTGTTGGTATGACTTTAATTATTGCTGGTGTTTTAGTTATAAATCTACTTTCAAAAAGTGCTTCACATTAATAGGAATAACTGGAAGAAATTAGGGTGTCTTTGATGCAAAAGAAATTTAAAATAGCTTGTTATCTATCAATGTTAACTAGCTTTGCTTTTATTGCAGGATGCAGTAATTCAGCGCAGACACAACATCCATCTACACAAATAGTGAGTAAAAATCGGACAATACCGATAACGAGTCCTGATATTCCCTTAGAAGAGTCAGCCAAGGCTACTTGTGTCTTTTCTGGTGGCGTGCCGTCTTTAAACTATGAATTGCATGGGGGGCAGACACCAGTGTGTCAATTTGCTAATGGTAAGCGTTGTAGTGAACAAGCTTTAATTGAAGGAGCTTGTATTCCAGGTTAAAGCTTGTTTTTGGTTGAATATTTAATCGCTACGTTTCTATTATAAAAATAGCCCTTAGTTTATCGCTAAAGGCTATTTTCTTTTTTATTCTTTTGTTTTAAAAGAATTTGTTATTTGGCTTACTAATACTAATAAACCTACAACAAAATAGGCAGAGAAAATAATAAGCATCCATTGTGGCATTTCTAAAGTTAAGAATTGCCATTGGCTGACAGAACAATCACCGGTTGCTTGGAATACAGCAGGGAACCAATCTTGCAAGGCAAACCAAGAAGGCAAAGTGACAAAAAAGTCACAGGTTGCAAAAGGTGAGGGGTTCAGAATAAGTTGTGTATGCTCCCAAGAGAGTTCAATTCCTCGGTATGCAGAATAAATCCATAAAAAACCACCTGCCATACGCATAAGTGCCATTTTAGGTGCGGATGCGCCAATCAATGCAGCAACTAAGATCCCTAATACCGCGATGCGTTGATAGACGCACATTACACAAGGCATTAATTCCATTCCGTACTGAAAATACAATGCAGCACCTTCAAGACCTATTGCTGTTAATGCAAGCAATAGCCATGAAAAACGGCTTTGGGACCAGTGACGAAGAGATGTCAGCATAATAATATCCATTTAAATATTAAATAAAATAAGTGTCTATTCTGCCCAAAAATCAAGCGCAAAAAAAGTTAAAACCCGTTATTTCACAAATATTTACATTGAAGCTTGTTTTTATGAAGGAAATAGGACTTTTATCGAATAAAAGTCCTATTTATGTGGTGTAACTGTGGATCAATTGTTATGGAATAGCAACTAAACCAATGTCATAGAACCAATGTGTTGCAGGGACAAGCCAAAACTCAACGGCCAGTAAACCAAGTAATGTCATTACGATTGTATATGGCAGTGCCATTATTACCATACGACCATATGATAAACGGATGAGTGGTGATAGTGCTGATGTTAATAAGAACAGGAATGCAGCTTGACCATTTGGGGTAGCAACAGAAGGTAAATTTGTACCTGTATTAATAGCAACACCAATATGCTCATATTGTGATTGGCTAATTAATCCATCTTGCAATGCTGTTAAAGCTTCACTGATATAAACCGTACCCACAAACACGTTATCTGATATAGCAGATAATAGACCATTAAAGAGGTAAAAAAGAGACAGTTGTGAGGATTCGGAAGCTTGAAGAACAAACTGAATAATAGGGCCAAATAATTGTTGATCAATAATAACAGCAACAATAGAGAAGAAAACGGTCAATAATGCAGTGAAAGGCAAGGCCTCTTCAAATGCTTTACCAAGTGCATGTTCTTCTGTGATCCCACAAAATGCAGTGGCGAGAATAATAACAGATAAACCGATAATACCGACTTCTGCTAAATGAAGCGCTAAAGCAACAATCAACCAAATACCAATTAATGCTTGGATTATCAGTTGTGCTTTTTCTTGAGAAGTGCGTTTTTCACTGTTTTTCTTGTCGTATTCAGTGAGAACTTTACGAACTAAATCAGGTAATTCAGCACCATAACCAAAGAGCTTAAAGCGTTCAACAAAGTAGCACACAGCAAGACCAGCAAAGAAGACTGGAATAGTCACTGGTGACATTCTGATAAAGAAGGTCACGAAATCCCACTCTAAATGTTTCGCAATAATCAGGTTTTGTGGTTCACCTACCATGGTCATTACGCCACCTAACGCAGTACCGACACCAGCATGCATCATTAAGCTACGTAAAAAGGCACGGAATTGTTCTAAAGTTTGTTTTTTTTCTGCGGTATCAATAAACCCATCATTACTTAATTCTGTACCTGATTGATTAGATGCAAAATTATGATAAATAGAGTAGAAACCGAGAGAGACACTGATTACAACCGCGATAACGGTTAAAGCATCTAAAAAGGCAGATAAAAATGCACTCGCAAAGCAAAAGGCAATAGATAACATTCGTTTAGAACGAATAGATAACAGTAGTTTAGTAAAAGCAAACAGTAATAATTGCTTCATAAAATAGATACCTGCAACCATAAAGACAAGAAGCAAAATCACTTCAAGGTTGTTGGCAATTTCATGACCAATTTGTTTTGGGCTAGTCATACCAATGATGACGGCCTCAATAGCAAGTAATCCTCCGGGTTGTAATGGGTAACACTTTAGTGCCATAGATAGTGTAAAAATAAATTCTACAACTAATAGCCAGCCGGCAACAAAAGGGTCAATAAAGAAAAAAATCAGTGGGTTGATAATTAAAAAAGTAAGAATAGCAAGCTTATACCAATCAGGGGAGTTCCCCATAAAGTTCTTTAGTAGTGCTTGTCTTATACTCATGTCCATTAGGTTTCTCATCCTCCAAATAGAGATTTTTAGCGCAATGATACGCAATCTAACCATAGTACGCGCTAATCGCTGTGAAATTAAGCTCATTAGTCATAATTAATTGGCAAAACGACATCAAGTTTTATGATGCCATTCACTATTTAATGATGGTTGAGCTATATCAAAATTACGCATTCTGATATTATATTTTTCATTATTAGCAGAAAAGTCGCTTCGGAAGAAATAAAAATATGGTTATTAAGGCTCAAAGCCCCGCAGGTTTTGCGGAAGAGTATATTGTTGAAAGCATTTGGAATAATCGTTTTCCTCCTGGATCTATTCTTCCAGCGGAACGTGAGCTCTCTGAATTAATTGGCGTTACAAGAACCACATTAAGAGAAGTGTTACAACGTCTTGCTCGTGATGGTTGGTTAACTATTCAACACGGAAAGCCAACGAAGGTAAACAATTTCTGGGAAACATCAGGCCTTAATATCCTTGAAACAGTCGCTCGCCTTGATCATGATCGAGTACCACAATTAATAGACAACTTATTGGCTGTCAGAACTAATATCTCAGCTATTTTTATACGTACAGCATTTAGAAATAGTCCTGAAAAATGTATTGAAGTTTTAAATCATGAGCTTACCACTGAAAATAGTGCTGATGAGTTTAGTGAACTGGATTACAACATTTTTCGAGGATTGGCGTTTGCATCAGGTAACCCAATTTATGGTCTTATCTTAAACGGTTTAAAAGGGCTTTATACCCGTGTAGGTCGTTATTATTTCTCAAATATTCAAGCCAAAGAACTCGCGTTAGCATTTTATAAAAAACTGGCTGTATTATGTGAGCAAAAAGATGTCGAGCATGTCATGGAATGTGTCCGCCAATATGGTAAAGACAGTGGTATTATCTGGCAAAGTTTACAGTCACCATTACCGAGTGACCTAGAAGAAGTAAAACGCTAATTAAGTTTGTTGCGTTATCACAATAAAAAACCAGTATTTACATAATTTGTGATACTGGTTTTTTTATGCATTTAAAAAGCCCAATAGGTCATTTTTTTAGGCAATGCTTTAAATAGATTATTTTTAGTAAAAAGAATAACTAAATTGAGTTAATTCAAGAATTATAATCTATAATTTGAGTTATTTTTGGATTTTAATAAAACTCTTATTCTCTTTCCCTACACATAAAACTTTCTTCAATTTAAAATAATTTATTAAACAATATTTTTATAAATTATAGTAAAAATTATATCTTGTTGATTTTATGTGTTAATTCAATATTTTTTTTTGAAAATTACTTATCGAATAACAATCAAGTGTGACTTAACTCTAAAATCTATCTTTTTATTGGCCTAGATGATTATTCTATATTGGCTTTTTGTGTATGGAATATTATTCTTATGTTATATCAATGTAAATTATTGGAGTCTTGCCATGAAAGTGATCATCTTAGGTGGCGGCGTTATTGGTGTAACGAGTGCGTGGTATCTTGTGCAACAAGGCCATGAAGTTATTGTTGTTGATAGACAAAATAGTGCAGCAGAAGAGACTAGTGCTGGTAATGCAGGTCAAATATCTCCGGGGTATGCAACGCCTTGGGGAGCGCCAGGTATCCCATTAAAAGCAGTAAAATGGATGTTCCAAAAGCACGCACCATTAGCGATTAAGCCTGATGGATCTCTTTTCCAATTACGTTGGATGTGGCAAATGTTACGTAATTGTGATGCATCACATTACACCATGAATAAAAGCCGCATGGTGCGTATTGCCGAATATAGCCGTGATTGCATTCGTCAATTACGCCAAGACACTGGCATTGAATACGAAGGTCGTCAAGGTGGTACTCTGCAACTGTTTCGTGATCAAAAGCAATTTGATAATGCAGCCAATGATATTGCTGTATTAAAGCAAGAGGGAGTTGCTTATGAATTGTTAACGGCAGATCAACTAAAATTAGCCGAACCTGCACTTGAGCATGTTAGTCACAAATTGACAGGTGGTTTACGTTTACCAAATGATGAAACGGGTGATTGCCAAATTTTTACGAAAAAACTCGCTAAAATGGCAGAAGATGCTGGTGTCACATTCTTGTTTAACAAAGAAATCAAACATTTGTTATTTGATGGTGATAAAGTAGCGGGCGTTCAATGTCATGATGGGTTATTAACTGCTGATCATTATGTTGTTGCTATGGGCTCTTATTCAACAGAGTTTTTGAAAAACAAAGTCGCCATTCCAGTTTATCCCCTTAAAGGTTATTCGCTTACGATGCCGATTATTGATGCTTCAAGAGCACCAACATCCACTATTTTAGATGAAACTTATAAAATTGCGGTAACACGTTTTGATGAGCGAATTCGTGTCGGTGGAATGGCCGAGGTCGTTGGTTTTAATCTGAATATTTTAAAATCACGCTGTGAAACATTAAAAATGGTTGTACAAGATCTCTATCAAGGTGGTGGTGATATTGAGAAAGCTACATTTTGGACAGGTTTAAGGCCTATGACACCTGATGGTACACCGATTGTCGGGCCTACGGCTTATCGCAATTTATCATTAAATACCGGGCACGGCACATTAGGTTGGACAATGGCATGTGGCTCAGGGCAATTATTGGCTGATTTAATATCAGGGAATAAACCTGCTATTGCTGCTGATGATTTATCTGTATTTCGGTATATCGATGGCTTTAATACTAAATTGCTCTTACCGGGGCAAAAACTTGATGCAGCTTATTAATTGAGGAAAAACCATGTCCAGACCCACAAAAATAACCATTAACCTCGATGCATTAAGCCATAATCTGTCTGTTATTAAAGAGAGAACTAAAGGCAGCAAAGTGTGGTCTGTTGTGAAAGCAGATGCTTATGGACATGGATTATCCTGTGTTTGGCCTGCATTAAGTCATACAGATGGTTTCGCATTAATTGAGTTAGATAAAGCTATCATGTTAAGAGAGCAAGGATGGGTAGGGCCTATCCTTTTGCTGGAAGGTTTTTTTAGGCCAGAAGATGTTTATTTATTAGAGCGTTATTCTCTGACAACAGCAGTGCATTCTGATTGGCAATTTGATGCCATAGAAAATGCACAATTAGAAAAACCGATTAACATCTATCTTAAACTAAATAGTGGAATGAATCGGTTGGGTTACCGACCAGACACCTATAAGCAAGCAATTGATCGTGCAAAAAGTATTAAAAATATTGGTTCTATTATCCAAATGTCGCATTTTGCTAATGCTGATACTGGATTGAATATGAATACACAAAAGGCCACCATTAATCAGGCCATGGTAAATGATTTACCTCGGTGTTTGGCCAATTCAGCAGCAACGTTATTTGATCCTGAAACTTATCACGATTGGGTGCGTCCTGGCATTATTTTGTATGGTGTTTCGCCTTCGGGTATTTGGCAAGATATTGCTGATTTCGATTTACAACCTGTAATGACATTTAATAGTGAAATATTAGCTATTCAACAAGTCAAAAAAGGTGAGCAGATAGGTTATGGTAGCCGATATACCGCTGAGCGTGATATGCGGATTGGTGTGGTTGCCTGTGGTTATGCTGATGGTTATCCAAGACATGCACCAGATGGTACACCTGTTATTGTTAATGGGCATAAAACACAATTGGTAGGGCGTATTTCTATGGATATGCTAACTATTGATGTGACAGATTTTCCTGATGTCAATTGCGGTAGCCCAGTTGAATTATGGGGGGAAGAACTTTCTGTCGATGATGTTGCAACGGCTTGTGGCACTATTGGTTATGAATTATTGTGTGCAATAGCGCCAAGAGTTACTGTTGAAGTGATGATAAATTTACCTAATTCCACTTTTTCTGATCTAAATGAAAGTTGTTGATAATCACTAAACTAGAATAAGATTAAATTTATTTTGATTTGGTGATCCTATGAGTAACGGCATTGCATTGCGTGTGAAAGGAAAGGTTCAAGGCGTTGGTTTTCGTCCATTTGTTTGGCAATTAGCTCATCGTTTTGGTTTATTAGGGCAAGTGAGTAATGATAGTTTGGGTGTATTGGTACATTTAACGCCTTCACCTAAAAATGCGCTCTTTATAGAAGCATTAAAAGAAGAATGTCCTCCATTAGCACGCATTGAACGTATAGAAGAATCACCCTATCAATGGGAACAGCTACCTACTGATTTTATTATTGTAAAAAGCGGTGGTGGCGAAATGGATACACAAGTTGTTCCTGATGCAACAACTTGCCAAGCTTGCATTGATGAATTGTTTGATCCACAAAATCGTCGTTATCATTATCCTTTTATTAACTGCACACATTGCGGCCCTCGTTTTACTATCATCAAGAAAATGCCTTATGACAGGCCTTTTACTTCAATGTCTGAATTTCCATTCTGTCCTGAATGTAAACACGAATATGAAGATCCTTCAGATCGGCGCTTTCATGCCCAGCCTAATGCATGTCCTGTATGTGGGCCTCATATCTGGCTTGCAGATAATCAGGGTAAAGAATTAGTCACAAAAGAGGATGCATTAACTCAAGCCTGTGAAGCGTTACTTGCTGGAAAGATTGTTGCAGTTAAAGGTATTGGTGGTTTTCATTTAGTGTGTGATGCACGTAATAATGAGAGTGTTGCATTATTACGTGAACGCAAATATCGACCCGCGAAGCCATTAGCGGTGATGCTCACAGGCATTGATCAAATTAAAGCAGATGAGCATGATCCGGATTTTCTTCCAACAGCTATTCAAACATTGCAAAGTACGGCAGCCCCAATTGTATTAGTTCCTAAAACTGTTACACCTAAACTTGCGGATCTTATTGCGCCAGGATTAACTGAAATAGGTGTAATGTTGCCGGCCAATCCACTACAACATTTATTAGCGCGTGGTACGAACATTCCTCTTGTTATGACATCAGGAAATGCCTCAGGTCATACACCAGCATTAAGTAATGAAGAGGCCTTAATGCAATTGAAAGATATTGCAGATTTATTCTTAATGCATAACAGAGAAATTATACAAAGAGCTGATGATTCATTAGTTCGCATTGAGGGTAAACAGAGCGTGATGATCAGACGCTCTCGTGGTTATGTTCCTGATGCAATTTCATTACCGGAAGATTTTGGAGCACAACCCTCAGTACTTGCTATGGGCGGTGATCTCAAAAATGTATTTTGTTTATTACGTCAACATCAAGCGATTATGGGGCCTCATTTAGGCGATCTTGATGATTTAAGTGTGAGACAGCAGTTGGTAAAATCGTTGGCTCTTTTCCAACAAATTTATCGGTTTACACCTAAAGCTATAGCAATAGATGCACATCCTAACTACATCAGTCATCAGTTGGGTAAGCAGTTTGCTCAAGAACAAAATATTTCTGTTATTGAAGTCTCTCATCACCATGCACATATTGTTTCTTGCCTTGCTGAACATGGCCATACTCATCGACAAGGTGCTGTCATTGGTATTGCTCTTGATGGATTAGGTTTTGGGCAAGATGGCTCGTTATGGGGAGGGGAATGTCTGCTGGTGGACTATAAAAGCTCAGAGCGGATTGGTGGACTTCCAGCTGTTGCGATGCCCGGAGGTAATCTTGCCTCTATTCAACCTTGGCGAAACTGGTTCGCACATTTAGCTACTTTTTCTAAAGATTGGCGAGGTAGTGTGATTGCCCAAATGATACCTAACCATGATTTACAGATATTAAGTAAGGCCTTAGAACGTGGCTTAAACTCACCTAAAGCCTCTTCTTGTGGCCGTTTTTTTGATGCGGTTTCGGCATCATTAGGATTAGCGCCTAAAGAAATAAGCTGGGAAGGTGAAGCCGCCTGTTATCTACAAACTGCTGCATTAGCATGTCATAAAGAAAAACAGGCAGAAATAATTGAGCGATATGGGCATTTGATGCCTGTAAAAAATAGTGTGCTTGATTTGGGCGTTTTTTGGTCGCAATGGGAAAGTATAAAGCTTAATGTTAGTGAAAAGGCATGGCTATTTCATTATTTATTAGCTGAAAGTTTGGGCGATATTGCATTGCAATATGCAGATAAATACCAGATTGATACCGTTGTACTAACAGGAGGGGTATTAAATAATACATTACTCAAACGCCTGTTTAAGAAAAAATTAAACAATAAAAAAGTACTCGCCCCTAAGATATTACCAGCAGGAGACGGTGGTATTGCATTAGGGCAAGCACTGATTGCTACACATTTAATGCAAAACTAAAATGATTATAGGTAAAATAATAATAATTTTAGTTATTTGTGACTGAAATAGGTTTTTGGTTGCTACTTTATTAATGACAATATGGAAAATCATCGTGAGTAATAAGAAGATTATCATTTCTTTAGCTGTTATCGCAGGGCTTAGCACGCCAGCAGCATTTGCAGGAGAATGGTCAATAGGTGGTTCAGTCTTAGCGCAAGTTAAGCCTTATAAAGGGGCTAAATCAAAAGATTATTTATTGCCAGTACCTCAAGTTAATTACCAATCAGAGAATTTTTATTTTGCGACGTTAGCCGCGGGATATTACCTGTGGAATACACCCAAAGATCAACTCTCTGTTGATTTACACTATTATCCTCAGGCTTATAAACCAAGCGATAGTGACGACGAGCAAATGAAAAAACTGAATCGTCGTCGTGACACAATGATGGGTGGCTTTACTTATAAACACCATGAATCATGGGGTAGCTTAAGAGCAATCGTATCGGGTGATATGTTAGGCAAAAGTAATGGCATTATCGCTGATGCTGCTTATTTATATCCTTTCAAATTGGGTAACTGGTCTTTACAACCTGGTGCAGGTGTTGTTTGGGAAAACAAAAAGCAAAACCGTTATGCTTATGGAATTAGTCAAGCAGAATCACAACGCAGTGGTTTAGCAGAATATACGCCAAATGATAGCTGGAGACCTTATTTTGAAATCTCAGCTAACTATAAATTTGCAGAAAAATGGAATTTCTTTGCGATGGGACGTATCGACCATTTACCAAGTGAAGTGAAAGATAGCCCTATGGTGAATAAATCTGTGACTGCAATTATGTGGACTGGTGTGACTTACACATTCTAACTAGCTAAAATCTAATTAGAATTTAGTGAGATTTACAATGATAAAAAAGCTTCGATTTAAATTCGAAGCTTTTTTATTGTGTTAGATATCGGCAATAGTTTATTTTTCAGCTATATTTTTACGAACACGAACGACCAGAGATAAACGACCAGGATGAACGTTATCTGGTTTTAATGGTTGGTGAATACGAGCAGTTTCTACACAAGCCATTTTACGATAGCCACCTGTGCTCATATCTTTCATTGAACTTGCAAGCTCTGCGCCGGGATTCCAGCACACGACATCGCTATGATGGTAATGGTGAACTTCAATCGTACGATCCCAGCCGTCATCATGAATAAGATTAAAATCTTCAGGCTCAGTATACAGCCTGTCAGTGCGCCCATTAAAGCGCAATGAGGTTTCATCAGTGTAAACCTCTTTATCTGCCACTGTGTCAATGTAGTGGCTTCCTAGGCCGGTTACAGAAACATTATCAATGTCACTCACATTAAAATAAGAGTGAAGGGCAGCTGTTGCTTCATAATCACCGTAAGATTCTAATTCAACCTCACAGGTTGCTCCTAATTTAAAACGAGCAATAACAGTAAAGGGATGAGGCCAATATTTTTGTGTTTGTTGGCTCTCTTTTAATGTCATGGTGATGAGAACACCATCATCTTGTTCTGTATGTGCACTAAATTCCCAAGGAAGAATTCGCGCAAATCCATGGCTTGGTGTACCTGCTGAAGCAAACCAAGGCCAGCAAATAGGAATACCGCCACGAATGGCAACGCCAGGAGTGAAGAGAGAGGCCTCACTTACCCAAAATACAGGATGTTCTTGTGCGGGTTGCCAAGCAATTAAATGTGCGCCTTGAAGAGTGATAGCTGCGCGTACTTTAGGGTGTGAAATAACAAGGATAGGAAGCTCGCCTAATTGCCGACGACTTAAGTAAGGTGATATTTGTTCAATAATCGGCAAAGAAAAAATTTTCTCATTCATTATCTTATGACCTTATGTCACTGACTATTTCAATACAATAAACTGACTGGCTAGAAAATAAAAGAGCCACCGAAAAGGTGGCTCTAAAAGAAATCGTGACTTTCTAGACTCTAATTATTTAGAGATGTGAGAAATCAGATCCAGAACTTTGTTTGAATAACCAACTTCGTTATCGTACCAAGCAACTAATTTAACAAAGTTGTCGTTCAGAGCGATACCTGCTTTAGCATCAAATACTGAAGTCAGAACTTCGCCATTGAAGTCAGTTGAAACAACTGCATCTTCAGTGTACCCCAGAACGCCTTTCAGTTCGCCTTCAGCTGCAGCTTTGATAGCGTCACAGATTTGAGCGTAAGTTGCTGGTTTTTCCAGACGTGCAGTCAGGTCAACAACAGAAACGTTAGGAGTAGGAACACGGAAAGACATACCAGTCAGTTTGCCGTTCAGCTCAGGAATAACTTTACCTACAGCTTTAGCTGCACCAGTTGATGATGGGATGATGTTTTGAGAAGCACCACGACCACCACGCCAGTCTTTTGCAGATGGACCATCAACAGTACGTTGAGTTGCAGTTGTTGCGTGAACAGTAGTCATCAGACCTTCAACGATACCGAAGTTGTCGTTGATAACTTTAGCTAAAGGCGCTAAGCAGTTAGTAGTACAAGATGCGTTAGAAACGATGTCTTGGCCTGCGTATGATTTATGGTTTACGCCCATAACGAACATTGGAGTGCTGTCTTTTGAAGGACCAGTCAGAACAACTTTTTTCGCACCAGCTTGAATGTGTTTACGAGCAGTTTCGTCAGTTAAGAACAGACCGGTTGCTTCTGCAACAACATCAGCACCGACTTCGTTCCATTTCAGATTTGCTGGATCTTTTTCTGAAGTTACGCGGATGGTTTTACCATTAACAACGAGGTGGCCATCTTTTACTTCAACAGTACCGTTGAAACGGCCATGAGTTGAATCGTATTTCAGCATGTATGCCATGTAGTCTGCGTCTAACAGATCGTTAATACCTACGATTTCGATATCTGAACGTTCTTGAGCAGCACGGAAAACGATGCGGCCGATACGACCAAAACCATTAATACCTACTTTGATAGTCATATGTATTCCACCAGCTTTAATTTAGTGAATTAAAAAGTTGATTCTAAAGTTACCAAAACCGCGCCAATCGTCAAGCGGAATCGTGTCAATAATTGCAAAAAATCAATTAAAAAAACACTTTTCGCTTAAAGATTGGTCGTTTTAGACAAATGTTACGCTGTGTATTATCGGGATCAACGCCGATAAATGAAGTTACCTTTGCTCTGTTATGTGAAACTCATCACATTTCAAAAACTAAAGATTACTCTTAGTGATTTTAGACTATATTTTTCAGATTTGTTGTTAAATCTTTGTTATCATTCACTGTTGTTTTAAAAAGCATTTTTCTGGGCAAGAGGTCTATATGGCAGATAATGAAAAGAAAGTGAATATTTCAAGTAATAACAATCACCTTGATTTATCAACACTCAACGAAATGCAACGTTATGTGACGCAACAACAAGGTACAGAACCTCCATTTAGTGGTAAATTATTACACAATCGTGAAACAGGGATTTATCACTGTTTATGCTGTTCTGCTCCTTTGTTTTATTCAGATACCAAATTTGATGCAGGATGTGGTTGGCCTAGTTTTTATCAACCCGTTAGTGATGATGCAATTCGTTATGTTGATGATTTTTCTCATAATATGAAGAGAACAGAAATACGTTGCCAACAATGTGATGCACATTTAGGCCATGTTTTTAATGATGGTCCAGCCCCAACAGGGGAGCGTTATTGTGTTAATTCAGCATCTCTTTCATTTACGAATAGTGAAACAGGCGAAAAACAAGCAGGTTAATTTATCGAATTAACAAAATAATAACAACTGAAAAAACGATTCAGCTATTTCAAGTGATTATTTAGCTTATGGAGTAATCAATGGAAGTTAATGAACTTATTTCGATGGTAACACCAGAAATATATCAGCGTATTTCAACCGCAGTTGAACTGGGTAAATGGCCTGATGGCGTTGCATTGACTGCTGAGCAAAAAGAGCATTGTATGCAGATTGTTTTATTATGGCAGGCGAAAAATAACCATACACCTGAACATATGACAGTAGGAACTAATGGGCAAATTACCATGAAGAGCAAACAAGAATTAAAAGCTCAGTTTCAATCTGAACGTTTAGCAACGTTAACGCCAATGGATGATGACTAAAACCAGTGTTAAATGAATAGAATAGAGATAAAAAGGGGATATTTATTAACCAAGTTGGTTAATAGTATCTCCTTTTTCATTTAATGATGATAAAAAACGAAACGACTGCGAAATTATTGATTGTTACGATTAAGCCAATGCGCTGAATCAATTAATGTCGCCCCCTTTGCTTGCATCTCTTCTAGCGCTTTTTCGCTATCGTCATCTTGAATATTTACACCGCGACAACCGTCTGTAATGACTGAGACCTGATATCCTAATAATAACGCATCTAGCACTGTAAATTTGACACAGTAATCTGTAGCAATTCCTAAAATATAAAGATGTTTTATATTGAGCGTCTGTAAAAGTGTGTGTAAGCCTGTTTGATATTCATGGTCGTTATCAAAAAAAGCACTATAACTATCAATAAGGGGGTTTTGCCCTTTATAAATAATGTGATTAATTAATTCTTGGTTTAATTCAGGATGAAATGCAGCACCAGAAGAATGTTGTACACAATGAACTGGCCACCAAACTTGTGGTAATCCATTTAGTGTACCGATTTCTCCCACCGTAGTGCCTGAATTTTCAGCAAAACTAAGATGATCGGCTGGATGCCAATCTAAACTGGCGATAATAGGATTTTTAGATTGCTTGAAATTATGAATAAGTTGGTTGGCTGTTTGTATAACCATGTCGCTTTCATTAACAGCTAATGCACCACCTGTACAAAAATCATTTTGTATATCAACCAATAATAGGGCGGAATTTTTCACCAGTTTTACCTTTAGATTAAACTTAGTCGTTATCGTCTAATGTCATTTCACCGCGTAGGTTTTGTTGCATTAGTCGACAGATTTCAGTGTAATTATATTGTTGGCTAAGGAGATAATGCAGTTTAGTTAATGTTGCTTCAAATGTCATATCAAAGCCACTGATCACACCCACTTCCACTAATGCTTGACCTGTTGCATAACCTTCCATATTTACGCGGCCAGAAATACATTGTGTAAGGTTGATAACAACAATACCACGCTCTGTTGCTTCACGTAGGGTAGAAAGGAGAGCTGGGTGTGATGGGGCATTGCCGACACCATAAGAGCGCAATATTAAGGCTTTCACTGGTTGCATCAGGATATTTTTCACCACTTCATCGGAAAGACCCGGATAAATTGTGACAACACCAATAGGCTGAGGCGTAATATTATGTGTAGTAAATTTACCATTTCCTTTTGGAAAAGAATTAATTTTAAATTGTTTAATATTAATGCCAGCTTCGAGTAGCGGTGCGCTATTCGGCGATGCAAAGGCATTAAAACCATCAGCATGTGCTTTTACTGTGCGGTTTCCGCGATACAGCGTGTTATTGAAGAAGAGTGCTACTTCATTAATGGGATGATGTGCAGCGAGATAAAGCGCATTTAATAGGTTTGTTTGTCCGTCAGATCGTAAGGCTTCTAAAGGAATTTGAGAGCCAGTAACGATAATTGGCTTGCTAAGATCCTCAAACATAAAAGAGAGTGCTGATGCGGTAAATGCCATGGTATCAGTGCCATGAAGAATAACGAATCCATCATAGTTGTGATAATTTTCATTTATATCATCAGCGATAGATTGCCAATCTTCTGGTGTGATATTTGAAGAATCAATTAAAGGAAGGTGCTCTTTGATTGTAAAATCAGGCATTTCCTCACGGTGGAATTCTGGCATTTTAGCTAATTGGCGTTGTAAATGTCCTGATACAGGAATATAGCCATGTTCAGAATGTTGCATACCAATAGTACCGCCAGTATAAACAACGTAGATTGATTTCTTTTGCATCAGACAAAGCACTCTTATTAAGCTGTGAGAAATACCTGATTATAGGGAGTTTGCAGAATAAAAAAAGGAAAGGATGCTAAAAAAGAAAATAGAGAACAACTAATATTTTCTTTAAATCATTGTGTTAAAAATAGCGTAGATATAAATGAGTGAATATTGCTCATCAGAGTATTGTGCTATAAAAAGTGAGAAAAAATGGATAAATACACCTGCTCAGTGTGAGCAGGTGTATGAGTGGAAAAGATTATTGAATATCCCCACAAGATAAACAGTACGCATAGCGGTTTAACGGATCGTTCATATTGCGATAAAACTCTGTCTGTGTTTTCACTTCTTTTAAAACAGGTGCAGGTATATACGCTTGTAATGGATCAGGAAGGAGCGCTTTTGCATTAGACGATAAACTCATTATGATCTGCTCTGACAGGCTCAATTCAGGTTTCATCCAATCAACAACAGGTTGGTCAATTTTTGCCATTTTAGCCACAGCATCAATAGCATCATCAAAATCACCAAACTCATCGACTAAACCCACATTTTTTGCATCTATTCCTACCCACACTCGACCTTGAGCAATACGGTCAATTTGAGCTGGTGTTTTTTTGCGAGATTCTGCTACTAAATTAATAAACGTTTTATAACCACTTTCGATATTTAATTGTAAAAGTTCTGCAAACTCTTCAGGTAGTTTATTTGTGACAGATAATCCTGCTAATGGTGAAGTCGTGACACCATCAGTATAAACACCAATAGACTCTAGACTATTTTCAAAGGTATTAATAACGCCAAAAATACCAATTGAGCCAGTTAATGTTGATGGGCTGGCAATAATCTTATTTGCAGGGGTTGAGATCCAATATCCACCTGATGCGGCTAAACCTCCCATTGAAACAACCACATGTTTTTTCTGTTGTTTAAAGGCGGCAACTTCACTGCGTATTTGCTCTGATGCAGAAACACTACCTCCAGGGCTATTTACACGTAATACAAGTGCCTTAATATTCGGATCTAAACGTGCTTGGCGAATTTGATTAGCAATAGTTGAACCCCCAGCAGAACCAGGGATACTTTCACCATCAATAATGGCTCCTTGAACAACGACTACAGCAATATTTCCTTCGTCATTTGCAGGTAATGATGAAGTCAATGTATCAGCATAATCATAAATGCTGATATTGTTAAATTGTTGGTTCTCTTTATCCCACTGGAAAGTTTCTGTCATATCTGCTTCAAATTGAGCGTATGAGCTTACAGAATCCACTAATTTACGATTTAGCGCATAAGTTGCGTTATCACCATCTGCATTGCGTAGCTGTGCAATCATCTCTTTTGCACCAGGGAAAACATCTTCTTTGGTAATGCTACGGTTTTCTGCAACTTGGGTTAAATAAGTAGACCACAGTGAATTAACTAAACGTAATGAAGCTTCTCGCGATTCTGCAGACATGTCATTACGCATTAATGGTTCAACCGCGGATTTATATGTTCCTACGCGGAAAATATGAGTACTTACTTTTAAATTTTCTAACAGTGTTTTGTAATAGAGATTTTGAAAGCCAAAACCATAAACGCCCACGGCACCTTGAGGAGTGAGATAAATTTTATCTGCATAAGAAGCGAGATAATACTGTGGTTGACTGTAATAGCCACTTACTGCAAAAATCGGTTTGCCTGTCTTTTTAAATTCATTAAGTGCCTTACCAATATAATTTAGCGAAGGCTGGTCTGCGCCTGCAAATTCATCAAGTTTAAGCACCATACCTTTAATTTTGGGATCTTGTGTTGCTCGTCGTAACGTATCGACAACTTCAAATAATGAATTTTCTTGGAGCTGGCTACTAGAAACGCCTAAAAGTTCACGTCCAACTTCTCCTAAGGGATTTTGGGTTGCAGTTTGGTCAACAATTACGCCTTTAAGGTCAACAAGAAGGGCACCTTCATAATCCATCGGTTTTTGTGCTTCCTTACTAATTAAGAAAATACCAATAACCATAAAGAGAAGGAAAAAGAAAATAACGTTTAAGATTAATTTCCTGATAAAGTTAATGGCTTGCCAACTGAATTTTAATATTACGCCTATTAACTCCATAATTTTATTCATATTATCTCCACATCATGTAAAGCTAAAATTTAATCCTAAACAGTCATGCTAGAATTATTGGTAAGCAGGTTACATCCACATAATCTCATACTATTAAAACAAAGAATGTTGTTAGCAATAGAGAGAATAGCAATAACAATAAAGGAATATTCTAATATAGCTCTTATTGAATGTCTGTCATTGATTTTTAGGAAACCACGAATGATAACTTTTTGCTTAAGGTGTTATTAAGTAAACAGTTATTTTACGTAAAAATAGCCAAATAAATTCACACAAAAAGGCATCAAACGAATATAAGAAATCGTCGAATTAAAGATCAAAATAAACTTAAATTAATGGAGTAGGCTGAGGTTAATCATTTTATGAACAATAATTTACGATTAAATAACCATATTGCTGATTTTTAGAAAAATTTCCGCCTAAATTTGTGGATGGTGGTAATATAACAGTTTGTTATACTGCGAATTGATAAGAACTGTCCATCCCCATAAGAATGGGATCTTGCTAAAATAAAATGCTGACAGGAGAATAAAATGGATGCATTAACACTGCTTTTGAACCGCCGTTCAGCTTCCCGACTGACTACTCCAGCCCCTGATAGTGAAGCCCTCAATACTATTTTACAAGCGGGTATGCGCGCGCCTGATCATGGTGCACTCAAACCTTGGCATTTCGTTGTGATGCAAAATGAAGGCATTGAGCGTTTTAGTCAATTGCTACATAAAGCTGCAG
This sequence comes from Proteus faecis, assembly GCF_003144395.1. Taxonomy (GTDB): domain Bacteria; phylum Pseudomonadota; class Gammaproteobacteria; order Enterobacterales; family Enterobacteriaceae; genus Proteus; species Proteus faecis. The sequence goes on along the minus strand of NZ_PENZ01000034.1, from coordinate 617,082 downwards.
TTGTGAGTAATTTAGGCCCCGAGGTTGAAGAAAAAGCAAAAAATGCACCTTTTCGTGCCCCACTGATCATCACAGTGATTGCGAAAGTGAAAGATCATCCTAAAGTTCCTGAATGGGAGCAAGTTGTTGCAGCGGGTTGTTGCGTACAAGCAATGCAAATGGCCGCTGTTGCTCAAGGATTTGGGGGAATTTGGCGTTCAGGCTCTTGGACTCATGATGCTGTGGTAAGAGAAGGACTTGGCTGTGGTGAACACGACCAGATTATTGGTTTTCTTTATTTAGGCACGCCAGCTTTAAAAGCACCAATGACGGTTTCTCCTGCTGACTTAACTGATTTTGTGACTTATTTTTAAAAAAAGGATGGCATGTTATGTCTGAAGCAATTCGTTTAACACAATACAGTCATGGTGCAGGTTGTGGTTGTAAAATCTCGCCAAAAGTTTTAGAAACCATTTTACATAGCGAACAAGCTAAATTTCATGATCCTCATTTACTTGTTGGTAATGAAACCAAAGATGATGCCGCTGTTTATGATTTAGGAAATGGTACAGGTATTATTAGCACCACCGATTTCTTTATGCCAATCGTTGATAATCCTTATGATTTTGGTCGCATCGCTGCAACAAATGCAATCAGCGATATTTTTGCAATGGGTGGAAAACCTATTATGGCGATTGCTATTTTAGGTTGGCCAATTAATAAACTGGCACCGGAAATTGCACGAGAAGTGATTGAAGGTGGTCGAGCTGCTTGTCAAGAAGCGGGAATTTCATTGGCTGGTGGTCACTCAATTGATGCGCCAGAACCTATTTTCGGTCTTGCTGTAACGGGTGTCGTGCCTGTGAGCAAAGTGAAGAAAAACAGTGAAGCTAAAGCAGGATGTCAGCTTTTTTTAACTAAACCTTTGGGTATTGGTGTATTAACAACTGCTGAGAAGAAAGGTCTATTAAAACCAGAACACCAAGGTTTAGCGACAGAAATTATGTGTCGCATGAATAAAGCCGGTTCTGATTTTTCAGATATCGATGGTGTCACTGCAATGACCGATGTTACTGGCTTTGGTTTATTAGGGCACTTAAGTGAAATCTGTGATGGCTCTGGTGTACAAGCGACTATTCACTTCTCACAAGTACCAAGGTTGCCAGAAGTCGAGTCTTATATTGAACAAGGCTGTGTTCCGGGTGGTACAAATCGTAACTTTGAGAGTTATGGTCATTTAATTGGTGAGATCACTGAAATGCAACGCAAATTACTCTGTGATCCACAAACATCAGGTGGCTTATTATTAGCAGTATTACCTGAAGCGGTTGAACAAGTGAAGGAAGTTGCCTCACGTTTTAATATCGAATTAACTTCTATTGGTGAACTAACTGCGCCAGTAGCTGGAAAAGCGTTGATTGAAGTGACTAACTAACGTAATGAGATTATTTATTGCAGAAAAACCCAGCCTTGCTCGGGCTATTGCTGATGTATTGCCAAAGCCTCATAAACGGGGCGATGGCTTTATTCTTTGTGGTGATAACCAGTATGTGACGTGGTGTGTTGGTCACTTACTTGAACAAGCTGAGCCGGATGCATACGACCCGCGGTACGCCCGCTGGTCGTTAGATGATTTGCCCATTATTCCTGAAAAATGGCAACTCAAGCCCCGAGCTGATGTTAAAAAACAGTTGGAAACCATCAAAACACTGCTTAAGCAGGCACAAGAAGTGATCCACGCGGGTGACCCCGATCGTGAAGGTCAGCTCTTAGTAGATGAAGTGCTTAACTATTTAAATATCAGTGAAGAGCAAAGAAAACAGGCGCGTCGTTGCTTAATTAATGACTTAAACCCAGCGGCAGTGACGCGTGCTATTGATAAACTACGGTATAACCATGAATTTGTACCATTATGCGTATCTGCGTTGGCACGAGCAAGAGCAGACTGGCTTTATGGTATCAACATGACGCGAGCCTATACACTTTTAGGTCAGCGCAATGGTTACCAAGGTGTATTATCAGTAGGGCGTGTACAAACGCCTGTATTAGGTTTAGTCGTTCGTCGTGATGAAGAAATTGAAAACTTCGTTCCTAAAGATTTCTTTGAAGTTAAAGCACATGTTGTAACATCTGCTGATGAACGCTTTACCGCGATTTGGCAACCAAGTGAACATTGCGAACCTTGGCAAGATGAGGAAGGGCGATTATTAAATCGTAAACTTGCCGAGCATGTTGTTGAGAGAATTACAGACAAACCTGCGTATGTAACGGATTATCAAGATAAGCAAGAGTCTGAAATAGCCCCACTTCCTTTTTCACTCTCTGCATTACAAATTGAAGCGGCAAAACGTTTTGGTTTAAGTGCACAACAAGTCTTGGATACGTGCCAACGCCTATATGAAACGCATAAGTTGATCACGTATCCGCGTTCTGACAGTCGTTATCTACCTGATGAACATTTTGCTGGTCGCCATGCTGTTATTAATGCGATTAGCACACATGATCAAAGCCTATTACCGCAAGAGACCCTAGATATTGATAAAAAAAATCGTTGTTGGGATGATAAAAAAGTTGATGCTCACCATGCGATTATTCCAACGGCAAAAACGGGTAATATCTCATTAAGTGAAAATGAGAAAAATATTTATTACCTCGTTGCTCGCCAATATCTAATGCAATTTATGCCTGATGCTGTTTATCGTAAATGCGTTATCGAACTTGATATTGAAAATGGTAAGTTTATTGCTAAAGCACGTTTTTTAGCGCAATCAGGATGGCGAGTATTACTAGGGGCAAAAGAGCAAGATGCTGAAAATGACGGTTCTGCATTGCCAATAGTCGCTAAAGGGGATGAGTTGCTGTGTGAAAAGGGTGAAATTGTTGAAAAGCAAACGCAGCCCCCAAGACCTTTTACTGATGCAACTTTGCTTTCGGCTATGACTGGAATTGCGCGCTTTGTTCAAGATAAAGAACTTAAGAAAATCCTAAGAGCGACAGATGGATTAGGTACTGAAGCGACAAGGGCGGGGATCATTGAGCTATTATTTAAACGTGGCTTTTTGCAAAAAAAAGGGCGAGCCATTAATTCAACGCCGGCGGGTAGGGCATTAATTCATGTATTACCTGATATGGCAACTTTACCGGATATGACCGCACATTGGGAATCGATACTCACACAAATCAGTGAGAAACAATTTAAATATCAAGATTTTATGATGCCATTAAATAACACCTTGATAGAATTGATTACACAAGCGAAACGGCGTCCGAATATTCAAGCTTTCAGAAATCTTCCTGCACCAGCGCATAATAAAAAGCGCAAGGCGGTAACTAAAGGAAGCCATAAAGCAAGCGCCACAAAAAATAAAGCGCAGAGTAAAGAAGCAACTACTGATAGTTAAGCACAAATAAAAAGGCACTTCCTCTATTAGTTAGGGAAGTGCTTTTATTGAATTAAGATTTCATTTGATTAGATTTTAAATTCAGCCCAAACTGGTGCGTGATCAGAAGGTTTTTCCATTCCACGGATCTCGTAATCAATTCCTGTTGAAATACAATTATCTGCCAAGCAGCGACTTGCTAGAAGTAAGTCAATACGTAAACCTCGGTTATCATCGAATCCTTTAGAACGATAGTCAAACCACGAGAATTTATCATTAGTTTCAGGGTGCTGTTGGCGGAATGTATCTGTTAATCCCCAACCCATTAAGGTTGCCAGCCATTCCCGCTCTTCTGGTAGGAAAGAACATTTGCCTGTTTTTAACCAGCGTTTCATATTATTTTCGCCAATGCCAATATCTTTATCTGTTGGGCTAATGTTTAAATCACCCATAATAAGTACTGGAGAGGTCGGTTTTAAGCTGGTAGTTAGGTAATTTTGAAGGTCGGCATAAAATTTTTCTTTTGCTGGAAATTTAGTTTCATGATCACGGCTTTCACCTTGAGGAAAATAACCGTTCATCACGGTCATTAAACCCGCTGGTGTTTCGATATCTGCCATGATCATGCGACGTTGTGCATCATCGTCATCACCAGGAAAACCTTTACGTATTGCGACAGGTTTTTCTTTTGTGAGTAAGGCAACACCATAATGTCCTTTTTGACCATGATAGAAAACATGATAACCCAAGGTACCCACTGTATCTAATGGAAACATATCATCATGAACTTTTGTTTCTTGAAGTCCAATAACATCCGGCTGATGTTTTTCTATGATAGCTTCAAGTTGGTGAGGACGAGCGCGTAAACCATTAATATTGAAAGAGACAAATTTCATGTGACTGTAACCATTTATATATTGAATAATAGGATGCCTTATACTAACAGGATCATAAAATGAATGTAAGCAAATCACTGAAATGATGGTATAGGTTATCAAGAGAGAGATAAAATAAAGATTATTAAATAGAGTGCGCTAATTTAATAAAAATAATTAATTACATAACAAAAAATATTAATTAAACAAACTAGAAACATAAACTAATCTTTGATAGAAGAATATAAGTATTATTATTCTTTATATGTGAAGAATGATGACATAATAAAAATAATATTGTAGTTATAAATTGTATTCATTAAAAGGAGGTAAAAGTATATTTATATAAAACTGCTTTTATATAAAATTAATTTTTAAATTAATTAATCATTATTTCATTCACATCAAATGAATTAATGAAATTATTTTATTCTACACAGCTAAGGAATGGTGAATTATGTTTTTTTCTCGTAAGTTAGAAGCCTTTATGGCCGTAGTCGAAAATGGCTCATTAAGTAAAGCTGCTCGGGTGATGAATCGCACAACGCCTCCCGTTGCTAAATCTATAAAAGACTTTGAAGCCGTATTAGGAAAGCGTTTATTTAAACGAGAGAAGTTTGGCATGAGTTTAACCCAAGAAGGGCTTGAGCTTTATAATGATTTGAAATCGCTCTATTTGCAGGAAAAAGAGATAACTAAAAAACATATATCGGGTATTATAAATAATAGCATTCATGTTTATTATGATTGGGGAAAAAGTCAATATTTAACTCAGTTTTATCAAGCTGCAAATAAAAATTATTCCCATATAAATATAATGCGATTCTCAAGAGAAAACTTTGAAGAAATACCTGATTATGATGGTAATACATTAATATTAAGTTCTGATAAAATTATTAGTGAAAAATTTAGCCTTCTTCATAAAATAGAAAATAAATACTTGGGTATTTGTTGTCAAAAAACACTTGTAAATGGTGTCAATAATAATCTTGATAGACTTTTGAGTGAAAATATTTGGTTATGTGATCCGGCATTATACAAAACAGCTAAGATAAAAAAATTAGAGAGTGAAATTGGGGATAGAGGAAAGACTGTGTGTGTTAGAATAATGGATGATCTTAATTGCTGTTTGAATTTTATTCAAACGCATAATTCTCTTTTATTAACAGATGAAAACCCATTCAAAGATGAGTATGAAGCAGACTTATGCTTTATACCATTAATTCAACCTGAAGTACGATATAACTGTTACATCTATAAATCTAAGTATCACTCGAGTGTATTGAATCGATTTTTAGATTTAATTAATAAAATGGAATGAAAAGGATTTTTCTAGAGTAAAACGGAGAGGAGATGGTGGTGGGAGAAGGATTCGAACCTTCGAAGTCTGTGACGGCAGATTTACAGTCTGCTCCCTTTGGCCGCTTGGGTATCCCACCAACATTAAATTGTTTTGCTGTCCGTGACAGCGGGCGCAATAATACCAAATACCTGAGATCTGTAAAGCGCTATTTTACTAAAAAGAGTCTGACTGCTGTAAAAATGTGCGTATCGTTCAAGCTTTATGCGCTATCATGTTGATTTTAATTAATATCATCTCTATTTATATGAGATAAAAATAAACCGCGATATGCTTGTTATCGCGGTTTACATTTAGATAGTTGTAATACTTGCGTTATTAGTGGCAGAAAATTTATAAAATGATTGTTCTGTTACCGTAAACGAATACACGTTGTGAAAGAACCCAATATAATGCATGACTAAGAACATTCTTTTCAACATCTCGGCCCGCTCGCATCATATCTTCAGCAGAAAACGTATGGTCAACATTGATCACATTTTGAGTGATGATTGGACCTTCATCTAAATTATCATTTACGTAGTGTGCTGTTGCACCAATGATTTTAACACCGCGCTCATAAGCCTGATGGTAAGGACGTGCACCAATAAAGGCGGGTAAGAATGAGTGGTGAATATTAATAATTTGGTTTGGGAAGTTTTGTACAAATGCAGGTGTTAATACACGCATATATTTTGCGAGTACAACATAATCAGGTTTGTATTGATTAATTTGTGTAATTAACTTTTCATCATGTTGATCACGGGTTAAGCCTTCATGGCTAACAAGATGGAAAGGAATACCAAATTGTTCTACTAAGTGTTTTAACGTATCGTGATTACCAATGACGGCGGCAATTTCAACATCCAAATCACCAAATGCACTTTTCATTAATAAGTCACCCAAGCAGTGTGCTTCTTTTGTCACCATAATGACAATACGACGACGGCCTGCGGTATTTAATTCACGTTTGGAGCCTTGTGGCAAGGCATCATCTAAATCGGCAAGAAAGGTTTCATCGTTAAAGATACCTTCAAGCTCAGTACGCATAAAAAAGCGACCCGTACGATGGTCAACAAACTCACTATTTTGAACAATATTTAATTGATGTTTATAACAAATATTGGTGATTTTAGCGATAAGTCCTTTTGCATCAGGGCAAATTGTACGTAGTATTTTTTTTTGAATATTTTGGTGTTGCATGTATGGATAAATCCTTTCTTTTACTTCTGTGTTTGCCGTTATTTGATGTTATTTTCACAACATTTTTTGTATTTACGTCCTGAACCACAGGGGCAGGGATCGTTTCGTCCCACTTTCGGTTTCACACCGTCAATATAAAACCAACAGTCATCTATTTTTAGAAAACGAGAGCGTTCATGTAAGTACTGTTTATCATCGGCATTTCTTTCAATAAAGCAAGCTGAGAATTCAACATATGCCTCATTTTTATTTGTGCTCGCTTGTGATGAGATAACATTGAGTCCAAGCCATTGTGTATTTGGAAAGCCTGAAGTTAATTCATCATGTAAAGATGTAACACGACAAGAGGGATGCCACGTTTTTATTAAGTAATCCGCATTATGCTTAACGAACGCACTATAACGCGAACGCATCAATGCTTCTGCTGTTGGGGCGTTTTTTTGACCTAGATGGTAAGGCTCGCAACAATCAGAGTAGAATAATTGGCTATTGCAGGGGCATAAACTCGACAAAATAATGTCCTAATTCACGTTATCTGTATGACGATTACCCATAGATTGAAAAAAGTAACGATTGGGAATAATTAACGTCAATGTTGAACTAAACTAATAATGTAGCGCTAATTTATCAGCATGTGAAACGATAGTTACCGGAGTCACCAATGAACAAAGCCTTAGTGGGTAAAAAAATTTTAATAATTGATGACGAGGTCGTTTTTCGCACAATGTTGACGGAATATTTTTCACATGAGAAAGCCTGCGTTTATACAACAGATAACGGTAGCCAAGCATTATCTTTATTAGAAGGGGGATTGCTTCCTGATCTTATTTTATGTGATATCCGTATGCCGATAATGAATGGTCCCACTTTTTTGTGTCATCTTGAACAACTTAAATTGGCTATTCCTGTTATTGCTATTTCATGTACAGATAATATGGCTGAAATAGATGATATGTTGCGTTTAGGGGCACAAGAGATTTTCCTTAAGCCAATAACACATCTTGATAAATTAAAACAAAAAGTCATTGAAGTATTATGCCCTGGTTTTTTTGAATCAGTATTAATAGAAGGTATACATTTAGAACCACTTTGGAATAGCTTACGAAAAGATACTCATTATATTCAATCGTTCATAAAACAGATGCAGCCTCAAGTTAAGCAGGTTGTTGCAGGATATTGTGTTAATTATCGTCAATTAAATGATATAGCTAAAATGGGTTTGCTATTTGATATTGCAGCTTTATCAGAAGATCAAATTATTTTCTATTGTGTGGATATATCGAGAGATGATGAAAATGGGCTTTTGGTCGCTTTACTCTTACGGGTTGTTTTTAATGATGTATTAAAGTCATCAGAAAAAGCACGATCTTTGCCAAGTATGTATAATATGTTGAATAAATTAAATAAAATGATTAATGAGATAGGAGTGAAAGGACAATTCCCTATCACACTTGGTTATTATCATACTCAGAAAAAAAATATTCTATTAGCTTCAGCAGGTTTAAAAGCTGAAATAAAAACAGAAAGTAAAAAATTCGAATTAAATAGCGGTGTTCCTTTAGGTACATTGCAACTTTTATATATTAATCAAGTAAAATGTGAGGGAACAATTTGGCAATGTAAAATTTGGGATAACACAAATCAGATTAAATTAATGTTTTCACCTATCTATAAAAGTTAAGTTTAGATTAAATAAAAATAGAATATCGTGCATATATTAAACATAAATGAAGAACTATCTCAATTAACGGGTAGGAGTCTGTTTATCCTTAGATATTAACTGGTATACTCTGGCGATTATTTTTAATTGTACCCATTCACATCTGAAAGTAGAACGGTACGAATTGCAGGAGAAATATAATGTCATCAGCAGTGCGTAAAGTTAGAAAAGCGGTGATCCCTGTTGCTGGATTAGGAACAAGAATGCTACCTGCAACCAAGGCAATTCCAAAAGAGATGTTGCCAGTGGTTGATAAGCCTCTTATTCAATATGTAGTGAATGAGTGTATTGCAGCAGGTATTAATGAAATTGTACTTGTTACACATTCATCTAAAAATTCAATTGAAAACCATTTTGATACGAGTTTTGAATTAGAGGCGATTTTAGAAAAACGCGTTAAACGCCAGTTATTAGAAGAAGTACAAAGCATTTGTCCAAGCCATGTCACTATTATGCAAACCCGTCAGGGAATAGCAAAAGGATTAGGCCATGCTATTTTATGTGCTAAGCCATTAATTGGTGATGAGCCTTTCGCTGTTATCCTGCCTGATGTCATTTTAGATAGATACAGTGCCGATTTAACGAAAGTTAACTTAAAAGAGATGCTTTCTCATTTTGAACATTCCGGCGCAAGCCAAATTCTTGTTGAACCTGTTCCTGAAGATGAAGTTTCTAATTATGGTATTGTTGATTGCATGGGTGAAAGCTTATGCCCGGGTGATAGCAAACCCATAACTCGTGTTGTTGAAAAACCTAAAAAAGAAGAAGCACCTTCGAATTTATCTATCGTAGGACGTTATGTGTTATCTGAAAGTATTTGGCCACTCTTAGCGAAAACCGCTCCGGGTGCTGGAGATGAAATTCAGTTAACTGATGCAATTGCAATGCTGATTGAAAAAGAAGCTGTTGAAGCTTATCACCTACAAGGGAAAAGCCACGATTGTGGTAATAAATTAGGGTATATGAAAGCCTTCGTAGAGTACGGAATACAGCACGAAGAGTTTGGTGAAGATTTTGCACAATGGATAAAATCATTAAAAATACAGTAAAATAAAGCTTATTAACAATCATTTATATGGTTAATCTCACTGTATAATTCCTGCAAATGTATAATGCATAATAAGTGGATTATTTTGTGGGAAAAGCTAGATAAAGCGATTGTAAGAGATTAAGGTATGGCTCAATGCATTTAGTATTGAGCCATGTTGATTTCTGTAATGTATGATGATGTTAAGCGTTATGATGTTTAATCGAGGTGATATTAAGCATGATAGCGTTGGCATAAAAATAAATTATTGGGCTATTTGAGTGATAATATGAAAATATTGGTAACAGGTGCGGCGGGTTTTATTGGCTATCATATGAGTCAGCGTTTAATCGAAATGGGTTATCATGTTGTTGGAATAGATAACTTGAATGATTATTATGATGTGCGCTTAAAAGAAGCTCGATTAGCTAAATTGCAACAGCAAGAAAATTTCCATTTTGAGAAACTTGATATCGTTGATTCAGCAAAAGTGGCTCAATTATTTGCATCACACCAATTTGATCGAGTTATTCATTTAGCTGCTCAACCTGGGGTTCGTTATTCAATTGAAAACCCAATGGCATATATTGATGCGAATATTGTTGGTCATATAAATATATTAGAAGGATGTCGCCATAATAAAGTCGGACATCTTATCTACTCCTCATCAAGCTCTGTTTATGGTTTAAATCAGAAACAGCCTTTCTCAACAGAAGATAGTGTTGATCATCCTGTTTCATTATATGCAGCAACAAAGAAAGCCAATGAGTTAATGTCTCATAGCTATTCACATTTATATCAATTACCAACAACGGGATTACGTTTCTTCACGGTATATGGCCCTTGGGGACGTCCTGATATGGCATTATTTAAATTCACTAAGGCAATGCTAGCTGGTGAACCTATTGATGTTTATAACGGCGGAAATATGACGCGTGATTTCACTTATGTTGATGACATTGTGGGATCAGTTGTTCGATTGGTTAATGTTATACCAGAAGCAGATGAAAACTGGACAGTAGAGAAAGGCGAAACATCTTCAAGTTCTGCACCTTATAAAATCTACAATGTGGGTAATGGACAACCAACCAAATTGATGGCATTTATTGAAGCGATAGAAAAATCATTAAATATTAAAGCTAAATTGAATTTAATGCCGATGCAAGATGGTGATGTTCTTTCTACTTGTGCCGATTGCCAAGACTTGTCTGAAACAATAGGTTTCTCACCAAATACAGAAGTAGAATATGGCGTAAAACAGTTTGTTGATTGGTATTTAAGTTATTATAAAAATTAATAACTTTAGTTTCATTAAATCAAAGAAAAAAGGAGCGATAAAGCTCCTTTTTCATTATAAATAAAAATAAATAACGTAGTTATTACAATTTTTATTTTTGTTTACCCACATCTAATACAAACAACATCAGCACATATTAAAATTAAACGCTTGTTTAATTAAATGGGATAAACAACAAAATACCCTTTTAAGTAATTAAAAGGGTATTTCAAATAGAGTATTGACTTAAATTACAGCAGGAAATCTTCTAATGATTTGCCTTCTTCATCAATAGCACGTTTGATTACAGCTGGTGTACGACCTTGGCCTGTCCAAGTTTTAGTTTCACCATTATCATCAACGTAAGAGTATTTAGCTGGGCGAGCTGCACGTTTAGCACGGCCAGTTTTATTAGTTGCACTTGCTTCAAGTAAGTCTGTTGGATCAATACCGGCTTCTTCTAACATTTCACGGTATTTTTGTAATTTCTGAACACGTTCTTCTTCAGCTGCTTTTTCTAATGAGAATTCTTCACGACGCTCATTAACGACAACTTCAAGTTTCTCTAGCATTTCTTCTAAAGTTTCTAAAGAAGTTTCTCTTGCTTGTGCGCGAAGAGTACGGATGTTATTTAATATTTTTAAAGATTCGCTCATTTTCCTGGTCTCAAATAAATGTTGTTGGCTGATGTAATACTAATAATAGATTGCTATTTAAATTTCTGCAATACCTAAATACAAACCTTACGTAAAATTTCTTTTTTTTAAACTAATATCTCAACGAAAAAAATAATAAAAGTTGAGGCATCTTTAGTCAATAAAGGAAATATTAGTAAGGAAATGCATCTTTTAACTGATGATAGCGCTAATGCTAAAGAATAGAAAGCTTTGTTCATTTTTTTATAATAACGGACTTTTTTCTAAAAATGGAATCGGACTAACTTTCATACTTTAATAAAGGTATATCAAGGTGTGTTTTAATATGTTAAGTACTTATTAAAGCTATTTATTTTTTAAACAAAAATTAGCATTAACAACAAATTTTATCTTTCGATGGTATATCTAGAATAGAAATAAAGGTAATAAATACTTGTTATAGATAACTTGCAGATTGTTTATGTTAGACTGTCGCTCGTGAAAATAAACACTATTTAAGGAGAGAGCTGATGGCTCAGCTTTACTTTTATTATTCAGCCATGAATGCTGGAAAATCAACATCTTTATTGCAATCCTCTTATAACTATAATGAACGAGGAATGCGTACATTGATTTTCACAGCGGCTATTGATACACGTTTTGCAAAGGGAAAGATTAGCTCAAGAATAGGATTAAGTGCGGATGCATTACTCTTTAGTGATGATATGAATATTCGTGATGTTATTGTTGCTGAACATAACAAACAGCCTATTCACTGTGTATTGATTGATGAGTGCCAATTTTTAAGTAAGGCGCATGTTGAACAACTTTGCGAAATAACGGATACCTATGATATCCCTGTTCTCACTTATGGATTAAGAACGGATTTTAGAGGTGAGTTATTTACCGGCAGTGCTTATTTATTAGCATGGGCTGATAAGCTTGTAGAGCTTAAAACAGTATGTTATTGCGGTAGAAAAGCAAATAAAGTACTACGCCTAGATGATAAAGGAAATGTTCTGAGTGATGGTGCTCAAGTTGAAATAGGTGGAAATGAAAAATATGTTTCAGTCTGTCGTAAGCATTATACGCAGGCAACATTAAAAGGGTGTATTGAACAAGAGTAACTTTTTCAATTTCCCTCTTTTACTAATTTGTCAGGGTGAAAGAGGGAGGATGAAATAAGAGTTCAAATAAAGCGTTATATTATGTAATACCAAAAAATGTTTATATATTTTTAATTTTTAGCCAATTTATTGGCTTTTTTTATATCAAAATGCGGTGAGTTTGATTTTCTTTTGTGAAGATATGTTATTTTTTGATAAGAAAATTTATTTATTTCATAGATTTCATTATCATTAATCAAAAAAGACATAATCAAATATACGTAAGGTGTTTATTTTGTGATGTCGATATTGTTTTTTACAAATGACAAGAGAGAGAGACATTTGATGCATTTATATTATTAATAGTTTAATAAAGTTGAATAAAGATAGGCACAAAAGGCTAAAAGATATTTCGTTTATCTATAGTTGGTATAATGAAACGTTTATATCGAGTTTTATAGATGCTGATTATAGACTGCTTAAGTTATTACTGAATAAATAAAACACTTCATTTTGTGGCTGTTAATAGGGATAAAAAGGTTCTTCTCATACTCCTAAAGGAGTAAGTTTCTAAGCGGAATGTACAAATAGTGACCTCTATTACGTTATTATTTTGGCAATAAGTGAGTAAGCTTCATTTTGATAATACTTTATTGAAACTATGTCTTTTATAAATTCAACGTGGTTATAGATATAAAATATTTATATCTCCATATTTTGAATACAAATTAATAATCCAGATGATGAAGCCTATTTGTTTTTATCAGATAACAACAAAAATACAATTGTAAGAAATTGTAAGGTAAACACGATGATTTCAAATAACATTTTGTTATAGTCATTTTGTGAAGGACATAAGGTAAGAGTGAAATAATTAAACTAACTAATCAAAGAGGGGAGAGTTTGACGCCTCCTGTAATCATCCCAAAGGCGTTTTTTATAATGTGCTAATGCATTGGTATAGCTAGAGAGATAAGTTGTTCAGCGTCTTTTCTAGAGCTAATTATGAATAGATAAAGGAAGACACTATTTTTATAGTAAAAAGAAAACCCACAAGCTAAGTATAAATACCTATAATTTATGGCTAAATAGTGACTTATCACGCCTTACTCCTCAATCTCAGAAACCAGTAGCAAATTACAAATGAGAAGTCATAAAAAAACCCAGCCGTAGTAGGGCTGGGTTTTCTATTTAAGGATAAATAACCGAAATATTGAGGATCACACTAACACAGCGTGTTTCGATTATTTTTTACTGTTTTTTTTCGTCGCCTTTGTCTCTTGTTTCACTTCAACAACCGGATGCTCATTAAATTCACGACCGTAGTAAGAATCTAATAACAGTTGTTTTAGTTCAGAGATCAGTGGGTAACGAGGGTTAGCTCCAGTACACTGATCGTCAAATGCATCTTCAGACAATTTATCAACTTTTGCTAAGAAATCACTTTCTTGGACACCCGCTTCACGAATAGAAGATGGAATTCCTAATGAAGATTTCATTTCTTCTAACCAAGCTAATAACTTCTCAATTTTAGCTGCAGTACGGTCACCCGGAGCTGAAAGCTCTAAATGGTCAGCGATTTCTGCATAACGACGACGTGCTTGTGGGCGGTCGTATTGGCTAAATGCAGTCTGTTTTGTTGGGTTGTCATTAGCGTTATAACGAATAACATTGGAAATTAATAACGCATTAGCTAAACCGTGAGGAATATGGAATTCAGAGCCTAATTTATGCGCCATTGAGTGACAAACACCCAAGAATGCGTTAGCAAAAGCAATACCCGCAATGGTCGCTGCATTATGAACACGTTCACGAGCAACTGGATTCTTCGCGCCTTCATGATAACTTGCAGGCAGATATTCTTTCAGTAATTTTAATGCTTGCAGGGCTTGTCCATCAGAATATTCGTTCGCTAATACAGAAACGTAGGCTTCTAATGCGTGAGTCACTGCGTCTAAACCACCAAATGCACATAGAGATTTAGGCATATTCATAACAAGGTTTGCATCAACGATAGCCATATCAGGTGTTAATGCATAGTCTGCTAATGGGTATTTCTGACCAGTTTCATCATCAGTTACAACGGCAAATGGTGTTACTTCAGAGCCTGTACCTGATGTTGTTGTGATAGCAACCATTTGTGCTTTCACACCCATTTTCGGGAATTTGTAAATACGTTTACGGATATCCATGAAACGTAATGCTAATTCTTCGAAGTGAGTTTCTGGATGTTCATACATAACCCACATGATTTTCGCCGCATCCATCGGGGAACCACCACCTAATGCGATGATTACGTCAGGTTTAAAGCTATTCATCTGTTCTGCGCCTTTGCGCACAACGCTTAATGTTGGGTCTGCTTCAACTTCAAAGAAGACTTCTGTTTCAACGCCAAATTTTTTCAGTACACGAGTTACTTCATCAACATAACCATTGTTGAATAAGAAACCATCGGTCACGATAAAGGCACGTTTTTTACCATCTGTCGCAATCTCTTCCAGTGCGATAGGTAAACAACCACGGCGGAAGTAAATAGATTTAGGAAGTTTATGCCACAACATATTTTCTGCTCTTTTCGCCACGGTTTTAGTGTTGATAAGGTGTTTGGGCCCTACGTTTTCAGAAATGGAGTTACCACCCCATGAACCACAACCTAATGTTAGAGAAGGAGCAAGTTTAAAGTTGTATAAGTCACCAATACCACCTTGAGATGCTGGTGTATTGATTAAAATACGAGATGTTTTCATCTTGTC
The DNA here is from genome assembly GCF_003144395.1 of Proteus faecis. Taxonomy (GTDB): domain Bacteria; phylum Pseudomonadota; class Gammaproteobacteria; order Enterobacterales; family Enterobacteriaceae; genus Proteus; species Proteus faecis. Next base: position 601,789 of record NZ_PENZ01000034.1, on the reverse strand, counting down.
GCCGAAATAGGCAACATGTTCAGGACAGTTATCTTGGTCTGTATATAAGCAAGAAGTGTGACCAATCCCCCCCATCTCAACTAATTTTTCAGCTTTTAGCACGGCATCTTCAAATGATTGAGCATGATACATTGCTAATAGTGGAGATAATTTCTCGTGAGCAAATGGTTCTGCTTCTGTGGTTTCTTTTACTTCACCAATTAAAATTTTGGTATTGACAGGTACTTCAATGCCGGCCATTTCAGCAATTCTTGTTGCTGGTTGACCTACAATAGCTGCGTTTAAGTTACCGTCTTTTAAGATGATATCTTGGACAGCTTTTAATTCTTTACCTGTTAGCATGTAACCGCCGTGAGTTGAGAAACGCTCACGAACTTGTTTATAAATGCTGTCAACAACGATAACAGATTGCTCTGATGCACAAATTACGCCGTTATCGAAAGTTTTAGACATTAAGATTGAAGCCACTGCACGTTTGATATCAGCAGAGTCATCAATAACAACAGGAGTATTACCTGCACCAACACCGATAGCAGGTTTACCCGAACTATACGCTGCTTTAACCATGCCTGGACCACCTGTTGCTAAAATCAGGTTAATATCATCATGGTGCATCAATGCGTTAGATAGGGCGACAGAAGGCTCATCAATCCAACCAATAATATCTTTTGGTGCGCCTGCAGCGATAGCTGCATTTAATACGATTTCAGCAGCACGGTTTGTCGCTTCTTTTGCTCGTGGGTGTGGAGAGAAGATAATACCATTACGTGTTTTTAAGCTAATTAGTGCTTTAAAAATCGCAGTAGAAGTTGGGTTAGTTGTTGGTACGATACCACAGATGATCCCAATAGGTTCAGCAATGGTTATTGTGCCGTAAGTAAGGTCTTCAGATAAGATCCCGCAGGTTTTTTCGTCTTTATACGCATTGTAGATATACTCAGAAGCAAAGTGGTTTTTTATCACTTTATCTTCAACGATACCCATACCAGACTCTTTGACAGCCAATTTTGCAAGAGGGATACGAGCATCAGCGGCAGCTAATGCAGCAGCACGGAAAATAGCATCAACTTGTTCTTGAGAGAAATTAGCAAATTCACGTTGGGCTTTTTTTACACGAGCAACCAAATCATTGAGTTCAGTAACGTTAGTTACAGACATAAAGAGACTCCTGATAAAATGTTAAATTTTTTAAGCAAATTAGCTGTTTTCATCATAATTAATAAGAATAGCTTAGAAAGATAATAATGTGCTCAATTCAATAATAATTATTAGAGAGTATAATTTGCTTAAAAAACTTAAAAAAAACAATAACCAAGGCAAATGTATTTTCGAAGTAACCCTCTTTTTCTGAATGATAACAGCTTACCATCTTTCTAATTAATTAACGTGATATATGTCACAAAATTAGCAAGCTGACACCTTTCAGCATGACTTTTTATGAGAATGATTCTTATATGTAATAAATCTTCAACGATTTTTTTGTCGTACACTCGATTTCGATATAAAATTAAACCACTAGGTTTTAATCAGTTTACAATAGAATATTTTAGGTAAAAACTTGTTAACTAATAGAATTAACTGGTTTATTGATTTAAAGTAACGCGCATTTTTTAGAGTTAATCTATCTTTTATAGATAATTCGCATGTTTATTAGCCAAGAAGGGGCTTTTCATGGGGTCATTGCTGGATTTATCCGGTTATATTAAATTTTTTGTCGGTCTTTTTGCGATTGTAAATCCAATTGGTATTTTGCCTGTTTTTATCAGTATGACGAGTTATCAAACTGATGCAGGGCGCAATAAAACAAACTTAATTGCGAATGGCTCCGTTGCAATTATTTTAGTTTCCTCTCTGTTAATTGGTGATTCTATACTGAGTATTTTTGGTATTTCTATCGACTCGTTTCGTATAGCAGGTGGGATGCTGATTGTTACCATTGCAATGACGATGATAAATGGGCGTTTAGGGGAAGATAAACAAAATAATCAAGAAAGAAACGAATCCGCAGTACGTAATAGCGTTGCTGTTGTGCCTTTAGCATTACCATTAATGGCGGGACCCGGGGCAATCAGTTCTTGTATTGTGTGGAGCTCTCGCTGGGAAGGTCTTACTAATTTTATAGGATTAGCCGCAACCAGTATCTTTTTTGCCTTTTGCTGTTGGTTGCTGTTTCGCAGCGCAACACTATTAGTAAAATATTTAGGGCAAACGGGCATTAATGTGGTGACTCGTATAATGGGCTTATTATTAATGTCGTTAGGTATTGAATTTATTGTGACCGGATTACGTTCTATTTTTCCTGGCTTATTAGTTTAAACACAGTGTAGAACAATGAAAAAGAGCAGTATTAATAACCTAATACTGCTTGGATCTTTCTTTTTATTTATTCTCTTTTATCTCAATCGAGACGGTGTATTCCCTTTGATAACGCATCCCGATCATAATGTTGTGTTAGTTCACCATTTTCCATTAATGCAGCTCTATCCGACATATGTGCAATCACATCGGCATCATGGCTGACTAATAAGTATGTCATATTATGCTCTTTTTTCAGCGTGTTAAGCAGATTTAAGATCTCGGCTTGTACTGACATATCTAGCGCTGAAGTTGGCTCGTCTAAAAGTAATAATTGAGGTTGTAATAACAGGGCTCTTGCAATGGCGACACGTTGACGTTGCCCACCAGAAAGTTGATGAGGATAACGACTTGCCACATCCCCGGGCAAACCAACTTGGGCTAATGCTTGTTCAATCGTATCTTTATCAAAAGGCATTTGATGGATCTTTAAAGGCTCAGAGAACGCACGCTCAATACGGTGCTGAGGATGTAAAGAGGCATAGGGATCTTGAAACACCATTTGTATATTACGACGTAATGTCCCTTGAAAATGTTGTTGAGGTTTAATTGTTTGACCTAAAAGGGATATAGCACCTTGCCAATGAGGCAATAATCCTGCAATCACTCGTAAAATAGTCGATTTTCCGCAACCAGAACGACCTATTAAGCTGAAAGTTTCACCTTGTTGAACATGTAGGTTGATCCCTTTTACAACGTGTTTTGCTTGTTTACCTTGTTCAAATTGAACATGTAAATCATGAAGATCAATTAGCATGATTCAGCTCCTTGAAATTAAGCGTTCTATCTAATACAGGCAATTGCGTGCCATAAGTGCTTGCATTAGGTCTGCATGTCCAAAGAGTACGAGTATAAGGGTGTGTGGCAGTCGGTAGCGCTTTAGCATTGAGTTCGTCAACTTGTTCGCCTTGGTACATCACCATGACACGTTCGCAATATTCGGCAACAAGGGGCAAATCATGGCTAATTAACAATAAGCCCATGTTGCGTTGCTCACATTGTATGGTGATCAGTTCAAGAATTTGATGACGTAACTGAGCATCAAGTGCTGATGTCGGTTCATCGGCAATTAAAATAGTAGGGTTATTGATTAGCGCAATAGCTATCATTGCTCGTTGCCCCATACCACCTGATAATTCACCGGGATAGCGATAAATATTCTGTTCAGGTAAACCGACAGACAGTAGTGTATCGATGATAAGTTGGCGTCTATCTTGGCGCGAAAGTTTTTGATGCTGTTTTACGGTTTCTTCTACTTGCTGATAAATGGTTTTTACCGGATTTAAGGCATAACGAGGATCTTGTAATACCATTGAAATCGTATTACCTCGGATGTTATTCCATTGGCGAGATGAGAAATTCAATAAATTATTTCCCTGCAAATTTAGTTTATCTGCACTGACTTTTCCCGGCTGACGAACTAAGCCCATTAATGCACGTGCGGTCATTGATTTGCCTGAACCTGATTCGCCAACAACTGCCAAACGCTCTTGACCTAAAGAGAAAGAGACATTATTGACAACTCTTGCTTTTGGAAAATCGATACAGAGGTTATTTACCTCAATTAATGGTGTTTTATTCATGGGTATCTCCCAGTACGTCGCGTAATCCATCACCCAATAAATTAAATGCCAGACTGCTGATTAAAATCGCTGTACCTGGAATAGCGGCAACCCACCATTGATCAAAAATAACAGGCATACCTTCTGCTATCATTGCTCCCCATTCCGCCATCGGTGGGCGAGCACCCAATCCAAGAAAGCCTAATCCTGCTGCTGCGAGAATAATCACCGCTAAATTCAGCGCTAAACGGACAATGGCTGAAGGTAAACATAGCGGTAAAATATGTCCCCATAACAGCCTGATACCTTTAATCCCCATCATTTCGGCTGCTGCAAGATAATCACTATTGCGTAAATGTTGAATTTCACTGCGTGATTGTCGTGCATAAGCAGGCCATGCAGTTAAAGCCAGCGCTAATGCACCATTTAGCAGACCAGGGCCTAACATTGCAACAAAGGCAAAAGCGAGAATAAGAGAAGGCATTGACATCACAATATCGGTGACGCGCATTAAAATACGTTCAGTCCAACCGCCATAATATCCAGATAAAATACCAATCAATAATCCTAAAGGTAGCGTAATCAGCGCCACCAAGCCGACTAAACCTAGCATTGGGCGGGTACCATAGATAAGACGAGAAAGAATATCGCGTCCATAATTATCTGTGCCTAACCAATGTTCAGCATTGGGAGCTAACAAGCGTTGGGCTGCATGTTGCCAATTTGGATCATAAGGGGCTAGCCAAGGTGCAAAAATAGCAATAATTAACAGTAAAATAAGCAACGATAAACCGATAAAGGCAGAAGGCGAACGCGCTATTTTTCTTAAAAATGAAGATGTCATTAGCGGAGCCTCGGATCAGTCAAACGAATAACGATATCGGTCATATTATTAATAAAGACAAAGCATAAACCGATAATTAAGGTACCGCCCATAATAGCTGTGGTATCACCTGCAAAAAGTGCTGTTGTAAGATATCGACCAATTCCCGGCCAAGAAAAGACCGTTTCTGTCAATACGGCACCTTCTAACATGCCAGTATAAGAGAGGGCGATAATGGTCATTAAGACCCCCCGAATATTAGGCAATACGTGATAAAAAAGAATACGCAACTCACAATGCCTTTTGCTCTCGCTAGTGTGACATACTCTTTACTCATTTCGTTTAAGCAGGCTGAACGAGTTAAGCGAGTGATAGAAGCAAGGGCAAAATAAGCTAATAGAGAAACAGGCAAAATAAGGTGTGATAACGCATTAAAAAAAGCATCGTTATCGCCAGCTAATAATGTATCAATTAATGCAAAACCAGTTATGGGCTCTATGGTGAATTGATAGATATCGTCTAATCGTCCGGGGCCTGCCGTCCATTGTAATGTGGCATAGAAGATCAATAGCAAAATCAAACCTAACCAGAAAATAGGAACTGAACTACCTAATAACGTTAGAATTCGCAAAATAAAATCGAGAGGTGTTCCTACAAATCGTGCACATAAAACGCCGAATAAAATACCAAGGCTGGCACCAATCAGTAATGCAACGGTTGCTAATTCTAATGTGGCGGGGAACGTTGCTAACAAATCATCAAGCACTGGCTGGCCTGTTGATGTTGCTGTGCCTAAATGCCCCTGTAGCAGTGCTTCCACATAGTGAAAAAACTGCATGTAGATAGGTAAATCTAGCCCTAATTCATGTTTGACTTGGTTATAGGTTTCAAGACTTGCGTGATCACCAACAATTTGTAAGACAGGATCGACAGGTGAAAGTGCAGAAAGTGTAAAAGTGATGACAAGAAGCCCTAAAAGAGTCAGCACCAGTGTCAATATTCCTTGAGCAAAGGTAATTAACTGACTTTTTAGACGAAAAGGTAACGTCATAGCAGTATTCATACAGCAATAGCCTAGTGAAATGGCAAAAAATAGACCATCCACAGTAACATGACTGTGGATGGTTTCAGAACAAAATATTACTTAGTTACTTTGTCATAATAGACCATATCTGCATTTAGGCCTTGAGCATAACCTTTGACGTTATCACGCATGACGATTTGGTTTTTACCTTGATCGATAAATACATAAGGTGAGCTACGTTGTAATTCTTTTTGCATTTCAGTATAGAGCGATTGACGTTTTGTTTTGTCCGCTTCATTAAGTGCGGTCAATGTTTGCTGACTTAATTCAGGAATATTCCAGCCATTTAACCAAGCAACCGTATTGGATTGTCCGTCATTATAAGCAAAGGCACTGGCATTTGAGTGAGCATCAAAATAATCAGGGATCCAAAAGCGAATTGCTGCTTGATGCTGTTTAGCGCGCACACGGCTATATACTTGGCTACCTGCCGCCGGTAATAAATCCACTTGTACACCTGCTTGAGCAAAGCTTGCTTGAATGGATTGCGCCACAGTGATGTAAGGGACTTTATTTTCTACATCCAATGTAAAGCGTGCATTAGTGATCCCTGCTTTGGCTAAAATTTCTTTAGCTTTTTTGGGATCAAAAGTGAATGGGTTATCTTTTAATGCGCCGGGTAAACCCACAGGTAAGAAACTTTGGTGAATAAAATACTGACCACGCATTAAATCTTCAGTAATACCTTTGTAGTCAATTAAATAACGAGAGGCTTCCCAAAATGCAGGGTTACTCAGTGCTGGATTTCCACTGGCAGTATTAAACGCCATATACACTTGCTCTGCTGAAGGGATATCTAATATTTTTATCCCTGCTTTGCCTGCTAACGCGGCAGTTTGGTCAGTGCCGAGTTCACGTGCAATATCTGCATCACCTTTTTCAATTAATAAGCGACGTGATGCCGGATCGGGCACGTTCTTAATAATAATATTCGCCATTTTAGGCGCACCAGTTGGTGATAGAGGGTTAGCTTCTAACACAATGGCTTGACGTGGTTGATAAGCACGCATTTTGTATGCGCCACTTCCTGCTGAGTTCATTTTCAGCCAGCTATTACCAAAATCATTATTTTTAACATGAGCGGAAACTAGCTTTTCATCAACGATAGAAGCAATTGGTGTTGAAAGAATATTGAGCACAACATCAGGGCTGACATCGGCAGTCCAGCGTACTTCTAATTCTTTGTCACTGATTTTTTTCAGTAACGAATTAATGTTATCAGCTTTCCAACCCAAGACATTTAGAATAAAGGCTGGTGATTTATTCATGGTGATCGCACGCTGATAAGAGAAGATAATATCTTCAGGACGTACAGCGTTACCTGAAGCAAATTTTGCATCAGGTTTAATTTTAAATACGATTGTTTTTTGTTCAGGATTTGCTTGCCAACTTTCAACTAAAATAGGTTCATTAATTTCTGGATTATCACGATTAGGTTGAACAATACGTTGATATAAACTGGGTACAGTTTGAATACTGGATAGTTCATTACTTTCAGCAGGATCAAGGCTGACAATATCATCAAGCCCTTGTACCACAATTAATGTATTAGCAGGTGTGGCTGCAAATGCCGGTACGGAAAGGGCACCCACAACGAATAATGATAATAATTTTGCTTTCATGAGACGCTCCCTGAAATGGTGTAGCTAAAGTCGTTATGTCAATAACTTATTAGTTATTACTTTGTGAACTTAACTTAGGCAAAACGTGACCAATGCGCAAAGTTTTAATTACGCTTACATATAACACTTCGTTATAAGTAGTTAAGATTAATTATGATAGAAGAATAATTAACCGCAAGAACAGGGTAATAAAATACTCCTTTAGTAGTAACTCATTGACTATTAAGTTGTAGTAGCTGAATTGATTAAGCTGTATTTGATATTCATCAATATCGCTTATGAGTAGTTTCGTATTTTAGCCTTAGAAATCTTTAAATCTGAGGCAAAAATGAGCAAGAAAACACTCGCAATCATCGGTAATGGTATGGTCGGGCACCGTTATATCGAAGAGCTGATTGATAAAGGTGGTAATGAAGAATTTAATATTGTCGTCTTTTGTGAAGAACCTCGTGTTGCATATGATAGAGTCCATCTCTCCTCTTATTTTTCCCATCACACTGCAGAAGAACTCTCTTTAGTTAAACAAGGTTATTACGAAAAACACCAAATAGAAGTATTAATTGGTGAGCGTGTAATAACCATTAATCGTGACGAAAAAGTGGTACATACAAATACGGGGCGCTGTGTTAGTTACGATAAGTTAGTCATGGCAACGGGCTCTTATCCATGGGTTCCTCCAATTAAGGGAAATAACTCATCAGATTGCTTTGTCTATCGGACTATTGAAGATTTAAATGCTATCGAATCTTGTGCACGTATTAGCCGTAAAGGAGCGGTGATTGGTGGAGGACTTTTAGGTTTAGAAGCCGCTGGCGCGCTAAAAAGTTTGGGTATTGAAACGCACGTTATCGAGTTTGCACCAACATTAATGGCAGAGCAGCTTGATACGTTAGGTGGTGAACAACTTAAGCGAAAAATAGAGCGTATGGGTGTAAAAGTGCATACGTCCAAAAATACACAAGAAATATTATCGACAGGAGAAAATGCACGTAAGACACTGCAATTTGCAGATGGTACTTCTCTTGAAGTTGACTTTATTGTGTTCTCTACGGGGATTCGCCCAAAAGATAAATTAGCTCGTCAATGTGATTTAGATATTGCCCCAAGAGGCGGTATTGTTATTAATGATTATTGCCAAACAACCGATCCTGATATTTACGCCATTGGTGAATGTGCATCTTGGCAAAATAAAACATTTGGCTTAGTTGCACCGGGCTACAAGATGGCACAAGTGGCAGTTGATAATTTATTAGGCCATCACACTGTCTTTCAAGGGGCCGATTTAAGTGCAAAATTAAAACTTCTTGGTGTTGATGTCGGTGGTATCGGTGATGCTCACGGTCGTCAAGAAGGGTGTCGTAGTTATATTTATCTCGATGAAGGCAAAGAAATTTATAAACGCCTGATTGTTAGTGAAGACAATAAATACTTACTCGGTGCTGTGTTGGTGGGGGATACCGAAGATTATGGCAATCTTTTGCAATTATCACTGAACACGATTGAATTACCAGAGCATCCCGACGCTTTAATTTTGCCTGTACATGCGGGAAGTAAGCCTGCAATTGGTGTTGATTCCTTGCCTGAAAGCGCACAGATCTGCTCTTGTTTTGATGTAACAAAAGGCGACATTATTCAAGCAATTGAACGAGGATGTCATACAGTCGCTACTATTAAAGCTGAAACCAAAGCCGGTACGGGCTGTGGTGGTTGTATTCCATTGGTGACTCAAGTCTTAAATGCAGAATTAGCTAAACAAGGTATCGAGGTTAATCATCATCTTTGTGAGCATTTCCACTATTCTCGCCAAGAGCTTTATCATCTTATTCGTGTGGAAGGGCTGAAAAGTTTTGATGAACTATTGAAAAAGCATGGTCAAGGCTATGGTTGTGAAGTGTGTAAACCAACAGTAGCTTCATTGCTTGCTTCATGTTGGAACGATTATATCTTGCGTGATGATTTAGTTCCTCTACAAGATACTAACGATAACTTCCTCGCGAATATGCAAAAAGATGGGACTTATTCCATTATTCCTCGCTCTCCTGGTGGTGAAATTACACCTGCAGGCATTATTGCTATTGGGCAAATTGCTCAAGAATATAATCTGTATACCAAAATTACTGGCTCGCAACGCATGGCTATGTTCGGTGCACATAAACAAGATTTACCTGCTATCTGGAAAAAATTGATTGCTGCCGGTTTTGAAACAGGTCATGCCTATGCGAAAGCTCTGCGTATGGTAAAAACGTGTGTGGGGAGTAGTTGGTGTCGTTTTGGCGTTGGAGATAGTGTCGGTTTGGGTGTTGCATTAGAACATCGCTATAAAGGCATTAGAACACCTCATAAGATGAAATTTGGTGTCTCTGGTTGTACCCGTGAATGTTCTGAAGCGCAAGGAAAAGACGTTGGTATTATCGCCACAGATAAAGGTTGGAATCTCTATTTTGGTGGAAATGGTGGTATGAAACCACGTCATGGGGATCTCTTTGCCTCTGATCTCGATGAAGAAACTTTAGTGCATTATATCGACCGCTTTATGATGTTTTATATTCGCACCGCCGATAAACTTCAACGCACTTCAGTGTGGCTAGATAATTTAGATGGCGGTATTGAATATTTACGTGATGTCATCATTAACGACAAATTAGGCTTAAATGCGCAGTTAGAAAAAGAACTGAACACCTTACAAGAACGTTTCGCTTGTGAATGGAAAGAAACTGTTGATTCTCCAAAAGCATTAAAACGGTTTGCCCACTTTATTAATAATCCAATGCCTGATCCGACTGTGCAAACGGTAAAAGAACGTTTTCAGCACCGTCCCGCACGTTTACATGAACGTATCGATATCAAAATGGTCACTGAGGAGGCGCAATCATGAGCCAATGGATAGCTGTTTGCCAATTAGAGGAGATTACGCCAGGAACAGGTGTTTGTGCGCTGGTGGAACAAGATCACGTTGCTATATTTCGCCCTTATTCTGATGCTCGTTTATATGCGTTAAGTAATATAGATCCCTTTGCACATTCTAGTGTTTTATCTCGAGGGCTGATCGCTGAACATGAAAATGAGTTGTATATCGTTAGCCCGCTAAAAAAACAGCATTTTCGTTTAACGGATGGTTTTTGTCTTGAAGATGAGCGTTTCTCGATCACCCATTTTGACGTCAAGGTTGAAGACAGTACGGTTAGTGTACGCAGCCACAGTGAATCATCTCAATAAATAGGGGAATGAATATGGATTACTTTCCAATATTCTGTCAGCTCAGAGGTAAACCTTGTTTATTAGTGGGAGGCGGTGAGATTGCTGAACGTAAAGCCCGACTACTTATGGAAGCGGGATCTATTATTTCTGTTATCGCACCTTCGTTTACAGGACAGTTTATGCAGTGGCATTCTGAGCAAAAACTAAACTGTATCACGGGTATATTTACTGCGGATCATCTATCAGGTAAATGGCTTGTTATTGCGGCAACAGATAGTGAGCAAGTGAATCAACAGGTTTTTCAATCCGCAACAGAGAAACAGATATTTTGTAATGTGGTTGATTCACCAGAGCAAGCAAGCTTTATTATGCCTTCTGTTATCGATCGTTCTCCTATTGTAGTGGCGATTTCATCAGGTGGAAAAGCTCCTGTGCTAGCGCGTATTTTGCGAGAAAAAATTGAGCAACTGCTCCCTAATTATCTTGGTGTGTTAGCACAACTCGCCGGCAAGTTACGTAAGCAAATAAAACAGCGTTTTTCATCGATAAATGCCAGACGTTATTTTTGGGAGCAATTTTTCGAAGATAGATCATTACAAGCTGAAATAGAAGCGCAAAGAGATGACGGTATTGAGCAACGTATTAACGCACTATTATCTGAACATCAGCAACCGCAAGGCAGTGTTGTTTTGGTTGGAGCTGGGCCGGGTGATGCAGGGTTAATGACTATTAAAGGTTTACAGCAGTGCCAGCAAGCTGATGTAGTGGTTTACGATAGATTAGTATCTGATGAGGTAATGGCATTAGTCCGCAGAGATGCACTGCGTATTTATGTTGGTAAGCAAGCCGGTTTTCACTGTGTTCCTCAAGAGGAAATCAATCAAATTTTAATCAAAGAAGCCACTGCAGGAAAACGAGTGGTGAGATTAAAAGGAGGCGATCCCTTTATTTTTGGTCGAGGCAGTGAAGAGCTAGAAGCTTTGATTGAACATCATATTCCCTTTTCAGTGATCCCCGGTATTACCGCAGCTTCAGGCTGTACAACATATGCAGGTATTCCCTTAACACATCGAGATTATGCACAAAGTGTCCGCTTTATTACTGGGCATGGCAAGGGATTAAACGAGGCTGAATGGCAATGTATTGCACAAGAAAGCCAAACGTTAGTCTTTTATATGGGATTAAGTAAAGCTCGTTATATTCAGCAAATGTTACTTAGCCAAAATATGCGCGCGACCATGCCGATTGCAATTATTGAAAAGGGCACTTTAACCACACAAAAAGTGATGGTTGGTCAATTACGTCAACTGGCAGAGATGGCAGAAACAATGGAAAGCCCTGCACTAATTATTGTGGGAGAGGTTGTCACACTGAATGAGAAGTTACAATGGTTTCAATCCAAATCGGCTAACTAGCTGATTTTTATTGTTGATATCATTTTAAAATAAAAAACCTCTTTAATATCGATATGTATATTAAAGAGGTTTTTTATCTAACACATAGAAATATAAATGAAAAATTTTTTAATTAAACATTTAGATTAAAAATTAAAAACAAATAATAAAATTGAATATTTAATAATCTATAAATATTTTTAGGCTAGAATTGTTATTCAGTCTAAAGATGAATTTATTGTTATTTTAAATTAATTTCAAAGAGAAATTCTTTACAAATAAAGCATCATAAAGTTCTGCAAGTCGGATAAAATCCATCCTAATCATATTAAATTTGTGAGCTAAGTAGGTTTTCTATCTATAAAACTTGCATGATGTTAATTTAATGTTTATTTGTTGTTTTGCTTCTCTCAATATATATATTTTATTTTCTCAGGATAGAACTCTAGAGGGCTCAATAAAGTTAAGTGATAAGAATACCGCATTAATTGACAAAATTTACGATAAGTGTAAAAAAGAAGAGTGTTGGTATCATTTTTATCTTATAAATATCTTTAAACCTTTGAGAGCCACAAATATTACAATCAAAATTTAACAACGATACATATCGTTAATTGAGCGACCCCGCTATAAATTATTGTTTATTAGGAGAGGTACCCATGAAAAATAAAGCCACGTTAAAAACAGTGTTTCCGCTTAGTATTATGTCACTTGTATTAACCTCCTTTTTTTCTCATGCCGTGACTCTTCCTGAAGGCACTATTCTCGCCAAACAACAGAATATTGTGATTAATAACGGTACTGAAGTTTCATCTCTTGATCCGCATAAAGTAGAAGGCGCACCAGAAACTAATATTATTTTAAATTTATTAGAAGGTTTGACCTATGTTGGACCTAATGGTGAAAGTATGCCCGGTGTTGCACAACGCTGGGAAACGGATGATAACAAGGTGTGGACATTCTATTTGCGAGAAGATGCAAAGTGGAGTGATGGTACACCAGTGACCGCTGACGACTTTGTTTATAGCTGGCGTCGAGTGGTCGACCCTAAAACAGGTTCACCTTATGCCAGTTATCTCGAATATGCTTATGTTGAAAATGTTGCAGATATTCTTAGTGGAAAAAAAACGCCTGAAGCACTGGGTGTGAAAGCGATAGATGCTCATACTTTGCAAATCAATTTAACCAAGCCAATTCCCTATTTAGTCGATATGGTCAGCCACACGCCATTAAAACCAGTTAAAAAAGAGATTGTAGAAAAATATGGTGTGAATTGGACTCGTCCCGAAAACTTTGTCGGCAATGGTGCTTATGTTATTGAAAGTTGGGTGGTGAATGAAAAGGTGACGTTAAAACGTAATCCACTTTATTGGGATAATAAAAACACCATTATTGAACAAGCCACATTTTTACCAATTAGTTCAGAAACCAGTGATATAAACCGCTATCGTAGTGGTGAAATAGATATCACTAATAGTGCTATTCCTCCTGTTCTTTATAGAAAAATGAAACAAGAACAGCCAGAGAATTTACATGTCACACCGTATTTATGTACTTTCTATTATGAATTAAATAATAAAAAAGCGCCTTTTGATGATCCTCGTGTTCGTGAAGCGGTGAAACTAACACTTGATAGAGAAGTCATTGCTGAAAAAATAATGGGGCAAGGGCAAATACCCGCTTATTCTTTTACTCCCTCTTTTATTGGTAACGGTAATTTTAAAGCCCCGAAATGGGCTTATTGGACACAACAGCAACGTAATGAAAGGGCGCGTGAATTATTAAAAGAAGCGGGATTTGATGCTCAAAATCCTCTGACTTTTACTTTGCTCTACAATACGTCTGATCAAAATAAACAGCAGGCCATTGCCGCTGCATCAATGTGGAAAAAAAGTATTGGTGCAAATGTGACGTTGCAAAATCAAGAGTGGAAAACGGCATTAGAAAATCGTAATCAAGGGAATTATCAAGTTGCGAGAGCAACGTGGTGTGCAGATTACAATGAACCTACCTCGTTTTTAAATTCATTTCTTTCCACAAGTAGTCTTAATACAGTCTTTTATGAAAATAATGATTACGATGATGCATTAAATAATGCTTCAATTGCGGTTGATAAAGGGGCTCGTCATCAACTCTATCAGCGCGCTGAAGCCTTGCTAGACAAGGACTCGGCGATAGTACCTGTTTATTATCGTGTCAGTGTTAGATTAGTTAGTCCAAAAGTAGGTGGATTTACAGGTAAAGACCCCTTTGATTATACGGACTTAAAGCGCTATTTTATAAAGGCAGATAACTAAAACTGGTAAATTACCGATATTCTATAGTTATGTGCGATTTTAATTATTAAAAGTTATTTAAAAAGTAGTGAAACAATAAAAAAAACTACACAAAAAAGATAACGGCATAAAAAAATGATAATGCTATCAGGCAATTAAGAACTGATAGCAAATAAGCAAAATTGATTTATTTTTTGTAAAAACAATAAGTTGTGTAAACCGTTCTAAAACACAACTGAACATCACAGAATGGTTGTCTAACAACCCGCTCACTAACTGGGAGTATTTTATAAGATGAGTAATTTAACTAAAAAGAGTGCGTTGGCGATCGCAATAAGCGCAATCTTTGGATTGTCAGCACTAACCGCTAACGCTGCTGTTGTTCCTGACGGGGTGAAATTAGCTGAAAAACAAGTGCTGGTGCGTAATAACGGCTCTGAACCACAATCACTGGATCCTCATAAAATCGAAGGTGTACCAGAGTCTGCATTAGCGCGTGATCTTTTCGAAGGTGTTACGATTGTTGGACCAGATGGTGAAATTTTACCGGGCTCCGCAACTAGTTGGGAAAATAAAGATTTTACTGTTTGGACATTTAAAATTCGTGAAGGCGCTAAATGGTCAAATGGTGACCCTGTTACAGCACAAGATTTCGTTTATAGCTGGCAACGTTTAGCGGATCCTAATACTGCATCTCCTTATGAAAGTTATCTGCAATATGCGCATATCGTAAATATCGACGATATTATTGCAGGTAAGAAAAAAGCAACAGAATTAGGTGTTAAGGCATTAGATAACAACACATTAGAAATCACTTTATCTGAAGCTGTGCCTTATTTACCAAAATTATTAGCTCACTCCTCCATGTCGCCAGTTAACCAAAAAGTGATTGAAAAATTTGGTGAAAAATGGACACAACCCGCTAATTTCGTCGGTAACGGCGCTTATAATTTAAAAGACTGGACAGTAAATGAACGTATTGTGTTAGAGCGTAGCCCGACTTATTGGGATAACAAAAATACGGTTATTGATCAGGTGACGTTCTTACCTATTTCATCAGAAGTCACGGATGTAAACCGCTATCGTGCGGGTGAAATCGACATGACGTATAGCAATTTACCGATTGAATTTTTCCAAAAATTGAAAAAAGAGATCCCCGATGAATTGCGTATAAGCCCATATTTATGTACTTATTATTATGAAATTAATAATGAGAAGGCTCCATTTAACGATCCTCGTGTTCGTGAAGCACTGAAACTGTCAATGGATAGAGATATCATTACTTATAAAGTGAAAAACCAAGGTGATATCCCAGCTTATGGCTTTACCCCTCCATTTACAGATGGAATTAAAGAGAGCAAACCAGAGTGGTTTGCGAATTGGACTCAAGAACAACGTAATGAAAAAGCGCGTCAATTATTAGAAGAGGCGGGCTATAACAAAGCAAATCCACTGAAATTTAAACTTCTGTACAATACTTCTGATCTGCATAAAAAAGTGGCAATCGCCGCTTCTTCAATTTGGAAGAAAAATTTAGGTGCAGATGTGTCTCTTGAAAACCAAGAATGGAAAACGTTCTTAGATACTCGTCACCAAGGAACTTATGATGTTGCGCGTGCAGGTTGGTGTGCAGATTATAACGAACCTTCTTCATTCCTGAACATGATGCTGTCTTACAGCAGTAACAATACTGTTCACTATAAAAACACAGAATTTGACGCATTGATCAAAGAATCTTTACGTGTGAAATCTGATGACGAACGTGCTGCTATTTATCAAAAAGCTGAAGGCATATTAGATAAAGATTCGGCCATTGTTCCACTTTACTACTATGTAAACACCCGTTTAGTTAAACCTTATGTGGGTGGTTATTCCGGTAAAGATCCATTAGATAATTTACATACTAAAGACTTGTATATTATTGCTAAATAATCGGGCGAGACCTTGCCTTTTTAAGGCGAGGTCTTTTTATCGTCACGCCTGAATAGGTTTGTGTTATAGGAACGGGCAATGCTCAAATTTATTTTTCGTCGCTTTTTAGAAGCGATACCGACTCTATTTATTCTAATAACGATTTCGTTTTTTATGATGCGCTTAGCACCCGGTAGCCCTTTTACAGGGGAAAGGAAACTTCCACCAGAGGTCATGGCAAATATTGAAGCGAAATATCACTTAAATGATCCCATTTATAAACAATACTTTGATTATTTAATTCAATTGTCAAAAGGGGATTTAGGGCCTTCTTTTAAATATAAAGACTACAGTGTAAACACCTTAGTCGGTAAAGCATTCCCTGTTTCAGCTAAATTAGGGCTGTCGGCATTTATTTTTGCTGTCATTTTAGGTGTGGGGGCAGGCGTGATAGCCGCACTGAATCAAAACACCAAATGGGATTATACCGTCATGACATTTGCCATGACGGGGGTTGTCATACCGAGTTTCGTTGTTGCACCACTACTGGTTCTTATTTTCGCTATCTCTCTAAGGTGGCTACCGGCTGGTGGCTGGAATGGCGGTGCGGTGCAATATATGTTGCTACCTATGATTGCGTTGTCGCTTTCTTATATTGCCAGTATCTCGCGTATTACCCGTAGTTCAATGATTGAAGTTTTACACTCAAACTTTATCAGAACGGCAAAAGCGAAAGGCTTGCCGATGAAAAGAATTGTACTGCGTCATGCTTTAAAACCTGCGTTGCTACCTGTTATCTCATATATGGGGCCGGCATTCGTCGGTATTATTACGGGCTCAATGGTGATTGAAACCATCTTTGGATTGCCGGGTATCGGACAATTATTCGTTAATGGTGCTTTAAACCGAGATTACTCATTGGTATTAAGCCTAACCATTATCGTTGGTGCATTAACGATTTTCTTTAATGCGATTGTCGATATTTTATATGCCGTTATTGATCCGAAAATTCGTTATTAATAGACACTGGAGCGCGTTATGTTATCACTGAAAGAAAACAGCGAAGCTTTGGGGAATTTCTCGGAGCAATTAGATATTGAAGGTCGTAGTTTATGGCAAGACGCTCGTCGTCGTTTTATGCACAATAAAGCTGCCATCACGAGTCTTATATTACTTTTCTTTATTTTATTATTTGTCATTTTTGCCCCTATGTTATCGCCTTTTGTTTATGACGATACTGATTGGGAAATGATGTCAATGGCACCTGATTTTGCCTCTTCTCACTATTTTGGCACTGATTCATCTGGACGAGATTTATTAGTCCGTGTTGCGATTGGTGGACGTATTTCATTAATGGTCGGTATCGCGGCTGCCTTTGTTGCTGTTATTGTTGGTACGCTGTATGGCGCAATGGCAGGCTATATTGGTGGACGTGTTGACTCTGTGATGATGCGTTTATTAGAAATCCTAAACTCATTCCCATTTATGTTCTTTGTTATCTTACTGGTGACATTCTTTGGTCAAAATATCTTACTGATTTTTGTTGCGATCGGGATGGTATCTTGGCTGGATATGGCACGTATTGTAAGAGGACAAACTTTAAGTCTAAAACGTAAAGAGTTTATTGAAGCTGCATTAGTTTGTGGTGTGTCATCACGCAATATTGTGCTAAGACATATCGTACCTAACGTACTGGGTGTGGTTGTGGTTTATGCCTCTTTATTAGTCCCTAGCATGATTTTATTTGAATCCTTCTTAAGCTTCTTAGGCTTAGGAACACAAGAGCCATTAAGTAGTTGGGGAGCACTATTAAGTGATGGTGCAAACTCAATGGAAGTTTCTCCTTGGTTATTACTTTTTCCGGCTTCGTTCTTAGTTGTCACACTGTTCTGCTTTAACTTTATCGGTGATGGCTTACGTGACGCATTAGACCCGAAAGATCGTTAAGGAGAACAAAATGAATTCAACAAACAAATCGTTATTAAGTGTTAAAGATCTCTGTGTGACGTTTGGTACACCGGATGGCGATGTTACCGCAGTTAATAAACTCAACTTTGAATTATCTGCAGGTGAAACTCTGGGGATCGTCGGGGAATCGGGCTCAGGTAAATCTCAAACGGCATTCGCATTAATGGGATTATTAGCGAAAAATGGTCGCACAGCAGGTAGCGCGAACTTTAATGGTCGTGAGATCTTAAATCTTCGCCAAAGTGAATTAAATAAAATGCGTGCCGAAGAAATATCCATGATATTTCAAGATCCCATGACCTCATTAAATCCCTATATGAAAGTGGGGTCACAGCTTATTGAAGTATTAATGCTTCATAAAGGCATGAGTAAAAACGATGCTTATGCAGAATCTGTGCGTATGTTAGATGCGGTAAAAATGCCGGAAGCCCATAAGCGTATGAGCATGTATCCTCATGAGTTTTCTGGAGGTATGCGTCAACGTGTAATGATTGCTATGGCATTGCTTTGCAAACCAAAACTTTTAATTGCTGATGAACCGACAACCGCACTTGATGTGACAGTTCAAGCACAGATCATGACCTTGCTCAATGAGCTTAAGAATGATTTAAATACCGCGATTATCATGATCACCCATGACTTGGGAGTCGTTGCGGGTATCTGCGATAAAGTATTAGTGATGTACGCAGGACGCACTATGGAGTACGGTAAAGCGCGTGACATCTTCTATCAACCATCACATCCATACTCTATCGGATTGTTACAGGCTGTTCCTCGCTTAGATGGTGAAGATGAACGACTAGCTACCATTCCTGGAAATCCGCCTAACTTATTGCGTTTACCAAAAGGCTGTCCATTCCAACCTCGTTGTCAGTATGCAACAGAACAATGCTTAACGAGTGAACCTCAATTAGCGCAATTTGCACAAGGGCGATTACGTGCCTGTTTTAAAGCGGTGGAGGAATTGGTATGACTCAGGCCATCTTACAAGATAGAAAAGTTATTCTAGAAGTGAATGACTTAAAAGTTTATTTCGATGTTCAAGATAATAAACAGTGGTTCTGGCAACCTAAAAAAAGCCTCAAAGCCGTCGATGGTGTCACACTGCGTTTATATGAAGGTGAAACATTAGGGGTTGTTGGTGAATCTGGTTGTGGCAAATCGACATTTGCGCGAGCCATTATTGGGTTAGTCAAAGCCTCAGGCGGTACAGTTACTTGGTTAGGTAATGATTTACTGGGTATGGGGAATAAGCAATGGCGCGATATTCGTCAAGATATCCAGATGATTTTCCAAGATCCGCTGGCGTCTTTAAACCCAAGAATGACGATTGGCGATATTATTGCTGAACCGCTTAAAACCTATCATCCCAAAATGAAACAGGTTGAAGTTGTTGAAAAAGTGAAAGCCATGATGATGAGAGTTGGATTATTGCCAAACTTAATCAACCGTTATCCTCATGAATTCTCAGGTGGACAGTGCCAACGTATCGGTATTGCTCGCGCGTTAATTCTAGAACCTAAATTGGTGATTTGTGATGAACCCGTTTCAGCATTAGATGTATCAATTCAGGCTCAAGTGGTGAACTTGCTGAAAGATATTCAAAAAGAGATGGGATTATCTTTAATCTTTATTGCTCATGATCTGGCGGTGGTAAAACATATTTCAGATCGTGTTTTGGTGATGTATTTAGGGCATGCTGTGGAATTAGGAACTTATGATGAAGTTTATCATCAGCCATTACATCCTTATACCAAAGCATTGATGTCCGCAGTGCCTATTCCTGATCCTGATAAAGAGCGTAACAAGCATATTGATTTATTAGAGGGAGAATTGCCTTCTCCAATTAATCCACCATCAGGTTGTATTTTCCGTACACGTTGTCCAATGGCGGATGAAGAATGCGCTAAAACACGTCCTTTACTAGAGGGGAGCTTCCGCCATGCGGTCTCTTGCTTAAAGGTGGATCCGCTTTAAACTAATTTAGATATTCTGTTTCATAAAAAAGCCTGAATTTTATTCAGGCTTTTTTATCTAAAATATGAACGTCAATTCTATGTTATTTAATAAGCAAAAAATATTTTATTAATACATCTTGTTTTTGTGCTTATCATTATTTTTCAAAAAGCTTAAAAAGCCTAGTTTATAATTAATATTCTAATTATAAATCAATTAAGTTTCTTATTTTTAATATTAACTATATCTATTGTGTTTAGATATTTTAATATATTGAAAAACATTATTTTTTAATGAGTTAGGTGCGATTTAAGCGAGATTTATGCTTTCACTATTGTAATGAAATACTAATTAACACAAAGTTTGATTTTTATCAACAAAACTCAGCAGGAATTAGTTACAATTTACAATTGATAAGATTACTTAATGCCTTTATCTCTTTAACTTAATTCAAAAAGATGAAAAAGACTATTTTTTAACTTTGTCTTTGTCTTTACTTTTAATTAAATATTAATCCCTTCCAAATTATCCACTAATCATAAAATGATAAGTATTTATCTTTCCCATAAATGCAGAATATTATCTTTTATTTTGTCAAATAATCATTGTTTTTTAGATTTTATCACCTTACAAAAAAGATGATATAAAGAAAATAAATTATTAACCTCCTGATATAAGGTGATTGAGTATATTTACTTACACTTATTTAGTGTTTTATTATGTGCATTTTAATTGGTTAGAAAATTTTGAATGTTTGATTTTATTAATCTTATATCGTAAATTAAATACAAATACATTTGGGGAAGATAATTTTGGAAATAAATGATTTCTCATTGAATTTTAAATATATTTCAGAAAGAAAGATATTTTGTCATTCGATAGGATATGAACTTTCTCTCTTACGACAACGTAATTTTATGACGGGGGCTGAACTAGGAAAAATATTAAATATTTCTCAACAACAGATATCTCGTTATGAACGAGGTATAAATAAAATACCTGTAGATATATTATTTTATATACTAAATATATTTGATATTTCAATTAGTGATTTTTTTGATCGAGTGAGAAATAGAGTAATTACACTAAAGTATAAAATAAAATATGATACTGATAATAACATTCCTTTTTTTAAAAATGTTATTTAATATTTTTTGTTCTTTAAATTTATATAGATATACCAATATTACACTTTTAATAAGGATTTAATTTAAATCCTATTTATGTAATATCGACATGTCTATTGAGTTATTGTTACTTAATACTTTATTTTATTATCCATATCTTGATTTAATATTTAGATATAGAAATCCATTATTAATATTGCTCTTTAATATGAGTTTTATTGCCTTGAGTATATTTTGAAGTGAAGATGTTGTTTATATTTACCTGTAATATAAAAAGGAAAAGTCAATGCTTAAAAGAAAAATGCTAGTTAAAACCGTATTAGCTGTATCAGTTTTATCACTGAGTAGTATTGCTTCGGCGGCTACTATTGTTAATGGTGGTAAAATTAATTTTACGGGGCAAATAGTAAATGCTGCATGTGCTGTTAGTGCAAAGTCAATGAATCAAACTATCAATATTGGTCAATATCGAACAGCCCAATTTGATAGTGTTGGTAAAACTGTTGGAAACACTGATTTTTCGATTGATTTAGAAGAGTGTGATACTACAGTTGCAAAAAATGCCTCAGCATCATTTTCAGGTGTTAGTGATTCAAATGACAAAACAGTATTAGCTGTCAGTAATATTACAACTGGTGGCGCAGGCGCAGCTACAGGTGTTGGTATTGAGATTACAGACCATACGGGTAAAATTTTATCACCAGATGGTTCCGTGTTCTCTACCGCCAAACAGTTAATTGACGGAGCTAATACTTTGAATTTTGTTGCCCGCTATAAATCAACATTAGATACCGTAACACCGGGTCAGGCGGATGCCAATGTGACTTTCAGAATGCAATATGAATAAGTCTAATTAGTTTATTGAGAAGTATGGCCTAATAATAAAGGCCATACTTTTATATCGAGGCAAATATGAAATATAGTTTAATATATTCTATTGCACTGTTTTTTTCTATTTCATTTACAACACATTCTATAGAAAGGAATAAAATATTTTTAGATGATGGTATTGTTTATTTTAGGGGAGGTATTGTTGAGCCAGCATGTACAGTATCTCCAGAAAGTAAAAATCAGATTGTTGATTTAGGTATTATTAGTAGTAATCAATTTAGTGGTATAGGAACTCATTCAATAAAGCTCCCTTTTTTTATTAAATTAATGAATTGTAATGAAAATATGGCTGACAAAGTCAATTTGTATATTTTAGGTGATGTCAATAGCAGAGATAAACGATTATTTAATATTACAGAAAAACAAAATTCAGCTTCAGGTGTTGGTGTTGCACTATTTAATTCTGAAGATGAGATAATAATTCCAAATAATATTAATAAATATAAGTTTATTAAAGAAAATGAGTTAAAAATAGAATTTAAAGCAAGCTATTTGGCAACAAAAGAAACGGTTATTGGCGGTAAGGCCGATAGTGTTGTGTGGTTTGTTTTTAGTTATCACTAATTAAACCTGTTACTCGAGGCTCATATGTATTTAATATATAGAAACTATATTATTTTATTTTTTCTCTTTTGTTTTTCTTCATTCTCTAATGCTGGAGGTGTAGCATTGGCTGCAACTCGCATAATATATCCAATGGATGCTAAACAAACATCAATTACTATTAATAATACAGATAAAAAATTACGTTTTTTAATTCAGTCGTGGATTGATGATAACGATGATAAAAAAACAAATGAATTTATTGTGACTCCACCTCTTTTTGTGAGTAAGCCTGAAAGTGAAAATAAATTAAGAATTATATATGCAGGAAAAATTTTACCCACTGATAGAGAAAGTCTATTTTGGCTAAATATGAAAGCAATACCTGAAATTGAAAGAGAAGAAATTAAAGATAAAAATATATTGCAATTAGCCGTGTTATCTAGAATAAAAATATTTGTTAGGCCACAAGGTTTGGTATTTAGAACGGAAGATGTTCCTAATAGTATCGAATTTATATCTTCAGGGCAAAAATTAACAATAAAAAATCCAACACCATATTATGCAACCTTAATTAACATAAAAATCGGAGAAGAAAAGTTGAATAGTACTATGGTGCCGCCAAAAGGATCTATAGAAATAAAAGTCAACAATCCTAGCTATAATCAAATATCTTATCAAACTATTAATGATTATGGTGCCAGTACGCCAATAATAATAAAAAAGGTTAGTAAATAATATTATAAGATTAATTAATGATAAGGTTTTATTATGTTAAAATCTAAGACTATAATTTTTAATCTCTATTTCGTTTTAGGATCTTTTTATTCTAGCATTAGTTATGCAGATAGCTTTTTTAATCCTAATTTGATATCAAGCATTGATAGTGAAGTTGCAGATTTATCACGCTTTGATAAAGGTGAAGGCCAGCCTGAAGGAATCTATTCAGTCGAAATCTATGTCAATAATGAATATATTGAAACTAAAAGTATTCCCTTTTATGAAAATAAAAAATCATCTGATGGAACTGGGTTACTACCTTGTTTAAACAATAAAGAATTAAAAAATATAGGTGTGAATTTAAATGAAGATAGTAAACAAATTAATAGTAAAAATTGTATTGATATATTAGGTGAGATTGAAAAGTCAAACATTAGATTTGATTTTGAAAGTCAAAAATTATTTTTAAGTATTCCACAAGTAATGTTTAAAAATAATGTTCGCGGTTATATTCCACCAGAAAAATGGGATAACGGAATTAATGCTCTTTTATTAAATTATAATTTCAATGGAAGAAATAATAAAAATGATAAAGATGGCTCAAATAATAATAACTATTTCTTAAACTTAACGCCAGGTATTAATATAGGTTCATGGCGCTTTAGAAATGAAAGCTCATGGATCTATGCTAGAGGACAAAATAACCAAAACAAATGGAGAAATATTAGAACATATGTACAAAAGCCGATTATCTCGTTAAAGGCCGATTTGACGGTAGGTGATTCATTTTCTAATGGAGTTATCTTTGATAGCCTTGGTTTTAGAGGTGCTAAACTAGAATCTGATGATAATATGTTACCTGATAGTATGCGTGGATTTGCTCCGACAATTAAAGGAATTGCAAATAGCAATGCTATTGTGACCGTAAAACAAAATGGTTTTGTGATCTATCAAATTTCGGTGCCACCTGGTGCTTTTGAAATAAAAGATCTTTACGCAACTTCAAGTAGCGGTAATTTAGATGTTATTGTTGAAGAGAATAATGGAAAGATTACTCAATTTGTTGTTCCATATTCTAACGTGCCTATTTTACAAAGAGAAGGTCGATTAAAATATGAGCTTATTGCTGGTGAGTTTAGAAGTGGCTCAAGTAATCAAGATAAACCTAATTTTGGACAATTTAGCCTAATATATGGCTTACCTTATAATACAACCCTCTATGGTGGTAGTCAGTTCTCTAATAATTATCAATCATACGCTATTGGGTTAGGGGGAAATTTAGGTAGTTTAGGCGCTATCTCAGCAGATATTATACAAGCAAATAGTATATTACCCAATGAAGAGCATAAAAAAGGGCAATCTGTTCGATTACTCTATGCTAAGTCAATAAATGAGACTGGCACTAATTTCCAAATTATGGGATATCGATATTCAACACAAGGCTATTATACGCTAAATGAAGTTAGCTATAAAAGAATGAAAGGGTATGAGATCAGACAACCTGATGGATTATTTGAAGGTAAGGATCAACTTTCTGATTACCATGATTTAAATTATTCTAAAAAAGGACGTTTTCAAGTTAATATAAATCAGCAAGTGACGGATAACAGTTCTTTATATTTATTGGGTTCTTATCAAAATTATTGGCGAACAACGGAAACAGAACAATTATGGCAGATTGGTTATAATGGAAATATAAAGCAAATTAATTATAGCTTGAATTTTTCTAAATCTAAATCGCCAGGTATGAATGGAGATAATAAAAATATTGCATTTAATATTTCTATTCCTATTAATGATCTTTTTAATCGAAATAGAGTTAATGATTTAAACTCTAGTCGAAATAGTATGTATGCCGTTTATTCTATGAACAGAAGTAATGACAATGTATGGGTTCAACAAGCTGGATTAACAGGAACACTACTTGAGGATAATAATTTAAATTATAATATCCAACAAGGGTATGCTCATAACGGTGGTGGTTATTCTGGGATGGTTTATGCTAACTATAAAGGGAAGTATGCTAATCTAGGGAGCGGATATAATTATAATAACGATTGGCATGAATTAAATTATAATTTAAATGGTGGTGTTGTTGCACATTCTGGTGGAATTACTTTAAGCCAACCTTTAGGTGATACAAATATTCTTATTAAAGCAAATGATGCTAATAATATTAGAGTTGAGAATGCTAATGGCATATTAACTAATAATAAAGGATATGCTGTTCTACCTTATGCATCTATTTATAAGAATAATCGTGTTTCTTTGGATATAAATTCATTAGGTGAGAATGTTGAATTAGAGAATTCAATTCTAAATGTTGTTCCTACAAAAGGTGCACTGGTTCAAGCTGAATTTAAGACAAATATTGGTTACAGAGCAATGGTTACTTTATCAAAACAGAATGGTTCAGTGATCCCATTTGGTGCGATTGTTATTGATGAGGAACGTTCTGTGAGTGGCATAGTGGGTGATGATGGTCGAGTATTTATTTCTGGATTAGCGCCTGTAGGTAAGTTAAAAGCCAAATGGGGGCAGGCAGAAGATCAACAATGTTTATTTAATTATGAGATTAGCGAGACATCATCTAAAGAGAAAGGAATTTATTTTATATCTTCTACTTGTCAATCTGATAAATAACAACTTAATGGGTTTTTATGATGAGAATATTATTATTTATGATAATGGCCATTGCTTCAAATAGTGCTATTGCTGTTAACTGTATCAGTGGTTGTAATGCTAATGAAATTTCAACACTCAGCGGACAGTTAACAAAGAATGAAAATAAAGTAGGGGTCACTAAAGATGCTTCTGATATTAATTTAACAAATAGAACAACATTAAGGTGGAATGCAGGTCAAGGACAAACCTGGGCAACATATTCTAATGGTAATATTCCTACAGCTAACACCAGTAATAATGATTGGGTATATTCAAGAATAGATGACTATATATCTGTAGCTTTAAGGATGACAAATAATTGTAGAACAATTTATGTTCCTTATAATGTACCAACTTTAAGTTCTACTTGTGGTCCTCGTTCTTATACTGAAGGTGAAGAAGGGGTCGTTTCTACACGAAAATATCAGACACGAATAAAAATAGATAAAGCGATTATTTCAGGTACTTATGTAAATAATATATTTGTTGGTGAATTTGGATTCTGCCAACCACAAAATTGCGCAACAAAACAAGCTGTGATCACTAAGTTATTTTTAAATCTTTCGATATCTGTACCACAATCTTGTGTGATTAATTCTGGTCAAGTATTAAATATTGATTTTGATAATATTCCTGCATCAAGTTTTAAAGAAGCGGGGAAAAGAGCGGAAGGAGTAAATACAATTTCGCGTAATTTAAATATTCAATGTGACAATATAGAGGCTAGTGCAGATTTGACAATGCGTTTACAAGCCGATTCTGTACGAGGCAATGCAATTGTTTCTAATAATAAAAGTGTTGGATTTATTATTGCGAACGCTAATGGTGCGGAATTAACCCCTAATGATTTATCTAGTTTTATTCCTTTTAAACTAAATGGAAATTCTGACTCTAATGTTACTATTAATGTGTATCCTGTCAGTATTGATGGAAAAACACCAGCAGAAGGTTCTGTGACATCTAGTGGTTTCTTAAGAGTCGATTTTCCTTAAATTTATATAGGCTCACATCATGAATGAGTTATTTTATAGTAACAGAATAATGCGCTCTTTATTATGGATACTATTTTTATTGATAGGGTGTTCAATATTTCGAGTTCAAGACGCAAAAGCTGAATTGGCAAATACCAATATCGTTATAAAAGCAAATATTGTTGCAAATACATGCAGAGTAAGCCCTGAATCAATGAATAAATTTGTAGATTTAGGTGTGTGGGGAACGAAAGATTTTCAGCAAAACAAAACAACAGAACCGATAAAGTTTACACTTAACTTAACGGATTGTAGTGTATTTACGACGGGAGTGAAAGTGACCTTTAAAGGGGATACTGATAATCAAGATAATACACTATTTAAATTGTCAGAAAATGACTCTGCAAAAAATGTTGGGATCGCAATTTTAGATAAAAATAAAAATAAGGTATTACCAGGTAAAAGTAGTGTTATTTATCCAGTAGGAACAATCAATAATATTGCTCTTGATTTTTATGCGCAATATGCATCAACAGGGGCAGCCGTTGTTAGTGGCAGTGCAAATGGCGAAGTTTTATTTTCTTTAGAATATCTTTAAATTATAAAGGGAACGTTTTAGTTCCCTTTATACATAAACTATTATGAGTGAATTTGAATAAAATCAAATCCAACCTTTAACCCGAAATTCTTTTAATGTTGCGACAAAATAGCTCATCTCTTCGGGTGTACCTAAAGTTAAACGGCTCCAGCCCAAAGCGGGTGGAAATTCACGGCCAACCATAATATTCGCGTCTTTCATTCTATTTTGATAGGTTTTTACATCGCCTTTAACTTTATGGAATATAAAGTTTGCATGAGAAGGTGCGTATTCAATATTGAGATCTTTTAAGGTATCAACGACTATCTGACGTGAAACATCAATCGATTTACGACTATATTCCACATAAGCTTTATCTTTTAGTGAGGCTAATGCGGCAACTGCACCTGCAGTGTTGGTATTATCAATAGAAACAAACACATCAACATCCGCAATAACCTCAGGTACAGCAACACCATAACCGACACGTAGCCCAGCTAAAGCATAAATTTTAGAGAAGGTACGAGTCACAATCAGGTTTTTATAACCCTCAGCCACTAGGGTAATTGCACTGACAAATGCAGGGGTAGAAACAAACTCGGCATAAGCTTCATCAATAATAAAAAAGACATTCTCTTTTGCTGATTTCACCCAATTCGATAGTTCTGCACTAGGGGTTAACATCGCCGTTGGGTTATTTGGATTGCACAAATAGACCATACTAATACCATCAAACTCTTGTGCTTTTTTCTGCATAGTTGCTAAATCGAAAGCTAGCGTTTTATCAACGGGTACTTTAACGATTTTTACACCTAAGGGTTCTGCATAAAGCTCGGCATAGTTAAATGTCGGATCAGGAACAATAAGTTGAACTGCTTTACCTTCTTTTTGTGCTTTGTTTGCCACAAATTGAACGGCTGCTTGAATTGTCTCAGATGAGCCATTTCCCAAGGTAATATGTTTATCTGAAAGTTTAAACTCTTTGCCTAATTCACTAATTAATTCGCTACGTGCATCATCTGGATATCTAAATGCATTGGGTAAAGCAGCAATAATCGCTTTTTGGGCGTTAGGCGACATACCTAATGAGTTTTCATTGAAATTAAGTAGTAACGGATTTTCTGCATTAAATGCCAATTTATTTTTCAGTGCTTCATTGGCATAAGCAGAGCTAACAAAGGAACTTAACGAAAGCCCCCCAATCACTAGGCTGGATGATGTTAAAAATGACCGACGATTCATGTGATGTTTTCCCAAGTAAATTATTCTATGTTTTATTAGTTCACATAGATTACTAAAAAGAAAACCAAAGTAAATATTTATGTAATAAAAATAATTAAATATTCATCTTTCTTAGTGTGGATCTTTGGAAAACATTGTCTAACACGGTTCAATATAATAAAAAAGGGAAATCGTTTATTAGATTTCCCTTAGATATTAATGGCTATTTATAGCTTTTATTCAGGAAAAGTTAATGTCGCGCCGGGTGCTTCACGACTAAGATGAATAAAATTCAGGTGTTTTTCATATTGGTCTAAAATATCTGTAATAATTTGCTCTTTGGTGTAATCCATTAAATCATTACCTTGTGTACCTTCCCATAAATATGTTTCTAAACGGTAATAATCTGATTTACCTCGACGAGCACGATAGGTAAATGCAGGTACTGAGTATTTTTGTGGCCAAATTTGATAAATAAAGTTCTGCTCTTGCGCAAGATCGACGACAAGTTCTAAATGATGTAAGCGTTCATTATCTTCAATTGGGTAGTAATTGAATTCAACTTTAGCCCCGCGCAATAAAAGTTCTTTAGCCACATCTTGCATTGCTGGCATACAAGTTAAATCTAGCATACGTTGTGTATATGTCGTTCCCGGAAAGTTCATAACTCGCCCTAAACGTTGTTTCCAATTCATAGTCGTATTGCCATAAAGTGGCGCGGGGGCATTGGTATTGAGTGAACTAACACGTCGAAAATCTTCTACTTTTAATGATTTATAAAGTCCCGCCATTATAAAGAAAATAACAAAACTAAAGGGCAATCCCATTATTATAGTCGTGTTTTGTAAGGCAGAAATACCATCAGCCATGAGCATACCCAATGTTAATAACCCAATGGCAATAGACCAGAAAATACGAAGCCAGTTAGGTGCATCGTTATTAACATGACTTAATTGAGAGGTAAAATTACCTAATACTAATGAACCAGAATCGGCAGAGGTGACATAAAATAATAGCCCTGTAATGGTGGCGACAGAAGCCGTTAAACCGAAACCAGGATAGAGTTCTAATAGTGAATAGAACCCTTTTTCAGGGGCTTCTAATACAGTTTGTGCTAATTCTTTATTGCCATGGATCACTTCATATAAAGCACTATTACCAAAAATTGATAACCATAGTAGTGTAAAAACAAAAGGAATAATCAATGTACCTATAACAAACTGTCTGATTGTTCGTCCTCTTGAAATCCGAGCCAAAAATAGACCAACAAAAGGGGACCATGCAACCCACCAAGCCCAGAAAAAGAGTGTCCAGCTATTCATCCAATCAGTTGGTTTATCAAATGCAAAGCTATTTAGTGTCATCCCCAAAAAGCGATTAGTATAATCACCGACATTCAATACCAATGCATTTAATAAAAACTCAGTATCACCAGCAAATAAGATAAATAAAATAAGCCCTAGTGCGAGCAATACGTTAAGTTCCGATAAAATTCTGATCCCTTTGTTAACACCTGATGTTGCTGAAATAACGGCCATAATAACCGATAACAGAATTAATCCGCCTTGAACACCTAATCCTTGGGGCAAGTCAAAAAGAACTTTTAAGCCATAATTAAGCTGTACAACACCAATTCCTAGTGTTGTTGCAATACCAAAAATAGTTCCTAAAACAGCAGCAATATCGACAGTATGACCAATTGGACCATAAATACGATTTCCAAAAATAGGATAAAGTGCAGAACGTATAGTTAAAGGTAAATTATAACGATAGCTAAAATAGCCTAGTGCAATACCAATTAACGCATACATAGACCAGCCCGTCAGGCCATAGTGGAATAAAGTCCACACCATCGACTGACGGGCTGCTTCTATTGTTTCACCTTCGCCGGTTGGCGGTAACATATATTGTGTAATCGGCTCTGCTACAGAGAAAAACATCAAATCAATCCCAATACCGGCCGCAAATAACATTGCAGACCAACTTAAAACACTAAATTCAGGTTTCGATTGTTCAGGCCCTAATTTGATATTTCCAAAACGAGATGTGGCAACAAAAATAACAAAAACAATGTATAACGTGGCCGCCAATAAATAGTACCAACCAAAGGTTTTTGATACCCATCCTAGTGTTGCCACAATCCAGGTATTTGCTGTTTCTGTCATCAAAATAGTGAAAAAAGAAAATGCTAAAATTAGCGTTGCGGAAGCGAAAAAAACGACAGAGTTTAGCTTATCTTTCTGTGGTTTTTTTGTGCTGTTAAGAGTTGTCATCAGAAATTCCAAAAATTTATTTATCTAAAAGTTAAAAGTTGCATTCTTTGTTAACTAATTGAATTAGTTGCAAAGATTCAATTTTTCACAATATCCTCCCAAATCAAATTGTAAATTAATTGTGATAAACAATAGTTAATATTGATTGAATGTTCAATTAAAAAAACGTTTAATAACTGTGTTCAATGTATTTTTTAGGTCTAAAAACATGCCGAAGATAGGAATGCAGTCGATACGTAAACAGCAATTAATCCAAGCGACGTTAGCAGTCATTAATGAGGTTGGAATGCAAGAGGCGAGCATCGCATTGATAGCTCGAAAAGCCGGTGTTTCTAACGGCATTATTAGCCACTACTTTCGTGATAAAAATGGATTACTGGAAGCAGCGATGCGTCATATTCAGTACCAACTCGGTTTTGCAGTAGCGATACGTTTAAGAATGTTAAGTGATGCAACACCAAAGCAACGCATTCAAGCCATTGTTGAAGGTAACTTTGATACGACTCAAACCAGTGAAGCTGCAATGAAAACATGGCTAGCGTTTTGGGCGAGTAGTATGCATCAGCCTAATTTGAATCGTTTACAAAAGGTTAATGATAAAAGGCTTTATTCCAACCTAAGTTACGAGTTTGGGCGTGTTCTTACCAAAGATCAAGCTCGTTTGGCTGCAAAAGGTTTAGCTGCATTAATTGATGGTTTATGGCTACGAAGTGCACTGAGCAATGTGCCTTTCTCTTTGGAGGAAGCCAAAACTATTACGAATGAATATATCGATATGCAACTGAAAAATCGGAGTTAAATAAAGACTTAACATACGAATAATAAGGAGAAAATATGTCAAACCCACCCTTACATAAACTCTATATTCATGGTGGATATGTCGATTGTGCAGAGCCGGAGTGTGAGCAATTTGATGCGATCAATCCAGCTAATGGCGATGTGATTGCACATTTACAATCTGCAAGTGAAGAAGATATCAATTGGGCAGTCGAAAGTGCAAAGCAAGGGCAACAAATTTGGTGTGCGATGACGGCGATGGAACGAGCACGAGTTTTGAGACGTGCTGTTGATATTTTACGCGAACGTAATGATGAATTAGCTCATTTAGAAACCTTAGACACAGGTAAGCCACTCTCTGAAACACGTTATGTCGATATTGTGACAGGTGCTGATGTTTTAGAGTACTACGCAGGTCTTATTCCCGCACTTGAAGGAACGCAAATCCCTCTTAGAGAAACCGCTTTTGCTTATACTCGCCGTGAGCCTTTAGGTGTAGTTGCTGGTATTGGTGCATGGAATTATCCCATTCAAATAGCATTATGGAAATCTGCGCCTGCACTTGCTGCGGGTAATGCCATGATCTTTAAACCAAGTGAAATGACTTCACTTACGGCATTAAAATTGGCCGAAATATACACTGAGGCAGGATTACCTAAAGGGGTTTTTAACGTCGTTACAGGAAAAGCTAATGTGGGGCAATGGTTAACGCAACATCCTGACATTGCTAAAGTTTCTTTTACTGGTGGAATTGAAACAGGCAAGAAAGTGATGGCAAATGCCTCTGCATCGAGTTTAAAAGAAGTGACAATGGAACTCGGTGGAAAGTCACCTTTAATTATTTTTGATGATGCCGATTTAGATACCGCTGCGGATATTGCAATGATGGCTAATTTCTATAGTTCAGGCCAAGTATGTACTAATGGAACGCGTGTATTTGTACCAGAAAAATTAAAAAAAGCATTTGAAGCCAAAATCACTGAGCGTGTCTCCCGCATTCGAGTCGGTTCTCCTCTTGAAATGGACACTAATTTTGGGCCATTAGTCAGCTTTTCTCATCTTGAAAAGGTCTTAAATTATATTGAGTTAGGAAAAAGACAAGGAGCAAGATTACTTTGTGGGGGGCATCGCTTGTTAGACGGTGATTTTGCGCAAGGTGCTTATGTTGAGCCGACTGTTTTCACTGATTGCACGGATGATATGAAAATTACGCAAGACGAAATATTTGGCCCAGTGATGAGTATTCTGAGTTACCAAACCGAAGATGAAGTGATTATACGTGCTAATAATAGCATATATGGTTTAGCCGCAGGCCTTGTTACTAACGATCTTACAACTGCTCACCGTGTTATTCATCAATTAGAGGCTGGAATTTGTTGGGTTAACACATGGGGTGAGTCTCCAGCAGAAATGCCAGTTGGGGGTTATAAACATTCTGGAGTAGGGCGTGAAAACGGACTTGTCACATTACAGAATTATACGCAAATAAAATCTATTCAAATCGAACTTGGGGAGTTTTCATCCGTTTTTTAATCCATTCTTTTTTTAATGACTGAAACAGAGGAGATAACAATGGTCTATGACTACATTATTATCGGTGCTGGTTCAGCCGGTAACGTTCTTGCAACCCGCTTGACAGAAGATCCTGAAGTTACTGTGCTGCTCCTTGAAGCTGGAGGTCCGGACTACAGGTTCGATTTTCGTACACAAATGCCAGCAGCATTAGCGTATCCGTTACAAGGTAGGCGATATAACTGGGCTTATGAAACTGAGCCTGAACCTTATATGAATAACCGACGCATGGAGTGTGGTCGTGGTAAAGGGCTGGGTGGTTCATCGTTAATTAATGGTATGTGTTACATTCGTGGTAATGCTATGGATTTTGATGGTTGGGCTAAATTACCCGGTCTTGAAGAGTGGGACTACTTAAGTTGTTTGCCTTATTTTCGTAAAGCGGAAACGCGTGATATTGGTGCTAATGATTATCATGGTGATAAAGGGCCTGTGAGTGTCACAACACCAAAACAAGGCAATAATATTCTATTTCATGCGATGGTTGAGGCTGGTGTACAAGCAGGATATCCCCAAACCGCCGATCTTAACGGCTATCAGCAAGAAGGTTTTGGTCCGATGGATAGAACCGTCACACCTAAAGGCCGCCGAGCAAGCACAGCAAGAGGCTATCTTGATCAAGCTAAAGCACGCAAAAACTTAACGATAGAGACACATGCTACAACAGATGTTATTGAATTTGAAGGTAAAAAAGCCATTGGGGTTCGCTATTTTTCGGGAGAAAATACCACACCTCACCATGCGAAAGCCAAGCGAGAAATATTACTTTGCGCGGGTGCAATTGCTTCGCCTCAAATATTACAACGTTCTGGGGTCGGACCTGAGGCAGTATTAAATGAATTTAATATCTCCCCCGTACATGTATTACCTGGTGTTGGGGAAAATCTTCAAGATCATTTAGAAATGTATTTGCAGTATGAATGTAAACAACCCGTTTCACTTTATCCTGCTTTAAAATGGTATAACCAGCCTAAAATTGGTGCGCAATGGCTATTCCAAGGAACAGGGATCGGGGCAAGTAATCAATTTGAAGCGGGCGGTTTTATTCGCTCTAGTGAAAAGTTTGCGTGGCCTAATATTCAGTTCCATTTTCTGCCCGTTGCCATTAATTATAATGGAACCAATGCAGTAGAGGTTCATGGTTTCCAAGCGCATGTAGGTTCAATGCGTTCCCCAAGTAGAGGACGTGTAAAATTAACATCTACAGATCCTCATCAACATCCCAGTATTTTGTTTAATTACATGTCAACAGAACAAGATTGGGAAGAGTTTCGAGCCGCAATTCGGATCACACGAGAAATTATGGCACAACCGGCATTAGATGCTTACCGTGGTGAAGAAATTAGTCCGGGTAAACATATCCAAAGTGATGAAGAGCTTGATACCTTTGTTAGAGAACGAGCAGAAACCGCATTTCATCCTTGTGGTACTTGTAAAATGGGCACAGATGAAATGGCTGTTGTTGATAGCGAAGGGCGAGTGCATGGTATCGAAAACGTAAGAGTTATTGATGCGTCGATTATGCCTTTAATCATCACGGGCAATTTGAATGCAACGACCATTATGATCGCAGAAAAGATAGCGGATAAGGTGAGAGGGATTAAACCTTTACCAAAAAGTCAGGCTAAATACTATGTTGCAGATAATACTCCGGTGAGAAGACGAAATTAAGCGAATTATTTACAATATGCAAAAGAGGGATGAAAGTTCCTCTTTTGTACTTTTATCAATAATTCCTTTTTATCGCTTTCAATTTAAATAAGAAATATTTATGTAAATTGAGGTTTGCGAGAGAGGAAACATGATTAATTTCTATCATAAATATTTCTAAATAAAATTACTTTATAAGTCGTATCCGAAATAACGAGATAACTTCAAGTAAAACAACGATTGTTCTGCCATTTTTGTGACGAATATCAACTCTCCATAATTGAAGCATTCCATTAATTATAATAAACAGACAACGAAAACGTTTGCATAATATTTTTATACAGATAGAATTCGTCAGATTTTTTTGGCCTGGTGAAATTAATAGGGGGTTAAAGTGTCTCAGGACAACAATTATAGTCAGGGCCCGGTGCCCATATCCGCAAGAAAGGGTGGATTGGCGTTAACCTTTGTGATGTTGGGATTAACGTTTTTTTCAGCCAGTATGTGGACTGGCGGCGCTCTTGGTACTGGTCTTTCCTTTAATGATTTCTTCCTCGCAGTTCTAATTGGTAATCTTCTTCTTGGTATCTACACCGCATTTCTTGGTTTTATTGGTTCAAAAACAGGTCTTACTACTCATCTCCTCGCGCGTTACTCTTTCGGTATTAAAGGTTCTTGGCTTCCCTCATTTTTACTCGGTGGTACTCAGGTTGGTTGGTTTGGTGTGGGTGTGGCAATGTTTGCTATTCCAGTAGGAAAAGCCACAGGTATTGATATTAATCTCCTTATCGCCATTTCCGGCATTTTAATGACCATCACTGTATTCTTCGGCATATCCGCTCTCACCGTTCTCTCTATCGTAGCTGTTCCTGCTATCGCTATCCTTGGAAGTTACTCTGTTTATCTTGCCATACATGATATGGGTGGGCTTTCAACATTAATGGCTGTTAAACCTGCTCAGCCATTAGATTTCAATTTAGCGTTGGCGATGGTTGTTGGTTCGTTTATCAGTGCGGGAACGCTCACGGCTGACTTTGTCCGCTTTGGACGAAACCCTAAAGTTGCAGTGATTGTCGCAATTATTGCTTTCTTCTTAGGTAATACATTGATGTTTGTCTTTGGTGCTGCAGGTGCGGCTTCTCTGGGGATGGCAGATATTTCAGATGTGATGATTGCGCAAGGATTATTACTTCCGGCGATTGTTGTACTTGGCTTAAATATTTGGACAACCAATGATAACGCGTTATACGCCTCTGGATTAGGTTTTGCCAATATTACGGGCTTATCAAGTAAGAAACTTTCCGTGATAAATGGCATTGTCGGTACACTGTGTGCATTATGGCTCTATAATAACTTTGTAGGTTGGTTAACCTTTTTATCTGCAGCAATTCCACCTGTCGGCGGGGTTATTATTGCAGATTATCTGATGAATAAAGCGCGTTATAACTCTTTCACTGTTGATAAGATGCAATCAGTTAACTGGATTGCGTTGCTGGCAGTTGCAATTGGTATTATGGCAGGGCACTGGTTACCGGGTATCGTACCTGTTAATGCGGTATTAGGTGGTGCAATTAGCTACGCGGTGTTAAATCCAATATTAAATCGTCGTGCAGCTCGACAAGCGGAGATAAGTCATGCTGGGTAAGAATATCGAACAAATTAATCATGCTCGTCTCGTTGGTAAAGAAGGTTTATGGCGCATTACGCTTAAAAACAACAAAATTGAAACGATAGAGCCACAACCTGAAAATAATTTTCATCCAGAAGCATTAGATGCGCAAGGTGGATTAGTTCACGCTCCTTTTGTTGAACCTCATATTCATTTAGATACAACACAAACAGCAGGACAGCCGAATTGGAATCAATCAGGAACATTATTTGAAGGTATTGAGCGTTGGGCTGAAAGAAAAGCGTTGTTAACGCATGACGATGTTAAACAACGTGCATGGCAAACACTTCAATGGCAAATAGCTAACGGTATTCAACATGTTAGAACACATGTTGATGTTTCGGATGCATCGCTGACAGCATTAAAAGCAATGCTGGAAGTAAAAGAAGAAATTAAACCTTGGGTTGATTTACAAATCGTTGCTTTTCCACAAGAAGGCATTTTGTCATACCCTAATGGTGAAGCTTTATTAGAAGAAGCATTAAAATTAGGTGCTGATGTTGTCGGTGCTATTCCACACTTTGAATTTACGCGTGAATATGGTGTTGAATCACTGCATAAAACCTTTGCATTAGCACAAAAATATGATCGTTTAATTGATGTTCATTGTGATGAAATTGATGATGAGCAATCTCGTTTTGTTGAAACTGTTGCTGCTTTAGCACATAAAGAAAATATGGGCTCAAGGGTAACTGCAAGTCATACAACCGCAATGCATTCTTATAATGGGGCTTATACTTCACGTTTATTCCGCTTATTAAGAATGTCTGGTATTAACTTCGTGGCGAATCCTTTAGTTAATATTCACTTGCAGGGACGTTTTGATACCTATCCAAAGCGTCGTGGTATTACTCGCGTAAAAGAGATGCTAGAAAGTAATATTAATGTCTGCTTTGGTCATGATGACGTTTTTGATCCTTGGTATCCACTAGGTACAGCAAATATGCTCCAAGTTTTACATATGGGGTTGCATGTGTGCCAATTAATGGGGTATGGCCAAATTGATAACGGATTACAGTTAATTAGCCACAACAGTGCTAAAACACTCGCTTTAACGGATTATGGTGTTGAAGTAGGAAACAGTGCAAACTTTATTATTCTACCCGCAGATAATGGTTTTGATGCTTTACGTCGCCAAGTACCGGTACGTTATTCCGTTCGTCAAGGTAAAGTCATTGCACAAACAGAACCCGCAAAAACAGAAATTATGTTAGATAAACCAACACTGGTTAATTATAAATAATCTGATAAGTTTTATTTTGGCGTAGCGAATAAGTTTACTAATGGCTTATTCGTTATTTTGAACTGCACCCCAAAAGTTGGACACCAACTTTGGGGTGTTTTTTATATCTGAAAATGAGATATAAGAAGAGCCGATTAGATTTTTACTATTGGTTGTTTTTTCTGATCAGTGCCGCTAATTGTGCAAGCTCTTCATCACTGGCTCGTTCAAAATCGTGAGATGAAAGATAACCCGGATATGTATCAAAGAAAATTTTCTGTTTGTTTTCAATGGGCGCCCATTTTGTCATATCACCAGTGCCGTGCATTGGACTCAGTTTACTATGAACATGATCAACCCCAAATCCTTCAAAAAACATGCCTGAACGGGAAACATCAGGGAATGTTTTATCTAAGATTTTCGCCACTTTTTTTGTGGCAATCACTAATAAAGCTAAGGCTTCATCACTAAGATCAAAAGCGTAACTTGGATAGTGTTTTTTAGGAATAACAACAGTAAAGCCTTTGGTATTTGGAAATATAGACAGAAATGCAAGGTGGTGTTCGTCTTCCCAAATTTTATGGCAAGGTGCCTTTCCAGCAACGATTTGACAGAAAATACAATTATCCATAGTAACCTCATAGCCAAAAATGAGCTGATATCTCAGCAAAATTAATGTTGAAAAGATAGCCCTATGTGTAATTTATTTCAAAATTAAACTAAATAATGACAAGAGAATCAAAATGATAAGAATCAAGGCAGAAGAAAGAGAATATTACAAAAGAAAACCCTTAGCGAGTCACTTAACTTACTAAGGGTTTGTAATAGTTGGTGAATTACAGTAGGTTTCTTTCCGCTAAATCAAGCGCAAAATATGA
Organism: Proteus faecis; assembly: GCF_003144395.1. GTDB lineage: Bacteria > Pseudomonadota > Gammaproteobacteria > Enterobacterales > Enterobacteriaceae > Proteus > Proteus faecis. The sequence continues at coordinate 562,885 of NZ_PENZ01000034.1, read as the reverse complement.
CAGGATCAAATCTGCCCCAGCACGTTTAATTGAACCTAAAGTTTCCATTACCACACGATCTTCATCAATTGCACCCGCTAATGCTGCAAATTTAATTTGCGCATATTCACCGCTGATTTGATAAGCGGCTAAAGGCAATAAAGTACGTTCACGCACATCGCGAATAATATCTAAATAAGCGCCCGCTGGTTTTACCATCAGCATATCAGCGCCTTCTTGCTCATCAATTAATGATTCACGGATCGCTTCACGGCGGTTCATTGGATTCATTTGATAAGTTTTACGATCACCAATTAAGCGAGAGCCTGCTGCATCACGGAAAGGGCCATATAAGGCGGAGGCAAATTTAGTCGAATAAGAAACAATTCCTGTATCGCTAAACCCTGCTTTATCAAGTGCGGCACGAATAGCAGCGACTTGACCGTCCATTGCAGCTGATGGCGCGATAAAATCAGCACCAGCTTGTGCAGCTGCAACAGCTTGGAGACCTAAATTATGGATGGTTTCGTCATTATCAACATGTTCACCATGTAAAACACCACAGTGACCATGTGATGTGTATTCACAAAAACAGGTATCAGACATGACAATCATTTCTGGTACTGCATCTTTGCAAATACGAGACATGCGAGAAACTAAGCCATCACTTTTCCAAGCATCACTTCCGGTTTCATCAAGATGATGCGATACCCCAAAAGTCATGACAGTTTTGATGCCTGCTTTTGCAATGCGTTCAATTTCATAAGCAAGACGTTTTTCAGGAATACGAACGACACCTGGCATGCTTTTTATCGGTTGGTAATCATCAAGCCCTTCTTCTACAAATATAGGGAGAGCGAGATCATTTTTAGTTAGTGTTGTTTCTTGAAAGAGCGCACGCAGGTTTTCGGACTGGCGTAGTCTTCTTAAACGCTGGATGGATTGTTCGTTGCTCACAATATCTCCTTTTTATGGCCAGTACTAACAAGTATTTACCGAGGTATTATAAACCTTAATATCGATAGATAGATACTGCATAATTGATACTCGTTATACTTCAAGCTGAAGCGTTGTTGATTGTATTCACTCACACTCGTCACATAATTATGTATGCCCCTAGCGATTCGTTCATTTGTTGACTCGCTATATCTTGAATTATTTAGACAGACGGTTGCGGTCTAAGAAGTGGGAAGCCTCGCCCGACAGGGCGGGGAGCAGTCACGGTATAGAAAGTCATTTATAGAGAAAGAGAAAAAAGCAAAAGAAAAGGGAAAACGAATAAGTGATAAAGAAGGCGAAATAAAAAAGAGCAGGATAATTTCTACTCTTTAAATTGATTGCTACTCATTTTTTAATGAGAAGATTATTTTTTTGGCTCTTCTAATGCCGCGACCATTTGAATTTTACAAGCAGCAACAATTTGAGTTAACCCGTCTTGGAATTCTGCCCGAGAGCCAATTTCAGATTTAGCTTCACGTAAAGAATTAACAACCTCAATAGCACCTTCTGTGAATTGCGCTTCAGTTGCTTCCAGTTTTGCAAAATCAAATTTCTTTGCATTCAGAGAGGCCATTGCATCTTTAGCAATTTTCTCTGCTGGTTCTTTTGTATCATAAGCTTTAATTGAGATATCTTTAAAGGTATCGCAGTAATCATCAGCCATTTTTGTTGGATTTGCAAAAGCAACAGCAGGTAATAATAGCAGAGATAAGAGAAGTGGTTTCATTTTAGCCTCATGTTTATTTTTAGTACGTACTCATTAAGTGTAACATATAAACAGTAGTGACGATAAATCAGAATAAGTGTAAAAATATAAATAGTTAATATTTTTAATCCTATTGATTTTAGCTATTTTTACTATAATTGTGTTTAGGGACAATAAGCTAGCAAATTTTGACTTAATAAAATTTTACAATTCACAATAAATAAAATAACACAAAATATAATAATATTAGGATTTATCTTTATTTACATTTTATACGACTAGTTTTTATTTGTATTAAGAGTAACTAAATGTACGTTTTAAATATAAAAATTAGAACAAACAAGAGGTAAGTGATCATCACGGAGCATTAACATAATTTTAATGTATTGTATTTAATAGATTAATCTATGTTTGAATAGGTAATAATAACAAAGCTTCTAATTCTACTATTTAATCTAAATAACATTAAGAATATTAAACAAAAGAAATTTTGATAGAAGTGATTAGATAAAAAAACGAAAAAATTCATTATCATTTTGATAGTATGAAAATAATTTGAATAGACAAATTGAAAGGGATAAAAGAGAAAAAAATCCCCTCTATAGGGATAGAGGGGTAGCTAAATGAATAAAGAATGGTTTATTTCGAGATTGAGTATATAGGAAATTTTAAAACCATTTTTGTTTATTTGTGCAGCACAAAAAGTTTAGAAAACAGAATAAAAATATGTGCAAATACTCAATTAGGAAATAAGCGTATTATTGACGATAGGCTGTTTTAATTTGGCTAATCGTATTACGGAATGTCTCTGCTTGTTTTTCGTCATCAACTTCTGCAATTGCACGTTCAATATTTAAAATAACACGTCCAGCATCTGCTTGACCTAATGCTTTTAACATATAGGTGACTAGTGTTTTTAAGCAAGCCACTTCTTCTGCTAATGTTTCCACATCTGCTTGTGTTTTAAACTTCTCGTTCATTATTTACGTTCCTTTGTCTTCAATTTATAAATCATATCAAGCGAGATCATTAGAATAGCAAAGTCTCAGCAAGGTATGAATAGTGATAATGAAAGCATTTTATCATATTGAAATAGTTAGCATGATAAAGAGGCAAAATAGCCAGCGAACCCATTTATTTGTTGAAATCACGCTATACTTTGAACGTTAATACAAACAGAATGTGGCAAAGCAATCATTGCAAGAAATAAGAAAAAATGCAGAAAAAAGGAGGGGAATAATATGAATGAAGAACAATTATTACAGGCAATCACTCATTATCCCGCACTTTATCAGCGCAAATCAGGCGATACACATAAAGGGACATTTGGCACATTAGGTATTGTAGGTAGTGCAGAAGGAATGAGTGGTGCTATTGTGTTGGCAGGTAAAAGTGCATTAAAAGCAGGGTGTGGAAAAGTATTTCTCGGTTTTGCTCAGCCACAACTTCCTATCCCTTTTATTGATAGTGCACCAGAGCTTATGCTTAAAACAGCACAAGAATTGATAAATCAGCAAGACATTTCTGCTTGGGCGATTGGTTGTGGATTGGGATTATCTGCAAATTCTGAAAAGATCTTATCAATAGCTTTAGCACAACGTAATGAAAATAGACCCTATGTGTTTGATGCAGATGCATTAGTGTTAATGGCTAAATTTAAATCAAAACTCTCACTTAATCAGCACTGTGTATTAACGCCACATCCTAAAGAAGCCTCTATTTTGCTTAATTGCACCCCCAATGATATTCAAAACAATAGAGAAGAAGCGGCAAAAGAAATTGCGAAGATTTATCATTGTTGGGCAATTATTAAAGGTCAAAATACCGTCGTGACTTCTCCGAAAGGTGAAATCACAATTAATACAACCGGTAATAGTGGATTATCAACAGCAGGGAGTGGTGATGTGCTAACAGGCGTGATGGGCAGTTTTTTAGCACAAGGAATGACAATGTCTGATGCGGTAAGAAGTGCAGTTTGGATACATGGAATGTCGGCGGATATCTTAGTTAAAAAAGGTATTGGTCCAATAGGGTTAACTGCATCAGAATTGATTGATACGATCCGCAATATTCGCAATCAAATATGGTCGTTAACACAGCAACATAATGCAAACTATTTTGAATAATCACTTTTATTTTTTAGCTTAACATATTAATAATTAAAGTAGGTTTATATTAAGATTAGGTTGTTTTTAGTTAATTCACTCACAGTAATCTTTGGGTTATTGCGATAGGATTAAGGCAAATGGAGAGTTGAGAGGAGTTATTATGTATAAAACGATTTTAGTGCCTATTGATATTGTGGAAGAAGAGTTAACCAGTAAAGCGGTACGACATGCTGTGTATTTAGCAAAAGAAACAGGAGCTAATTTACATTTAATTCATGTTCTTCCTATCTCTTCAGCAATCATTAATGCTTATTCATTGGGTTATCCAGAAATTAAAGATAAAGCAACAGTAAAAGCAGAAAATGATATGCAAATGTTGGTAGATTCGGTAGATTTGCCTGCTGAAAAGGTCGCTTATACGGTTACTTTTGGCTCACCTCGAGATGAAATTCTAGTCACAGCAAAAGATATTCAAGCAGACTTAATTGTGATTGGCTCACGTAGACCTAATATTAGCACTCATTTATTAGGCTCTACAGCTGCGGGCGTTGTTCGCTATGCTGAAATTTCAGTGTTAGTTGTTCGTTAATATATTACTAATATGCTATGAGCATCCCTCATAGCATATTTTTTAGTTTTTTCTGCGTAGCTTATCTTATTTATTTAATCAGCAGTTTATTGAATAAACAGTCTAGAAAGTGGATAAGAATGGAAAAATTTACCGAAGAACTTTTAAGGCTCGATCATTTTATTCTACGCATCTTACGCTATTATGTAATAGGCTCTATTTTCTTTTTTTTAGGATTATTACCAGGCGTATTAGGATTTTATTTAATTGAAGGACATACCTTTATGGAATCTTCATTAAATGCAATCTCTATGTTAAGTGGTCAACCTGTAGAGCCAGCACCTGCAACCCCAACAGGACGCTTTTTTATTGCAATCTATGGTTTATTTCTTCAGTGTGTTTTTATTTTATCAATTGGGCTTGTAGTGACACCTTTTATTCATCGACAATTGCATAAATGGCATCTTGAGGAAGATTAAATAAGCAAGCTTTGGGTTTAACGCTACAATAATAAACAGACAATAATCTGATAATGAGGAGTTGCTATGTACAAGACAATTCTAGTACCTGTTGATATTTCAGAAGATGAGTTAACGACTAAAGCCTTACAACACGCTGTTTATATTGCCAAATTAGAAGGTGCGAAACTGCATCTTTTCCATGCTATTCCTGATATTTCACGTTTCTCTATTAGTTATAGTTACCATTATGACATGCTCAGTTCTTTTGCAAATAAAGCACTTGAGCGTGTACAAGAACAACTGCAAGAATTAGCTGATAGTATTGATTTGCCAAATGAACAAGTTGAATTTTCAGCTGTATTTGGTTCTGCTAGAGATAAGGTTTTAGAGCTTGCTGAAAAAATTCATGCTGATTTGATTGTAATAGGCTCTCGTCGCCCAAGTATTTCAACACACCTATTGGGATCAAATGCATCAGGTATTGTCGCTTATGCTAAGCAATCCGTGTTAGTCGTTCGCTAACATTTGTATAAAATTAGAAAATAGTATGCAACCCCTAGATCTCTATTTAGGGGTTTTTATTTTTTGGTTCAAGCCTTGTCATTTTAAATTGATTTGTGAATGTAATTGCTTAAATTAGTTTATAAAGCACTTGTATGCGTGTTTTTTATTAAACCAGTGATAGCCATTTGATTGAGCAAGCTAAAAATAAGAGAGCGTAATTTATCATGATACCGTGCTTCTTATGTCAATATTTATATCCATCCATCTATAAAATTGATCTGCTTACTGCCTAAAATATTTTATTTGTTCATAATAGAATTGAAAGATGATAGAACGAGGAGCGAGCTATACGATAAATTTTATAGTAGTAATAGCTCGTTTTGATTAAAACTAAGGCATAGTATGGATAATGAGATAATGGCAGAGTGCACTGCCATTTCACAAGATAAACAGCGTGAAATTACCAAGTTATGTATTCAAACTGCGTTGTTGCTATTGCAACATGGTGCAGAAAGTATGCTGGTTGAACAGCTTTCTACTCGCCTAGGTTTAGCTTTAGGTGTACATCAAGTCGAAAGTGCAATTTCTGCTAATGCGGTTGTATTAACCACGATTGTTAACGGGCATTGTCAAACATCAACACGAAAGATAGCCGACCGTGGCATTAATATGCATGTTGTGACAGAAGTTCAGCATATTGTTATTTTGGTTGAACATCATCTTGCAGATATTCATGAAGCAAGAAAACGATTTGAGCATATAAAACCATTACGTTATCCACGTTGGGCGATTATTTTTATGGTTGCCTTATCGTGTGGTTGTTTCTCTAAACTAAATGGTGGTAATTGGGATGGCTTTTTAGTTTCGACTATTGGTGGTGGCTTTGGTATGTTTGTCCGCCAAGTATTAACACATCGCCAAATGAATCCATTAATTAATTTCTGTATTACGGCATTTGTGGCGACTTCAGTCTCAGGTCTATTATTAAAACTCTCTTATTTTCAAGCTACGGCGACTATTTCAATGGCTGCTAGCGTCTTATTATTAGTTCCCGGATTTCCTTTAATTAATGCTGTTGCTGATATGTTTAAAGGGCACGTTAATACTGGTTTAGCGCGTTGGGCAATGGCAACAATGTTAACATTGGCAACCTGTTTAGGGGTTATTTTAGCCATGGCAGTATGGGGATTAAGAGATTGGGCATAATAACGATAATTCTTACCTTGATTGAAGATATGATTTTAGCAGCTATTCCTGCTGTGGGTTTTGCGATGGTGTTTAATGTGCCTATAAGAGCATTAAAATATTGCGCACTATTGGGAGCAATAGGCCATGGCTCTCGTACTCTATTAGTAATGAGTGGTATGAATATTGAGTGGGCAAGTTTTTGTGCTGCTATTTTAGTGGGATGCATTGGTATCCAGTGGTCACGCTGGTGGCTTGCACATCCTAAAGTCTTTACTGTTGCAGCTATTATTCCGATGTTTCCCGGAATAAATGCATATATAGCGATGATCTCGGTGGTGAAGTTAACGCAAATTGGTTATAGCGCAGAAATTTTTGAAGCTTTAGTTACGAATTTCCTTAAAGCTTCATTTATTGTCGGTGCGCTTTCTATCGGGCTATCTTTGCCGGGATTATGGTTATATCGCAAGCGTCCGAGTGTATAATGACTTACATCGCGTGTTGCAGAGAGTTTAATGTAATATCCAATTCATTTTTATCGGAAATAATAATTTGAATTCGTAATTTATTTTCAGATTCTAGACTGGCATGTGCTTTAACATCTTCGTTATTCGCATGCTTTTTTGTTATTTCGACTAATTCATCCATCAAATTCAGCATATTCTCATTCATTTTTAAGCTTCTCCAAATCATTGATGGATTAAACCATAGCAAATCCCTTTTACGTTAATGTCGAGAATAACGGCTTTTTCTATCACCATTCACGCTTATTGTTTTATTTTTTCTATAAAAAATAGCTAGAAAGATTGCCAAAAATAAATAAAAAAAAGGTAAGATTAGGCGAAATAAAAATAAGATTATCAGTTGGTTATTAAAGATAATTCTTATTGGGTTTAATAAAACAAAGAGTAAGGCAGATACCACTTTGAGAAAAATATTACACTATACCGCGGTTGTGTTGGGTTTGTTTTTTATTACGCTAAATATTCAAGCACAGGCACCTGAAAATTTTACAAAAGCGAAAGAGATAGCAAAAGAACGTATTTATTATGATCAAAATCAAAAGTCACAAGGTACTATTTATTGTGGTTGTGATTGGAAATGGGTAGGTAAATCTGGAGGGCGTGTTGATTTAGCCAGTTGTGGCTATAAAGTCAGAACCCAGCAAACAAGAGCGGAACGTATAGAGTGGGAGCACATTGTACCTGCATGGGTTTTTGGGCATCAACGTCAATGTTGGCAAAATGGAGGCAGAACTAATTGTGTGAAAAATGATCCTATATTTGGCAAAATTGAAGCTGATTTACACAATTTAGCACCATCTATTGGTGAAGTTAATGGTGACCGTAGCAATTTTAGTTTTGGCCAATTACCTGTACAAGCGCCTTACCAATATGGTCAATGCCGTAGTCGCGTTGATTTTGCTTCACGAACTTTTGAACCTCGTAATGAAGTTAAAGGCCAAGTAGCAAGGGTGTATTTCTACTTACATGATCGCTATAACCTTTCTATGTCTCGTCAGCAACAACAGTTATTAATGGCTTGGGATAAAGCTTATCCACCAACAGCATGGGAAAAAGAGCGTGATAATCGTATTGCTCATATTGTTGGATATCATAATCCCTTTGTAACAGGTGAAATGAAATGGCAGTTAGGGCATAAAAATAGTGGTATCGGATTAGCTGCAACAAATAGTACGCAGACCACTAAAGCTAAAACTGAAACAGTTAAACCCGTAGATACATCACAATCTCAAGATATTAAAGGTAATGTAAATAGCAAGATCTACCATTTTGCACATTGCTCTGGTTATAAAACAATGTCAGATAAAAATGCGGTTTTGTTTAAAACAGAGAGTGAAGCTATTAAGGCCGGTTACCGTTTAGCTAATAACTGTAAACAGCCCTAATCGTACTACATCCAACGACGAACGTGGCGACAATATTGTTGCCACGCTTGTGGAAATAACTCACTTAAAATTTTCTCTTCACGTACTATCGTATAGCGATCAGTAATAAAATAAAACGCAATTGCAGCCCCCAAAAATCCCCAATTACCAAAAATAAAAAACAACCCAATACTAATATCTAAAAAACCGAGATACATAGGATTGCGACTTATTTTATATGGGCCACTTGTCACTAATTGTCGAGGTGTGTGATTGGGATTAGGAGACGTTTTTTGTTTAATAAAAAATGAGAGGCAGTAAAAAAGCCAAATTCCAGAAGTCGTAATGGTAAGCAAACCAAGGTAAAAAAAGAAGCCCATTTTGATAGAGCCAGAGTGAAGTTCAAAACCAATAAATGGAATTAGGTTAAGTAGTAACCAATAAATAAAAGGTAATCGCAAGAAATTCATTTACTCCCCCTAAAATAACACTTATTTTTTTGTTAAGTCCATCTGGTTATAAATCATCTCAGTGTTGAAAATATTTTTCTTTTGTCATTATACTGTCATAAAGCTTCGCTAATTTTCACTCTAACTCCATGATGGGGAATATGAATGACAGAAGCAATGGAAATATCTCATTACTCACAGAAAACCGGCAACAACCGTTCATTGATGTTTAATGTTCAGGATTGTGACCGGTTTTTTTGTTTTCCGCGACTAAACAGAGTCTGAAGGGGACTCATCGGTAAGTGAATGAAATACAAACAGAGATGTCGATGACTTTTTGAAGACTAACAAGGGTAAATACCACTATGAGTAGACAAAAAGCAGCAACACGTTTACGCCGAGAAAATAAACGCACTTCACGTAAAGAACAACGTAATGGGGCATACCGAGATAATGTTATGGTTTTACCGGGATTTGGAGATATTGATACTATTGGTATGGCGAGAGAAAAACGTGATGAACGTGTGTTATCTCCTCGCAATGAAGTGCAACGCCAATATATGAATGCAATAAAACATCAGAATCTTATTTTTGCCACAGGGGAAGCCGGCTGCGGTAAAACGTTCCTTAGTGCTGCAATGGCTGCTGATGCTTTAATTAATAAAGAAATAGAACGTATCATTGTTACTCGACCTGTGTTGCAGGCTGATGAAGATCTCGGCTTCTTACCTGGTGATATTGCTGAAAAGTTTGCACCCTATTTTCGTCCTGTTTACGACGTATTAGTTAAACGTTTAGGTGCGTCATTTTTACAATATTGTCTACGGCCTGAAATCGGTAAAGTCGAAATTGCGCCTTTTGCTTATATGCGAGGTCGTACTTTTGAAAATGCATTTGTTATTTTAGATGAAGCACAGAATGTTACGGTAAATCAAATGAAGTTATTTCTAACCAGAATGGGCGAAAATGTCACTGTTGTGGTTAATGGTGATATTACACAGTGTGATTTACCTGCTAGCGTATCTTCTGGATTAGCGGATGCACTTATTCGATTTGAGGCGAATAATCGAGTGGGGGTGATTAAATTTATGCAAGAAGATTGTGTACGCTCTACATTATGCCAGCATGTATTAGCTGCTTATAATAATTAAATAGAACAGAAGAGTTTTTATATAGAGCGATAAAGGCCACATTAATATGTGGCCTTTATCATTATTTTTAGATTTTGTTTTTATCTATTTTTTATTAATGAAGGAATAATTAATTCAAATAAATAATTCCAATGATGTTTTTCTAGTATCTTTTTCCGATTTATCATTAATAAATTAACTGTTATTGTTTTTATATTTATTGTTTTTTGAGTTTATAATATATTAATTGAGTGATGAAATGAAAATTCAATTTTTTATATGTAAGTAAAGAGTGGTTGTTAATTATATTTGACTTAAATCACAATTTTTAAAAAATAAAAATTTTTATTTGTTGAGTTTTTAAAGTATGGCTAATATCAAATTGACTAGGGTATCCTTTCACACCTTTAGTTAATGATGGCAATAATAGAATCTTATTTTTGCTAATTAAATATTTATCTATTCTGGAGTTATATATGTTTAAAAATAAACTCCCACTGTCATTATTATCAGTGGCTATATTGTCGTCGTCGGCATTTGCTGCAACAAATAGCGCTGGGGGAATAATTTCTTTCTCTGGTGCTATTAGTGATACCACTTGTACTATTAATGGAGGAAATAGTGCGGACTTTTCTATTCTATTAGATCCTATTACCGTAACGGATGCAGGAACAACAGCAAATACTGTTATTGCCAAAAATCAAAAAGAGTTTGCTTTGACATTCTCTGATTGCGCTCCAGCATCTACACCAAGTGGCAGTAATTTAAAGATACATTTCTCATCTGCAAATACTATTTCAACAAGTGGATTATATTTAGTTAATGATACTGCAAATGAAAATGATCCATTAGTTGCAAAGAATGTTGGCTTTAGTTTATCAACACCTGCTGCGCCAACAGTTGCTATACCTCTAAATGCAACTTTTGATACAGGTATTAAAGGCGATAAAACGGCGCCAGATTCAGATACTCTACGCTTAATTGCCAGTTACTATAAAACAAATGCAACCGCAGCTAAAACAGGACCCGTACACTCTAACGTTATTTATACAGTATCTTATTTATAATATAAAAAGCCAGACTCATGGGTCTGGCTTTTTTGGGTGCTTATAATGAAAAAATTAATATTACTTTTAATTATCTTGATATTACCTTCGGCTGTATTAGCAAACATTATTATTAATGGTACCCGCGTTCTTTACTATGAAGGTGTTGATAGTGTTAATATCGAATTGACAAATAATGGTGATTTAGCTTCTTTGGTACAAAGTTGGATAGATGATGGAAATATAAATTCAACGCCTGAAGATGCGAATTCTCCTTTTTATTTATATCCGCCGATTGTAAAAATTGCAGGAAGGCAAGGGCAAACATTAAGAATAAAAAATTCCGATAAGATACCATCGGAAAATCTTGAAAAAGTATATTATTTAAATGTATTAGATATTCCAGAAAATGTGGAAGCATTAAAAGGAAAGAGTTATCTTCAATTAGCAATGAAAACAAGAATTAAAGTTTTTTATCGCCCTAAAGGACTTACTGATAACCCAGAGACTGTTAATGAAAAAATCACTTACCAATTAAATGGTAATAAAGTTCTAGTAAAAAATAACTCACAGTATCATTTCACAATAGCATCTATTTCTACACAAGAAACACCTCGTATTACGCTTGTTGATTCTGAAATGATCCCACCGTTATCTTCTCGTGAGTTACCATTAATTAATACATTAAAAAGTAATTCCGTTGTTGTTATTTATGTTGATGATTTTGGTGTTTATAAATCACAGAATATTAAACTCTAATCGAGATAACATCGTGAATAATCCAAGATATCTCTCAATCCTTATTTTTTTAGGAATACAACATTACACTCAGAATCTGTACGCAGAGGGATTTGATACCTCTTTGCTTGTTGGGAATTCAAAGAATGGAGATATTTCACGATTTTATATTGACGATAAAATTCCTGAAGGAAAACAACTTGTTGATGTTTATGTTAATCAAGAATGGAAAGGGCAATTTGAAATAAATGTAACGGGTGAACATGCAGAGATTAGTTTTGAGCCAGTAGATGTAAATAAATTGGGCTTAAATTTATCTTTATCCGCAAAACAAAAACTGGCGCAACAAAAGACAATATTATCAAATGAATTGGCAAAAGGGGTAACATCGGTATTAGATATAAACAAATTAAGACTTGATATTAATGCTCCCCAAATTTCGGTGAAAAAATCAGAAGTTGGGTATGTTGATCCGAGTTATTGGCAACAAGGTATTTCTGCCCTGATTTTGTCTTATAATTTAAATTACTATAACTATAAAGAAAAAAAAGGAAGTAAAAGTAATAACGAAAATTTTTTTGCCAATATTCATTCAGGTATTAATTTAGGTGCGTGGCAGTTTAGAGATGAGTCTAACTACTCTTATTATTCTCATGGTAACAGCCAATGGAAAAACAATACACGCTATGTTTATAAGGCGTTTAGTCAGATAACTTCGGGATTAACAATTGGTGATTTTTATACGCCAGCAACACTTTTTACTAGCATTTCATTTAGAGGAGCATCGTTGGCAACAGAAATGGGAATGCTACCTAACTCAAGTCAAGGTTTTGCTCCTATTATTCGAGGTGTTGCACAAACAAACGCATTAGTTAGTGTTTATCAAAATGAAAATCTAGTTTTTCAAGAAAATGTACCTCCGGGCGAGTTTTCTTTTCGAGATATTCAACCCACAGCCGGTGGTGGTGATCTATTAGTGGTTGTTCAAGAAGCAGATGGTAGAAGAGAGTCATTTACGGTGCCATTTTCAGCCGTGCCCGACATGCTAAAAGAAGGTGTATATCGCTATAACGTGATATTGGGGGAGTCACGGATTAATAATACTGATTACCGACCTAAATTTGCACAAGGTGAGTTTCATTATGGCTTAAGTAACCTTGTTACACTTTATGCTGGAGGCATTGCCAGTGAAGATTATTACTCTGCGTTGATAGGTAGTGGTTGGAATTTTAGATTTGGGGCAATCTCAGCAGATATAACACATGCAAGCGCAGATTTACAGTCGGGTAAAAAAACCGGACAAAGCTTTCGTCTCGCTTATAGTAAATATATGGATGCAACATTAACCAATTTAACATTGGCTGCTTATCGTTATTCTACTCGTGATTATTATAGCTTTGTAGATTCAATTTATGCCCATGATAACTATAAAGCTTGGAAAGATTATCAAAATAATATTGTTCAACAACAAAATAATAATGCAATATCTGATCTTGATTTATCAACGTTTGATGCACTACGAGGTTCTAGAGCAAAAAATACGTTTACTATAAATCTTAATCAATATTTGGGTGGGCAGCGTGGTGTTGTTTTTCTTTCAGGGACACATCGAAACTATTGGAATACGGATGAGAGTAATCGCGAGTATCAGTTAGGCTATTCAAATAATTATAAAGATATTGCATATAATCTTTCTGTCTCAAAGTTAAGAAATTACGATAATAAAGAAGAGACTCGTTATTATTTTAATATTAGTGTGCCGATTTCATTTTTTGATAAAAGAGCCAATATTAATACTTCAATTTATGCGGCTGATTCACGTTACCAGCAATCTACAATTAGTATGAGTGGAACAGCAGGTAAAGATGATCTAGTTAATTATACTTTAACAGGTTCAAATCAAACAGGTGGAAATAATTTAGTCGGCGCAAATGTCAGTTATCGTCATCCATATAGCACATTATCGGCATCTTATACGGAAGCAAATAATTATCGCCAGGGAGGATTAGGTGCTCGAGGAACAGTTGTTGCCGTACCTAATCATATTGTTTTTTCAGGTAATACAGGGAATACCTATACTCTTATCGAAGCACCTATGGCCAATAATATGATGGTTAATGGAAATAAAGCCACATTAACTAATAATCAAGGGATAGTATTAGTGCCTAATAGTATCCCTTATCGTACAAATAATTATACTTTAACAAATACAGAAATGCCTTCAAATGCCGAGCTTGTTGGAAATACAACTCAGGTTGCTCCGTATTTAGGCGCAGTTAATTACCTCACATTAACAACGGATAAACGTAAGACATTTATTATTAAAGCATCTTTAGAAAATAATGAAAGTTTACCTTTCGGTACAGAAGTTTTAAATAGTAAAAAAGAGAGTATTGGTTATGTCGGACAATCAAGTGTGCTTTATTTAAAAAGTGATGAGTTACCTTCTTCACTCTTTATAAAATTAAATAAAGCTGAAAAGATGGAATGTGTAGTGGAGCATTTAATAAATACGATGGATAAAAATAGTAATATTTGTCGATAAAGGAAAGCGCTATGAAATCACCAGCTTTTATATTTATAATTTTATTAGGTGCGATAAGCCAACAGGCAATTGCTAATTGTAAACCTGAGGAAACTATTACGGCACCCAATATTAACTTTGATTTATCTACAGATTTAAATGCAACTTCAACAACTGTAACAAAAACGAGTAGAACAATATTTCCGGGTACCTTTAAATGTAATGCAAGAGGGGTATTATTTCCTAATACTGTGGGTATTGCCTCACCTTTTAATGATGGTCGAACGGGAACAATTGGTTTTAATGGTGGGAAACAGTTTGTCTCTATTACATTAACAGCATTAGAAAAAGATAATGTAACGAATATTTCAGCGGGAACACACCCTGCATCAGATTTAGATACTAATTTCACCTTAAAATTTACGCTATTGAGTAGTAAACCCTCGACCAATTATAAAGAGGTGAGTGGAAGTACAGCTATTGTTAATCCTGTTATTTTAGCGTCAGATGCATCGAATGTTGGATTAGTTCAGTGGTTACTTAATATTGTTATTAAACTTGTACAATTCTTATTAACGTGGCAATGGCCAGTTGATCAAAATGATATTTTTTTACAACCAATGCTAATTACTTATAATCCTGTCATGACAACCTGTAATTTTTCTAATGCGGGTTTAGTTGTTTCATTGCCATTAATCAGTGTAAAAGATGCAAAAACGGTAGATAAAGCAGGATACACGCCTTTTACATTAAATTTTACGTGCCAAGACTTTTTAAGTGGTTCAAAAGCGTCTAGAAATATTAAGATGTTTTTATCAAGCCAAAGTTTATTGGCGACAGACAAAACTATATTAACTAATACAACAGCGCAAGGTGCTGGGGGGATCGGATTGCGTGTAGTAAAAAGCGATAATATCAATAGCCCCGTTATTTTTTCTGACAATATTAATTCTCAAGGCAGTGCGACCAGTATTTTCAGTGTTAATCAAGGTAACAACTTATCCTCTGCATTTTCGATAAATATGGGGGCTTATTATTATCCTTATAGTATTAATTCAGTTACTCAAGGGAAAATAACAAGTACTGCCACATTAGTGATGTCTTATGACTAAAGAGTGTATCTAATGAAAAAAATAATAAATGTTAGTTTTATTTTATTATTTATGCTTATAACATCCATAGCAAAGGCAAGTGTGGTACTTGAGCGTACACGTCTAATTTTTCCCATGGACAAATCAACACTATCATTGCAAATTTTTAATCACAGTGAACAGCCAACATTAGTTCAATCTTGGATAGATGATGGTGATATTTCATCAACGCCTGAGACGACAACAGCACCTTTTATTGTAATTCCTCCTATAATGAAAGTTTCAGCTAATGGGGGAGCACAATTAAAAATACAACAATTAGAAAATAAATTGCCTCAAGATAGAGAGTCTATTTTTTATCTTAATGTGCTTGATATTCCACCTAAACCTGACAGTAGCGAAAATGCAAATACGTTACAATTAGCATTACAAACTCGCATTAAGCTTTTCTATCGCCCTAAACAACTCGAATTAACGAGTAGCACTATTTTTAAACAGATTGAGATTATAAAGAAACAGCAGAATTTAGAGATTAATAATCCTTCAGCTTATTTTTTTACGATTTCAAAAATGTATACACAAGAGAATATAGAGCAATCTTTAATTCAGACCACCATGATAGCACCTTTCTCAAAACAGGAAGTCGAATATAAAGGGCGAATTGATACTAACCAAGTTATTACAGTTATCTATATAGATGATGATGGAAATTATCAGCAAGATAAGAAGAATATACATTAGTTATATTTTTATAATAAAAAAGACTGCATATTACTGAAGGAGTTAATATGCAGCCCGTACAGCCAACGCTTAGTCTTTAATTTATCACTTAGCTTACGTCTTCGTTATCCATCACATGGTGACGTTCAGCGTGATAGCCTTCTTCGTCATAACCAAAACGCCAATAAGGAATAGCATAAATTAAGCTACGATCGAAACCGTTATCACGGCGAATATGACGTCTTAATGCACGAATGATTTTGTCTTCACCAGCAATCCAAAATGCCACATCTTCAGTTGGTAATTTCCACGACGTAAATTCATTAATCAAGTTTTGAGTTTGTTCTTCAACAGAGCCGATTAACCAGATTATCTCTAAGCCATTAGGACGTTTAATTTCTTGGCGATGCGCTTCGTCCTCTACTCGTATAATGACTTTCCCTTGAACATTAGGTTGCATGGTTTCTATCAAAGCCATTAAAGCAGGTAAAGAACTTGGATCAGCTGCCATGTAGTAATGTGATGCTGGCGCTAATAAAGGATCAGGTCCACCCGGATTAGTGATCCCAATATAGTCTCCTTGCTTAGCATTTAGTGCAAAATGAATAGCAGGGCCAGCATCGTCATGTATTGCAAATTCAATATCTAACTCTTTTTGTTCAGGTCGAATAGCACGAACACTGTAAGTACGTACAATCGATCTTGGTTCACCTTCAGGCCATGTAGGGCCTTTCTCAGAAAAGCCTGGCACTGTTGGTTTAACTTGGCCTTCTAAAGGTAGGAATATTTTTAAATGTGCCCCCGCAGTATCTGCGGGATAAGTATCTAAATCATCACTCGTAAAGGTGATACAACGCATTCCTGGTGTAACATCAGTAATACGCTTTACTTGAACTAGGCGAGGAGGAGCGGGTTTATAAATATTTTTTTCTTGAGATATTTTTGGGTTACTCACTTTTTTTACCTGACTCATTTAATTTTTTTATTGACGTAGATATTATCATTTTCAATTAATAATGATAGTCATTATCAGTATTAATGTCTATTTAGTAAAGGAATGTGTATTTTTTATTTATATAGTGTGATTAGGTTCAAATTAAAAATAAAAACATAATAATCAATATGATAAGTATGATTGGGTAACGTTGGGGCTTTAGTTAAAAAAGTCAGAGATCAATAAAAATACGAAAATACAATGTGGGATTAGATGGGCTGGTGTTATTTTCTTTAAAGCAAGGATGTTTTCAGATAGTTGTAATAATGGTAGGAAAATCAATTAATACAGTGAGTATACTTGATCTAGTTACACTCACTGTATTGTCATATTCATTCAGTAATAGATTAAGCTTTAGGATCTGGGCCGAATCTGTTGTCACCTTTAGTACCTTCAAGGCACATAAAGACGAAAACAATTAATCCACCAACAGCAGGAATAAATGCAAGTAAGAACATCCAACCTGATTTATCTTGGTCGTGGAAGCGACGAATAGTCACTGCAAGGCTAGGGATAATAATAGCTAAAGAGTAAATACCTAAAATGATACCAACAATTGAACCTAATCCACTCATTTCACCCGTATTCATGTCTATTGATGAAATCACAATAGCATATAGGATGGTAATAATAATGGTATTTACTAGAGTAAACATCCAATATTCTTTTCTGCGAGCACGTCCTGAAAAGTTAGCATAATTATTTTTAATGACTTCCAAATACCAATTCATGATTTCATCCTTAATTTAGTAGCAACAATGAGTAAGCCTAGTGTAAGTGATCTTTCTTAGCAATTAAGATAAATCTAAATTATCAAAATATGTATTTTGAACAGACATCATCCATTATCCATCCTTTTTAATAGGGAGTGGATTTAATTCTTGAATTAATCATATGGCATATCTAAATGACACATTTGGTGTGTCTTTATAAAATAATACAGATATGAACCTGCTAGGCGGCGATATCATAATTACTTTGGAAACTTAATTCAACATTCATTCCAGCTTATTTCTAGAGGAGATAGTTTTTTACAGGATTGTTTATATCTTTATTTATCGAAATAAACACATAAAAAAGATTTTATCTCTTATTATTAATCAAAAATGATGTATTTAAAGTGATTTTATCAAGGAGTTTGATTTAAATTTAGTTAATTATGGATAAATAAAAATATTTGCTTTTGTGTTTTATGTTTATAACAAAGCAATTTATATAAAATTAGTTACTAAAAGAGTATTTAATAAGAATAGGTTAAGTTTTAATGACATTAAAGAGTCGTTCACTATCTTAAATAAAGATAAAAGGGCTGAAGATAACTCCAGCCCTTTCTTTACTTTTATTTTATAGTTTATCGTATTCGGTGTTAATTATCTTGCTGTATATACTTTACCTTTACTTGACTTTCATTCCGGCTAACGTCATTAAAAACCGAAAGAAGGAAGAAACAGCGAATAAGGCTAAAACACTACAAAACCAAATAGTAATTAACCATCCCCATTTTTTTAATAATGAGGGTTTACTTTGTATTTGTGGATCAGTGATAACCTTCTTCATAATTTGTTTTTCCTCTGAAAACGTAATAACTCCAGAATGTGTAAACGAGAATAATAGGAATGATAAACAGTGCACCAACTAGCATAAATCCTTGGCTTTCTGGTGGAGCCGATGCGTCTACAAAACTAATTGCAGGTGGAATAATGTTAGGCCAAATGCTTATCCCTAACCCGGAAAAACCCAAGAAAATTAAAGCTAGCGCACCAAAAAAAGGCAGGTAATGTCCTTGTTTTTTCACTGAACGCAAAATTAACCAAGTACTGTACAACACTAAAACAGGAACGGGTAAAAAGAAGAACAGGTTTGGTAATGTGAACCAACGTTCTGCAATTGAAGGTTGTGCTAATGGTGTCCATACACTGACGGTTGCAATAACGGCAAGCATCATGAGAGTAAGAGAGGAAGCAACCTTATATAGATTTTGTTGTAGATGGCCTTCAGTTTTCATAATCAGCCAGCCACATCCTAATAATGAATAGGCAATAATTAGCCCAAACCCACAAAAGAGTGGAAAAGGAGATAACCAATCAAAATAGCTACCCGCAAAGGCGCGGTTAATAACCGGTAAACCTTGAACAACGCTACCAACAACAACACCTTGCATAAAGGTGGCTAAGATAGAGCCAAAGATAAATGATTTATCCCAAAACCCTTTATGATTGTTATCAGCTTTAAAACGAAATTCAAAAGCGACACCACGGAAAATTAGTGCAACAAGCATTAATGTTAAAGGCATTGCTAAAGCATCAAGAATAACTGCATAAGCTAATGGGAAGGCGCCAAATAAAGCTGCACCGCCTAGAACTAACCATGTTTCGTTACCATCCCATACAGGGGCAACGGTATTCATCATTAAGTCACGATCTTGGTCACTTTTAATAAATGGATAAAGCATACCGATGCCAAGATCGAAACCATCCATCACGATATACATTAGCGTACTAAATACGATAATGATGAACCAAATAACTGGTAAATCAATTCCCATGATGAACCTCCGGTGTACCTTTGCGGATCAGTTTTAACATATAGGCATATCCAATACCGAATACAGAGCTATAAACGACCAAGAAGATCAGCAAGCTTATACTCATATGCATTTCACCATGTGCAGATACGGCATCTCTTGTCCGTTGTATGCCATAAACAACCCAAGGTTGACGTCCTACTTCTGTTGTAAACCAACCGGCAAGAATAGCGATAAGTCCTGAAGGCGCCATTAAAAACGTTAAGCGTAAGAAAGTTTTAGATTCATAAAGTTTCTTTTTATATCGTAGCCAAGTTCCCCAAACACCGATGAAAATCATTAATATGCCAAGGCCAACCATAATGCGGAAAGACCAGAAAACGATAAGTGAGTTAGGTCGATCTTCTTTAGGAAACTCTTTTAATGCTGGAACTTGTTTGTCTAAGCTATGAGTTAAGATCATGCTACCAAGATAAGGAATTTCTATCTTATATTTTGTTTCTTCGGCATCCATATCAGGTATACCAAAGAGAATTAATGGTGTTGCTTCTCCTCGTTTATTTTCCCAATGACCTTCAATCGCGGCTATTTTCGCGGGTTGATGTTTTAACGTATTTAACCCATGGACATCGCCAATGAGAGCTTGAATAGGCGCTAAAATTAAAATCATCCATAAAGACATTGAAAGCATCTTTTTCATGGCTGATGTTTTATGGCCTTTGAGTAGATGCCATGAGGCAGATGCAGCAATAAAGAAGGCGGAAGCAAGGAAAGCTGCGACCCCCATATGAGCAAGGCGATAAGGGAACGATGGATTGAAAATAACAGCTATCCAATCTATTGGAACAACTTGGTTATTTATAATTTCAAATCCTTGTGGTGTTTGCATCCAGCTATTTGAAGCCAAGATCCAAAACGTAGACATTAATGTACCTAATGCCACCATACAGGTTGCAAAAAAATGAAGTTTTTCACCAACTTTATTCCAGCCAAACAACATCACACCTAAGAAACCGGCTTCTAAAAAGAAAGCGGTAAGCACTTCATAAGTGAGTAGAGGGCCTGTAATTGAGCCCGCAAAATCAGAGAAAAAACTCCAGTTGGTTCCAAATTGATAGGCCATGACTAAACCAGATACAACGCCCATCGCAAAGTTAACTGCGAATATTTTTGACCAAAAATGAAATAGCGCTAAATAATCCTTATTGCGCGTTTTTAACCATAAACCTTCCAATACAGCTAAAAAACTAGCCAGTCCGATAGTAATTGCGGGGAAGATAATATGGAAAGAAACGGTGAACGCAAACTGGATACGCGCCAAATCAAAGGCACTTAATCCAAGCATAAAAAACCTCGTTTTATTGATATAAAAATGTAAATTGCAGGTAAATCGTGTGGATTAGTAGACCATATGACAGTAAGCTATAATAGTGACAATAAGTTTAAAAATGACTATAACAGTTTTGAGGTAAACAGTTTTATATGACTCGATATGAACAGCTTGCAGCGCAAATACGCCAACAAATTGAAGATAATATTTGGCAATCTGGCGACCGTTTACCTTCATTGCGGGATACGGTGAAACAGTCAGGTTTAAGTTTAATGACGGTTTTACAATCGTATCAGCTATTAGAAAGCCAAGGATGGATAGCTGCGCGACCACAATCAGGTTATTACGTTGCACATCGTAACAACCGCTTTGGTCAAGTGACAGCTAGCAAAGGGTTACATATGAGTGAAAATGTTGAAATAAGCACCTCTATTTTCAATGTACTTCAAGCGTGTAAAGATCCTGCTATTATTCCTTTTGGTTCCGCTTTCCCCGATCCCAGCTTATTTATTCAGCCTAAATTAAGTAGGGCGTTAGCTTCTGCTGCAAGACATTTAGCGCCCCAAAGTTCAGTGATTAATCTACCTCCGGGAAATGAAAAGTTACGCCGTAACATTGCACAACGCTATGCATTACAAGGCATTCATGTCTCTCCAGATGAAATTGTCATTACGGCTGGTGCAATGGAATCACTAAGTTTTAGCTTGCAAGCTGTTACTGAACCGGGTGATTGGGTTGTGATTGAATCACCTGCATTTTATGGTGCATTACAAGCAATAGAGCGTTTACGATTAAAAGCGATTGCCATTAGAACAGATCCAGTAACAGGAATTTGTTTAGATGAACTCGAAAAAGTGGTTGAGCAATACGAAATTAAAGCCTGTTGGTTGATGAGCCATTGTCAAAATCCGTTAGGTGGAACAATGCCTGATGAAAATAAAATAAGGCTGGTGGACATATTAACGAAGAAACAGATAACGCTAATCGAAGATGATGTTTATGGTGAACTCTATAACAGCCAGAAAGCACCTATGCCAGTAAAAGGTTTTGATAAAACAAATAGCGTTTTACATTGCGCTTCTTTTTCTAAATGTCTTGCGCCGGGATTTCGTGTGGGTTGGGTTGCAGCTGGAAAACACGCAACAAAAATACAGCAGTTGCAAATGATGAGTACAGTATCTGCGAGTATGCCAACACAACAAGCTATTGCCGATTATTTGTCACAAGGTGGTTATGATACGCATCTTCGCCGATTAAGATTATTATTAGAACAAAGACGTTATCGCATGTTACAGGCAATACAAACATATTTACCAGAAGATGTAAAAGTGAATATTCCATCAGGAGGATACTTTCTTTGGTTAGAGTTTGAATCAACATTTGATGCGAATAAACTCTATCACTTTGCATTAGAAAGAGGAGTCAGTATTGCTCCCGGTTCAATGTTTTCCACTAGCTCCCAATTTGATCATGCATTTCGTTTAAACTCTTCTTTTCAATGGAATAGTCGTACTGAAAAAGGAATGGAAATAATTGGTGAAGGGTGCAAGAAATTACGACGTAAATAGCTGACGTCAGTGCACACTTTTAAAAGTTAACTATTGATTTATTGGCGGTAATCTCCAATGATTAATCCTTAACCTCATTATCAGACTGATAGCCAGATATTGCAGGAGGATACAATGAAGCTACGTTGTTTTGATCAACAAGAGTTACCGTTTATATCATGGAATAATCAAAAAGGCACAACGCAAGAAATTGTGTGCTGGCCAGTTAATAATGATTTTTCATGGCGAGCGTGTTTAACCTCTATCGAAGAAAATAGCTCATTAGGACAGTTTCCTGACATTGAACGGCAAATAGTGTTGTTAGAAGGTAATGGTATCAATTTAATTAGTCCAGATTTTCTTAGTCATTCTGTTACAGATGCTTATCAGCCTTTTGATTTTTCAGGTGATATCTATGTTAAATCTGAGCTTATTAAAGGCGGCGTAAAGTGCCTAAATATTATGGTGCGACGAACATGCTGGAAAGCAGAGACGACCTTAGTAACACAACCGCTTATTTTGCCTAGCTCTCATGCAGGGTTAATTTATGTCACTCAAGGTGAATGGACTTTACTAGGCGCGACTTGCCAAAGTTTATCGAAAGGACAGGGGGCTTGGTGGCTACCTGATATTCGAGAAGGTGAAATAAAGCCGTTAACCGCAAATTGCCAATTATTATGGTCAGATATTCGACCACTTAAATAGAGGCATTCTTGTGGTCAAATACTGACTAGAATAATAAATAGTGCTTAGGATTAAGGCTAATTTAAAGCCAAATTAATTGCCGCAAAAGTGAGTAATCCACCTGCAATACCATCGTTATAGCGACGACGTTTTTCACTTAAACCGCCTTTTAAGCCAATATAAGCAAAAAAGGTGCCGAGTAGACCATAAATAATTAAACAAGTCGTGATAAATATCCCAGATAACAGCAATGATTGTGTTGCGATATCATTATGATGATCAATAAAGTTTGGTAAAATAGCCAAATAAACTAATAGCCCTTTAGGATTAAGAAAACTAGTTAAAAAACCTTTACGAAATAAGTGTGAGGTTTTTGAGGCATCGAGAGCTAATTGGCCTTTTTTGCAGGCGGATATCAACATTTTGACTGCAAGATAACTGATATAAAACACACCAACCCATTTAAGTAAATGAAATAAAATGGGGGATGCTGATACTAAGGCGGCAAGCCCTAATGCGCTCAATAATGCATGAGTTAAATAGCCTGATATAACGCCAGTGTTGGCAATCCATGCTGATTTCATACCCCCGGATAGTCCTTGGGAGGAGATAAAAAGAATATCGGGCCCAGGTGTACATATCAGCGGTAGAACAGTCAGTGCAAATAATAATAAAGTGTTAAATTCCATCTTTTCACCTGACAGAGATAGTTTAAGAGGAAGATCGTTTTTGCTGTGAAATTTAGCGGAAAGATTATATGATGTTTTCGAAAAAATCGGGTTGCTTTGTTGCTAACAAAAAGAATTAATTGGCAATAAAATTCCACAAATAGAATTAAGGTTAATCTTTGATGTCAATAAAATTAGATAAAATAGATAAACATATTTTGCAGGTGCTTCAGCGTGATGGCAAAATCCAGAACATTGAGCTGGCAAAAGAGGTTGGACTCTCACCTTCTCCTTGTCTTCGTCGTGTGCGTTTACTCGAAGAATCGGGTGTGATCACTCGTTATGTTGCTGTATTAGATGGTAGTAAGGTTGATGCGGGATTATCTTTATTTGCAAGAATTTGGTTTAGAGCACAAGATGCTGAAACTATTGAAGAATTTGTAAAGGCTATCAAGGTATTACCTGAAGTGGTTGAGTGCCATTTAATGGCGGGTGAATGCGATGCTCTTATTCGAATAGTGACGAAAGATTTAGCAACATATCGTCGTTTTCATGCCGATTATTTAACGCAAATTCCAAGCATCCAAAGTATAAAAACAGAAGTACCAATGGAAACGGTAAAAGTGAGTTTTGCTTTACCACTTTAATTTTCTAATCATCTAGGTTTAGTTGATTTTTAATCATCACATAATATGTTAGTAGAGAAAGCCTCTAGTTAATTTAACGGAGGCTTTTTTATAACTACTTTTTTGTAACGATAAGTTAAATTATCCCGCTTTAATAATGGAGCTAATAAATAGCTTTATTATTATATTTAATTTCTTATTTAGATTATCAATAAAGAAATTTATTTTGATTGAGATGAATTGGCAAACTCTTTTGTGACAATTTCAGCAGCTTTAGCAATAATATCTTTACGGTTTTTTGCATCTTTTTCTTGTTGTGTAAAATAAACGACTAAAATTAATGGTGCATGGTTTTCTGGCCAAATAACGGCAATATCGTTAGTCGTACCATAATCACCACTGCCGGTTTTATCGCCAACAATCCAATGTTTTGGTAAACCCGCTTTAATACTGTGATCACCTGTTGTATTACCCTTTAACCAAGTAACAAGTTGTTGACGTTGAGATAGGCCTAATGCGTCACCTAATGTCAATGCCTGAAGGCTTTTAGCCATGGCAATTGGAGACGTCGTATCACGAGGATCACCATGAATTGCTGTATTTAATTCAGGCTCTTTACGATCTAGACGATAAGTTACATCATTAATTGAACGTGCAAATTGAGTGACTTTGGTTGGACCACCTAAATAATCTAATATTTTATTCATGGCTGTATTATCGCTATATTGCAATGTAGCCGCACTTAATTGAGCTAAAGACATTCCTGTTACTAAATGCTTTTCTGTAATAGGACTGTAAGCAACTAAGTCAGATTTTTTAATCGTAATGTTCTTATCTAATAATCCCGCTTGTTTTTCACTCTCTTTTAAAACAGCCGCAACAGCCATAACTTTACTTGTACTTGCCATCGCAAAACGTTCTTCACCACGGTATGTTATTTGTGAGTTATCTTCCGTGTTGATTAAAGCCACCCCTAAACGACCTTGACTGTATTTTTCAAGCTCACTTAATTGCGCTTCAATTGTATTATTGGTGTTAGCCCATAGAGTGGGGGATGCCAATAGAGATATTAATGAAACTGCGATCGCAGCAGTTTGGCGAAATGTTTTTTTAAACATAGTTATTGTTGCTCATATTAATTTAATGAAGAAAATATCAATATAAATAGACAGTTATTGCGTAGATATAGAGCCGTTTATTTATACGGTGCAATATCCTATTTAATTGATTTATTGACAATCGATAATAAATCACCTTAGCTTATAGAAAATCTAATGACTAAGCGTACTATGCGAACTCATCTCCCCCTAAATGCATTACGTGCATTTGAAGCTTCAGCAAGACATCTTAATTTTACCAAAGCGGCATTAGAGCTGTATGTCACTCAAGGGGCTGTTAGCCAACAAGTGAGGATGTTAGAAGATCGACTTGGTGTTACTCTTTTTAAGCGGTTACCTCGAGGCTTAGAAATGACGGATGACGCGCAGATCTTATTTTCTGTATTAACAACAGCTTTTAGTGATATTGAGCGTGTATTTAAACAATTTGAACGCGGTGAATATCGAGATGTGGTTTCCATTGCGGCTGTCGGCACATTCGCTGTGGGATGGTTGTTATCCAGATTGACTGAATTCAGGCAACTCTATCCAAGAATAGAAGTAAATTTGAGAACCAATAATAATGTGGTTAATTTAGCTACCGAAGGATTGGATTTTGCTATTCGATTTGGTGAGGGGTTATGGCCATTGACACATAATAAGGCACTATTTCCTGCACCATTGACGGTGTTATGTTCATCAGATACAGCGAAGCGTTTACAACATCCGACTGACTTAATAAATGAAAATTTATATCGCTCATATCGAGAAGATGAGTGGTTAAAATGGTTTGAAAAAGCAGAAATATCACCGATAAAAATAACGGGTTCTATTTTTGACTCTTCACGTTTAATGATTGAAAGTGCAATTTATGAAGGGGGAGTTGCATTAGCTCCAGCAAAAATGTTTTCAAGAGAAATTAAGAATGGACAGTTAGTACAGCCCTTTAAAATAGAAGTTGAATTAGGAAAATATTGGCTAACATATTTAAAGTCAAAGCCAATGACTGCATCAATGGAAATATTTCAGCAGTGGCTAATAAATGAAGCGCTAAAAGAGTGTTGTGAGTGATATAAAAAGCACTGATGAGTTTCAGTGCTATTTATTATTTTTACTCGCAGTATCTTCTTTCAATTATAAAGAAAAATGCTCTTTTACTATTTCTCGGCCTATTTCAATAGACGCCGTTGCAGCAGGTGATGGGGCATTACAAACGTGTAGTGAGCGTTTGCCTTTTACAAAGTGGAAATCATCTACTAATTTCCCTTCACGAGTTAACGCTTGTGCTCGAACACCCGCAGGGCCTGGATGAATATCTGCTTCACGTAAATCAGGAATGAGTTTTTGTGCATTTGCCGTAAATAGTTTTCGTGAATATGAGCGACGAAGCTCTGCCATTCCTTCACCTAAATAATTTCCAGCAATTTTCCAAAATCCTTTATAAGTGAGCACTTCAGCAAGATCTTTTAAATTAATATCGCTTTTTTTATAGCCTTCACGTTTAAATGCCAATACCGCATTAGGCCCCACATCGCGATGTCCGTTATACATGCGCGTAAAATGTACACCTAAGAAGGGAAAATCAGGGTTAGGTACAGGGTAGATAAGATGGTTTACTAAGTAGTTTTTATTACTATTAAGCATAAAGTATTCACCACGGAATGGGACTATTTTCATACCTGTGTCATAGCCTGCCATTTTAGCAATACGATCGCTAAATAAGCCGGCGCAGTTAATCAACCATTTGCTTGTAAATTGATTATTGGATGTTGTGATGGTGACAGTATCATCGGTTTCATTAATGGCTGTAACCGCTTGTCCAAACGCAAATTTTCCACCTCGTGATTGAATAATTTCAACATGTTTCGCCGCAATTTCAGGGTAATTTACAATACCTGCATCCGGAACTAATAGAGCTGCAATACCATTGACATAAGGCTCTCTGACTTTAAGCTCAGCTTCCGTCATTTTGATCACTTCAAGCCCATTTTCGATGCCACGTTGATAGATATTTTCTAATGCTTTTAACTCTGCTTCATTGGTAGCAACAATAACTTTGCCACAACGGTCATAATAGAGATTATGTTGTTGGCAAAACGCATATGTCGTAATATTGCCTTGTTTTGCTAACCTTGCTTTAAGGCTTCCTGGCGTGTAATAAATTCCTGAATGAACAACATTACTGTTATGCCCACTTTGGTGAACAGCAGGGCCTGATTCTTTATCAATCACCAGTAATTTAAGTTCAGGTTGGCTTTCTTGTAATGCACTGGCAACGCCTAATCCGACTAATCCTGCACCGATGATAATAACGTCATAAGTCATAATATTATCCATTTTACAAAGAGTGAGTTAACTGATTTTTTGTTGTAAACGCTTTAATTTGCCACGTACATTGGTTAAATGAAGACGCATTCTATGGCTTGTTTCATCGTGATCTTGTTGGCGTATTGATTCAACAATTGCCTCATGTTCTGCAATAACACGTTCTGTTTCTATTTCTCGACCTTTATTTTGGCTTAATGAATACATTAATACCCCAAGATAAAGTTCATGCATGTTATCTAAGATCCGAACAAAAAAAGGATTATGGGAAGCGACCATAATAGAACGATGAAATTGATAATCTTCTTCATGACCAATGTTTTTATTTTTTTTGGTTGCTAAAATAAAGGCTTGATGCGCGTTTTCAATAGTAAGTAATTCTTCTGGTGTCCGACGTAAAGCGGCAATAGCAGCCGCTTCATGTTCAATGACCTCACGCATTTCAAGCAAAGAATCTATCTCTTGAGGACGTGCAATTTCCATTACAATAGGTTCATATTTACTCAAGATAGAATGGTCTATAACTCGTCGCCCTCCACCTTGACGAGAGGTAATAATTCCACTCGCTTCTAAGACACCTAATGCTTCTCTGATAGGGACTCGACTGACGCCAAAGGCGTCAGCAAGTACATTTTCAGAAGGTAACTTTTCACCAATAGGGTAAGTTCCGTTGCTAATATTTTGCTTTATCTGCTCAAGAATTTGATGCGACGCTTTTTGGCGTGAGATCTTTTGTATCATCTAGTTTTCTCCAGATACATGCCCCATATTGGTTAACTGTTTTTTAGACCGTAATAAATGGAATGCACCGGTTAATAGGATCAAGGCGACACCTAAAAGGTCGGTATATAAGCCCGGTTTAATCATTAGAATTGCCGCGGCTGCAAATGCAATACGCTCAAACCACGTTGTTTTAATCATCCAGAAGTTTGCCGTTGCGATACTGAGTGCATAAATTCCGATTAATGCACTAATAACCATTAATCCAATGGAAAGTACACCTAAATTATCGCCTTGCATCAGTAAAGCAGGGTTATAGACTAAAATAAACGGAATAATAAAACCTGGAAGTGCTAAACGAACCGCATCCCATGAGGTTTGCATTGGATCAGCTCTTGCAATACTCGCTGCAGTATAACTTGCTAATGCCACTGGTGGGGTAATATTGGATAAAGCACCAAACCAGAAAACAAAGAAGTGAGCGGCTAAAGGCATTACACCCGCCTTAATTAAGATAGGTGACACTGTAACGGCTACGACAATATATAACGCTGTCGAAGGCAAGCCCATACTTAATACAATACACACCAGCATAACGACTAATAAGATCATCCATAAGGTGTTATCTGTCATTGAGACAATATTAAAGGCTAATGTTGCACCAATACCTGTCATTGTAACAACGCAGATAATGACGCCAATAGCAGCACAAGCAACCGTTACTTGAACAGAGCCTCGAGCTGCTTCAGCTAAAGCATCAGCAACTTTAGTTAAGGTCATTCGGACTGATTTATCAGGCGTTATCCAACTTGCCACTATAATGGTCAGAATACCTAAAAAGCCAGCATAAATAGGTGTTTTCCCCACTAATAAGGTGCCAATAACAATAATTAAAGGTAGTAATAATAGACCTCGTGCTTTCAATACGGCTTTAACTTGTGGAATATTCTCTTTACTTAAACCTTTTAATCCTTGTTTTTTGGCTTCGATATCAATTGCCATAATTAAGGCTGCGTAATACAGCAATGCTGGAATAATCGCTGCAATAACAATGGTGGTATAAGAAATACCTAAAAACCCTGCCATAATAAATGCAGCAGCCCCCATAATAGGTGGCATTATCATACCGCCTGTTGATGCCGTCGCTTCTACGGCACCAGCAAAACGAGGTGTCAATCCAATGTTCTTCATTAAAGGAATGGTAAAAGTACCTGTTGTTGCAACGTTGGCAACAGCACTACCACTTAATGAACCAGTTAAAGCGGATGAAATAACCGCGACTTGAGCAGGGCCACCACGGCGACGTCCCGCAAGAGCAAGTGCTAAGTCATTAAACAGTGCTGTTGCACCACTGACACTTAAGAACGAGCCAAAAAGAATAAAGACAACAATCGCTGTTGAGGCAGTTGAAAGGGTGATCCCAAAAATGCCTTCACTGGTCATAAATAAACGATATAACAATCTTTCTACAGAGAACCCTGCATGACCGAAAATACCCATAAAATACTGGCCAAATAAAGCATAGATAATGGCGAAAGTTGCAAGTCCTGGAATGAAATATCCAGTAGTTCTTCTTGCTGCTTCAAACAGTACAATAATTCCTAATATAGCCATGACGTAATCGGTAGTATTTGGAATACTTTTTCTTACAACGTGAAGATCAACGTAATTAAAGAAAAAATATCCATAACTGATTAGTGTTAAAGCAATAAAAAGATAATCCCATCCATTAAATTTAGGCGTTGAAAAACGCTTAGAGAATGGAAATAAAATAAAGCCTAAAATTAAAATACCGCTAAGAAAAATAGTATTACGGTAAAATTCTTGAGTATTTGATAATGCGTTGGAATAAATAGCGTAAAGCGAAATTAATATTGCAAGAGTCGTGGTAATTTTCAGGTAAATACCTGCAAGTTGGCGATTGCCGGAGCTTGCTTCTTTATCTAATGCAGGTGGCTCTACCGGAGTTAGGTGGTCATTGTTAGTCATAACTCACTCCTGTTATTTATTATTAGTCTGCGTTTGAGCTTCTGGTGGAATAAGGTAATCAGGGATCTCTAATCCGATTTCTTTGTAGTAGCGGTAAGCCCCTAAATGTAATGGTACAGAAACACCTTTTAATGCATTTTCTGTGGTGATGTACTTGGCTGCACTATGGACTTGATGAACCTCAGGAAGGTTCTCAAACATGGTTTTTGTTAACTCATAAACCAGAGCATCATCAATGTTGGTTGTGGTCATTAAGATATTAGGTTGAGCAATCGTATTGACCATTTCAGTTTGACGAGGGTAGGTATTGGCGGGGATTTCAAAACGAAACCATGAATTCGCTACATGATTGATATCATCAAGCTGCTTATCTGTGACTTCGAGTAATTTTGCACTGACACCACTTGCGTACATATCAGTTACCGCAGAAGCGGGCACCCCAGCAGGTAATGCACCACCATCAAGGCGACCATCTCGCATGGCCGAAACGGTATCGCCATACCCTAGATATTCAGGTGTGATATCTTTTTTAGTTAAATTAACGCCTTGAAGAATAATAATCGTGGATTGTTCAGTACCACTGGCTTGAGGGCCTACAGAAAAGCTAGTTGCGCGAATATCGTCTAACGTACCAGTTTTTACTTTGTTATCCATTAAAACAAAGTGTTCAACATTCGGCCATAACATAGAAATTGAACGCAGATCTTTTTCTGGTTTGCCTTCAAAATTACGCACGCCTTCATAAGCCTCTACGGCTAAAAGGCTTTGCAGTATTGAAAGTTGAGCTTCATTTTTCTGCATTAAATAGATATTTTCTATTGAGCCTGCAGAAGATTGTCCTGTAACTTGAACACCTCTATCCTTAAGATGTGTACTCCATACGTTTGCTAAACCTACTCCCATCGGATAATACGTTCCTCCTGTTGAAGCGGTTGCTACAGAGAGAAATTGTTTATTCGCATTCTCTTTTTTGCCGATTACTGCTAATGAGACAACAGCAATAACAGCAACAATACCGATGGCAAGCTTTGTTTTTCTTATTCTCATGATGTTGTTCCTGTACATAAAAACGCAGGTGAATGTTTCACACCAACTTGTATACAACATGACAACTTTTATAGAAATAAGGAACGTTAAGAAATTGTGAGGTTGATTAATTAAATCAAAACAAAAAAATAACATTTTGTGATCAATATAGTAATTATGCAATTTTTAATCATAATTATGGTGATAGTCATAAAACACAAAAGAAAATATCAATAACTTGCTAGCGAAACGATAAAATGAGCTAAAAAATAGCCTATTTATCGATAATAAAAAATAAAATGAAAAAATAGAGGGATCAGAAAATTGTTAAATCATCTGATAAAGAAAGGAGAAAAATAGGCTATTTTAGTGTTAAGAAAATAAGTAACGTTTAGCAATAATTGCAGAACTTATAGCACAATGGAAAGTACACCTGTCGCAATCAGCACAAACATCGCTGACCAAATTAATGCAGAAATAGCACTGGTAATATAAATAGTGTATGTGGGTAGTTTTAGTAAGCCGGCACTAAAAGGAGTTAAATAACGAAATACTGCAAGGAATCGAGAAATAAATAAGATGTAGTGAGTTTTATTTTTCAATAGTTGCTGAACACGATTAATTTTTGTCTGATAACGCTTAACCCATGCTCTAAGTCGAGGAAATCGATAAATAGAACGACCTAATTCATAGCTAATAATTGAGCCTAAAAGTGCGCCACAACTGCTTGCTAACCAAAGAAAAACAGGCGAATAAAGAGGTAAGCAAGCACTAAAAATAAAGATCAACATTAAAGATGCAGGAGGTAAAAATGAAGAAATACCAATAGTCGATTTTCCAGCTGTGATTAATATTATGGAAAGAAAAAGTGTAATAGGAGATAAATGACCCAGTGAATTTAATAGGGAGTGAATAAGTTCCATTTTATTATCTCCAGCAACAAAATAAACAACAAGGAAGGCTAATAATAGATAAATAAACCTTAAGAGTATTATGAGTTAATTTTACGATTTTTATTCATTTCAACTAGCATTTTAGCCCATTCAATGGGAGAGTTTTTCATCGGTAATTTTAACTTTTGGCTTAATGAGTATAGCGTAGGTGCAGGTATATCTGAAAGAGATTGCAGAGTTGAACTCATTAATACGCTTTCAGGGGCGCCATCAGCAATCAGTTTTCCTGAAGATAAATGGATAACCCGCTGAAAATGACGTGCTGTAAAATCAAGATCATGGCTAATAGCAAGAACAGATGTGCCTAATGTTTTTTGCACTTGAAGCCAGTTCTCAAAACACGTTAGCCAATATGCATCGAAATCACGAGTCGGTTCATCAAGCAGTAATATTTGAGGAGATAAAATACTCAAACTTGCAACAGCAACCATTCTGCGTTGACCTGCGTGTAAATCTAAAGGATGAACATCAGCAACATCACTTAAACCGCAAAGCATCAATGTTTCATCTAAACGTTTTTTAATCTCTTCTTTAGAAAACTTGCGTCGTTTTAGGCCAAAAGAGACTTCTTTTTCTACTGTATTATGAAATATTTGTCGTTCAGGCTCTTGGAATAATACACCAATATATTGAGCTCGTTGCTCTGCTTTCATTTGAGATAATGACTGATGGTTGAGAGTTACTTCACCTTCATTCGGTGTTAACAATCCTGCAATTAAACGTAATAAGGTTGATTTACCCGCACCATTATCACCAACGAGTGTTATCCATTCCCCTTGATTTAACGTTAAAGATAATTGAGAAATACAGGGTGGAACATCTTCACTCCAACGATAAGTTACTTTATCAAGCTGTAACATAAAATTCCTTAAAAGCCTTAAGTAAAGCTTTATCGTTATTTACAATATTTTTATTCCAATGATGATTTTCAATTAACCAATTTAAAGCTAGCCAAGCATCAGGTGCATTAATTGTTGTAAATAAAAAAGGAAATATATCTTCTAAGGCGCCTGCTACTTTTGTTTTTCCTGCTTCTAATAATAAAAATTGTTCACTAAGTGTTATTGCTGGTAATAAATTACGTTCAAAAATAATCACACTACATTTGTGCTCTTGTGCATACTGTTTAATGCGTTGTTGTAATTGTTGTGTTGCATTAGGTGTTAAACGACTAAAAGCTTCATCAAGTAATAATAATTTAGGGTGCATAGCAAGGGCGCTTGCAATTACAACACGCTGAGCTTCTCCGCCTGAAAGAGTAGAAGGGTGACGAAAACGAAGGTTGTCACATTGTGTTAATATCATTGCTTCTTTTACGCGAAATCGAACTTCATTATCACTTAACCCTAAATTTTCAGGGCCAAAAGCAATCTCTTGTTCTACTGTAAAAGCACAACCTGAAAGTTGTAATTGAGGGGATTGTTGAACAAGTTGTCTTCCTGGAGCCAGTGATACTAACCGACTCTTATCTAGAGCAATGTTTTGCACAATACCTAAGCCTTGCACTGAGCCTGTTAATAAATCGGGATACCAACCTGCTAATAGTTGGGCAAGAAGGCTTTTTCCACTGCCATTTCCTCCCAAAACAACAAGCCATTCCCCTTGTTTTAGTTGTAGATCAATAGGGCCAAGAATAGGTTTTTCATCGCCTTTGGGGGTAAAACTAAATTGTTGAAGATTTAATACCATAGCCAAATAGCTCCTTCAACAAAGATAAGCAGTAAAATAAAATAGCGTAGCATCTCTTGTAGTGGTGTATCGACAGGAGGAGAAAGCGTGGTACGTTTTGCAATAATACGAAATCCTCGCATATCTAATGCAGCACTACGAATAGTCAAATCACTTAATACATGGCTAATCAGTGGTAGGATAATGGCTGGTAATGTTATTAGGCGTTGCCAAAATGAACCATCAAGAGGTACACCACGTGCTAACTGTGCTTCTCTTATATTGTGCAATTGTTGGCGTAGCTGTTCTACAAGTAACAAAGGACCCGCAAATAAATAGGAAAGGCTCATAGGTAGACGGCTAGCAAATAAGGCTCTAATAAATTGTTCGGTTGAAGTGTATTGTAACCACAATTGAGCACCACTTATTATTGCTAATAATCTTAGCCATAGCGTTATTGCCATAGTTTGTTTACTGGTATCTAAAATGCCACCTGTTAACCAATAAGCAAGCCAACCACTATGAACTAACCATAAGCCTATCGCCATGGGGATCATCAGCCATGCAATAAGACGCCAACGCCAGCGAGAGGCTTTCCAAAGTAATAAGCCAATAAAAGTACCACTGCTGATAATCAGCAGTGGTAAGCTTAGTGATAAGAAAAGCACACTGGCACTTAGCCAAAGCCATAGTACCAGTGAGGTAAAGGGATGCATTATTAACGAACCTTAGCCATTGCAGGAAAATTACGTTGTGTCCTTTGCGGTAATTGACGTACTAATAACCAAGCAATAATCGCTGATAATATTTTATCGGCGAGATTGGCACCTAATACAGTGATTGCAACGGATTCAATCAGCCCTTCACCAACCGCATGAAAATAAGCGACAAAGAAATCTGCACCACTGCCTGTGGCTCCACCAAATAAATAAGTACGAATTGGAACGGCGACAATCATTAACGCTAAAGTAATAATAATACCTGAGCCAATAACGCGAATTAATGAACGAAAACCTCCCGCACGCGCTAATAAACCTGCACTTAATCCTATCATCATAGCAACAGGTGCAAATGCAGCCGCCATTGGACCACTAATTAATCCCCATAATAGGTTGGTTAATAATCCAGTAAATAATGCAACCCATGGACCACCTAATAAGGCACAAATAAGTGTACCGATAGAGTCTAAAAAGATAGGAAGTTTGACCATTGAGGTGATTTGACCACCGATCATATTTATTGCAATAGAAACGACAATGAGCACAAGAGTGCGGCTCGAAATTTGAGGCGTTGTAGACATAGTTTAAAAACCTTTACAAAGGATAGTTATTATTGGTTTTATTATTTTGCGTTAATAAGGTTCTCTGTAAAAAAGACGATTAACGCGGTGTGATGACCAACTCTTCATAACCAGAGTATTCACAAGGCTGACGGCTAAAAGTCACTTGCTCTAACTCACCAATAACGAGCTCTAGCGTCGTGCGCACTGTACAACCTGGCATCATATGTCCACCACACATAATTCCATTTTCATCTGATACGGCTAAATGAAGATGTTCGCCTATAGCATCTAATGTGCCAATCAGTGAAACAATTTCAAATTTACCCGTAAGATAGCGATTTTCTTCGCGTCCAGCAAAGCGCAATGCAACATCAGTTAGGCTACCTACACAACCTGCAATGTAAGACGATTGTAGTTGATTATCGGCGATTATCTGTCGTAATGCCACAATCACATCTTCACCTGGAATAAGGCGAACCGCAATAAAGCGGACATGAGAAGAGGGAAGTTGTGTTTGAGACATGATGATTTACCTTATGATTAATTACACTGAATTAGTGAAGTTAGCTAATTCTAAAGGTTGTTATTATTAGGCGAGATAAGTGTAAATACAATTTATTCTGTTTATAAGATAGAGAAGGTGATACAACCTAATTTATTTTTAAAGTCGATTTTGCAATATTGCTCTCTATAATCGTTACCAGTACTACTGACTAAAGCTGTAGCATTCCAACTATTTGAAGACGACGATCTTTCTGTAATATAGGGTGGTACCTGCAGCTTCATTGGCATATATATCAAATTTGGCTAGGTGTGATTTCCAACATTTCATGTTTACTATTGTATTGTACGGAATTTTGTCAAGACGGGTTTGCTGCCTGTGCTGTTGATAAGTTGATGGTTAGTGTGGTAGCTATAAACAACAATGATCTTATAATATTTTTAAATCTTAATGTTGCTCTTTTTATTATAGCGTATTTGATTAATTATTTTTATAGTGTTTATGACATCAATGTAAAACAGATTAAAACTATTTTATCTACTTTGATATAATCTCATAGAGGAACATCATGATTAACGTATTGCAAAATTTAAAATCACATTTATCTAATAGAGCATTATCTGCGCCTGATTTGACACATAACGATCTATCTTTAAATAATACTTCTTTTCCACGTGATTTATTAAATTGTGAAATAAAAAACAAGGAAATTACATTGAGTAATAGAAATAAAGGTTTTAAAAATAGAGAGTTAAAAGATATTAAGTTTGATTTTTTAGTTTCTAATCTAAGTAATGTTAATTTTATAAATGACAATCTCGATGGTGTCGAGCTTAATTCTAAAGCTAAATCTTTTAATAAAACTGAAAATGATTATCTCTTAAACGAAAAGTTAAGTGGTAATCCATTAAATAAAATAAATACAATAAGTGATAAATACAAAGAAATAAAAATACAACTTGTAAAGCAGATTATAGAGTCAATAAATAATAGTGGTGAGATGAAATTAGAATCATTTCCTATTGACTCAATAATCGATAATATAATATCTAAGAAATATCATTTAGAAGATAGGGATATTAAAGGTTTTGCTAAAAAGTTATTAGATATTAAGCATTTAAGGGATGGGCTTGACATGTATTCTAATAAGCTCTCTTCTGGTACTTTATCCTTTATTTTAGATCTAATCAGTGAGCTTGATAATGAAAATCTCAAAGAATACATGATGGGAAAAAATGATTGTTTCATTAAATTGATGGCATTGTCTGTTTATCATAATGACTTAGCGATTCAGGAAAAAGGAAGGTCCTTATATAATAAGTATCTTGAAATAGAAAAAATAAAAGGCTTTGTTAAAAAAGAAAATTTTGGGAATAATAAAAAAGTTGACTGGAGCGATAAGAAAAATATCAATTATATTATTGTAAGTGGTGATAAAACGATAGTTATTAGCCATGAAGACCTAGTAAATATGTTATTTTCTGATGAGAGATTGATGCATACAAGTTGGAATAAATTTTCTCTTTATATCAAAGGTGAAAGAAAACTTATTGAACAAACTAATTATTATAACTTATTTAATAAAGACTTTGAGATGTTTAAAGATAGTTATAATGCACTTCACACAAAGTAAAGTTAGATAAGTTATTACTGTTATTAAACTTAGAGGTAGATATAATGTTTAATCGACATATAACAATATATTGGACACGATTTAAATAAGAAATATTTTTAAATTTAGAATATGGCAGGAAGCCAAATATGAGAAGTTTTCGTTAAAAAAACACAAAGCTCATTTGTAGTGGCTTTGTGTTTTGATTTTTTATTTAATTCTTATTGGGGGCTTCTTAGTGATTAATTCCGTATCATGCTAAATAATCAAATTATAATCTATATGTTTCATTAATTTAGCGTTATCACAGTAATCGACGGGAATAGCAAGAACAGCAGGACCATTAACAGTTATTGCTTCATGTAAGACGGTACGTAATTGAGAGGCACATTCAACAGAAAACCCTTTAGCTCCAAAGGATTCAGCATAACGTTTAAAATCAATTGCACCAAATTTTACGCCAGAACAACGACCATATTTTTCTTGCTCTTGCATTTCTACCATATTATAAGCGTTATCTACCCAGATAATATGTAAGATATTTGTATTTAAACGAACCGCCGTTTCTAATTCCATGGACGATTGCATAAAGCCACCATCACCAGAAACAGAAATAATTTTATCAGAAGGCCGAACAAAAGAAGCACCAATTCCCCAAGGTAATGCAACTCCCATAGTTTGTTGTCCATTAGAAATTAACATTTGTCTTGCTCTAAAGCTATAAAGATAGCGTGCAAGCCATATATGAAAACTTCCCATATCAATACAGAGTGTTACATCGTTATCAATAATATTTTGCATCTCATGGATGATGGTTAAAGGATGAATAGGGGAACCATGTCGAAAATAACTATTTTGTTGCAAAATTTCTCTTTGGTGACGAATTTTCTCTAAAATCTGACGAGTATTATTTGAGAGTGTAATTTGTGATGTAGATTGTTTAGCAAAATACTGAGTTAAATTATTTATTGTTAATTTGATATTACCTGTTAATTCTAAATCAGGACAGTAAGCTAAATCAATTTCAGCAGGGATCTCGTCTATATGAATAATATTGGCATTATTGTGATTCCATAATGACGGTTCATATTCTATAGGGCTATAACCTAAAGTAATCACTAAATCGGCATGAGATAATAACTCATCACC
Source organism: Proteus faecis (assembly GCF_003144395.1). GTDB lineage: Bacteria > Pseudomonadota > Gammaproteobacteria > Enterobacterales > Enterobacteriaceae > Proteus > Proteus faecis. Next base: position 524,093 of record NZ_PENZ01000034.1, on the reverse strand, counting down.
CGGTTGATTATTAAATAAGCCAATACGGCCAGCAAATAAAGGAAAATGGCGTTGAGCGATCGCACCTGCTGATTGATAAGTGCCTACAATCGGGAGCGGGCAAATATCGAGTAGTGCTTGTAATGCTAATGCATTTTCAGGGTAACTAACTTGTAGTCCTAATAAAATAACGGGACTTTTCGCATTCAGCAGTAATTTAACGGCTTCTTGGATAGCATCATTATTAGCGCCTCCCATATTAGATTTTGATTTTGGTACTAATATTGGGCTATCAACTTCATTATTTAAAATATCCATTGGAAATGTTAAAAAAGCTGAACCGGGTCTTCCTGATTCTGCATGGCGAAAGGCATTAGCCATGGTTTCAGAAATAGATTTTGAAGAATCAATTTCTGCACAGAATTTAGTGATAGGATTAAACATGGTAACGGTATCCATGCTTTGATGAACTAGTTTTAATCTATCTGAGGACTTTACTGCTCCTCCCAATGCAACTAATGGATCGCCTTCTGATGTGGCAGTGGCGATGCCTGTCGCAAGATTAGAACATCCTGGTCCTGATGTTGCGATAGCGACTCCCGCTTTGCCTGTTAAACGTCCAACTGCGGCTGCCATAAAGGCAGCGTTAGCTTCATGACGAACCACCACTGTTTCAATAGTTGAATCAACAAGAGAATCAAATACACGATCTATTTTTGCGCCCGGAATACCAAATACTTGTTTAATGCCATGTTGTTCTAATTGTTTGACAACTAAATCTGCACCACATTTCCAATGAGGAGTATTCATATAACCTTCTTTAATTTTGCAAGTGAATAAAAAATTAGATTGAGAATAAAATGAAGCGGCTTTTAAATTAATTTTCGGCTTGCTCTATTGCCTGGCGAAGATTATCTGGCATTAAGTTCGCTTGGAGGAAAGTTGAATGACTGGGTAAATCAATAGTAAGGCGGGAAATAACACCGATTTGTAAGATGCCTTGTTTTAAATAATAATCAAGGACGTGACCACCACCTTGGCGTTGTTGATTAATATAATGTTCATGAAATCCTGCAACATTTATTCCTTGAGTAAATTGTGGTGAGCGAAATCCAGCAATAATTCCAGTCTCATTGTGAAATGTAAAAATAGGTTGATTTTCAATAGCCTCTAACATTGGAAGATAGGGGGGGGCTTGACGGGGAACGGTACGTGTTTTGACTAGCTCAAATTCGCCTTCAATTTTGATCGCACAAAATAAATTATCAGAAGGAACATACTGATTAATGATATTGTGTATCTCTTTTTGTGATGCGCCATAAGAAAAGTGATGTTCAATATCACAATTAAAAAATGTCATTACAGCGAAAGGAGATTTTTGAGAATGCAAAGCTTCACGAGCACTACCATCAGAGCGTAATTGAAAAACATTATTGTCGAATGCAACGAGTTCGCCATCAAGTTGTTCAAATGTGCCTAAACCAAAATCACCATGCTTTAATAATTCAGCAATTGTGATATCACTATCATAAACACCTGCAATCAAACTGCTCATTAATGAGTTTTGATAAACAGTACATTCAGGATGTTTATTAATATAATTATTTAAGTTTGTAATTATTTCTTGTCCACATTGACAATAATTATTTTTATTATTTTTTATATCACTATTATCTCGCACATTAGATTGAAAATTATTATTCATGGTAAAGCCATTCCTTTCCTTTATTTAATAAACAATAATCATTAACTGATTATGAATTAAGTATTAGCCTTATTCATAAATATTTCAAATGTTTTTTATTGTAATTAAATAAGAAGTGATAGTTATGATTCCGTAAATTAAATATAACTTAATTTTTATAATTAATTATTTTTTAAAGATATTAATCAGTGGGGTTTTATTAATAAGATAGAGTTAGAAATATGATAGGTGAAAGTTCTAGCTAAAAAGAGTTAGATTAATAGTTTTATAGGTGGGTTACTAGAAAGATAAGATAAATTATCTTTTGATATCTAAAATATTCGCTTTGGGTGATGAAAGTGTATGCGAATAGGTTCAGGAAAAGACGTGAATGTAATAGTGAGTATATTGTAGTTTCTATTTGTAATTATTAGTTAATGGAAGGAAAGTTTTTAATGATAACATTTAAATTAAATTGAAATATCGATAAAAAACCCACGAATTATTCGTGGGTTTAGATATGATGTTTAGTATAAATAGCTATTACACATTAAATAAGAAGTTCATTACATCGCCGTCTTGAACGATATACTCTTTACCTTCTGCACGCATTTTTCCTGCTTCTTTCGCCCCTTGTTCACCACCGTAAGTGATAAAATCGTTATAGGCGATGGTTTGGGCACGGATAAAGCCTTTTTCAAAGTCAGTGTGGATTTTACCTGCGGCTTGCGGCGCTGTTGCACCTACAGGGATTGTCCATGCACGTACTTCTTTAACGCCAGCAGTGAAGTAAGTTTGTAAGTTCAGTAATGAGTAACCCGCGCGAATAACACGGTTTAAGCCAGGCTCTTCAATGCCTAAATCTTGCATAAACTCTTCACGTTCAGCATCTTCTAACTCAGCAATATCAGCTTCAATTGCGGCACAAACAGGAACAACCACAGAGCCTTCTGCTTCGGCAATTTTGCGAACAGTTTCAAGATAGGGATTGTTTTCAAAACCATCTTCATTAACGTTTGCAATATACATTGTTGGTTTTAACGTTAAGAAGCTTAAATAACGAATAGTCGCTTTTTCTTCTTCCGTTAAATCTAAAGCACGTAACATACCCGCATTTTCTAAATGCGGTAAGCATTTTTCTAACACTTCCATTTCTGCTTTAGCAACTTTATCGCCACCTTTGGCTTTTTTCTGGTTACGATGCATTGCGCGTTCACAGGTATCTAAGTCAGAAAGGGCAAGTTCAGTATTGATAGTTTCGATATCTTCAGCAGGATCAACTTTGCCCGCAACGTGAATGATATTGTCGTTTTCAAAACAACGAACCACATGGCCAATGGCTTCAGTTTCACGAATATTAGTTAGGAATTGGTTGCCTAAACCTTCGCCTTTAGAAGCACCTTTTACTAAACCTGCAATATCAACAAATTCCATTGTGGTAGGTAAAATACGCTGTGGTTTAACGATTTCAGCCAGTTTATCTAAGCGAGGATCAGGCATTGGAACAACACCTGTGTTTGGTTCGATAGTACAGAATGGGAAGTTGGCTGCCTCAATACCTGCCTTAGTTAAGGCATTAAACAGTGTAGATTTTCCTACGTTAGGCAGACCGACGATACCACATTTAAATCCCATAAACGTTCACCTTGTCACATAAACACAACAGAAGGGAGTATTCCTGTTGTGTGCTGTTAAAAAAATTTGGCGCTATTATAGAGCAAATCCCCGATTGATTAAATCATCAGGGAGTATTCGCACAAAAGAAGAGAGGTTTTACCCTCTGAAAAGTAAAATTACTCAATCTATCAATATAATGATTACGCTTTAAAGCTATGTAATCGGTTTATTGCTTTCTCATAACCATCACGCATTAAAATATCTGTGCATGAAAGTGCTTCATCAATAGCGTCATCAATTAATTTTTGTTCACTTATCGGCGGTTTGCCTAATACAAAACCCACTACTTTATTTTTATCACCAGGGTGACCAATACCAATGCGCAAACGATAGAAGTTAGGATTATTAGCAAACTTATTTTGAATATCTTTTAATCCATTATGGCCGCCATTGCCACCACCTAACTTCATTTTGACAACACCGGGTGGTAAATCGAGTTCATCATGTGCAACTAAAATTTCATCAAGCTCAATACGATAGAAATTTGCCATTGCTTGTACCGCTTTACCACTTAAGTTCATAAAAGTTGTAGGCACTAATAATCGAACATCATTACCATTCAAATTAATGCGCGCGGTATAACCAAAGAATTTACTCTCTTCTTTTAGAGATTGTTGATGACGTTGAGCCAATAAATCAACATACCAAGCTCCCGCATTATGGCGAGTCTGGGCATAATCTGCACCGGGGTTTGCTAACCCGACGATAAGTTTAATTTTACTCACAATAGCCTTTCACTGTTATCGTCTTAAAAGAAAGGTCATAGTTTACCTGTCTAAGCTCAGAAGCACAAAATAGATTACATAGAATGTTTTTTTGAAATGATAATCAAAGGGAATGTCACTTCTTTGATTTAACAAAAAGAGCGAAATTGACAAATTTGGTTCTATTTTCTTCTTTTGAAATAAAAAAACACATTTTTTGTTAAGAATTATCAATAAATTTCGAGGCGATGTGATCCCTTCGACAATAACTTCTTAGTATTTATGGCTATAATAACTACAAAGAACAAAAGGTTATTCGATGTATTTTGTTGTTGAATCGTCTGACGATGCGCTTGGAGGTGCAACATGAAATATAAACATGCATTTGCAGTTGGTAATTTATGTATGGCTATTGGGATGATTGTTATGCTCGGTAGTCTAGGTTATACACTTCTTACTCATATTTTCCCATTAGGATTGCCTGAATTTTTATCAGATATCTCTTTGATGGGGATCTTTATTGGTGCTTTAGTTTGGTTAGCAGGTGCCCGTATCGGTGGTAGAGAAACAATAGCAGAAAGATATTGGTGGTTACGTAACCATGATGAGCGTTATCGTCGTCATGACAATCATCGTTATCCATAATGTTATTATCACAAATAAATATCAGAATAGATAAAAAAAACAATGAAGCTAAAACTGATGTTGAGTGAATAATAGTTGTCATTACGCATTGTAATACACATCTATAGACCCGTTTAATGATAACGGGTTTTTTGTTGCCTAAAATTTTTAATTTAGAAAAAACAACAAAAAAACCCGCCATAACAAATGCTATAGCGGGTTTAGTTATCTCAAATTACAATGAATGTTATAACAAATTAATGTTCAAACATTGCAGAGATTGACTCTTCATTGCTAATACGGCGAATTGCTTCAGCCAACATGCCAGAAAGAGTCAATGAGCGGACTTTATTTAATGCTTTGATTTCTGCTGATAACGGAATTGTATCGCAGACAACCACTTCATCAATAACAGAGCTTTTGATGTTCTCAACAGCATTACCAGAGAAGATTGGGTGAGTCGCGTAAGCAAATACGCGTTTCGCACCACGCTCTTTCAGCGCTTCAGCTGCTTTACACAATGTACCGCCTGTGTCGATCATATCGTCAACAAGGATACAGTCGCGGTTAGCAACATCACCAATAATATGCATAACTTGAGAAACGTTAGCACGAGGGCGACGTTTATCAATGATAGCCATATCAGTGTCGTTTAGCAGTTTAGCGATAGCACGAGCGCGAACAACACCGCCAATATCTGGAGAAACAACAATAGGGTTGTCCAAATCTTTTTGAAGCATATCTTCTAAAAGAATTGGGCTGCCGAAGACATTGTCAACCGGTACATCAAAGAACCCTTGGATTTGTTCTGCGTGTAAGTCACAGGTTAAAACGCGGTCTACGCCTACACTAGATAAGAAATCCGCAACAACTTTTGCCGTAATAGGAACACGGGCTGAACGAACACGGCGATCCTGACGGGCATAACCAAAGTAAGGAATAACAGCAGTGATACGACCAGCGGAAGCTCGACGTAATGCGTCAACCATGACTACTAATTCCATTAAGTTATCATTAGTAGGTGCACAGGTTGATTGAATGATAAATACATCACCACCACGTACGTTTTCGTTGATTTGCACACTGACTTCACCATCGCTAAAACGACCTACAGCCGCGTCTCCTAGGCTAGTGTAGAGTCGGTTGGCAACACGTTGAGCCAGTTCCGGGGTTGCGTTACCAGCAAAAAGCTTCATATCGGGCACGAGAAAAACCTCAGGCTTGCGTCCAGAGAGAGATATTGTTGACCTGTAGAGAACGTGTTTATGAACATAAGGTTTGTAAACATCATTTTACGGGTGCAATAACACAGGTATCCTTGAGCGGAATAAATGCAGAGGGGAAATGTTGACGCCTTGCGCTACAAACCCATGCACCCACTCAGGGGCGTTAATTAACACTTCACTAGCGGCAACTTGTGAGTCGAACTCGCCGAACACACATGCACCTGTCCCAGTTAAGCGTGACGGTGCATATTCTAACAGCCACGAAAGCAGATATTCAACCTCACGAAAACGTTTTCTTGCGATCATTTCACAGTCATTTTCAAACGGAGCCTTTAATAATGCGCCAAGAGAGCGAATAGGAGAATTACGTTTTAATTCTGGATCTGTGAAGATTGTCGGTGTTGGAATGGAAATTCCAGGATGTGCGACCAAATACCACTGCTCTTTTGGTTCTGCTGGGGTCAAAATTTCACCAACACCTTCGGCGAATGCGGCATGACCTTTTACAAATACGGGGACATCTGCGCCTAAACTAACACCTAATTCGGCTAAGGTTTCGTCGCTTAGTCCTGCTTGCCAATGGTAATTAAGTGCAATTAATGTCGTTGCTGCATTGGATGAACCGCCACCTAAGCCACCTCCCATAGGAAGTTTTTTATCGACACTGATATCTGCACCGTGATACTGCAAAGAGATATTATGTTGCTGGCAATAATCACGCAGCAATTTAGCGGCTTTAATAATTAAATTATCTTTATCTTTTACACCATCAATTGGCGTTAAGATAGTTAACTGGGTATCATCACGAGGTGTAATGGTTAATGTGTCACCATAATCTAAAAACTGAAATAACGTTTGCAAATTGTGATAACCATCAGGGCGTTTTCCCGTGATGTAGAGAAAAAGATTTAATTTGGCAGGAGAGGGCCAACTTAGAGTCATTGCTGTATATCCCAGTTATCCATTTTTAATTTGATAGTACGTTCGCCCTGTTTTAACTCAAGGCGCTGTGGCAAGTTTGGGGTGGTACTTGAATCATAAGCTTGGTAAGTCACGATCCAATCACCTTCAGGTGCTGGTAATGTGACAGATTTTAATAAGTGATTAGCATCTAACTCGAAATCAGTTGCATCACCTGGTAAACCAATAAGCCAAGCACGCAGATTTTTGAGTGGAATAACCATACCTGTAAGTTGGTAGATCATCTCTGCAGGGTTGTCGCTATAATATTTTTTACCGTTATTATCAGTAACTTCAATTACGCCGGGCATGACATTTAAATCAAGTTCGGTTGTACCTAAAGGATTGGTAAGTAATAAGCGATAACGCTCATCGGCTCTGTCTTGCCAATAGAATCGGGCATAGGTTTTGTTGGTATCTTCGATATAAGCAAAAGCGCCTCGGGTTTCATATTGTGAAATTTTTTTTAATGCTTGTTGGCGAGCTTGCCATTGCACATCGTTATCAGATGCCAAACCTTGAGTCTTTATCTGATTTAGATTACAGGCACTCAGCAACAACGCCGTTAGCGGGATAAGGCGCAGGAGTTGTTTGGTTGAAAAAAAGCGTGAACACATAGCTGAGACATTCCTTTAATTCGTTATTAGTTGAAAAAAAGAGTATCATAAACCTTATGATATAACGATATTTCGTTAAATTGTGTATAGAAATCTTCTATCACTCAAGTAAGCTCTTTTATTGAATCTGTTCATCAAGTAGAATGACCGGAATGAAGAGTCCATACTAAATGCGCTGTTTTAGGTTTACACTAAGTCAAGTCGCGAGGCGGTATTTATTCATAACTCGATATAGTTGATATGACGTTATTAGCATTAGGTATTAATCATAAAACAGCCCCCGTTGCTTTACGTGAGAAAGTCTCTTTTTCTCCCGATACCATGGGTGATGCCTTAAATAACCTCTTACAGCAACCCGCTGTTAGAGGCGGTGTTGTGCTGTCTACTTGTAACCGTACTGAGCTCTATCTTAGTATGGAAGACAAAGAAAATAGCCATGAACAGCTTATTCGCTGGTTATGTCAATATCACCAAATAGAGCCAAATGAACTGAAAAATAGTGTTTATTGGCATCAGGATAATCAAGCTGTCAGCCATTTAATGCGAGTGGCGAGCGGCTTAGATTCTTTAGTATTAGGTGAACCGCAAATATTAGGGCAAGTTAAAAAAGCCTTTGCCGATTCTCAAAACTATCACTCACTCTCTTCAGAGCTGGAACGTTTGTTTCAAAAGTCTTTTTCAGTTGCGAAAAGAGTGAGAACAGAGACTCAAATTGGTGCGAACGCAGTTTCTGTTGCTTTCGCTGCTTGTACATTAGCACGTCAAATATTTGAATCGCTGTCTTCTTTGACTATTTTGTTAGTAGGGGCCGGTGAGACAATAGAATTAGTTGCTCGCCACTTGCGTGAACATCAAGTCAAAAAAATCGTTATTGCTAATCGCACAAAAGAACGTGCTCAGCGTTTAGCAAATGAAGTGGATGCCGAAGTCATTACATTATCAGATATTGACGAATGTCTTTCACAGGCTGATATCGTCATTAGTTCTACGGCAAGCCCATTACCGATTATTGGTAAGGGAATGGTTGAAAGAGCTCTTAAAAAGCGACGTAATCAGCCTATGTTACTGGTGGATATCGCGGTTCCCCGTGATATTGAGCAAGATGTCGAAAAACTGAATAATGTTTATCTTTATAGTGTTGATGATTTAGAAGCGATTATTCAACATAACCGTGAACAACGCCAAGCTGCTGCAATTCAAGCAGAGCATATTGTCCAGCAAGAAAGCGGACAATTTATGGATTGGCTACGGGCACAAGGTGCTGTGGGGGCAATTCGAGAATATCGAGACAGCGCTGAAATGTTACGTGCAGAAATGACAGAAAAAGCCATCACATTGATACAAAATGGAGTGGATGCAGAAAAAGTTATCCAACAACTCTCTCATCAATTGATGAATCGTCTTATTCACACACCAACAAAATCTCTTCAACAGGCTGCCAGTGATGGTGATATTGAACGCCTGAATTTATTACGTGAAAGTTTGGGTATTACCCATAATTAACTTTGTCTAACAGGATCTTAATCTACGAATGAAGCCTTCTATTGTCGCTAAGTTGGAAGCTCTACAAGAGCGTTATGAAGAAATTCAGGCACTTCTGTCAGAAGCCGATGTTATTGCCTCTCAGGAGCGTTTTCGTGCGCTTTCAAAAGAATACTCTCAATTGACTGACGTCACGACTTGTTTTAGCCAATGGCGAAAAGTGCAAGACGATATCGAAGCAGCTGAAATGATGCTTGATGATCCTGAAATGAAAGAGATGGCACAAGAAGAGCTAAAAGAAGCACAAGCATTAAACGATGATTTAGAGCAGCAACTACAAGTGCTGTTACTGCCTAAAGATCCTGATGATGAATTTAACTGTTTCCTTGAAATTCGTGCGGGAACAGGGGGCGATGAAGCGGCATTATTTGCGGGTGATTTATTCCGTATGTATAGTCGTTATGCAGAATCACGTCGCTGGCGTATTGAAGTCATGAATGCTAACGAAGGTGAGCATGGTGGCTATAAAGAAATCATTGCAAAAGTCGTTGGCGATGGCGCTTATGGTGTATTGAAGTTTGAATCTGGTGGTCACCGTGTTCAACGTGTTCCTGAAACGGAATCTCAAGGTCGTATTCATACATCTGCTTGTACGGTTGCCGTATTAGCTGAAGTACCTGAAGCTGAATTACCTGAAATCAGTCCAAGTGACTTGCGTATTGATACATTCCGTTCTTCAGGGGCGGGTGGTCAGCACGTTAACACTACCGATTCTGCTATTCGTATTACGCATATTCCAACAGGAATTGTGGTGGAATGTCAGGATGAACGTTCACAGCACAAAAATAAAGCTAAGGCGATGTCTGTATTAGGCGCACGTATTCGTGCGGCTGAAATACAAAAGCGTCAAGAAGCAGAAGCTTCTGAACGTCGTAACTTATTGGGCTCAGGTGATCGTTCTGACCGAATTAGAACGTACAATTTTCCACAAGGTCGTGTCACAGATCACCGTATCAACCTCACTTTTTATCGTTTAGATGAGGTGATGGAAGGAAAATTAGAACCATTAATTCAGCCTATCGTGACCGAATATCAAGCGGATCAGCTTTCAGCACTTTCTGAGTTAAATTAATGAATTATGAACAATGGCTGCGTAAAGCAGCCTTGCAATTAATCGAAAGTGACAGCCCTAAACGAGATGCTGAAATTCTCCTTGGTTACGTAACAAAACGTACTCGCACTTATTTAATTGCCTTTAATGAAACGGTACTTTCGTCAGACGAGTTAGCTCAGTTATCGCAATTGCTTACTCGACGCATTAAAGGTGAACCTATTGCTTATTTAGTCGGCGAGAGAGAGTTTTGGTCACTGCCTTTAAAAGTCTCACCTGCAACATTAATTCCCCGTCCAGATACAGAATGCCTTGTTGAAAGAGCATTAGAAAAACTGCCATCAGAGCCAACCTGTATTCTTGATTTAGGAACTGGAACCGGCGCTATTGCGTTAGCAATGGCATCAGAACGCCCAGACTGCCATATTGTTGGTGTGGATTTTCAAGCTGAAGCAGTGAAATTAGCGCAAGAGAATGCAAGCAATTTAGCATTAAACAACACCGAATTTATGGAAAGTTGTTGGTTTAGTTCACTCTCTGGGCATCAATTTGGTATGATAATTAGTAACCCTCCTTATATTGATGAGAATGATGAGCATATTCATCAAGGGGATGTTCGTTTTGAACCTTTAACTGCATTAGTTGCTGGTAAAAATGGTTTTGCTGATATCGAAATTATCATTGAAACTGCTCGTCAGTTTTTAACTGATAATGGTTGGGTATTATTGGAACACGGCTGGCAACAAGGTGAAGGTGTACGCAATATTTTTATTGATAAGGGTTACTGCTGTGTGGAAACTTTCCGTGATTATGGCGGTAATGAGCGAGTGACAGTAGGTCGTTGGAATTATGATAGAAACCATAGCTGATTACGAATTTAATAAAGCCCCTTTAGTTAAGGGCATGATCCTTATCTCTCAGGCTATTCGACCTGATTTTCCAACCACTTCTGTTGGTTACCAACTGGCACAGTTAGTTGAACAAGCAGAAGCCGAAATTCCCCAACAAGGAAATATTAAAGAGCAGCTAGAAGCATTGCTAAAACTGTTTTATAAACAGTGGCATTTTAGTGGTGCTAGTGGCAAATATCGCCTTTCTGATACTTTATGGTTAGATAAAGTATTAGCGACTCATGTAGGCTCTCCTGTTTCACTGGGGTCGATTCTTATTTATATCGCGCAAGCGTTAAATTTACCCTTAGTACCGGTTATCTTTCCAACACAACTTATTATCAGAATAGATATTCCTAATGAACAACCGTTATTTTTAAATCCAATAAATGGTGAATATCTATCTAAACATACCTTAGAAGTTTGGTTAAAAGGGAATGTTGGTGGTTCTTCTGTATTATTAGCAACAGATTTAGAAGAATCAGAATATAGCTCTATTATTCGTAAGCTTTTGGATACATTGAAAGTATCTTTAATGGAAGAAAAGAATATGGAGCAAGCATTAAAAGCCAGTGAAACGGTGTTAATGTTTGATCCTGAAGATCCTTACGAAATACGTGATCGCGGACTTATTTTTGCTCAGTTAGAGTGTAACCATGTGGCGATTTCTGATTTAAACTATTTTGTTGAACAGTGTCCTGAAGATCCTATTTCAGAGATGATCAAAATCCAAATTCATTCGATAGAACAAAATCCTATTGTTCTACATTAAAAATTTAAGAAACGTACTTCATTAACACAGTACATTACAAACAGTATAGGGATAAATATGCAACATAAAGTGGTGAATATTGGTGATATCAAGGTAGCAAATGACCTGCCATTTGTGCTTTTTGGTGGCATGAATGTATTAGAATCGCGCGATTTAGCCATGCGTATTTGTGAGCATTACGTCACTGTAACTCAAAAACTGAATATTCCTTATGTATTCAAAGCTTCTTTTGATAAAGCAAACCGTTCTTCAATCCATTCTTACCGTGGCCCAGGCTTAGAAGAAGGGATGAAAATTTTCCAAGAGTTAAAAGAAACTTTTGGCGTTAAAATTATTACTGACGTTCATGAAGCTGCACAAGCTCAACCTGTATCAGAAGTTGTGGATGTTATCCAATTACCTGCATTTTTAGCGCGTCAAACTGATCTTGTTGAAGCGATGGCAAAAACAGGTGCAGTGATCAACGTGAAAAAACCGCAGTTTGTCAGCCCTGGTCAAATGGGGAATATCGTTGATAAATTTAAGGAAGGCGGTAACGACCAAGTTATTCTGTGTGATCGCGGTAGTAATTTTGGTTACGATAACTTAGTTGTTGATATGTTAGGTTTTCATGTCATGATGCAAGCATCACAAGGTGCACCAGTTATTTTTGACGTTACGCATTCATTACAATGCCGTGACCCATTTGGTGCTGCATCTGGTGGACGTCGTGCACAAGTTGCAGAATTAGCACGTGCAGGTATGGCTGTTGGTCTTGCTGGATTATTTCTTGAAGCTCATCCAGAACCAGATAATGCTCTTTGTGATGGCCCATCAGCGTTACCACTTGCAAAATTAGAGCCTTTCTTAGCTCAAATTAAAGCGATTGATGAAGTGGTAAAAAGTTTCCCAGAGTTAGATACCAGTAAATAAAATGTGTTATGCAACTGCATACGGTTGTTAATATGTTCGGCGCTGATCTTCAGCGCCGTTATCACGAAAAAATCCACAAAATCACCCTTCATGGCGGTTTCAATTGCCCTAATCGTGATGGTACGCTGGGGCGAGGTGGCTGTACCTTTTGTAATGTTTCTTCGTTTGCTGATGAGTTAACGCAATATCACTCTATTGAGGAACAAATCGCGGAACAAGCAAGAAATATTAGTCGAGCTCGCCGTTATCTTGCTTATTTTCAAGCCTATACAAGTACTTATGCTGAAGTAGAATACTTACGCAATCTATATGAAACTGCATTATTGCAAGCTAATATGGTGGGGCTATGTGTAGGAACTCGACCAGATTGTGTCCCTGTTAGTGTGTTAGATTTGTTACAAAGCTATCAAGACCAAGGTTATGAAGTGTGGTTAGAGTTGGGTTTACAGACTGCACATAATAAAACATTAAAACAGATTAACCGAGGGCATGATTTTCAGTGTTACCAAGCCACAACTCGAGAAGCAAGGCGTCGTGGTTTAAAAGTGTGTACCCACTTGATAGTGGGGCTTCCTCGTGAAGATCATGCACTTAATATGCAAACCTTAGAACGCATTGTTGAAACTGGGGTTGATGGCGTGAAATTACATCCTTTACATATTGTTGAGGGCAGTATTATAGCCAAAGCATGGAAAGCAGGGCGTTTAACGGCATTAACACAAGAACAATATGTTTATACTGCTGGTGAAATGATCCGTCATACACCACCTGAAGTTGTTTATCACCGTGTTTGTGCCAGTGCAAGAAAGCCAACTTTATTAGCGCCTGAATGGTGTGAAAATCATTGGCTGGGTATGAATGCACTTTATCAAGATTTATTAAAAAAGGGTGTGCAAGGCAGTGGTATTGGTAATGCTTTTATTCCTTATTAAGAACAAAGTTGAAATTAATAATTTATCAAATCAAATATTATAATTATTCGCAATTAAAAACGCCTTTAATTTTAATTAAAGGCGTTAAGTTTTTATCTGAAAATCTAAAGAATTACTGAATTAATTCCAAATCATCCAGTGCTTTTTGTAATGAAGGATAGAAATTCAGTGTCCCTTCAATTGGCGTAACTCTTGCTCTTGCCAACGTTTTTAATGGTTGGAAAGGAATATCACACACAATCACATGAGTATCGTCTTTAACATCAGTAACGAAATGCTGGAACGCATGTAATCCACCCGCATCTAATACAGGAACGGCATCCCATTGCATAATAATGGTTTTATAACCTTTACTGCGTTCGCGTAACTCATTAAAGATACGTTCAGCGGCGGCAAAGAATAATGGGCCATTAACACGTACAACCAATAACTGCTTATCATCATCAGTATAAGTGGATTCAGTTATTTTGGTCATATTAGCAATACGGCGCATAAATAACAGTGAAGCCAACACAATACCGATAGTAATTGCAATAACCATATCAAAGAGAACGGTAAGCGATAAGCATAATATTAAGACAATAATATCGTCTTTAGGGGCATGTCGAATAAGATCAATAACTTTACGTGCTTCACTCATATTCCATGCAACAATTAACAGCAGTGCTGACATTGCGGCTAAGGGTAAATAAGAAAGGAAAGGGGCTAATACAAGTAAAGTGAGTAACACTAATAATGAGTGAACAATAGCTGAAACTGGTGATGTTGCACCTGCACGCACGTTGGCAGCTGAACGTGCAATAGCTGCAGTCGCTGTAATACCACCAAAGAAAGGAGCAACAATATTACCAACACCTTGTCCAACTAACTCGCCATTAGAGTGATGTTTTTTGCCTGTCATGCCATCAAGTACAACTGCACATAATAACGATTCAATTGCACCTAATATTGCCATTGAAAAGGCTGCGGGTAATAAAGCAGAAACGGTGCTCCAATTTAATTCCAGTGATGTACCTGAGCTAGGTAAATTCCAAGGTAAAACAAACTGAGGCAAAATAGGTGGAATACCTTGGCCGGTTGTTCCATTAGGAAGTATATAGCTAAATTGCGAGCCAATTGTTGCAACATCATGACCGAACATATTCACAATACCCATTACTGCAGTACCCGCGATTAAAGCAGGTAAGTGTCCAGGTAAACGTAAATTCAGTTTAGGCCAATAAATTAAAACAAATAGAGTTGTTAGACCAATAAGCGTATCACCAAGATGAATAGTTGGTAATGCAGAGCCTAGAGCAATAACTTTGTCGATATAAGTTTCTGGCACATGTGCTAATTCAAGACCAAAAAAGTCTTTTACTTGCATCGTGGCGATTGTAATAGCAATCCCTGATGTAAATCCAAGTGTTACAGAAACAGGAATATATTCTATTAGCTTACCAAAACGAGCTAATCCCATAACCACTAAGATCACGCCAGACATAAGCGTAGCAATCAATAAGCCACTCAAACCAAACTGTTGTGATACAGGATAAAGGATCACAACAAAAGCAGCTGTAGGGCCTGAAACGCTGTATCGAGAGCCACCAGAAACAGCAATAACTATACCGGCAATAGCTGCGGTATAAAGACCGTATTGCGGAGGAACACCGCTACCGATTGCCAAAGCCATGGCTAAAGGTATCGCGATAATTCCGACGGTGATCCCTGCAATAATATCTTTTAATAAACGCGCAAAAGAGTAAGGCTCTTTTACACATGCATCAATAAATGCACTAAAGGGGCGAACCCGGTTAACTTTATGAGTTTTCATTTAGGATTAAACCAAAATAAGAAGTCAGATGCCGAATAACGACGATAAGGAAAAAAGAGGATATCGCTTTTATTCGCTGATAATAATGTGATATATCAAATTATTAATGCATATCTTAAAGCTTAGTAAAAATAAAATCAATTAAACTAATAAGTTAACCTAAATAGATAATGTAATGTATCTTATTGTATTTATTCTGTTGCTTGCTTGAAAATAAAGTTTAAATTTATTTAAAATTATAAAAAGCGTTTTGTTTTAGAATAAATGTCGTTTATAGATAAAATAATGAAAACATTTTCATGTCATAAAAATCTGATAGGTATAAATAACAAATACATAAGTTATTTTAATTCATTAAAATTAATTATCAGAGACTATTAAGTGATAAAAGAAATTATTAAATAAACGATTAAGCAAAAAATAGAATAAAAAATATGTTGTATACTAACAATTATATCATCAAAAAATGAAGGGGGAATGGATATCAATAATTTAGTGAAGAGAAACGAGGCTATAAGTGTATTTTTTGAACAAAAAAATAGAGCTTAGCTAAAAAGCTAAGCTCTATCTTAGAATATGGCGGTGAGAGAGGGATTCGAACCCTCGATACGTTGCCGTATACACACTTTCCAGGCGTGCTCCTTCAGCCTCTCGGACATCTCACCGTATTGTTGTTGGATATGTACTTAACATCTCTCAACGGGGCGCTACTATATGGAAAAGGATCATAGGCGTCAACAGCTAAATGCATTTTTCCTTTAACTTTTGTATCAAGCAGTCAAATAAAAAACAATATGCACAAATGCTAGACAAATTATGCAGTAAAGCAATACCAAAATGGATCGTTGTATTGAAAACAGAATGAAGAATTTCGTTAACTGGTTAACATTCTCAACATTTTTATTAACAACTTATTCAAAGAGACTTGAAATCAGAACGTAACCCTCGCACCCTATGATAAAAATGCTGGAGGAAGGCAAAATGAATATTATTTATTATCATCCTTTTTTTGACGCAGAAACATGGATCAATGGTATGAAGGCGCGTTTGCCAAATGCCAATATACGCATTTGGGAAGCGGGTGATAATCAACCTGCTGATTACGCGATGGTTTGGCTTCCTCCTTATGAAATGCTTGCAAGTCGTAATCACCTTAAAGGTATTTTTGCATTAGGGGCTGGTGTTGATGCTATTTTAAAACAAGAACAACAAAAGCCTGGCACATTACCGACAGGTGTTCCTGTTATGCGTTTGGAAGACACCGGGATGGGGCTTCAAATGCAAGAATATGCGATTGCTAAAGTGATGTATTATTTTCGTCGAATGGATGATTATAAACGTCAACAATCACAACGCTTATGGAAACAGCTTCCTGCGCATTCTTATGATAATTTCGTGATTGGTGTGTTAGGTGCGGGTGCTTTAGGTGGAAGTGTGGCAACTAAACTTGCCGAGCTTGGTTTTAAAGTTCGTTGCTGGAGTCGCAGTGAAAAACAAATTAAAAATGTTGAAAGTTTTTTTGGTAAAGAGCAACTGAGTGATTTCCTTAAAGAGTGTAATTTACTGATTAACTTATTACCCTATACGCCAGAAACTCATGGTATATTGAATTACTCACTCTTTGAACAACTTAAACCTTCTTCTTATTTAATTAATCTTGCTCGTGGTGCGCATTTAGTTGATCAAGATTTATTAGAGGCGATTGATCAAGGGCATATTGCAGATGCTACTTTGGATGTTTTTGCTCAAGAGCCTTTAGCGGGAATGCACCCATTTTGGACACACCCTCGCGTTTCTATTACACCACATATTGCTGCTTTCACTATTCCACATATAGCTATGGATACGATTGTTGATAATATTCAACGAATTGAAAAGGGAGAAGAACCTTTTGGTGTAGTTGATATGATGAGCGGTTACTAAGTCTATTTTATTTATTTTTAATTTTAGATAATAGGCAACAAATTTTAATTTGTTGCCTATTTTTTACTTCTGACTTTCAAAAAAAAAATATTTTTTTGATTTTTATATAATCTCATAAAAATCTGATTGTAAAAAGATAGCATTTGCAGTTTATCTTATTGATTATTGCCTTATAGATTTAAACATTATGAGGCACATCATATGACTAATGAAATAAAATCAGTAATCAGTAAATTAATACCTATCGGTATATATGATGGAAGCAAAGAAAGGCATCGAGTAAAAAAGGTAAAGAATAGCAATAATACCTATATCAAAAAAAATGAAAAACAGAAAGAAAATAAATTTAGCTTAAATAATGCTAATAACTATGTATATTTAGGCTCAACAAATACATCTTTACTTAATAATATGGGAATTACTCTTTCAGATGATGGTTCCTTACTATTAATTAAAGGTAAAACGCATGATTTAATTACAGGTTTATATAATAAACACTTTAAAGGAGGATTTAAATATAATGTTTTCAATATAGAATCCCAACAAGGTGATAATATGAAGTTTAAAGAACTTTATGTTGATCCTAATGGTTTTTTGATTGGAAATAAAAGAAGCGAAAATAAATCTGATAGTGCAGAAGAAAATAAGAATGAATTATATAAAATTAAGTTTAATAAAGTTGAAAAAGACTATAATTTAAACGATAGCTCATCAAATTCTATTGAGAATAGTTTTATTGTTGAATATGAAAAATACATAATTGATGATGAGCTAAAGCAAGATTTATCCAGCATCAATAATATAGTGGAATTAAAAGAGAGTAATGTATTAAAAATTAATCGTGAAGGATTAGATTTAAGCGTTAGTCTTAAAGATAATATGCTTTATATAAAGGGGTTACCTAAAGAAATTATTTCTAGCGATCAAGTTGATAGTGGGAAAATAGAAGAATCTAATGTCGTAGAACATAGAGAAGTAGAGCATAGAGAAGTAGAGCGTAAAGAAGTAGAACATAAAGAAGTAGAACATAAAGAAGTAGAACATAAAATAAAAATCCCTTTAAAATCGACAGATAAAATATTAGCAATTAAACCCATATTAAATCAAATCCAACTCGTTGTGGATAAAGGTAATAAAATAAAAATATATTATCTAGATCCTTTGAATATTTTTTCTCTTAAAGATTATCAGTATGAAGTTACTCGTTTAAAGCAGGAGCCTCCTTTATCATTTTATTCAATGGTAGGTGAGAATCATTATAATAACTATCATTCAGGTCAGCCGTTTTCTACTCAAAAAATAGGTAATTTTAGTAGTCGTTATATTCCCTTATTTTCATCTTTGATTGATAAGGTAAGAATTAGCATTGATAAAACCAAACAACAATATGCATTAAAACAATATAAATCGATGGCATCAAATGTTGCTAAAACTGTTGATCCTGGATTTAGAGGAGCCGTTTCAAATATAAAAGAGATTTCAAATTCTTCCACATCACCATGTGAAAATAAATTTAAAGCTTTACACAGTGCTAGAATAAATATGAAAGAAGCAGATCAAATATTAAGCAAGTATATTAAAGGAGTCAAGAATAGTAAGACAGCAGGTGAGGTTATTTATTCTTTAGTTAAAGAGATGAAAGAAAAAAGTAGTGTTAGTATTATGGATAGTAAAGGGATACGTGCTTTCTTTAGTACGAATTTAATGAGTTTGAACGCAAATATTGGTGTTAATGCTTTTATATTAGCAAGTTATGCGAAAACACATTCAATAACACTTTCAAAAAATGAAAAAAATGAAGTGATATTTTCATTTATTAATAAGAAAGGTATTAATGTATCCGCTGGTTTATCAGGAGGGATTGCTGGATGTGAAAAAAAATGGATAGGAGAAAATGTTAGTTATAATGCAACAACATCATTAATGGCGAGTGTATATCTTAGCATTAATTATGAAAGACAATCAGATTTTTCATTTAAAATTGCATTAGATGATGTTGTTGATTTTATTGATAAAGGAATGAAGTTTACTTATGAAGAATTAAAAAATAACACAACACTCAATGATAATAGGGATATATCATTAGCAATTTCAGCTGATATGAGAAGTGAACTTAATGCAGGTGTTAATTTATCTCTTGGTAATAAAACACAAATGTCAATACCTAGAAATGCAATTGGGATTAATGTTATTGCTAATTTGCTAAAATTAAACTTCAATATAAATAAATTTTTTGACTATGGGGAAATAAGTGAAGCCAAAAAAAAGAAGGTAATAGATTTGAAATTATTCGAAATTCTTCTTGATGCTTATAGAGACTTAAAATTTATCCCATCAAAAACAAATTCAACCAAAGCAAACAATTGGCTTCCTCTAGCAACAATAAAAAATGTTGAATTTATGTTTCAGAAGAAAATTAATAGCTTATTTAGTATTAATGTTTTCAACAGCCAAAAACTAAAAGATGAAAGAAAATTTGAAAATAAAAAAAAGAATTTAAAAGGAATATATAAGAGAGTATTGAAAATAAATAAGTTATTCGATGAAAATCCGACTTTTTATAATGTAAGTAAAAATATCTCTAAACTTGATGGTGTTCATTTAACAATGTTACCAAATAAAAAATTGAAAAATAAAATGAAAAAAGATCCTGTTTTGTTAAATGAGATGGAGGTTATTTCTAACTTTGATAAATTGAAGGATGGAAATAATTTTAAAAATCAATTTTTATTAGATTTAGAAGGAAGGAAGAAAACATTATCTTCACAAGAAAAAAACAATAAAAATGAGAGGTTCAAATCTTACTCTGTTTTTCAATATAAACTGGATAAAAAGAGTGAGATTATTTATAAAAAAGCTAAAGAAATGTTTAATGAAAAAATAAATGAAATAATAAAAAATGAGAATATCACGACTGATTCTATTAAATCTACATTAAGCAATTTATATGATAAATTTAAGGATGATTTTAGTAAGCTGAAGTATCAGCTTAGCTCAATTGATATTATGTCGATTAGTGAATTATTAGAGAAAGATAAATCAATACCACTTGTATTAGTAGAGTTAGAGAATGCAAAAGGAATTATTTATCACCAGATAAAAGGTGAAATCAAATTTTTATATGATGAAGATAATGAACAATTAGATAAAGTGTCGACAAATTATTATTTTTAAAAAAACATTCTATTATGTTTTAAATGTGAAATTAAAACATCTTGATAACATTCTGTTTATCAAGATATTTTTCTACGTCTTAAATAGCATGATATTTTATTTATTCTCGTAGATTCTATTTTTATAGTATTAATATCTGATTAATTGACGTTATCAGAAAGATAAATTTATTAAATTGTCATTTTTCTATACTTGGTGTTATAAAGTAAGCTCCCATGTTTATCAGACAATATACTTTATGAATATAGCAGAGCTTCTTGAGCAAATAGCAGAGAAAGGATGGTGTGTATGGGATAATTTCCTCACACCAGAGGCTGTTCAACAATTAAGCGCTTGTTTTGATGGTAAGACACAACAAGCACGTATTGGTCGTCATGAGAATAGGCTTGAAGAAACAACAATTCGGAGTGATAAAATACGTTGGTTAGAACCTGAAATGGGGATGCCGGTTCAGCATTACTTAATGCAAATGGCGTCTATTCAGAGCGCAGTCAACCGTGAGTTTTTTCTAGGACTTTTTGAATACGAAGCGCATTTTGCTTGTTATGAAAAAGGTGCTTTTTATAAAAAACATCTGGATGCATTTAAAGAGAATGTTACTCGACGTTTAACGACAGTATTGTATCTTAATGAGGATTGGAAAAAAGAAGACGGTGGTGAGTTAGTTATTTATGATTTGGAAAATAATCAACTTGCGACAGTTGAGCCTAAAGGTGGACGTTTGGTCGTTTTCCTTTCAGAACAATTTCCTCATGAAGTACTTCCTACTAATAAAGAGAGAATAAGTATTGCAGGATGGTTTCGCGTGAATGGTGTAAGAGATAATTTTCTTGATATAGCCAGTTAACAAATGCAATAAAATGCTGTTGTCATAAAGTCGTTTTTAATACTTTTTTATAAAACTACTTTATAAATAGCATGGGATTAGGCGCGTTTCTTATATTAAGTAAAAGACTTAATATAAGAGCGCGCTTTTTCTGTTTTAAGTGATTAAAGATAGTAAGATTAATATTAACAATATAAAGAGAAAGGGCGAAAAAAGTTGATTTTCTTTCTATTAAAAGCACAATAACGCGAAACTTTTTAGGATAAAAATACAATGAATGAATTTTCAATAGTTTGCCGACTTTTAGGCACATTATTTCAGCGCGCTCCCATAGATCCGATTCTATCTCCAATTATTAAAATGATTGGTGAAGGAAAACTTAGTCAACTATGGCCATTAGAGCAAGATGAGTTATTTAATGCATTAAAAAATAACGTCAAAGATTTGGCTATTGTAGAAGCTGATTATCAATCTCTTTTTGGAGGTGAAGTGCCCGCTGTGTCTGTTTATGCCCATGATTATGAAGAGATCAAAGAAGATGATATTCGTCAATTCTTAGTCATAAGGGGTATGCCTGTTACTGATAATGCAACAGACAGTTTTGGTGCTTTATTACTGGCTGCGTCGTGGCTTGAAGATAACTCTGCAGAAGATGAAGTATTAGCACAAATACAATTGTTTGATGAGTATCTGCTACCTTGGGCGGGAACATTTTTAGGTAAGGTTGAAGCTTATGCAACAAGTGGCTTTTATCGTACACTAGCTGGTATTGCACGTGGTGCGTTATCCGCATTACGTGAAGAGCTCTCTGATGATGAAGAGAGTGATAAGACAGAAAATACAGAAGCCGAGTAATATAATATTTCTTTGTAAAAGTATTCTAGTATTCATAAAAAAGGCAAACCATTAGGTTTGCCTTTCTCATTAATGACGATAAATATTTTTAATTAACTCGCGTAACTATTAGAGCTGGATAACGAATTTACCAGGTTTAACTTCAATTCCTTTAGCCAGTTTAAACGCGGCGGCTTCAGCGCTGTTTTTTTCTGGATTAAGAACGTAAACAGGATGATTATCAAAGTAAGTCGCGATTGTTGTATCTAAATAAGGTTTTAGTGCCACCACCACAGCATCCATTTTTTCTGGAGAGACTTTATAACTATCAATAGTCATTGATTTTATGTATATCGCTCCTTTATCTGCTTGATAAGAAGGTTGGCCTGATAATGTAAGCTCAACTTTAGCGCTTGTCTTGCCAAAGAACGAATTAATTATCAGATCGGTTGTACCAGAAAGATTAATTTTACCGGGCTCAGTACGACCAATTTGAATGGAAAGATTACTCAATTTAATATCAGCGGATACAACTTCATCTTCACCAATATGTTTCTGGAGATTTATTTTTTGGCTGATATAGTCATTAATAAGATTTTCACTCACATCAAATTGCTTGAGTTGATCACACCCAGAGACTAAGCTTGTTAATACTAATACAGTTGTTAGAAAAATGGCTTTCATAAACACTCCTTGATCATTGATAACTAAGAGTTTAACTGATCTTTAGGGAGTAAGCATGGCTGTTTCTATTTTTTTACGATTAAATTGGCGATGTAATGCATAAAGTGTTATTAAACCTACAGTTCCTAGTAAGAACCAAGGCAATTCAGGCATATCAAATTGATTGCCTAAATCATACATCCATCCACCACCTGTATATCCAATTGCACCACCAAACGCTAAGCCTAATCGGCTAAAGCCCATATAACTACCACGAGCTCGAGGATCGGCAAGTGATGCACTTAATGTTTCGCGTGCAGGCTCTGCTGTAATAGTACCAAGATAAAATAGGCCAATAATTAAGAAGATGCTTTGTAATGAATGGATCATACCAACAGGGAACATACTAATGCTCATTAAAAATAAGCCAGCCATTAAGCGCTGTTCTAATTTGAAATGTTTTTCACTCCAGCGAGCAATAGGATAAAGCAACGTTAAAGAAAGTAGGGCTTCAATGGCATACATCCATTTTACGGCAGTTGGCGTACCCGCAATATCATTGACAATAATAGGAAACATCAACATAACTTGAACGGATAATACAAAATAACCTGTTAGCGTTAAGACATAACAGACAAAACGCTTATCAAGAAATACTCGTTTTAATCCTTCTTTAATCGGTGTTCGAGTTGTAGATATACGATAAGCAGGTAATAACCAAGCATTAAATAAGGCTGCGATAACAAAAACACCCGCACCGACCCAACAAACTAAATGAAAATCATATTGTAATAACCAGCTACCGATGAGTGCACCAATAACGGCGCCAGCACTATCTTGCATTAGTAATAAAGAGTAAAAACGACCGCGCTCATAAGGACGGGTTAATTTGATAACTAGCGCTGTGCGAGGGGGATCAAATAAAGTGCCGCCTAATGCAGATAAAATGCAAGATAACCAAAGTATCCAAGGTTGATCTGCCATTGCCATTAAAGCAAAACCTAAAGCGCGTAATAACATGCCCGTTATTATCATTGGCTTTGCACCAAAACGGTCTGCAATTGCGCCACCAAAAATGCCGAGACCTTGTTGTACTAATTGTCTAAGCCCTAATGCAAAGCCGACAATAACACCAGCCCAACCTAATTGTTCGACGAAACGAATAGAAATAAGCGGAAAAACGACGAAAAAACCTAAGACAACTAACATATTGTCAATTAGGAGAAAGTATTTACCCAAAGTACGGGCTTGTGTCACCAGCGCCATTACTCACCATCAATAAGCAAATAATTTAAATAAAATAAGGGGGGAATGAAATAATTTATTTCTTCGACTATTCTGTCTCTAAATATGCTTAATTCCTAGTAAATTAAAGATGATATTTTTTTATTAAGGTTAGTGGCAGAATAAGAAGAGTTGCTTCAGAATTAGACTTATTTTATATCAAAGGATAATGAGATCGTAATGTTTGGTTATCGTGGCGGAATTCCTAAAATTCGTTTTGAAACACAGAGAATGGTCATTCGTTTAGCATACGAGCGAGATGCTGAAAGATTGGCTGATTATTATACATTAAACCGTCGTTTTTTAATTCCATGGGAACCCGTAAGAGACAAAACACATTATTTACCTTCTGGTTGGGAACATCGTTTACAATTTATGAATGAATTACACCGACAAGAAAGTGCTTTTCATTTTCTGCTATTAACACAAAAAGAAGATGAAGTTATCGGTGTTGCTAATTATAGCAATGTGATGCGTGGCGCTTTTAATGCCTGTTTTTTGGGGTATTCAGTCGGTGAAAAATGGCAAGGTCATGGCTATATGTCTGAAGCGTTAACAGAAACACTTCGCTATATGCAACGACAACAAGGGATGCATCGTATTATGGCGAATTATATGCCTCATAATTTACGCAGTGGAAACCTATTAGCTAAACATGGTTTTGAACGTGAAGGATACGCCAAAAACTATCTGCAAATTAATCAAGAGTGGCGAGATCACGTACTGACTGCATTAACAACGCGAACTTATTTTAAACGTTAATATTGGTCATCATGGAAGAAAAGCACTGCTTATTATTATATTAAAAATACCCTTATGTCAGTGCTTCTACCAATTTTTTATAGTAAAAGGGATAGCTAATAGGTCACCTAAGTCAGTTTTTTCAACATATAGTACCAATGTTGAATATGGAAAATAGACTGTGTTAAGCGCGATGATTCTTCTTTTTCAATATAAAATCCATTCTTTTTATACAAATAAAGTGCACCCTTATGATGAATATCGACATAAAGTGATAAATAGGCTTTTTTCAGAATATCTTTACTATATTGGGTTATCCACTCCAGTATAGCGTAGGCAATACCATGTCCTTGATATGATGATAAAACGGCAATGTGTGCCAAATAAGCCTCATTTTCATTTGGTGTATAATCAAATAAAGAAAAGAAAATCTTTTGCTTAATATAATGAGCAATACCAAAACGCCAATAATTCAAGAAAGGTATTTTAATAAAAGGATTTGAAATAAAGTTGTTTTCTTTTACCACTAAACAAAATGTTGCAATTATCTTTCCATCATCAGTGACAATAAATTGTTGGCTATTTTTTTTACATGTTAATGAATTCCAAATAGCCTCTAATTGCCGACATTGGTTAAGATTAGTGCTATCAATATTAAAAGCGTTCAATTTAAAGCGAAATGCTTGTGCAAATAATTGAATAATTTCAGGAATATCTGAAGGCTCTGCAACACGAAGCTGATAGTGTTCATGAAGTAATTGCATGATATCGTTACTCTGCAATAATAGGGTTAACTTTTTAGACTGCTTGGTCTAGTTATTTATAGACTATTCAGTCTAATTTATTTTGTCCAGAGATTTTTTATGTTATGAACAAGACTGTTACTGAAAAACAAAAAGCGAAAATGAAGCATATTATTGATGCTGCAATACGTTGCTTTGCTGTAAAAGGTTTTCACTCGACATCAACAGCAGAAATCTGTCATGAAGCAGGCATGAGCCCTGGAAATGTATTTCATTACTTTCCGAATAAAAACTCGATTATTGAGGCGATTGCACTAGAGGATATACACCTGTTTAATGATATCTTTTGTCGCTATGAAGCCGAAGAAGAGTGTATTCAAGCAATCATCGATTTAATAAAGGAAATTATAGCGCTCTATAATCACCCCGAATATGCGCGTATTAGTATTGAAATTTTTGCTGAAGCATCGCGTAATGCGAGCATTCACGAGATTTTTATTGAAAATGAAAGAAAAAACAAACAGCGTTTGATTGCCATGTTGAAAAACGGTATTAAAAAAGGGCAGATAGACTCAACACTTGAACCAGAGAAAGTTGCAACATGGTTGTTAGTCATCGCAGATGGTTCTATGGGCAGAAATATTATCGAGCCTGAATTTAATGAGGGGGAGGAGCACGCGATGTTGGAAGTGATGTTGAGAAAAATACTCACGAAGCCATAAAAAGCTATTTTTTAATCTCTTTGGTTAGTCGAAGGTAAGCTGAGTTAGCCTATTCTTAGCGAATTGAAGATTGATTTTTCGATGTTAGAGACGGAGTATAGTCCCTTTCTTTTTATTCTATTTAACAAAAATCAGAATGACTTTATGAATTTACTTAAATCACTTGCAGCAGTGAGTTCTATGACCTTATTTTCACGGGTACTAGGATTTATTCGTGATGCAATTATTGCGCGTATTTTTGGCGCAGGTATGGCAACCGATGCCTTTTTTGTTGCTTTTAAATTACCAAACTTATTACGTCGTATTTTTGCGGAAGGTGCATTTTCTCAAGCATTTGTTCCGATCTTGGCAGAATATAAAAGTCAGCAAGGTGAGGAAGCTACGCGTACCTTTATTGCTTATGTTTCGGGTATGCTGACGCTTATTCTAGCAGTAGTTACCGTCATTGGTATTATTGCTGCGCCTTGGGTGATTTATGTTACAGCACCAGGTTTTAGTAGTTCACCCGATAAGTTTCAATTGACGACAGATTTATTACGGATCACTTTTCCTTATATTTTCCTGATATCATTAGCTTCATTGACGGGCTCTATTTTAAATACTTGGAATCGTTTTTCAGTCCCCGCGTTTGCACCAACGCTACTCAATGTCAGTATGATCTTTTTCGCTTTAGTGGTCGCTCCTTATTGTAATCCTCCTGTTATGGCATTGGCGTGGGCAGTTGTTGCTGGGGGAATATTACAACTAGGTTATCAATTACCACATTTGAAAAAAATCGGTATGCTTGTTTTACCGCGTGTTTCATTTAAAAATAGTGGTGTTTGGCGTGTGATGAGATTGATGGGACCGGCTATTTTGGGCGTGTCGGTCAGTCAAATATCGTTAATTATCAATACGATTTTTGCTTCTTTTTTAGTGTCTGGATCAGTTTCTTGGATGTATTATGCAGACCGTTTAATGGAATTACCGACAGGGGTATTAGGCGTTGCATTAGGTACAATCTTACTTCCTTCATTATCTAAAAGCTTTGCCAGTGGTAATACTGAAGAATATAGAAAATTGATGGATTGGGGATTAAGACTGTGTTTCTTACTAGCACTGCCTTGTACTATTGGTTTAGCGGTATTATCTGGACCTTTAACAGCGTCTTTATTCCAGTATGGTAACTTTAATGCGCATGATGCACTCATGACACAACAGGCGTTAATCGCTTACTGTGTTGGATTAATGGGGCTTATCATCATAAAAATATTAGCACCAGGTTTTTATTCACGTCAGGATATTAAAACACCAGTAAAAATTGCAATTGCAACATTGATCCTCACACAATTAATGAATCTTGCGTTTATTGGTAGTTTAAAACATGTAGGTCTTGCGCTCTCGATCGGTATTGCGGCTTGTTTTAATGCCTCTATGTTGTTTTGGCAGATCCGTAAGAAAGATATTTATCAGCCTTTAGCTGGTTGGCCTGTGTTCTTATTAAAACTTATTATCGCGCTTGCCGTAATGGCGGCTGTATTAGTTGGAATGTTGTGGATCATGCCAAGTTGGGATGTTGGCAACATGCTAATGCGTATCTTGCGCTTGCTGCTAGTTGTAGTAGTCGGAGCAGGAAGTTATTTTGTTGCGTTGTATGCGCTAGGATTTAGACCTCGCCATTTTTCACTACGTGCTTTATAAAACTGATAATACAGACTCCTCGCTTTTGTATAAAAGTGAGGAGTTGCAAAATTAACAATCTTTTCATCAATGCAATTTTCCTTATTTAGAACCTTTCTCTATTTTTAGACTATTTTTAATGCCACATTGATCACATTTCTAACATTTAGTTATGTAGATTTGGCTATCCTTAAAAAAATAAAAAGTGAGAAAAATGCAAAAATCTTTTTTCTTACTATTTTTTTTATTAAATTTTTTTTCCAATTTCTAAATGATTTATACAGTTTTCCAGTATTGGAATGCATTTTTTAATTGATATTGATAAATTTATCTAAACATTAATCATATCGAATATCTTTAGACAATTTGTTTACTAGTCGTGAGATTCTACATAAAGTAAAAAAATAGACGCTATATTCTAGGTACTTACGGTTTGACGAATTATCTTTTTTTAGATAAACTCTCTTGTGTTGTAGAGGTTTAAAAATTGACACATCTGTTAAATATTTCTTACTTAATGATGAGATATTACAAATATTTCAAAAAATTGCAGTATATTTTAAAATATTTGATTTTTTTGATTTGAGACATATTATTATTTCTTTATTCAGGTAGATTAACAGTGACTGTAAAGTTATTTGCTTGTTATCGTTCAGTACTACTGAAAGTGATCATATCTATTTTGTCTGCGCTTCAAATAGGTAATACGATTGCTGGGGATAAGCAGTAAACAATAAGTCGTGTGAATAATGAAATTAATGCTAAATCTATTATTAATAGGTAATTAGATTACTGTGAATTCAGTATGGTACACTAATTATCGCTTTCATTTGTCCGCCGCTGTTTTCTGTTTTTCCCTCTCTTTTCTAGTCCTTGTCAATATTTCTCCTTAATAGCTCAATAACTCAAGTATTTATCCATTTATTCGTTATACTTAAAGCAGTTATCGGTCATTAGATATTTCTAGTTTAAAGACGACTAAACAATCACTTAGTGATTTTGGTAAAAATAAGAGTGTCAAGGAGCTACTATGAAAAAAGCAATTATCATTTCTATATCATTAGCTACGTTATTTCTTGCAGGTTGCACTGCTGATGGAAAAATTAGCACCTCAAAACTCACTCCTGTTAACTGTGTTGGTGTATTTGACAAAACGAATGAACAGCTTGCTTTCACCGCTAAAGACGTTAATGACCGCTTATACAGCCCTAGTAAGCCAATAGATAGTGTTGATGGCTGGATTGAGGCAAAAGATATTAGAGGGCTATTGTGTCAGGATGTTATAACTGCTAACGAAGATTAATAATTAAATAGCATTGAAAATTTGGTTGGATCATCATTGTTTGACGTATTTTTAGCTATCTTGAATTAAAATTTGATACACAAAAAACCGATGGTATTAACCATCGGTTTTTTTATCACTATGATTTGAAAACAGCGATAAATTACATTCTATCTACCGTTTCAATACCCAAAGTATCTAAACCTTGTTTTAAAGTTTTCGCGGTTAAGCGAGCCAGTTTTAGACGACTTTGGCGAGTGCTTTCATCTTCAGCAGATAAGATAGGGCAGTTTTCATAAAAGCCAGAGAAGGTTTGTGCCAAATCGTAAAGATAAGCACACATAACGTGAGGTGTTCCTTCACGAGAAACTTGCATAATCGTCTCATCAAATTGGACTAAACGTAATGCAAGCTGTCTTTCATGAGATTGTGTTAGTGCGATAGGTTGTGTTAGCGCATCTTCATCAATGTCTGCACGTTTGAAAATTGAGGCAACACGAGTATAAGCATATTGCATATAAGGTGCTGTGTTCCCCTCGAAACTTAACATCAGATCCCAATCAAAGATGTAATCTGTTGTACGATTTTTAGATAAATCAGCGTATTTAACAGCCCCAATACCCACAACACGAGCAACGTTATCTAATTCGTCTTTATCCATATCTGGATTTTTTTCAGCGATTAATGTACGGGCTCTTTCTTGAGCTTCATCGAGTAAGTCAGTTAAACGAATAGTGCCACCAGAACGAGTTTTAAACGGACGACCATCTTTACCTAGCATCATACCGAACATATGGTGTTCAAGAGACATTGAATCAGGAATGTAGCCTGCTTTGCGGACAATTGTCCAAGCCTGCATTAAATGTTGGTGCTGACGAGAGTCGATATAATAAAGTACGCGATCAGCATGTAATGTTTCGTGACGGTATTTTGCACAAGCAATATCTGTTGTTGTATATAGGTAGCCACCATCTTTTTTCTGAACGATAACACCCATAGGTTCGCCTTCCTTGTTTTTATATTCATCAAGGAAAACAACGGTTGCACCTTCACTTTCTACTGCAAGACCTTTTGCTTTTAAATCAGCAACAATACCTGCCAACATTGGGTTATAAAGGCTTTCACCCATAATGTCATCTTCGGTTAATGTGACGTTAAGGCGCTGATAAGTCACTTGGTTTTGTTGCATGGTGATATCAACTAATTTACGCCACATTGTACGGCAGTATTCATCACCACTTTGTAATTTCACAACGTAATTACGCGCACGTTCTGCGAACACTTCATCTTCATCATAGTGTTTTTTCGCTTCACGATAGAACTCTTCCAGATCGGATAACGCCATATCAGCGGCATTTTCATTCTGTTTTTTCTCTAAGTACGCAATTAACATACCAAATTGCGTACCCCAATCACCAAGGTGATTAGCACGAATAACATTATGACCTAAGAAAGATAAGGTACGTGCACTTGCATCACCAATAATGGTCGAGCGTAAGTGGCCAACGTGCATCTGTTTTGCAACATTCGGAGATGAATAGTCGATAACAATAGTTTGAGGTTCAACTGGGGTTACGTTTAGGTGTTCATCTGCTAATGCGTATTCAGCTTGCTTTGCAACCCATTGTGGAGATAAAAAGATATTGATAAAACCCGGACCTGCGATTTCAACTTTATCTGCTATATCCGTAATATCAAGCTTTTCTAGGATCTTTTCTGCGAGTTGTCGGGGCGGGATCCCCATTTTTTTTGCAGCTCCCATGACACCATTTGCCTGATAGTCACCAAACTGTACTTTGGCTGACTGACGGACAAGAGGTTCGCTATCAGCGGGTGCGCCAGCAGCACACATTGCCACACTGATTTTTTCTGAAAGAAAAGCCTGAATATTCACCGGGTTACCTTAAATAATTGAGAAAATAAAACCTGACGACAAAAGCCTGACAGGTTTCTTATAAAGAATTAGGATTAACCTTGAATTTATAACATATTCCGGCTAGAACATGCTACCATCTCAGCCTTATCTTTAAGGTTTTTTCTCTGTTTTTTCATTAAGGTTATTCAAAATGGTGCTATTTTCTTCAATTTCTCAATTAAATGATTTAACTCGTGAGCTTTCTTTGTTTGAAGAAAATATGACACTATTTGCCGATAGTTTGGGTATAGATTTAGCTATCTATCCCACTGATCATGTATCGTTACGTTGTCACGATTTGGCTTTGGCTGAGCAGTGGCGAATAGGATTAAGTCAGTGTGGAAAGTGTATTTCTGATAATGTGATTAACGGGCGCCCAATATATCTATTTCAATTAGAAACGCCATTAACTATTTTAAATCAATCTGTTTCAATTGTTGAATTGCCTTTTCCCACAAATAAAACATATGAATATCAAGGTTGGGAGCATATTGAGCAAGTAATCTCCGTCGAACCAAGAGAGCTAGTGAGTCGAGTCATGTCTTTTTTACCCCAAACATTACCAGAAAATGTGAGCTTAAAAATCAGTGAACCTAAAGGTGAGAAAGAGCGTTTACCTAATCCAACGGTGGCCATTTCTAATGGAAAAGTCACTGTGAAGTATCATCCTTATTCGTTACTTGAAATTGTAGAAAGTGAGTGTTGAACGACATTTTCAGAAAATAGTTTGCTTGTGTCAGCACAAAACTCTGATAGTGGAATTGAATGAATAACGATATTCGACAACTATTGTTAGTAATCGCTGAGAAATGATATTTATTTTCTGATTACTTTCTTTATTAAGGATGGAGAGGGATGATATGGCTACATTGGAGATTTGTTGTTTTGGCGCTGAATGTGCGTTGGTAGCAGAACGAGCAGGCGCAGACAGAATAGAGCTGTGCACGAGTCCGGCAGAAGGCGGCATTACGCCAAGCTATGGAATGCTACGACAAGTCAGAGAGTTGGTTCGTATTCCCGTTCATCCTATCGTTCGCCCGCGTGGTGGTGATTTTTGTTATTCACAAGCTGATTTTTCAGCAATGAAAAATGATATTAGTTTGATCCGTGATATGGGCTTTTCAGGAGCAGTTGTTGGTCTTTTAAATGAAGAAGGACATATTGATTTGCCTAAAATGGAAATTTTAATGGAGCTTGCAGGTCCATTAGCTATTACTTTTCATCGTGCTTTTGATATGTGTATTAATCCATTATTAGCGTTAGAACAACTGACTCAGTTGGGGGTTTCTCGTATTTTAACGTCAGGACAGCAACCGAATGCAGAACTTGGCTTGTCATTGTTACGAACGTTAAATGAAAAAACACAAGGCCCTATAATTATGGCGGGTGCGGGTGTAAGGCTTAGTAATATCCAAAAATTCCTAGATACAGGATTAAAAGAAATACACAGCTCAGCAGGAAAAGTGGCACCTTCAACCATGATTTATCGTAAAGCGGGTGTAACGATGAGCTCTGACAGTGAGATTGATGAATTTACGCATTACTGTGTGGATGAAGAT
The DNA here is from genome assembly GCF_003144395.1 of Proteus faecis. Classification (GTDB taxonomy): domain Bacteria; phylum Pseudomonadota; class Gammaproteobacteria; order Enterobacterales; family Enterobacteriaceae; genus Proteus; species Proteus faecis. The sequence continues at coordinate 491,385 of NZ_PENZ01000034.1, read as the reverse complement.
ACTGTTGAAGCAATGAAAGATATTATGAGTATTTATGCGCCATTAGCATCTTGATTAGACGGATTAAATATTCTAGAACTGCGCTTTTTTATAGCGCAGTTTTTTTATCTAATCTAGCCTAATACCAGCGTGTGCGTAATACCACAGCGTTCAACAAAGGTTTCATCATGCGAAACTAATAATAATGTGCCTTGATATTCAACGAGTAGATCTTCCAATAGTTGTTTGGATTCTATATCAAGGTGATTATCTGGCTCATCAAGTAATAATATCGCAGGTGGTTTTGGGCTATGTGTTAAAGCCAATAATGTTGCTTTTAATTGCTCACCACCACTTAGTTTTTCAAGTGGCAGTAACGATTTATCACTTCTAATTCTTAACATTCCAAGACGTGTTCGCCATTGCTCGATAGAAATCGCGGGTTGATATTGGTGTAGTGCTTGTGCAACCGGCAATGTTTTATCAAGTAAAGTCAGATGTTGATCAAGATAACAAAAGTCTTTGTTGAGACGAAATTCACCAGAAAGTGGTGCAAATTGTTTGATCAAACATTTTAATAATGTTGACTTTCCACATCCATTTTTACCTTGAATATGCCAATGCTCATTCCCATAAGCTGAAAATGAAATAGGGTGCTGATAACCATATGGAAGCTGAAGATTATTAACAAATACATTTAAACGATGACCATCACTTTGATAATTTAATACCATTTTCTGCTGATGAACATGTGCTTTTTCTTCATCGATGCTTTGCTTTTGAGATTGCATATCATCAATTATACGCTGATGCCGTTTAGCAACTGCAGATTGTCGTTGTTCAGCCCGATTTGTTTGCATATCTAATAAAAGTAAGCACTGAGATCCACTTTTCCTGATTGATTCGCCTTGTCGTTTCCGTTGTGCTGCTTTTTGTAATGTCGATTGTTGCTGGCGTTTTTCATTTTTAATTTGGCTGTTTAGTCGATCACTTGCTGCTTCCAACGATGCTATTTCTGCACGTTTTTGTGTCTCATATAAAGTATAATTTCCACCATATTCAAATAAACCTTTCTCACTTAATTCAAAAATAGTATCAGCATACGAGAGCAAGTTTCGATTATGACTAACAATAAGAGAGCCAGCTTTGTGCTGAGCTAATTGTTTTATTAGCCATTGTTGTCCCTGATAATCAAGATGGTTATCTGGTTCATCTAAGAGTAAAAAACTATTTTCACATAAAAAAGCACGACATAGCGCTAAACGTGTTTGTTCTCCACCGCTGAGATGTGCAATCGGAGTATCTAATGCGACAGGAAGTTGTGCTGAATTTAATATATTTTGCCACATAACAGGAAATTGCCATTTGCCATCGAGTAACTCAATATCTTCTAATGTGGCAATGCCGGCATCAACACGTTGAAATACTTGATAAATTTCATGAATGTCTAATGCTTGAGCAAGTGTATTACCTTGTAATCGAGTTAATTGTTCAACGTGAACAAAGGGGATATTCCAATTAACTTGGCCAGTGGTTGGTAATATTTTTTGTGCTAATAATCTTAATAGTACAGACTTTCCTTTACCGTTATGGCCTATTAATGCATTTTGCTGACAAGACAATGCACGAGTTAAAGGTGGAAAAAGACTTTGCTGATTAAATTCGATAGTCAATTGTGAAAAGTGGCAGGCTATTGTCATAATAAGACCTCCTAAGCGAAATAGGTGGCAGACAGCCGAGATCTTTTTTTAGATGCGACGAAGTAAATTATTGTCTGCCAGTAACAGAAAAGTGAATACCGAAAAAGGTATTTGAAAAATTTTCTGGCAGAATTTAATTCATCGTAGGGAAGTGCCTTCTTAAAAAGAGAAATAATTGGTGGAAATAGCATGCGTATTTAAACATGAATAAAGATGAACAACAAGGGCTGAATAAGATTATCTGTGTGTGGTTTTTATTGCTCTAGCTTTTATTCTGAACATTATATGTTTATATATTGATGATATATTAATATAGGTAATGCAGGCTAAAGGAATACCATAAAATAGAGTGCCATAAGCCATACCAATATGTGGAACATTAAAATAATCACTGTGTTGTGGGATTAAATGGAGATAGTCAATTTCATGTAAATATTGGGGCGTTAATCCGCCATAAGGGACTAGGAATTTAAAAATCATGACAGAGAAAAGGCATAGCATAAAATTTAAAACTAATAGTGCAGAATAGAATAAGTTCTTCCCCATTTCTTCTTTAGTTTTCACTTGGTAACCACTGATAATTCGATTAGCAACAATCACAGCATAAAGCCAAATAATCAGGTTTTCATCACCCATAATCATACTATTGATAATAAGTGCAAATATTCCATAAAAGGGAATAAGAGCAAAAACCAGTTTAGTACGAGCAAATGCAGCCATAAAAACACCAGAATGCACGAGAATAAATTCAAATAAAAATAGAACGGTTAGATTATAAATTGTTTGAACTGAGAAATGTTCAGGAAACCACCAAACGGTAATAATAAACGCGATATATAAAAGTTGTGTGGCATAGTCAAATAATGAAAAAAAGAGTTGAACACCTCGTTGTAATGGCGTTAATGGAAGGCGTTTTGCTGATGTGGTTTCGATAAAGGACGAAAAGATAGGATCATTATATTGCTGACGCTTATTCTTTTGTAAAAGAGCGTGTTGTTTTTTTTGTGTTATTTCTTTTTGAGTAGCAACTTTGCTCTTTGGTGTCTTTGCCATAGATTTCTTTAATCGTTCATCTGTAAATAAAGGGGGGGGATAAGGCGCTTTTAATAAAACGGCAAGATGAATATTATGAAAGAAAGGGATATTAAATAACTTGATATCCCTTTAAATTTAGATAAAAGATTAAGGCTTAGTTGCAATTAATATTGCACGTTTAGGTGCGGGATAACCTTCAACGGTTTTTGTTTTATCATCAGCATCTAAGAATGCATCTAATGAATCCGTGACCATCCAATCGGTTTTACGCTGTTCATCAAGTGAGGTTGTGTTTTCATCGACAATGCGTACATCTTTAAAACCACATTTTTCTAGCCAAACTTTCAGCATTTTTGCAGATGGAATAAAATACACATTACGCATTTGTGCATAACGTTCACCTGGGATCAGGCATTGAAACTCATCACCATCAATAACAAGGCTTTCTAATACTAATTCACCACCAGAAACTAACTGGTTTTTTAATTGCCATAGATGATCAAGTGGTGAACGGCGATGATAAAGCACTCCCATTGAGAATACGGTATCGAAGGCATTTAATTCAGGCATTTGTTCAATACCAACAGGAATTAAATGTGCGCGTTGGTCATTACCTAATAATTTTCTGACAGCTTCAAATTGGCATAAGAAAAGTTGAGTAGGATCGATCCCTACAACAAATTCTGCACCTTCACCTAACATCCGCCACATGTGATAGCCACTACCACAACCGACATCTAATACTAAGCGACCTTTAAGTGGTGAAAGATGAGGTAAAACACGCTCCCATTTCCAATCAGAGCGCCATTCTGTATCGATATTAACGCCATAAAGTGAAAATGGGCCTTTACGCCACGGCATTAAATTTTTTAAAACGTTGCTTAATCCCAGCTGCTCGCCTGCGCTTAATGTAGGTGTGTGTTGGGCAATTACACCATTTTTTAAATCAATCTCAGTAGGCGTAATTTCAGGTAAACCATCGAGCATTCTTTCCCATGAGGAAAAGTGACCGTGTAACGCATTTGAACGCCATTCTGATAATTGAGCTGGTAATGTATCTAACCAATGAAATAAGCGCTCATCTTGCGCAATAAGTTGATAAAACGAGCCAAAATTAATCATTAATTATTGCCTTTAATCGCTAAAAGAGAGCCGAAATTAAAACATTGGAACCAAACTTCTGTATGCGGAAAACCTGCATTATGTAAGCGAGCTTTGTGCGTTTCAACAGAATCGGTCAGCATGACATTTTCTAACATGCTACGTTTTTGGCTAATTTCTAATTCGCTGTAACCGTTAGCACGTTTAAAATCATGGTGCATATTAAAGAGCAACTCACCAATTTCTTTATCTTCAAAACTAAATTTTTCAGAAAGCACTAACACACCACCAGGATTAAGACCTTGGTAAATTCGGTTTAATAATAGTTGGCGATCGTTCGGTGCTAAGAATTGTAAGGTGAAATTAAGTACTACCATTGAGGCATTATTAATTTCGATATCAAGAATATCACCTTCAATAATATCAACAGGTGTATCTGCTTTATAGGCATTAATATGGCGCTGACAGCGCTCTACCATGGCAGGTGAATTATCAACACCAATAATTTTGCAACCAGTAACATCAATATTGCGACGGATTGAAAGGGTGGCAGCGCCTAAAGAACAGCCTAAATCATAGACTTGACTATTGGGCGTAACAAAGCGACCTGCAAGCATACCAATCATGGAGATGATATTTGAGTAACCTGGTACTGAGCGTTTTATCATATCAGGAAATACTTCGGCGACTTTTTCATCAAAGCGCCAGTCACCCAAGTTAGCAATAGGTGTCGCAAATAAGCTGTCTTGTTGTGATGATTTTGAATTCGACATAACTGAAATAGGTTTAAGGAATAAAAGAAGCACGCATTCTACCAGAAGCGACGGTGCTCACAAAGTTGCATTATTTAGAAAGAAATTGGAAAAAATAAATAAACCTTTTTGATACCTTGCCGTTATTAGACACAACAGCAAGGATGCCGGTTTTGATCATGGATGATCATGTTATTCCCACGAGGACTTAGTAATAAAAGGAAAAGATTTGTATCCAAGGAAGGAAATAAATATTAGCAATGATCATCAATACCATTGATAAGTAAGTGGCAGCCATTCCTGAACGACGCCAGCGAAGTTCACGATGTTTTAATCCATAAGAGTGTAAAAAGCGACCTGCGATTAAAATTGAGCCACAGATGTGTACCATCCAAACAAAAGCACCATTCATTTCCATGACCAGCAATAAGATCATGGAGATTGGAATATATTCTACTGCATTGCCGTGAACACGGATGGCTGTTTGTAATTCATAAAAGCCACCATCGCCATAAGCAACCCGATATTGCGTTCTGAGTTTTACGACATTGAGGGACAATTTAATCAATAACAGTGCGCCCAGTATGATATAAAGCGAGCTAACCATCTTTTCTCCATTGCCAAAGCCAAAAAACGGCGAATTTAATGATAAACCTCAAAGCGACTTCTGTCGCTATAAATAATTATTATTAATTAATTGTTTGGGGATTAGCAAATCCTTGAAAAGATGTATCATATAAACTAGGTCTATACTCTTATCTCCGGGAAGAATTTTCGTTATAATGTCTGCCTTTTTTTTGACACTACTCGAAAAAGACTATTGCCAAAATTTCCGCAGCAGAAAGCACAACAAGCTGAGTAAAAGGATATTGTATGCGTACTAATTATTGTGGGCAGTTGAATGGCGCCCATGTGGGCCAAAAAGTGACTCTTTGTGGTTGGGTTAACCGTCGCCGTGACTTAGGTGGACTTATCTTTATTGATATGCGCGATCGCGAAGGTATTGTTCAAGTCTTCTTTGACCCAGAGCAGAAAGAGGCATTTTCTCAGGCTTCAGAACTGCGTAATGAATTTTGTATTCAAGTCACAGGAACAGTACGCGCTCGCCCTGATAGCCAAGTTAATAAAAATATGGCAACAGGTGAGATTGAGTTAGCGGCAGAATCTCTGTCTATTTTTAACCGTTCAGAGCCATTACCGTTAGATAGCAATCAAACAAATACTGAAGAGCGTCGTTTAACTTATCGTTATTTAGACCTGCGTCGCCCAGAAATGTCAGAGCGCTTAAAAACCCGAGCTAAAATCACAAGCTTTGTTCGCCGTTTTATGGATGGTGAAGGTTTCCTTGATGTTGAAACCCCTATGCTGACAAAAGCGACACCAGAAGGTGCGCGTGACTATTTAGTTCCAAGTCGAGTACATAAAGGTAAATTCTACGCGTTACCACAATCACCACAGCTTTTTAAACAGCTGTTAATGATGTCTGGCTTTGATCGTTACTATCAAATTGTAAAATGCTTCCGCGATGAAGACTTACGTGCTGATCGTCAGCCTGAATTTACACAGATCGATGTTGAAACCTCTTTTATGAGTGCAGATCAAGTACGCGAAGTGATGGAGCGTATGATCCATGCATTATGGTTAGATATTCTTAATGTTGATTTAGGTGCATTCCCTGTAATGACTTTTGCTGAAGCAATGCGTCGTTATGGTTCAGACAAGCCAGATTTACGTAACCCTATGGAACTGAAAGACATCGCTGATTTAGTCAAAGATGTTGAGTTCAGTGTATTTGCACAAGCTGCCAACGATGAAAGATGCCGTGTTATCGCATTGCGTGTACCGGGTGGGGCATCATTAACTCGTAAAAATATTGACGAATATACACAGTTTGTTGGTATCTACGGTGCTAAAGGCCTTGCGTGGATGAAAGTTAACGAACGCGTGAAAGGCATTGAAGGCGTACAAAGCCCAATTGCTAAATTCCTGACTAACGATGTTGTTAACTCAATTTTAGAAACAACGGGTGCAACAGACGGTGATTTAATCTTCTTTGGTGCAGGTCGTAAAGGCACAATCAGTGATGCGATGGGTGCTCTGCGTCTGAAAGTCGGACGTGATCTTGAACTGACTGATTTAAATGCATGGAAACCATTATGGGTCATCGACTTCCCAATGTTTGAAGAAGATGAAGAAACGGGTAGCTTAAGTGCGATGCATCACCCATTCACTTCACCAAAAGACTTATCACCAGATGAATTGACTGCACACCCAGTAGGTGCTGTGGCAAATGCTTATGATATGGTTATTAATGGTTATGAAGTGGGTGGTGGTTCAGTGCGTATCCACCGCAATGAAATGCAACAAGCGGTATTTAGCATTTTAGGTATTGCACCGAATGAGCAACAAGAAAAATTTGGTTTCTTATTAGAGGCTCTTAAATTTGGTACTCCACCACATGCAGGTTTAGCTTTTGGTTTAGACCGTTTAGTGATGTTGTTAACAGGCACTGATAACATTCGTGATGTTATTGCTTTCCCTAAAACAACAGCAGCTGCGTGTTTAATGACTAATGCACCAAGCTTTGCTAATGAAGATGCTTTAAAAGAGTTAGCGATTGCAGTAACTCAAAAAGAAGTTAGCGAAGATAAAGAGTAAATGATGAAATATAAGCGCCCGATATCCGTTTTAGTTGTTATTTATGCAAAAGAGACCAAACGGGTGCTTATGCTAAAGCGTCGAGATGATCCTGATTTCTGGCAATCTGTGACTGGCAGTTTAGAGGAGGGGGAGACGCCTTTTCAAACGGCATTGCGCGAAGTGCAAGAAGAAGTTGGAATTGATATCATAAAAGAAAATCTTGAGCTGGTGGATTGCCATCGCTCAATTATTTTTGAAATTTTTGCACATTTTCGGCATCGTTATGCACCAGATGTTACTCATTGTCAGGAACATTGGTTTACATTAGCACTACCCGCAGAGCGAGATATTGTGCTTACTGAGCATTCGCAATACCAATGGTTAGACGCGCCACTGGCGGCAAAATTAACAAAATCCGCCAGTAATCAGCAAGCGATTGAAGAATTTGTTATTTAATGATTAGACCACGTTTGGAGATATTTCATGGCAGGTCATAGTAAATGGGCCAATACAAAACACCGTAAAGCAGCGCAAGATGCGAAACGCGGTAAAATTTTCACTAAAATCATCCGTGAATTAGTTACAGCAGCACGTTTAGGTGGTGGTGATCCAGCAACTAACCCACGTTTACGTGCGGCAGTTGATAAAGCATTATCGAATAACATGACTCGTGACACCTTAAATCGTGCAATTGCACGTGGTGTGGGTAATGATGAAAACGATAATATGGAAACCATCATTTATGAAGGCTACGGCCCAGCAGGTACTGCTGTGATGGTTGAATGCTTAAGTGATAATCGTAACCGTACTGTTTCCGATGTTCGCCATGCATTTACCAAAACAGGTGGTAACTTAGGAACAGATGGTTCTGTATCTTATCTGTTTACCAAAAAAGGTGTAATTTCATACGCACCAGGTGTTGATGAAGATGCCGTTATGGAAGCTGCGTTAGAAGCAGGTGCTGATGACGTTGAAACTTTTGATGATGGCGCTATTGATGTTTACACGACACCAGAATCTTTTGGTGAAGTAAAAGATGCGATGGATGCAGCAGGTTTTGTTGCTGAATCAGCAGAAGTTTCAATGATCCCATCGACTAAAGCAGAATTAGATATTGAAACGGCACCAAAGTTAATGCGTCTTATTGATATGTTAGAAGACAGTGATGACGTACAAGAAGTGTATCACAACGGTGATATCTCAGATGAAGTTGCAAAACAACTGGAAGATATCCTGTAATCGTTCTGACGATTATCGAAAATAACGGTGTTTAACGCTGTTATTAAAAGTGCGAAGAGAAGAGCAGAGCAGATTTTTTGCTCTTTTCTCTCGCCATCGACCATATCGGCAACAGGAATTGATATGGCTATCATTTTAGGTATAGACCCTGGTTCGCGTGTTACAGGCTATGGTGTAATTCGACAGCAAGGGCGACAACTTATCTATTTGGGAAGTGGTTGTATTCGTACACAAGTTCCCGACCTTCCTAATCGACTTAAACGTATTTATGCAGGTGTTAGCGAAATTATTACCCAATTTTCGCCAGATGTGTTTGCGGTTGAGCAAGTCTTTATGGCTAAAAATGCCGATTCGGCACTTAAACTTGGGCAAGCGCGCGGTGTTGCGATACTTGCCGCAGTTAATAATGATCTCCCTGTTTTTGAATATGCCGCTCGTCAAGTCAAACAAACTGTAGTGGGTACGGGAGCTGCTGAAAAAAGCCAAGTACAGCATATGGTGCGTTCAATATTAAAATTATCTGCTGCACCACAATCGGATGCTGCTGATGCATTGGCGATTGCGATTACGCATTGCCACTTTAACCAAAATTTATTACGTGTAGGTGATCCGCGTCTTGTTTTAACGCGAGGCCGGTTAAGATAAGTTGTTATCTTGGTAAATGTCTTTGGTTTTTCACAAGCTGGATATACGTCCAGCTTTTTTTATGTTATAAACTTGACGTAATTATTTTTGCGGAGGCGTTAGAGTGATAGGTCGTATCAGAGGAATTATTCTTGAAAAACAGCCACCAGTGGTGCTGATTGAAGCAGGTAATGGTGTTGGTTATGAAATCAATATGCCAATGACCTGTTTTTATGAATTGCCTGATATTGGCCAAGAAGCCATTATCTATACGCAATTTATTGTACGTGAAGATGCTCAATTACTTTATGGTTTTAACCAAAAACAAGAACGTGCACTCTTTCGTGAATTAATTAAAGTAAATGGTGTAGGGCCTAAACTCGCTTTAGCCATTCTATCTGGTATGTCTGCTCGCCAATTTGTGACCGCCATTGAAAATGAATCTATCACTTCATTAGTAAAATTACCGGGTGTAGGCAAGAAAACAGCTGAGCGTTTAGTTGTTGAAATGAAAGACCGCTTTAAAGGCCTTAATGGTGATTTATTCGAAAATAGTGATATCGAGTTACCTGAAAGCACTTCACCTAAAGCGCCAAAAGCGGCTGATATTGAAGCCGAAGCTTCTGCTGCATTAATCGCATTGGGCTATAAGCCACAAGAAGCGGCAAAAATGATCAGTAAAGTGGCAAAGCTGGGTACAGATAGTGAGACGCTTATCAGAGAAGCGTTACGCGCGGCTATTTAGGAGTAACACATTGTGATTGAAGCAGATCGCCTGATTTCAGCAGAAATTCAACAACCTGAAGAAGAAATTATTGATAGGGCTATTCGCCCTAAATCTCTTGCCGAATATGTTGGGCAACCGCAAGTTCGAGAACAGATGGAGATTTTTATTCAGGCGGCTAAATTACGTCATGATGCACTCGATCATTTACTTATCTTTGGACCTCCTGGATTAGGTAAAACCACATTAGCAAATATTATTGCTAATGAAATGGGGGTGAATTTACGTACGACATCAGGCCCTGTACTTGAAAAAGCGGGTGATCTCGCTGCTATGTTAACTAACCTTGAGCCTCATGATGTATTATTTATTGATGAAATCCATCGTCTTTCACCAGTTGTTGAAGAAATTCTTTACCCAGCAATGGAAGATTATCAACTTGATATTATGATTGGTGAAGGACCTGCGGCTCGTTCAATTAAAATTGACTTACCTCCCTTTACCTTAGTAGGGGCAACGACAAGAGCGGGCTCTTTAACATCACCATTACGTGACCGTTTTGGTATTGTTCAACGTCTTGAGTTTTATCATGTTGACGATCTTCAGCATATTGTTTCTCGTAGTGCTAGTTTTATGGGATTAGAGATGACAGATGAAGGTGCTCGCCAAATTGCTATGCGTTCACGAGGTACACCACGTATTACTAATCGATTATTGCGCCGTGTGAGAGACTTTGCCCAAGTAAAGGGCAATGGTGCTATTGATGAAGAGATTGCTTCTAAAGCGCTTGATATGTTGAATGTGGATGCGGCAGGTTTTGATTATTTAGATCGTAAACTCCTTTTTGCCATTATTGATAAATTTATGGGTGGCCCAGTGGGGTTAGATAACCTTGCAGCCGCAATTGGTGAAGAGCGTGAAACCATAGAAGACGTATTAGAGCCTTATTTAATTCAGCAAGGTTTTATTCAGCGTACACCAAGAGGCCGTGTTGCCACTAATCATGCCTATCGTCATTTTAATCGAATTATGGAAGATTAGTTTCCTTACAATAACTCGATAATGAATCATAAAAATAACCCTCACTAGAAATTATAGTGAGGGTTATTTTTTGCATGAAATCTTATTTATATTTCAATTACTGTTTAGTTGGGGCAAATAAACTTAAGATAAATAGACAGCTCGCCGCTAAAACCACAGAAGGACCAGCGGGAGTATCATAGAAAGCAGAGAAGGTTAAACCGCCTGTAATTGCCAACATACCAACAACGACTGCAATCAGAGCCATTTGCTCTGGCGAACGAGCAAAACGACGTGCTGTTGCCGCTGGGATGATCAGTAAAGAGGTAATGATTAGTGCACCTACAAACTTCATCGCTAAACCAATGGTTAATGCGGTGATCATCATTAGCTTTAAGCGTTCTCTCTGAATATTTACACCATCAACAAATGCCATATCTTGATTAATTGTCATGGAAAGCAGAGGGCGCCATGAGCGAAGGATCACAAATAAAACAATCACAACACCAATAAAAATACTGAGAACGTCTTGATAGTTTACTGATAGCAAATCACCAAACAGATAAGCCATTAAATCAACACGCACATTCGACATTAAACTAACAACCACAAGCCCTAAAGAAAGCGCACTATGTGCCATGATCCCTAAAAGAGTATCAACAGAAAGTTGAGGTTTTAATTCTAACCAGACCAATAAAATAGCGAGAAGGAGCGTGACTGCAATAACAGCATAAAAAGGCTCGATATTAAACAGCAAACCAAAAGCAACACCAAGTAGTGAAGCGTGTGCTAAGGTATCACCAAAATAAGACATCCGGCGCCAAACGACAAAAGAACCCAAAGGGCCCGCCGCCATTGCTAAGAGCATACCGGCAATCCAACCCGGTAACAGCAACTCAATCATGACGACACTCCTTACTATGCTGGTGATGATGACGATAAATACCCAGTTGCTCAGCACCACGACTTCCAAACATGGCAATGAATTCTGGGTGAGAAGAAACAACGTCAGGTGTACCCGAACAGCAAATATGGCCATTTAAACAGAGCACTTCATCTGTTTTTGCCATCACAAGATGAAGATCATGAGAAACCATCAAGATGGCACAACCTAATTCATGGCGAAGCTGATTAATTAAATCATAAAGTGCTAATTGACCATTAACATCAACACCTTGGGTGGGTTCATCTAAAACTAAAAGTTGAGGCTGATTAAGTAATGCTCTTGCTAACAATACACGTTGAGACTCACCACCAGAAAGTTTCTGCATAGGTTGATCGATTAATTTAGCTGCATTAACTCGTTCTAAAGCTGGGAGAATATCTTTATTATGGACTCCCGGTTTTAGTGTCATAAAACGTTTAACGGTGAGTGGCATGGTTGGTTCAAGATAAAGTTTTTGTGGCACATAACCTACTCGTAGCGCATTTAGACGCTCAACTTTTCCTGAGGTTGGATTTAATAAACCAAGAACTAAACGGATAACTGTAGATTTACCAGCACCATTAGGGCCAAGTAAAGTAAGAATACGGCCTGCTTTTAGATTAAAAGAGATATCTTTTAAAATTTCTCTTTCACCAAAAGAAACACAAACCGATTTTAAACAAATCAAGTCAGACATAAAATTAGCACTTGCAGAATCATTGAAACGTTATAATATAACATTTCCAATGATGATTCACGAGAATTCTTCCTATGTTACATAAAAACAACAAATTTGCGCATCGTTTTTTATTGAAATCATTTTTAATGACAGCGATGATAAGCTCATTTAGTGCTTCAGCGCAGGCTGATGTGGTCGTTTCCATTAGACCATTAGGATTTATTGCGGCAGCTATCGCTGATGGGGTAACACCAACAGAAGTTTTATTGCCAGATGGAGCCTCTCCACACGATTATGCATTAAAACCTTCTGATTTGAAAAAAATCACCTCCGCAGACCTGATGGTATGGGTAGGACCAGATATGGAAGTGTTTTTAGATAAGCCATTAAACAGACTTACTGACAATCATAAGTTGGCTTTAGCGGAAACTAACGAAATAAAGTCGCTTTTATTGAAAGATGATGGTGACAATGTGCATAAACATGAGGAAAATCACGAACATCATTCTCACGGTGATTATAATATGCACATCTGGTTATCACCAGAAATTGCGTTGTCGTCTGCAAAACAGATCCACGAAAGGTTAATTACACTCTATCCAGATAAAAAAGAACTTCTGGACGTAAACCTAGGTAAATTCAGCGAACAACTCAAGCAAACTGATAGAAATCTTGTTAATATTCTGTCGCCTGTGAAAAATAAGGGTTATTTTGTCTTTCATGATGCTTATGGCTACTTCGAAAAACATTATAATTTAAAGCCGTTAGGTCATTTTACTATCAACCCTGAAATACAGCCGGGTGCACAGAAATTACATCAAATACGAACACAGTTGGTTGAGCAAAAAGCAACCTGCATTTTTGCTGAGCCACAATTTAGGCCGACGGTAATAGAAACAGTGGCGAAAGGCACTGGGGTTAAAATGGGTGTATTAGACCCCCTAGGAAGTGGGATTGCTCTGACTCAAGAGAGCTATATAAAATTCCTTACCCAACTAGCTAACCAATATGCGAGCTGCCTGAATGAAACACAATAAGGAATTAAGAACGTGCAGCAGAAGAAATCCATTGCACAGGTATATTTAAGTTTACCACTCCCACATAAGATAATGCTTGGTTCGTTAACTGCAGCAACACTGGCCGTCGCAATTTGGCGACCAGTGGTTCTTCAAAATGAGCAAAGCCGAGAAGTTCCTGTCAGCATTCAAATGCCTTCAGCAGTACAAAGTGAAAATACAGATGACATTATCACTGACAGTAGTGATCAGCTTACTGATGAAGGGTTAGTCGGTGCGGAAGATGGTACAGATACAAGCACTGCAGTTGCACAAGTTCCTCATACTTATATTGTCTCTAGTGGTGATTCACTAAGTTCAATATTAACTCAGTTTGGTATTGATTCTTCTGATATCGCAACTATTTCTAATCAAAATAAAGATCTTAGAAACCTTAAAATCGGGCAATCTATTAGCTGGGAGCTTGATGATAATGGGTTGCTAAAAGAGTTAAGTTGGGGGATTTCTCGTCGCGAAACACGTGTTTATACTCGCACTGAAACGGGCTTCAAAGAGACAAAAGAGTTTCAAAAAGGTGAGTGGAAAAACAGCGTTACCACTGGTGTTATTCGTGGTAGTTTTTCTGTTAGCGCAACAAATGCAGGTTTAACTAATTCAGAAGCACGTGCAGTGACTAAAGCATTGCAATGGCAAGTAGACTTTAAAAAACTACAAAGTGGCGATCAATTTGCTGCACTTTTTTCTCGTGAAGTGCTTGATGGCCGTACAGAGCAAAGTGAACTTATTGGTGTGCGTTTACGCAGCGCAGGCAAAGATTACTATGCTTTCCTTGCTGAAGATGGTCGTTTTTATGATAGCCAAGCTGGTGGGTTAGAACGTGGATTTATGCGATTCCCAACAGTGAAGCAGTTTAGAGTTTCCTCTCAATTTAATCCTCGTCGTATTAATCCTGTTACGGGGCGTTTAGCTGCTCATAAAGGTGTCGACTTTGCTATGCCAGTAGGAACACCTGTACTAGCAACAGGGGATGGTGAAGTTATTGTGGCAAAATATAGTGGTGCTGCGGGTAACTTTATCGCTATTCGTCATGGTAGCCAATACACCACACGTTATATGCACTTACGTCAGTTACTTGTAAAACCAGGACAACGAGTTAAACGTGGGGATAGAATTGCCTTATCAGGGAATACCGGTCGTTCTACAGGGCCTCATTTGCACTATGAGCTGTGGATCAACCAACAAGCAGTCAATCCACTTACGGCAACTTTGCCTCGAGCTGATGGTTTAACAGGTAAAGATAAACAAGAATATCTTGCTAAAGTAAAAGAGATTAAACCTCAGTTAGTGCTAGCCGATTGACAATAAACACGATTTTAAAGACATAAAAGCGGATGATTGATATCATCCGTTTTTGTTTTAATGTTTTTTACGCCTATTTGGGATATCAATTCAGAGAGTTATCTGATGAATAAAGAAAAAGATACAGATAGCAAAGCGGGTTATGTACCCACTTTTCACTGTGCCTATTTACATCCTCGTCATTGGGGAACATGGTTAGGTGCAGGTGTATTAAGTGTATTAGCTTATATGCCAGTAAAGTGGCGTGATCCATTTCTTGCTGCTATTGGTCGTTTTGTTGGACGTAAAGCGAAAAGCGCAAGACGCCGTGCAGATATCAACTTGAGATACTGTTTTCCAACATGGAATAAAACGCAACGTGAAAATGTTCTCGACAGCATGTTTGAAACTGCGCCCCAATCTTTTGTGATGTTGGCAGAGCTTTGCTTAAGAGGCCCTGAACGTATATTAAAACGTACATCTTGGCAGGGGCTAGAAATCATTGAGCGTTTTAAAGAGCAAGGCCGTAATGTTATTTTTATGGTGCCTCATGGCTGGGCAGTTGATATCCCTGCAATGTTATTAGCATCAACAGGCCAGAAAATGGCAGCGATGTTTCACCACCAAAAAGATCCTGTTGCTGATTATTTATGGAATAAAGCACGTCATCATTTTGATGGTCGATTACATTCACGCGAAGCAGGCATTAAGCCTTTTATTTCTTCCGTGCGACAGGGGTACTGGGGCTATTATCTGCCAGATCAAGATCATGGCGCAGAGCATAGCCAATTTGTAGATTTTTTCGGTACCTATAAAGCGACATTACCCGCAATTGGGCGATTAATGAAAGTATGCCGAGCGGCTATCGTACCATTGTTCCCCGTATATTGTCATAAAACACATCAGCTGAGTATTATTGTTCGTGAGCCCATGGATGATATTGAAGATAAAGATGATGCCTATATTGCTCGTAGAATGAATGAAGAGTTAGAAGCACTTGTGACACCAACGCCAGAGCAATATACGTGGATCTTAAAATTGCTGAAGACACGTAAAGAGGGCGAAATAGAGCCTTACGCTCGTGAGAATATCTTGGACTAATTCATGTACGAAAAATAAACAGATAAAAAACGGGCTCTTAATAAAGAGCCCGTTTTGTTATTACGATTTAGAGTTCTGTGTTATTCAACAGTCAGAATACGGCATGTATTGGTGCTACCGATTGTACCCATTTGGTCACCCTGAGTGACTAACACTAAATCACCAGAAACTAAGAAACCTTTATCACGTAAACGACCAATTGCTTCATTAGCAGCGGCAATTCCATCTGTGTGTGTACTGCAATAAACAGGTGTCACGCCACGATAGAGTGCGGTTTGATTCAATGTTTTCTCATGACGAGACATTGAGAAAATGGGTAAACCTGTACTGATACGAGACATCATGCGAGCAGTACGACCTGACTCAGTCATTGCAATAATCGCATTAACGCCTTTCATATGATTAGCTGCATACATTGTAGACATCGCAATGGCTTCTTCCACTGAATCAAACACCATATCTAAACGGTGCTTAGAAACATTGGCAGCTGGCATTTTTTCAGCACCTAAACAGACTTGAGCCATTGAAGCGACTGTTTCTGCTGGATATTGTCCTGCGGCGGTTTCTGCTGAAAGCATAACGGCATCAGTACCATCTAATACGGCGTTAGCAACGTCCATTACTTCGGCACGAGTTGGCATTGGATTTGTTATCATTGACTCCATCATTTGAGTGGCAGTGATAACGACACGATTAAGCTGACGAGCACGACGAATTAGTTTTTTCTGTACGCCAACCAGCTCAGGATCACCAATTTCAACGCCTAAATCGCCACGAGCAACCATAACTACATCTGAAGCAAGAATGATTTCATCAATGATTTCATCATTAGCAACTGCTTCAGCTCGTTCTACTTTTGACACTATTTGGCACTCACAGCCAGCATCACGAGCTAAACGGCGAGCAAGGTTAAGATCTTCGCCCGTTCTTGGGAATGAAACAGCAAGGTAATCAACACCAATTTTTGCAGCAGTGATAATATCTTGCTTATCTTTTTCTGTTAATGCATCAGCAGAGAGGCCTCCACCGAGCTTATTAATACCTTTATTATTAGATAAAGGGCCACCAACAGTCACTTCAGTAAAGACTTTTAAACCATCTACTTTGAGGACTTTTAACTGAACTCGACCATCATCAAGAAGTAAAATATCGCCTGGAACTACATCGGCTGGTAAGCCTTTATAATCAATACCTACTTGATTTTGATTACCTTCGCCTTTTTCGAGCGCTGCATCAAGTAAGAATTTATCACCGACATTCAGGAAAACTTTTCCATCTTTAAAGGTAGATACACGGATTTTAGGGCCTTGTAAATCACCGAGAATAGCAACATGGCGACCTAATCTTGCTGCAATTTCACGTGTACGATTTGCGCGAGCAAGATGATCTTCTGCAGAACCATGAGAGAAATTTAATCGAACAACATTTGCGCCAGCAATAATAATTTTTTCTAAGTTATTATCACGATCTGTTGCTGGGCCTAAGGTGGTAACAATTTTTGTTCTTCTGAGCCGTCTGGACATGTATTACTCCGTTGACCTTGAACGAAAGGTGTTGGCAATTGGATAAAACAGAAATAAGACTGTGTTTTACCCAATATGTTAAGTGAAACGCTTCAAGCTAATTGCAACATATACAGCTGTTTTCATTATATACGAGAGTTAGCTCGCAGATATGCTACCATTTTTCAAAAACTTATCTAGTCAGGGGCACAATTTGAAGTGTGACAATACTAACAGAATAATTAAAAACGGTTATTTATCAAACCGTGAATCACGTAAAGCTTCTTTGACGCGCTTCAAGTTATCTCTGAATTTTGGTCCTCGGCGTAAAATAAATCCTGTTGCGAGAACATCAATAATAGTCAGTTGGGCAAGGCGGGAGATCATTGGCATGTAGATATCAGTATCTTCTGGTACATCAAGCAAGATGGGAAGGGTCGCTTCAGAGGCTAAAAGAGAGCCCGGAGTTGTAATGGCAATAACAGCCGCATCGTTTTCCCGTGCGATTTTGGCAATTTCAACTAAATTTTTAGTACGACCGGTATGTGAAATAATAACGACCACATCTCCATCAGTACTGTTTATGCAACTCATTCGTTGCATAACAATGTCATCAAAATAAGTGATAGGAATATTAAAACGAGAAAACTTATTCATGGCATCGTGAGCAACGGCTGCTGATGCACCTAAACCAAAAAAAGAAATTTTTTTAGCTTGCGTCAAAATATCAACGGCACGATTGATAGCGGCGATATCAATATTGTTTTTAACGTTTTCAAGTCCCGCCATTGCGGATTCAAAAATTTTATTGGTATAAGAAGAGACCGTATCAGAATCATCAATATTACGATTTACATAAGGCGTACCGTTGGCAATGCTTTGTGCTAATTGTAATTTGAAATCAGGAAATCCTTTTGTTGCCATTCGTCGGCAAAATCGATTAACAGTTGGCTCACTGACATCAGCGGTTTTAGCCATTAAGGCAATACTTGAATGGATAACTGTTTGTGGTGCAGTTAAAACAGCCTCTGCGACTTTTTTTTCTGATTTACTCAAGATGTCCAGATTCGACTGAACCCTTTCCAATATATTCATTAAATATACAGATCCTTGGCTTTACCAATTTCAATAAAAGGAGAAATCTATAACGGTTTTATGAAAATATACTACGCAAAGAACAAGGCTTGCAGTGTAAACCATCGGTAAGCTGGGCTTTTTTCGTTAAAGTATGACGTGTGTCTAACTTTCAAAGCTGAAAACAAGAAACAAAACTGTAGTAAAGTTACAAGAAAAGATAAAAACACGGGTCATAAAATGAAGTGCCACAATATGTGTGCTAAGTTAAAGAGTAAAATGTGCAAGTGTATTTACTGAATACATTCAAAAGAGTACATTAATACAAAGTTCTGTAACAAAATTACAAAATCTCATCATGAGGAGACGTTCTATGGCAGCGATATCGACTGCTCAGGCCTGTGATCTGGTTATCTTCGGTACGAAAGGGGATCTGGCACGCCGTAAGCTCATTCCATCATTATATCAATTGGAAAAAGCAGGATATATTCACCCTGACTCTCGTATTATTGGTGTCGGCCGTGCTGATTGGGATGTTGAGGCATATAAAAATGTCGCTCATGAAGCGTTAAAAACCTTTTTAAAAGAAGAAATTAATCCTGAAATTTGGCAACGTTTAAGTGATCGTCTCGATTTTTGTAATCTTGATGTCAATGAAACAGACCATTTTATTGAATTATCAAAACACCTAAAACAAGATAAGTTACCAGCTATCTACTATTTTGCGATGCCACCTAGTACCTTTAGTGCAATGTGTCAGGGATTAGGTCATGCAAAATTAAATAAAGAGCCAAACCGTGTCGTAATGGAAAAACCATTAGGGACAGATTTAGCCTCTTCAGTTTCTATTAATGATAGTGTGGCAAAATACTTTAAAGAGAGCCAAATTTATCGTATTGACCACTATTTAGGGAAAGAAACGGTATTAAACCTTTTAGCTCTTCGTTTTGCCAATTCCCTTTTTGTTAACAACTGGGACAATAAAACGATTGATCATGTCCAAATTACAGTTGCAGAAGAAGTGGGTATTGAAGGGCGTTGGGGATATTTTGATCAAGCAGGTCAAATGCGTGATATGGTGCAAAATCACCTATTACAAATCCTGACTATGATTGCGATGTCTCCGCCAGCTGATTTAACTGCTGACAGTATTCGTCAAGAAAAAGTGAAAGTTTTGCGTTCATTGCGCCGTATTGATAACACAAATATTCGCGAAAAAACGGTTCGTGGACAATATACAGGTGGCTTTGTACAGGGTAAAAAAGTACCCGGTTATCTTGATGAAGAAGGGGCCAATAAAACCAGCAATACTGAAACATTTGTGGCAATTCGTGCTGATATCGATAATTGGCGTTGGGCTGGTGTTCCTTTCTATTTAAGAACAGGTAAGCGTCTACCAAGTAAATGTTCAGAAGTTGTGGTTTATTTTAAAAAGCCTGCGCTGAATATTTTCAGCGAGACTTACCAAGAGTTACCACAAAATAAGCTCACTATACGTTTACAGCCAGATGAAGGGATCGACATCGAAGTGCTAAATAAAGCACCTGGACTCGACCATAAACACCGTTTACAAACAACTAAGCTGGACTTGAGTTTCTCGGAAACATTCAACCAGACGCATTTAGCGGATGCTTACGAGCGCTTACTGTTAGAAGCCATGCGTGGTATTCAAGCGTTGTTTGTGCGTCGTGATGAAGTAGAAGAAGCATGGAAATGGGTTGATTCAATTATCAATGCATGGGAATGTGATAATGAGCTCCCTAAACCATATCAAGCGGGAACATGGGGACCAGTTGCATCTGTTGCAATGATCACGCGTGATGGTCGCTCTTGGAATGAAATTGAATAATTGATTTTGATTGTCCATTCTAAAACAAAAACACCCAGTTATGCTGGGTGTTTTTGTCTCACTTAAATATCTTTAAGCATAATTCCAGCAATTTAGATGAATAAAACTACTGAAGGATCGTAAAACTGTTGATTAACTATGCAATCTAATTTTAACTAGAAACTAAAACTTAAATAAAACCAACTAATTAACTAAAAAATTTTCTTCAAAAGGATTGCTTTAAATAATTTGGCATGATAGAAATATCATGTAACATTTAACCATCTTATATGAGGGTTCGGAGTATATCGTGCGGATGGTCTGTGCGATGAAAGAATAAATAATCATGACTAGCGCCAAAAGCGTCAAAGTTAAACGTTCTACCTATAAGTTATTCCTTTCTGCTATTTTATCCAGCGAACACTACTGGTGTGGCGCATTATAGAAACCTCTCATCTTAATTCCTGAGTTATCAGGAAACGACGTTGCCTTAACGTTCGGCTATTATTGCCGCCAGAAAGACTATCTACATATTCTCTATCTTCTGCGCAAGAAACGTTTTGGCGTATTTCGAATGTGTATGAGAGATGAAAAAATGATTTATTGGATATTTTTAGCATTAGCTATTGTTTGTGAGGTTATCGGTACTTTATCAATGAAGTACGCCAGTGTAAGCGGTGGTTACACGGGTATGATAGTCATGTGGTTAATGATTGCCACTTCCTATATCTTTTTAGCCATAGCCGTTAAAAAAGTGGCATTAGGTGTAGCATATGCACTGTGGGAAGGTATTGGAATTGTCATTATTACGACATTCAGCGTTCTGTGGTTTGGTGAATCACTCTCACCACTAAAATTAGGTGGCCTAGCAATGTTGATTGCAGGGATCACGCTTATCAAATCAGGTACTAAAAAATCGGCTGTTGCTAAGAAAACAACTGCCTCGGTAAAAAGTATCGCCGGTAAAGCTAAGCACGTTGCCAGTGCTGTAAAAGGAGCGAATAAGCCAATTCCTGCTAATATTAAGGAGGCTTAATTATGTTAGCTCAATTTGAATGGTGGCATGGTGCGTTCTTAATACTAGCCGTAGTGCTTGAGATTGTCGCAAATATATTCTTAAAAATGTCTAATGGCTTTAGCCGTATGGGATTAGGAATATTATCATTGATTTGTGTATTAGGCGCCTTTAGTGCACTTGCTATGGCCGTTAAAGGGATAGAGCTTTCTGTTGCTTATGCCCTTTGGGGAGCATTCGGAATTATTGCAACTATCGCCGCTGGTTGGATTTTATTTAATCAGAGACTCAATTATAAAGGATGGGGGGGGATTATATTATTACTGGTTGGTATGGTAATGATTAAATTTGCCTAAATCTTATTAACTCAATGAGCGAGATATTGATAAAACAAAAATAGAATTATCGCAGCAAAATAAATGACATTAAAAAAGCTGAATTCATAAGAATTCAGCTTTTTTTCACAATTAAATCTATTTAAAACGATAATGATAAAATTTAACTTTTGCTTCGTTGCCCTAAAAGTAAGCCCATACTTGCGAATATCAAAAGCGAGGAGCAAACGCGATTAAAAATACGTTTAGATTTAGGTTTTACTAAAAGTTGTTTCATATACAGACCGATAGCGGCATAAAGCATAATGGCAATAAATTCTAGCAGAAGAAAAAGTGTACCTAAAATTGCAAATTGATAGCCTGTTGACATTTCAGGATCTATAAATTGAGGTAAAAAAGCGGTAAAAATTAAAATAGCTTTAGGATTACCAGAAGCAACAAAAAACTCTTGCTTCATTAGTGTCAAAGAGCTTTTATTTTGTGTCGCTTTTAATAATGCAAATCCTTCTACAGGTGCTCGCCAAAGTTGAACAGCTAAATATAATAAGTAAGCAACACCTAAAAACTTAATTGCGTAAAAGATAAGTTCAGAAGTGTGTAAAACTACAGCTAACCCTAGAGAAGCTAGGCAGAGCATAAAAATAAAAGCCACGAGCCGACCTAATCCACCTATGCAAGAAATTTTAAAACCATAATGTGTTGCATTATTAATGGATAATAAGTTATTTGGGCCTGGAGCTAAATTTAATGCAAAACAGGCGGGTAAAAAAAGAAGTAATGTTGTTATGTCCATATCGATACTCATATTATTTATTTTATAACTATTCGATAATATCGTCATCGCTTGCTTTTTTAAATAATTAAAACAGAGAGTCAAAATATTTATTTACTTCTTAATTAGAAATAAATACTGAGATTTAAAAATAAAATAGCTTTTCTGTCTTTAATAATGATGAATATGTAGAGTTTTTCTCATAGAAAGACCCTGTTACTATTATTTTATCAGCGATGTTATTTTTTGCTGATAAAATGAAAAAAGATAAGTATGGTGATGAGTGTTTATTAGACAGCTATCTTGATTTAGTTAATAAATTTAATTCAAAAATAAGCACCCATAAATTTGGGTGCTCAGTATAGTGCAGTTATAAGGCTGCAATAATTTTAATTTCAACTTTATATTCAGGGTGCATTAATTGTGCTTGGACAGTACAACGTACGGGGGCGCTACCTTTGGCAACCCATGCATCCCATGCTTTATTCATACCTTCAAAATCGGCTTTATCAGCTAAAAAGATTGTCGCATCAAGAATTTTAGTTTTATCAGAACCTACACGTTGTAACAAAACGTCAATTGCCGCTAATGTGTCTGCTGTTTGTTCAATAATATCGTCTGATAAATTTTCTGGCACTGCAGTGTAATAAATTGTGTCGTTATGAATTACGGCTTCAGACCAGCGATCTTCAGGGTCGATACGCTTAATTGTCATTATGAGTTCTCCTTTGTATTAACGGCATAGGTGGTACTTTGGGTTATCCACTGGCATAATTTACGTCTTATTTTATAAAAAGAGTATGCCTGTGTCAGACGATTTTGCAGAAAACGGGATTTTAACCCGAACTATTCCAGGATTTCATCCCCGTGAAGCTCAACGACAAATGGCGAAATCAATAACTGAAATTATTGATAAGCAAGGTGTACTTATCGCTGAGGCGGGTACAGGTACAGGAAAAACGTATGCTTATCTTGTGCCCGCGTTGCGTTCGGGTAAAAAAACGATTATCTCAACAGGGTCTAAAGCCTTACAAGATCAATTATATAGTCGAGATTTACCCACGATCATTGAAGCGATTAATTATGATGGTAACACCGCGTTATTAAAAGGGCGCTCTAACTATCTCTGTTTAGAACGGCTTGATCAGCAAATGCTCAGTGGTGGTGATCTTGAAGCCGAAATTTTGTCTGATGTAATGTATGTACGCCAATGGTCAACACAGACCGAAGATGGTGATGTTAGTCGCTGTCATAGTGTTGCAGAAGATAGTCGCGTTTGGCCTTTAGTCACTAGCACTAACGATAACTGTTTAGGAAGTGATTGCCCTCGTTATAAAGAGTGTTATGTTCTAAGTGCACGTAAAAAAGCAATGGATGCGGATATTGTGGTGGTTAATCACCATCTATTTATGGCTGATACTGTCGTTAAAGATACTGGTTTTGGTGAGTTAATTCCGGAAGCTGAAATTATGATCTTTGATGAAGCCCATCAAATTCCAGATATTGCTAGCCACTATTTTGGTCAACAACTTACCAGTAGGCAGCTTTTTGATCTAGCCAGAGATATGACAGTGGCTTACCGTACAGAAGTTCGTGATCAAGTTCAGTTGCAAAAAAGTGCTGATAGATTAACCCAAATGGTGATGGATTTTCGTTTAGTGCTAGGTGAGGCGGGGTATAGGGGAAATTTACGTGAGCTATTGCAAGGTAGTGAAACAAAACGTTTTCTTACATTACTGGATGATGCCTTAGAATTGAGTTATGACGTTATGAAACTCTCTTTAGGTCGAAGCCAATTACTTGATAGTGCTTTTGAACGAGCCACCGTTTATCGCAATCGATTGAAACGCTTGATTGATACCACAATTCCAGGTTATAGCTACTGGTTTGAAAGTTATGGTCGCCATTTTTTATTAGCTATTACGCCTCTCTCTGTCGCAGATAAATTTCGCGAATTAATCAAATCACATAAAAGTAGTTGGGTATTTACTTCCGCAACACTTTCTGTAAATGAGAAAATGTCTTATTACACGGATAGGTTGGGCTTAGAAAATGCGACAACACTGATTTTAAACAGCCCATTTGATTATCAACATCAGACGTTACTCTGTGTACCACGTTATTTGCCCCCATTAAATCAACCTTATACGGCGAAACGTTTAGCGACTATGCTAACGCCTGTTATTTTAAAAAACCAAGGTCGCTGTTTTTTCCTTTGTACTTCACATGCCATGATGCGTGGACTTGCTGAAGAGTTTAAAGCCAATTTGCCATTACCCGTATTGATGCAAGGTGAGATGAGTAAAACACAATTACTGCAAAAATTTGTCTCATCAGGAAATGCGCTTTTAGTTGCGACTCAAAGTTTTTGGGAAGGTGTTGATGTGCGTGGCGATACACTGTCTTGTGTGATTATTGATAAATTACCATTTACTGCACCCGATGATCCTTTATTAAGGGCTCGTATTGAAGATTGTGAGTTGCGGGGCGGAGATGCCTTTAGAGATGTCCAAATTCCTGATGCTGTCATTAGTTTAAAACAAGGTGTCGGGCGATTAATTCGTGATGTGTATGATTATGGCGCAATTATAGTTTGTGATGATAGGTTGGTTTCTCGTGCATATGGTGAGGTTTTTTTAAGTAGTTTGCCACCATCACCACGCACGCGATCACTCGAAAAAACAATGAAATTTTTGAGCCAACGCGCACAGCAGAATGAAATACAAGAAATATCGGATTCATAATAGCGATCGCACAGAATGTGTGTTTATTCTGTTGAACACTATTATGATATTATTCTTCCTCTTTTAATTATCGAATTTGCCGGAGTTATGGCGTGTCACTGCGAATTTTAGCAATTGATACTGCAACAGAATCTTGTTCTGTTGCAGTTTGGAATGAAGGCGTTGTTGCTTCACGTTTTGAGATCTCACCTCGTGAACATACACAAAAGATTTTACCTATGGTGAAAAGCGCCTTAGAAGAAGCAAACATCACATTGCAGTCATTAGATGCACTTGCTTTTGGTCGAGGCCCAGGAAGTTTTACAGGCGTTCGTATTGGTGTGGGGGTTGCACAAGGTATTGCGTTAGGTGCTGAATTGCCAATGATTGGTATTTCATCACTTGCCACAATGGCTGAAGGTGTCTTTAGAACAACGGGTATTAAACATGTTCTGGTAGCAATCGATGCACGTATGGGCGAAATATATTGCGCTCAATATCAGCGTAATGATGAAGGTGCTTGGGTGGGGGAAGACACTGAAGCGGTGATGAAACCTGAACAATTTATTGAAACATTACAATCCACAATGGGAACTTGGGCAATGGCAGGTACAGGCTGGCAAGCTTACCCTGATTTAAAAGAGGCACTGCCTTTTACTGTTGTTGAAACTGAGATTACGCTTCCTGCTGCACAAGATATGTTACCCCTTGCTGTAAACGCTTGGCATAAAGGTAAAGCAACGAAAGTTGAAGATGCTGAACCTGTTTATTTACGTAATGAAGTGACGTGGAAAAAACTGCCTGGTCGTGAATAAATTTATGTATCAATTAGACGCCTAAAAGTGAAGCTAAGCTATAATATTATTATAGAGTAACGTTAATATTGACTTGCAATGAGGTGGTTTATGAACAGACAATTAAACTACTGTTTGGTAAGCAAAGTGCTATTTTTATCTAGTGCTTTGTTTCTGGCGGGATGCGTCTCTATACCTGAATCAATAAAAGGTACATCAGCAACGCCTGTTACTGATTTAAATAGAGTTTTTGTTGCACCTGAGCTTTATATTGGTCAAGAAGGGCGTTTTGGTGGGCGTGTGATTGATGTTAAAAACCTTCAATCATCAACACAGCTAGAGATTGCTGTTATGCCTCTTTCTCAATACGATGCAGCACCCGAATTGCGACAGCCTTCTATTGGGCGTCTCTATGCTAATGTTATGCATTTCTTAGATCCTACTGATTATAAAAATCAGTATGTAACAGTTGTTGGTACTATAAAAGGTGTTGAATCTGGCAAAGTGGGCGAAGCCACTTATCCATTCTTACGTATAGATGTGACGGGTATGAAACGTTGGACACTGACACAGCAAGTCATTATGCCAGCACCTGTTATGACATGGGGATATTATGGAGATGGCCCATATTGGGGTTATCACAATGGATATGGCGGTTATGGTGGATATCCATATGGAGCTGGTCAGGTTGTACCCGTTTTAGAATAAAAATAGGGTATCAGATTACATGACGATATAATATTTTATCTCCATTCGTGTGAAACGGTGTATAATCAACATCTATAATATATTAGGTAACTATCTAATAGAGTTATTAAAGTTGAATAAAAATAAAAGAGAGGGCGGTTTTGACCGCCTTCTTTTTTGTTAATCTAAAAAAGAAAATATTTAGTGACACACTTCGCATCTTAACAACAGAAAATTGTTTGTGCTGGTAGGATGAGTTAATACTTTGTTAAAAGTGAAACATAATATTAACCTAAGAAGTGCGATTAATCAGGAGTACTACTTTGGAAAAAGTCTGGCTAAAACGTTATCCGGCAGATGTTCCGGCTGAAATTGACCCGGACCGTTTTGCATCCCTTGCTGAGATGCTTGAAAACGCTGTCGCAAATTACGCAGATCAACCCGCCTTTATTAATATGGGCGAGGTCATGACTTATCGCAAACTTGAAGAGCGTAGCCGTGCATTTGCAGCATATCTGCAAAATGGCTTAGGATTAAAAAAAGGTGATCGTGTTGCATTAATGATGCCTAATTTATTGCAATATCCTATCGCACTTTTCGGTATTCTTCGTGCAGGCATGGTTGTCGTAAACGTAAACCCTCTTTACACACCAAGAGAACTTGAACATCAGTTAAATGACAGTGGTGCAAGTGCCATTGTAATAGTCTCTAACTTCGCGCATACGCTCGAAAAAATCGTATTTAATACCAATATTAAACACGTTATTTTGACCCGAATGGGTGATCAACTATCTCGTCCTAAAGCAACATTAGTCGACTTTGTTGTTAAATATATCAAACGATTAGTGCCTAAATATAACTTGCCTGATGCAATTTCATTTCGTAGAGCAATGCATTTTGGCTATCGTATGCAATATATTAAACCTGAAATTACAGGAAAAGATTTAGCCTTCTTACAATACACAGGAGGAACAACGGGAATCGCTAAAGGTGCGATGTTAACGCATCGCAATATGTTGGCAAACCTTGAACAAGCAAAAGCGGCTTATGTCCCTGCACTAAATGTAGGTAAAGAGCTGGTAGTTACAGCGTTACCGCTATATCACGTTTTTGCTTTAACCGTAAACTGCCTGCTCTTTATTGAAATTGGTGGTAAAAATTTACTTATTACCAATCCGCGTGATGTGAAAGGGACAGTTAAAGAACTAGGACGTTACCCTGTCACTGCAATTACAGGCGTAAATACTTTATTTAATGCTTGGTTACACAATCCAGAATTCCGTCAGCTTGATTTCTCCAAACTAAACCTCTCTGTGGGCGGTGGTATGCCTGTACAAAGTAGTGTTGCTAAAGAGTGGGAAGAGTTAACCGGTAAACATTTGTTAGAAGGTTATGGTTTGACTGAATGTTCTCCGTTAGTTACAGGTAACCCTTATAATCTGAAAAAATACAGTGGTAGCATTGGGTTGCCGGTGCCTTCAACGGACGTTAAGTTTATTGATGATGAAGGTAACGAAGTGGATCGCACTGTCGGCGGTGAAATGTGGGTTCGTGGTCCTCAGGTCATGAAAGGTTATTGGAACCGTCCTGATGCAACTGATGAAGTCTTACATGATGGATGGGTTGCAACCGGTGATATAGCCACAATGGATGATGAAGGCTTTATCCGTATCATCGATCGTAAAAAAGATATGATCTTAGTTTCAGGTTTTAATGTATACCCTAATGAAGTGGAAGAGGTTGTCTCTGCGCATCCTAAGGTTTTAGAATCAGCTGCGATTGGTGTACCAAGTAAAAACTCGGGCGAAACGGTTAAAGTTTTCATTGTGAAAAAAGATCCATCATTAACAGAAGATGAGATAAAAACACACTGTCGTCGTTACCTAACAGGTTATAAAGTACCTAAAATTATTGAATTTCGTGATGAATTACCAAAATCGAATGTTGGTAAAATTTTACGCAGAGAGTTAAGAAATGAAGAAAAAGAGTTGAAAACCTCAACTGAATCTTGATACAACACTCAATAACCTTTTTCAATTTCGCCGGTTTATACCGGCGTTTTTGTGATTAAATAAAAAATCATTAGACATAAAAATAAGAGAAACCTGTTTTGAATTATCAATTGATTACGACAGACACTGCACTAGATACCGCCTGTAAAGCCGCTTCAAAGGCTTCACAAATTGCTTTAGATACAGAGTTTGTCCGCATACGTACCTATTACCCACATCTTGGTTTGATCCAGATGTATGACGGTAAACAGATCTCTCTTATTGATCCGTTAGCAATTAAGGATTGGGCTCCGTTTGTTGAGCTATTAACAAAACAGGGTATTATGAAGTTTCTCCATGCTGGAAGTGAAGATCTCGAAGTCTTTTCTCACCAGTTTGGCTGTGTCCCAACACCGATGATTGACACTCAAGTGGTTGCTGCATTTTTAGGTCATCCCATTTCTTGTGGTTTTGCGACATTAGTTGAGAAATATGAAAATGTTGCACTAGATAAAAGTGAATCTCGTACAGATTGGTTAGCGCGCCCTTTAACTGAAAAACAGTGTCAATATGCGAGTGGTGATGTTTTCTATTTACTACCTTTAGCTGAAAAATTAATTAAAGAAGCTGAAGAAGCTGGCTATATGGATGCTATTGCCGATGAATGCGAAATGATTGCTGAACGTCGACAAGAAACGGTGGTACCAGAGCTTGCTTATCGTGATATAAGCAATGCATGGCAATTAAAAGGTCAACAGCTAGCATGCTTACAAATGCTTGCTCAGTGGCGTTTAAATCAAGCTAAATCTCGTGATATGGCATTAAACTTTGTTGTAAGAGAAGAGCATTTATGGTCTGTTGCTCGTTATCTTCCTTCATCATTAGCAGAGCTCGATGCATTGTCACTTTCAGGTCAAGAGATCCGTTGCCATGGTCGTCGCTTATTAGATTTTGTTGTTAAAGCTAAAGAAATTAAAGATGAAGATTGTCCAGAGCCTATTGGCAATTTAATCGAACAACCAAACTACAAAAAAGCATTTAAAGCGATTAAAGCGGTTATTCAAGAAATTAGTGAAGATAAACGCTATAACCCTGAGCTGTTAGCATCAAGAAGACAGATTAACCAATTATTGAGTATTCACTGGAAAATAAAAGAAGGGCAACCTGAATTGATTTCACGCTGGCGTAAAGCATTATTAGAAGAGAAAGTGACAGAAATTCTGGCACAATATCCATAGCCTTATTAATTGTTTGTTTTCTAATCTCCAATACCCCAAATAAGTTAGGTTGTTAGTTTAATAAACAATAATGAATAGGAGTCTCTTTTGAGGCTCTTATTTTTGCACACAAAAAATACCTAAAAAAGGTGAGGCAATAGATAGGTTAAATAAATTATTAGTCAATATAATAGATGTTATTGCGAAATAACCTGCCTCCTTTGACTTATCACCAATGATGAAAATAGTAGTGAGATATAGCGCTATTTGCGCATTCAGGTGTTTTCAATATGTATATAATTAAACACAGAGCCAATCAAATTAATTATCGTTCATGGCTGGCTCTGTGAATAATGACTTATATAAAGCGTAAAATATGATTTACTTTGTAGGTTCTTCACTCTCAGGTAAAGTCACATTTAGCTCTAATACAGAGATATCATCGCCTTTTTGTTCAAATTGAACAGAAAGCATATCTGGATCTATCTGCACATATTTACAGATGACACCTAATAAATCTCTTTTCATATCAGGTAAATAAGCTGGCTCGCTATCACCACGGCGACGTTCTGCTACGATTATTTGTAGACGCTCCTTGGCAATATTAGCTGTCGACTTTTTACGCGACAGGAAAAAATCTAGTAAAGCCATCTTTTACCCCCCAAAAAGGCGTTTCAGAAAGCCTTTTTTCTCTTCTTCAATAAAACGGAATGGATGTTCTTCCCCTAACAAACGATTTACTGTATCTGAATAGGCTTTACCTGCATCAGATTCGCCATCTAAAATAACAGGTTCACCTTGGTTAGATGAACGTAAAACAGATTGATCTTCTGGAATAACACCCAATAGTGGAATGCATAGAATTTCAAGGACATCTTCCATACTTAACATGTCACCGCGGCTAACACGACCAGGATTATAACGAGTTAATAGCAGATGTTCTTTAATTGGATCTTCACCACGTTCAGCACGACGTGATTTAGAGGCAAGAATGCCTAAAATACGGTCGGAGTCACGTACAGATGATACTTCTGGGTTTGTTGTGATAATCGCTTCATCTGCGAAGTAAAGGGCCATTAATGCGCCACTTTCAATACCCGCAGGAGAGTCACAAATAATAAAATCAAAACCCATCTCATCGAGTTCATCTAATACTTTTTCAACACCATCACGGGTGAGCGCGTCTTTATCTCTTGTCTGTGAAGCAGGGAGAATAAACAGATTCTCTGTACGCTTATCTTTAATCAAAGCTTGATTTAAAGATGCATCCCCCTGAATAACATTAACAAAATCATAAACAACTCTACGTTCACAACCCATGATAAGGTCTAAATTACGTAACCCAATATCAAAGTCGATAACAACCGTCTTATGACCTTTTTGAGCGAGGCCGGTAGAAATGGCCGCGCTGGAAGTTGTTTTACCAACCCCACCTTTACCTGACGTAACAACAATAATGCGTGCCATGGAGTGATTCCTTGTCGATGCTCTAAATTAAGTTCTCGATTGTTAATTCATTCTCTTTCAGACTCAGTTGTACTGACTTACCAACAAAGTCTGTAGGAATTTGGTCGCTTAGCCAATATTGACCAGCAATAGAAACAAGTTCAGCAGACAGATGTGTACAAAAAATATGGCTCTCATTATCACCCGATGCCCCTGCAAGGACACGTCCACGCAATACACCGTAGACATGGACATTACCATCAGCAATTAATTCAGCGCCTGCACTCACATTACTAATAACGACTAAATCGCTATTTTGAGCATAAATACGCTGACCTGAACGAACAGGAGTATGGATGATTTTTGTTTTTTGACGAACAGCTGTCGGTGCTTCATTCGTTTTATCGTTATTTGCCTGAGTGCTTGGCTTAACTATTTTACCTTCATTTAAGATAGGTAACTGTGCGGCAATTATCGCTTCTTTCTGTTGAGCGTCTGAACTACCACTAATTCCCACGACTCGTAAGCCAGCATCTTCTACAATTCGCCTCAGTTTTTTAAAATCAATATTTTCATCAGCTAAAGCAGAAACATTGATAACTACAGGTGCGTTTTTCAGAAATTGAGGCGCTTGTGCAATTTTTTCTGAAATAGCCTGACGAATAACTTTCGGTGTTCCATCGTTTAAATGGAGTACTGAAAGGGTAAAATTACTGCCTTTTAACTCAATGGGCGTGTTTGACATCTATCTGACTCAGTAAATTTTTTATAATCTGGCACAAAAAACCAGAGACGATATTACGAAAGTATATAAGCATGTTATATTTACTAAAATATTCAGGCAAGTCGCTTATTTTAATAATTAGAGTTTAATGAAAATGATTTGTGCAATTTACCGTAGTACCAAACGTGATCAAACTTATTTATACATCGAAAAAAAGGATGATTTCTCTCGAATTCCGGACGAATTATTACAAAGTTTTGGCGAACCACAGTTTTCAATGTTGCTTAATCTCGCGGATAGACAGCGTTTAGCGCATGCTGACATTGAAAAGGTCAAAAAGGCATTAGTTGAGCAGGGTTTTTACTTACAAGTGCCACCACCTGTCGAAAGTATGTTAAATGCTTATTTAGATGAATTAAAAAAATCAGAAAAAACTGAATAAATCATCGAGATAAAAGGAGCATAAATGTTCAAATATTCATTCATCGCTGTGATTGTTTCCGGTTTAATGTTATCTGCGTGTACGAATAGCCAACAAAAGTTGGCTGAAAGACAAATTGTCCCACCTGGGGCAACGGCTGTTGAAGCACAAAAAACACCTCGATGGAAACAAGTGGATGTTGCATCGTTAGAACAAGCGTTTCCTAAAGAAACTCGTACTTCTGCACAATTTCCCGCTTATATCGAAGCATTAAAATTGAAAGCAGCTCAATTGGGATATAAACAAGAAACAATAGATTTTGCTTTTTCAGAAGCACATTTTATTGAACGAGTGATTAAATCAGACCGTAATCAACCGGAAAAGAAAATTACACTCGATGTTTATTTACCACGCATTGTCACCAATGGTCGTTTAAACCAAGGGGCTAAGCTTTACCAAGAGCATCAAGATACCTTAGCGCAAATCAGTAAAAAATATGGTGTGCCTGCTAACTACATAGTTGCGTTATGGGGGCTTGAAAGTGGTTTCGGTAAAGTGCAAGGCAAAGAGGATGTTGTCTCTGCACTTGCAACGCTCGCATTTGAGGGCCGTCGAGAAGCACTGTTTACTCGTCAATTGATGGCTGCATTAGAGATTATTGAAGAAGGACATATCCCTCAAGGACAGCGCCTCAAAGGCTCATGGGCAGGAGCGATGGGACAAACTCAGTTTATGCCATCATCCTTCCTAACTTATGCTGCCGATGGCAATGGTGATGGAAAAATCGATATCTGGAATATTCAAGAAGACGCTTTTGCTTCGGCTGCTAACTATTTAGCGACTGAAGGTTGGGAAAGTGGACTCCCTTGGGGAGAACAAGTTACTTTATCGGTAGATTTCAACCAACAGCTTGAAGGCATTAAGACCGAGCAGAAAAAAACGGTCGCTCAATGGAAAGCATTGGGTGTTCAATTACCTGTAAATAGCCAATTAAACGATGCGATGTCTGTATGGTTAATTATTCCTGATGATGATTTACACAGAAGCTACTTAGTGACACAGAACTTCCGTACGATTATGCATTGGAACAGCTCTTACTTTTTTGCCCTTAGCATTGTCACAATGGCTGATGGCGTTGCTAATAAAATAAATTCATTGTCTAACGCGAGCTAATCGCGTTTTGCCGTGAAATAAAACACAGCAATTTACCTAAAAGGAACACAATATGTATCAACATCGTGATTGGGAAGGTGCGTTACTTGATTTTCCGGTTAATAAAGTAATTTGCGTTGGCAGTAATTATGCAAATCACATTAAAGAGATGGGATCGGTTCGCTCAGAAGAGCCGGTGATTTTTATCAAACCAGAAACCGCTATGTGTGATATTCGCCAACCTATTGCTATCCCAAGAGATATGGGGGCGGTTCATCACGAAATTGAATTAGCTGTACTTATTGGTCAACCACTTAAGCAAGCTAATGAAGATAGAGTTGATCGTGCAATTGCGGGTTTTGGTATTGGTCTTGATCTCACATTACGTGATTTACAAGGTAAATTGAAAAAAGCAGGGCAACCGTGGGAAAAAAGTAAAGCGTTTGATGGCTCGGCACCTTTATCTGGTTTTATCCCTGTCAATTCATTTGGCGATCCGCAAAATGCGGATTTAATGTTACGTGTTAATGATGAGATTCGTCAGCAGGGTAACAGTCGTGATATGCTAACGCCAGTTTTACCCCTTATCAGCTATATGTCTCGCTTTTTCACCCTACGTCCTGGTGATGTGATTTTAACGGGAACACCTGAAGGTGTTGGCCCTCTAGAATCAGGTGATATGTTGGTATTAAGCGTTAATGAACATCAGCTGACAACGCGGGTTATTTAATTCGTATTAGATGAGCAATAAGGTAATAACGTAGAGATGACACAAGCTTTTTGGCAGACTAAAACATTAGATGAAATGAGTGATGATGAGTGGGAATCGCTCTGTGACGGGTGTGGACAGTGCTGTTTACACAAGTTAATGGATGATGATACTGACGAGATATACTTTACCAATGTCGCTTGTAATCAGCTAAATATTAAAACCTGCCAATGCAGTAATTACGAAGATCGTTTCCGTTATGAGCCAGATTGTATAAAGCTTACACGGTATAATTTACCAACATTTGAGTGGTTACCAATGACTTGTGCATATCGTCTGTTAGCAGAAGGTAAGGCGTTACAAAGTTGGCATCCTTTAATTGCTGGTAATAAAGCAAGAATGCACCAAAACAATATTTCAGTAAGATATATTGCGGTGCCAGAAACGGAAGTTGAAGATTGGGAAGAGCATATTCTTAATCGGCCGAAAGGACGTGGTTAATCTCTTATTTTATTAAAAAGGTCACTCAATTGGGTGACCTTTTTCAATAGAGTTAATAACTATAGTTAGCGGTTCTCAAAATTAATAAGCTGGTGGCGCTGATTAAAAAATTTCTTATAGGTTAAATAGCAAGCAATAATGGTTGAAATACTGGCTGTTGCCATCAACATAAAAGTCACCATAATTTGATATTTAACGGCCTGTAATGGATCAACACCGGCAAAAATAAGCCCTGACATCATGCCTGGTAAACTAACTATACCCACAGTTTTTGCTGCATCAACGGTCGGAATTAATGAAGATTTAATACTATCTCGAATAATACTCATTGAAGCTAGTTTAGGTGTAGCACCCAAGCTTAACATCTCTTGCAATTGCTGTTGTTGATTTTGAAAACGTTGACCCAAATTGTTATAACAGAGCCCTGTTGCTATCATGGCATTTCCGGCAATCATCCCTGTAATTGGGATAATTTGAATTGGCGTAAAAGCAATTGAATTGGTGAGCAGTAAAATAGCTAAAGTTAATAATGCCCCAGTTGTAATAGCAGTAAAAGAGATCAGAAAAATATCTTTAACGTATTTGCTTCGTTTTTTGGCATTATGAGCTGCGTTATAGCAGATAAATAACACCATTAAGAAGGTGAGTATAAAATGGTCGACATGGAAAATATAGGTTAAGACATAGCCAACAATTAATAGTTGAATGATGGCTCTTGCTGTACTCCAAATAATGTCTTTTTCTAAAGCTAATTTCTCTTTGCGACTAATAAAAATAGCCACGAGAACTAATAAAAGCGAGAAAATCAGAGATTCATTGCTTATCGTATGTTCGTTCATAATATTATGTTCGCTCATAACAAAGAGGTGACTGATAAAGAAAGAAATAATCAGGCATCATTGTGAGAAGATAATGAGATCACATCATCAGCATGTTTTATTTCATTTTGATCGTGTGTGACCCATAATACGGCGAGATTTTGATCTTTAACGTAGTGGTGAATAATATCATTCACTTTTGTTTTATTATTTTCATCTAATGCACTTGTTATCTCATCAAGTAATAAGATTTTTGGCATAAATTGTAGATTTCTTATCAGTGAAATACGTTGTTTTTCCCCACCCGAAAGTTCATTAATTCCTTTTTTCATAATCGATTCAGGTAAACAAAAATAATCCAAATCATGCACCAGTTTCTTATCATCCACTGGGAGTTTTCGTAAGAAATAAGGAAATTTAAGGTTGTCGTAAACAGTCTCACCAAATAACATAGGGGTTTGAGTACAATAAGAGACCTGTTGGCGATATTCTTCGGGGGACAAGGTTAAATAGTCTTTATTTTCAAAGAAAATTGAACCATTAGTGGGTGATAGTAGAGAAGCGACAATCTTGAGTAAGGTACTTTTACCACAACCTGATGGGCCTGTGATAAGTTTAAATTCAGAAGGTTGAAGTTCAAAATTGATATTGTCGAGGATAATTTTGTTATCAATTCGATAACTTACTTTATCAAGACGTAAAAGTGTGGTCGTGCTTTCCATTTTTATCCCAAACTTAAAAAAGAGAATAATTATCATTATATAGAATTAACGATATAAAGATCCTGCTTTAAATCAGTTAGTAAGCAATTTTATTACTATTTAAGTATAGGATAATAAAAATGCAAACCAATAAAAAAATAGAATTACTTTTTCGATTGATTAAAAATGTCAAGTAAGAACAATAAACCTAAAATAATAGATAAGCTATTAAATCACGCTTTGGGCTGTTGTTCATATTGAGAGTACCAATGCTGTATATCATTGATTATTTTATTCGTTAAACGCTCACCTTGTTCATTATAAAACCCATGATCTAATTTTTCATATTTAATAAACTTCACATTAGGCTGATTAATATCTTGGCTTAGTTGATAAAATGAATCGACATTTACATTAGTGTCATTAAGTGTCTGAATAATTAACACTGGGGTGTGTTGATTACTTTTAATGATTTTAAGTAAATCGATAGTAAAAAATTGTTGCCACCATATTTTACTGTGCTCGCTTATAAATTGTTCATCATCTATTTGAGCGTTTTTTATTGCGTCAGCAAATTGCTGGAAGCCATTTAGAGCATCTTCAACATGTTCTTTTGGTGTGGTATGACGGATATTATAAAGAACATCATCAAGAAAAAAACGTCCTCCGCCATTTAGCGCAATAGCGACTTTAATATCATTGCGTTTTGTTACCATCAAATGTACTATCGTCGCGCCTTCACTTCCACCAAGTAAAATAATATTTGGATACTGTGAAGATAATTTATCTAACACTGCCTCATAATCTTCGGTTCGTTGTTTGGGATTATCATGACGTTGATAGCTTTTAGGGCAATCAATACGCTCACCATCATATTGCGAATAAGGTAATTGAGCGGTAATACCGTATTTTTCCACCATTAAAACATCACTATTTGGTAGCCAGTGACCAAAGGTTTCTTGGATAAACACATTATTTTTAATGCTGTTACAGTCAGAGCCTTGCATTAATACTAATAACGTTTGATTTTTTTCAGCTCTTTTATCCACGTAATAGCTAATTTCACTGCCATCTTTCCGTGGGAGTAGATGTGTTGATATTTCTGCATAACTTGCGAAAGAAGGAAGTAAAAAAGCAGAGAGTAAAAATAGAAGAGAAGTGCGCATGATCACCTTATTTGTTTTTGTAGGGATGTAATAAGAAATTTTGTTTTAATAATCAGTAAACAGCTAACTTAGTGAATTATTGTACAGAAAAAACGATAAAAAAGTTATTGCACAGCAGCCTTTATAAAACGAATCTACTCTTAATAAAATAGCCTGAAAATTCAGGCTATTTTAGGATCATTAATGAATAGGAACGAAATAATCAATTTCTAAGGTTTTGGGTAATTCCATTAAATCAATATCAGTTTCTATACAGACATATCTTTCAATATCAGCACCTAAGCGACGACATAAACCTAATGAGGGCAGGGTATAAAAATAAATTTTCATCGCAAACTGTTTATATTCTTCTAGAGTTCCTTTGAATTGGAATCTGACATAACGCCCAGCCTCAATCACTCTTTTTCTAAAGCCACTTGTTTTTGTAAAATGATCTAAGCTATTTAACCCAATTTCATAATCAATCTGGATTTTATTTTTACGTAATGTGTTTGGTTGGTACGAAATAAGCACAGTGCTTTCTGTAAAATTTTTGTCCGTATACAGTAAAAAATCATTCCAAAATTGGTGACGAATATCTTCGTGCAATTTGCCAATATCTTCGATTGAACAAAAATATTGATATTGCATCCCATAAACATAACTTTCAGGCAATTCCATAATTTTAGGAATAGGCAAATCAACAACATCAAAATTGATTGGTGGCTGAAAATTATTACCACAAAGATTATCAAGTTTACGGTATTCTGTAGGTGTTACACCAAACGTGGCTTTAAATCGACGTGTAAATGATTGTTGAGAATCAAACTGATAACGCAATGCCACAGTCAGAATAGGTAATTTGGTTAAACGTAATTCTGTTGCCGCTTTTGTTAAGCGTCGTCCTCGAATATACGAAGCAAGTGTTAATCCTGTTGCTTGCTTAAATACGCGTTGTAAGTGCCATTTTGTATAACCAGAACGGATCGCAACATCATCAAGTAGCAACGGCTTTTCCAGATTCACCTCAATCCAGAGAAGAAGTTCTTTGATAATTTCTATATTAAAAGAGGATAAGGTATTTGAGGGGATAAGCCCATTGTACTGAGATGACATGATAATTTCCTGAAAATATTTTGTTCAGTTTACACGAAACTGATACCCATATATTATTACATACTTATGGTATGTTTTAAGGGTTTTATCATGGAAATAAAATCTCGGCAACAAGAGAATTCAGAGCAAACGCGTTCTGCATTACGTGAAGCAGCGCAAGAACTATTTATAAATCAGAACTATTGTAATGTTTCCGTTGATGAAATATCGCGTCACGCAAGAGTAACGAAAGGGGCTTTCTATCACCACTTTAGTAATAAAAAAGCGTTATTAAAAGAGTGCTACCTTTTTCAGGTTGATAAAGTTGTCGAAAAACTCGTTCAAATTCCTACCTATGATGATCAGTGGCAGGAGTTAGAGGTTATTTTTAGTGTTTGTGTTGATCATATTTATCAACATAAAGATAAGCTTATTCCCTTACAAGAAATAATTTCAGTTTTAGGTTGGAAAGAATGGGATGAGATTGATTCACAAATTCTTATTCCTCGAATTAAAAAATGTGTAGATGTTCTCTATGATCAACAAGAAATTTGTACTTATTCTTCTGATATTGTTGTGAATTTAATTTATGGATTTGTCACGCATATCACGATTAATTTAAAGAATGAAGCTACATTATCTGAAAATGCCTGTAAGGACTTTAAAATGATATTTTCTGATTTTTTGATGGGGATAAAACAATCTTCGATAAATGCGAAAAACCATAAATAGCACAAACATAATAATAGATGTGATGTAGATTGGATAAAAATAAACAGAGCAAAGGATCAGAATATTATGACAATAGAAGTGCCTAAGAGCCATTTCACAGCAACGGGCATTGTATTCGATGGGCAGGGCAAATTCCTTCTTCATTTACATTCTAAAATAGGCTGTTGGTTACCACCTGGTGGCCATATAGAAGAAAATGAAGAGCCACAAGATGCAGTATTAAGAGAAATAGAAGAAGAAACAGGTTTATTGTGTGAGTGTCTTTGTTATCAACCTGAGTTTAGCCTTAACCTAAATAATGATGATGTTATTGAGCTTGTAAAACCTCTCGCTATTTTAAAAGAACCCATTCACGATAAAAAACAAGGATTTCATTATCACATCGATATGATTTATCTTTGCAAACCGTTAAAAAATAGCCAATTAACAAATAAATCTTTCCAATGGCTTTCTTTGGAAGAGGTTAAAAAAAGAGAAACGCCATTAAATGTGATAAGACTTATTGAACTAACTGAAAAGCTATTAATAAAAAAAATTATTTAAATTTCTTAATAAAATTAACTGACTCATAATAAATAAACAAT
Source organism: Proteus faecis (assembly GCF_003144395.1). Lineage (GTDB taxonomy): Bacteria > Pseudomonadota > Gammaproteobacteria > Enterobacterales > Enterobacteriaceae > Proteus > Proteus faecis. Next base: position 451,546 of record NZ_PENZ01000034.1, on the reverse strand, counting down.
TAAAGCGGTTTTTAGAAACTGCTTTATTTTTATTGGAAATAAAAAACTTTTAAACTTACTATAAATTAATCTTAGAATTAAATAAATTAATGTTAATAGGTATATATACCTATTAAAGCTTAAGATGAAAATAAACAAATAAAATTACAAAAACTAAAAAATAACTAATAAATTATCTTTTTATGAGTGAAATCCCCTTCATTACGGGATATTGTATAGATAATTTGCGTATTGGTGGATAAAGTAATCGTTTATTTTATAAATGAAAAATGGTTTTCACTGCACTCTAAAGTTTTCCCTCATTATTACCGACATTATAAATGAAGGCAGATCCTACGAGCCTTTATATTCTAATGAATAAATTTTTTTAGCCTTATTTTATTTACACCAGGGAATATGCTCTTTGTCAGAGAGAAAGAGTGCATTCTGATATCTTACAAATGTACAGATAAAAAATTCTGTATATTTTGATGGAATATGACCATGTTTAAAAATATCAGTATAGAAAAGACCGTTAAGGTCATGCTGGCCATTTTATTTGCGTTGATTATGAGCATTATTTATTTTAGTTATGATGCTTCCACTCGATCCTATAATAATTTCGTTTCATCAAATAGCCTAAGTCAGCAAATGTTACTTATGGGCAAAGCGCGATATCAAATGGCCGTGATCAGGGCAAATATTAATGGGTTAGATGGGCAATTGCGTGTTAATGAAAAACCTTCAGCAAAATATTTTCACCAAACAGCAGAATATATTGAAATAACCCGTGAAGAGATCCACCGTTGGTCAGATACAGAAAAACTCACCTTAGAGGGGAGAGAATTAGCTGATGATATGACGAAGCGTTTTGATGAACTGCTTGATATTTTCACCGGTGCACTGGATAGACTGCGTAAAGGTGAGCTAACAACACACTCGGCCAGTGCTAAAATGGACGAGTTAAATGATATTACTATGAAATATTATGCGGTTGCTAATGGTATTGAAAATAGTTATATCGATATTGCAAAAACATCTCAAGAACGCTTGATGATGGTGTCAATTTCTACTGGTACTATCGTTATTCTCTTATTTATCTTTATATTGCGTTGGTTTTCCCATACTTTTATTAGCAATATTCGAGTGTTAATCAATATCTTTAGTAAAATGAGTCAAGGCGATTTAAGCATGCGTGTAGAGAATCACGGTACTAATGAATTTGGTTTGTTATTCAATGAAATGAATAAGATGAAGAATTCATTAAGCCATATGATCTCTTCCGTAAAGAATGCCGTTAATACTATTAGTGTTAGTGCAAGCGAAATCGCGACAGGAAATACCGATTTATCTTCCCGTACTGAAGAGCAGGCGAGTGCATTACAAGAAACGGTTGCGAGCATGGAGCAAATTAAAACAACCGTTGAAAAAAACGCAGATAATTCACGTGAAGCAAGCAAATTAGCACTAACAGCAACTGCATCTGCCCAAAACGGCGAAAATGTGATGGATAGCGTGGTCGAAACTATGCATTCAATCTCTGAAAGTGCGAAGAAAATTGCAGATATCAATGACATTATTAACAGTATTGCTAATCAAACGAATATTTTGTCATTGAATGCAGCAGTTGAAGCGGCAAGAGCGGGTGAACAAGGCAGAGGATTTACCGTTGTTGCATCTGAAGTGCGTAATTTAGCTAGTCGTAGTGCGGAAGCTGCAAAAGAGATCAATGAGTTGATTACGCACTCTGTTAATAAAGTCAATGTTGGTTCGCAGCAAGTTGCGCAAGCTGGACGTTCAATGTCAGAGATTGTTACAACAATTAATCAGGTGAATGACTTTATGCAACAGATTGCTCTTGCTTCTAATGAACAGAGTATGGGTATAAACCAAATTGCGTTAGCTGTCAGTGAAATGGACACCGTTACTCAACAAAATGCAGCATTAGTTGAAGAATCAGCCACTATCACAGCGAATATGGATGATGAAGCTCATCAATTAGCTAAATTGGTTTCACAATTTAAAGTGGATGAAGAGAAAGAAACGCTTTCACCTTTTGTTCCAACGCAATCAACGGAAGTTATCGATACTCAAGAAAAATAAGCCTCACATCGATAATAAATAACAAGCCCCCTTAGCGTATCTACGGCAAGGGGGCTTTTATTAGGTTTATTCTTAATGCTTAGAACTAAGCTTTGATCTGATTAACGCACTCAATGCCTGAAGCAACTTCTTTAATATTGTGCAGTGTTGTTTCACTAATACTAATTAAGGCTTCTTCTGTTAAGAAAGCCTGATGTCCTGTGAACAGCACGTTATGACAAGAAGAAAGACGGCGAAAAATATCATCTTGGATCACGTCATTTGATTTATCTTCAAAGAAAAGATCGCGTTCATTTTCATAAACGTCCATTCCCAATGCACCAATTTTGCTTTGTTTCAATGCATTAATTGCAGCTACAGAGTCAATTAATGCACCACGACTAGTGTTAATAATCATCACACCATCTTTCATTTGTGCAAAAGCAGTTTCATTTAATAGGTGATGATTATCTGCGGTTAATGGGCAATGTAATGAAATCACATGAGAATTTCTGTAAATTGTTGCTAAATCGACATATTCGGCACCTAAATCCAGTACTGCTTGATTTGGATAAGGATCATAAGCCAGTAATTTCATGCCGAAGCCTTTTAATATGCGTAATGTCGCTAATCCTATTTTACCTGTACCAATTATACCGGCAGTGCGATTATGCATATTAAAGCCAGTTAAGCCTTCTAATGAGAAGTTAGCATCACGAGTACGTTGATAAGCTCTGTGTATACGACGATTAAGTGATAGCATCATGCCAACAGCATGTTCTGCAATCGCTTCTGGCGAGTAAGCCGGAACACGGACAACTGTTATGCCTAATTCAGTGGCAGCTTCTAAGTCAACGTTATTGAATCCAGCACAGCGTAATGCGAGGATACGTATATTAAGGCTAGCAAGCTCTTGTAAAACCGCACGATTTGCATCGTCATTGACGAAAATACAGACAGCATCAGCGCCAACGGCATTTTTTGCAGTTTGTTCTGTTAAATTAAAATCGAAATATTCAATATCATAATGATATCCATTATGTTGATTGACCCATTCCATGTGCTTACGATCATAATGTTTAGTACTATAGGAAACGATTTTCATCCAGTCTTCTCTACTCTCGATTAAATTTTTATTCAGAGACTGGAAAAACAAGAATTATCCAGCCCCAATATGAAAGAAATTAATACTATCATTATAAACAATTTAACGAGGTAAGTGGATGATTCAGGTTTGTTTAAAAGGAATATGATGTGTTGTTAAGAAAAACAATCAAATGGACAGGGATGATACTACTAGGCACCAGTCTAATAGGCACTGCTTTATGGGTATCAATTCCTCGTTGGTTGCCAGTTGTTGCCGATTATTACTTACCTGAAGGTGTAACACTTTCGTTATCACAGCCCAAGTTACAGCCTATGGGCGTTTCAGTTGAAAATATCGCATTAAAGACAGAGAGCTGCACTTTAGCTAATCTTGATAACTTTGTTTTCTCTTATCAAAAAGAGCAGATTGATAAACTTCAATTTAATAGCCAGCAACTTGCCATTGATGAAAAATGTTTTTCAATGATGCCTGCAAGTAAGCAAGAAGAAACGGCAACCGTTCCTCTTGAGATAAATTCACTACTCACCTCAATACCTCATTTATCTGTCAATATCGACAATGTGTTTTTAAAAGAAAATAGCCGTTATCAAGGTGCGTTACAGCTAAAAACACAAAATAATGGGCGTTTAATTTCTTACCAAGGAAAAAATGCTCAACTTGCTATTTTTATTAGAGATAACCAGTGGCTTGATATTAAACAGCTTAAAGTGAATTTACCTGATGACAATAATATTGAACTTGCTGCAGAAATAGCGCTTCCTCTAGATATTGCGTCATTACCAGAAAAAGGCACCATCAATGCCACTTTATTAGCTTCTGATTATGCTCATCCTTTAGTTTTTATTCTTGAATGGATAGGACAATCTGGCACTATTTCAGTTGCTGAACAGGGTGGTGGTCACGCATTGGCTTTATTACCATGGACAGTCACATCTGAAAATATTGTTATTGAGCAAGGCCGTTGGGAATGGTTTGGATTAGATCAACCTTTGCGAGGTGGTGTAAATATTAATATTGCCCAATGGCAAAAAGGATTGGCGGATTTAAGATTAACTGCGCGATTAAACGTGATGACAGAAGGCAAAGCGGGGAAAGGAAATTTAGTGATATCGATCCCTGAAACAGCAGTTAATTGGTTAGATGCTCAAATCCCTATTCAAATCACAGGTGTTATTAATAAAGAATTAATGCAAGCCACTGCGCAATTACCAGTTAAAGTTACTGGCATGTTGACCAATCCTACTATTGAATTTCAATCTGGTTCTTTATTTCGTTTTAAAGGACCAGTCACTGAAACGCTTACCGTCACAGATGCTCGTTTACCTTTAGCCGGAACCACACTTTCATCAAAAGGTTTTAATGGGCGTTTAAATGCGATAGTTGTTGCCCAAGATAGTATTTGGGGAGATTACCGCATTCATTTCCAAGGTAAAGCTATTAATTTTTTACCTGATAATGGAACTTGGCAATGGCGCTATTGGGGCGATGGGAATTTACTACCATTAAAAGCGCGTTGGGATATTGCAGGGACAGGTTCTTGGGTTGATAAATTAGTGAGTTTTGAAAAACTCAACACAGGTTTTGATGTTTTAAAATATCAACATACCGTAATGACAGCACCACGATTATCTTTGCTAAGCCCATTTCGTTGGAATAGAGATGATAAAACGTCGACATTTAATGGAAAGCTAAAATTAACGAGTCAGCGCATTGATTTTCCTGCTGGTGGTTTTTTAGATAAGACAGATTTTATTGCTACGGTGAGTGGTAAATCCCCCTTTAATTTTAATGTAAAAGGTGAATTGAGTGCCAAACCCAATATAGGGCCAATTGCAATTAATACACGTTGGGATGGAGCAAGATTAAGAGGTCAAATGCGTTGGCCGTTACAGCCAATTGATGTTTTTCAATCACTTATCCCCGCAGATTTAGGAATTACGCTTGATAAAGGTGAGTTATATACGCAAGCAGATTTTTCTATTGCACCAGGACAAGGATTAATTGCTGGTGGTCACCTTGTTGTTAAACAAGGGGGAATGTGGCTTAAAGATGGCATCCTAGAAGGTTTAGATTTTATCTTACCTTGGCGTTTAAACGGTGATGAATGGCAACTTGGTGTAAAACAGCCTGTTCAGTTACGAATAAAGCGTGTTAATAATCTTTTTGAAATGACCGATATTACAGCCGATCTTAAAGGTTTTTATCCAGCAACTGAAAGTAAGCCATTAGTCTTATCTAACGTTAATGTAGCAATGTTGGATGGAACACTATCTTTAGCAAAATTAGCAATACCACAACATGACGCAGCGATTATTTCTGTTGATAATATTCAATTAAGTCATCTGTTTACTTTATTAAAAGTGACGCAATTCGCAGCATCAGGTAAAGTAAGTGGTGAGTTCCCATTTTTTATTAGCAATAATCAATGGATTATTAAAGATGGTTGGCTGGCTAATTCATCTTATTTAACGTTAAGGCTTGATAAAGATTTTGTTGATTCGATTGATAATAATAACATGTCAGCCGGTGTTGCTATGGCATGGTTGCGTTATCTAGAAATCAGTCGTTCTTGGACTCGTGTGAATTTAAGTAATTTAGGTGAGTTAGTGCTAGAAGCTGAGATTCGAGGAACAAATCCCCTTGAAGATAAACGTCGCCAGGTTAATTTCAATTATCGTCACGAAGAAAATGTCTTTCAATTATGGCGAAGTTTACGATTTGGTTCACAATTGGAAGAGTGGTTAGAAAAAAGCTTATCAGATTTAGGGAGTGAGTCAGAGTGAAACCATTATTCTTAAAAAATCTATTTTTATTCACGATCATGGCAATGGGAATATCAATTTTAACCGGATGTATTCGATTAGAGGTCGCAACACCGGATAAACCGATAAATATTAATATGAATGTAAAAATCGAACATGAGATTAATGTAAAAATAGATAGACAAGTGGAAGATCTCTTAAAAAATAACAGCGCCATTTTTTAAAGGATAAATGATGAATTATAAAAAATATCTGTTAAGTTTTGGGATAATCATTGCTCTAACGAGCACGAATGTTATGGCTTTAACACTTGATGAAGCGAGATCACAAGGATTAGTTGGGGAAACCTTTAGCGGTTATATTGAACTGGTACAGACAAATAACAAGCAAGCCCAGCAGCTTGTTGATGAAATAAATCAAGCTAGAAAAACAAAATATGCTGAAATCGCTAAAACGAATCAAGTAACACCAGAATCTGTTGCTCGGCTTGCAGGTGAGAAATTAGTGGCAAGAGCCAATGAAGGTGAGTTTGTAAAAGGCATTAATGGGCAGTGGATTAAGAAATAATATCCACTGCCCAAGTAATGTAGTAATAAAAAAATAGACTAAATTATTATCTGATAATTAATATACTTATAATATTTATTATCACTTTATTTTTTAGTCTTCTTGATAACCTATGTCTATTAATTTATCTGACTCAATAATCTGATCGTTCGCTTCCATATTAAACATGATATGAGTAGTTATACTTCCTGGCATTGGAGGGAGATCATCTTTCTTGACATAATTTAATAAAAAGTGAAAATGTGCTTCATTATGTTCATCAATGATTTTAGTGAATTTATTTTTCTGGTTTAAATTAATAGGATTATTTTCATCATTAATCAATTGAAATGTAATATTGTTACTCGCCGTGGGGCCAGTTGCATGATTTATAAAGTAGCCATTATTAAAATCAATACTTTTATTATCAATACTTACTGTTATTTCAGTATTAGTTTGTGAACAATTTTCAAATGATAGCAGAATAACTTCACTATAGTCTTCATTAGCTAATGCTCCTGCATGAGATGCAGTAAAATCATCAGAAGTTATATTGCTAAATACAGTGGTATAAGGTATGTAAATATCACAGTTTACTGGAGGTGGTAAACTTCCTCTTCTATTTTCAGATAAAGCAATAAAAGGAAAGTATAGTAATAATATAGGGATTAAAACCATTATGTTTATTGATTTCATATAAAACTCTTCAATAAATATGTAAGAATATAATTATTAATTATTGACAGCTAATTTCTTTTTTAATAAGTGAGTTATTTTTTATTTCATTTTTTATGTCATAATGGAAGATGCATTGTTTTTCTTCTGCATCTCCCCATTTTACTTGTACCCATCCTGTTTCTTTTATTCCCGAGAGAAAAATTCTATTATGATCATAGACAAAGTCAGTAGAACTAAGATTATTATTATTATCAAATACCATTACATTTGCAGAAAACGGAATAGGTGTATTTGAGGTAAACAAAACATTATAGCCCATATTTACAGGGAAATTGATTTTTGATACTGCACCTAATGTAGGAACGATAATTTTACTTTGAGTGTTTGTACTACTAAACTTGGGTAACGAACGTATATTTAGTCCAATAATATTTTTACGATATGGAGTGATGTTCGATAATATTAAATTACCATTATTGTCTGTAGTGGTTTTTGACGAGTTATTAGTTTTAATTCCGGCTATGCCATTAGTATTTACAATAGCAAAAGTATTACTTAAATTAGATGCTAAGGTAATTCCACTTTGATGTATAACTATCGCACCATTAACTCCTAACCTGAAAAAGGTGTTATTAGGCGAGTTAGTAGTATTAATAGAATAAGATTGGTATTCCCCTCTATATTGTGCATTTAGTGAGGTATTCTGGTTAACATTCGGGTTGCTAAAATTCCGTTGGTAATTAATAGAATATCCTAAGCGATGATGTTCTAGTAAACTCCCACCTATAGTTGTACTATTTATATAACTTTTATTATTTGAATGATAATTAAATTGATTGTTTATCCAATGATAAGAATGAGATTTACTTATTAATGGGATCCTAAAATTTAAAGAAAAATGATTATCATTATAATGTCCTTTATTTTCATATTGATATTTTACACTATAATGTATTTTTTTTATAGAAGATGAGAGAGAGGTATTTATCATAAAATTATTTTTTATTTTGGTAAAGGAATTTTGATGGTAACCAAGAGAGAATGTACCAAAATATTTAATGGGTTGAAAAAGAGAAATTGAATATCTATTTTTTATTCTATCTTTTTGACTTTTTTTATTGCTATTATCATCATCTTTTATTGATTGGTAATGGCTAGAGGATATATTTAAAGAAGTACCAGTATTGCTCCAGCGTTTATGGTAGCGCAATTGATATTTTAATAGGTTATTATAGTTAAAATAACTAATATCGCTCGCTAACCCCCCCCAATGACCTAAATCCAATGATAATCCTGAAAAGAAGGTATTGTGATTAAGCATTTTTCTGATTGCACCATAGGCCGTTATTTTTTGATTAATGCCATAAGAGAATTCACTCAGTAAAAAAATAGGCTTCTCATTTGAGTTGTTATGCTGATTGTATCTATCATAAGAATATCCAGAAATAAAATTATATTGATAACGACCTTTTTTTAATTGATTTGGCATTGAAGTAAAGTAATGCGTACTTTTTCTTATACGCCCATCAGCCTCTTTTATTTCTAATACTAATTCATTGCTCCCTATAACAGGTAAATCATTTAAAACAAAAGGACCTGGAGGAACAATAGTTTCATAAATTGTTTTTCCTTGCTGTTTCACTTTAATTTCAGCATTGGATTCTGCTATTTCTTCTATGATAGGGCTGTTCATATAGAGGTCATTACCAGAGAGCAAATTGCTTGATATGAGTTGGAATCCAATCAATTTATCCGTCGATAACATTCTACTTATTGGCCGAAACTCACCCATATTCAGAGTTGCCAACAGCGTATTTAATTGGTGATAAGCATATAGTGAGTATAATTTGAACTGCTGTTGCTTATCAGTGTAATGATAATAACTTTGACTACGTACTCGCCAAGCACCTAAATTAGCACCTGAATTAAAATTGATTTTATGATCTATTTTATTTTTGTTGTTATATTTGCCAAAATAGGAATATGAGCTAAATAAAGCAGGGACACCATCATCCCATAAAACTTGATCTGATAGTTTGTTTTTTTTATTTTCTAATGCTTTCTGTGGAATGGTTAAATATAATGATTGTGTTGAAAAATTATATTTAAAATCAATATTGTAATCACTTAATAAGAAATCAGAATTTAAATCCAAAGGGATATTATAAAAAGATGGTGAGATATTTAAACGAATTAAGTTATCAACATTAATCCTTGGCGTTAATATTCCATCTTTATTTTCATAATATAAAATAATAGTTTCTTTTTTCTGGTTGTTGATATGTAAATTTGTTGAGTAATAGCCGTCCGGATGCTCATTAATTAATAAGCTATCGATAATTTTATTATCAATGTTTGATAATACTTTTTTGTATAAAGGATGAATATTACTGTGCGCAATAGAAAAAAAAGGGTATACATTTAATATCAATAGTAAAGATGTTTTTAGTATAAAAATTATCTTACTCATAAGTAAGTTCCTTTGGTGTGCCAGTAATGGTCTCGCCATACTCATTTACTTTTTTCCAATATACTTTTTTATCTTTGATATTTTTAGTTATATTTTTTATTTTATAATATTTAAATGGCGGTATGGTTATTGCTTTATCCAATAAATTAATATTGTTTATGATTATTTCTTTTATTGTAATAAAGTAAGGGGTAGGGTTATTTATTTTAATGTAATTATCAGCATTAATAGAAAAACTAATATCTTTGTTGTTATCTTTATTTGCAATATTTTTAGGTGTATAGAAAAGATTATATATTGAATTTAAAGAGATAAGGAGAATGTTTTTATCAACCATTTCATTATCCATAACTGGAACTAATTTTACATTTACTCTATATATAGACTCTTGGTTAATTTCTTTTATGTCATCCATTTTGATAATTTTTAATGTGAATTTTTCATTTGGTGCTAATTTTATTAAACTAGGGGATATGATAAATGGTGCCTCAGCACTACTTTCTTTTTTATAGTGTGATACCCAGCTATGAACAATATATGTGTTTTGTTCATTTTTGTTTTTTATATTAAATAGAATTTCCTTATCTTGCTCTTTGTAAAAAAACTTATCCTGACTTATTTGAATAGAAGCATAAGATGAGAATGTAAGAAAAAATGATATTATATATATGCTGTATTTTTTAAACATGTGGTTTTTAATCAACTTTATATTAGTTTAAGAATAAAAAAGCCGGCATTCCGGCTTTTTATTTAATTAAAGTTCAAAGAGAAATAATGCTTATGACATGCGGTCATTAGCAATGATTTATTCAATATCTTCAATGATATCATTATTGATGTAAGCATCAAAAACTAAGTTAGAGGCGAATTGACCGGCTTTAATTTCCCCACTTGCTGGTGCCTTATAATTTGCTTTTAATGTAAATTCAGCATTACCATCAACAACACCCTTTTTAAAAGTAAGGTTATTTTCTTGATTTAATAAAATTGGATAATCATCTTCATCAAGTAATTGAATTAAAACATTGGTTGCATCTTTCCCTTGAAGAGTATTTTTTAATGCATTAGATTCTTGTCGTTGAAGTTTAATAGAGAACTCTTTAAATTCATCAGAATGAGTACAATTAGAAAAATTTATCTTAAATTCTTTTGCCTCAGAGTGCTCAATTTCATCATCGTAAATATTATCTAATACAACTGGCTCTATATTCTCTAGGGTGCAAACTGGAGCCCTTTTAATTACATTACCTTGGATAGATATGTTTTCATTACCCTGAATAAGATAACTATTTTTTGCAATAGCTTGATTTGATAAAGAAAGAGTAGACAGAATTAACAGTGAAAATAATGATTTTTTCATTTTAAAGTCCATTTTAATTTTAGTTACAAATTTGCTCATAATTAAGAGCGAGATAATAATATTTATTTACGTGAAATTTGGCAAGTTATATGTGATTATAATTAATATTGTTTTATCAAATAATTAGCAAAGAATACTTCCCATGATAGGTAACTTAGATTTAAATTTCGACGTATAGGTAAGGTATGAATGATTTATCTGTTGAGGTTTTTTTTTAAAAAAAATAGAGGTGTTTTTTTTATAATTGTATTTATAAATAAATAGCACCTCGATAAAAAATACTAATAAATATATCTTTATTTTATCATTGTTTCTTTATTAATAATTAAATGAATTTATTTTATTCTTAATCATGAGGCTGTTGTGCATATTCTTTACCGATAACAGTATCTTCGATTAAAATAAATTGTAGATTATTAATATCAATAAATGATAAAAAACAGTGTTAGGAAAGGAACAATCAGATCAGAAGGTTGATCTTTATAAAAGCAGCCATGGTTGGTTAATCGTTCAAATATGCTATTCAAATTTATTGATTATATACATTTATGTAATAAGAAAATTCATCAACCCTTTATGTGCAAATTGGCTGTTGTGATATCATAACTACAATATTATTTGGTTAAATAAACCTCAAAAAGGATAGCAAAAGGTGACATTATCATCTGCCACGCTCTATCAAGAAATAGAGCAACTATCGCTACGGGAGCAGCAGCGATTAAGAAAACGTCTACGTGGCGTCGCTAAAATTAATAATGAAGAGTCTAAACAAGCGGTATTAAGTGCAATTAAAGGCGATATCACAACAGCACAACAGATGATAATTCGCCGTCGTGCCAATTGTCCTGAAATTACTTACCCAGAAAACCTTCCTGTTAGTCAAAAGAAAGATGCTATTTATAATGCAATACGCGATAACCAAGTTGTTATTATTGCAGGAGAAACTGGCTCGGGTAAAACAACACAGATCCCTAAAATTTGTCTTGAATTAGGAAGAGGGATAAAGGGTTTTATTGGTCATACCCAGCCTCGTCGTTTAGCTGCACGTTCAGTGGCTGAACGTATCGCTCATGAATTAAAATGTACGCTAGGTGGATCTGTAGGTTATAAGGTTCGCTTTAGCGATCATGTTGGCGACAATACTCTCGTTAAATTGATGACTGATGGTATTTTATTAGCAGAATTACAGCAAGATAAGCTGTTACTACAATATGACACTATCATTATTGATGAAGCCCATGAACGTAGTTTAAATATCGATTTTATTCTTGGCTATTTAAAACAGCTATTACCTAAGCGCCCTGATTTAAAAGTCATTATTACTTCTGCAACCATCGATCCTGAACGTTTTTCTAAACATTTCAATCAAGCACCGATTATTGAAGTATCTGGTCGGACTTATCCTGTTGAAGTGAGATATCGTCCTATTGGTGGTGATGAACTTGATAGTGATAAGGATATGACAGATGGCATTGTTGATGCTATTGATGAATTAAGCAGAGAAAGTGCGGGGGATATTCTTATTTTCATGAGCGGTGAGCGAGAAATTCGTGACACTGCTGATGCGCTGAATAAATTACAACTTCGCCATACTGAAGTATTGCCTTTATTTGCTCGTTTATCTAACAGTGAACAAAATCGAATTTTTCACCCTCATAATGGCAGACGTATTATTTTAGCAACTAACGTTGCCGAAACTTCATTAACTGTACCAGGTATTAAGTACGTTATTGATACCGGTTTTGCACGTATTAGTCGTTATAGTTATCGGACTAAAGTGCAACGACTTCCAATCGAGCCTATTTCTCAAGCTTCAGCAAATCAAAGAAAAGGGCGTTGTGGTCGTGTTTCTGATGGTATTTGTATTCGCCTTTATTCAGAAGATGATTTTATTTCTCGTTCTGAATTTACAGATCCTGAAATATTAAGAACTAACCTTGCATCTGTTATTTTGCAAATGACGTCGATAGGGTTAGGTGATATTAGTGCTTTCCCATTTGTACAGCCACCCGACAAACGCAACATTCAGGATGGTGTTCGTTTATTAGAAGAACTAGGTGCGTTACAAGACGAAACCGATCACAATGGTGCTTATCGTTTAACCCCAATGGGGAAACAACTTGCACAACTTCCCATTGATCCTCGTTTGGCGAGAATGGTACTTGAAGCGCGTAAATATGGCGCAGTAAAAGAGTTGATGGTGATTACATCTGCACTTTCAATTCAAGATCCGCGCGAAAGACCAATGGATAAGCAACAAGCTTCTGATGAAAAGCATCGACGCTTCCAAGATAAAGATTCTGATTTCTTATCTTTTTTAAATATGTGGGATTATTTAAAAACTCAACAAAAAGAGCTGAGCCATTCTCAGTTTAGAAAGTTGTGTCGGCAAGAGTTTTTAAACTTTATGCGTGTTCGAGAGTGGCAAGATGTTTATACGCAATTGCGACAAGTTGTTAAAGAATTAGGCTTTCCTGTCAATAGTGAACCCGCAGATTTTAGAAGTGTCCACGTTGCTCTGTTAAGTGGTTTATTGTCGCATATTGGGCAAAAAGATGCAGATAAACAAGAATTTACTGGTGCAAGAAATGCGCGTTTTTCTATTTATCCTGGTTCGGGTTTATTTAAAAAACCACCAAAATGGACAATGGTGGCAGAGTTAGTCGAAACCTCTCGTTTATGGGGACGGATCGCAGCGCGCGTTGAACCTGAATGGATTGAACCTATTGCTGAACATTTGGTGAAACATCACTATAGCGAACCTCATTGGTCAAAAGCGCAAGGCGCTGTGATGGCAAATGAAAAAGTGACTTTGTATGGTTTACCAATTGTTGCTTCTCGACCTATTAATTACAGCCAAATTGATCCGCTCTTATGTCGCGAGCTCTTTATCCGACATGCGTTAGTGGAAGGAGATTGGCAGACTCGTCATACATTTTTCCGTGACAATTTAAAATTACGGACAGAAGTTGAAGAGTTAGAGCATAAATCTCGTCGTCGAGATATTCTTGTTGATGATGAAACAATGTTTACTTTCTACGATCAACGGATACCTCAAGATGTTGTTTCGTCTAGACATTTTGATAAATGGTGGAAAGAGGCTCAAAAGGCATCACCTGATCTGCTTAACTTTGAAAAAAGTATGCTGATTAAAGATGATGCTAAACGTGTTAGCGCATTAGATTATCCAAATTATTGGCATCAAGATAATCTAAAATTACGTTTAACCTATCAATTTGAGCCAGGTACTGCGGCTGATGGTGTCACTGTTCATATACCATTACCTATTTTAAATCAGGTAAAAGACGAAGGCTTTGATTGGCAAATTCCAGGTATTCGTCATGAATTGATCGTGGCCTTAATTAAGTCATTACCAAAACCTATCCGTCGTAATTTTGTACCAGCACCTAACTATGCCTCTGCTTTTTTAGAGCGTGTACCCCAAGTTGAAGGTAATTTACTTGATAGACTTGAAAAAGAATTACGTCGTATGACGGGAGTGACCGTTGATAGAGAGAGTTGGCAACTTGACCAAGTTGCTGATCACTTAAAAATGACATTCCGTGTTGTTGGCGATAAAAATAAAACGCTAGCAGAAAGTAAAGATCTCAATAAATTAAAAGAGAACTTAAAGGAAAAAGTGCAAGAAACATTATCAGCAGTCGCTGATGATGGTATTGAGCAACAAGATTTACATATTTGGAGTTTTGGTGATTTGCCTCAGCGTTATGAGCAAAAACGTGGTGGCTATTCAGTGAAAGCTTATCCTGCATTGGTTGATGAAAAAAACAGTGTGGGGATTAAGCTTTTTGAAACAGAATCTGAACAGCAAGCTTCAATGTGGGAAGGGGTAAGACGGTTATTGTTATTAAATATTCCGTCACCGATAAAATATCTACATGAGAAATTACCGAATAAAGCAAAACTTGGTCTTTACTTTAACCCTTATGGCAAAGTGCTTGAGTTGATTGATGATTGTATTGCTTGTGGTGTTGACAAATTGATGGCGTCTTATGGTGGTTTAATTTGGCAAGAAGATGAATATCAAAAACTGCAAGAATATGTCAGATCTGAATTAAATGATGCAGTGGTTGAAATAGCAAAACAAGTTGAAGCGATTTTAACTCAAGTGTTTGCTATCAATAAACGTTTAAAAGGGCGGGTAGATATTAGCGTTGCTTTTGCATTATCTGATATTAAAGCTCAACTTGGTCAGTTAGTTTTTCCTGGTTTTGTTACTTCGCATGGATGGAAGCGTCTAGCGGATATTCCTCGTTATTTAAGCGCAATTGAAAAACGAATGGAAAAACTGGCCATTGATCCTAACCGTGATCGCGCTCAAATGAGTCGAGTTGAAAATGTTATTCAACAATGGCAACAGTGGTTAGGTAAGTTAACTGAGAAACAAAAACAGCAAGAAGAAGTGCAAAATATTCGTTGGATGATAGAGGAACTTAGAGTAAGCCTGTTTGCTCAGCAGATAGGCACACCATATCCAATATCAGATAAACGTATATTGCAGGCGATGGAACAAATAAGTTTTAACTAATTTTATAGAGATATGTTTAGACCCACGAGAAGTTATACTTCTTGTGGGTTTTTTATTACCCAGCTAATTAATGACTATCTCTATATTAGTTACAACATACTATATGTTTCTTAATTTATATATACCTAACCATCTAAGTTAAAAATAACAGCTTAGCAGGAAGGCGCTTAACTGAAGTGAGGGGGGAAGGAAGGAGAAGAGAGGTACCGTTTCTCTAGTACCTCTCAGATTGTCTTTAGTAAAAAATTAAGTAGCCTAATGCCGGAATTGCGCCAAATAAGACAAGAGCTAACAGGATCTTTTCACTCAAGAATAGAGGCTTTTTGTCTTTGTACTGTTTTCGTGTGTATAAAAACATCAGAATACCGGGGGCATACAGAACGACAGAGAGCAATAAATTAATAACACCTGATGCATAAAGTAGCCATAAACCGTATAGACTTGCAGGTATTGCTATTAATAATAGAGCACGACTGCTACGTGCGATTGCGACTTTAAATAAAAATGCACCGACAAGAAAGTAAGGGACAAGGATCATCTCTGATGCAATGGTTAACAGTGTATTGTAGTTACTTCCGGTCAACCAAATTAAAACTAAAGAGAATTGGACAGCACAATTGGTAAACCATAATGAAGATGAAGGAGCATCATTTTTATTCTGTATTCCTAATTGTTTAGGAAATGAATGATGCAGTGCAGCAATATATGGCACTTCTGCCGCCATAATAGTCCAGCTTAAATAAGCACCACATACAGAGAGAATAAGACCGGCTGCAATAATTATCTCGCCTATGCCACCAATAAGCTGAACGAGTAATGGCGCCATTGATGGGTTTTTCATTGATGCCAACTCTGCTTGGCTAACCAAGCCTTGCGATAATAAAGTGACGAGGATATAGATAATTAATGCGATAACAACGGCAAGTACTGTTGCTAAGCCAACATCACGACGATTTTTGGCTCTTGCGGAAACTACGACGGCACCTTCAATACCAATAAATACCCACAGTGTAATCAGCATGGTATTTTTGACCTGATCCCACACCGGGACACCCATATTTACACCTTTAAAATCAAGAGTAAATATATCCATATTGAAAGCTAATAGCGCGACAATAATAAATAATCCTAAAGGAAGGAGTTTTGCCATTGTCGCCATTAAATTAATACTAGCTGCAGTTTGAACACCACGTAATACAAGAAAATGGACAACCCAAAGTAAAATTGATTCTCCAATTAATGCCTGCCATGTATTTCCATCACCAAAAATAACGTTCTCTGGTGTGTCTGTAAAAAAACTAAAGGCAGCAAAAACAATAACAAGATAAGAAACGTTTGCAACAACAGCGCAGACCCAATAACCCCATGCTGAACAAAAACCAATGAATTCACCAAATCCTTCTTTCGCATAGGTAAAAATGCCACCATCAAGATCAGGTCTAAGACGAGAGAGGAGTAATAAAGATGTAGCAAGAAAGAGGATTCCAATGCCGGTTATCAGCCAGCCAATAATTAATGCGGCAGGGCTGGCAACTTCAGCCATATTTTGAGGCAAACTGAATACACCTGCACCAACCATTGAGCTTAATACTAATGCGGTGAGTGATATTAAGCCAAGTTTCTTATTCAAGGATAATTACCTACATGATTAAAATTGTAAATAAATAGCGTATTTTCTTGTTTTTTGGTCAGTAAATAGAATAAATATGAATATCTCAAATTTAAATAAAGATAAAAACACTAAAAAACAGCGAGATTTTACGGAGAGTTGAGTTGGTTGTCTATGCATTAAATCATAAAAATTATTCACTTTTATAAAATAATGATTGTTTGATTAAATTTTGAATAAAAAAAACCTTGCTAGAGCAAGGTTTTTTAATGGGAAACTTTTATTACTTGAACAGATCAGCAGTAATAGTGACTGTACCACCATCACTTTGCCATTCATTTGTAATATGGTAGAACTTAGCGCCTTTTGCTGCTGCACGCTTAGCAACCTGATACGAGATTTCTGGTGAGTTCACAAAGTAGCCACTGAAAGTAATGGTATCAAAAGGATCCATTAATGCAGCCGCTGCTTTGTTGACTTCTTGAATTTCAGTACCATCAGGTAAAGTGACGGTGTAACGACCACTTGCACCAGAGCTTTGTGTTTCAGCAAAAGCACCTACGCTTCTATCAAAGTCAGTATTTGAAGCAAGGCCAGGTTTTTCAACTTTATTTGCAGCGGCTCCGCCTTCTGCAATAAGTGCACGACCTGCCTCTGAATCATAAGGAACGACAGCCTCTGGCGCTTGAATTGCACGTTTAGGCGCATCTTTTTTGTAGATATAAGCTGTTACTTCTTGGTTACCGCCATCATTCGTTGATACGTTACGAACAATAAAGAATGATGCTGCACCTTTTTTAGCTGCCGCTTTTGCAATTGCGTTGTTAATATCAGGGGTTGTAGGGTAGTAACCACGGATAGAAACTGTATCAAATGGTTGTAGCAGAATTGCTTCAGGTTTTGGTAGTTCTTTCACGCCATGAAAAACACGATAGCTTTCTTTATCTGCTTTTGGTGCATCTTTATGGTATAGGTCAGCAGTAACACTCATGTTGCCACTATCACTAATATCATCTAGACCTTGAATATAGAAACTATCAGCACCGACTTTATCCGCACGACGAGAGACCGCATCAGCGGCTTCATAAATGGCGTTAAAACGACCGATAACTGTAATTCTTTCAAATGGTTTTAGTTCTGCAGCTTGTTCGGGTGTTAATTCCTGAGCAGCCTGCGCAACAGTGATATTAGTTAAAGATAACATCGCTGCTGCGATGACTGAGGTTTTCAGCTTCATACAAAATCCTTCCGCCTTGCGCAATTAATATTGGTCATGTGCTGAACGTCGTGGTTTATCACATAGGGATTAATTATTACATGTAATAATAGCATTTGTCGCATTATTTTATTTAGCGAATTGCCACAGAGTCAAATGACCAGTATATGTTACCAGATATTTACCTGAATATAGTGAATAATTCATAAATATGCCTTTTCGACTAAAATGATCCAATTAAGTTCAATTTTAGCTTTACACAGATATAGATTATTGGTTTTATTTTCAGTAGGTTATTAGAACTCCGATTAATGGCATACATATTATTATTTTTAACATTTTTTTTGCATAAATGTGAAGTTAACGGGGAAATTTTAACAGAACTCTATGGATAAGAAGGGGAAATTATGCGAATTGGTATACCCAAAGAGCGACTTTCTAATGAAACAAGGGTTGCAGCTACACCAGCTACAGTGGCTCAACTCATAAAATTAGGATTTACAGTCGCTATTGAAAATGGTGCAGGCATTGCCTCAAGCTTTGAAGATAACGCTTATCAGGAAGCCGGTGCTGAGATCCTAGCTCTTCAAAATGTTTGGGAATCAGACATTATTTTGAAGGTAAATGCACCACTAGATGATGAAATTGCGTTGCTACAAGATGGTGCGACACTGGTGAGTTTTATTTGGCCAGCTCAAAATGCGGCATTGCTTGAAAAGTTAGCTAAAAAGAATATTAACGTTATGGCAATGGATAGTGTGCCACGTATTTCTCGTGCGCAATCTCTCGATGCGTTAAGTTCAATGGCAAATATTGCAGGTTACCGTGCTGTTGTAGAAGCTGCCCATGAATTCGGAAGATTCTTTACCGGACAAATTACTGCTGCAGGTAAGGTACCACCAGCTAAAGTGATGGTCATTGGTGCTGGTGTTGCAGGCCTTGCCGCTATCGGTGCCGCAGGTAGTCTTGGTGCTATTGTTCGTGCTTTTGATACTCGCCCTGAAGTTAAAGAGCAAGTTCAAAGTATGGGCGCTGAATTCCTTGAGCTTGATTTTAAAGAAGAGGCGGGCAGCGGTGATGGTTACGCGAAAGTAATGTCAAAAGCATTTATTGATGCTGAAATGGCATTATTTGCAGAACAAGCAAAAGATGTTGATATCATCATTACAACGGCATTAATTCCAGGAAAACCCGCTCCTCGTTTAATTACGAAAGAGATGGTTGATTCAATGAAGCCGGGAAGTGTTGTCGTCGATCTTGCGGCTCAAAATGGTGGTAACTGTGAATATACCGTACCTAATGAAATCTTTACGACAGAACATGGCGTAAAAATCATTGGTTACACTGATTTAGCCGCTCGTTTACCTGCACAGTCATCTCAACTCTATGGTACTAACTTAGTTAATCTATTGAAATTACTGTGTAAAGAAAAAGACGGTAATATCAATATTGATTTTGATGATGTTGTCATTCGTGGTGTGACGGTAATTCGTGCTGGTGAAGTAACATGGCCTGCGCCACCTATTCAAGTTTCTGCACAGCCTAAAGCCTCTCCTGCTGCAAAACCACAAGAGAAACCCGTTGCTAAACCAGTTTCACCTTGGAAAAAGTACAGTTTATTAGCGATAGCCTTTTTATTGTTTGCATGGCTTGCAAATGTTGCACCGAAAGAGTTTTTATCTCACTTTACGGTATTCGCACTTTCTTGTGTTGTCGGTTACTACGTTGTTTGGAATGTAAGTCATTCATTGCATACGCCATTAATGTCAGTGACAAACGCAATCTCAGGCATTATCGTTGTTGGTGCTTTACTCCAAATTGGTAGTGGTGGCTGGGTTAGCCTATTTTCGTTTATCGCAATATTGATTGCGAGTATTAATATTTTTGGTGGATTTACTGTTACTCAACGTATGTTGAAAATGTTCCGTAAAGGATAAGGGAGACAATTATGTCCAGCGGCGTTGTTACAGCGGCATATATTGTCGCCGCGATATTATTTATTTTCAGCCTTGCCGGCTTATCAAAACATGAAACCTCTAAACAAGGTAACTATTTTGGTATTGCAGGGATGGCAATTGCATTGTTCGCAACCATTTTCGGCCCTTATGCTGGTAATGTGGGTTGGATCATTATTGCAATGGTAATCGGTGCTGTTATTGGTATCCGTTTAGCTAAAAAAGTCGAAATGACTCAAATGCCAGAATTAGTCGCAATCTTACACAGTTTTGTAGGTTTAGCGGCGGTTTTAGTGGGTTTTAACAGTTATCTTGACCATAATACAGCAATGGATCCTGTCATGGTGAATATCCACCTAACAGAAGTCTTTTTAGGGATCTTCATTGGTGCGGTTACATTCACTGGTTCAATTGTCGCTTATGGTAAATTAAGCGGGAAAATGTCATCTAAACCGATGATGTTACCTAATCGTCATAAATTAAACCTTGCAGCTTTGGTTGTTTCTTTTTTATTGATGGTTTGGTTTGTTAAAACTGACAGTGTTGGCTTACAAGTTTTCTTAATCATCATAATGACTGTGATTGCCTTGGCATTTGGTTGGCATTTAGTTGCATCAATTGGTGGTGCAGATATGCCAGTTGTTGTTTCGATGCTGAACTCTTACTCTGGATGGGCAGCCGCGGCAGCAGGCTTTATGTTGAGCAATGACTTGTTAATTGTAACAGGTGCATTAGTGGGTTCTTCAGGTGCTATCCTTTCTTATATTATGTGTAAGGCGATGAATCGTTCTTTTATTAGCGTAATAGCAGGTGGATTTGGTACTGATGGCTCAGCTTCAACAGAAGACGGTGAAATGGGTGAGTATCGCGAAACAACTGCTGAAGAAGTGGCTGATATGCTGAAAAACTCAACCTCAGTTATTATTACTCCGGGCTATGGAATGGCGGTTGCTCAAGCACAATACCCTGTACATGATATTACTGAAAAATTGCGTCAACGTGGTGTGAAAGTGCGTTTTGGTATTCACCCAGTAGCAGGACGTTTACCGGGTCATATGAATGTGTTATTAGCAGAAGCTAAAGTACCTTATGATGTTGTATTAGAAATGGATGAAATCAATGATGATTTCCCCGACACTGATACGGTGTTGGTTATTGGTGCTAATGATACAGTAAACCCAGCTGCACAAGATGATCCAAATAGCCCAATTGCGGGTATGCCAGTATTAGAAGTGTGGAAAGCGCAGAATGTTATTGTGTTTAAACGCTCAATGAATACGGGTTATGCAGGTGTTCAAAATCCACTGTTCTTTAAAGAGAATACACAAATGTTGTTTGGCGATGCTAAAGCCAGTGTGGATGCAATTTTAAAAGCGCTATAACAGATATAGATAGCGAATAGCAAAAAGCCAGTCAATTTTTGACTGGCTTTTTTAGTATACAGAGCAATAAGTTTAATCGTGATCGCTATCAACAGTAATAGGGCAGGTAAAACCATCCGGTTTAATTGCTAACAAATCACATTTAATATGGTCGATAAGTTGTTCGGCTGTATTTCCTAAAAATGCGGCGGATAGGCCAGTTCTCCCCAAAATACCTAGTACGACAATACCCGCATTTAATTCTTCACAAACTTGAGGGATCACTTGCTCTGGCAATCCTTCTTTAACATGTGTTTTCTCTTCTGGGATAGAGAACTTCTGGCGCAACTCTTTCATTGCAATGAGATGCTGACCACGTAGTGCACTATTATAAAGATTTGGATCAAAATCAGGTAACTCAATCGCAATATTAATAGGCGCAACAGGATAGGCGCTGAGTAAATGGACATCAGGATCTTTTTGTATGCGATGAGATAAATCGGTGGTGAGTTCAATCAATTTTAGATTAAGGGCATCATGATAAGATTCTTCGTTTGATAAATTTGCAGCGACAACGATAGTACCGTATTCAGGCCACTCTTTATCTTTGACCATCCAAACAGGGCAAGGGCATTTTCTAAGTAGTTGCCAGTCAAGCGGGGTAAAAATAAGCGAGCCTAATTTATCATGTTGGTGAGCCATTTTAATCAGTAAGTCATGTTGATGTGCAACAACTTCTTCAATAATGGCTTCATAAGGGCGATTATGCCAAATGACTTTTATATCAATCTCTATACCTGCTTCAAGGTAGTAGCGTGCTTGTTGTTTGATCCAAGCAGCCTTCTGACTGATAACACCTTTACGCATGGCATTACGTTCATCGGGAGATAAAAGAGTTGTCATGTCATAAGAGAGATCATAAACAGGTAGAAAAGCTTTTATCCGCCCACCATTACGCTGAACGATATAGACAGCACGGCGAAGTGCTGGTTGGTCATCTTGGTTAGGATCAATGACAACGAGAAGGTTTTGATATTTTTCCATTGTAATATCCTCTTTAGGGCTGGATTTATCCATCTACAATTTAAAGATAACCCAAGAAGATAAAATGCAATAGCACAAAATAGAAAACGGGACACAAATTTGTGTGCCCCGTTATAAAATTAGCGTGTGAAATGTAACAGATTAAACTTCAACTGATGAAGGAAGTTTGCCTGCAAGTTCACTTAACAGTGTACTATCTTCAATAGTAATATATTTGCCTTTAACGCTTAACATACCACTTTTCTGGAAGCGACCAAGTAAGCGACTAATCGTTTCAACGGTTAAACCTAAGTAATTACCGATATCACCACGAGTCATGGTTAAACGGAATTCACGAGGCGAAAAACCACGCTGTGCGAAGCGACGAGAGAGGTTATAAATAAAAGCAGCCAGACGTTCTTCTGCATTCTTTTTCGATAACAGTAAGATCATCTCTTGGTCACCTTTGATTTCGCCACTCATTAGGCGCATCATTTGTTGACGTAAGTTAGGCATTTTGCCTGACAGGTCATCCAACGTTTCGAATGGAATTTCACAAACCATCGAGGTTTCTAAAGCTTGTGCGAAACTTGGGTGTTCAGTATTAATAATGGCGTCAAAACCAACCAAATCACCAGCAAGATGAAATCCTGTTATTTGCTCGTCGCCTTCTTCCGTAATGGTATAACTTTTAATTGTACCGGAACGTATGGCATAAAGTGATTTCAGCTCATCACCTGCTTTAAACAAGGTTTGACCTTTCTGGATGGGCTTTTTACGCTCGATAATATTATCGAGTTGATCAAGCTCATGCTCGTTTAAAGTAAACGGGATGCAGAGCTGGCTAATACTGCAATCCTGACAATGGATTGCACAACCGCCAGATTGGATTCGGCGAACGACGCGTTTTTCTGGGATCATAAGCTTGCTCATTACAAATAAAAATATTGATATGCGTCAATTTTAACACATATTGAAGTAATTAGTAAGGGGAATAACGGTACGTGTGGAAATAATTCTGAATGTAACAAAACATGTATCTTGATAAAAACAATGTTTTGCTTAAAGGTCTATTTAGAACAATTTGCGCTAACCCTATACTCAATTGGTATATTATTCGATTTTCTAACGAAGTCATAGTGCTATTACTAAATTATCCGTGCCAAAAGCCAAAAATGAAGAGGCGCTTCAATATTTTCTATCTTTATATTGACATTTTATTTACGGCTTTATCTTATCTTTGTCTTTTTTATGTATAACTCTTTATTTTTATAACAAAAAATCAGGGAAAAACAACTTAATGTATTTTTGATGCAACTTAATGCTACCTTGAGTTAGCTTTTCTTTATAAAAAGTGGGAGATCGGCAAAGAAGTGCGGAATATTGAAACATTCTATTACCTCTTTAGTGGTATTGATGTGCATCAATGATGGTTTACCTCTATATCCTATCATTTTTACTGATAAAAGTTATTATGTGAGAATGATAAACTAATGAAAAAAATAGAAAAAAATGAGAAAAGCAAAGGGATGATGTCGTTAAGTCGCCGCCACTTTGTTCAATCAAGTGCCGCATTAGTGACAGTGCCATTTTTCGCACGAAATGCACAAGCTAATGTAGATGAAAGTTTACCAATTGCAAAAATAAATGGAGAACCCTCCACTGTTGTTGCAACATGCAGTACTTTTGACTGTGGTGGGAAGTGTGATATACGAGCCCATATAAAAGAAGGAATTGTTACTCAGATCACAACAAGACCTGATAATGAATTAGATGAATCGATGCCTATTATGAGAGCGTGCGTGCGTGGTAGAGGTTATCGTAAATTTTCTTATCACGCTGACAGGCTAAAATACCCAATGAAACGTGTGGGCAAGCGTGGTGAGGGTAAATTTGAACGTATTTCATGGGATGAAGCAACAACGCTTATTGCAGATAATATTTTGCGTTTAACTGAAAAGTATGGTGCAGCAAGTCGTTTTTTAACTGTCAATACCGCTGTAACGGGAGGGATCTTCTCTGGTGATACCATGATGAAGAAACTTTTCAATTTAACTGGTGGATACTTACCTTATTATCATTCTGTTAGTTTAGGGAATACGGTCAAAGTGACCCCTTATACTTACGGCATATCCAAAACAGGCAGTTCACTCGATACACTTGAAGATACACCATTAGTGATTTTATGGGGTCATAACCCTAATGAAACTATTTTTGGTCATACAAACCATTATTTTCAGAAAATGAAAAATAAGGGTACTAAGTTTATTGTGGTCGATCCTCGCTATTCAGATACAGCGCAGTCTCTTGCGGATCAATGGATCCCTCTTTTACCAACAACAGATAATGCTTTAATGGATGCAATGATGTATGTCATTGTTACTGAAAACCTTCATGACAAACCTTTTATTGACAAATATGTTATTGGTTTTGATGAAGAGCATATGCCTGAAGGCGTTCCTGCTAATGAGTCCTTAGTGGCATATTTAACAGGTCAAAAAGATGGAATAGAAAAAACGCCTGAATGGGCAGAAAAAATCACTCGAGTCCCTGCAAATACTATTCGCCAACTCGCTCGCGAATATGCCATGACAAAACCAGCCGCTCTCATTCAAGGTTGGGGACCTCAACGTCATATATGTGGTGAACGTAGCGCTCGAGGTTCGACACTATTAGCCGCAATCACTGGAAATGTAGGCAAAAAAGGGGCATGGGCTGCTGGTTACGGTGGTATTGGTAATCGTCAATCTATGCGTGGTCCTAATATTGGGAAGAACCCAATTAAAGCCCAAATATCCATTATGAATTGGATGCAAGCGGTTGATGATGCAAGTCAAATACGTGTTGAAGATGGTCTTTTAGGTGTTGATAAACTCGATACCAATATCAAAATGATCTTTTCTTTAGCAGGCAACTATTTAGTTAACCAAAACCCAGATGTTAATGCGGCTGCTAAGTTATTAGCTGATGATTCAAAAGTTGAATTTATTGTTGCTAGTGACTTATATCTTTCTCCGTCTGCAAAATATGCCGATCTCGTTTTACCTGAAACCAGTTTTTTAGAACGTTGGAATATTGGTAATACATGGGGAACGGGTAATTATTTCCTTTTATCTGAGAAAGTGGTTGAGCCTGCTTTTGAACGCCGTTCTGATTATGAGTGGATAACAGACGTAGCAGAAAAAATGGGCGTGAAAGAGGCGTTTACTGAAGGTCGAAGTGAAAAAGAGTGGATAGCTTATCTTGTTAATACAAATAAAGAACGTTTCCAAGATAGACCCGACTTCCCTAATTTTGACGAGTTGCTAAAAACACGTCGTTACCTTTTCAAAGATGAACCGTTTATTGCTTTTGAAAAAAATATCAATGATCTTGAAAACAATCCATTCCCAACACCATCAGGAAAAATTGAGATTTTTTCTAAACGTCTTTATGACATGAATAATCCAGATATTCCGGCCCTATCTCATTATGTACCTGCTATTGAAGGCCCTGAAGATAAGTTAACAGCAACGTATCCATTACAAATGCTAACTTGGAAAGGGAAAAATCGTGCAAATTCAACTCAATATGCCAATCCATGGTTACAAGAAGTACAACGTCAAGAAGTATGGATAAATCCAATTGATGCTGAAAATAGAGGTATCAAAAATGGTGATATGGTGCGTGTTTATAACGACAGAGGAATAACTCAAATCCCTGCATTAGTAACACAACGTATTATCCCTGGTGTGGTTGGATTGCAAGCCGGAGCATGGTGGACGCCCGATGAAAATGGTGTTGATCATGGTGGATGTCCTAATGTTTTAACATCTACACGAATGACACCATTAGCACATGGCAACTCGCATTTAACCGTTTTAGTTGAGGTAACCAAAGCATGAGTGACTTTAAAGAATATGCGCCAGTGAGTGATGAACAACTTGGTTTCTTTATTGATTCCTCTCGTTGCTCTGGTTGTAAAGCTTGTCAAGTGGCATGTAAAGACAAAAATAATTTAGAAGTAGGGCGTCGTTTTCGCCGTATTTATGAAATAAAAGGTGGTGGTTTTGCACCAACAGGACAAGGTGGTCTAGTTAATAATGTTTTTGCTTATACATTAACTCTATCTTGTAACCACTGCGATTCACCTGTTTGTGTGAAAAACTGCCCGACTACTGCTATGCATAAGCGTGAAGGCGATGGCATTGTGCGCGTTGACACTTCTAAATGTGTAGGTTGTGGGTATTGTGCTTGGTCATGTCCTTACGGTGCACCGCAAATGAATGAAGAAACTGGGCAGATGTCAAAATGTGATTTTTGTATCGATTTGTTAGCTGAAGGCAAAAATCCAATTTGTGTTGATACCTGTCCGCTAAATGCAATTAAGTTTGGCAAAATTAAAGAGCTAAGGGCGAAATACGGGGATTTGAATCAAGTTCAAGGATTACCAGATTTTACGATGACAAATCCGAATTTAGTTATCAAACCTCATACTGGAGCGACGAAAAAAGGAGGAGTTCAAGCATGAGTGAATGGCCATTAGTTACTTTTACTTTATTTGTCCAAAGTTCTGTGGGTGTGACTATTTTTACCGCACTTTATTTTTGTTGGCTAGAGAAAAAGTTTGGTAACCAGAGAGCGACTGTTGCTATGCGCCCGGTGTTATTAACGAGTGCTATTTTAGGTTGCTTAGGATTATTAGCATCAACTTTACACATGGGATACCCATGGAATGCTTTTCATGCATTACGCCATATATCGTCATCATGGCTAAGTCGTGAAATTATATTTGCTGCAGTTTATCTTGGCGCACTATGCCTTTATACCTTAGTTATTTTGATAAAAGGGCATATGAATAAAACCATACTGGCAATGATTGGTTTGATTGGCATTATCGATATATTCTGTATGGCATCACTGTATTACAACACATCAATGCTGACATGGCAGCACGCAAATACCTATTTTATGTTTATAGGTGCACTATTTACAGTAGGAGCCGTTATTGCATTATCAATAACCGCATTTCGTGTTAAAGCATTTGTGAATGATGAGCTAGCAAAAAGGATTGTAATAAGTGCATTAGTGGTTGTTTTCCTTGCTGTAACATTACGTATGGTTGTACAGCCTTTTTATTTGGAATGGATGTCAGTAGTCATTTCAACAAATGATGCAATAACGTTCCCTCATACGCCTATCATTGCGTATAATGAAACATTCGGATTAAGAATATCTGCATGGCTTATGTCCGTTCTTGGTATTTTAATGATGGGATACAGTGTATGGAAATATCGCCATGCTGTATTTACTTCAGGATTGCGTATGGTGTTAGCAAGTAGCGCAATAATACTGATTGCAGAAATTCTTAATCGTTTTGCATTCTTTATTGTTAAGTAGTGGAGTAGTGATGTATGAGGCGTTTTATTAAGGTGGATCTTCCGCCTGAACCGATTATTAATGATAAATGTGTGAGAAAACGCCTCAAACAAAGCCTATGTGATAGTTGCTCCAAAGTTTGTCCTGTTGGCGCTATCACTTTCGCTCATTTAGATGTAAAAATAGACAATGAACTCTGTTTTCAATGTGGTAATTGTCTATTTACCTGTCCCGTTGATGCGATAGAAAATATCGCACCTCACGAAAGAACACATCAAGATAATTACCTTGTTGTTAATCATGATGAACCATTAGCAAGCACCGAAGAATTATTAGTGTGGCACCGCCAATATCAAATTAGAGGAATGAAGATAGCACAGCCTTTAGTAGATAAATGGCTTCCTGTTTTAGCAAACTTAAATCTTCAATTAAAAACATTACAAGAGCCTATTTGGCAATTAATTATCACAGAACCTACTGATATTGATAGTGGGCGTCGCTTTATGCTTTTTCGTCAAAAACTAGATGAAAAGCCACTCAATAAAGATCAAGTAAGAACAGGATTAAATGCAAGAAAACAACTTTATCCTGAAGACAGTTGGTTTCAAATTCAGTTAGATAAAGACAGTTGTATTCTTTGTTCTGCCTGCGCCAAAGTGTGTGATGAAGGTGCGATTGAACTTGAAAATAATATATTTACGCTTGATGAAAAACGTTGTACTGGGTGTATGAGTTGTGAAGTGGTTTGTTTTCCTAAATCCATTCATATTAATGAAAAAGTTGCTAAAAATAATGAACCCACACACTACCATTATTATGATGCTCATTGTGAAAAATGTCGTTTAGCCTTTTTATCTTGGACTCCAGAAGCAAAATTGTGCCCGATTTGCATACAGCATCAGAAGCAAGGTTGGTTATAATCTCTCTCAAATACATTTAGGTTATTTATTGCTGAATAATCGACCATCCTTATTAAAATGAGAAACAGCGTGTTGATTTTGTTTATTTATCATTAAATTCGTGAGTGATTAAATAAATGGGAGCCTATTATGAAAACAACTGTCTTACCTGCAGATATGTTAGAAATTGCCATTACAGAGCCAGGTGGTATAGATAAATTAAAACCCCAACTATCACCGATACCTTCACTTCCCCCACATTATCTTTTGATCAATGTTAAAGCTTCAGGCGTTAATCGACCTGATATTTTTCAACGCCAAGGTAGTTATCCTCCACCAGCAGATGCTTCACCTATTCCAGGCCTAGAAGTTGCTGGCGAAGTTGCCGCATTAGGGGAAGGTTGCACTAAATGGCAACTAGGAGATAGAGTTTGTGCGTTAGTTGCTGGAGGTGGTTACGCTCAATATTGTATTGCTCATGAAGATATTGCATTACCGTCAATGAATTTAACGGATATTGAAGCAGCTGCACTACCTGAAAATTTCTTTACTGTTTGGGCTAATTTATTTCAGTTAGGTAAGTTAAAACAAGGTGAATCTGTTCTGATTCATGGTGGAACGTCAGGAATTGGATCAACGGCTATAATGCTTGCTCACACAATAGGTGCAACAGTCTATACAACGGTAGGCTCTGAAGAAAAAGCTGTTGTAGCTCGTGATCTTGGGGCTGATTATGTCATCAATTACAAACAAGCCGATTTTGCTAAGGAAATTCCTATCTTAACTGAAGGGAAAGGCGTTGATGTTATTCTTGATATTATTGGTGGGGATTACGTAGAAAAAAATTATCAAGTTGCCAGTAAGTTTGGGCGCGTTATACAAGTTGGTATGATGAAAGGAATGCCTAAAAATTTAAATATGATGCCAATGATGATTAAGCGTTTAATTCATACTGGTTCAACGATGCGATCTCGCTCAATAGAAGAGAAGGCACAAATAGCGCAAGAACTAAAACAGCATGTATGGCCGTTTATAGCTGAAGGAAAAATCAAACCAATTATTAATGCTATTTTTCCATTAAAAGAAGTGGGAAAAGCACATGAGTTAATGGAGTCTGGTGATTTGATTGGTAAAGTGATGCTTGAAACCTTGTCTTATAACATAAAAGAGTAAAAATAAGAGTGTTTAAAACTTATTTGATATAAGAACCAGAAGTTATTTTACTTTCTAAAAAACGAATATTCCGAAAAACACATGTTCATATTTCATGTGTTTTTTTATATATTGAAGAAAAAATGAATAACATTTAAATAAATAAATTCTTATTTTAGATAAGTAATTTAATATCTGTTCTTTTTAATAGCTGTTAAGCGATAGAAATATTCATTAATTCTCATTAAGGTAGATGTAAGTATCGACCTTAGCAAAAATAATATCACATTTACAGAAATATAACTTAAATCAAAATTGATAATAAATTAAAGAAACTAACAAATAAAGCTAAATCATTTATCATTAAAATGTCATTTAATTAAATCAAATTAGAAAAATATTAACTAATATCAATAAAATAAAGAAGATTCTTACTCATCATGTAGTATATCATTTGAATAAAGATTAATTATTGACGATTAATAAACACAATTCTCATTAAAACAGATAATAAAAATTTATATATAGGTGCGATGATGGCAAATTACAAACAAACCTGTCTGAGTGCTACAGAGCGTGTATACCATACCCGAACCATTGATACTCTCACATGTTATTATCGAGAGATGGCAAAAATACTAATGGATAGTGAGTATTCTTTTCCTAAAGCAAATAAAATGAAAAGAAATAATAGCGAGAGTTTAGACGCTAAAATAAAAAGTAACACTATTGAAAAAAAAGCAGTAGATAATGCTTATGAAAGTATTTTAGAGACTTTAAAACAGCAAAATAATTATAATCAATCTGATATTGAACCTTATTTTTCCCATCATCATTCTCAAGTGATGCAATTGGCGAAATTCGGTTATCTTTCTGCGTTAGCATACAATTCGGATAATGTTTTTAATAACCACTCTCCCTTATTAAAAGAACAAGAAAAGAAAATTACAGATGATCTCTGTAGATTAATCGGTTTCTCATCAGAAGATGCATTTGGTCATATCACAACAAGCCATACTCTTGCTTGCTATGAAATATTATGGGCGCTTAGAAATTTAAAAACATTACCAATGGCAATCGCTCGTCATCCAAAATCACGCGATTTAGTTGCAGATAAAAAAGCCTTTGAGTTATTCAATATGTCTGTTACGGATATTTTAGCAATAAGCGAACAACTCAATGAGCGCGGGATTTTTGATGATGTTAGCCATTTAACATGTCGAGGGACGGGCATGACAAAAACAATGCATTTAGGAAAATTGCTTGTTCCTGTTTCTCGTTTTGAGTTTTGGAAAAAAGCAATGGATATACTTGGTTTAGGGTATGACAACCTTATAGCATTGCCGATTGATGAAACATTTAAAACCGATATTGAAAAAACACGCAGTATTGTTTTTCGTTTGATAGAACAAGGTGAGCCCATTCTCGGCGTTATAGGCATATTAGGTGCACCGTCTTATGGTTGTGTTGATAAGTTAAAACCACTTTTTGAATTAAGAAAAGAGTGCGAGGAAAAATACAATAATTCATTTTACATCCATATTGATGCATCGCAATTTGGTTATATGAAAAGCTTATTTCTTGATGATAATTATGAACTTATCCCTTATCAGACTTTATGTAATAAATTAAAGAAAGAAGCTCCATTACTCGAATTGACGCCTGAAATATATGAAAGCATTACACAACTTTCTTTCGCTGATTCAGTCTCTTTTGAACCGTTTCAAGCTGGATTTTCACCATATCCTACAGGTGTTGTGTGTATTAAAGATGCGCGTATTAGTCGTTTTTTAACCAACCCTCCTAGATTATGTCCAGAGCAAGCTGATGAAGTTCCTGAAATTGATGGTATTCAATCCGCACCAGCAGTAGCATCGATGTGGAGTGTGCATCAACTCTATCCTTTTACTTCATCTGGATATGGCAGATATGCACAAATTCAATGGGAAACGCGCATCAAGCTTGAGCAGTTTTTTAATCAAGCAACTGCTTTTGAAAAAGAATTTGATCACTATTATATTCGTGTTTTATCTGCATCTGACTTTAATAAACTAAATTTTGCTATTGTAAAGAAAGGAAATAAGGACTTAGAAGCGCAAAATAATCTTAATAAAACAATCTATGAAAACTTGGTGATAAAAAGTCATCATAAACAAGATTTAAGTTTATTAACGCTTTGTGCTCGCAATAGCGATGATGCACCCGCGCAGTTTTGTTCTGAGTGTGGTTTTGATAACAATGAGTGGGAAACTGTCAAACACTTAAACTTGCTACAGCTTACTATAAAAAGTACTGAAATCTGTGATGAACAACAAATTGAAGCAGGATATCAATATATTAAGAAAGTAGTTTTGTCTGCATTAGACAAGTAACAATATTTCGTTTTTGTTATATTTTCTACAATTGAAATAAATTTTGTTAAAAAGCGAAGTAGTGGGTTATTACCTCATTATCTTCGCTTTTTTTTAATAGATAAAAGTGACACCGTCACTTATTGCATTCTAAATGTCTGTTTTGTTCCGTGTGCATTTTAAGCTAAAAATGCCTATTTTTTATTCTTCTTGATTAATAATCTTCTTTTATTTTCATCGATAGCACATAAGAGCAAATTAGAGAATGATAATCATTCATAATTAAGCTTATGTTTGAATAATATAATCATAGATAAATCATATTGTTAATAAGATAATCGATTTAAATGTATATTTAGATATATCTAAAACTTGATCATTTAGATATATCGGATTATATTGCACTGTATAAATTCGATATATCTAAAACAATGAGGGAATATTTATGATGATTCGAGCATTGAACTCACTTTATCAACAATGTGCTGAAAATGGTGAACATGGCGGTCATGGACATGCGCACGGAAAAGGGCGTTGCAGTGGTAAAGGTAAACATAACCGACACCAAGAAAATCATGGCGAGCATTGTTGTCATGGTGAACATAGTCATGGACATGAAGGTCGTGGCGAGTGTTGTCATGGTGAACATGGTCATGGGCATAAAGATCGTGGTGAGTGCTGTCATGGTGAACATAGCTCTGATGGACATGGAAAACACCGTGGGCGTGGATGCGCAGGTAGAGGAAAAGGGCAAGGTCGCCAGTTAAAACGTATGTTTGATCATGGTGATTTACGCGTTCTGCTACTTAGCATGATCTCGAAAAAACCAAGTCATGGTTATGAAATTATTAGAGAAATAGATGAGGCTTCTTCAGGGTTATATGTACCTAGCCCAGGTGTTATTTATCCAACGTTAACACTACTTGAAGAGCAAGATCTATTAGTTGCTACGATTGCTGAAAAAGGTCGTAAAAACTACAGTATTACATCTGAAGGCGCTGCATTTTTAGCAGAACATCAAGATATAGATGCCAATATTCAAAGAAAACTGGCTTATGCAAGAGATTTATCTCAAAACGCTGGTGGTGTTTCTGAGGAAATTGAATCTGCTGTTGGTAAATTAAAAGCAGTTTTACGCCATAAATTAGTGTTAAAAGAGCTCTCTGTGGAAAGAGCTGGACGTATTGCTTCTATTCTTAATGAAGCAGTTGAGAAAATTGAAGCTATCAATGAGGCATTGATCTCAGAGGAAAGGGACGATGAATAAAGCAGATACTCGGCTACAAAATTCAAGAAGAAATAATGAAATAGATAAAGATGATTTGGAAAACAATCCAGCAGTAAAAGAACAAACTTGCCCTAAAATGCCAGTTTCTTACTTTCGTAGAGCATTACGTAAACCTGGTAGAATATGATAATGATGGACAGAGGTTATAATAATATAACCTCTGCTACTTTCCCCTC
The DNA here is from genome assembly GCF_003144395.1 of Proteus faecis. GTDB lineage: Bacteria > Pseudomonadota > Gammaproteobacteria > Enterobacterales > Enterobacteriaceae > Proteus > Proteus faecis. Next base: position 417,624 of record NZ_PENZ01000034.1, on the reverse strand, counting down.
TATCAAGCAATTCCTATCCATTTATCACCTTATAAAATTATTCTAAATATCAAAACTCCTCATTCCTGATAAAACACGCCTTATCTTTATTTATTTGTAATGCATCATTTTTTGATGGGTTATTACATTGATTTTCTCAGGTTCTTGTACTGACCTCAAAAAAATCACAAATGATTGTGGAAATGTTCCACAATAGCGATTATTTTAATTAACTTAGTGAACCCATTATAAAATTTGAAAACGTAAACCAGAGATATGCTTGAAATAATAATAAATCAAATACCGAATCAAAATAATAAACGTTTGTAAGTACTTAAACGAGAATAAGTACCTTAGTCCAAACGTAACCTTACTTATGATGCTAGAAGTTAATAAACATAAATAATGTCAAGGTTATCAAGGTATCGGTTTATTTATTATTAAGAATAGAAATAATGATGCGAATAACTGATTGATATTTATAAAAATATTATCTAATTATTATAACAATACGCTCATCAGATAGAGCAATCGACCAACAGAATTGATTGCTATGTATTTGTCGTACCTGTTAAGCCAACATTTGCTAACTTAGGAATATTCGAATGAAAGTTAAAGCATTATCTGTTGTGATAAGTTTAATCCTCACTACGCCATTATGTGCCAATGCACAAACCGATATAAGTGCAATTGAAGCAAGGTTAAATGCACTTGAACAACGAGCAACCGCCGCTGAAGCTAGAGCCGCTGCTGCAGAACAAAAAGCGGCTCGCCTTGAGCAATTAATTAACTCCAACAGCTTATCTCAAGAAAAAAAAACATTAAATAATGTTACAAACGTCAACATGGAGCAACGTCTTGCGCTATTAGAAAAGCAATCTGATGAGGCTCAAGCAAAAGTAGACATTGCACAAACTCAACTTAATGAAATCAAACAAAAACAATCAGTTCAGCTTACTAGTACGAAAAGTAAAGAAGGTACAGGTTTTTTCTCTACCAATACAAATTGGGGTGATCTCAAATTATATGGTGACGTTGAATATAATATTGATGCTGCTAGTAAGAAAGGGCAACTAACATCGATGAGAATGATGCCCGGTAATCAAAAAGATTTTGATGATAATGAAAAATGGTCACTTAATGGGCGTATTTTAATTGGTGTAGATGGTGAACGAGAATTAAAAAATGGTAATTATGCCGGTTTTCGTGCTCAGCCTATGGCTGACATGACCGGTAAAATGAATCTAGATGATGCTGTTTTTTACTTTGGTCAACGTGATAAATGGCAATATAAAATTGGTCGTTATGAAGCTTACGACATGTTTCCTTTAAATCAAGATACATTTGTTGAATATTCAGGCAATACAGCAAATGATTTATATGGTGATGGTTTTGGCTATATCTATATGATGAAAGAAGGACGCGGTCGTAGTAGTGATGGTGGTAGTATGATGGTTAATACACACTATAATGACTGGTATTTTGAGCTAAATGCTTTAGTTGAAGATGGAACTTCTGTTTTTAAAGGCAATGAATATCATGGGCGTAAACTTGATAACCGTAAAAATGTTATTTATATGCGTCCTGTTGTTGCTTGGCAGAAAGACAATTTAACTATTGCCGGCGCAATAGATGCAAACGTGATAAGCAAAGCTTATGGCTATGATGATGAAAATGGAAAGTTCCAAGATCAATCACGGCGTACAGGTTATGGCTTAACTGTAAAATGGGACACTTTAGCTGATGATCCTATTAACGGTATTGTTGCAAATTTAAGTGCTGCTTATCTTGACGCTAAAGATGAAAATGATTTTTCTATTGGTAGTAATGTGTTATGGCGCAAATTTCAACTTGGTTATATTTACGCTCATAATGATATTAGAGCTTACTACCAAAAAATCGAAACCACGAGTGGTCAAAATGACACCTATTTAACGCTTAATCCTGGAAAGTACAATATCAACACGGTATTTGCTTCTTATGAATTACCTAATATTTTAGATATGGATAATTTTAAGACTTATTTAGGGGCTTATTATTCACATATAGATGGCAAAGATGATATTAATGTACACAATAGTGATAAAGATCGTTATGGGGCTCGTGTCCGCTTTAAATATCTATTTTAACTCTGTTTTTAGTTACAGATAGTTAGAGATTGGTTTTATATAAAGACTTCAAGATACAGAGTATTGTTAGTTAATTGAGGTCTTTATATTTTTATATAGTTTGTATAGTTATTGGAATATAAAACATCAGATAAGAAAAAGCCTTAACTAGCTTTTCATGATTACTCTTTAATATCTCAAATTTGTTCAAACGCTTCGTCAGATTTTCTTATTATTGAATAGTCATCAGACTAAACTATTCGTATAAGTAATTTCTTTTAATTAAATAGGAGTGATTGAAGCAACATCTTTAACGATTTGATCTTTTTTCTTAATTACATGTTCTCTTTTTTAAGTTGTGAGATCGCTCGATCTTTTGATAATTTTTAGCTAGGTAGCTGATTTTACTCGTGCTATTGTTTTATTTCCTGCGATAATCAGTTTAACGTTTACAGACGTAGTGTATTAAGTGTAGATGATATTTATCAGGAAACAATTCAATGCCTTTCTATATACAAAGCGGTAAATTAAATATCGACAAGACCTATAAGTATAAGAAAAATAGAACAAAAACACTATTAATAAGTTTATCTTTAATTCCTTCATTTGGTTTTACACATGATCTTTCTCAATTACCACAAAAGGAGCGCGTAGCTTACTTTACGCAAGCTCAGCAAGCAGGCATCACCGGTGTAGCAATAAAAACAAAACCTGTTCTAGCAAGACCCGCGAAAGAAGGTGAGATCATCACAACTATAATTAAAGGTGAAGGGATTGAAACAATTTCAGAACCAGCAAAAATAGGAGATTGGGTAGTACAAAATATTTGTCCAGAAACAGGTAATGAGGAGATATTGGTACGAAAAACCAAATTTGCTCAACGCTACAACACCGCAGAGAAAAATGAAATTAATTTAGCGTCTTATCCTCGTGATTATCAGCCTTTTACTCCAAAGGGTATCGAAATGAATTACTTTATTGTACCGGATTCTACACCTCCATTTGCAATGAAGGCACCTTGGGGAGAATTGCAACGTTTTCAATCGGGCGATGCTGTTGTGCAATCCACAATAGATAGTCAAGATGTTTATCGTATTCAAAAGGCGGCATTTGAATGTACTTATACTGTTCTTAAACCTGCCAAATTAGCACAATAGTATTTTATTTATCTATAATAGAGTTAATATTTATTTATAATTCATTATGTTATAATTTTACTGTTACTGAGGCTAGGGATATTAAACAGAGAGAAGGTAGGTGTACTTTACTTGTTGTGCCTTGCTTTAATAGCTACATATCATTAACCTACCTCTATCAATTTCTTCAACTCATTAGGTAAAACCTATTGAACTGATAGCAGGAATGTATTAGCTATTCTAAAATGGAATAGGTACATTAGTCCCATACCAAACAGGAGGAAATACAATGTCTTTAATTAATACCCCAATCAAACCATTCAAAAACATGGCATTTAAAGACGGTCAATTCGTAGAAGTGACTGAAAAGGACGTCGAAGGCAAATGGAGCGTTTTCTTCTTTTACCCTGCAGACTTCACTTTTGTGTGCCCAACAGAATTAGGTGACTTAGCTGATCATTATGCTGAGTTCCAAAAACTGGGTGTAGAAATTTATTCAGTTTCTACTGACACACATTTTACCCATAAAGCATGGCATAGCAGCTCAGAAACTATCGGTAAAATCAAATATGGCATGATTGGCGATCCAACTGGCGCATTAACTCGTAACTTCGAAAACATGCGTGAGAACGAAGGTCTTGCAGACCGTGGTACTTTCGTTGTTGACCCACAAGGTATCATCCAAGCAATTGAAATTACTGCTGAAGGTATTGGCCGTGATGCATCAGACCTGCTGCGTAAAGTTAAAGCAGCTCAGTATGTAGCTAGCCACCCAGGCGAAGTTTGCCCAGCAAAATGGAAAGAAGGTGATGCAACTTTAGCTCCATCACTGGATTTAGTTGGCAAAATCTAAATAAGAATTAAGCCACTAAAAAGTTATTTATCGGGTGTTTCGGCACCCGATTTTATTGAGGGTGCAAAAATGTTAGATAATAATTTAAAAGCTCAATTGAAAGCTTATTTAGAACGATTAACCCAGCCAGTTGAGCTAGTAGCAACATTAGACGATAGTAAACATTCTGCTGATATCCAAGCGTTATTAAAAGAAATCGAACCATTATCTGATAAAGTCACTTACCGTGAAGATAATAACGCCGATGTACGTAAACCATCTTTTCTTATTACCAACCCAGGGAAAGAAACGGGTGTTCGTTTTGCTGGTTCGCCATTAGGTCATGAATTTACTTCATTAGTTTTAGCATTACTACAAACTGGTGGGCATCCATCAAAAGAAGCACAAGAATTACTTGAACAAATTCGTCAGTTAGACGGTGAGTTTCATTTCGAAACCTATTATTCGCTCTCTTGTCATAACTGCCCTGATGTTGTTCAGGCATTAAACTTAATGGCGATTTTAAATCCGAAGATCACACATACTGCGATTGACGGAGGCATGTTCCAAAATGAAATTCAGGAACGTAACATCATGGGCGTTCCTGCTGTATTCTTAAATGGTAACGAGTTTGGTCAGGGTCGTATGACCTTAGCTGAAATCGTCAACAAAGTAGACAGCAATGCAGAAAAACGTACTGCAGAATTGTTAAACCAAAAAGATGCATTTGATGTTTTAATTGTGGGAAGTGGTCCTGCTGGTGCGTCAGCAGCTGTTTATTCAGCTCGTAAAGGTTTGAATACTGGCCTTATTGGTGAACGTTTTGGTGGCCAAGTTCTTGATACTGTTGATATTGAAAACTATATCTCAGTACCAAAAACTGAAGGTGCAAAACTTGCTGGTGCATTAAAAGCCCACGTTGATGATTACCAAGTAGATGTGATCGATAGTCAAACTGTTAGTCGCTTAATTCCAGGTGCATCAGAAGGGGAATTACACCAAATTGAAACCGCATCAGGCGCGATTTTAAAAACCCGTAGCTTAATTATTGCAACGGGTGCTCGCTGGAGAAATATGAATGTTCCCGGTGAAAATGAATACCGTACTCGTGGTGTAACTTATTGCCCACACTGTGATGGCCCACTGTTTAAAGGCAAAAGAGTTGCTGTTATTGGTGGTGGTAACTCAGGTGTTGAAGCGGCAATTGACTTAGCGGGCTTGGTTGAACACGTAACAGTATTAGAATTCGCTCCAGAAATGAGAGCAGATGCGGTATTACAGAAAAAATTACGTAGCTTAAGTAATGTAGAAGTTATCTTAAATGCACAAACTACAGAAGTATATGGTGATGGCACTAAGTTAACTGGTCTAAAATATAAAGATCGTACCGATAATTCTATGCATGATATTGCATTAGCAGGTATTTTCGTTCAAATCGGTTTATTACCTAATACTCAGTGGTTAGAAGGTACTGTTGAGCGTAATAAGATGGGCGAAATTGTTGTTGATGCCCGCGGTGAAACAAATATCAAAGGTGTATTTGCTGCGGGTGACTGTACAACAGTACCTTATAAGCAAATCATCATTGCTGCAGGTGAAGGTGCAAAAGCCTCACTTAGCGCCTTTGATTACTTGATTCGCACCAGTGCAAAATAAGTAAATCAAATATAATCAATAAGTTATAGAGAAAGGCATCTTTTTTAAGATGCCTTTTTTTGTACACAAAATCATCAAAAAGGGCTAAAAAGTGCCCTTAAGTGTTCAAGTGTGGACAATATGTGGACACTCTAAACCAGTAATTCTGTGCTACCTTTCAAAGGGTTATATTGAATGGCATCTTGTAAGAAGTCTGGCGCAAAGTGTGCATAGGTCAACGTTTGTTGCAAATTAGTGTGTCCTAAGATGCGTTGTAACGTAATAATACTTCCGCCGTTCATCATAAAATGGGTGGCGAATGTATGGCGCAATGCGTGGGTTGCCTGACCTAATGCCATACTGGGCTTCACTTTTTTAATTGCTCTACGAAACATGTGATAAGACGTTTCAGTAAAGAGCAATCCTGATTTCTTTGTACAAATCATGTCAGCAACAGCTTGAGAAATTGGCACAATTCTTGGCTTATTGGTTTTGGTGTACGTAAATCTCACCTTATTTTGGATCACATGTTCACGTTTTAGCTTGAGGGCTTCACCCCAGCGGGCGCCTGTGCTTAAACAGAGAACGGCAACTTTTAGGTTGTCACCTTCCAATAATGCTAATAATTGCTGAATTTCATTATCTGTTAGATATGACATTTCAGTCGTTTGCTGTTTTAACCGTGATATTCCTTGAACGGGATGTTTACTTAAAAAGAAATCCGTTTTTTTAAGCGCCGTAAACATACCGCTGAGTGCTGAGATATCCCTATTTATCGTTGAGGCTTTTACGCCAGAAGCGAGTCTAAGCTCACGATAGAGTACCAATTGCTTATCGGTTAATTGGCAAACAGGGGGATTATTCAGTGATTCAGCAATACGTCTCACCCTTAGGTGTGTCATTCTTCCATAAGGTGTATTTTTGCCGAACACATCCCACCAAATATCAATTAAATCGCTAAGAGGGCGAATATCGGTTGATGTTTCTACCCAATCTTTTGTTTGCTGATTAGCCAGTGAATAACGTTCAAATAAAATAGCTTCTTGCTTTTTTTCAAAGCGTCGTCTGATCCGTTTTCCGTGACGGCCAGCCGGTCTAATGTCCACTTCATATTGACCATTTTCGAGTTTCTTAATTGTCATAAGAAAACCCTCCAATGGAACAAATGCTTTGCGAATCAATAAATTCGCAAAATGCTTGATGTATTGTTATCCAATTTTCTTGTCTGAGTGGGATGATTGCGTGTTGTCTTGCCCACTGTGTGCGAGTGCCGGTGCGATTTGCCCAGCATCGGGATTAACTTCATCGAACATAAACCAGTCTCGATATTTCCTGAATACTTTGGCGGAAAAGATTTTCACCCCTGATTCAAACGTCATTTTCGATTTGTCACTTTCATAACCGTGGTAGGTTGCATAATTTAGCCCAACCAAATCAGCGAGTTCCCTTTTTGTCATCTGTTCGGAGTTACGCATTAATCGTAATTTCTCACCTTGCGATCTTGACATTATGTGGAGTTCTCCATATTGTATCGAGTATTAGATATTTACTTGCAGGGAAGCAAAGAGTCTTAAGGCGCTATAAAGCGCCCGACATAAGAGGGTAGCAGATGAGAGAGAAAATCGTAAGTCTGTCAGATGGCGTGACGGAGGAAAAATTTGCTGAATTAATTGGTAAGCCAGTTAGCGCCGTTTCTGATATGCGCAAAGCAGGAAAGTTACCCATTATTCAAATGAAAAGACCGGGTTCAAGTAGAGCCGAAAACTATGTTTATCTGCCTGCATGGAATAACGGTTTAAAGATGGCTTATGAATCTTTACCAAAAGAGATGCGTGACGGTTGGTTGGTGTGGCTAGGGCTGAAATCATGATACGACAAATAACTGAGCATAGTTTTATGTATCGTGGTTTTACGATTATTAAGTTGCCACGAAAAGCAATGAGCCCAGTTACTCGTTATCACGTTTGGTTAGATGATCAGTCATTCGGTAAGTTTGATGCAATGGCTGAGGCGGTTAAATATATTGATGGGTTAAAAGGTGACATTCAATGAGTCAATTAATTAAATCAGAAGATAATGAAAAATTAGAAATACTAATTTCAGAAGTGAAGAAATATACGTTATCACTTCCTAAAAAAGAGAATGGGCTAGGAAAAGAAGAAATAAAATCATTAGGCACAGTATCTAGAATGACTTTAATGTTTTCAATATTAAACGCCATAAGGGAGGTTAATCCCACTATGACGTCTTTTTATATTGGAGATTTACAAGCTGTGTTTGATGCAATTATTGCACTGCATCGACGTAACTCATTTTAAAAGCAATCAATAATATCAACGCTACCTTTTTGTTGTGTATGGAACTTATTGTAAATTTCACGTGAAAGCTCTGATGCTAAATTTCTTAAATCAAGAGCTTCTTCACAAGTAATGGGTTCTTTTATGCTTTTTACTTGAAGAAGAAGATTAGTTAGTTTGTTTTTAGTGTCTTTCTCGATTGACATATTTATGTTCCTTCTGTGCTTGTTTTGTTTTTGGCGATTCAATATTAGCACAGCACCATGTTTTCGGTCATGGATAAAAAACCGAATATAAATGGAGAAATAACTTATGAATGAATTAATCAAGCAACGAAATAAATATAAATTAAACAGTGAATCTTTTACTTATAAAAGTAAAAAGTATTCAAAAGCGGATAAAGTAACACTGGCTTTATGTGCCATTGTTATTATTTCTTTTCTTGTGAAAGTTTCTATCTAGGTGTTGTTATGAATGCCGCGGAGCTTATCCAAGCAAGAGAGCAACTACAAGGCAATGATGATTTTTATCAGCCTAAAGTTGTAAAGCACTATCGCAATGATGGTCTTTCATTTGATGAGCGCGTCAGTGGTATGAATAAAACAGCAGAAGTTAGGGCTGATTTATTAAGTAAGTTAAATAAAAATAGTGATGATATTCAGGTTAGTGAGTTTCTTGATTATTTAAGAAATGAAAATAATCGTATATATCAGATGATTTATTATCTTGCTGAGATAGAAAAAGAAAAGAACGGAACAGATTATTTATTATTAAAGAGGAAAGATAAAATAAAAATAATTAATGCACTTCATCAAATAAAAGTATTAAGCGCATTAATCCCGAATAAATTAGCAATGCCTATTTAATTACACCTAAAAAATAAATGACATTTATTTGTCAGGACTTTTTATATCTGATTATCAGAGGTCTGATTATGTCTAAAGAAAGTGATGTAACCGATTTAATTAATGCCGTTCGAGAAGATGAAAGAAAATCTCGGGCGGTTCTTTTTTCTGCCCGTTTACGCAAATTAGCATCAAGAGCACTAAGTGAACGAATGGAGCCTTCGCAAGTATTTCAATTATTAGAAGGTGAAGCCGAGTCTATCGAACATCAAGCGCAGGAATGGAATTATGTCTAAAGAAATGGATTTAGCCTGCGAACAATCACAGTTATTGCTTGATAAACAAATAAAAGCAGTAACAGGGCGTTACGTCGGTGTATCAGCGTTTGAATGTGAAGATTGCGGTCGTGAAATACCCGAAAAGCGCCGTATTGCAGTAATGGGATGCACCCGCTGTGCGGATTGCCAGACAGTGCATGAATTGAAATCTAAGCATTATCGGAGTGTTTAAAATGCAACGATATACGCATGAATTAAAAATAAACCATCAATATTTCAATCAAGTACGTATTGGAGCGAAAAAAGCCGAATTTTGTCGAGCTGATAGAGATTTTCAAGTCGGGGATCTTTTAGTTTTACGTGAATTTAATGCTATTCCTCCAAGAGAATTCCGTCACCTTTTTCATTATGGCGAATATACGGGAAATGTTATTAGAACGGTTATTACCGATATCACCTGTATTAATTCTATTATTCCAGAGTTAGGCGATAAACCTAAATTTGTAATGCTTTCATTTTCTATTATTGAGGATGATGAATAATGGCTAATAAAACCATTCTGAAATGGGCGGGTTCAAAAGCCCGCATCATGGATAAATTAATTACGTATTTGCCAAAAGCAAAGCGCTTAGTTGAGCCGTTTGCGGGTTCTTGTGCGGTTATGATGAATACGGAATATGAAGAATATTTAATTGCTGATGCCAATCAGGATTTAATTAGTTTATATCGTAATGTCGTAGAACATACTGAAATAATGGCACGTAAAGAGTTCTATGCATGGGAAGAAAATAATCATAAAAATGATTACATTTCTATTAGGAAATTATTTAATTCAATTAAGGTATTAGATAAAAGCGAATGTGATAAATATATACAGTCAGCAAGATTTCTATATTTAAATCGTCATTGCTTTAATGGGTTATGTCGATATAACAATTCAGGTGAATTTAACGTGCCATTTGGAACATATGGCCGTGTTTATTTTCCAGAGGAAGAAATCAGGCAATTTGCTGAAAAAGCTACTAATGCCATTATCGCCTGTTTAGAATGGCAAGATACTTTATCACTCGTTGACTTCGGGGATGGTGTTTATTGTGATCCTCCATATATGGGGGATGAGAAATGTTTTACTAAATATCATCACACTGATTTTACTCACGCTCATCAAATTGAATTAGCTCAAGCGCTAAAGGCATTAAATCAATCACAAGGTAACCCGATTACCGTCTCTAATTCCATTCATGCAAAAGGGATGTATGCCGACCTCGGTTTTATTATTCACGAGATTGATGCGCCTCGTTCTATTTCTGCAAATGGAAATCGCCAATCAGCAAAAGAAATTATCGCCGTATTGCCGGAGGTATGCTGATGGAACAGGGCTATGTTGATATTCAAGATCCAAAAAATGGGGTGCATATTACCGGCACCCGTTTTGCTATCGTTTATTGGAAAAAACAATTTGGGTTAATTGAAGTCACTGTTATTGATGGTCGTGTGCGCCGTGAAGTGATTGCGTGGTATGACTCTGCGGTAAATGTGACTGCTGGCGTTGTTGGTGCGCATGTGAGTCGTGTTATTTGCGCAGAAATTAAGTCTATCTCTGAATTGATAGAGATAATGACTCACGTCGCTAAACTGTGCGAAACAGCCATTGAAATTATTGATCCGAAACGTTTAGGCGGTGTGCTGTAATGGCTAGCCGTTTGATTGATTTTTCTCAGCCTCCTGTTTCCTATCCTGCTGATATGCAATGGACGTATTGGTGGAATGGGAAACAGCACGAGCCTGTTGTTTATGAAAGACCGCTTACCCGTGAGCAATTGGCTCAGGGGCAAGCGATTTTATTCGATATTGAAAAACTGCCTCGTTTTCTTAAATCCCGCTTATTTAAATACATCGAACATCTTAGAAAAGAGAAAACACCTAAAGAAGTTCATAACTGGCTGGTGTTTAAGTTTCATAAAAGCGTTTATCAGCGTTTGCAAGCTGTTAATGCGCGCTATGGTTTAGCGAAAGATAAGCGTCAATTCTTGTTAGATAGAGATTTTGATCAAGCCATGTTCTTTAATCGCTTGCCCGATGCGCATGACAAAATATTGCGTCATATGGCGAAGTCATTCGCGAATGCGTGTGACAACTTATTCGATGAATTAGCTGATCAGGCAATTGCTGAAAATAACGGTGATCGTGAGGTGTTACTTAACCTAAAAGTGATTAACCCTATTTATCATCAATTAGGGCAGTTAATTACCTATTTACATGTAACGCCATTGTTTTGGGGAAAAGTGCAAAAATGGAAGTTAACACCTGAAGATGCGCTATCAGGATTAAGTCGGTTAACTAATGAAGATTGGTGGCTGAAAAAGTTAAAGGCTCATCGTCAGCGTTGGCGTGAGTCTTTGCATATTGCCTTTGGTGATGTGAATTCAGATAAGACGCCTTACGCCAGTAAAAATGCGGTTCGTGAAGTCAGAGCGCAACGCTTAGCGAATATGAATTATCTTGAAATGATGGATATTCAAGATGTTGAATCGGGTGATCGCTTTGACTTAATGGAAAAAGTATTAGCAAGTATCGCTAACCCTAAAATTCGCCGTATGGAATTAATGGCGCAAGCCGCAGGTATTCAAAAAGTTGCAGAAGAACGGGGCGATATTGGTTTATTTATTACGTTAACCACCCCTTCAAAATACCATCCCACCAAGCAAATTAACGTTTCTAAAGATGAGAAAAAGAAAAAAGTTCTCATTAACGAGAAATGGAATAACAGTGCATACACTCCGAAAGATGGTCAGCGTTATTTAGTAAGAGTTTGGGCAAAAATTCGCACAGCCTTTAAAGACAAAGGCATTAACTATTATGGGATCAGGGTTGTTGAACCTCATCATGACGCTACGCCACATTGGCACATGATGATGTTTCTGGATAAATCTCAACGTGCATCAGCGATTGAGATCATGCGTAAGTACGCCCTTGAAGAAGATGGCGAAGAACGAGGCGCAAAGAAACACCGTTTTGAAGCAAAGCATTTAAATAAAGGCGGTGCGACGGGTTATCTCGCTAAATACATTTCTAAAAATATTGATGGTTATGCGTTAGAGGGCGAAGTTGATGACGAATCGGGAGAGTTATTAACCGAGGTTGCATCTGCTGTTACCGCGTGGGCATCAACTTGGCGTATTCCTCAATTTCACATGTTTGGCTTACCGTCTAAAGGCGTATGGCGTGAGTGTCGCCGTGTTCGTGGTGTGAGTATCGCTGATAAGTTGGGTGATATAGCGGAAAAAGTAAGAGCGTCTGCCGATGCCGGGGATTTCGCCGCTTATATTGAGCATCAAGGAGGGCCTAACGTTAAGCGTAACCTACAAACGTTATTAGTCGCTCGTATTGTTGCAGATGAGCCGAATTCTTATGATGAAGAAGTGATGCGCGTTATTGGGCTATGTTCACCATTGAAAAGCGGTGATTTAGTAAAAACGCGTGAACGTCAGTATCGTTTAGTCCGCAAATCTAAGCAGGATATTGAGGCAATTGAGCATAAGCGTAAGTTAGAAACGGGTCGGGTTTTGACTTTAAAAAGCGCGATTAGCGCGCCTCGGAGTCCTGTCAATAACTGTGGATCGGGCAGTTCACCCGATATTAAAAACCTACACGATAGGGGCTTAAAATCGCCCGTATGGGGGATTTCTGAGCCTGATGTTTTTGACCTACGTTCACAATATAGCGATTGGGATAAATCATTTGGTGAGGTTTTAGAGCATAAAAAGAATCAGCGAATAATTTCAACCGTGTCATTAAGTGAAAATCAGGAACGTTTGATACCTGAGTTTAAAGCTTTTGCCGAAAAAATGGGATTGGATTTACCGCCAGACACAATGTGGTCAATGGTGATGAACGGTATGCGCCTGAGTTATGGCGATGAAGTGATTTGGTTTGAGAACGGGAAGATTCAAATTTCATCAACGAAACGAGAAAAAGTTAATTTTGAAAAAGTGAAGCAAAAGAATATATCAAATACACGAGATAGGGTAATGGCTAAGGTTAATAAATTGAGAGGAATAAATGATTAAATATTTAATTTTGTTTTATTTATTGGTGTCGGTAACTCTTTTTATATACAGGACTATTAAATCAAAAAAGAGTTATCGCAATAAATATAGTTTTGGCGAAGCGATAGATTATTCAACGTTATGGCCTCTTTATATTTTTATTGAATCATATTTTTTTATTGCAGAGAAATATAGAAAATTTATTGGTATGAGTGAGGAGAGATAAAATGAAAGTCAAGGTAACAACTGATTTATTGGTAAGTTTATATAGCAAGTTAGATAAATTATATCCATGGCAAACACGTTGGTATAACCACAGGTTTGAAAGAAATAGATATTTACATAAAGCGCGTCAAATAGGTAGCAGTTATTTCTTTGCTCTAGAGGGGTTATTAGATGCCTGTTTAACAGGAAGAAATAAAATATATATAAGCCATATTTGTGGGCCAGATGATGAATTTATCTCTAATGAAATGGAGATTGTTAAATATTTCTTAGGTATAAAAAGTAATAATCCTATAACAAAAATAGAGTTAGATAATGGCGCAATATTGTATTTTTTACCTGAGAATCGTAAGTCATGGGTTGATATCATTGGTGACATTTATGTTTCAGAATGGAGTTGGTTTCAAGACCCTTCTTACATTGTAAGTCTAGTTAAATCAGTGAGTTTAAATAAAAAATGGAGAAGGACTTTTTATTCAAGTCGTTCAAAGTTAGATAATGGTCACATTGCTGATAATGATTATTTTAAACATCATAAAATTTTTGATGAGGAAACGTATTGGGATGTCGTTCCATCTATTAATATGGGGTGTTATAACTTTTTAAATATGGAAAATATAAGAAATGATAGGGGTGATGATTATTTTAATGAAATGATATTGTGTCAATTTAATAAAAATTGATTTATGAAATTAACAAAAAGTGGCTTAAAATATTCTTAGGAATAATTTAAGCCATCATGGAATTAATCTATGGACATGTTTTCAAAGTAATCGGTTATCGTTTCTAAGTATCTTACTTTTCTGCCAGCATAACCTTCTATACCTATAAAATAATTTTCACCTTTAAGTTTTTTAAATTCTTCACCAGTAAGTAATTCATAACGCAGTACTATATATAAATAGTGAATTGATGTATCAAATAAATCCTTATCCAATGGTATATTCAATAGTGTAAGTACTTCTTCTGGAGTTGCATCCCTTCTTTTTAATTTATCTAATAATGGTTCATTGTTAATTTTCAAAAAACAAACCAAAGCAACAATAACTTGATATGGCTTATCAAGCATCATTATTTTATTGGAGTTTTTAATAATTGAAATTAAAGAATAACATTTCTCTATTTCTCTAAGAGATACATTGTTGAAGTTAAATAGGTACAGTAGCATATTAAATGCATCGCTTTCTTTCATAAGAATATTATTTTTATCTATATGTTGAAGATAAGCACCTAAAGTTAAATTTTTAGGCATACGATACCCTTCGCCATTTATGTATTCTTCTGTTGTAAATATATCTTTAGGCAAGGTAAACCAATAATCTATAAATTTATTTAAATATAATGATGAGTTAATATTTCCATATCTTATTTTTATTGATTCTTCAAATTGTTGCTTATTCATAACTAGTAAAAAATAAAAACCTTCAACATTAAATATGTGTTTTATTAATTCTAAAAGATTTAATGAGAAATCAGGTCTTGCTCTATCTAACTCATCAATAATAAATAAGGTTTTATTATTTGTTTTTTGGTGTATAGACCTTAATATGGCTCTAAAACTTTCGATTTTATCCTCTTCTTCTTGTGAGTTTTTTATTTTATCTTCAATGTAACTTTCCCAAGGGGCATTTGTGGCATCAACAATTGATTCCTTAATTTTATCTATATCATCACTGTCGATTAGTTTAGAGGTTAATATATTGATTATACTTTTAGGAACTTGTTTTGAAATGCTTAAAGCAACACTTTTACCTGTTTGGAACACTTTCTCTTTTATAGATTTTTCATCATGTTCTATACTATTGTATACACATGATATCATTGGTAATAATGGGTCTTTTTGGTAATCATTTTTAAAAGAGTCAAAGTAAATAACATTAATATTATTTTCTGATAGTTCTAATTCTGCTTTTAGCATTTTTACAAAAGAGGTTTTACCATTTCCCCATTTATCATTTAATGCAAGAACTAAGTTACTATCTTCAGAATGGTTTACGACATTAATAATTTTTTCATATAAAACTTTCCTATTAAAAATATCATTTTCGCTTGTAAATCCTTGAGAAAAATCAGGTTCTTCTGGTGATAACCTCATAACAACTCCTTAAATACGTTTAATATGAAATCTATTTAGATAGTTACTATTGCATGGTAAGCAATTCTGAATAATTTTGCATGATATTGAATCTATTGTGCCGTCATTTTTTATATACACTAATGCCATTGCTAGGCGCTATGATGAGAATTTGCATCTGCATAAAAACCGACACATTTAGTGCGCGGGCGTGGCGGGGTCACGATTGCGTTTTGATGGGGTTAAAAACATTATTCCTCGCAAATTTCCAGCGCATAGAGCGATTAAAACAAGAAAAAGATATCTGAATATCAAATAAATTACGTGTGCTTAAAATGGATTGTAGATGCATTTAATACGGGTTTGAGAGGGCGGGAATTAGGCGGATTCACCTTATACTTTACAGGTAAAAAATACCGCCAGTGTCGGCGGTATTGTTCTTTGTGCGGTGAGGTTACTCATCATCTAATGTGTACTTATCAAACTTAATCACTTCCTCACCTAACCAATCATTGATCTGTAATATCTTGCTTTGCAGTGGTGCCAACTCATTACGAAAGAAAACCTTTGCCGCTTTCTCTACGTCACCAAAGCCACCGGTATTCTGTGGAATGATCCCCATCATTTGAGGCGGTACACGGTGTGCCGCTAACATATCATCACGGCTAACATTCTTGATATTAAGGAATTCATCTTTCGCCGCAATCTCACTTAGTGGAATAACTTGTACGCCGTCTTTCTTGCCGTTCGGTGCGTGGATAAACAAGTTGCGGAAATTGCCGGGACCTTTTGAGTTTTGCATTGCTTTACGAATTTTATCAATATCACTTTGGTTTTGTGATGCATCACTGACGTATAAAATAAATCCGGCATGGCTACCATTGCGATAATACTTAACACGGAATAGGGTAGCGGCTTCATTCAGTAGCACTGACATAGTGGATGCCAGATATTCCGGTAATCCATATAGCTCTTGATTTAAATCGGGTTCGTATAACTGAAACACGCTACCGAGTTTAAACTCATAAGGCTGTGAGTCATAGCCATAACGCACAAACCAATAGCTATCATCAGCAACACCACGGCGGGTATATTTGGCGAGAACGGGGGTGAGTTTTAATAAGTTACCCACCATATTGTTACGCCGTTCAAGGTAGGCATTGCCAAAGGTTAAGAAGTCGAGAGCAAACCGGCTAAAGTCTAACTTAGAGAGAAAACGGTTAGGCTGAAATGTGCTGACTAAGATATTACGTTTCACATAAATTGCACTGCTATGATGCGTCGCCGCACGAAACAGTTTTGATAACCCATCAAAGCTAACCGGTGGCTCATACCAATTATCAACTTGCGCACATTCCAGATAATCAAAGATTTCTCGTTTATCTAACACCGGAACGGGATCACCAAAGGTAAAGGCTTCCATACTATTATTGGCGGTTGCCGTTTGTTGTGCTTTAAAACTTTTTTTATTTTTACGGCTCATCAATAAATCTCCACAATATTATTACTGTTCTCGGTGGTGCCGGTTAATGGTTCGTTGAAGAGGGCGTGCATCGTTGCCCATGCAAGGTCAGCATGTCCGCTTTCTTCACTGCGTGAGGCTTCATAAGTAGGGCGGTTACCGCTTCCGGTGGTAGTACGGCGAATGGAAGTAAAAGATTGAATGATATCAACGCACTGTGCGTCGAACTCTAAACGTCCGTGACTAATCACGTCATAAGCTTTAATGACTAAAGCATTTTTGACATTCGGGTTATAAATAAACTCACGCGCAGCAGGGAAAAACTGGATAACATTCTGATAAACCCCATGGCCTAAGCCGGTGGTATCAATACCCATATATTCAACATAGAAACGTTCGGTGATTTTTTTTATGGCGTCAGCTTGTGCGCGAAAATCCATACCACGCCATTGATGGCGCTCTAATATGCGGAATTTCCCTCCGGGTACTTTCGGCGGAGCGATAACCACACAACCGGCACTATCACCATTTTCACCGCCTTTGCTGGGGTCATAACCTACCCAAACAGGATTATAGGCATAAGGGCGCAGGGCTAATGGTTGAATGTCATCCCACACCTCCCAACTGTCCACCATGCAATTTTGCATCATGTTAAAGTTAAATAGGGATTCGATATCATCCATAAAGTGGCACATTAACAGGTTGTTATATTCGTCTGGGCTATACTCTTTTTTGAGTTGCTCTAAATCGAATAAATCACAACCGCCTCGCAACGCATCTTCAATGTTGACGATTTGTCGCCACTGCCCATCCTCACATAAGCGCCCATTGACTAAGGCTTCATGTGAAATATCAATATCAACTCTATCTTCTTTTTTGCGTCCGCGGTTATATAGCTTGCCCGACCAAAACGGGTACGCTTCATGGCTCATGGTTGACGGTGTTGAAAAGTAGGTTTGTCGCCAATGTTTTTGTATGGCCATACCTGAAGTCACTTTGCGTAACTCCTGAAACTTGGGTATCCAAAAGGTTTCATCCAGATATAAATTGCCGTGATAACTTTGTGCTGTGCGTGCATTAGTGCCGAGGAAATAGAGCGTTGCACCATTGCTCAACATCAGCGGGTCGCCTCTTAACTCAACATCAACCTCTAATGCCATTTTGATAATGTATTCACGGAACATATAGGCTTGCGCTTTACTGGCGGATAAGAAAACTTGATTCCGTCCGGTGGTCAGGGCATCAATAAAGGCTTCACGGGCAAAGTAAAACGTTGCGCCGATTTGACGAGATTTTAAAATATTGCGGATACGGTGATGACCGGCGCGATACCACACCTTTTGATATTCAAATAACGTATTGCGAAACTCATCTTCTAATTTTTCGATTTGTTCTTCTGAAAAGAAGTTTTTCTCTGGTTGACGGCGTTCGCCTTTATTGCGGTTGGCAATCTTAGGGTTAAGGTCAGTTTCATTACCACCGTTTTGATATTTTCTGATCCGCGCCATGCGTTCAAGTTGACGCCCTAATAAATCGATTTCTTTAAAATCTTTGCCTTCTTTGCTCTCTTTTAAAATCAGATTGCAATAACGCGCTTCAACGGTTAACTCTGCGCGTTCGGTTGGGTTGATTTCATCCCAATTATCACGGCGTTTCCAACTGTGAATGGTGGACGCCTTTTCGCCTAGCGATTCCGCTATGCGAGCAATGCGGTAACCTGAAAAATACAGGTGCATTGCTTTTTTTCGGTTATCAAATGTTTCGGTAATAGCCATTGCACAATCACTATTTCTTGCTTAAGTTACGGCTAGTCTATTGACCGTGGATCACCGATTCGCTTCATTCCCTTTGTGCCATTTCTCAAACAAACCTTATCCATTGTTTAACGCCCCTTTTAACCGACAACATACAGACCAACGAATAAACGGATGCAGTCTGGAGTAGTGTGCATGTCGAAGAAATCAAAACCGGTTCGTCTTTGTGTTGAAGGGGCGACAACGGACGGGCGTCGAGTTGACCGCGAATGGTTAACCCAAATTGCAAAAAACTTTGATCCCGCGGTTTATGGTGCGCGAGTCAATATCGATCACTATAACTATTCATGGGCGCCACGCTTTGGTGATGTGGAATCGGTATATACCGAGGAAATCAAAGAAGGGGCACTGGCAGGTAAGTTGGCATTATACGGCGTGATCAATCCGACACCTGATTTAATTGAACTCAATAAAAAACGTCAAAAAGTTTACACCTCTGTCGAAATTAACCCGAGTTTTTCAGATACCGGTGAAGCCTATCTGGTCGGTCTTGCAGTGACTGATAACCCCGCGAGTTTAGGCACTGAAATGTTGCAATTTAGTGCCAGCGCACAAAGTAGCCCACTTTCAGAGCGCAAACAAAGCAAAGATAACGTCTTTACTGCCGCAGAAGAAACGCATCTCGAATTTACTGACGAAAAACCAGAAAGCGATAAGCCGGGACTTTTTAGCGTCATTAAAGAGATGTTTTCTAAAAAACAACACAGTGATGATGCGCGATTTACCGATGTGCATCAGGCAGTAGAGCTGTGCGCCAAAGAAGTGCAAACCCTTTCAGCAGAAATTACCGCATTAAAAAGCGCCGATCAAAGCGAAGCGGTAAAAGCGCTCACGCAACAACTCACGGAATTAAAAAACCAATTTGAAAATACAGACGCCTCGTTCTCACATCGTCCGCCGGCAACGGGTGGCGAAAATAACGGCGAAGTGCTGACGGATTGCTAAGGTAGTGAACAAACCATGAAAAAAGAAACTCGTTTTAAATTTAATGCGTATATGACGCAACTCGGTAAAATTTACGGTGTTAGCGCGCAAGAGTTTAGCGATACCAAAGTACCGATTGAACCATCTGCGGCTCAAAAATTAGAAACTACGATCCAGCAATCGGCGGAGTTTTTAACGCACATTAATATCGTGCCGGTTGATGAGCAAGTTGGTGAAGCCATTGGTTTAGGTATCGGTTCGACTATTGCGGGAACCACTGACACAACAGCAAAAGACCGTGAAACAAGCGATCCGATTAAGCTGACAAAGAACAGCTATCTTTGCCAGAAAACCAATTACGACACCCATCTTGATTACGCAAAAATTGATATGTGGGCGAAGTTTACCGACTTTCAAACCCGTATCCGTGATGCGATTATCCGCCGTCAGGCATTAGACCGCATTATGATTGGGTTTAATGGTACGCACCGCGCCGATAACTCTGATCGTAAAAAATATCCCTTACTGCAAGATGTGAATTCGGGCTGGTTACAAAAAGTACGCGAACGTGCGCCTGAACATGTGATGGGCAGTATCACGCAAGACGGTACAACAACAGCCAAACCGGTTTATGTTGGTAAAGGGCGCGCGTATCAAAATTTCGATGCGTTAGTCCAAGACACCATTGATAAGGCAATTGATCCAGAATATCAGGACGATACGGGGCTTGTTGTGATTTGTGGGCGTAAATTGTTAGCAGATAAATACTTCCCACTGGTCAATAAAGACCAAAACAACAGCGAAAAGCTGGCAGCAGATACCATTATCAGTCAGAAACGTATTGGCGGTTTACCGGCTGTACGTGCGCCGTTCTTCCCTGAAAATACCTTTTTTATTACTCGTCTTGATAACTTGTCGATTTATTTTCTTGCGGATTCTCGTCGTCGCCAAGTGCTGGATAATGCAAAACGTGATCGCATCGAAAACTACGAGTCAGTCAATGAAGATTTCGTGGTTGAAGATTTCCGTGGTGTGGCGCTCGTTGAAAATATCGTTTGCGAAGATGCCGAAGAAACACCACCCGAAACCACTGACGGTACAGACAACAGCGCAGTAACAGAAGAAGCATCGGCTGAAAATAAAAAGGCGAAATAATGTTATCTCCGTGGGAAAAACACCGCATGAGCCTAAGTGCGCAACAGTCCACTCAATTGGGTGGGCATGTTAGTCGCAATACGAAAGGCTATCACATGATGCTGTTACGTCTTGCGACAGATAAAAAAGAGCTAAAACATTTTCAGTCACGGGAACGCAAAGAAGCTTATAAACGCAAGATATTAGCCAATTATCAGCCGTGGGTTGATGGGGCGCTGTCTGGTGGCAGCGGTGTGCAAGATGATGTCTTAATGACGATTTTGCTGTGGAAAATTGATGCGGGTGATTATGAGGGGGCGTTAGATATTGCCGTTTATGCATTAGCTAACCGTTTAGTGATCCCCGGTGTTAACCGCACCACGGGCACCGTGATTGCCGAAGAAATTGCCGATTCGGCAATGCGAGCGTATGCCGTGAAATTACCAGTATCTTTAGCAACGTTAGAGCGTACACGCGCCCTTACTGATGATGAAGATATGCCCGATGAAGTGAGAGCAAAACTCTATAAAATCTTAGGGTTAGTGCTACGCGATAATAATCGACCACAAGAAAGCTACTGCGTATTAAGTCGAGCCTTAGAGTTAAACATAAATGTCGGGATTAAAACCGAATTAAAGCAACTAGATAAAGTGCTCAAAGCCCAGCGTGACGCTGAAAAAGCATTGTGACACCACGTCAGGGCGGCACGGAAAAAGCAATTTGCTTTCTTTCGTCCACCGCCCACCTATTTTAAGGTTTTCTTATGGATTATGTTTCTGCTAACCCTGTGCCACAAAAAGACGAAACCATTAAAAATAATGGCTTTTTCCCTGATATTCAAACTCGTGATTTTCAATTGCAGACTCGCGTCGATGGCACGGTGACACCGGAACGGCTGAAAAGCACGTTACTGAACGCCATGATTGAAGTGAATCGCGAGTTGTATCAGTGGCGCATAGGTCAATCTGCGAAAACATTAAAAGACGTGCCAGCCGAACAGATTAACGGTGAAAGTGAACTGATGGTTTTATATCAGCGTGCGGTGTTCTGTTTTGCAAAAGCCAGTTTAATCGAACGTTATCGCGATATTGATACCACCGCACAAGGTAATAAAAAAGCCGACACCATGACACCGGTGATTGATGAAGTGTGGCGTGATGGTCAATGGGCTTTACAACGTATCAAAGGGGAAACCCATAACACGGTGGAGCTTATCTAATGCGGATTTACACCCAACAAGGGGATACCGTAGATGATATTTGTTGGCGTTACTTTGGTCAGTCATCCGGCATGATTGAGCAAGTATTAGAGGCTAATCCTGGGCTGGTTGAATGGGGGGCAATCTTACCCACCGGCACCGCGATTGAGTTACCGGACACGCCCCAACAACACAGCACCACACCGATTTTACAACTTTGGGATTAACCCCTTTAAGGGGGAAGGTATGAAGAAGATGCCCTATAAAGATCCAAGTAATATTAATTGGTTTACCGCCTTATTAATTGCCGGCATGGCGGTTTTTGGTGGTATTGCCAGTTATGCCAATAAAATAGTGAAAGGGGAACCGTTCCGCTTTGCCATTTTACTTGCGCAAATCGTTGTCTCTATGTTTTCAGGGGCATTGATTTTATTCGGTGCAAGTTATTTTCAGTGGCAACCTGAAATTGCCGGCGGTATAGCGGGCATGGCGGGCTGGATGGGGTCAGCATTTATTAGCGCAGTCGGAAAGTTATTCTTAAGGAAGGTTGCCGGTGAGTAAATTTATCTTTAGTCAGCGCAGTAAAAATAATCTTAGTGGCGTTAACCCGCTGTTAGTGAAAATTGCTTATCGTGCGTTAGACATTTCTACGGCGGACTTTGCAGTGATTGAAGGTGTTCGCACACTCGAAAAGCAAAAAGAAAACGTCAAAAAGGGTGTTTCAAAAACATTAAACAGCCGTCATTTAACAGGCGATGCCATTGATATTTTACCTTCTGTGATTAAACCGGGAATGGAATGGCAACCACATTTCTTTGAGCCGATTTTAAGAGCCTTTAAACAAGCCACAGATGAAGAGGGGGTAACATTGCGCTTTGGTAAAAACTGGAAAAGTGATCCCAGTTTACCCGTTGAAACCCGCTTTCCTGACTATCCTCATATTGAGATCCCACGATGAAAAGGAACGTACTGCTTATTATTGTCGCGGTCGTGATGGGCTTGCTACTGATATTTAAGTTTGATGCCTTGCTCACTGAGAATAGCCAGCTTAAGGGTGACAACCTCGCCCTTAAGCAAAATGTTATCAGTCATAAAAATGCTATTGAGCACTATCAGAAAGAACTTACTCGTTTATCAGAACTGGATAAACAACACACAAAGGCGCTAACCGATGCAAAAAATGATATTAGCCGGCTTAATGATGAGTTGCGCAATAATACTAAACGGGTGTACATCAAAGCCGATTGCCCCAACCCCGATAATCACACCACCGCCACCGCCGGCATGGGTAATGCAACCACCGCACGACTTACCAAAACAGCTCAACAAGATTATTTACGTCTCCTCGAAATGATGGCGGAGAATAAGGCACAAACGGAATATTTGATTGATTATACAAATCGATTATTGCAATACATCAATGAGTTAAACCATGAAAAAGCCTGCAAACCTGCGTGATACCTTAATTAAAAAGGTCGCTTATTTAGGCGAAAATCCCGATAGGCTCTACACCTTTATTGATGGTGGGGCGATTGTGGCAACCGGTGCCCGTAGTCAATCTTATGAGTATCAATACAATCTCAATATTATTATTGATGATTATCCCGGTGACCAAGATGTGTTAATGGCGGTGATCATTGGTTGGATTGAACAACATCAACCTGATATTTTCCTCAATCCCGATAAACGCCAAAGTCATTTTACCTTTGATGCCTTTATTGATAGTCACCAAACCGCCAGTATCAGCATTGATTTAAAGCTGACTGAGCGTGTCCTCGTCAATGCGCAAGCGGATAAACTCGTTGTCGGTGCCATTGAAGAGCCGACTGATCCATTTGAAATTTGGGAGAGTGTGGCTCATGAACGCCGATGATTTCAGCCCGTTAACCCAAGCATTAGCCGCCATGTTGGCAAAAGCGTCACCCAATGAACGTAAAAAATTAGCCCGTGAAATTGCCCGTGATTTACGCAAAAGCAATTTGCAACGTATTCGTGCGCAAAAAAATCCCGATGGAACGGCATTCACTAAGCGTAAAGCCTCAACGGTTACCGTTTTGCGAGGAATGAAATTTGTCTGGAAAGGACAGCCACGCAGTTTAAAAAATTGGCGACTACGCAAAACGAAAAAGGGCGAGGTGATCACCGGCTACGATTTAGAAAAGAGAGCCGAACGCAGTTTTTATAAGCGCGATATCTTGCGTTTTATTGAAGTGAAAAAAGACAAAATCAGCACCACAAAGCCGAATAAACAGACTCGTATGTTTAAGCGTTTAGCCACCGCCCGTTATTTGCGAATGTCAGCAAACGATAAAGGTGTCACCCTCTCTTTTGCTCCGCAAGTGGCGGGCATTGCTGCGGTGCATCATTACGGTTTGAAAGAGCGTGTGCGGGGCAAGTCATTAGAAATTCACTACCCTGAACGAAAGCTATTAGGCTTTTCACCGGCAGATATTAAACATATTGAAAATCAATTAATTGAATTTCTTACTCATTAATTTCTTTTAATAAACCTGCTTCTTGAGAATGGATTCATATTGATAGATTTATCATCAAAATCAATATATTTAAATATAACAATATTAAATATATTTTTAAAAAAATAAAAATAATCAGCTAGATTTATTTCTTCCCCAGTGGTTGAATTATTTAAATTAGTTGTATATTTTCCATTGTGAAAAATAGTATTTCTTAGCTTAGTGTAAACTAAGGTGTTTCTTTTTGTTTCAGATTCATTTGATTTTATTTCTATATTAAATTCTTTGAAAATTTTATCAAATACATTATTAACTTTAGCAGGATGATATGCTTGATAATAATCTCTAGCAAATGCTTCTAAGCCGGAAAATAATAAAAAGTAAGTAACATCAATATAGGATGGTATCATTTTTATAGATAGTTCTTTTTTAAAAAACATTACTGAAAATGCATCTTCCTCTGAATTTAATTTGTCAAAAGCTTTTTCTATAAATAATTTTCGAGAATCTTTTTTATATTTTTCTTCTAATATTATAGCGGGAGAATATTTTCTATCGCCTAGAGAATTAGGGTAATCATTGTCTAGATTAGAATAATCTTCATGAGTTTTTAATGGGTTTTTTATATACACTTCTTTTTGTTCAATAAAACAAAGTATTGCTTCTAATATTTTTATATTTCTATTTGTATTTTCATCATGTTCTATTTCTAAAAAAGCAGAAAGATAACAATTTGTTTTTTTGTCACTAATATCCATGTTTTTATATGGAATCATCCGTCCAAAAAAAAATGAATTTTCATATTTAATGTCATATCCATAAATGCCAAGTTTGATCATTTTATTATACCCTCAATTAAACTAAGTGCTTTGTATCATAAGCGAAACAAAAAAATAATGAAGCAATAAACAAGCATCTTAGGCACATTGTAAGTATGAATATCGCAGAACTTATCCGAAAAATACAAAACTTGATCCGTACTGGCATTGTGATTGATGTCAGTGCGGAAAAAGGCTGTCGAGTTAAAACGGGCGACAATGAAACCGACTGGCGCCCGTGGCTTACTGCGCGTGCCGGAAAATCGCGTTCATGGTGGGCGCCGAGTATCGGCGAACAAGTGTTATTGCTGTCAATCGGTGGTGATTTAACCACCTCGTTTGTGTTACCGGCAATATTTAGTGACGATTTTTCAGAGCCATCAACCTCATTAACTGCCCATCGTCATGAGTATAAAGACGGTGCAGTAATTGAATATGAACCCGCAACCGGGGCGTTAATAGTCACGGGAATTAAAACCGCCGAGATTGAAGCCAGTGAATCTGTCACAGTCACATCACCCGACATTATGTGCGTGGCAACGAGCAAAATTACCCTTGATACCCCTACCGTTATTTGCACCAACAACTTAACCACGGGATCACTGACGGTGCAAAAAGGCGGCACAATGACCGGCGATATTACCCATGTTGGCGGACAAATGTCCTCTAATGGCGTGGTGGTTTCAGCCCATACTCACGGTGGTGTGCGTACAGGTGATGGTAATACAGGACAGCCGCAATGAACTATCTCGGTATGAATGTACAAACCGGTGAACGTATTACCGATATTGAGCACGTTCGCCAGTCGGTGAAAGATATTTTTAACACCCCCATTGGTAGCCGATTGATGCGCCGAGAATATGGCAGTTTGCTTGCCGATTTAATTGACGGCCCTGTTAACGCCAAGATGCGACTGCAATTGATGTCGGCATGTTACACCGCGGTTTATCGTTGGGAGCCACGTATTGTGATGACTGCCATTGATATTCATAGCCAACAGGAACAGGTGATTGTCGATATCACCGGCTATTACGCCCATAACCAACAACCGATTAATTTCTCTCTACCGGTGACATAATGCCAACGATTAATTTAAGCCAATTAACACCGCCCGATGTGATTGAGTCGTTAGATGCAGAGCAACTATTACGCGAACGCAAAACGGCATTGATTGGCTCGATGCCAACGCATTTACGTGATGCGGTGGCTAACACGTTATCGTTAGAGTCTGAACCCCTGACCAAGCTGTTAGAAGAAAACGTCTATCGTGAGTTGTTATTACGCCAACTAATTAATGAGTCTGCGCGTGCGGTGATGGTGGCGTATGCGAGAGGGGCAGATTTAGACCAATTAGCCGCGAATTATAATTTATCGCGTTTAGTGTTACGTCCCGCCAATAACCAGACTATTCCGCCCACACCAGCGATTTTAGAGTCTGACGATGATTTGCGTTTACGCATTCCCGCCGCTTTTGAGGGGTTAAGTGTTGCGGGGCCGGTAGGCAGTTATGAATTTCATGCCCGTAGTGCCGATGGTCGGGTGTCCGATGTGTCTGCGATCAGTCCAGCACCGGCAAATGTCACTATTTCCGTGTTATCTCGTGAGGGTGACGGCACCGCATCCGAAGAATTACTGCGCATTGTTGAGCACGCGTTAAACGATGAAGATGTGAGACCGGTTGCTGACCGCATCAAAGTACAATCCGCAAAAATTATCCCTTATCAAATTGATGCGACGTTATTTCTCTTTCCGGGACCCGAATCGGAGCCGATACGCAAAGAAGCAAATCAACGTCTGACGCAATACATTACAGAGCAACACCGCTTAGGGCGTGATATTCGCCTGTCAGCGATTTATGCCGCATTGCATGTGGAAGGTGTGCAACGAGTGGAATTAAAACAGCCCGCAAAAGATGTGGTGCTCGATAAAACGCAAGCCTCGTATTGCATCCAAAGCACCTTGACCCTTGGTGGCTCGGATGAATAGCTTATTACCATCAGGCAGTAGCCCATTAGAAAAGGCGGCTGCCATTGCCTGTCAATCCTTGCAAACGTTGCCGGTGCCATTGCGCCAATTATGGAACGCCAGTACATGCCCCGTTGATTTATTGCCATACCTTGCATGGGCCTGGTCGGTTGATAGATGGGATGAAAATTGGTCGGAGCCTGTTAAGCGCCAAGTAGTACGGGATTCGATGTTTATTCACCGACACAAGGGCACCATTGGCGCACTTAAGCGTGTGGTTGAGCCACTCGGTTACATCATCAAAGTGACGGAATGGTGGCAAACCGACGATCCGCCGGGCACGTTTCGCCTTGATGTGGGTGTGCAAGAAAACGGTATTACCCAAGAAATCTATGACGAATTAGAGCGTTTGATTGCTGATGCACGCCCTGTTAGTCGGCACCTCTTGGGTTTATCTATCAACCTTGATTCACAAGGTGAGTTTTATCTCTCTGCTGCAACGTTTAGCGGTGATGAGTTAACGGTTTATCCGTATTTTGCAGAAGAAATTACCGTGTCTGGTGCGCCATTAACGGCGGTCGGAGTACACATTATTGATAAAGTTGAGGTCGCACATGAGCGCTAAGTTTTTCGCCTTATTAACCGTGATTGGTGCCAATAAATTGGCAAAAGCCACGGCATTAGGCACCACCTTAAAAATTACTCAAATGGCCGTGGGTGACGGTGGCGGAACGTTACCCACACCCGATACACAACAAACTAAACTCGTGGGTGAGAAACGCCGGGCGGGATTAAACACCTTATTTGTTGATCCAAAAAACGACAGCCAGATTATTGCTGAACAAGTGATCCCTGAAAATGAGGGCGGTTACTGGA
This sequence comes from Proteus faecis, assembly GCF_003144395.1. Lineage (GTDB taxonomy): Bacteria > Pseudomonadota > Gammaproteobacteria > Enterobacterales > Enterobacteriaceae > Proteus > Proteus faecis. The sequence goes on along the minus strand of NZ_PENZ01000034.1, from coordinate 389,501 downwards.
TACGTGAGATTGGTTTATTTGATGATGAAGGCAGTTTAATTGCTGTAGGTAATTGCCCCGAAACCTATAAACCCCAATTGCAAGAGGGAAGCGGGCGAACACAGACTATTCGCATGATATTAACCGTTAGTCATACCGAGTCAGTCGAGTTAAAGGTTGACCCCTCGGTGATATTGGCGACCCGTGAATTTGTCAATGATGCCATTGAAAGTGCCTCAAAACAGACATTGGAGGAAGTGGCTAAGCTTTATGCCACCAAAGCCGAATTAAGTACGGGTTTAAGTAAAGTACAAAAATCAGCGGATGACGCTAACACAAACGCCAATAGTCGCGTACCTAGTACCCGTAAAGTTAATGATAAACCACTGAGCACTGATATTACGTTAACGGCGGGTGATGTGGGTGCTGCGACGCCAGCACAAGTTAACGAAGCCAAAACTGCCGCAAGCAATGCACAGACTGCGGCTAATAATGCTAACAATAATGCCAATGGTCGAGTGCCCAGTACTCGCAAAGTGAACAATAAACCATTGAGTGCAGATATTACATTAACGGCGGGTGATGTGGGTGCTGCAACACCGGCACAAGTGAATGAAGCCAAAAACGCCGCAAGCAATGCACAGACTGCGGCTAATAATGCTAACAATAATGCCAATGGTCGAGTGCCTAGCACTCGCAAAGTGAACAATAAACCATTGAGTGCAGATATTACATTAACGGCGGGTGATGTGGGCGCGGCGACGCCAGCACAAGTTAACGAAGCAAAGGCAGCTGCATCTAATGCACAGACTGCAGCAAGCGCAGCACAAACCACAGCAAATAATGCGAATAACAACGCTAACGGTCGAGTGCCTAACACTCGCAAAGTGAATGGAAAACCACTAAGTGCTGATATTACGTTAACGGCGGGTGATGTGGGTGCTGCAACACCGGCACAAGTGAATGAAGCCAAAACTGCCGCAAACAATGCACAGACTGCGGCTAATAATGCTAACAATAATGCCAATGGTCGAGTGCCTAATACACGTAAAGTAAATGGTAAACCATTGAGCGGAGATATTAATTTAAATGCGAGTGATATAGGGGCTTTAACTCAAGGACAAGGTGATGCACGATATGAAAAAAAAGGTAGCGGGAAAAATTGGCGTAAAGTGGGTGGCGCGGGAAACTCTACTTCTACGATTTCATTAACGGAAGATGTTAGAGGAAAGCAGATTTATTTCAAACTACCGGGTGGATCTGGAGGAGAAAATTGGACAACAGTTATGATGCCTCCTATTGATAATATCGGAGTTGCTATTCATCAAGGACAGACTGGGTTTTGTGATATTTGTTTACTAAACAGTGGAAAAACACTTAAATCATTGCGTGGCGTTTATATGGATTGGAGTGAGGTATGGGTGTCTGATTAAATATTTATATATTTAAATGATTTTGTACCAACCCTCAAACAATCCCGCTTTCGTGCAATTTATCCGCTAATTTTTCATGCTACACGGACACAGTTATAGGAGTCCGTGAGCATGGCACAAGATTATCATCACGGTGTGCGCGTTATTGAAATTAACGAAGGCACCCGCCCCATTCGCACTATCAGCACCGCTATTGTCGGCGTGGTTTGCACCGCTGATGATGCGGACGAAAAAACCTTTCCTTTAAACAAACCTATTTTACTGACTGATGTATCACAAGTTATCGGTAAAGCAGGGAAAACCGGTACCTTAGCCAGCACGTTAAAGGCGATTGCAGATCAGGCTAAACCCATCACCGTTGTGGTGCGTGTAGAACAAGGCGAAAGTGAAGCAGAAACCACTACTAATATTATCGGTGGTACTACCGAAGAAGGGCTAAAAACAGGGTTACAAGCACTGCTAGCCTCTCAATCCCAACACGGCATTAAGCCTCGTATTATTGGCGCACCCGATCACGACACGTTAGCCGTTGCCAATGAGATTGCGGTGATTTGTCAAAAGCTCCGCGCATTTGGTTATGTGTCTGCTTACGACTGTAAAAATATCAGCGAAGCAATCAAGTACCGTGACAACTTTGGTCAGCGTGAATTGATGGTGATTTTCCCTGATTTCACGTCATGGGATAGCACCACTAATAACGAGACTACGGCTTACGCCACTGCGCGTGCGCTAGGTTTGCGTGCCAAGTTAGACAATGATATTGGTTGGCATAAAACCTTATCTAATATCACCGTTAATGGTGTGACGGGTATTTCTAAGGATATCTATTGGGATTTACAAGATCCCGCTACCGATGCTGGTTTACTGAATGAAAAAGGCGTGACGACACTTATTCGTCGTGATGGTTTTCGTTTTTGGGGTTCGCGTACCTGTTCGGATGATCCACTGTTTGCGTTTGAATCTTATACCCGTAGCGCACAAGTCCTTGCTGACACCATGGCAGAAGGGCAAATGTGGGCGATTGATAAGCCGTTAACGCCATCTTTAGCGCGGGATATCGTTGAAACCATCAACGCAAAATTACGTTCATTGGTCAGTCAGGGCTATTTGTTAGGCGGTGAATGTTGGTATGACCCGACATCAAATAGCAAAGAAGAACTGAAAGACGGCAAGCTCACACTGGATTATGACTATACACCCGTGCCACCAATGGAAAATCTGATGTTACGTCAGCGTATTACCGATAAATACCTGATGGATTTCGGTAACAAAATCAAGGGGTAAATCATGGCGTTACCACGCAAGCTAAAGAATTTTAATTTATTTATGAATGGCGCCAATTATGTGGGCGTTGCCGAAGAACTCACATTACCCAAAATCACCCGCAAGTTAGAAGCCTATCGCGGGGGCGGTATGAATGGCTCGGTGCAAATTGATATGGGCCTTGATGACGGTGCGCTTGATAGTGAGTTTACTCTTGGTGGCGCTGATATTGACGTTTACCGCCAATGGGGCGCATCCACTATTGATGCGGTGCAATTGCGTTTATGTGGCGCTTATCAGCGTGATGATACGGGGGAAACATTAGCCGTTGAAGTGGTTCTGCGTGGTCGTTATAGCGAAATCGATCCGGGCAACTGGAAATCGGGCGACAACACACAAACCAAAGTTACCGTAAAACCCACTTACTACAAGTTAGTGATGGATGGTCAAGAAATCATTGAGATTGATATCGTCAATATGGTGGAAAAAGTGGACGGTAAAGACTTGTTACAAGCACAGCGTGACGCGCTGGGGCTTTAATTAAATGCGGAAAGAGAACATGAAAAAGCCAATCGAAGAACAAAACCAAGAGCAAATTGAATGGGTTGTTGTTAATGGTGACCAAGCGACGGTGACACTAGAACAACCGCTTATGCGTGGTGAAACCAAAATTGAAAAAGTGACCGTGCTTAAACCCAATTCAGGCGCATTACGCGGTGTGCGTTTACAGCCGTTAATGGATATGGATGTTGATAGCATGATGCAAGTCTTACCGCGTATTACTATGCCAACGCTAACCAAAAACGATGTGCTGTCATTAGCTGCGGGCGATTTAGTTAACTTAAGCGTGCAGGTGGTCAATTTTTTATTACCGAAGTCGGTTATGCCCGATTCCCAAGCGAATTAACCACTGATGAACTGGCGGCAGATATTGCCGTCATTTTTCATTGGTCACCGGCAGACACCGGCAAAATGAGCCTTTCAGAATTATTGTCATGGCGCTATCAAGCGGCGAAACGTAGCGGACAACAGGATGAGTAATAACTTAAAATTACAAGTTGTACTGAGTGCGGTTGATAAATTAACTGCACCGTTTCGCAGTGCGCAAGAAAGTAATAAACGATTGGCGTCCGCTGTGCGCCAGTCGCGTGATTCGTTAAAAACCCTTAATCAGCAATCCTCACAAATTGACGGCTTTCGCAAGATTAAACAGCAGTTAACCTCTACACAGCAAGCGTACCAATCCGCCACACAACGTGTTGCCACTCTCGCCAAAGAAATAGCCAACAGTGAAAACCCCACGAAAAAACAGTTAGAGGCGTTTAAAAAAGCGCAACGGGAAGCGGGGCAACTCAAAACCAAGTATGAGCAATTACAGCAGTCGGCACAGCGACAGCGCTCGGCATTACAAGCCAATGGCATTTCTACTAATCAACTCGGTCAAGCACAACGGCGGCTTAATGGTGATATTGAACGCACCACGCAACAACTCCGCCGGCAAGAAAACCAATTAAGGCGCAGTGCCGAACAAGAAAGGCGCATGGCGGCGGCTAAATCGCAGTATCAAAAGACACTTGATGTGCGAAATAAAATGGCGGGTGCCGGTGCTACCATGACGGCAACCGGTGCCGGTATGTTGTATTCCGCGAAACAAACCTTAATGCCGGGGTACGAGTTTAATGTCGGTATGTCAAAGGTGCAGGCATTAACGCGCTTAGATAAAAACTCCGATGAATTTAAGATGTTGCGAGAACAAGCACGAGAGCTAGGCGCAACCACGGCATTTACCGCCAACCAAGTGGCGCAAGGTCAGGCATTCTATGCAATGGCAGGTTTTAAGCCTGAACAAATTAAAAATGCTATGCCGGGTACATTGGCAATGTCATTGGCGGGTGATATTGATTTAGGTACGACGGCGGATATCGGCTCAAATATTTTAACCGGCTTTAAACTCGACTCTGACCAAATGGGGCGAGTGAGTGATGTGTTAGTCGGTGCCTTTACCCGTTCAAATACCAGTCTGACGATGCTTGGCGACACGATGAAATACGTTGCACCGGTGGCGTCAGGGTTAGGGGTTGATTTAGAAACGGCTGCCGCCGCAACGGGTAAATTGGGTGATGCCGGTATTCAAGGCTCAATGGCGGGTACCTCATTGCGGGCAATTTTAGGACGTTTGGCGGAGCCACCTAAGCAAGCGGCGAAAGCGTTAGAAGAACTGGGCATTAAGACTCGTGATACCAAAGGCAACTTACGCGACTTTCCTGAGTTATTAGCTGAATTGGATAAGAAAACCGCCAATATGGGTAATGCGCAACGGGCGGGATTCTTTAAACATATTGCGGGTGAAGAAGCCTTCTCCGCGTTATCGGTATTGGCAGAACAAGCGGGTAAGGGGGAGTTGCAAAACCTTGTTGCCGACTTAAAGAAAGCTAAAGGCGAAGCCCAAAAAGTCGCGGGCACCATGACGGACAACTTAAGCGGGGATATGAAAAACCTACAATCTGCATGGGAAGATTTAGGCATTCAGATTTTTGACGGCATTGATAGCCCATTGCGTCAGATATCACAAAGTATTACCAGTGTGATTTCTAATGTGGGTGTGTGGATGAAAGAAAATCCTGAGCTGGCAAAAACACTGACTATGGTGGGCTTAGCGATAGCCGGCATAATTACCACGCTCGGTATTCTCTCGTTATCCATTGCCGCAATGTTAGGACCATTAGCCGCCGCGAAATTAAGTCTATCAATTTTAGGCATTAAAGGCGGTGGCGCACTCGCTCTGTTATTAAAACCAATAAAATTATTAGGCAGTGCATTTTTAGGATTGGGTAAAGCCATGTTAGCTAACCCTATTTTGCTGGCTATTGCTGTTATTGCGGGTGCTATTTATCTGATTTATAAAAATTGGGATAAGATTGAGCCGTATGTCACCAAAGTATGGGAGTCTGTTAAACAGCGTACTGCTATTGCATGGCAAGCATTGAAAGACACCATTTTAAAAGTATGGGAAGGGATTAAATACATCTTCTTTAACTGGACGATACCGGGCTTAATTGCAAAACATTGGGACAGTATTGTCGGCTATACCAAAACCGCGTGGGCGTCGGTTAAATCTGTAATTTCAGGGATATGGGAAGGCATTAAAACCTTTTTTATGACACAAACGTTACCCGGAATTATTTATAGTAATTGGGATCAAATCGTTAAATACACACAAGAAAAATGGGAATTTCTTAAAACAACGATATCGACTAAATGGGATGAAATTGTCGAAGATACTAAAGCGTTGCCGGCTAAATTTTTACAGTTCGGTAGTGACCTGATTGATTCCATTATTCAGGGGATAAAAAACAAATGGACGGACTTTAAAAATAGCATTGGGGAATTGGCAACCGCCGCCAAAGAAGCACTGACACCGGAATTTGCTAAAACATCCGATCCGAAAGTGCAGTCTGCATTAGATTCTTACAATAGCAACTTTGCCGGTATGTATGATTCAGGCGGTTATATCCCGCGTGGTCAGTTTGGTATTGCCGGCGAAAATGGTCCTGAAATTGTTGAGGGTCCTGCGAATATCACCAGCCGTAAGCACACCGCCATGTTAGCGACAGCCGCATTATCGCTAGGCAGTGCCTTTTCATTACAGGCACAAAATGCCCCGTTGCACCCGCACAGTTTGCCGGTTGAAAACTATCGCACGGCACCGGCTAACGTGAACATTCAACAACAGCGTTATCAAGGCGCGCCGGCACATTATGAAATTAATATTCACCCTCAACCGAATCAATCCGCGCAAGACATCGCACAACTTGTTATCGCGGAAATTGAACGCCGTGAGCGCGACAAGCAAGCACGATTAAATAGCCGTTATCAAGACAGTGAGGTGTGGTAATGATGGCAGCACTTGGGGTATTTGTGTTTGAGTTACGCACAGTGCCTTATCAATCCCTACAAAAACAACAAACATGGCGACATGGTTTTACTCAACGTGTCGCACGCCGACCGGCACAACAATTTATTGGCCCTGATACCGATGTGATCACCTTATCGGGGGCGCTTTATCCCTCATTAACCGGCGGTAAAGTGTCGTTGCTGGCATTAGAATTAATGGCGGATAGCGGTAAAGCGTGGTCGTTTATTGATGGTACAGGCACCATTCACGGCATGTTTGTGATCACCGATTTACAACGCACTCACACCGAATTTTTCCAAGATGGTGCTGCAAGAAAAATTGATTTCTCGCTGACATTAAAACGGGTGGATGACTCTATCAGTCAGATGTTAGGGGATTTAAGCGACCAATTAGGCATGATGGCCAATGGTGCCGGTGAAGCAATGAAAGGGGTTTTATCATAATGTTGCCAGAAATGATCAACGGTAAAAGTAGCACGCCGGCTTTTGTGTTAATCGCCGGTGATGAAGATATCAGCACCAAAATTCAAGGGCGATTAATATCACTTTCATTAACGGATAATCGGGGCTTTGAAGCTGACCGGCTTGATATTGAGTTAGATGATTCTGACGGCGCATTAATGATGCCAAAACGGGGCGAGGTGTTGACCTTGCATCTTGGTTGGCAGGGTGAAAACCTTATTCATAAAGGCTCATTTACAGTTGATGAAATAGAGCATTCAGGTGTACCCGATAAAATGACATTACGCGCCCGTAGTGCCGATTTTAGGGCAACGCTCAATGTGCGCCGTGAAATGTCTTACCACCAAAAAACATTAGGCGATATCGTCAGAACCATTGCAGGGCGTAATAATGTCACGGCGGTGGTTGATCCTGGTCTTGATACGGTAAAGATTGAACATATCGATCAGACCAATGAGTCAGACGGCAGTTTTTTAACCCGCTTAGGGCAATTAAACGGTGCCACCGCCTGTGTTAAAAACGGCAATTTGCTGTTTATGGTGCAAGGGGGCAATACCACTGCTAGCGGTCAAACGTTACCTTTGGTACAAATTACCCGAAGTGTGGGTGATGGACACCGTTTTTCATTAGTGGATAGGGGCGCTTACACCGGTGTGACGGCCAATTATTTAAATACCCGTAAACCGCAAGAAAAAACACAATCACAAATTCGCCGTAGAAAACCCACTACCAATAAACCGAAAAAAGAAGAGCAGAAACAAGGGGAGTACCTTGTCGGTGAAGAAGGTAATGTGATGGTGTTGTCTCATACTTATGCGAGTAAAACCAATGCTGAACGTGCCGCGAAAGCCGCGTGGGAAAAAATACAGCGAGGTGTTGCCTCTTTTAGTATTACCCTTGCGAAAGGGCGTGCGGATCTCTTTCCTGAGCTACCGGTACAAGTGAGCGGGTTTAAGCCTGAGATTGATAATGCCTATTGGACGTTGGTCACGGTGAGCCATTCACTGAACAATAGCGGATTTACCACCTCGTTAGAATTAGAAGTTAAAAGCAGTGATATAGATATGGATAAGGAATAGTGCCTGTGTATAATTACAGGTAATTTCCACATCATAAAGAGGTAACCCGTTTATGATGATTTGTCCTGTTTGTGGTCATGCCGCGCATACCCGTAGTAGTCAGCAAATATCTTCCGATACCAAAGAACGTTATAACCAGTGCCAGAATATCAATTGTGGCGCGACGTTCGTCAGCCATGAAACCGTAACGCGGTTTATTTCAAAGCCTCAATTGATTGAGCGAGTAGAGCTGCATGTTGATAAGTGTTGTCAGCAGGTGTTGGGGATTTGATGAAAAAATACTGATTTAATATAACGTTAACTAAGGCTCTAGGAATTTATGAGCCTTCATTAAGTAAGCTATATTTTTAAAATGTTACAATTTCAAATTCATTAAATATATTTTTTATAATTATGCCTTCTTGAAGTAACTTTTCTAAAATAATTTTTTCAGAGGTTGATGCCTCATAGTTAATGAGGTTATTCTTGGATATCTCCCTTAATAACTTACATATAATAATAAAATCATCTTTTGAATTAATTTTATTTAATAAAGTAGTACAATAATTAATTGCTGGTATATGTTTTCTGAAATTCACCTCCATTTCTTTGGTTAGGTGAGTATTAATATAATTTTCAATGAAATTCTCAAAGTTTTTACCATATTTTTCTTTTATCGTTTTGAGTTCATCGATTGCTATATTTAATTCCTCAGAATAGGGTCTTCCATATTTTATTGTAAAATTAAAGTAATTGTCTTTAGTTAAAAAATTACACATATAAAATATTGTATTAAGAGTATATCTATATTTATTAACTAACTGTTCAAATACATAATGGATCAGAAGATGCTTAACGTTAATTAAATCTTTTTTATCTCTTAATGTTTCTTTTGTTGGTGGAGAAAACAGAATAATATCAACAGAATCAAGATCACTTAGAATGTTGATAATCATAGATTCAACAGATTTCCATTCTAAGCCACCATTTCCGCAGCCCAAAGGGGGGATTGCGATTGATGGTATATTTCTTCTCATAATCTCTTTTTTTAGGTCATTTAGTCCTCTTTCAATAAAGTCATATTGTGAGTTTCTTCTCCAATTATCTTTAGTAGGAAAATTAATAATAAGTTTACTGTTCTCATTTACTATAAGAACAGATCCTATTTTGACTTCTCCATTTTTGCAGGCATTATTGTACACTGCATAATTTTTAGGAAAGGCTTCCTTGAATTGGTAAGCAATTCCTTTACCCATAATCCCCTGGCAGTTGACTGCATTTACGAGAGCAACGGCTTGAGATTCAAGGAGGTTACCATTTTCATATCGAATCATATTGTTAGCACATCGTAGAGTTGATATTGACGTAAGTATTTAGCTTGTATTCATCAAGTAACTTAAGTACATGTGATTTAGCCACATCATCTTTTACATAAAAGCAATGAAAAGATTTTGCATAGACGGTAGTTGGTGAAAGGCATTCAGCCATACAGACTTGTTTACATTCAGGAATTGTATAATCTCGTTGATTCATTAGGTTCCAATCTATTTTAGAAAATCCTGTAGTATAATCCATCAATTCAATTTCTTTGTATGCAGAAAGTGGATGAGTTGGGATTATTTTCCAGTTATTTTCTTTTGCGAAATCTCTATTAACTGTAATCATACAAAAAGTTTTATCTTTATGATTTTTCTTTACCCTTCCATCGAAGGGGTTGTTACTAAAAAAATGAAAAGGAACCATTCGTTGTAAATTAAGAGCTTCTCTTCCTTGGATTATCTGACCATCTGCAACATCTGTAAACCCATTACCAAGTGATTCTCTTGAACATAAACCTTTTTTAAGAATACTTGGTAGGTTATCCATACATGTAAGATGGTATAAAAGAGATTGATCTTGAATTTGTGTATTTCTACTCATTAGTAATACCTTAGTAAAATTAATCAATTGTTTGATTTATACAATCAATAAAAATTATGTCAATGATAATAAAGTCAAAACAAAATCTAGTTCACAGCTATTGATTTATTAAGTGAGCAGGCTAAAAACACTTCCACCCATTGAAAAATAAGCAAAATATAAAGCCTCTCTTTCAAGAGGCTTTCCGAAGTGTGGTCAATATGTGGACATTTACGCTGACTAAATCCTTTTATATCAGTATATTAAGTTAGTATAAAACGCTTCACTTAGCGCATTTGATTACTTGATTCGCACCAGTGCAAAATAAGTAAATCAGAATTAAAAATTAGCTATTAGTATTATTACTAATATTGTTTGTAAAAAGCATCTCTATTGAGATGCTTTTTCTATTTCACACTTTTTACTTATCGAAGATCTCTATTCTTTAGCCTAAAAATTCATCACATAACTCTTGGAGTTTATTGATCATTCTAGCTATATGGAAACCATCACATGTAGCATGGTGCACTTGAATGGATATTGGTAATAAAAACTTGCCACTCTGATGGGTGTATTTTCCCATAGTAAAAATAGGAGGAAAATAATCTTTTACATTAGCTACATTTAGATTAAATCCATCAAAGCTTACCCATGGGATCATCGAAATGCAGAAATGATTTTCGGGGAAATTAGATTTTGCGGATAGACTCAGATTATCTTGATATTCTTGATAATCTTGATTGTATCCTTGTGAAAAAGAATGCCAATCCTCAAAGTACTCACTCCATAACTCAGAGAAAGTCTCCGTTTTAGGATGAAAAATAGTGTATGCCGGGTTGATGTAATCCCAAATAACTAATTCATTATCCTTGATCGCCATTCTAGACTCAGGATAGCTATTAACGGTTTTGGCAATTAAATAGATCATTACCGGATAAAACTTAAAATTATTTTTATCTAATACTGTTTTTAAGACAGTAATATCTATTTTAGTGGTTAAACTAAAGCCACACTGTAGGTTGTGTCGATAATGTAAGAAATGTTCTTTTCTATTCCATTGTTCTAAATCGACTTTTTTATAATTCATATTTAAAGCCCTTCTTGTTAAGTAATAAATTGATTTTTAACGAAGAAGGGCAAAACGGGTTGTCTGAATAGATAGCATCGTAACTCCTTATGTATTTTATATTTTAGTTAAATAAAAAAAGTATTGAGAGAGAATTATCACATTAACTATCAAAAATTGAAGGTATTTTTGTGCTTTCATTAGATGATGACATAAGTGTATTATGATAAAAACTATAAAGTTACTATTTAAAAATGAAGGGATTTATTATGCAAGCTAAACTTGCTTATCAATGGAAACAACAACGGCGTGGGAGACTTTCTTTTTTAGGCCTAGAAATTGCTTGGACAATTTTATTTTCTATTGCAGAAAACTTAGCATATCGATGGTATATATCACTTTATCCTGATAAAGTAGAATTAATCACTGAAAATAATTTTTACTACTTATTTTCTTTCACACCATATGGCTTAATAGAAATAGTATTTTTAATAATACAAATCTACATATTTACACTTATTTTATCTCAACGAATAAGAGATATAGGTATAAGCTATCCTGTTATTATTTCACTTGTTTTAACAGTTAGTCCTATTTTATTAACACCATATTTATTATTTAATGCACCATTTATGTTAATGGTATTACTTTCTATTTTATTAATAGCAGGGTTGATCGCCTTGCTTGCACCATCAGCCTATAAAGTTGACATCAATAAAGACTAAAAAGAGAAAGAAAATAATAATAGATAAATGGTTAAACAGTATTATTAGAATAAATTACTTTACTAATTTAAAGCTATTGAACCCAATAAATAAGATGGAAATGAGTATGATTCAACTTAGACTCGCTGAACCACAGGAAGCTAAAAGATTGTGGTATTTACGCAATCAAGCACTGCGATTTGGTTGTAAGAATGTTTATCCATCTGAGATTTTAGCTGCTTGGACCCCTGATGAAATGCCTGAAGGATATCGGCAGGCTATTATTGGTAATCCATTTTATGTGATTGATTACCAAGAATACAATATTCCTGTTGCTTCGGGTTTTTTAGATGTTAAAACCGGTTTTGCTGAAGCTATTTTCACATTACCTGAATACATGGGAAAGGGATTTGCAGGACTCATTTTAAAACAATTGAAATATGAAGCAATTAAGAGAGGGCAATCCAAGTTATTTTTAGATGCAACACCTAATGCAGTATCATTTTATTTAAAGCAAGACTTTAAAGTATTAGAAGAACGTGATTATTATTCTGATTTAGCGAAAGCAAATTTACATTGTTACCGCATGTGTATTGATTTAGATTAGTCGTCTATATTTTAACCATCTTGAAAAGATGTTTTGTGATAGGCTAATAATAAAAAAGCTATACTTAAAATGCGGTATAAATTTATTTTTATCATTTTTTGAATTAGCTTTTATATTAATAACATAAAATAGCAATCCGCATGATGTTGCGATATTGTAAAGTATCATGATATCTCTAGGATAAATACTATGCAAAATGTGTTATTAACGTTATGGCCGTTATTTGCGTTAATTGCGCTCGGTGCAATTTTAAGAAAAAATAAAACGTTTGAACCAGCATTTTGGGTAGGAGCTGAAAAGCTTAACTATTTTTTACTTTTTCCTGCCTTATTGATCAATAGTTTAGCAAATGCTCCTTTATCTGATCCTCAATTACCTCATCTTGCAGGAGCTATTTTTTCTGTAGTCATTATTGTTACTATTTTGTGTATTATTTTGAAAAAAATAACAGGCTGGTCTGCTGGCCGCTTTGGTGCGATCGTTCAAGGCAATATTCGATTTAACACTTATTTAGGTTTAGCTATTGTCGCTGATTTATTTGGTGTTGAAGGTCTAGGAATAGCCGCATTGATATTAGCAACATTGGTTCCTCTATCAAATGTCACTTCAGTACTTTGTTTAACCGTTGGGCAAAATGTGACATTGCGTCAACTAGCATTGCCTATCATAAAAAACCCTTTAATTATCTCTTGTATTCTTGGGATCATAATAAATCTATCAGGAATTGGTCTTCCTTTTGGTAGTGATCAATTTCTCAAGTTGTTATCAGCAACCAGTTTACCTTTGGGGCTTATTTGTATAGGTGCTGCATTACATCTTTCGACGCTAAAAGCCGAGAGCAAAATGATTAGTATTAATACTGTTACTCGTTTACTTATTGTACCGATAGTAGCATATAGCGTTGCTTATTTTTTAGCTTTGTCTCCGTTAGTCATGATGCTTTTGGTTATTTTCTTTTCGATACCAACGGCACCCACGTCTTATATTCTAACCAGACAATTAGGTGGGGACTCTGAACTCATGGCAGGGATTATTACATCTCAAACGATATTTGCAGTAATAACATTGCCTATCATATTGAGTATATTAGCAATTTAAATTTTTATTTAATAGAAATAAATTTCTTAATTTAAAGGTGTTTTTTTTATATCTATTTTTTTAGTTCAAAATTATCCTTTTTATAAAATAAAGAAAAAGGGATACAGGATAAATATGAAAGTAAATGTAGGTGGTGTGGAGATTACAAATCAAAAAATAGAAAAAATAAAAAAAACTGATAAAGTATCTGCAGCATTAACGATATGGGAAAAAATACAAAAATTCTTCCATATCGGTAATATTGAAGAAAAAGAAAAAATATTATCTTTAATTAAAGATGTTTTTATTAATAAAGAACCAAATTTATATCAAAGAATAGAAAGTTTTAAGGCTATGAAAGAATTATCAAAAAATAATAATTCAAGTGATGATTTTAAAATAGAAGTAGTAGATGATTTACTGTGCTTATCTATTGGTAAAGTGGATGTTAAATATGAATTTACTAAAGAAGAAGATATAATAGAAATAGAAAAAATAAAAAAAATACAAGAAAACCTTATTGAGATAAAGTTACCTAAAACTAGCGAGTTAGATAATGAGGTATTTAAATACTTAATATTAGAACTCATTAATAAAGAAAATACTAATTATTTTGACGAAAAAGGAATGATAAATATAGATAACATTGATAAAGAGAAGACAAAAGCCAATGTAATGAAATCCATTATTAATGAAATGAAAAGAAAAATAAATGCTGAAGTTATCGATGAATCTATTTTCTATAGTGAAAATATAAAATATCTTGAAAAAAAGACTGATAGGTTAAAGGTTAATACCAATGAGTTTATACCAAATTTAAATAATTTAATTAAAAATGTAACGCTTGGAGAAATTACTAATACACTTCATAAAGATTTATTAAGAATGGATTATCATCTATTGGGTAAAGAGTTAATTGACAAAAATATAATTAAATCAAAGATAAAAGCTTTTTCTGAAAGTAATGAAGATGAAGAGACTAAAGAAAATAAAATTGAATGTCTAAAGTTAAATTTGATGAATAACGGCTTAAAAGAAATAGAAGGAGAATTTAAAAATGTAGATTCTGATAAAAAGATTATCATTTATAATTTAATATCTCAAGGTGTATTCAATATAGTAAAAGATTCTTTTCATGGTATAGATCCTTTATTTTTATTGGGTTTTTCTCCGATTGATGGAAAATCTACAATAATGATTGATAAAGATAAAGATGAAAACCTAGTAATTACTGTATCTAATAAAAAAACATTAAACGAAAAAGAGGAGTTAGGTAAAAAAAATGCTGATTCTTTTTTTTCTAAATATATAAATCAAGGTCTAACATTTTATACCAAAAGTAAAATTAATTTATTGCATTTTTTATGTGATAATGCACTCAATAAGCCGTCTAATTCAGCAGAGGTTTTTAATATATTGGATGAAAATGATGTTTATCAGGAACTTGATCCCTCTAAGAGCATACCTCTTTTAGAAGAAAATATACAATTAGTTTTTACCTATAATGTTAAAAATCAAAATATCAGCGTAGATCCACAGAAAAGTTATTATGAATATTCCTATCTAAATATTTAGCACTATGGCATAGAGAAGCTTCTTGCTATTATGGTTATAAACCAATAATAAATAAGAGGCTCTTTTATGTCACAACCTCATAATCCAGAAATTCAAAAAATTATTAATGAATTAAAACAACAATATCAAAATGCTGTAGATGCATTACGCAATGCAATTATTGATTATGCCCAAGATGGAAAATTACCAGATATAAAACAAAGAGCGGAAGGAATATTTGCTTACCCCCAATTAACTGTACATTGGTATGGTGAAGTTAAAACAGAAGATAAAACACGAGCTTATGGTCGATTATCAAAATCAGGTAATTATTCTACCACGATTACTAATCCGGCTTTATTTGAAAATTACCTGTCAGAACAACTACAACTTATTGCTGATGCTTACCATGCCACTTTTGAAGTCAGCGCTTCAAAGCAAGAAATTCCTTATCCTTTTGTGATTGATGGAACAGGTATTGGTTTTGATAGAAAAATGAGTGCCTCTTTAGCAAAATATTTTCCAACAACTGATTTATCTAAAATCGGTGATGAAATTACCGACGGTTTAATTTGTGATAGGGAAATGTTGCCACTTTCTCATTTTGATGCATTACGTACTGATTTCTCGTTAGCGCGTTTAAAACATTATACAGGTACATTACCTGAAGATGTACAACCCTATATTTTATATACGAATTATAATCGTTATGTTGATGAATTTGTTCGTTGGGCTTGCGATCAAGTTGCGGATAAAAATAGCCCATATTGTGCACTTTCCTGTGCTGGGTTTCAGCGAATTACAGCCGAAACTGTTGATCCTGAAAAGTTAATATCTGATTTAACTTGGAAGAAATACCAAATGCCAGCCTATCATCTAATAGCTAAAGAAGGTCCCGGAATAACATTAGTTAATATTGGTGTTGGCCCTTCAAATGCTAAGACAATTTGTGATCATCTGGCTGTTTTACGTCCTCATGTTTGGTTAATGATTGGTCATTGTGGTGGATTACGTGAAAGCCAACAACTTGGTGATTACGTTTTGGCTCATGCTTATTTACGTGATGATCATATTTTAGATGATGTTTTACCTCCTGATATTCCTATTCCAAATATTGCTGAAGTACAACGTGCACTTTATGATGCGACGAAAATGATCAGCGGTAAACCAGGGCATGAAATAAAACAGAGATTAAGAACAGGAACTGTTGTTACAACGGATGATCGCAACTGGGAATTACGTTTTTCGGTTTCTGCAAGAAGATTTAACTTAAGTCGCGCCGTTGCTGTTGATATGGAAAGTGCCACAATTGCTGCACAAGGTTATCGTTTTCGCGTTCCTTATGGCACTTTATTGTGTGTATCAGATAAACCATTGCATGGTGAAATTAAATTACCGGGTCAGGCTAATCATTTTTATGAAGGGGCGGTATCCGAACATCTGCAAATTGGTATTCAAGCCATTGAATTACTTAAACAAGAAGAGAGTAATTTACACTCGCGTAAATTAAGAACATTTAATGAGCCACCGTTCAGATAAACTGTAACAAAATAGTATTTAAAAAAAATAAGCTTAATTTAAATACCCATTTTAATTTATTAAATGGGTATTATTTCAGAATAAAAACTAAAAACGTAAATGCCTAGCTGCTTTTCTTAGTCGATCATCTCCACGTCTATCATAACGCTGAGTTGTCATAATGCTGGCATGTCCCATGGCATCTTTTACGGTGACGATATCCTCACCATTATCAAGCATTGCAGAAGCAAATGTTCTTCTTAAATCATGAGGAGCAAATTTATCAATACCACTTTCTTGTTGGCGTATTTCTAAAATATAGTAAATGGCTTGGTCTGTTATTCGCTCATCAGTAACATCATCGAACCGACGAATTCGAGTAAAAAGGGCACCATTTTGAGTTCCTCTTATTTCATCAATCCATAATTGAACACGATCCCAAGTATCATCTGGCATATAAGACATGCGCTCTTTATTACCTTTACCTCTAACAAGAAAAGCTTGATCACGAAACTGAATATGCTCGTAATTTAGAGCCACAATTTCTGAACGACGTAATCCACAACCTAATAGCACGCTTAATATTGCGGCGTCTCTTAAACCTTTCGATGAATTGTCTTTTTCACAACTTCTAAATAATGCACGGATTTCGTTGCTAGTTAGTGCACGGCCTTTAGGTAATCGACTTCCTCTTACTGATTTAACTTGGCGGATATGCTGATAACTTTCAGTATCCATTTGTTTCATTGCCCAAGCTTCTAAAGCGACACCTTTTAATGCAGCGAGATAAGTATTGATAGTGGCGGGGGCTTTATTAGCATCGGACAACATATCAATAATGGCTTGAATATGATGACGACGAAGTGCTCCCCATTGGCAATTTTTAAGAGAAGAAAACCCGATCATCTTAGCAACAATAGTGAGAAACGATCCCATTGTTTGACGACTACGTTTTGAACCTAAACTCATTAAATAAGCCATTGCTGGATTAGTATGAGCAGGCGAGGTGAATGTTGTATTCAAATCCAATAATGCTTGTTTTTCCGGCAAAACTAGCGATGTTTCAGGTGTTAAGTCCTGATCGTCATGGTGAAATTCCACTGCTATTTCCTTATTAAATCAACATAACCATGATGAATATTCTAACAGATCCAAAAAAGAAAAAAGCTACTTTTTCAAAGGATCATTTTAATAAGTAGAGATGATCTTGTTTGTTTTGTCATCAATAAGGTTGCTATGTGAGCTTTTCTAGTGTGAATAATAGTCAAATTGGATTGAGAAAAAAATAGGGTAAATGGCGTTAAGAAAAAGAGTGGGGAATAAGAAGGGATAAAAGGCGTTTAGATCGTTTTCGCACCCAAATATTTTCACCTTTTATCGATTTAAAAATAATGAAGATAACAGTAAAAATTGGGTGCGAAATAATCAATGGCTAGTTAAATTACTCTTTATAAATTGCGACAACAGGTTTTCCATCATTACCAATTGTGCCACGATACATACCTTCAGAATTAAAACTCATTGTGTAGTTACCTGTTTTATCTAATACGATAACACCACCACTACCATTGATCGCTTTAACTTCATCAAGTGCATTTTGAGCAGCTTCTTCTAAAGGTAAATTTTTATATTTAACTTGGGCTGCAATATTGAAGGCAGTTAATGTTCTGATAAACATTTCACCAGATCCTGTTGCAGATACAGCAACAGTTTCATTATCAGCATAATTACCCGCCCCAATAATTGGGGAATCACCAACTCGGCCATAACGCTTGTTTGTCATTCCTCCCGTAGAAGTTCCCGCTGCTAAGTTGCCATGTTGGTCAAGAGCAACTGCACCAACGGTGCCATATTTATAATCGTACATCATAGGAGCAACAAAAAGAGCGGCCGTTTTGCCATCATGGTCTAAAACGACTTGTTCTTTTTCTATTGCTTTTTGAAGCTGTTGCCAACGATGTTCAGTTCTAAAATAGGAAGGTTCAACAATAGTAAGTCCTTGTTCTTTAGCAAAAAGATCAGCACCAGTAGAAACCATCATAACATGTGGGCTTTTTTCCATCACAGCTATGGCAGCATTAATTGGATTTTTAATTGTAGTTACACCTGCAACAGCGCCAGCTTTGCGGGTTTTACCATCCATAATGGAAGCATCAAGTTCATTACGACCATCATGGGTAAAAACGGCACCTTTCCCCGCATTAAATAATGGTGAATCTTCCATGATATTAATCGATTTTTGAACTGCTTCTATACTGGTTCCTCCACTATTTAGAACAGCATATCCAGCATTTAATGCTTCAGTTAGTTTTTCTTTATATTCTTTTTCTTGTTCTGGCGTGATGGTGTCTTTAGTGATTGTCCCGGCACCACCATGAATTACAAGGCGAATAGGAGGAGCGTTATTTGCAAAAACAGAGGTAGTAAACAGGGTGCAAAGTGTCATTGTGGCGAGTTTATACTTAATATTATTCATATATAACCCTTCTTTTTTAATTAAAATTAACGCGGTATTATCATATGGATTTTACGATCTTGATCTTAAACTCTAATTAATTACATCTACGTACTTTGATAACTAACTGCAATAATCACTATATAAAAAGTTTAAGACATAAGTGGTCTGAACACTTAATTTTCTTTTTAATTTATCGGTATTTATTGTGTTATAGTCTGCTTTTTTTTATCAATTTTAAAATGAAAATCAATACGTTGTGTTCTTTTTGTATTTCTTGGTTTAATGAAGGGAATAAATATAAAATGTAGTTAATAATATTTTTTAAAAAACAAAATAATATTGTTGTTTTTACTTTTTGTTTTTATTTTATATGATGAAATTTAAAAAAATAAAATTCACCCAATTATATAATAAATAAAATTATAATAATGTTAAATAGGGAAATAAATCTATTTTGTGTTGAAATGTTTATAAAAAAACTAAGTAATCTTTAATATTGATTTATCGTTGGTAACGTTTTGTTATTGTTTCATTTGTATTTTAATGTAACTAAATTTAGTTTTCTATATACAATTTGTGTGTTTCCTCGAATAATCAAAAATAGATGATGGATTCTGTGATAAAAGTACTACATTAATTTGAGTTAAAGCTCTATTATAATAACATAACATTTATAATTCATAAGGTTAGCATTTAATATTTTATTTTTTTATAGTGAGTTCGTTAGCTTTATCAACACAAATGAACTATTTTTAAATAGATATAAAATAAAAAATTAATACGTCTCATTATTTAACTATTTTCTTACATACAGTGGATAAACATATTTTTTGGTGTTCTTTTATGGCTAAAGGAAGGTTAAATAATTTATATGAAAAATCAAAACAAGAGTCGTTTTTTTGTTTATAGCATCATTATTGTCGCGGTTGTTGCCGCGGGAATTTTTTGGTGGAAATCTCAAGCGCCAACACTTCCTTCAGGATTTGCTCAAAGTAATGGGAGAATAGAAGCAACAGAAATTGATATTTCAACGAAGAGTCCAGGAAGAATAGACACTATTTTAGTTCAAGAAGGTGATTTTGTTAAAGCGGGTGAAGTGTTAGCAAACATGGATACTCGAACACTTAAAGAACAACTTCATGAAGTGCAAGCTCAATTAAACCAAGCAAAAAGCAGTGTGGTTACTGCACAATCTGCATTATCACAACGTAAAAGTGAACAACTTGCAGCCCAAGCTGTTGTTCGTCAACGTATTGCTGAGCTTGATGCAGCACAAAAAAGACTTAATCGTTCTCGTGCATTAGTAAAAACAAATGCTATTTCTATTCAACAATTAGATGATGATATTGCAAGAACAGAAGGAGCAAGAGCTGCGGTTGAAGCGGCTAAAGCTCAAGAAACCGCCACCATTGCAGCAATAGAATCGGCTAAAGCGGGGATCATTCAAGCTAAGACAAAAGTAGATGCAGCAACGGCAACCGAAAGACGCATTTTGGCCGAATTAGATGACAGTATTTTAAAGGCACCGCGTAATGGTCGAGTTCAATACCGTGTCGCAGAGCCCGGTGAAGTTTTAGGTGCTGGCGGTCGTGTGTTAAATATGGTTGATCTTAGTGATGTTTATATGACTTTCTTTTTGCCAACAGAAGCTGCTGGTAAAGCGGCATTAGGAAGTGACGTTCATATTATTTTAGATGCAGCCCCTCATATTGTTATTCCTGCAAAAACAACCTACGTTGCTAGTGTCGCTCAATTTACCCCGAAAACTGTTGAAACTGATAATGAACGATTAAAACTTATGTTCCGTGTAAGAGCTCGTATTGCGCCTGAATTACTTGAAAAACACCTTGAATATGTAAAAACAGGTTTACCTGGTCGTGCTTATATTCGCTTAGATAATAGCCAATCATGGCCAACTGATTTAGAGGTGAAATTACCGCAATGAGTCAAACAATGAGAACGCAAAACCATTCTCATATCATTGAATTGACTCATGTATCCCAACATTATGGCGATACCAAAGCGCTTGATGATGTGACATTGGTTATTCCTGCTGGAAAAATGGTCGGATTAATTGGCCCAGATGGTGTAGGGAAATCGAGCTTGATCTCGCTTATTTCTGGTGCGAGAGAAATCCAAACTGGACAAGTCATTGTGTTAAACGGTGATATGAATGATGTTGAACACCGAAGAGCCGTCTGTCCTCGTATTGCTTATATGCCTCAAGGATTAGGTAAAAACCTTTATCACACGCTTTCTGTTTTTGAAAATGTTGATTTCTTTGGCCGTTTATTTGGTCAATCAAAGCAAGAACGGGCAGAACGCATAAATGACTTACTTGAAAGTACGGGTTTAGCCCCATTCCGTGATAGACCTGCGGGTAAACTCTCTGGGGGGATGAAACAAAAATTGGGTTTATGTTGTGCGCTTATTCATGATCCAGAATTACTTATTCTTGATGAACCGACTACTGGCGTTGACCCATTATCGCGAGCACAATTTTGGGAATTAATTAATCGTATACGTAAACGCCAAAAAAATATGAGCGTGTTAGTTGCGACCGCTTATATGGAAGAAGCGGAGCGTTTTGATTGGTTGGTTGCAATGGATGCAGGAAAAATATTAGCAACAGGTCACGCTGATGAATTAAAAGCCCAAACTCATACTGATGAACTAGAAGCTGCCTTTATCGAATTATTGCCAGAAGAAAAAAAGAAAGATCACCAAAAAGTGATTATCCCACCAAGAGATAAAAGTGACGATGATACCATTGCGATTGAAGCGCAAGATTTAACTATGCGTTTTGGGCAATTTGTTGCAGTAGACCATGTAAGCTTTCGTATTCCTAAAGGAGAAATTTTTGGATTTTTAGGATCGAATGGTTGTGGTAAATCAACCACAATGAAAATGCTGACAGGTTTACTTGAAGCGAGCGAAGGGCGAGCTTGGTTATTTGGTCAAGAAGTTGATCCTAAAGATATTGAAACTCGTCGCCGTGTTGGCTATATGTCTCAAGCATTTTCACTTTATAGTGAATTGACTGTACGGCAGAATCTTGAATTACACGCCAAGCTTTTTCATATTCCAGAAGAAGAAATTCCCCAACGTGTTAAGGAAATGAGTGAGCGTTTTAATTTAACTGATGTTGAAGAAATGATGCCCGATGGGTTGCCATTAGGTATTCGTCAGCGTTTGTCACTCGCAGTTGCTGTTATCCATAAACCTGAAATGTTGATATTGGATGAACCGACTTCTGGGGTTGATCCCATTGCGCGAGATATGTTCTGGAATTTGATGGTTGACCTATCTAGACGTGACGGTGTCACTATTTTTATCTCAACTCACTTTATGAATGAAGCGGCACGTTGTGACCGAATGTCACTCATGCATGCGGGTAAAGTATTAGTCACAGATACGCCGGCAAATTTAGTTAAAAATAGCCAATTTGATACACTTGAAGAAGTCTTTATTGATTACCTTAAAAAGGCATCGGGTGAACAAGAAGCTCCTGAACTTAATGAAAAAAGCCTACAACTTCCTGCATCTAGTGATGAAAGTGCGGAAAAAGCATTAAAACAAAGATTCAGTTTACGGCGTTTATTTAGTTATAGTATTCGTGAAGGCATGGAGTTACGCCGAGATCCGGTACGTCTTACTTTAGCACTATTAGGTACAGTGATCCTGATGTTTATTATGGGGTACGGTATTAGTTTAGATGTTGAAAATTTACGCTTTGGTATTATGGATCGAGATAAAACAGGGTTAAGTCAGGCATATAGTCAAAATCTTTCAGGCTCTCGATATTTTATTGAAAAGGCGCCCATCACCGATTATGAGCAACTGGAAAAGCGACTGCGTAGTGGTGATATTACGGTTGCGATTGAAATCCCACCTAATTTTGCGCGGGATGTTGCCAAAGGTCACACTGTGAAAATAGGTGTTTGGATTGATGGTGCAATGCCTAATCGGGCTGAAACTGTTCGTGGTTATATTCAGGCAATGCATTTAACATGGATGCTTGATATGGCTATGCGCCAACCAACTAGTGTGGTTGATAAATTGTCACCCATTAATATAGAAACCCGCTATCGCTATAACCCTGATGTAAAAAGTTTACCGGCTATTGTACCTGCAGTTATTCCTCTTTTATTAATGATGATCCCCGCAATGTTAAGTGCATTGAGTGTGGTGCGTGAAAAAGAGCTTGGCTCGATTATCAATCTTTATGTTACACCTGTCACTAAAGCAGAGTTTTTGTTAGGTAAGCAATTTCCTTATATCTTACTGGGCATGTTTAACTTCTTTATGCTCTGTGCGCTTTCTGTCTTTGTGTTTGGCGTAAGTTTTAAAGGGAGTATGTTAACGCTCTCTTTAGGAGCATTACTTTATATCACTATTGCCACAGGAATGGGATTACTTATTTCTTGCTTTATGAAAAGTCAGATTGCCGCTATTTTTGGTACTTCAATTATTACCTTAATTCCAGCAACACAATTTTCAGGAATGATTGACCCTGTTTCGTCACTGGAAGGTACAGGTAAATGGATAGGGCATATTTATCCTACGTCTCACTTTTTAACCATCTCCAGAGGGACATTCTCTAAGGGATTAAACCTTTTTGATTTACCTTGGTCTTTTATTCCTTTGCTTATCACTATTCCAATAGTTATTGCGTTGAGTGTCTTTTTTTTAAAAAAGCAGGAGGCTTAAATGTGGCGCACAATTCAAAATGTGTTTAATTTAGGCGTAAAAGAACTGCGCAGTCTCTCTCGTGATAAAGCGATGCTGGCATTAATTGTATTTGCTTTTACTGTGTCAATTTACTCATCTGCAACTGTTACACCCGGTTCGTTACATCATGCGCCGATTGCCGTTGCTGATCAGGATAAATCTCAGTTATCCGCACGTATTGTAAATAGTTTTTATATGCCTTACTTCTTACCTCCTGCCGATATTACACCTGAGCAAATTGATGGTTTGTTAGATAGAGGCGCTTATACCTTTGCACTAGATATCCCGCCTAATTTTCAGCGTGATCTCTTAGCGGGTCGAAAACCGGAAATACAAGTTAATATTGATGCAACGAGAATGAGCCAAGCCTTCTTAGGTAATAGCTATATTCAAAATATTGTAATGGGTGAAGCAAAAACCTTTTTAGCGAAAAATAGAAGCAACGATCCACTGCCTGTTGATTTGGAAGTTAGGATGAGTTTTAACCCGAATCTGACACAATCTTGGTTTGGTTCAGTTATGGCAATTATCAATAATATCACCATGTTATCGATAGTATTAACAGGAGCAGCATTAATAAGAGAACGAGAGCATGGCACTATAGAGCACTTACTGGTTATGCCAGTTACTCCCTTTGAAATAATGCTTTCTAAGATATGGTCAATGGGATTGGTTGTATTATTGGCATCAGCCATGTCGCTGGTATTAGTCGTGAAATCTTTACTTCATGTTCCTATCGAAGGCTCTGTTCTACTGTTTATGTGTGGTGTTGCTTTAAGTTTATTTGCAACAACCTCGATAGGTATTTTTTTAGGAACAATGGCTCGTTCAATGCCTCAATTTGGTTTATTGATGATTATGGTATTGTTGCCATTAAATATGTTATCAGGAGGGATGACATCACGAGAAAGTATGCCTCAGTTTGTACAGGATGTAATGCAAACAATGCCAACCACACACTTTGTTAGCTTAGCTCAGGCTATTTTATATCGTGGTGCTGACTTCTCAATTGTGTGGCCTCAATTCATTATCTTAATTGTTATTGGTTCGGTGTTTTTTTCATTAGCTTTATTACGTTTTAGAAAAACCATTTCGGCTATGGCCTAATAAATTTAAATATTAATCGATAAATTAACCTATTTTCTTCTATTGTTAAATATAGAAGGGAATAGGTTTTTTATTAATTTAATTATCTAATGTTGGTGTTTTTACTTAACGATGAGATTTCAATAAATAATATTCAAGAAGGTACATAATCTATTTAAATTAAGACGTTAAATAAAATTTATTAATAAAGGATTTTATCCATTACTTTAATGACATAATTTATATATTTTTATTGATTGAGTTAAATTTATTTTTAATAAGGCTGGTTTAATGAGAACAATTAAAATATTAAAAAAAGTAATAAGAGAAAGGAAATTTAATAAAGAAGAAAAAATTGCATAGGATATAATGGATGTTAAACCAATTAGAGATAAATTATTTGTTATTTTGACATCAACGTTTTTAGAGAATAATACTGGTTTAACAATAGATAGAAGTAAACAGCATTTTGTTTTTTATTCTGATGGTGTTTTATCAAATAATAGACATACAGTCGGATATACACGCTTAGAATCACAACCTAATGGTGATGTAATAACTGAAGGTCAATTTGTGATACTTAAAGAGAACAGTAGAATGATGGTGGGTTTTTGGTTAACCAACAGCGCCCCTGATGACAATTTAATGCTAAGAGACTGCCTGAACAAAGCATAGACTATTTTTAGGAAAAGTCACTGAAATATAAGAAAATTATAGAAATAACTTGCGAAACCTTGCCTTGCGTTGAATTTATTACATTTCCCTTTGAAAAGTCATATACATCCGCACTACAAAAGATAAGATTTTCTTATTGGTTTTTAATTAATTAGTTTCTGGCAAGGGCGGAAACTAATCGAGAGAGAAAACATATTAAGTTACTCATTCTGTTTTTTTATCATTGCTATAATTTAAGAGGTTAAATATGTCATCTACACTTAAGCTTAATGATGGTTTATCCGATATCGGTGCGATAATACATTATGGTATCAGTCAGATTCCAGTTGTCGGAGGTGTACTAAGCACCATTTTTGGCCTTTTATGGCCAACAGATAAGGAAGATATATGGAGTACGATTAAACAGGAAGTTCAAAGCCTTATAAATGAAGATATTCAAGAGGACGACTGGGATCGCCTTGTGGCCGCAGTAAGCGAGCTTCAGGATAAAGTATCATTTATCAATGACCAGTTAATTAATGCCCAGTATGATACGGCTGGCCCTGAACTGATGACAGTGGTTGTAGATATAGTTGGAATTGAAGAAAACTTCAAAATAAAAGGGACTAATTTCAAATATGCATTTGCTCCACTTTTTGTCGCTGTTATGAATTTAAAAATTGCCTTATATCTTGAAGGGATTAAATACTCTAATGAATTAGGATTAACTCAAGATCAAGTTAATCAATTAAAGTCATTGCTTCAATCTGATGTTCAATGCTCCAAGAGTTATTTATCTCCAATAAATTCGTCAATAGGCAGTACTTATCTTAACAACATACAGACCTACTTTAGTGTGAAGTTATATTATGGAACAAGTGTGTCTTTATTTAATGAACTATGGTCAGAGGATTATGAAGACTATAATGCGCCAGCCCCGCTGGAAAATTACTACGTTCCAGCCATGGCAGCAGGATCTTTCTATAAGCTTATAAGCCTAGACGGGCAAAATTACTCAGTGCCTATGGCATTTGCTGAAGTAGCTGATAACTCAATGATGCCTTCTACAAACATCCTGGGATCTTTATATCAGGAGCCAACATCTTATCCAGATGGCTATATTAATTTTATCGATGTTTATACAGACCTGTCCGTGTCACATCGAACTACTGGGTTAATGTTTACCTGTAGTGGGTCTGATGAACAATATGAAATGGGTATGACGCCAAATAACAATGACTCATTCAATGTTGGACAAAACACCATGAGTATTAATGTTGATGGTGGTGAGTTTATTAATCAGGTGTCCGTGAGATCGGAGTCTTTTGTTTCACAAATTGAGTTCACCACTAATCTTAATAATACAATGGTAGCAGGTCAGCATCCTGATGATGACTCTATGCAAGAAGTCACTTTAGTCAGCCCATTTTCAATTAACTCCATGTATGTGGTCTCTGATGCTGCAGGATATATTCAATCATCTGGCCATCAAATGTGTGGGTTAGCGATTTCAGCAATATATAATAATGAACTTGCGATGCAATATGTCAGCAGCCTATATAAAAACAGTTAAGGAGGTGCATTATGTCGACTAATTATGTGATTCAACCTTTGGAAACAGTTACAGTATGGGACGATGCTGAGCCTATCATTCCAACAGTTTCTAAAAGTGTAATTGTTACTAATAATGGTGAAACGAAATTAGAAGTTGTGAATTACTGGGCACCACCATCACATGTTTTTTATCCCGATACCACATATTGGGTTGAACCTAATGACACGATTATTGTTCAAGCACCCGAACGATCATTTTACTACTACAGAGTTAATGTAACTAACTCGGATGATACCAAGGTGGGTGCGGCTATTGTTGAAATTTTAGATTAGCTTTTACTTGATGGTCAGGTGAGCTCTTACACAGGTTAAGCATGTATATATTGTATAAATAAGAAAACGGATTAATTAATAGATTAACCTTATTTCTTCTCCAATAGCCTTAGTTAAGGCATAAATCGATAGCCGATCCCCGTTTCTGTCATTAAATGCACCGGACATGCGGGATCGGTTTCTAGTTTTTGGCGTAAATGCCCCATATAAATACGCAAATAGTGACTATGTTCAACGAAATTAGGTCCCCAAACGTGTTGCATTAAATGCCGTTGAGTAAGTACTTTACCACTGTTATTAACCAATTCACTTAGCAAACGAAATTCTGTCGGCGTTAAATGAACGGGCTCATTTTGACGAGTAACAAGACGATTAACCCAATCAATCGTAATATCACCAAAAGTAAATTGTGTACTTTGTGTTTCTTGTTTAACAAAACGGCGTAGTGATGCTCTGATTCTGGCGAGTAGTTCACTAATACCAAAAGGTTTCGTCAGATAATCATCCGCTCCTGCATCAAGTGCTTTCACTTTATCTTGCTCTGAATCTCGCGCTGATAGTACGATAACGGGTGTACTACTCCATTGGCGAAAATCCTGAATAAAACAGAGGCCATCTTTATCAGGCAAACCCAGATCAAGAATAACTAAATCAGGTTTTCTTGATGCTGCTTCAATTAGTCCTCGTTGACATTCATTGGCTTCATAAACACGAAATCCTTCGTTCTCTAAAGCGAGTCGAACAAAGCGTAAGATCTCTTTTTCATCTTCAATAATTAAAATGTTATATGGAGTCACTGTTTTATTTCAATCTCATCAATATCAGGGAGTGATTTTAAAGGTAGAACAAAGTGGAAACTTGCTCCACCTTTTTTATTGTTTTCAGCCCAAATTTCACCTTCATGTAAGTGAATAATGGCGCTACATATTGCTAAACCTAATCCAACACCAGGAATTGCGGATTCTTTTACTGCACGTGAAAATTTATTAAAAATAAGTTGTAGTTGGTCAGTAGGGATCCCATGGCCTTCATCCCATACTTCAACATGAATCTTAGCAGCTTCAATATAGGCTTTTACTCCGAGTTTTGTGTTTGATGTCGTATATTTCACTGCATTTTCAAGTAAGTTCGTGATAACTCGTTCAATTAAATTACCATCGCAATAAAGCAATAAATCAGCAGAAATATCAATTTGTAATGGATGTTTATCAAGTAAATAAGAGAGAGAACGAATGGCACTTCCTGTTATTTCTTGTAGCGAATTCCATTGTAAATTCACTTGAATGCCACCGGATTGAATACGCGCCATATCAAGTAAATTATTGACTAATCTTGAGGTTGTAAGGATCTGCTGTCGAATTTGGTTGACTTGCTCTGTATGGGATGAACCTTCAGCACTTAAATCGAGAAGCAAAATTTCTGATTGTCCAAAAAGCACAGTAAGCGGTGTTTTTAAGTCATGAGAAAGTGCGGCTAATAATGCATTTCTTAATTGTTCTCGTTCGATATTAATTCGAGATTGTTCTGCAATTTCAGCCTGTTGTAATCGCTCAAGCGCATTAGCAATCAAACCGTTGAAAGTTTGCAATAATTGCTGTTGTTCAGGGATAAGTAGTTGGCGAAGATTATTTGGTTCAATCGCTAAAATAGCTAAAACTTGTTGAGAGGCGGTAATTGGATGTAATTGGTAAGGCACACTTGGTAGAGTATCTGTGCCTGCACCTGCAATTTGGTCTTTATCACAACACCAGCGTGCAATGGCATTATCAATAGGTAAATGCTCCATACCTTGCGCATGAAAAGGAGTTAATTCACCTTGTTTGTTGGGGAGTAACAAGCAAACTTTGGCATCGAATGCACTTGATAAAAAATGGTAACTGGTACGAACAACATCTTGTAGCGTTACCGCTCGACCCAGTTCTCTTGTCATTTCAAATAAGTGGCGAGTACGCTGTTCTCGATAACGTGCAACACGAGTTTGATAACGCATACCCGCAGTTAAATTACCAACCACTAATCCGACAATAAGCATCACAGTAAAAGTGATCAAATACTGCATGTCGAGTACAGCCAGCGAAAAGTGAGGTTGTACAAAAAATAAGTCAAAACTAATAACGTTGATTAATGCCGCAAAAATAGAAGGGCGACGGCCAAAAAAGAGGGCAATTAATACAACACCCAACAAATAGAGTGTCACTAAATTAGCTTTATCAAGTGCTAGTAGAAATGTGCGAGAAAATAAAGTGATTGCTAAACATAATCCAATCGCAGTGAGATAGCCTCTTATTTCTTGTCGCCATTTTTCATTATTTTG
Source organism: Proteus faecis (assembly GCF_003144395.1). GTDB lineage: Bacteria > Pseudomonadota > Gammaproteobacteria > Enterobacterales > Enterobacteriaceae > Proteus > Proteus faecis. Next base: position 359,836 of record NZ_PENZ01000034.1, on the reverse strand, counting down.
CAGTGGCGTTGCTTTAGTTTTATAACGTATGTCCTCATCATTGAGGGCAACACTGATAACATGGAGATCAGGTGCATAGCGTGCTAATTTTTCTGCAAAACGCATCCGTATCCAGCGTTTTAACCATTGCCATTTCTGGTAAGCACGTTGACCAATAATCACTTTTCCAAGATTATGCTCTCTAGCGTAACGGATCACGGCCTTTTCAGCTTGGTTATCAGAAAGGATCGCGGTTCTTGCACCTAGATGTTGTGCTAATTTTAAAGAGTGCAAAATAGCTCTGCGTTTATGCTCTCCAATTTGATGAAGCTTAGGTGTTTCAACATAAATAGCATGCCATTGGCAGCCAAAAGCAGCAGCATAACGCGCTGCTGTGCGAACTAATTTGTCGTTACCGCCATGAGCGCCAAGACATACCATTAAACTATCTGTAGTGTGCCAAACCGGTGCCGTTCCTTGACTATCTCGAAACTCTTTGACTTGTGTATCAACTCTATCTGCCATACGGCGTAAAGCTAATTCTCGTAACGCGATTAAATTACCTTTACGAAAAAAGTGTTCAATAGCTCGTTCTGCTTGTCCGGCTAGATAGACTTTGCCTTCATGTAAACGTTGTTGTAGATCATCAGGTGGTAAATCCACCATAACCACTTCATCGGCACTATCAAAAATATAATCAGGGATCGTCTCTTGGACACGAATTCCTGTAATACTTCCCACGATATCGTTAAGGCTTTCGATGTGTTGTACATTTATTGTGGCAAGTACATCAATACCTGCATCCAACAATTCTTCCACATCTTGCCAACGCTTAGGGTGCCGACATTTATGAGGATTACTAAATGCCAGCTCATCCATTAAGATCACCGCTGGATGTCTAGCTAATGCGGCATCTAAATCAAACGCTACAAGCTTTCTACCATGGTGATGAATACGTTGTGGTGGCAATAAAGGTAACCCGTGAAGTAACGCGGCCGTTTCTTGTCTTTGGTGCGTTTCAACAACACCAGCAAGCACATCAATACCTTGCTGGTGGAGACGTTGAGCTTCTTGCAACATGGCGTAAGTTTTCCCAACCCCCGCACAAGCACCAAAAAATATTTTTAGTCGTCCACGAGTTGTTGTTCGCGTTGAAGCAAGTAAATCATCGGGTGAAGGACGTTGCCATTGCTGATCGAGTTCCATTTTATTGAGTACTCACTTTTTGCTGCTTTTCTGCACTTAACTTATCAAGTGCCTGATTTAGCATAAACACATTCACAACAGGTTCACCCATAAATGACATGAGTGGTGATGTTGTATTGTCTTTTATTAATTGCTCAATTTCATTTTTAGTGAGTTTGCGAGAATATGCAATATTTTCAATTTGATAATAAGCGGCTTGTAAGGAAATATGAGGATCAAGTCCACTTCCTGATGCCGTGACCAAATCAACAGGAACAACGTGTTGATTATGTGTTTCTTTTTTCCATATTTGGATACGTTTAGTTATCTCATTAAGAAGTAATGGATTTGATGCAGCTAATTGGCTGGCACCTGATGCCATACTGTTATAGGGCATTTCTGCCGTCATTGATGGGCGACTTTTAAAATAATCATCTCGCGTAAATTGCTGCCCAATCAGTTTAGAACCAATCAGTTTATTATCTTGATAAATCAGTGAACCGTTAGCTTGCCATGGAAAAATAAGATTGGCTAATCCAGTAACAAGTAAAGGATAGGCGAGTCCAGTTATTAGTGTGAGTAATAATAACATCACTAATGATGAACGAAATAGATGCATATACAACTCCTTAAAAACCAATCAACGTTAAGATCATGTCGATGATTTTAATGCCAATAAAAGGAACTAATAACCCGCTGATCCCGTATAAAGAGAGGTTACGGCGCAATAATGAGTGTGCTGAAACCGGACGATAATGAACGCCTTTAAGAGCCAGAGGGATCAAAAAGACAATAATTAAGGCATTAAAAATAACCGCAGATAGCATTGCAGATGCGGGTGAATGTAAGTTCATGACATTAAGCATGTTGAGTTGCGGGTAGGTGACCGCGAAAGCAGCAGGAATAATGGCGAAATATTTGGCGATATCGTTAGAAATACTAAATGTCGTTAACGCACCTCGTGTCATTAGCATTTGTTTACCAATATGCACAACTTCGATCAGTTTTGTTGGATTAGAATCTAAATCAACCATATTTCCCGCTTCTTTGGCAGCTTGTGTACCTGAATTCATTGCAACAGCAACATCAGCTTGTGCTAAGGCTGGTGCATCATTAGTACCGTCACCTGTCATTGCGACTAATCGACCTTCTGATTGATATTGACGAATTAATGCTAATTTTGCCTCAGGTGTTGCTTCAGCCAGAAAATCATCCACACCAGATTCTGCTGCGATAGCTGCAGCCGTAAGATGATTATCACCCGTGATCATCACGGTTTTTATACCCATTTGGCGAAGTTGAGCAAAGCGTTCTTTTATTCCACCTTTCACAATATCTTTAAGTTCAACAACACCTAAGATTTTCTGATTTTCAACGACCACCAGCGGTGTCCCACCTGTTCTGGCGACTTGTTCTACTATCGTGGTGACTTCATCGGGAAAATGGCCGTGACTGACTTCAATATGGCGGCGAATAGCATCAACGGAACCTTTACGGATCAAGCGATCTCCTAAATTAACGCCACTCATTCTTGTCATTGCAGAGAAGGGAATAAAAGAAGCACCAATTGACGCTAAATCACGTTCACGCAAATTAAAACGCTGTTTAGCGAGGATCACGATGCTTCTGCCTTCCGGCGTTTCATCTGCAAGCGAACTTAGCTGTGCTGCGTCAGCAAGCTGTTTTTCGCTAATACCTGAAAGAGGGATAAAACGAGAAGCTTGGCGATTGCCCAGTGTAATTGTGCCTGTTTTATCAAGCAGTAAGACATCAACATCACCTGCGGCTTCAACAGCACGTCCACTAGTTGCAATTACATTGGCATCAAGCATTCGGCTCATGCCAGCCACACCGATTGATGAAAGTAAACCGCCAATCGTGGTAGGAATAAGACACACTAATAGAGCAATTAAAGTGACAACAGAAATAACATTACCATGCCCTTGGAACTCAACCGCAAAAACACTAAATGGATAAAGGGTGATACAAGCCAATAAGAAAATAAGTGTCAGTGCTGTTAATAAGATAGTTAAAGCAACTTCATTCGGCGTTTTTCTACGCTTAGCACCTTCTACCATTCCAATCATGCGGTCGAGAAATGAATTACCTGCTTCAGCAGTACAACGAATAATCAGCCAATCTGACAATACTCGCGTTCCTCCCGTTACAGAAGAAAAGTCACCGCCTGATTCACGGATCACAGGCGCTGATTCGCCCGTAATCGCACTTTCATCAACAGAGGCACCACCTTCTATTACTTCACCATCGCAAGGAATAGCTTCGCCGGCGTTGACTAAAACAATATCACCTTTATGTAATGAAAAAGAGTCAACGGTTTCTTTCGGGGCGTTAATGTCTGCGTGATGTAAACGCACCGCTTTGGATTGTTGTTTCGCGCCACGTAAGCTAGCAGCTTGTGCTTTACTTCGACTTTCTGCCAATGACTCAGCAAAATTGGCAAATAACAATGTTACCCATAACCAAAACATCACTTGTAAAGTAAAGTGATTATCATCAGGGAGATAACCTAACAACGAAGCAATCCAAATTCCGGTCGTTAAAAGCGCACCAACATAAACAATAAACATCACAGGGTTACGCCATTGTGCTTGAGGTGTGCATTTTTTTATTGCATCAAAGAAAGCCGATATCACGGTTTTTCTGTCAAATAGTTGGGTTGTTTTCATGATACGTTTCCTTATTTCGCCCAAAACAGCTGTAAGTGTTCTGCAATAGGGCCAAGTGCTAATGCCGGAACAAAAGTCAACGCGCCGATCATTAATACTGTGAGGATCAATAACAAAATAAATAGCGGTGAAGTGGTAGAGAGTGTTGCCAAACTTTCTGGCTGACGCTTTTTCACGGCTAAACTACCTGCAATAGCTAAAACAGGTAACATGACACCAAAGCGACCAATCAACATGGAAAGCCCTAATAATAAATTATAGAAGGGTGAGTTGGCGTTAAGCCCTGCAAAAGCACTACCATTATTATTAGCCGCAGAAGTAAAGGCATATAACACTTCACTAAAACCATGAGGTCCTGGATTCAAAATGGCTTCACGACCAATATCGGTAAATAAGGCGAGGGTTGTACCTAATAAAATAACGGCGGGAGAAATTAAAATAGCAACGGCTACCCATTTCATTTCGGCAACACCTATCTTTTTACCCAGATATTCAGGTGCTCGACCAACCATTAATCCAGCGATAAACACAGCTAATAATACATAGAGGATCATGCCGTAAAACCCTGATCCTACACCACCAAATACCACTTCTCCTGTTTGCATTAGCCACATTGGCACCATGCCACCTAAAGCCGTTAATGAGTCATGCATGGCATTAACTGCGCCACAAGATGCTGCTGTTGTGACGGCAACAAAAATAGCACTACCTATTATGCCAAAGCGTGTTTCTTTGCCTTCCATATTCAGCGAGCTATCTGTACCTGCAAAGATAAATTCTGGGTTTCCTTGCCATTCAGCCCACGTGATAACAGTAACAGCAACAATAAAAATTAGTGTCATAGTCCAAAGCAACGTATGACCTTGGCGTTGCGTTCCACTTAAACGGCCAAAGGCAAAACATAAGGCGGTAGGAATAAGAAATATGGCAAGTATCTGCAAAAAGTTACTTAATGATGTTGGATTTTCATAAGGATGGGCAGAGTTTGCCGCAAAATAGCCACCACCATTTGTACCCAATAGTTTTATCGCTTCTTGAGATGCCACAGGTCCCATTGGCAACCATTGTTGTTGCCCATCAAGGCCTTGGCTTAATACTGCTGGGTGAAAGTTTTGTATGACGCCTTGGCTGACGAATAACAGAGACCAAATAATTGATAAAGGGAGTAGCACATATAATGTAATGCGTCCGATATCAACCCAAGCATTGCCTAATGAAGTACAAGATGACTGTGTTAGCGCTCGAATTAAAACAAAAGCGACAGCTATGCCTGTTGTTGCAGATAAGAAGTTTTGCACTGCAAGCCCTGTCATTTGACTTAAATAACTCACTGCGGTTTCTCCGCTGTAAGCTTGCCAATTAGTATTAGTAATAAAACTAACTGTGGTATTTAACGCTAAATCCCAACTCATATTAGGAGCAAATTGAGGATTTAAAGGTAAATAGCCTTGGTTAAGTAATATGACAAATAATAGAATTGCACCCATTAAATTAAAAATAAGTAGGGCAAACATATAGTGATACCAGCTCATTGGCTGGATGGTTTTTCCTGCTGGCTTAAAACCACAACAACGCCAAATAACATGTTCAGTTTGGGTGATCCAATGAGGTAAATCACCTTCGATAAGGCGAGCTAAATAATGTCCAAGCATTTTCCCTATCACAAATAATGTGACCAGAAAAACAGCAAGATATATCAACATCGTTGTTGCCATTTTTAAAATGCCTCTGCGTTAAATAACACATAGATAAGATAAGCAGTGAGCAAAACAACTAACGTCACAGCACCGAATATCAACATCAGAACTATCCTTCATCTATTTAGATTCAGTAAGCGTACTTAAAGGTCTGTAAAGATGTTGATAAAAGAGACTGGGGAAGTGTAAAAAAAGTATAAAAATGACTTGATAGGCAGTTAATTACCTATTGATTTGTTGAAATAATGTCATCGCTTTGTTAGATATAATTATAAGTTTAAATAGTATGCTAATTAAGTGAGCCAAAATTAGCATTTTCTAGGAGATATTGAATGAATACTCTCTATCTAAAGGCTAAATGGTTTTTATATTTCTCAAGCCTGTTAATAATTTCATTTATCTTTATGGTTAAAGTGATGGCTAATTCTGATAAAGCATATTTAGTTACATTGGCACAAGAAGGGAATTTATCTGAATTAAAGCGTCAGATAGAACAAGGTGCGAATATAGAACAGCGAGATCTAAAATTGCGCACCCCTTTAATGGCTGCCACACATGCTAACCAAATTGATGTTGCAAAATATCTTATTGAACAAGGTGCCGATGTTAATGCTCGTGATGCGATTCAAGATTCACCTTATCTTTATTCGGGAGCGAGAGGATTACAGGAGATCTTAGAATTAACTTTATCACATGGCGCTTCTCTTAAAAGTGTGAATCGTTATGGTGGAACAGCATTAATTCCAGCTTCTGAGCGAGGACATGTAAAAACGGTAAAAACATTAATTGATGCGGGTGTAGATGTTGATCATATTAATCGTTTAGGTTGGACAGCTTTAATTGAAGCCATTATCTTAGGTGATGGTAGCCAAAAATATGAAGATATTGTGACTTTACTTATAGAGGGTGGCGCTAATGTCAACCTTGCCGATGCTTCAGGTCAAACACCATTAACCTTAGCAAAGGATAAAGGTTATACAAACATCGTTAATATTCTTAAACAGGCGGGGGCAGAATAATGTTAGATAAACAGTTTATACAACAAGCCATTTCGCTTGCTCTGGATAATGTGAAAGTAGGGGGAAGACCATTTGGTGCTGTCATTGTGAATAATGGTCAAGTGATTGCAAGTGCGGTTAATCAGATAATAGAGACAAATGATCCTACTGCGCATGCTGAATTATTAGCATTACGGGAAGCAGGCAAGGTATTAGGACGGCCAAAGTTAGATGATTGTGTTGTTTATGCTAGTGGACAACCTTGCCCAATGTGTCTTGCGGCAATGCGTATGGCCGGGATTTCTAAGATTTTTTATGCTTATTCGGATGCAGATGCCAAGCCTTATGGATTATCGACTTCTACGATTGCTCAAGCATTAAGAAAGGCACCAGAACAACAAGATGGTCTGCAATTTATACAGATAAAAACCGAAGATGAAGCACACCCTACACTTTACCAAATTTGGTCAAAACAGTCTTAAATATTCATTTTATAAGTAAAAGCCCTAAAAGAATTGAATGTTACAGGGTCATTTTAACATTCACTTTTAGGGCTTTTTATTTTTGCTATCTATTTATTAATCAACAAAATAGCTGTTTTTCAGCAGGTTTAACATTTAACTGAGATTGCCAGTTTTTTAGTGTTAATGTCGTCAACATGGCTAAACCTTCATAATAAGGGAATGCACCTTGCAGAGATAACTTCTCTAAATAACGATAAGCCCATGGCAGTAAGTGTTCTGCTAATAACTCATTTAATTTTTCAGGGCGAGTTTCTGCAATCCATGCCACCATCATTATCATTAAACCAATATGATCTTCTGGCTCATTTTGAGTTAACGCAATATCAATACCATTTTCTAGCATCCATTCGCGTAAATCTAATGTTGAGTTACCAAATAATACATTTTCATGATCAAGGTAAACAGAGCCCCAAGGTGGTGCAGGCAGTGCGTAAGGACCGACAAATAAACGTTGATATGCCTGTGCTAACGTTTCTTCCTCTAATGTGGTTTGTGAAAGAAGGCTAGCAATACGTTGTTTTTCCTCATCACTGCCATAAGGCCATTCTTCAACCCACTTTTGACTAGACAGCAGTTCGACAATGTCACTTTTCTCAGTAGGTGCGTAATAAAATGCAGCGCCTAAAATACGGGCAGTGAGAGAAATATTAGTAATAAGTTGTTGTTCCATAATATTTTTATAATCCGCTTAGATTTATTGTCTTTACTATATGCGATTTTCTATCTAAACATAATGACGAAGATTAAAAAAGAGCGATACCGTAATATAAAAGAGAAACCGCTATAACAGATAAAAAGAACGTACTTTTTAACTATTACAGCGGTTTAGAAGGGTGAGAAATTAATTAACCAACTACTGCCATACCGACAGTCATATGTAAACCATAGAACACACCGCGTCCTATAAACTCACCAGCAAACACTAAAATAAAGCCCAATGCTAACAAAGCAACAGAAGGATTGTTTTTACGTAACAGTGGGGCAATCCAGCAACTTAAGCCTAAGACTAAAGCCACTAATTTAATGCCCATTAGCGCACCATAGTTAGGGACTAAATCCACCGCTTTTTGCACAGAGGTTTGAATAGAACCTAATTCAAAACCTTGTGATATTGCCACAATAGCACTCACAATAATGGCGATAATACTGAGTAGTGGTAATGCACTAACGCAGTTTAGGTTAAAGCCTGCAATGCGCATTAAGAGCGCGGCTAAAATAGGACCAGCAATAAATGCGGTCAGCACAAAATTAAATGTGGTATAGCTGTTATACCACGTCGGAACAGTATCAATTTGGTATACACGAGAAATCGCCACAATAAATAATGCGGCTAATACCATAACCAGTGCGACCCATAATTTGCCTAATGCAGCAGGCATTTTATTAAGTACAGCCAGTAACCAGTAAATTCCCCCCAGTGCAAAGAAAATTGAACCGCTGGCGATTTCATTACTTAATGATGAGTGTCCAAGACGAAGTAATGAGTTAAATGCACGTAATGGAGTTCCCATATGCATCATGGATAATAAAAAGCCAATTCCCATTAATGCCCAGAGTCCAAACATGCTGTAATGCACTTTTCGGTTCATTTCGGCGGAGAGCTTACCCGAAAGAATAGCGCATCCCATAATAATAAAGGCGCCAGCAACGCTTTGACCGATAACGGTAAAAAACATTAGTGGCCATTCATGCAATCCCACCATCTTACACCTCCTCTGGGTTTGCCAGATGACCAGTGGTATCACCCACAGGACGGCTATTGGCATTTAATTTAAGGACAATATTTGGCTTGGTGTATTTTGCTGAAGGAAGTGGTGCAATTTCAGCTAAATCACCATATTTAGCGCGTAACTCTTCAATCGGTGCCATATCCAATGCACGCAGTGGGCAAGATTCGACACAAATCGGTTTTTTACCTTCAGCTACACGTTCATAGCAACCATCACATTTGGTCATATGACCTTTGACTTCATCAAATTGTGGAGCACCGTAAGGGCAAGCCATATGACAATAACGACAACCGATACAAATATCTTCATTAACAACGACAAAGCCGTCTTCGCGCTTATGCATTGCACCACTTGGGCAAACTTTGGCACAAGCCGGATCGTCACAATGGTTACATGAAATGGATAAGTAATAAGCAAAAACGTTCTGTGTATAAACACCATCTTGCTCTGTCCAATCACCACCAGCATATTCATAGATACGGCGGAAATTGACTTCAGGGGATAAATTTTTAAAATCCTTGCACGCCAGTTCACAGGTTTTGCAGCCGGTGCAACGACTTGAATCAATATAAAAACCATATTGCGTTGACATAACCAGACTCCTTACGCCTTGACGACTTCAACAAGATTACTGTGAGAAGGATTGCCCTTAGCGAGAGGTGAAGGGCGTTGTGTCGTTAACACGTTAATGCTACCAGCATGATCGATACGGTTACTATCTGGGTTATACCAAGCACCTTCACTTAAACCGACTACGCCCGGTAAAATACGAGGGGTAACTTTCGCATTGATCCGAACTTCACCACGATCGTTATAAATACGCACTAAATCACCGTGTTTAATACCACGTTTGGATGCATCCACAGGGTTGATCCATATTTCTTGAGGGCAAGCCGCTTTTAAGACATCAACGTTGCCATAAGTTGAGTGGGTGCGTGATTTATAGTGGAATCCTGTCATTTGTAATGGATATTTTTCCATAGCCGGATCGCCATAGCTTTCAAAGCCAGCGGAGTAGATAGGCAGTGGATCAATCACATCGTCAGACGCGAGCTCCCATGTCGCTTTAATCTCAGCAAGTTGAGAAGAATAGATCTCAATTTTACCTGATGGTGTTGTTAATGGGTTGTTTGCAGGATCTTCACGGAATTTGCGATAAGCAACGTGATGACCTTCAGGGTCACGTTTTTTGAAGATACCTTGAGCACGGAATTCCTCAAAAGTCGGTAGTTCAGGTAAGTTTTGACGAGATTGTTCGTAAAGATGGCGTAGCCACTCTTCTTGAGTACGGTTTTCAGTGAATTTTTCACCCACCCCCATACGTTTTGCAATTTCGCTTGTCATTTCATAGATATTACGGCTTTCAAAGCGAGGTTTGATTGCCTGATCAGCGAAAATAACATATGACATATTACCTGCTGATGCATCCATACAGAAGTCCATCTGTTCTGATGCTGTGCAATCAGGAAGTAGAATATCGGCATATTTAGCTGATGCAGTCATATGATTATCGATCACCACAATCATTTCGCATTTTTTATCGTCTTGTAAAATGTCATGAGTGCGATTGATTTCAGAGTGTTGGTTTACTAGGCAGTTACCTGCATAGTTCCATACCATTTTGATTGGTACGTCAAGCTTGTCTTTACCTCGAACACCATCACGGGTTGCTGTCATTTCTGGGCCACGCAAAATGGCATCCGTCCACATAAACATAGAAATGCTGGTGGTCACTGGGTTAGTTAGAGTCGGCATACGAACAAAAGGAATACTGTAAGAACCTTCACGAGCGCCAGTATTACCGCCGTTAATTCCCACATTCCCCGTTAAAATAGAGAGCATTGCGATAGCACGAGAAGTAAGCTCACCGTTAGAACGACGTTGAGGCCCCCAGCCTTGTGTAATATAAGCAGGTTTCGCTGTTGCGATTTCACGGGCTAATTTAACAATGCGTGAAGCAGGAATACCCGTGATCTGCGCTGCCCATTCAGGCGTTTTTGGCTGACCATCTGCACCATTACCTAAAATATAGGCTTTATAGTGGCCATTTTTTGGCGCACCTTCTGGCATAGTCGTTTCATCATAACCAACACAATATTTATCTAAGAAAGGCTTATCAACTAAGTCTTCTTTGATCATGACATAAGCTAATGCATTAACTAATGCAGCATCTGTTCCGGGACGAATAGGGATCCATTCATCTTCACGACCCGCACCGGTATCCGTATAACGAGGATCGATGATAATCATTCTTGCATCAGATTTTTCACGTGCTTGTTCAACGTAATAGGTAACACCGCCACCACTCATACGTGTTTCACCTGGATTATTACCGAACATCACGACAAGTTTGGTGTTTTCAATATCTGAAGGGCTATTACCATCAGCCCAACCACCATAGGTATAATTTAAACCCGCTGCGATTTGTGCCGTACTGTAATCACCATAATGATTAAGATAACCGCCACAACAATTCATTAAACGTGCAATTAGCGTTGCACCTGGTGGCCAAGACTTTGTCATGGTGCCACCTAAAGTTCCTGTACCGTAGTTTAGATAAATAGATTCATTACCATAATCTTTGATTAAACGTTTCATGGTATCTGAAATAGTATCAAACGCTTCATCCCATGAAATACGTTCAAACTTGCCTTCACCGCGTTTACCTACACGTTTCATTGGGTAACGTAAACGATCTGGGTTATAAACACGGCGACGCATAGAGCGACCACGTAAACAGGCACGAACTTGGTGTAATTCTTCGTAGACATCATTGCCTGTATTGTCAGTTTCTACATATTTAATTTCGCCATCAACTACATGCATGCGTAATGGGCAGCGACTACCACAGTTTACTGTGCAGGCACTCCATACCACTTTTTCGCTGTTTGGTGTTGATTGTGTTTCTGAGGCAACGGCTTGATGAAAGGGAAGGGATAAACCACCCGCAGTTATTGCTAAACCACCCGCTGCACCTGTTTTTACAAAACGACGGCGAGATAAGGGAGTGGAAAGTAACGCCATCTCTTTGATGTTTTTCATACATTACTCACTTGATTATTTACATTTTAAGAAGAAACAGAAGCCAACAAGCTTATAAAGAAATAATTATTGTTATTGTTGTTAAAAAATAACTACTTTAACGTAGGCAATAAAACCCAACTGTTAATGTGGATACTACGTATTTCCTAAAAGTCGTAGTTGCTTTACATCAAAGAAAAGTGATTTATTACAAGAGTTACTAGTTTTTAAAGGTTACTTTAAGTTTTTGTATTAGCTAAATTTAATCATTTGATTAACATCTTTGTATAAATAAATATATATCGATTAATTAAGTATTTTGATGTTATCAGTAACATTTTTTAAGCCTGCTTATTCATTTCTATCTATATGATTTTGTTAGTTCAATAGTCACTTTTATTAATGCTCAACAGTCGTTTTTAGAAGCTATAATTATCTAACAATCGATTAACCTGTTTAGCTAAACAAAAAATTAAAATTTGTTTAGCTTGTCGTTATTTTTAATTATTTTAAATAGTCAAAATGTGATTAATAAATGTGCTTTTTTGTAACTTAGATCACAATTAAATGCCCGTTAACTGAGTTTTCATTGCTATCTTGAATTGATTTTTATTTAATCTAATTATTAGCTAAACCGGTTTAGTTTTGTGATAAAACCAAATACTCGCGACATAAATAAAAAAGAATGACAGAGGCTATGATGAATATTGAAAAAGTTGCTCATCAGCTTGTACCTTTATTAGGTGGTGCTGAAAACATTGCAAGTGCAGCACATTGTGCTACGCGTCTAAGGCTTGTTCTTGTTGATGACTCAAAAGCAGACAAAGAAGCAATAAACAAATTAGAGGGGGTGAAAGGGTGTTTTAGTAATGCAGGGCAAATTCAGGTTATCTTTGGTACTGGGTTAGTCAATAAAGTACACGCCGCATTCATTGCTGCAGCAGGCATTGGTGAATCAAGCAAATCTGAAGCCGCCAATATTGCAGCTAAAAAACTCAATCCATTTCAACGAATAGCAAGACTGCTTTCTAATATTTTTGTGCCCATTATCCCAGCCATTGTAGCATCAGGTCTATTAATGGGATTATTGGGATTAATGAAAACCAACCAGTGGGTAAGTCCTGACAATGCACTCTATATCATGCTTGATATGTGTAGCTCTGCGGCATTTATTATTTTACCTATTTTAATTGGTTTTACTGCAGCGAAAGAGTTTGGTGGAAACCCTTATCTTGGTGCAACACTTGGTGGTATTTTAACCCATCCTGCCTTAACTAATGCATGGGGAGTTGCTGCTGGCTTTAATACCATGAATTTCTTTGGGTTAGAAGTTGCCATGATTGGTTATCAAGGTACTGTTTTCCCTGTATTGCTTGCTGTCTGGTTTATGAGTGTACTAGAAAAACAATTACGTAAAGTTGTTCCTAATGCTCTTGATTTAATTATCACGCCATTCCTAACTGTTATTATTTCCGGTTTTGTTGCGTTATTAGTTATTGGCCCAGTAGGTCGTCTTTTAGGTGATGGTATTTCATTAATACTAAGTACCTTGATCACTCAAGCCGGTTGGATAGCAGGGCTTATTTTTGGTGGGCTCTATTCAGTTATTGTTATCACTGGTATTCATCATAGTTTTCATGCAGTTGAAGCAGGTTTATTAGGCAATCCTAATATTGGGGTTAATTTCTTATTACCTATTTGGGCAATGGCGAATATTGCTCAAGGTGGCGCTTGTATAGCAGTTTGGTTTAAAACTACTGATGCAAAAATTAAAGCTATTACGATCCCTTCAGGTTTTTCCGCTATGTTAGGGATCACTGAAGCGGCAATTTTCGGAATTAATTTACGTTATGGAAAACCTTTCATTGCCGCATTAATTGGTGGTGCTGCTGGGGGGGCTTGGGTTGTGGGTTCCCATGTTTATATGACAGCCGTTGGGCTTACTGCTATTCCGGGGATTGCGATTGTACAAGCAGGTTCAATTATTAATTATGTTATTGGTTTAGCGATTGCATTCTTAACGGCTTTTGTTCTTTCTCTTTTATTAAAATATAAAGTGGAGTCGGCCTAAATGACAAAAAGTGAAGGGTTGTCTGCAATTTTACACGCTGTTATGCGTAATAGTGCTAACGCTACTAAAGATAAATATTATCCACATTGGCATTTAGCGCCAGTAACAGGATTATTAAATGATCCCAACGGGTTTTGCTTTGATGGAGAATATTATCATCTATTTTATCAGTGGAACCCTTTATCTTGTGAGCATAAAAATAAATGTTGGGGTCACTGGCGGTCAAGGGATCTTATTACTTGGCAACATCAACCCATTGCTTTATTACCTGATGAGTTTTATGACAAAGATGGTTGTTATTCTGGTAGTGCAGTGATCCATGAAGGACAATTAACGCTCTGTTATACCGGCAATGTAAAATTTCAAGATGGAGCTCGTACGGCTTGGCAATGTTTAGCCGTAGAAAATAAGCAGGGAGGGTTTGATAAGTTAGGGCCTGTTTTAGGGCTTCCAGAAGGTTACAGTGGCCATGTTCGTGATCCCAAAATCTGGCAATATAACGATATATGGTACATGGTGTTAGGTGCACAAACTTTAGATAAACAGGGTAAGGTTTTACTCTATCGTGCATCTCATTTATATCAATGGCAATTAGTCGGTGAGTTAGCCGGTAGTCATTTAGGGGGGTTAAATGATGCAGGTTATATGTGGGAATGCCCAGATCTCTTTGAGCTTGAAGGACACTTTATTTTATTAACTTGCCCTCAAGGAATAAAAAAAGAGCAACATCGATTTTTAAACCCGCATCCTAGTGCTTATTTAATAGGAAGCTTTGATTATTCAACTTTGCAATTCCAACATGGCGATTTAATTGAGCTCGATGCAGGGTTTGAATTTTATGCACCTCAAACGACATTAGCCAATGGCAGACGTCTATTATTTGGTTGGATGGGAGTTCCTGATGGAGAGGAAATGTATCAACCGACCATTGCTAATGGTTGGATACATCAAATGACATGCCCTCGTGAATTGCACATAAAAGAAAATAAGCTTTATCAACAACCCATAAAAGAATTACAGCAACTCAGACAAAAGGCCATATATTGGCAAGGTTTGGCTGATGATGCGCCTGATATTCACGGATTTTTGTTTGAACTAGAAGTAGAGCTGTTCGGCTCCTTGGCTATTTATTTTTCTGATAATCTTGCTTTAATTATTGAAAATAGCCAAGCCGTGTTAAAACGTCGTAGTGTTAAAAACGGGGCGTGGCAATCACGTTTCTGGTCTGGTGATATAAAACATCTTCAAATATTATGTGACAACTCTAGTGTGGAAATTTTCTTTAATCACGGAGCAGGTGTAATGAGTAGCCGTTTTTTCCCGTCAGAAAAACAGACAATCTGTTTCTTGGGAAAAGACACAATAAACCTCACTGCTTGGCGATTAAAGAATGCATAAATTAGTTAAATACAATTATATAAACGATAAAATAGTTTACGTTCAGCGAATGTAACATTAAGTAGAATAACAGTGAAAAAACAAAAACGTATCACGATCACCGATATTGCAAAATTAGCAGGGGTTTCAAAAACAACGGCAAGTTTAGTATTAAATGGCCGAGGTAAAGAGATGCGTGTTTCTGATGATACTATTGCACGCATTATAACCATTGCTGAACAATATCAGTATCAACCTAATATTCATGCACGCTCTTTGCGTGATAATCGTAGTTATGCATTGGGATTAGTTATTCCTGATATTACTAACTATGGTTTCGCTTCTGTGGCTTATGAACTAGAAATATTATGTAGAGAAGCGGGTATTCAGTTACTCATTTCTTGTACTGATGAGAATGCCGCTCAAGAAACACTGGTAATAGAACATCTATTATCACGACAAATAGATGGTTTGATTGTTGCCTCGTGTTTACAAAGTGATATTGAATATCAACGTTTGAGTCAACAAATTCCGGTTGTATTATTTGACCGTTATTTTGAAGGAACAACACTACCTTTTGTTGTTACAGATTCAATAACCACGACGCAACAACTTATTTCAGAGATTGCTTCTACAAAAGGTATTGATGAGTTCTATTTTTTAGGTGGACAATCAACACTTTCACCAACCACCGATCGTCTTTTAGGTTTCACTCAAGGGCTTTCACAAGCGAATATTAATCTGAAATCTGAGTGGATCATTCATGGACATTATCACCCAAGTTCAGGCTATGAAATGTTCGGCTCTTTATGTGCGTCCTTAGGTCATCCGCCAAAATTTGTTTTTACTTCAGCTTGTGGTTTATTAGACGGTGTATTGCGTTATCTAAGCCAAAATAAACATATGCAAAATGAAGTCTATTTGGCAGGTTTTGATGATCACTATCTTTATAATTCATTATCAATACCAATAGATACTATTGCTCAAAATAATCCTGAATTAGCCTCACACTGCTTCCGGTTAATTATGGGATTAATTAACCAGACAAATTTAGGAAATCATCAAATTTTTGTTCCAGCAAAAATTCATCAGCGTCATGAGTAAGATTAAGTAATTTTATGCAATCTCATTTATCTTTACTGACTGATAATCATTATCCATAAGATTAATGAATTAGAAGTGAATATAGATAAATGGGAAAAATTAAAAATAATAATGAAGATAGGCAAGTAATGCGTGCTTTTAACCTTCGTGCTTTGCATATTTGGCCTTTACGCCTTGCAAAACTAGATACCAAGGTAATTTTATTTAACATTATATTCACAATAAAAAACTATCATTTTTGTAATAATTTAAATCATTATTTTATCAGCCGCCTTTGAACGGCTGATTCTACCTCTCTTTTCTTAATTACCATTCTTTATTCGACTCGTTTCACCTCTCATTTTTAACGTATGACAATTGATGTTGTGTTAAAAAAATGTGATCTAAATTGCTTCGATTTGGTTTTGCTTTTGCTTTTGGTTTTTTGTTTTGAATGCCATCGCAGAATCACGAACCTAATCTCCTTATTCTCGTTATCAATGATACGGAGGCACTTTGTATGTTTTCAGAAGAACGGCGACAGGAAATTTACACCATCATCAGGGAACAAAAGAAAGTTAAAGTGGCTCAGCTTGCGGAAAAATTCAGTGTCACATTGGAAACTATTCGCAGTGATTTGAAATACCTTGAAGGAGAAGGGTTGATCAAACGTTGTCATGGTGGCGCCATACTAGGGAAACAAGAAATTAAAAAAATAAGTAAATTTAGTGATAGCTTTGATATTTCATGTTTATTGCACGATTTATTAATCGTAAGAGAACGTAAAGATAGAAAGCCAGAAGGCAAAGTCTGCGTACTTGGGTCATTTGTGGTAGATATTATTGCCAATGTCGATTCTTTTCCAAAAGTCGGTGAGCTAATTAACTCTAAAAGCAATTCGATAGGTCCCGGTGGTAAAGGAACAAATCAGGCAATGGCTGCCAGTTTTTCGGATGCGAAAGTGCATTTAATAACGAAGGTCGGTGAAGATCATTTTAGTAAATATGCTTATAAATATTTACAAGAAAGTGGCATTGATTCTTTCACTATTTTTCAAACAGAAATAGAGCCAACAGGCAGTTCAATTAGCTATTTAGCGGATGAAACACAAAACAATATTACAGCGACTTATTTAGGGGCGAACAATACATTTTCAGATCAAGAGATTGATATTTCTTTACCTTATGTAAGTGAAGCGGATGTGTTATTGCTCCAAGGTGAAATAAATATAGAAGCTAATATTAAAACCGCACTGTTTGCAAAATCAGTTAATAAAACAGTTGTGCTAAATGTTGCGCCTTATAATGAAAATCTAAAACAGCTTTATTCAAATATTGATTTTATTACCTTAAATGCGAATCAAGCATCACATTGGGCTGATATTGAAATAAACAACATTAATGACGCAAAACAGGCTATTAACGTTATTTCAGGTGATGAAAACAAGAAAGTTATTATCTATATGGATGAGCTTGGCGTGGTCTATTTTGATGGACGAGCCACTTTTCATATACCGCCTATGCCATCGTTACGAGTGGATACGATGGCAGCCACGGATGCTTTTAATGGCGCATTTGCTTCAAAAATAGCGGCAGGAGGCACAATGCATGAGAGTATATTATTTGCCAGTGCTTTCCTTTCTGCATTTATAGAACAAAAAGGCGTAACAGCAATGCCTGTACTTTCTCAAGTTCAGGCTCGCCTTAAATCAAGGCTCGAAGATATTCGACCACAAATAATCTGCAATGAGAAAAGGTGCATATAATGAAAAAAACACTTCTGGCATTTACCCTATGCAGTTCCATTTTTACACTTCCGGTTTTCGCTCAATACCCTGAAAAACCAATTACCATTGTTGTTCCTTGGGCTGCTGGCGGTAATACTGATACAGTTGCACGCCTAGCAGCTAAAGGGCTACAAGAAGAATTAGGCGTGACCGTTAATGTGGTAAATAAAACAGGCGGTAGTGGTGTCGTTGGTCATGATGCTATTAAAAATGCAAAACCCGATGGCTACACACTGGGTATTGCAACGGTTGAAATTGCCATGATGCATCATCAAGGAATGACAAATTTAACTTATCAAGATTACACACCAATTACACGTCTTGCTGTTATTTATGGTGGATTACAAGTTGGAAAGTCTTCACCATTTAAAAATGCACAGGAAATTATTGATTACGCGAAAGCAAATCCGGGTAAATTAAAAGCTTCCGGTAGTGGTTTAAACTCAATCTGGCATCTCAATACTATTGGGATGTTGCGTGCTGCGGGATTGCCTGATAACGCCATTCGCTTTATTCCTTCTCAAGGTGCAAGTGCTGCATTACAAGAGCTTGCTTCTGGCGGGGTTGATATTGTGACCTCTTCATTAGGAGAGGCAGACAGCATGGTAAAAGCGGGATTAGTGAAGCATATGGCAATTATGTCCAATGAGAAATCGGCTTTTTACCCAGATGTCCCATTATTTAAAGAAGCCACACCTTATAACTGGGATTTACAAGCGTGGAATATGTTAGTTGCGCCAAAAGGGTTAGATAAAGAAGTACAAGACAAACTTACGTCTGCAATGAAAAAAGTGTATGCCTCTGGCGAATTAGCTGAGTTTGCAAATAAACAAGGATTTGAAGTTATCGAACTATATGGCGATGATGCCACTCAATTTATGGCCAATGAAGATAAAAAGTTTGGTGAAATTATAAAGAAATAACTGAGGAAACGGCTGAACAGCAGCCGTTTTTATGCCTATGCTAAATCGTCATATTCTATCGCTAATATTTTGTTGCTTTGGTTTATTTCTTATTGTTTATAGTGCGTATTCATTAGGTGATTTTAGTGAATATGGTGCCGCATTTATGCCTTCTATTATTGGCGGTGGCATAATTATATTTTCACTAATAGATATATTTTCACGCCATCAAGAAAGTGATATTCCATTAGTTTCATGGCATGAAATAAAATTTGTTTTATTAATCATTGGCATTATTCTTTTTTATGTTTTTGCATCAAATTATCTAGGTTTTATTTTAACGGGCTTAATTATTACAGCACCATTAATGATGAAATATGCAACAACAAAACCTATATACAGTTTTATTATTTCAGCCAGTGTGGTGTTAGGTGTGTATTACTTATTTACCGCTGTACTGTTAGTACCGCTACCTCAGCTATTTTCATAAATAGAGAATAACAGTATGGATATATTAATTAGCGCACTTGCTTATATTGATTACACAACAATACTTGTCGTGATTGGCGCTTGTTTATTTGGCTTATTTGTTGGTGCAATTCCTGGATTAACATCAACAATGGCTATCGCATTAATGGTGCCATTTACTTTTTTTCTTGAACCCATTCCAGCTTTAGCTTTAATGATTTCTGTCGGAGCGTCCTCTATCTTTGCGGGTGATATTCCCGGCGCTTTATTAAATATTCCGGGTACACCTGCATCGGCAGCTTATACCAATGATGCACATACCTTAGTCAAAGAGGGGAAAACAAATCGTGTATTAGGTATGTCGCTAACAAGCTCTGTGATTGGTGGTGTTATAGGTACGATTATATTAGCGTCAACAGCACCAATTTTAGCTGAGTTTGCTTTAAAATTTAGTTCTTATGAATATATGTGGTTATCTTTAATTGGGCTTAGCTGTGCAACAATTGTTTCAGGTTCACATATTCGAAAAAGCTTATTAGCACTATTCTTTGGTATTGCATTAGCCACCATTGGTTATGATGAATTTACAGGGCAAGCTCGCTTTACTTTCGGTGAAGTCTCTTTAATGCAAGGAGTCAGTTTTATTCCAGCAATGATAGGGTTGTTTGCAATTTCTGGTGCAATTAAATATTACGTTGAGCGTTGGAAAAAAAAGCAAATTACGTTAAGTGAAGTGAATGCTGAAAATAATTCTTACAACATTTTTAAAGGGGTTGGTGGTGTTGTTCGACAGCGTAAAAGTGGTATTTTCCGTAGCGGAATAATTGGAACATTAATTGGTGCTTTACCCGGTGCGGGGGCCGATATCGCAGCATGGATCTCTTATGCTGTTTCAAAGAAACTCTCTAAAAAACCAGAAAAATATGGTCATGGTTCTGAGGAAGGTATTGTTGATGCTTCAGCGAGTAATAATGCAAGTTTAGCCGGAAGTTGGATCCCATCTTTAGTATTTGGTATTCCAGGCGATTCAGCGGCTGCAATTATTATCGGTGTATTATATATGAAAGATATGCAACCAGGACCAACACTGTTTTTATTTAATCCTGATAAATTATATGCGGTCTTTATTATTTTCTTTATCGCTAATCTGGTTTTATTACCAATCGCTTTTATTGTTGTCAATTTATTGAAGAAGATTGTTGCTATTGATAATGCAATTATTTATCCAGCAATTATTTTATTTAGTATTGTAGGCTCTTATGCAATTACAAATACGATGTCTTCTATTATTGTTATGTTAGTAATGGGAGTTATTGGCTATTTCCTTCAAGAACGTAAATTCCCAATATCACCTATTATTTTGGGGATGATCTTAGGACCAATGTTAGAAAAAAACTTACTCTCATCATTAATGAAAGCTGATGGTGACTTAATTAACTTTGTTAATAGACCGATTTCGATGGTATTAGCTAGTGTGTTTTTATTTATTGTGGCTATGCAAATTAGAGGTGTTTTTAAAGCTAAATAAAAAACCTATTTAATATTATTTATTAATAAGCATTTATTTATAGATACTTTTAAGTATCAGGGAAAACTCGTCTTAAATAAAATGAATTTATTTAAGATGTCGAAATCAGCAGATAAATAAAAATATCGGGTGATCACATGAAAAAAATATTAAATAAGCCAGAAAATTATGTCGATGAAACATTAGCAGGTTTATGCCTTGCTCATGGTGATATTTATCGTCAACCACAGCCAAGATTGATTACTCGTTCGAAAAAAGCAAACAAACCCAAAGTGGGTATTGTAACGGGAGGCGGTTCGGGTCACTTACCGGTATTTACAGGATATGTCGGTGAGGGCTTATTAGATGCAGCAGCTGTAGGCGATGTTTTTGCTTCACCTTCAGCAGATTTAATGGCAGATGCCATTCGTGAAGCAAACAGTGGCTTAGGTGTATTGCTACTTTATGGTAATTACGGTGGCGATATCATGAATTTTGATATGGCGACCGAAACTGTTGATTTTGAAGATGAGATTCGTTGTACAACCGTTTTAGCCACTGACGATGTGGCTTCAGCAAAATCAGAGGAAGCGCACAAACGCCGTGGTGTTGCCGGGATGATTTATGGTTTCAAAATGGCGGGTGCCAAAGCCGAAGAAGGGGCAACGCTGGAAGAAGTCACGCGTATCGCTCAAAAAACCATGAAAAATACCCGAACTATTGGTTGTGCGTTGACATCTTGCACCTTACCCGCAGTAGGGCATCCTACTTTTGAAATTGGTGCAGATGAAATGGAAATGGGGATGGGTATTCACGGTGAGCCAGGAATTTGGCGTGATAAATTACGTAGCGCAGATGATATTGCACAAGAGATGTTTGAGCGCTTACAAACAGAATTATCATTGAAAACGGGTGATAAAGTCTCTGTATTAGTTAACTCTTTAGGCGCAACACCATTAGAAGAACTTTATATTTTGTACAACAAAATTGCACAGTTGATTGATAAAGCGGGTGCAACAATTGTGCATCCATTAGTTGGCCGTTATGCCACGTCTATGGAAATGACAGGAGCAAGCTTAACGTTATGTAAATTGGATGATGAGCTAGAAGCCTTGATGAATGCACCGGCTCATTGTGCATTCTGGAGGGTATAACGATGAATATTACGCTTGAAATGCTCAAACAAGCGGTAAACCGTATCGCTATCGCTTGCGAACAATTTCAACCTATGTTGTGTGAAGCAGATAGTCGCCTAGGTGATGGAGATTTAGGGATCACCATGCAAAAAGGCTGGCGACAAATTGCAGACGATTCACAAGATTGGCCTGATGATCTCAGCAAAGCGCTTTTTCAATGCAGTAAATCATTACAAAAAGCTTGTGCATCTTCTTTTGGCACATTACAAGCAACCGCTTTTATGGCAATGGCAAAATACTGTAAAGAAAATCAACTTCAAGAAATATCATCTTCCGATATTTCACCACTATTAACTGTTGCATACCAAAGCATGATGGCGAGGGGAAAAGGGGAGTTAGGACAAAAATCCGTACTCGATATTCTTTACCATTTATCTGAAGCACTAAAACCATTAGCTATCGATGATCTAAAAATAGCTGCCTTACAAAGCATCGAAAGTACGCTTAATGAATTTCGCCAAAAACCTAATTTATTAGGTCGAGCTCGTATGTTCCCAGAAAAATCTATTGGTTTAGATGATCCGGGTATGTTGGCAATTAAAGTTATTGTAGAAGCAATCTGATTTAATAAAGGTCTTTATATGAAAAAATTATTTGGCGTTACAGTGGCAATGGTTACTCCGTTTGATTCAAAGGATCAAGTCGATATTAAAGCATTATCTGCATTAACTGAAATGCTAGTAACCAAAGGCGTTGATTGCCTTTATCCTTGTGGTACAACGGGTGAAATGTTACGTTTATCTGCGCTAGAACGTAAAAATGTTGCGAAAACCGTTGTTGAAACAGCGAATAGGCGTTTACCTGTTTTTATTCATGTTGGTGCAATGACATTAAATGAAACCATTGAATTAGCCAAACATGCAGTTGACATTGGTGCCGATGGTATTGGTGTGGTGACACCACAATTCTTTGGTGCGACAGAGCGAGAATTAGAAAACTATTTTGTGACAGTGGCAAATAGCGTGCCAGATAATTTCCCTGTTTATCTGTATAATATTCCACAATGTGCCGCAAATAATATAAAGCCTGAATTAGTGGCAAAAGTACAACAGCAGTGTAAAAATGTGATTGGTATTAAATACAGTTTTGCTGATAACAATACAACATTAAGTTATCTTGCGGTTGCGGAGGGTTTTTCAGTTCTTCATGGCTACGATAAATTATTCCTAGGCTTATTAGATGCAGGCTGTGACGGTACAGTTTCAGGTTGTGCTTGTGTATTCCCTGAGCCATTTGTGAATATGTATAAAGCCTATATCACAGGTAATTACCGAGAAGCAAAACAGTGGCAACAATTTTGTGTGAAATTTAGTGATGCGCTTAAGTCTGGCGCGAATATGGCAATATTTAAATCGGCATTAACCATGCGTGGTTTAGACGGCGGTCATATGCGTTTGCCACAACTCGATTTATTGCCTGAAGAAAACCAACAATTAAAAGAAAATCTGACACAATTATGTAAAGAAGCAGGGATTACTTTTTTACTTAACTAAAAAGTCGTTAAACAAACGTCCCCGTTATTTTAGTTGATTGGTTGCATGTTGGTTTTTTTAAGCAGTATAGGTTTTTCTATACTGCTTTTTTTCATATTATACATGCATAAGATGTCATGATTCATTGCGCTAAAAAGCGACCATATTGCGCGATATCGACATTACCACCACTAATAATAATACCTATTTTCTTACCTTTTAATTTATCACCAAATTGACAAGCTGCCGCTAAACTTAAACAACCCGTTGGCTCTACAATCATTTTCATCCGCTGGGCGTAAAACTGCATAGTCGAAATTAATTCTTCATCTGTTGCAGTTAAAATATCGCTCACATAGTGACGAATAATTTCAAAAGTATAATTACCTAGATGCTGGGTTTGCGCGCCGTCTGCAATTGTTTTCGGTGTATCAATATGAATGATTTCGCCTTTACGTAATGATTGCTGTCCGTCATTTCCAGCGATAGGTTCAACGCCAAATATCTTACAATTTGGTGAAAGGGCATTGGTAGATAACAAAGAGCCTGATAGTAAGCCACCACCACCTAACGGAACAAATAGCATATCTAATTCACCAACTTCATCGAACAGTTCTTTTGCAGCAGTACCTTGCCCAGCAATAATATGAGGGTGATCGTAAGGCGGAATTAAGGTAAGCCCTTCTTTTTGTGCCAGTTGTTGTCCAATATCTTCACGATCTTCTGTATAACGGTTATAGGTGATCACCCGACCACCATAACCTTTTGTGGCTGCCATTTTTGCCTTCGGCGCATCTTCAGGCATGATAATTGTTGCGGGGATCCCTAATAGCTTTGCCGATAACGCAATAGCTTGTGCATGATTACCTGATGAAAAGGTCACAACACCATTTTTACGTTGTTCTGCGGTAAATTGAGATAACGCATTCATTGCACCACGAAATTTAAATGCGCCCATTTTCTGGAAGTTTTCACACTTAAAATAAAACTGTGCCCCTGTTAACGCATTAATGGTGCGAGAGGTTAGAACAGGTGTTTTATTAAGGTATGGCAGAATACGCTGATGAGCTTCAGCAACATCTTTATAAGTAGGAGTAGGTAACTTATTCATAGATTATTCCTTGATAACAACGGCTTCAATTTCAATTTTACTTCCAAAATGAAGCTCTTTTACCCCCGCGACTAATCTTGCTGGTCTGTGTTCATCAATCCATTTTGCGTATAGTTCATTAACGATAGGCCACTCGTTAATATCTGTCACATAGACTTTAACTTGAGCAATATCGGTTTTCTTTGCATTAATTCCGAGAAGACAAGCATTTAAGTTTTCAAGCACTTGTGTAATTTGGACTTCAATGGGTTTGTCTGCTAATGGGGTGCCTTGGTTATCTAAGGGTAATAATCCAGAAATAAACGACATATTATTTGCAGTAACAACATGGGAGTAATGCCCACCTGGGGATGAGAGGGCATCAATATTTTGTAGTGTAAGATGTGAGGTCATTTTATTATCCTATTTCACTTAAGTTAGACGTTATGTATACCTTTGTTATACGCAACGTCTAACTTTAGATCAATAGTTTATTTTTTACAAAAAGTTAAGGTAAGAGCAGGATATTTAGTTTAGTTTTTACAATGTAATCGCAGAAGCTTTCCAAATTCGCTGCATATATTCAGTTACCGCACGATCTGCAGAAAAATAGCCCATTTGGCAGATGTTTAACGCTGATTTTTTCAACCAAGCCTCTTCATCTTGATAGAGAACATCAACACTATCTTGAGTATCAACATAGCTACGATAATCGGCTAATACCTGATAATGATCGCCAAATTCAATTAAGCTATCGAAAATTGATTTGTATTTATCAGGGGAAGTTGGATTAAAGAAACCATTAGCAATTTGATTGAGCGCAGTATGTAACTCAATGTCTTCATCATAATAGCGACGAGGGGAATAACGCTGTCTTAATTCTGCCACTTCTTGTGCATTGTGACCAAAGATAAACATATTATCAAAACCAACATGTTCACCAATTTCAATATTAGCACCATCAAGTGTACCGATGGTTAATGCACCATTTAGGGCAAGCTTCATATTTCCTGTACCAGAAGCTTCTGTTCCTGCTAATGAAATTTGCTCAGATAAATCTGCCGCTGGGATAATATGTTGCGCTAAACTTACGCCGTAATTAGGAATAAAGATCACTTTTAGTTTATTTTTAATACGCTCGTCATTATTAATCTTGCTTGCAATATCGTTGATAAGATTGATGATTTTCTTTGCATTATAATAAGCTGACGCAGCTTTACCGCCAAAAATAAATACGCGAGGTACCCAGTTTTTCTCTGGATTTTCTAAAATGCGATTATAGCGAGTGATAATGCCTAATACATTGAGAAGTTGACGTTTATATTCATGAATACGTTTGATTTGCACATCAAACAGTGCATCAGGATTAATATCAATATTTAACTCTTCCTTAATGAGCTGAGCAAAATTTTGTTTATTGATACTTTTTGAATCTTTTAATTGGTGTAAGAAATTTTTATCTTTTATCAATGGCATTAATTCACCCAACTGCTCTAAATTTGTTCGCCAATTTGTACCAATATGGCTATCAATTGTTCTAGAGAGAGAAGGGTTTGCTAACGCTAACCAACGACGTGGTGTGATCCCATTAGTAATATTGCAAAATTTCTTAGGATAGATCGTCGCAAAATCAGCAAATAAAGATTGCACCATTAATTGGCTATGAAGTTCAGAAACACCATTAACTTGATGGCTGATAATAACCGCTAACCATGCCATACGAACATTACGGCCATTCTCTTCATCAATAATCGAAACGCGACGTAATAAATCGTTATCATTAGGGAATTGTGTTCTAACTTGTTTCAGAAATTTATCATTGATTTGGAAAATAATTTGTAAATGGCGAGGAAGCGAACGACCTAGCATATCAACCGGCCAAGTTTCTAATGCTTCACCCATTAATGTATGGTTTGTGTATGAAAATATCTGAATAGTTTGTTCCCATGCCTCATCCCAGCTAAATTCATGATTATCTATCAATTGACGCATTAACTCAGGAATAGCAAGCACAGGGTGAGTATCATTAAGATGTATGGCAATAAAATCTTTTAGATTATCAAAGCGTTGATGCAAGTGGTAATGACGTTGCAAAATATCCTGAACAGAAGCACTCACTAAGAAGTATTCTTGCTGTAAACGCAACATTTTACCTGACGCGGTCGAATCGTCCGGGTAGAGAATACGAGAGATATTTTCAGAGCGATCTTTTGCTTCTGTTGCTTCTAGATATTCACCTTTATTAAATTTACCTAAGTTAAACGCAACGTTTGATTTTGCTGACCATAAACGAATGGTATCTGTTGCTTGCGTGTTATAACCCGGAACAATAGAGTCGTAAGGTTGTGCCATAACATTAAAAGTATCAACCCAATAACTTTTCTCACCTTCTTGCTGTAAACGTCCGCCAAAATCCACTTCAAATTGCAGATCATGACGAGGAAACTCCCAAGGATTACCTTTTTCAAGCCAGTTATCCGCGACTTCATATTGTTCGCCATCTTTAATTTGCTGACGAAACATACCGTATTCATAACGAATACCATAACCTGTAACGGGGTAACCTAGTGTGGCGCAAGAATCAAGGAAGCAAGCAGCCAAACGGCCTAAGCCACCATTACCTAAACCAGGATCAGGTTCAAGTTCAATCTGTTTTTCAAGATCAAGCCCTAACTCTTGTAGCGCCGCTTTAACTTCGAGATAAACACCTAAAGAGAGCATGGCGTTTGTTAAAAAACGCCCCATAAGAAACTCCATCGAAATGTAATAAACCTGTTTTACTTTCGGTGAAAGCTCTGCTTTGGTTGATATTAACCAGCGTTCAACTAAACGGTCTCTAATAGCATAGGATGTGGCATTTAACCAATCTGTTGGTGTTGCATATTTGGGCGATGTTCCAACGATAAACATTAGCTTGTAAACAATAGAACGCTTTAATGATTCAATATCCTTATTGGGTGATAGATAATCAAATTCACATAAATTTTTCATTATAAATCTCTTTTCGTGATCCACTGGTTCAAATAGACTTCATATCTATAGATGTTGATACAGTGTCGCATACATTTTTGCAGCGGTTTCCCAACTAAAAATAGTCTGACTCATGCCATCCATTTGAGTTTGTTGCCACTGTTTAGGCATATTCCATAAGGTAAAGGCTCGATTTATAGCCTGACGCAGAGAGTCCGATGTTGCTTCATAGAAAACAAACCCCGTAGCTTGGTGATGCGCTAAATTTTCTAATGAACAATCATTAACCGTATCGGCTAGCCCACCGGTGTGTCTCACTAAAGGTAGAGCGCCATATTTCAAGCCATATAACTGGGTTAATCCACAAGGTTCAAAACGACTAGGCACCATAATTACATCAGCGCCAGCGACAATTTGATGTGAAAAACTTTCATCATAGCCAATATGAACCGCTACATTTTTCGGGTATTGCTGTTGTGCGTGTAAAAATGCTGCTTCAAGGTGACTATCACCAGTACCTAATAAAACAAATTGACCACGTTGTTCAACGATATCTGGTAGTGTTTCAATCACTAAATCGAGCCCTTTTTGCGAAGTTAAACGACTTACGGCCGCAAAAAGAGGGGCATTATTGTTGACAGGTAAACCGCATTTTTTCTGTAATACGGTTTTGTTATCTAAACGCATATTCAGGTTTTGAACACCATAACAACGCGTAATTAATCTATCTATTGAGGGATCCCAAACCGCCTCATCAATACCATTTAAAATGCCACTTAATCGCTGCTCATCAGCACGTTGACGCAATAATCCCTCTAAGCCGTAACCAAACTCATGAGTGGTTATCTCTTTGGCATAAGTTGGGCTGACGGTCGTAATGTGGTTAGCATAAAAGAGGCCTGCTTTTAAGAATGAAATTTGTCCGTAATATTCCAGTCCATTAATTGAAAAACAGTCATCAGGTAATTCAAGTTGATGCAGATGATAAGGTGAAAACTCACCTTTATAAGCCAGATTATGAACAGTAAAAACAGATTTTGCAGAGTAATGTTTTATTGCTAGATAAGCACAAGCTAGTCCTGCATGCCAATCATGGGCGTGAACAATATCTGCTCGCCATAAGGGATCTAACCCCGCAGAAAGTTCACTTGCTACCCAACCTAATAAGGCAAAACGAAAAACATTATCACCATAAGCATGTTGATATTGATCGTGATAAGGGCTACCTGTACGTTGATAAAGATGAGGAGCATCAATAAGATAAATATCAACCCCTCGGTATTGTCCGTAAAGCAGAGAAATATTACCTGCAAATGTATCGATATTAGTTACTAATTTGAGATCGGGAATATTATCTTTGATAGCAGGAAATGCGGGAATAACAACCCGCGCATCTAAACCAATCTTTTTCTGGGCTAAAGGCAAAGAGCCCATAACATCAGCTAATCCGCCCGTTTTTAGTAGAGGAAATAATTCAGAACAACAGTGAAGAACATTCACGAAAATGCCTCCTCATGTTGCGTTTTTTGTTCTGCTTTCGTTTTAGTTGAATTTTCTTTACGGGCTAATTGCTCAAGCATTTCTCTTGTTACAAGTACGATACCTTCTTCAGTACGGTGGAAACGTGCGGTATCTTCTTCTGCATTCATCCCAATAACTGTCCCTTCGGGAATTGTACAACTACGTTCAATAATGCAGCGTTTTAAATAGCAATGATGACTCACTGTCACATCAGGTAAAATCACAGAATTTTCAATATGGCAGAAAGACTCAACGCGAACTAATGGAAATAGAACAGATGAATAGAGCGTTGAACCATTGATAATACAACCGTCAGCAATCAGCGAATTCATCATTTTTCCGTGTTCGCCATGGTTATCTTGAACAAACTTAGCTGGTGGCAAAGGGGTCATAAAGGTGCGGATTGGCCAATCTTTCGCATACATATCAAGCTCAGGAGTGACAGAGGCCAAATCGAGGTTAGCAGACCAATATGCTTCGATGGTTCCTACATCGCGCCAGTAGGGAGGGACGGAGGGATCTGAACTGACACAAGAGAGTTCAAAAGGGTGAGCAAGAACATCACCACGTTCTGTGATTTTAGGAATAATATCTTGGCCAAAGTCATGATGTGAATTTGGATCACGGCTATCTTCTTCCAATAAATCAAAAAGGTAATCTCTATCAACCACATAAATCCCCATACTTGCTAGTGAGTGTTCTGGATCATTAGGAATACAAGGCGGGTTTGATGGTTTTTCTAAGAAATTAAGTACTCTACGATTTTCATCGATATCCATAATACCAAATTGGAATGCATTTTCTTTAGGAACACGAATACAAGCTACGGTGAATTTTGATTTGTTTTCAACATGATCAAGCAATAAACGTGCATAGTTCATTTTATAAATATGGTCGCCAGCTAAAATCACGACATATTTTGCTTGGTAGCTACGAAGAATATCGAGATTTTGATAGATAGCATCAGCTGTCCCCATATACCAATGTTCAGTATTACGACGTTGCTGAGCAGGTAATAAATCAACAAACTCATTCATATCTTCATTAAAGAATGACCAACCACGCTGAATATGTTGAACTAGTGAATGCGACTGATATTGTGTGATTACACCAATACGACGGATCCCAGAGTTAAGACAATTTGATAATGTAAAGTCGATAATTCGAAATTTCCCACCAAAGAAAACCGCCGGTTTTGCACGTTTTGAAGTCAATGCTTTTAAACGTGTACCACGACCTCCCGCTAAAACGAGTGCAATTGCCTCTTTAGGAAGTTGTTGTGCCAACATTAATTTTTGGCCTTGTTCTGTCGTCATCATAGTTATAGCACTCCAATCAAATCACTTAATCTGGGAGGAAATAATGGGTAATGTTTCAGTAGAAGATTGAGTATAAAAAGCACGCTTTCGCCAAAGGGTGATACTGTTAGGTTGTACTTCACAATGCTCAAATTGAGTCGGGTGACAATCAGGCCAGCTAGTTGTATCAAGCAAGCAAGACCAAGCCCCTTCAGGTAAAGAAAAAATTACGCTGTTTCTTAATGGGTTAAACATTAAGATCCACTGTTGAGCTAAAAGAAGTTGTAATGGTGAAGGGGGAAGTTGTTGCCAATCTTCATGACTCATAGGTTGAGCATTCTGACTTAACCAAATAATATTTTGGCTATCTTCCTCCCACCATTTAAGTGAACTTAATGGTGTAATTTGGTGACGTAATTCAATGAGGCGGTGAATATAATCAGTTAAGTTGTAAGGCTGTTGAAACCATTTGATCCAACTGACTTTATTATCCTGACAATAAGCATTGTTATTACCATATTGTGTATTACCCACTTCATCACCAGCGAGTAAATGAGGGGTTCCTCTAGAAAGCAGTAAAGTTGCCAGCATATTCTTTATTGCAAGCAATCTGTGTTGATTTATATTTTCGTTAACTATCAAACCTTCTTCACCAAAATTCACACTATAATTGGTGTTATGTCCATCTAGGTTTGATTCGCCATTCTCCTCATTATGTTTGTTCTGATAACTTACTAAATCTCTTAGTGTAAAGCCGTCGTGGCTCGTTATCATATTGACGCTAGAGTAGGGAGGTCTGCCATTTTGGTGATACAGTTTTGCAGAGCCCGTAATATTGTCTGCAAATGTCGCGATAGAGACATCACGCCACAACCAAAAACGGCGAATAACATCACGATAGCCATCATTCCATTCTGTAAATGGAACAGGAAAATTACCGACTTGATAACCATCAGAGCCTAAATCCCAAGGCTCGGCGATAAGTTTAATACGAGATAATAGCGGATCTTGTCGTATTGCTGTCAGTAGTGGTGATTGAGGATCAAAATAAGGGACTCGACCAAGACTTGTCGCTAAATCAAAACGAAAACCATCAATATGAAATTCTGTCACCCAATAACGCAAACAATCCATCACCCACTGCACCGTTTCAGGGCGACTTAAATTGAGTGTATTACCACAACCCGTCCAGTTTTGAGCTTTGTTTTCGTCGTTTAGCCAATAATAGCTTTGGTTATCAATACCACGTTGCGAAACAATATAACCTTCGAATTGATCACTTAATTCCGCAGTATGGTTAAATACTACATCTAAAATCACCTCAATATTGGCTCTATGTAAGCATCTTATGGCTTCTCTAAATTCATCAATAATATTCCGACCCGAATTAGAATAATATTGAGTCGATAAAGCGAAAGGCGCTAATACGTTATAACCCCAATAGTTTTTTAAACCAATTTTATGAAGATGTGGCTCTGTTAAATGATATTGAACAGGCAGTAATTCTAATGCCGTAATACCTAGTTTTTTCAGATGTGAAATAAAAGCAGGATGCCCTAATGCTGCATAAGTACCCTGTAGTTTTTCTGGTATTTCAGGATGAAGTTTTGTCAGTCCTTTTACATGTCCTTCGTAAATAATAGTTTCTGACCATGGCGTATTTAAAGGCTGATAAGTGTCTTTTTCTTTATAAGAATGACAAAAACAACGGCTATCATCAGTGATCACCGCTTTAGGCGTAATCGCACTATCATCATGCTCTAATAGATTAAAAACAGGAGAAATGTAAGGTAATGTATTATCAATAATACCTGTCACCTGTTTTGCATAAGGATCTAATAATAGTTGCTGAGGTTGATAGAACAATCCGTACTCTGGGTTCCATTCACCTTCTACACGATAACCATAATGTAAACCAGGCCCTGCACCAGGCAAATATCCATGCCAAATTGCACCTGTTTTACCCGGTAATGGGTAACGGATCTCTTTACCTGCTTTATCAAACAAACACAGAATGACTTTAGTGGCATTTTCACTAAAGAGGGTAAAATTTACTCCATAGCCATCATAATGACTGCCCATAGGAAAAGGACGTCCATAATCTAAAGACATATTAATCCTTCAATCTTAAATACAGTGTCGCAAGCGGAGGCAGTGTCAATGACAAAGAGTGAGGCTTGCCATTAAATGCACTTGTAATTGTTTCTATTTCACCTAAATTTCCTACATTGCTACCGTTATAAAACTCAGAATCACTGTTGAGAATTTCCTGATAAGTACCTGCTTTATTTACACCAACAACATAATTATGATGAACGACAGGAGTGAAATTACTAATAACAATGATTTCATTCCCTTGTGTATCTTTACGGCAAAAAGCAAAGACAGAGTTGTTGTGATCATCAACGGTAAGCCATTCAAAACCTTCACGTTCAAAATCACATTCATACAGTGGGGCATTAGCGCGATAAGAGAGATTCAAATCTCGCACAAAGTGTTGAATACCTTGATGCGGACTATTTGGCTCTTCAAGAAGATGCCAATCTAAGCTACGGTCATGATTCCATTCACGCCATTGTGCAAACTCACATCCCATAAATAACAGTTTTTTGCCGGGATAAGCCCACATAAAGCCGAGATAAGCACGTAAATTGGCAAACTTTTGCCAATCATCGCCAACCATACGACCAATCAATGAGCCTTTACCATGCACAAATTCATCGTGAGAAAGAGGCAAAATAAAGTTTTCGTTATAGGCATAGAGCATGCCAAAGGTCATTTGATTATGGTGAAATTTACGATAGATAGGATCACGTTGCATATAAGCTAACGTGTCATGCATCCAACCCATATTCCATTTGTAATTAAAACCTAAACCTCCTTCATCAGGCGGTAAGGTGACTCTAGGAAAATCAGTAGACTCTTCTGCAATCGTGATAGTCCCTGGACAAGTTACACCCAGTAATTTGTTGGTATGACGAATAAAATCAATCGCCTCTAAATTCTCACGTCCACCGTGTTTATTTGGGATCCATTCGCCTTCTTTTCGGCTGTAATCACGATAAAGCATTGAGGCCACAGCATCGAAACGAAAACCATCTAGCGCAAAATGCTCATGCCAATACAATAAATTAGCAGAAAGGTAATTTAGTACTTCATTGCGCCCATAGTTATAAATCAACGTATTCCAATCGGGATGAAATCCTTCACGTCTATCTGCATATTCATAGAGTGATGTGCCATCAAAATTACGTAAGCCGTAATCATCTTCAGGGAAATGACCAGGAACCCAATCTAAAATGACATTAATTTCTGCTTGATGCGCTGCTTCAATAAAGTCACGGAAATCCATCGGAGAACCAAAGCGACGAGTTGGTGAATATAGCCCTAACGGTTGATATCCCCATGAACCATCAAAAGGATGTTCATTAATAGGGAGCAACTCAATATGAGTAAATCCCATTTCTTTAACGTATGGAATTAACTGTTCGGCTAATTCACGATAACTTAGCCAGCTTTGATCGTCAGTATGTCTACGCCATGAACCTAAATGAACTTCATAAATAGACATTGGTGCATTACGTTGATTTGCTTGCTGACGCGATAATGGCATTGGTTGAACGAGGGGTAATGTATTGATAATTGAGGCAGTTTCAGGACGTATTTGTGTTTCAAAAGCATAAGGATCTGCTTTTAAGCGACGTTCGCCAGTCGCATCAAGGATAGAGTATTTATAGCAATCCCCTAGATGCGCTTGGGGAAGGAAAAGCTCCCATATTCCACTTTCACGGCGTAATCGCATTGGAAAACGCCGCTCATCCCAGAATGAAAAATCGCCTACAACGCTTACGCTTTTTGCGTTAGGTGCCCAGACAGCAAAAGTAATACCATCAATATCACCCAACTTGGCAGGGTGGGCGCCTAAACATTGATAAGAACGGGAGTGATGACCTTGCGCTAAAAACCAAATATCCATTTCTTGCAATAAAATGCCAAATTGATAGGGATCATCAACGACACCTTGTGCATTTTCCCAGATTATATCTAAACAGTAATTAAAACGACGTTTACGTCGAGGGATCGCGCCACAGAAAAAACCACTAGGGTGTATACGCTCTAGTGTCGCGACTTTTCGTCCATTTTTTCTATCAATGACACTAACTGCAACTGCATCTGGTAAAAAAGCACGAACCTCTAAGCCCACTGATGTTTCATGCATACCAAGAAGTGCAAAAGGATCAGACTCATACCCATTAATTAGTTTTTCTATTGCTTTTTTTGTCACAGCTACAGACATCTTATCGTCCTTCGTTGCTAGCAAATAAATTAATAAATTTTATATATTAATATCAGCATAGAACGTTAATTTAAGTTAAACAATAAGTGTTTATAACAGATTATTTAAAATCAAAATAATTAACATAGGTTAATTTACTTGTTTTTTGTATTTAATTAATTGAATTTAAATAACTTTAATGAATGAGCTAGATTGGGGGATGAATTATAAAAATAGCACAATTAGCTTTTTTTAGATATTTATAAAAAAGAAACTATCATTAAGTATTTTTAACAAAATAGTTAATAGACGGTTCTAAAAAATGTAATTAATAGGATTTAAATCGCTATTTTTATGAAAAACAATTACTTATTTTATTAGTAATGATTAATATTTCTGTTGAGTTAGCCATTGCTCGAAATCAAGATGTGTTTTGTTTTTTTGTACACCTAATGGTGTTAAAGCGTAGTAACTTATAGGTGCAATTTGGATATCGGGAAATAACACTTTTAAAGTACCGTTATTTATTTCATTCGATAAAATAGAAACAGGGCCAATGCCTAAACCTAATCCTTCAATAATGGCTTGAAGAGAAATATGAAAGTGATCAAAGCGGTAGTGACGTAAGAATGAGCGCTGTGTATTAAGATGAGTCGCCATTAACCATTGCTGCCAATGACCAGGACGAGTAAGCGTATCGATAACAGGGCAATCAAAAACATCTTCAAATCTAGTGACACTGTAACGCTTTAAGAGTTTTTCAGAAGCAATTAAACAATGTTTATCCGCTAAAAAAACAACAGATGAATACTCTTGTTGCTGAGGTTGAGGACGAATAATCAGATCATCATGACTAATCAAATGAAATCGCTCACTATTTGCAGAAGCAATTTGGATATTTGCATTAGGATATTGAAGATAAAAATTCTCCATTCGCGGAATAAGCCATTTTAAACAAAGTGTGGTAGGAACACTGATATTTAAAATGTCGTTTTTTCCACCATTACCATAACGAAAACCAATATCATTTAATTTATCAAAAACGTCACTTAACTCTTGTGCCAATGTTAATGCATAGGGAGTGGGTACTCGGCGTAAACCTTGTTTATTGAATAAAGTGACACCAAACCATTTCTCTATAACTTGGATATGACGACTGATCGCTCCATGAGTAACACATAATGTTTGTGCGGCTTCAGTGTAACTTTGGCTATGACAAGCGACTAAGAATGCACGCAATGAAGGTAATGGAGGAAGATTTCTCATCATAATTTTCTCATTATGGTTTATTTAGCATAAATAAAGCGACTTTCTGATTAAAACTCACAATACCGTGACATTTTATCACAGGTAAAAATAAAGAAGATAGGTATGATAAAGTGTCTTTAACTTATTGAACTTAAAGGATGATAATGAGTTTTATCGCAGTTATTTTATTAGCAGTATTGTCTGGCGTAATCAGTGGCGTTGTGGGAACGGGATCTTCTATATTATTAATACCTGCTTTGACTTATGTATTTGGTGCCAAGGAAGCCGTACCTATTATGGCATTAGCTTCAGTAATGGGAAATTTATCTCGTATTTATTTATGGCGTCATAGTATTCGCTTTAAACCACTATTTTATTATTTATTACTCGGCATCCCAGCGGTTATTCTTGGCGCTAATACATTATGGATAATGTCTGAAAAATGGCTAAATATTGGTATGGGGCTGTTTTTTATATTGATGATCCCCGTGCTTCACTTACTGCGCAAATATCAAATACAAATGAAAACCTACCAAGTTATTATTGCTGGTGCAGTTATCGGTTATTTAACTGGGGTAGTGTTTTCCACAGGACCATTAACGATCCCTATATTTTCGGCATATGGTCTAACATTAGGGCCATTACTTGCGACTGAAGCAGCAGCCTCATTTGTTATCTACCTCACCAAAGCTATGACATTTAGCCAACTTGGTGCAGTTAATAGCTTTATTTTAATTAGCGGGGGATTAGTCGGCTGTGGCCTAACTGTAGGAAATTACCTTGGCAAGAAACTGGTATTAAAACTAACACCAACACTTTTTCAATGGTTATTGGATGCTATGTTGATCTTTGCAGGTAGCTCACTGTTTATTAATGGGGTTATCACTTAATAAAAACAAATA
The DNA here is from genome assembly GCF_003144395.1 of Proteus faecis. Lineage (GTDB taxonomy): Bacteria > Pseudomonadota > Gammaproteobacteria > Enterobacterales > Enterobacteriaceae > Proteus > Proteus faecis. The sequence goes on along the minus strand of NZ_PENZ01000034.1, from coordinate 322,848 downwards.
TTAACATAAAAAAATCCATCTTTTTTAAAGATGGATTAAATAGAGCAAGAATTTAATAGTGACAATGTACTTTTTCAATCTAAATATTTTATTATAATAAATCAATTAACATTAATTTAAATTATCAAAAAATCACATAAAAATATAAGATAGAATTATTTTATTTCCTTTTATAAAAAAATTTTAATATCTTTTAGTTACATTAAGATTTTTTGCGAAAATCATTATATTAAACACCACGAAGACATATTGATATTTTTATGCAACTATTGAGTAAATTTTATTTATGGGTATGTTTTTCATTATTTTTTATGTTACCTTGTTCCCCGTTCTAAAGTTTAAATATTCATTTTCATAGCCATATTACCCAACTAAGGTTGGGTATTTTTTTATATACATCAAAGACAAATTCAATTATTTAGATTTTTATTTTGTTAAGTGAGACGCATGGTGTTTTATAAGTAAATTTATACATTAAAAAAGGCTCAATAGAGTTATTGAACCTTCTTATACAATTATTGGTTAATAAAGCTTAAATAGTTAAAAAGTGGTTTAAAACCAAATTTACGATATAGTGCTAAACCATCTGCTGATGCATCTAAAAAACAGCGTTCTACACCTTGCTCACGACAAAACTCTAACACATGTTTAATCAAATGAGTCGCATAGCCATTGCCTTGATAAGCAATATCGGTTCCGATATCGTCAAATCGCGCTAATTTATCATGCAATGTCAGCGTTAATGACGATACAGGTTGACCTTCAACTAATAATGCATAATGGAAGATAGTTGCACCATTATCTAATGCTTTCTGGTGATAACGAATATATTCATTAACAATCGTATCATCACTATCATCTCCCACAGGGAACGCTGTTTTTAATGGATGCGCCCACTGTTCAAGATTGTGATTGGTTAAAATAATATCGCAAGGATTATTACTATAAGATGGAAATACTGCTTCCGATAAGGTTAAATACATTGCAGTTGTCATACCATCACCGGTATAGCCTGCATTTTTTATTATTCCTTCAAATTCAGGCAATAATGTTTCAGGTAATACCAAAATATGGTCTTTTTTCTGTGAAGTAAAAAGGGTGCTGGCTTGCTGAAATGAGCTTTCTGTTGCGCCTTGGCGTAAATAAATAAAGTTAAAAATGGCGGCATCCATTGGTGTCATAAAGCAATGAGTATGATCACCAATACGAATATTGTTTTCACAAATTTCTGACCAAAAGGCTTTTTCTACTATTTTAAATTCTTTATACAGTTGTGCATCCATAATGGTTCTCTAGCTGAATCGTGATACGCGATATGGCGTTAATAAAGGTTCCGCTTTTTGTAAATGCGTGTTGTACAACGCATTTATAAAATAAAGGTGACAATGTCACGATAGCGTGCATAGTAACAAGGTATACCCCAGATAAGGAGATATTTCTCCAATAATTAACATCTGATCTTTAGGCGTAGACCTTTCACCAACTGCAACCTGTTTTATTGTTAGTTTACCTGTTTGCATAAAATTATCATAAAAAATCGCTTATACATGGCATACAATACGTTCAGGGTGATGTTCATCACTATTATCAATGTAATCTTCTACTGCAATAATCTCATTTTGAATAAAGTGGCATAATTCCATCTTTGTCATGAGAATAAATGCAAAGTAAAAACGACACAGAATAACGGTTTTAATAAATATAATCTTTTTACTTCCTTATTTTTGTGCTAATTAACTGACTAAATAATAAAAAAACTTATTTTTCATTATGTTAATGAGTCGGATTGTTTTGGTTTTAAAAGTAGTACATAGGTTTAGATCACAAAAAGAATAATAAACCATAACAAAAAACAAACAACAGAGCATTACATCCAAATAAAGCCAAAAACATAGGATATGATTCTGTATATTGGCTTTTTGGGTGGTTATTAAATCTGTATAAAATTTAATTTCAGCATCATACTATAACGCATGTTTAAACTGGTTTTTAACTCTAAAAACAAAAATAAATAAAGATTTATAAACTGGTTTTTATATTCAAAGGCAGAGTAATTGACTTATCTTTATTAATTATAAAGATTATTGTTTTACAAAAATATTATTATGGATATGATAGCTCACATATTCAGCATGTTATTTTTTTGAAAAAGGCGTCGTATGTTAGAAAGTATCGGTATTTCAAATATTTGGACATACCTTTTAGGCGTTATTTTTATTACCTTAATACCAGGTCCAAACTCGATTTTCGTTCTTACTTCCAGTGCGAAGCATGGCGTAAAAGGGGGGTATAAAGCCGCTCTTGGTGTTTTTACGGGTGATGCATTATTAATCTTTTTGGCATTTTTGGGGGTTGCTTCATTAGTCAAGACTTCACCCGTTTTCTTTATCGTTATTAAATATGCAGGTGCTCTTTACTTAACCTATTTAGGATTAAAAACGTTATATGCAACGTTTCAAAAGAAAAATGAGACACCAGAGCAAGTCACTGAAGTTACAGTAAAAGCAAAAGATGGTCTTTATGTTAAAGCGTTATTTTTAAGTATGCTTAACCCAAAAATGATCATTTTTTATGTTTCGTTCTTTATTCAGTTTATCGACCCTAAGTATGAAAATGCAGGTATACCATTCTTTGTATTAGGTGTTATTTTAGAAATATGCAGTATGCTTTATTTATCAGTCCTTATTTTTGGCGGTGTTGCAATTACCAATAAAGTAAAACATAACAAACGGTTAGCTTCATTATCAAATAGTTGTATTGGTGCCGTATTCTTACTTTTTGGTGCAAAACTGGCATTAACTGCATAATTTTATTTAAAAAGCCACTTCTAAAGTGGCTTTTTTTAATACAAACAAATGACCATCCCAATAGATTATTTAATAACAACCTCTAATATTGAGTTATATGTTTCTGTCTTTATCACTTTATTTATTTTTAAATCTGCTTTATCCAATAAAGCTATAAATTCATCTTCTGTACGCTCACCTGATTCTGGGAATGCACTCATGCAAAGAATATCCATATATTTAGCGACATCAGGTATATTCTTTTTAAAAATAACAGGTTCAATAATAAGTACTTTTGAATCTTTCTTCATAGCTTTACGGAAGTTTTTAAATATTTTAATAACACTGTCATTATCCCAATCATGGATAATATATTTAATTAAATAGATATCAGATTCAGGATAATCTCCAAATAGATCACCAGGTATTAATTTCCATCGACTATCATCACCTAATTCAACTAATTTCGTTCTTTCTAACACATGCTGGCGATCAAACAACTGTCCTTTTAACGTCGGATTATTCTTTAAGACTTCTAATAATAATCCACCTAATCCTCCAGCAATGTCTGTCACTGTTTTATTCTCTGGAAAATTATAATGCTTAATAATAAAATAATTTTCTATTTTTGATAGTGAGCTCATACCTGCTTGAAAATCATGATCTTTTCTTATATTATCTTGCCAATATTGATAAAAAGACATGCCATATATATTTTCAAAAGCGGGATTACCTTGAACAGACTCAATGACATCACCTACTGGGCGCCATAACGTTTCATTTGTTAACATTAGCACGGCATCACGTAAGCTATATTTATGATCGCTTAATAAAAACTGTCCTGCTGGAGCAAGAGAATAGCGAGAACCTTCCGATTCATAAAATATACTTTCAGATGCTAACATTCTTAATATTCTATTTAGAACATAGGGAATTGAATTCGTTTTTTTTGCAAGTTCATTTATATCTTTAGGTCCTTCTTTTAATAAATCAGCAATTTTTAATTTAGCTGCAACTCTTAAAGCGGCTGGTATAGTAAAGCACATGGATTTTTTCATTAATTCTAATGCTGCTGACTTATTATTTAAATCTAAACTATTACTCATGATATTAATCTCCATTATATATAATACATATTGGTTTATAAAAATAAGTATTTAGAATGAAGTATAGAATGTTTTTTTAATTTAGATAAATTTGTAAATATTTAATTTCATCGTTTTTAATTGTGATTTTTTCTATAATTATTATTAATTACATGAAAATAAAAAAGCAAGAAACGGGGTGTATAATACCTTAAGCTTCAAGTTATACTGTCATTTATCTAGTATATTTTGATATGAGATAGCTATGTATTTTCAGTATGGCGAGAAAGAGATAAATACTTTAAAAAATCGTGATAAGCGTTTAGCCGCGCTTATTGAAAGAATAGGGGATATAAAGCGGCCTCTTACTCCTGATTTATTTACAGCATTAGTTAAAAATATTATTGAACAACAAATTTCAGTTTCTGCTGCCGAAACCGTTAATCTGCGATTACTCAAATTATGTGAGGGGATTTACACACCAGAACGTATTGCAAAATTATCAGAACAAGAGATACAGCAGTGTGGAATGACTATGCGCAAAGCTGGCTATATTATCGGTATTGCGGATGCAGTTATTTCAGAAAAACTAAATTTAAATAAAATTCCTGATATGACAGATAAAGAAGTTATCGATACTTTAATTCAATTAAAAGGTATTGGGGTTTGGACTGCAGAAATGCTATTAATCTCTTCACTTAATCGGCCAGATATTTTAAGTTGGGGAGATTTAGCTATTCAACGTGGAATTATGCGTCTTTATCGCCATAAAACATTGAATAAAGTACGCTTTGCACGTTATCGAAAACGCTATTCACCCTATGGTTCTACGGCATCGCTTTATCTATGGGCATTATCTAAAGAGCCAGAGTAATTGAGCAACAAACGGAGTTCTTTATTCATTATATTTTGTTACTAATAGCTATAATTCTGTATTTAAAGGACTACCATAATGGAAAATAAACATAATCAACTTATTGAGCAAGCCTGCCGTTTTATTGAAAAAAATAACGGTGATGTGTCACTAGCCAGTATTGCAAAGCATGTTATGGCAAGCCCATATCATTTCCATCGCTTATTTAAATCAACGATGGGGATCACTCCAAAAGATTATGCTAATGCATATCGTCAAAAATTAATAAAAAAAGCGTTAGTTCAAGATGGCAGTATTACAGATGCAATTTATCAATCTGGCTTCAATGCTAATAGTCGTTTCTATGAAAATGCAAAAGCAATATTAGGTATGACGCCAACGAATTGGCGTACAGGAGGTAAGAATATTGCTATCTTTTTTGCTATCGCGCAGTGTTCTTTAGGAAGTATTCTTGTGGCACAAAGTGAAAAGGGGATTTGTGCCATAATGTTAGGAGATGATGCTGAGTTGTTATTAGACGATTTACAAAAACAATTCCCTCTGGCTGAATTAATTGGTGCGAATGAAGAGTTTGAGCAAATCATTGCACAAGTCATCGGTTTTATTGAGTTACCTCAACAGCCCTTATCTTTACCTCTTGATATCCAAGGAACTGTATTTCAACAAAAAGTTTGGCGGGCATTATTAGATATTCCTTTTGGAAGCACGATGACTTATCAAGAAATTGCCAATAAAATTGGAGCCCCTAAGGCATATCGTGCTGTCGCTAATGCCTGTGCGGCTAATAAGCTAGCCGTTGCTATTCCATGTCATCGTGTTATTCGACAAAATGGTGAATTATCAGGTTATCGTTGGGGGATTGAGCGTAAAGCCAAGTTGCTTCAGACAGAGGCATTAAATAACGCCAAATTAGGCAAAAAAGAATAATAATTTATTATTGCATGATAAGATAATCAGTATGTTATCAATAAATTTATGAGTTAATATTATGTCGGCAATACCAACAGAAATTACTTTTTTCGAACGTTTAATTCCTTCTATTCTTGAAGGAAAAAAAGTGATTACTATCCGAGATAAAAGTGAAAGTAATTATAAGCCAGGAAGCATTGTTGAATTATTTGCTAATGAACATCGTACTCATTATGGAAAATTGAAAATCATAACGGTATCACCTTTACGTTATGACGATATCAATGAGTATCACGCGCAACAGGAAGGCATGACACTTCCAGTGTTGAAAGCGCTTATCAAAGATATTTATCCTACAACACAATCTTTATATCTTATTGAATATCAGTTAATAAAATAAGAACAAAAAAGATCACACCGTGATCCTTTTGCTTAAACAAAACTTTAGCTATCTGAATTGATTGCTTTAACTGAATAATCAATAACGTTCATTTCGGTTGGTTTACATCAGCCATGGTGTCTACTTACACCAATAGAATAGGTTTTGTTATTGCGTCACTATATCTTGAAAAAGTGATGTTTTAGCACTCTAAATCATAGAATTTCATCATTTTATCGTGATTTTTCGCAGATAAGAACTATCTGCCTACATTGGGGGTTTTTATCATGATATATTGCTACCTATTCGCTATAGCTGTCCTATAAAAGGTTAGAAAATGAGTAAATTAAGAGTCGCTATTATTTTTGGTGGTAAATCCACGGAACATCAAGTTTCATTACAGTCAGCAAAAAACATTATTAATGAATTAGATCGAACGAAATTCGACCTTTGCTTAATCGGTATTAATGAACAAGGTCAGTGGCATGAATATTCAGAAACTGACTATTTACTAAATAGCGATAATCCTAAAACTATTTCATTAAGCAAACCTTTAAGAGCGGTTGCTATTATTCCAGGTAGTGTGAAAAAACAATTTATTTCACTTGAAGATGGTCAGGCATTACCTCAAATCGATGTGGTATTTCCAATTGTCCATGGTGCATACGGTGAAGATGGGACACTACAAGGCTTATTACACATGATTGATATGCCTTATGTTGGGCCTAATATCATGAGTTCAGCTGCTTGTATGGACAAAGATATTACTAAACGTTTACTTGATGGTGCAGGATTAGCGGTTGCACCATTTATTACCATTATGGCACATCAAATTAATGATATTCATTACAATGAAATGGTGCGTCAATTAGGACTCCCTTTATTTATTAAGCCTGCGAACCTAGGCTCTTCAGTAGGAATTAGCAAAGTTAATAATGAAGAAGAATTCAACGCAGCATTAGAAATGGCTTTTGAATACGATCTTAAAGTGATTGTTGAAAGTGCTATTGTAGGTCGTGAAATAGAGTGCGCTGTTTTAGGTAATGAAGATCCTCAAGTTAGCCCTTGTGGCGAAATCGTATTAAACGATGCTTTCTATGCCTATAACACAAAATATATTGATGAAGATGGTGCTAAGGTTGTCGTCCCTGCAGTAATGGATGAAAAGACGAGTTTGCATATTCGCCAAGTTGCCTTAAAAGCATACCGAGTCCTTAATTGCTTAGGTATGGCTCGTGTAGATGTATTCTTAACGCAAGATAATCGTGTTGTGATTAATGAAATTAACACGCTACCTGGTTTTACCAATATCAGCATGTATCCTAAATTATGGCAGAGTGCGGGTTTAGGCTATCAATCATTAATTACTAAATTAATTGAGCTAGCACTAGATCACCATAGAAAAACAACTGTTTTAAAAACAAAGTGTGAACTTTAATTGATGTATAAAAAGTGAGTGCTTGATAAAAATTACATACCTCAACAATTTGGTATTAACTGTTGCTGATATTCAGATAACCTGTAATTTTTATCATCGCGTATTAGCTGGCTATAACGTTATTACGTTTAAAGAAGTACGCAAAGCACTCACTTTGGGTTCTCAAAAGTAAATATTCATCAAGTAGGAAAAAGACTTTTTCTTAACGTTGCAAAACCAACTTAGGTTCGGTTGATTTGTGTTTTTACACTTCAACACCTAAAGAGCCACTCTCAGGCGTTATCAACATTTCATCTTATATTTGTATTGCTGTTTTTACATTCAAAATCAATATAATCAGAAGATGTTGTCATCTCTTCAGTGAGCCATGCTGTTAAGTAATTTAAAGCATCAGGGAAATAACTATCTCGCCCTTGATAAATGAAAAGTACCTGTTTCCACCAAGGCCATTGATTATCCAACTGGTAATTAAAGAAAGGTGCCTTTAATAAACCATGAGAAGCATTGGGAAATAGGATAACAGTCTTATCTACATGATTTCCTAATAGTGTTCTATATAAGCATGCATTTTTCAGTGCATCGACATTAAGGTCTAATTCACCAAACATAGCCAATACTCGTCCATTCATGTGCGGTAAATTTTTAGATGAATCACTTAAATAGTTTTGAATAACAAAATGGAAACGATCGTCAGACATATCTTCCTGCGCTGAAATATCATGGCTACCATTAATGCCAAACACCCGATCGTTTTGTTGCAGTTGTTCTGAAACCCTTCGAATAATTTCATTATCATCAATATTGTCGGCTTTTAAACGCACTTGGTGATAATAAGCACCTTGATCTCGCCAATTTACAGCACCACCAATAATAACGGAAAAATCGGGGTTAGATTGCGTCGCTGCAATAGGGATAACCCAGCCAGCTTGTGAAAATCCTAAATAACCAACTTTAATATCGGGTTGAGTAAATTTTTTTTGAATAACCTGTAATGCTATTTGTGCTTCATCTGCTCTATCTTGCATCGATTGATGTAACCAATTTCCTTGGCTTTCTCCCACGCCAGGTTTATCCCATGTATACACACCAATACCAGCATCCACCAAGCTATTAATTAATGGCAAATATCCACTATTTGCAAAGCGATCTTGAGCACCATCACCATGAATAAAAATAGCAACTGCTTTTATCTTGTTCTGATTGGGTAAAACTAATGTTCCAGATAACGAGCTTGTTTTAGAAGTAAAACTAATCGGTATTATCGTTAATGCATGATCATCCAATTCAAAATCAGAATACTGACTACGACTGATGATAATCACAACAATAAGTGTGATAAGCCCTAAATAAAACCAAATTGATTTGAAACATTTTTTCATATTTTGAAAAATCCACCATGGGGATAGCCCCTGATTATTATAAAGCGAACATTTGTAACTATAGTTATATAACATGTACTAATTAGACTAATTAGTCCAATAAATTAAAGCTGTTTTGTTAAGATTTACTTAAACAGAAACTAGTAAAATAAATTGCTTATTAATGTGAAATTTATTAGATGCTTTCAATAAATATTTTTCGATGCAAAAAATAGAATATAACTATTATTTCACTTAGTTTTTTGCAAATGATATTTATTTCTAAAGAATAAAAACATCAGGTTGTCTTTTTTGAATTTTTTATTAGATAAATAATCCACCTAAAAATATCAATATAATTACTCAACGTTCAATACTGTTACCTAACTTGGATTATCTAAAATAGGGCAATTCTTCCTTGTCTTCATGTAATTGTCATATGAAAACCTTGTTAAAATGATAAAGAACTTACTTTGTTTTTATCTTCTAAATCAAGCAGTAAAGAAATAAAACAAATATCTTTAGCTATGTTTTTAATCAAAAAATGGACGGTGTGATGAAAAAACTTATTCTATTCGGTACAATATCTGGCGGTATACTATTTTGGTCGATACATTTACAAGCAGATAATTTTGATTGTCGAAATGCCGCGACTCAAACTGAAATTAATCAATGTGTATATCAAGATTTTCAGCAGAAAGATGAAGAGCTTAACCGTATTTATCAACAATATTATGCTAAGTTAGAAGGTGTTCGAAAAGATCAACTTAAACAAGCTCAGTTGGTTTGGATTGATTTTAGAGATCTCTCTTGCCAATATGAAGCTGATTATTATCAAGGTGGTAGCTTAGCGCCAATGGTATATAGTAGTTGTTTAAAAGATAAAACAAAAGAAAGAATTAACGACCTTAAAAATTACATTGCTCTATATTAACAGGAAACATTAAATCTAAAAAAATATACATCTAGAATATCTTCTTTTTATAATGGTTAAATAAGTATAGTGATTATCATAAAAATATTTTATAAATGGTGAAAATGTAAATTTTGTATTATTTTGAAACATAAAAAATCTTGACTAATCATTATCATAAAGTAGTCTGATGCGCAAGTAACAAGCAAAAAAGAACTGAATATAATGAATAAGATATTAAAACTTGGGCTAGGATTACTTTTTTTATCGCTACCATTTGCTTCAGTATCAGCAGATATTAAACTTGAATATGGTGTAAATCTTATCGATTTTAATGGTGATGGTATTCCTGATGTTGTCGTTAAATCTAGACGGTCATTCGATGATTCAACATCTGTTGATATGACAACTGTTTATATCAAAGGAAGAGATCAAAAGGTTTATATTGTTCCGTCTATCTATGCTAACGCTTTGAGTCTTTATAACAATAAGATTAAAGGTACAGATATCACCATCTCTGATTTCAAATTTGTTGAGAAAAAAAATCATATTATATTGTTAAGTGCTGAAAAAATAGGAAACAACTTACAGAAACCCACTCCAATTCGCTTTTCAAGTCATTCTATTTCAGAAAATAAAAAAAGTGATGAAACTCAATTTAAATGGCAATTTAATACCTATTGTGTAACTGAATCATCCTATCTCAACGTAGAAGATGCATATTCTGATAACTGCATAAACAAAATTATTAATGAATAAATTTACAATTTAAACTGCAAACACATCATATTATGATGTGTTATTTTTTGTTTTATAAAACAATGCATTGTAAAAATATAAACAATATTCTTTTCTTTATATGCATTGGGTACTTGTATCATTTCTTGTTCCTTGTTATTAATCTACTGTTAGGATATTTCTTAATCAAAATGATTTTTATGGCGCTGTTTTATCAAAGTTTGTTTAAGAGGGAGATATGAAGGAAATTATTACAGGTTTACTTCTAGCCTCAATATCACTGTTTACTGTATCTTGTTCACAAGAAGATACACATAGAGTAAAAGTGGCAATTAATACAGGGCCTGATCAAGTAATTTGGGATGAAGTTATTCGTTTAGCAAAACTAACTGAAGGGTTAGATGTTGAGGTTGTTGCTTTCAATGATTATGTACAGCCTAATAGGGCATTGAACGACAAAGAAGTTGATGCGAATGCGTTTCAATCTATTCCTTATCTTCAAGCTCAAATGAAAGAGCATGGCTACCAATTTCATATTGCCAGTAAAACGTATATTTTTCCTTTAGCGGCATACTCTAAAAAAATTAGTGATATAGATGAATTAAAGCCGGGTGATGTCGTTGCAATTTCAAATGAAGTTAGCATGAAAGGGCGTGCACTTTTATTGCTAGCAGAAAACCATCTCATTACTCTTAATGATAATGTCGGTTTTACGGCAACAGTAGACGACATTATACATAACCCTAAAGAAATAGTTTTTGTTGAAGTCGACTCACCTAAGCTTACTGAATCATTAAATGATCCAAATATTACAATGGCTATAATAAACAATAATTTTTCATCTCAAGTTGGACTCATTGCGACTCGTGATGGATTAATCTTAGAAAATAAAAATTCACCTTATGCTAATGTTATTGTTACGCGTGAAGATAATAAAAATGATGAAAATATAAAGAAACTGATTTCAGTTCTGCATTCAAGACAAATCGAGTTAAAATTCAAAGAAATGTATAAAGGTGATGCTGTAAGAGCTTGGTAAGCTCCTTAACTTAAAGGTAAAAAGAGACACTCATCTTTTTATCTTTAAGTTTATCTTATTTTTTCCTTCTTTTTAACTAGAATAATCAACGCTTATTTAGTCCAATCATCTTGTTTAAATACCGACCAATGAATAGAACTTTTTATTTAAAGCTATTTTTATGTTTGAACTCATTATGTTTATATAACCACAGGTTTTTACTCTATATAAAACATTCTAACAACATGAATTTTTTTCAGTATGATAAAGATCCTTCATTAAACACAAGAAATAAAAAATGACTGATTCTCAACTGAAAAAACAATATATCGGCGAACATAAAATATCACCAGAAACACTAATGATGAGTTATGGCTATGATCCATTACTCTCTGAAGGTTCAGTTAAACCACCTGTATTTTTAACCTCCACCTTTATTTTTAAAAGTGCTGAAGAGGGCAAAGCTTTTTTTGATACAGTAAGTGGTAGAAAACCTTTACCAGAAGGTGAAAAAGCGGGTTTAGTTTATTCTCGTTTTAACCAACCGAATAGTGAAATTGTTGAAGACAGATTAGCAGTTTATGAAAATACACAATCTTGTGTATTATTTTCATCAGGAATGTCCGCGATCACCACAACATTAATGGCATTAACGCAACCAGGTGATGTCATTTTACACTCACAGCCACTTTATGGTGGAACTGAGACATTAATTGCCAAAACACTTGCTAAATTTGGTATTCAAGCAACCCCATTTACTGATGGATTAAATCTCTCACTTATTCAAGAACAAGCCGATAAAGCCAGTCAAAAGGGGCGTGTATCCGTTATTTTTGCAGAAACTCCTGCAAACCCGACTAACTCATTAGTTGATATTGAAGCATTAAAAAATGTTGCTGACCAATTAGAAAAAACGCAAGGCTATCGTCCTATTATTGTTTGTGATAACACATTACTTGGCCCTGTATACCAACATCCAATAGAACAAGGTGCTGATATTTCACTCTATTCTTTAACTAAATATGTTGGTGGACACTCAGATTTAGTCGCAGGTGCAGCAATGGGCTCTCGTGAGCTTATTAATCAAATCAGATTATTAAGAGGAGCTATAGGGACGCAACTGGATCCGCATTCTTGCTGGATGTTAGGTCGTTCGTTAGAAACGTTACAAATTAGAATGGAAAAAGCCAATCAGAATGCATTATTAGTTGCAGAGTTTCTGCGTGACCATGAAAAAGTAAAAGCAATCCATTATTTACCTTTTGCTAATAAAAATTCTGTTGAAGCTCAAGTTTTTACTAAACAATGTACAGGTGCGGGCTCAACTTTCTCATTTGATATTGTGGGTGGAGAAAGTGAAGCTTTCCGTTTTCTTAATGCCATGAAAATTTTTAAACTGGCAGTAAGTCTAGGGGGAACAGAATCTCTAGCATGTCATCCTGGTTCAACAACGCATTCGGGTGTACCAATAACATTACGACATAGCATTGGCATTCAAGACACCACTATTCGTTTATCTATTGGAATAGAAAATCCTCAAGATTTAATTGCTGATTTATCCCAAGCATTAGCACATGTTTAATTAAATTATCGTGTTAATTAAAAAACACCAGATAATATGAATTTCACAATCTGGTGTTTTGTTTTAATCCATCTGTTTTTGGATTTCATTCCATTCATCTTTAGTTAAGCGACAAATATTTTCAACTTTCACTTCATCTAAACATTCCACGTATTGTTCTTCAATAACATGATGGAATTTAAATCCACATTTTTCTTGTGCTTTTTGTGACTTCTCATTATCAGCGAAATAGCCACACCATAAATTATCTAATTCCAATGTTTCAAAGCTATGTCGACAGATTTCTTTTACAGCTTCTGGTATTAAACCTTTGCCCCAAAATGGCACACCAATCCAATAAGAAACTTCAGCATCATTATCTCCAATAGGGAAATTACTCTCATTTGCGAAAGATAATCCAACCAAACCGATAGCGAGATCATCATCAATTAACGTAACGGCATAAACTTCGTTACGCATAAATATAGAGCGAATAATTTCGGCACTTTCTTCAACACTTTTATGTGCTGGCCAACCTGCAATTGGACCAATGCGTTCATCTTTTGCATATTGATACAAACTTGATGCATCAGAAAGTTTCCATGGGCGAAGTATAAGCCTCTCTGTTTTTAATGTTTTCATTTCAATAAGTTCTCTTAATTTTCAAGTGTTTTGCAATTTATCTTACGCCTTTAAGATGTGAGTATTCTAAAGAGAACAGCTAAAAAACCGAATGTCATAAAACAGGTAAAATCGGTACTTTTGACAACTAAATGAGAATGGATACTTGTTATTAAATTCAATATCGTCAAAGATAAAAATAGCAAATGGGCTAGGTAAGCATTAAAAGAGGTTAATTGATTTATGTTGAGTCAAGTTCTGTCACGACTTAATGCGTCATCGCAACATGCCATAATAGGTGAAAGTAATATGACAAATGAAATTGGTTATCCTCTACCTTTATCCTATATTGTGATTATGATTTGTTTAGAAGGTAGGGCAATAGCCAATATTGGTTTTCAAAAACAGGTGATCAAAGCGAATGATATTCTTATTTTAGGCGATGATATGATGACTGTTTTGAATCAAAAATCAGCAAACTTTCGCTTGTTTTATTGCTTTCTTGATAAATCTTTTGCCTCAGAAATTGCTTATTCTCTTTCTAATACTTTATTTTCATTTCTCCATGAAAACCCTGTTTGCCACCCACAAAAAGAGCAATATGAAGACTTAAATAGATGGACTCAACAGCTAATACATATAGATAACAGTTATTCTGAACACAGAAAATTAATGTTAAAAAACCACTTACAAAATCTTTTTTTTGCGATTACTGAATCAATACCCCCTCATTTCTCGATCGCCAACAAAGAATTTAGTCGTAAAGAAAAGCTTTGCTGGCAGTTTTGGGAATTGATCGGAAAATATTGTTTAGAGCATAGAGAGGTGGCTTTTTATGCAAATCAGCTTAACATTACACCGTTTTATTTATCACAAATAACAAAGCAATTCTTTAATGATGCGCCTAAGACCTTGATTAATCGTCAGGTTACTCTTGAAATAAAAACATTATTAATGCACACTTCGCTTTCGGTAAATGAGTTATCAATGAAGCTTCATTTTGATGATCCCTCATATTTATGCCGATATTTTAAAAGAGAAACAGGTAACTCTTTATCGGGTTACCGTAAACAACATCAACGACAATAAGACAGATGATATTGTACTTATTGTTTTATTTTTAACTAAAGGAGGGAATTATTTTGAAAAAATATCACTATGCAGACCGAGGGAAAATATTTTCTTAAGGTTGAGAACTTTATTACTTATTAAGAAATTACTATGATTTACTTTACTTCTGATACACATTTCTGCCATTCAAATATCCTCAATCTTTGTGATCGTCCATTCAACAGTGTTAGTCATATGAATGACACTTTAATTCATAATTGGAATGCTTACGTTTCTGATAATGACGAAATCTACATTTTAGGTGATTTTCTTTATCGCGGAACAGGGCGAGATGCCAATCAAATCTTGCGCCGATTAAAAGGTAAAAAGTACCTTATCCGTGGAAATCACGACAAGTTTCTAGACGATCCGGAATTTGATGCATCGGCATTTGAATGGGTAAAAGATTATTTTGAGTTGGATTATAAAAAAAGAAAAATTGTGATGTTTCATTATCCTATATTGGAATGGGCTGGTTTTTTCCGTGATTCAATTCATTTATATGGTCATGTTCATAATTCACAAAAAGATCCGACTCAACGTAAGCGTTTAGATGTTTTAGGAAAAAATGCCATTAACGTGGGTGTTGATGTTAACGATTTTTTCCCTATTAGCATTGAAACAATCATAAGAAGAGCGTCAAAATAGTTAAATTGAGCCATATTTAGCTTATATAACGCAATCTTGAAAAGGAAAAGTAGAGACTGATAAGTTATCCGTTTTCTACTATGACTCATAAAAAAGACACCAAGGTGTCTTTTTAGTCTGCATATTTAAACAAAGCTAAAGTGTAATCGTTCTTTTTTTACTGGCGTTCATGCCTTGGATCATACAAAACCAAGCTAATGCAGAAACAGCCATTAAAATCGCAAATAAAGAAACCGGAGGGAAGGAAGTCAGAATAAAACCACTGGCCAATGGATTAAGTGCAGCACCTAACCAACCTAATGACTGAGCAGAAAAATAACTTGCTTTCATTCCTAACGGCGCAATGTTATCAATCATCATATACTCACCTGGTGCATAAATTAACTCACCTAAGGTAAACACTGTGATAGCTAATGCCCAAAAAATTAAATTGTTGCCTGCAAACATAAAACCAAGTAAGCCCATCATAAAAAATAGCGTACCAAGTGTCATTAATTTACGTAGTCTTTCGGCTGTAACATGCTTACCTACTATATATTGTAGAGAGACTACAATGGCGGCATTTACAGGTAATACAACCGCAATAACAGACTCTGCTAATTTTGCATCATAAACCACTAAAATATATTGTGAAATACAGGATGCAAAAGAGCCAAATGTCAATGTACCGAAAAAAGTAGAAAGCACAAACCAACTTAATGCTCTATCTTTTAACATTATTTTCGGATCCCATTTCACACTATTTTCTGCATCAACATTTATTACTTTAGAACGTTGAACGAATAGCTGGATCATAAAAAGTGGGATACTGGCAGAAATAGCGGCAAGCCAAAACGGTAATTGTGTTCCATACATTAATAATAAGGTGCCAATAGGTGGGCCAACTGTCCACCCTATATTGATAAAGGTATAGTTGAGAGAAAATATTTTAGGTTTCGCTGAAATTGATAACGTTTCAGAAAAATAGGCCTTTAACACGGTTGAAAATACTAAATAAGAGCAGTTAATCACCGAGAAAAAGATAACGACTAAAACAGTACTATGGATCATAGGTATTGCAGCAAATCCAAAAATAAACGTTATAATCGATAGCAACATATAACGTTTTTTCTCAAATTTATCAGCAAGCATCCCAAAGCCAAGGCTGAAAAAAATACCCGTTGTTAATGCAATAGACATAGCAATACCTATATCATCAACGGGTAATTGATACTCCCGAGACAAATAGATAGCCATAAACGGTAATGTTGCACCTCTTCCTATTGTAAGAAGAAGTGATGAAAATAGCAGTGCAGTTGTTGAGCGTGTTTTTTTTGAGAGCATATTATATTTATTCTAATTATTTGTATTTTATGGTTTATTTTATAACTTGAGCGATTTTTACGGGTGAAGAAAGAATAAAATCACACTGTATATTAATATATGACTTAATAATTTCTGTATAGCTTAAAATAAGAGAAAAAGCTCTTTTTGATCTTCTTTTTTCTTGCGGTTCTTATTGCTAAGTTTAATTATCCCATTTTTGATAATAGTGTTTATCAAATTCCTCACTATTAACACACTATTATTTTTTCTAAACTGATCTCATTACTGTTTTATTTACTGCATTAAATCTGAGGTCATTATGTCTTTTATTCATCTTGAATTTGAAAAACCTATTGTTGAATTAGACGAAAAAATAGATGCATTACTCACTTTTAAACAATCTCAAGATGAACTAACCAGCATTAATTTAGATGAAGAGATCGCACGCTTAAGGCAAAAAAGTCTTTCGCTGACAAAATCGATTTTTACTGATTTAGGTGCTTGGGAAATTGTGCAACTCGCTCGTCATCCTATGCGCCCATATACCCTTGATTATATTAAAGCGATTTTTACTGATTTTCAGGAATTGGCGGGGGATAGGGCTTACGCCGATGATAAAGCGATTGTGGCGGGGTTAGCGCGTTTAGACAAAATGCCTGTCATGGTGATTGGGCAGCAAAAAGGGCGGGATACAAAAGAAAAAGTGCTTCGCAATTTTGGCATGCCATCACCTGAAGGTTATAGAAAAGCATTACGTTTAATGAAAATGGCGGAGCGTTTTCATCTACCCGTTATTATTTTTATTGATTCAGCAGGGGCTTACCCAGGTGTCGGTGCAGAAGAACGAGGACAAGCCGAAGCTATCGCGCGTAATATTCTTGAAATGTCACGATTAAAAACACCTATTATTTGCACAATTACTGGTGAAGGATTTTCTGGAGGTGCGCTAGCCATTGGTGTTGGTGATAAAGTTAATATGCTCCAATACAGTACTTATGCGGCAATTTCACCAGAAGGATGTGCCTCTATTTTATGGAAAAGTTCTGATAAAGCACCAATTGCGGCAGAAACAATGGGAATGACAGCACCTAAATTACAATCATTAGGTATTATCGACAGCATTATCCCAGAGCCATTAGGTGGCGCTCACCGAAATTATCAACAAGCTGCTGAATTTCTTAAACAACAATTATTAACTGACTTAGCCTTATTAAAAAGTTACTCAACCGAGGCGCTTTTAGATAAACGTTATCAAAAACTCATGTCTTATGGTTACTGTTAATTATTAACGAGAGAAAAGAAAATGAATGATACACTGTCTATATTAGGTAATAGAAATACAGTAGGCAGTGAATTATTTATGCAAATCGATCTTAATTTATTACGTATTTTTTCTGCCGTTGCAGATCAAGGACAATTTGCAGCTGCGGCTCGGCAATTATCTATGCCTACCTCAAATATTAGTCGTGCAATTAAACAACTTGAACAACAACTTAATTGTAAGCTTATTGATAGAACAACCCGAAAGATGCGCCTCACTGAACAAGGTAAAATACTCTATCAGCAAGGGAAAAAAAACTTAACTGAATTAGATAATGTGGTTAGCAATATCACCCGTGATGGACCATTAACGGGCACTTTCCGTTTAACCATTCCAAGTGAATATGGTAGTGAGCTACTGGGTGATATTTTGGCTGATTTTGCCGCACTTCATCCTAATTTGCTTATTCAATGTGATACCCAATTAATGCCAAGAAATATCATCGATGATGATATTGATTTGTTATTAACCTTTCATCGTGGAAATTTAGCAGATAGTAGTTATCACTCACGCTTAATTAAATCATGGCGCAGCATTGTTGTCGCATCTAATGAATTATTAGAAAAAACAGGAATACCTACACATATTGAACAATTAAGTAAAATGCCGTGTATTTCAAGCTTAAGCGCACTAGAAGGGCAACCTTGGATATTTGTGGGTGAAGATAAAAAACCAATCAAAATAACCATTAATAGTAATTATCGAGTAAACAGCGCCATATTAGCAAAATCAGCAGTATTAAAGGGATTGGGATTTGCTATTTTAGCTGAGCATTGTTGCCTTGATATGATTAAAGAAGGTAAGTTACGAGCTATTGAGTTTCCTCAACAACCCGCAACGATTAATTTAGTGGCAATATATGCAACTCGTAGCACACTTTCACGTAATATTGAGTCTTTTCTTGAATTTCTAACTCAACGTTTATAAATGTTAATCTGTGATTTGTTGAGTAAGTGCCTTATGTTTTGCTTTAATAGGAAAGAGCACAATAAATAAAGTCACAAAACATGAGATCCCCGCAGTCGCAATTGCATAAGCAAATCCTGAATTAAACGCCTCTGGTAACAAAGTAACAAAATCTTTGTCTAAACTATTTGTCGTATTTTCAGTCACTAAACCAACAATATCGATATAATTTACAGATATTCCTAATACTTGACTTTGGATCACCATATAATGAATAGCTTGTTGCACCATCAATGTCCCTAATAAAGCAATTCCCATTGTCATGCCGGTTTGTCTTAATGCATTCATAGTTGCAGACGCCATACCAGAACGAGATGGTGGCACACTTTTCATCACTAAAGCACCTATTGCGGGTGTTGATAATCCCATTCCAGCACCTAATACAAACAGATAGCTTCCTGTTATTCCATAGTGGCTATTTGTTGCTAATGTCGCTAATAAACAAGAAGAAATAGCGATAAATAAGAAACCATAGATCATAAGCTTTCTGACTGAGAAATAAGAAGAGAGTCGTCCAAAAGACATAGAAAACAGTGCCATTGCAATAAATTCTGGTGCCATTCTCCATCCCGTTTCTAATGCACTCCAGCCTTGTGCTTTTTGCAAAAAGAAAGCAATAAAAAAGACATTACTGTATGTAGCAAAACCCAAGGTAAAAGAAGAAAGATTATATTGAAAGAACGTGCGATCTTTAAATAAAGTCAATGGTAGTAAAGGACGTTGAACGCGTTTTTCTATCATTAAAAAAAGGACAAGAAATATAATTCCCGCAATCAGTGTTGATACCGTTCTATAATGTGACCACCCCACAGAGCCAGCTTCAATTAAACCATAAGTCAGTGATCCTAATCCCAACATACTGGTTAATTGACCAAAAGGATCTAAAGCAACATTTTCAGGATCAGCACTCTCACTTAATCCATACCAACCTAATAAAACGGTAAGAATGCCAATAGGAATATTAATAAGAAATATACTCGCCCAACCACTCGCATGAACTAAAACACCACCTAAAATAGGCCCAATGATGAGTGATAATGCACTAACAGAAGACCATATTCCTATGATGCGAACCCGTTCAATATCAATAGGAAAAGCATGAGTGATTAAAGACAGTGCACCCGGAATAAGTGCAGCCGCAGCAATACCTTGAATAATACGTCCAAGAATTAATATTTCATGTTGCTGTGCAATTGCACAAATTACTGAGCCTAACGTGAAGATAATTACGCCCCATAGCCACACTTTTTTTCGTCCAAAGCGATCACTTAAAGGACCGGATGACAAAATACAAGCTGATAGACAAAGTGCATAAGCATCAACAATCCACTGTAAGGTTGCCATGTCAGCATGTATATCATTTTGAATCGTCGGTAGAGCCACATTTACGATACTAATATCGAGCGTTGCCATAAAAGTACCTAAACAAATGGCACAGATAAGTGACGGTCGTTTTAAAGAAGTCATAAGCTTTATTGCCTTAATGATGAATAATAATAGCATCATAGTATTCGACTGACCGTCGGTCAATTTATATTGATAATGAGTTTCATTTATCATCATTGTGAGTCGCTTTAATATAGAGTACGCTTTACAAGCGCCTTTGAGGGAGATAAGTAATGTCATTAGAAGAACAAACAACAGATAAACCAAGAACAAAACCCGCCGAGGTTCGTTTAGAAGAGTTAATGAATGCAGCAGAAACGTTATTTCTTGATAAAGGTTTTGATGTCACAACCGTTAGCGATATCGTAAAAAAAGCAGG
Source organism: Proteus faecis (assembly GCF_003144395.1). Classification (GTDB taxonomy): domain Bacteria; phylum Pseudomonadota; class Gammaproteobacteria; order Enterobacterales; family Enterobacteriaceae; genus Proteus; species Proteus faecis. The sequence goes on along the minus strand of NZ_PENZ01000034.1, from coordinate 302,053 downwards.
GGTAGCCAAAGGAACGTATTACCACTATTTTTCTGCCAAAACAGACATTCTTGATGCACTGAGAACACGTTATATGGATTGGTATTTAAATAAAATAGATAACGCAATGGACGCCTGCTCACAACAAGATCATCGTGAAAAATTAAAACAATGGTGTGAAGTTAGCGTTATTGCTTATGTTGAGAAACAAGCATTACACGATATGCTTTTTCATCAAGTATTTCATCAAAGCAGTAATATTCATGAAAATAGGGCATTACAGCAAATTAAAACACTATTAATTTCGGGTTCAGAAAATAAAACTTGGCACGTAACACAACCGGAATTAATCAGTACATTAATTTATCATGGTATGCATGCAGCTGTTGATAATTTAGACCATAGCAAAGAATATACCGCAAAAACATTAGGTAATATGTTATATCAGCAATTTACTCAATTGCTAAAATAAATGAAATCTTATCGTGACACTGTCACGGCATGAGGTTTTGACAAGAGAAAAGGGTAGAATTACCCTTTTTATTTATTCTGTCGAATTACGTAGACTGTTTAATAAAGTATCTAATGTTGATTTAGCCTGCTCTAGTTGAGTTTTACCATCAAGACTATTCGCTATCCATAAAGCCGTCGCTTCTAAACTACCATAAATAAATAGAGCCAACATTTTTGAGTCGGTTTTGATAATTATTTTATTTTCGATAAGTTTATCAATCATATTGCTCATTGATATTACACAATGAGTGGGGAGTTCCGCCAATTTATCACTTAATACGGCACGTGAATCTCGCATAATAATACGTTGAATTTCAGGCTCTAAAGCCATTTCTAAATAGGTATGACAACGCATTGAGAATGCCAACCAAGGATCATCAATAATATCGGAAATAGCCTGCAAACGCGCATCCATCTCTGCATCTATTTGTGCAACAACAGCAGATAACAATCCTTTTTTATCACCAAAATGGTGATATAACGCCCCCCGAGTTAATCCTGCTTGCGCCGTTAAGTCATCCATTGATGCTTCTGCATAACCTTGTTCACAAAAGACTTTTCTCGCTGTTTGTAGCAATAATAGTCGTGTTTCTTCCATTTCAGCACGCGTACGTCTAGCCATTTCATCTCCTTTTTTAAATATACATACGTATTGTTTGTATATTTACATTCAATTCGTATGTATATATGATTTATACATACGCAATGTATGTATTATCTTTAACCCTCGTCAAAATGGCAAGGGTAAACATAAGGAAAACGATGATAAACACTTATCGAACACTGTTTAGCTATAAAGGCACTCTATATTTCACCTTAGCGGGAATGGTTGCAAGATTACCATTACCAATGATGGGGATTGGTATCATAATGATGATTTCACAACTTACAGGGAGTTATGCATTAGCGGGAACAATCTCTGCTAGTTTTGTATTTACTTACGCAATTCTATCACCCCAAATATCACGTTTAGTCGATAATTATGGGCAATATAGAATTTTACCTTTATTCACATCAATTAGTGTGATTGGGATCGGGGGGATGCTATTAGCCACATGGTTACAGTGGCATATTAGTTTATTATTTATTTTTGCAGTACTAATTGGTTTTATGCCGTGTATTTCTGCCATGATCAGAGCGAGATGGACTGCAATTTATAAAGAAGATAGTCGTTTACAAACAGCTTATTCATTAGAAAGTGTGTTTGATGAAGTGACATTTATTATTGGTCCACCCATTTCTGTCACGTTAAGTGTCGCTTTTTTCCCTCAAGCCGGGTTATTACTAGCCGCTTTTTTTCTTATTATTGGTGTGTTATTACTCGTTTTACAACGTGATACAGAGCCGGCAATAATATCAATATCGTCTGAATCAACATCTCATAAAACACACTCTGTGATCCGTTTTTCTCTTGTCAAAATTTTAACTGTTATTATGATTTTTATGGGCGTTATTGTAGGTACTATTGATATTTTTAGTGTGGCTTTTGCCAATGCCCAAAAAATACCCGCAGGAGCCAGTTTTGTATTAGCAGCCTATGCGGTTGGCTCTTGTTTTGCAGGCTTATTTTTTGGCACGTTAAAATTATCAACACCTTTACACCATTTATTATGCTTAGGTGGCATCGCAACTTTTCTTACTATTTTGCCTCTTATTTTCGTCGGCTCTATTTATAGCTTAAGTTTTGTCGTATTAATTTCGGGGATCTTCTTTGCTCCTATGATAATCGTGACCATGTCACTTATTGAGAAAAATGTACCAGAAAATCAGCTAACTGAAGGAATGACATGGTTACTTGCGGGGTTAAATGTAGGTACAGCAATTGGTGCAACATTAACAGGGCAACGGATTGATTATTCCGGTGTTCAATCTGGTATATGGGTTGCAATTGGAGCAAGTGCTTTAGTGATGTTAATTGGATTTTTAGGTTTTCAACGCATTAATCATAAAAACAATAAAAGTTATGTGTGATTAATAACGCACAAAGCCTAAGATATCAGCAAAAATTAATGACAATATCTTAGGCTTTTTAAATCAACGGCTACGATTTAACAACATTAAACAAAGGAAATAGCTACCACCTAAAATCGCCACCAAAGTTCCTGCTGCAATTTGAGCGGGATAAATAAATATTTGCCCAAGCCAATCCGCCCACACCATTAAGGTTCCACCAATTAATCCTGAAACCATCAATTGTGATTTGATTTTATGGGCACCAAGTAATATTGCCGTATGCGGAGCCACTAAGCCAATAAAGGCAATAGGGCCAACGGTTGAAGTTACTAAGGCACATAATAACGAGACAATGATTAATAAAACAATACTGGCATGCCCAGCATGTAATCCGCGAGCTAAGGCAAAACTTCGACCAATAGATATTAATGCAAGCCAGCGCGTTAATAAAAAGACGCTACCCACAATTAATGTGATTGCGAATGCAAAATAGAGAGCCTGTTCACTGTTAACACGATAAGTCGAGCCTGATAACCACAGTAATATTTTATAGCTATTTAAGGAGCCTTTAGCTAAGAAAAATTGAATAAAGGCTTCCAAACTCGCGGTTAATGCAATACCCGTTAATATTAAGCTGGCTGGTGCATATTGGTGCCTTCTGCCTAAAACTAATAAAATAATCATAACAACACAGCTGCCTAATAGCGCAACTCCCCACAGTGATGTTTGTAAGGTGCTCCCTAAAATTAAGCTCGAAAAAACTAATGCAAAAGTAGCACCCGATGACACCCCCAAAATATCTGGACTAGCTAATGGGTTATAAATTAAACGCTGTAAAATAACACCAGCAATAGCAAGAGCAATACCTGCAAATAATCCAGCCAATAAGCGGGGTGATCGCAATGCCCATTGATAAACAGAAGGTATTTCCCAGAACCATTGTTGTTCATTAATATGAATGAAAAGGGTAAGGACTAATCCGAGTATTAATAATACAAATATTCCTATCACAGCATATTTTGATACTGTTTTAGCCTGTGAATTAATTGAAATCGAAAGCTGATCTTGAGCGCGCATTTTCTTACGGCTAAACCAAATTAATGCAGGTGCTCCAATAGCGGCTGCGGTAACACCACTTGGAATAACTGTATTAAGCCACTGTCCAAGCCCTATCGCCAAGCTATCCGTAATAAGCAATAAACATATTCCCATTAGGCAACTGGCAATAAGTTCTTGGCGAGCAGTTCTTGCACCTAATGTTCTAACAATATTAGGTGCAAGTAATCCGATAAAACTAATCACCCCAACAGCAGTAATAGAGACAGAAACTAACCAAGTACTTAATATAATAAAAAAGGCAAATGCAGGTAAAACAGACAATCCTCGAGCTGTCGCGCCTTCATTACCTAAACGTAATAATGTGAGAATACGAGGGGCAAAAATAAAAATAAGTACAACAGGTGCAATTCGCGGTAATAACCAAAAAAATGAATTCCAACCATCTTGAGCCAAATCTCCGGCTCCCCACATAAATATATTTTGAGCAAATTGAGAATTTAATGTCACTAATGCGGTCGCGATAGCACCTAATAGAATATTGACTACCATACCGGAAACGACAAGGGGTAAACCGGTCATATTACGAATGCCGGCAATAATAATCACAAAACCAAATGCAAATAAAGCGCCTATTGTTGCAGCTAATGCACTGTGATCAGCAACCCAATCGGTAAACCAGATATTCACAATAACTAAAGCTAACCAAGCTCCTGATGAGGTTCCTAATGTTAAGGGCGATGTCAGGTTATTTTGCGTTAATTGCTGCATTAAACTCCCGACAACACCGAAGATCCCCCCAATCAGCAGTGTTATTGCTAAACGTGGTAATTGTGCATGAATAAAAAAAACATCAGCGAATGGTGAGGATATTTCTGGATGTTTTAATAAATACCATTGGTGAGATAATGAAAGAGAATTATCAACTTGTAAGCTGATAATACTTAATAAGATAATTGCCAAAAAATAGAAAGTATATTGCTTAATTTTCATTATTCGGTGCCATATCTAATAAACTTTCTGTAATGGCTTCGGCCATTAACGTTAACGATGTCACTCCGCCATAATTCCAGACGGGTTTTACCGAATGAAAATGTCCATTTTGAACAAATGGCATGGCTTGCCATAACACGGACTTTTGCAGTTTACTTTCATCGGGAAAAGGCAACATATAAAGAACGTAACCTTGCTTAATCTGCTGCAACACATTCATTCTTCTTTGGTCGATTCCCCAAGGTTGAGGAGGTAACGATATTGCTGATTTCAATCCCAACTTTTTAACTACAAATTCAGTTGTTGAGTTTTCTGTGTATAAAAAGACGGACGTTAATGTAGAAAAACGGATCACTTCGACTTCTGGTAGCGTAATAAATGATAATTGTAATTTTTCTCTTAATTGTGCAAAAGTATTGTCCATCTCAGCTAATTTTTGCCGCGCAAGCGTCTCTTTCCCTAAAAGAGAGGCTAGGGTATTAAAATGCGCTAAAGCCACATTGGCAGCATTATCTTGGCGAGAAAAATTAGGTAAATACACAACAGGAGCGATAGTTTGCAACACTGGCAATAAATCTTGTTGCGAACTTGTCGCTAAAATAAGATCGGGCTTTAACGATGCCATTTTTTCTAAATTAGGCTCTGCCCGCATACCCACTTCTTCAATAGAGTTTGGGGCAATAGGATGAGCTACCCATTGGTTATACCCTGCAATTTCGGTCGCACCTACGGGAATAACATCTAGTGTTAATATTTGTTCCAGTAAATCCCAATCTAAAACAATAATGCGTTGCGGTATTTTATTGGTATTTGGTGTGGCATTTACGCTAGGAGTGATCAATAAAATAGCCAGCCCCAAAGACAGTGATTTAACTATTTTTTGTAATATTACACGCATACCACCGCCACCTTATGTTGTTGTGAACCTTTATTATCAGGGTGCTCAATCAGCTTAATCGGTGTCTCATAAAGTGCAGAAAGTCGTTCATCATCAAAAAGTAATGAAGCTTCACCTTCAAATGCAATTTTGCCTTTTTTAAGCGCGATAATATGAGTGGCATAACGTAAGGCAAGGTTAAGATCATGCAAAATAACGATGATACCAACATGCTGAGTTTGATTTAGCTCACTCAACAATTCCATAAGTTGATATTGATGATGTATATCTAATGCTGATGTTGGTTCATCTAAAATCAAAATAGGTGATTGTTGAGCCAGTAACATGGCAACCCAAGCCCGTTGACGTTCGCCACCTGATAAATCATCAGCAAGCGTGTCAGCAAAAGGGAGGACTCCCGCTTTTTCCATCGCTGTTGTGATAATTTCATCGTCTTTTTTATTCCAACGGCCTAATGTTCCACGCCAAGGAAAGCGTCCTAAACGCACTAATTCTCTAACCGTTAATCCAGCAGAAGCGGGAAGTTTTTGTGGGAGAAAGGCAATTTGTTTAGCCAGCTCACGAGGCTTATAATGTGAAATATTGCTGTTATTTAGTGTAATAGAGCCACTATCTGGGGCTTGCTGACCTGATAACAAACTGACTAAAGTCGATTTACCTGAGCCATTATGGCCGAGCACAATGGTCAATCCTAGATCTGAAATACGCAGTGAGGGAATAGATAGAATAGTGCGTCCACCGCGATCCATTTGAATATTTGAGAGTTCAAACATGGTCACTCATTTATAAAATGATATTCCGCCTTTTATTGCATGATTAACAACAAAAGGCGGAATAATAAAGAAAATTACCAGCGATATTTAGCATTCAATAGAACAGAACGAGATTGCCCGTAATAACAGTAATAATCACAACCAGAGAGATATTCTTTATCGAGAATATTGTTAATATTTAACTGTAATTGCCACTGTTTATTGAAATTATAGATCGCAGCCATATCCCATAATGTTGCACTAGGTACGGTTAAATCACTGCTCTTAGGATTATCTTTAGATTTACCTAAATAACGAACACCGGTTCCTAAAGTTAAATCTTGGGTTCCTGTAATTGGAATTGTGTAACTTCCCCAAGCAGATGCCGTATGTTTAGGAATTAAACCGGCTTGTTGTTTACCTTTATTACCCGTGTCATCTGTTTGCATATCGGTATAAGTGTAATTGGCTTTTAACGCTAAACGTTCTGTTAATTGCATTTCACTGGTTACTTCAACCCCTTTTGACGTCACTTTACCCGTTTGTGTTGAAACAAAAGTCGTTGGGTTTGCAACCAGCGCATTCTTCTGAGTGATATCAAACCAAGCAACATTAAGGTAACCATCGATAAAATCAGGTGTATATTTTATCCCTGCTTCAATTTGTTCACCTTTTAATGGTTTATACAGATCTTGAGTTGCAGGATCGATAGTACTCATCACCTCAAAGGACTCTGAATAACTCACATAAGGAGATAAGCCATTATCAGCTAAGTACATTAAACCTGCATTGAGGCTAAATTCGCTATCAGTACGTGATTTATCCTCATTTTTTACCTTGGCTTTATTTTCTGTTTTTACCCAATCTTGGCGTACACCTGCCATTGCAACCCAGTGGCTATCAAACCTAGTTTGATACTGTGAGTAAAGGCTATATTGTGTTTTATCTATGGTGCGATTGACATTGTTAGCAGGGTTAAGCGGGGTATATTTGCCGTAAATAGGGTTCCACGGATTAATCGTACCAAAGCTGTAATTATCTTGCTCATCGCCTTTGGTTTGATGATATTGCAACTCAGTACCTGCTAATAATGTATGTTCGAAATTATCCGTATCCCATTCACCAACAATATTATTATCAAAAGAGATACTTTGATTTTTACCATCACGGAAAACAATGCCACGATTCAGTTCTGTTGCCGTAATATCTGAATTAGGGAATGCGTAGACACTACGTAATAACAGATCGTTATAACCATAGTTTAAACGTTGAGAAAAACGCCAAACATCATTGATATTACTTTCTAATAAATAACCTGCTGAAATTTGGGTACGTTTATATTTATCGTATCCTGGTTCACCTAAGTTAGTTGACGGTTTAATTTTCCCAAAAGGGGATGAAATTAATGTACCAGCAGCGGGGAAGAAAGGATTGGTTGGTGTACCACTATCATGCAAATAGGTCGCCATAAAGGTTAGTGCTGTATCATCCGTCAGATTAATCGCAATACTTGGCGCAAGATAAATACGCTCATTATCAGTATGAGATAATTCTCCATCTGATTTTTTCATTAACCCAACAAGGCGATAACGTACACGTTTATCATCTGTTGTACTTGAAACATCAAAGCCTAACCCATGCTGATCATTATTTCCGACCTCAAGAAATACTTCATTTTGAGATTTGAAACTAGGTTTCTTTTGTACGACGTTAACTGCACCACCGGGTGTCGATTCACCAAATAAAACCGCTGACGCACCTTTTACGACTTCAATTTGTTCAAAGCCATAAGGCTCTAATAACCATGTGTAATAACCATCACGAAAAAGGCGGCTGTTATCTAAATAGGTTGCAGCTTCAAACCCCCGCACGCGAAGCCAATCAGTATCGTTATCAGCACCAAAAGGCTGAGAAACAACACCGGAAGTATAACGTAAAGCTTCATCAAGTTTTTGAGGAGCATGTGTTTCGAGATCTTTTTGAGAAATAACAGAAACGGATTTAGGAGTTTCTTGCAAGCTGGTATTTACTTTTAAAGCCTGGGCACTAACGACAAGTTTCTCAACTTGTTCCGTTTTTGCCGTTTCTTGCGCAAAAGCCTGTGTAGTCAAAATAAAAGGAAGGGTGGCAGAACAAAGTAATGCCACTGGTTTCAATTTAAATGCATAAAAATCAATCACAATGAGTCACCGAATAATAATTATTACTATTACCATTATTATTCATATAATTGATACTAAGGTAAATTAATTTATGCAAAAATATCTATAAATGATAATTTTTGGGGTTAATTAACTGTTTATATCAATTCAAGTCCGCCTTCCACCGACAGAAGTGCTGCTATGCTGCGCATGATGGGTTAAACATAAAGTTCGCATTCCTGCTACCTGCTGTAAATACCAAGCTCTAGCACGCATTAAAGTGCGTTGGCCACAATGGCGTTAAAATCATCATCCATTAATCCTATAGGATAACCATTATTTTCGGGTGCACCGTTATAATGTTTTATTGAAAAAATAGTAGGGCAAAATTATTGTGATCTTTTTGATAACAATAAAAAAAGGCTTGATAAAGAGTATCAAGCCTCATTTAATTATTGCTCTAATTTATTATGAAATTAAAGTGTAATACCTTTTTTCGTCAAGAACTCATCATAAGTACCTTGGAAATTAGTCACTTTTTCCGGTGTAATTTCAATAATACGATTTGCCAATGAGCTCACGAATTCACGGTCATGAGAAACAAAAATCAATGTGCCTTGATAAAGTTCTAATGCCATATTCAGTGATTCAATAGATTCCATATCTAAGTGGTTGGTAGGTTCATCCATAATCAAAATGTTTGGTTTTTGCATCATTAGCTTACCAAATAACATTCTGCCTTTTTCACCACCAGATAACACTTGAACTGATTTTTTCAAGTCATCTTGAGAGAACAGTAAACGACCTAATACGCTACGTACAGATTGCTCGTCGTCTTCAGGTTTCATCCATAAGCTCATCCAATCAAACACCGTCATATCAACTTCAAAATCAGTTGCATGATCTTGTGCATAATAGCCAATGTTTGAGTTTTCAGACCATTTTAGACGGCCTGTATCTGGTGTTAATTCACCGACTAATGTTTTGATCAACGTCGATTTACCCACACCGTTATTACCTAAAATAGCGACTTTTTCGCCCACTTCAAGCATCATATTGACGTCTTTAAACAGCGGGGCATTATCATCATAACCTTTAGAGATATTTTCTACTTCAAGCGCATTACGGAATAATTTTTTCTCTTGCTCAAAGCGAATGAATGGGTTTTGGCGACTTGATGCTTTCACTTCAGCTAATTGAATTTTCTCAATTTGTTTCGCACGAGAAGTAGCTTGGCGTGATTTAGAAGCATTAGCACTAAAGCGGCTTACGAAAGATTGTAATTCACTAATTTGTGCTTTTTTCTTCGCATTATCCGCTAATAAACGCTCACGAGCTTGAGTTGCAGCAAACATATACTCATCATAGTTGCCGGGATGAACAGCAAGCGCACCATAGTCTAAGTCAGCCATGTGCGTACACACCATATTTAGGAAGTGACGGTCATGGGAAATAATGATCATAGTACTGTTACGTTCATTTAGCGTTTGCTCAAGCCAACGAATAGTATCAATATCCAAGTTATTCGTCGGTTCATCCAGTAACAAAATATCAGGATCAGCAAATAGGGCTTGTGCAAGTAACACTCGCAATTTCCAACCCGGAGCCACTTCACTCATAGGGCCATTATGTTGTTCTAATGGAATACCTACGTTTAGCAATAATTCGCCAGCGCGCGATTCAACGGTATAACCGTCCATTTCACCAAATTTCACTTCAAGATCGGCAACACGTAAACCGTCTTCTTCACTCATTTCAGGTAAGCTATAGATGCGTTCACGCTCTTGCTTCACTTCCCAAAGTTCTGTGTGCCCCATAATTACCGTATCAAGCACAGTAAATTCTTCATAAGCAAATTGGTCTTGTTTTAGTTTACCAAGACGTTCATTAGGATCGAGGAATACGTTGCCGCTAGTTGGCACTAAATCGCCACCTAAAATTTTCATAAAGGTTGATTTACCGCTACCGTTGGCACCGATTAAACCATAGCGATTTCCGCCACCGAATTTGACAGAAATGTTTTCAAACAGTGGCTTTGAGCCAAACTGCATAGTGATATTATTGCTGATTAACAAGACAAATACTCATTATTAGTGAATGACAAAAGGTAATGGGGCGGCATTATGCCACAAGTTCCCCCTATTAAGACAGTAAAGTGACGAATGTCGGTTAAGAAATTATTACCATAAGAGAAAAACTCATCATATTGTGAGTTATTGCCTATAACAAAAGTAAGAAACAAGAGATAACGCCAATACGCTATCTCTTAATGGTGATGTTAATTTGAAGCGTAATATAGCTATCGCGAATGCAACTACTTGGAAGGCACTAAACCCGGTTCAACGACCGCATAAACTTGATCCTCGAGAAGATCGGCTTCAAGAAGCTGAGTCACTAAACGCGCAACATCTCGACGATTAACTAAACCATGGATCTCTTCATTTTGATAAAGCTGAGCGTTTCCCGTTTCTTCACCATTAAGCAATCCACCTGGTCTTACTATCGCATAATCAAAACGACTAGTTTGCAACCACACTTCAGCTAATGATTTTTCTCTTACGGCTTGACCAAACGTGGCTTTTGCCCTGTCAGATAAAGTAACCCAGCTATCACCACATCCTAAAGATGAAACCATTAACATACGTTGAAAACCCATTTTCTCCGCCGTATCAATGACGGTTCGATGAGCGAGATAATCATTTTCACCGCCCATCGTGGAAATGATATCAGCTTCTTTTCCTGCCAATGTTAAAACAGCTTCAACAGCCTTAGCATCAATTGAATCACCAATAACTGTTTTGATCCCTTTTTCTTCTAACCGATTAGCAGCCTCTTCGGAACGCACTAAAGCCACAATAGGGCGTTGTTGTGTAACGCCAATATCTGCAATATGTGCGCCAACACCTTTACCGCCAGCGCCAAAAATAACCCAGGTTTTCACTCGCAATTATTCCTTATTTAATTGTTGAGCTAATTGACGAAAGGCTGATAATTGTTCTGGTAATAATTGACGGTGTTCGTCTCTACCAAGAAAAATTTTAAACATTGCAACGCCTTCTTGATTGATAAATAAAATAGAAGCAGTATCCATACCCATAAATTTACGCTCGACCATCGCAATAAATTGGCAATTTTCGGCTTTAACATGGCCTGTCATTCCTTTTTTACCACGTAAGTTAAAATAGCCATGGCGATGAAAACCACTTGGTAATTTACCGCTAAATTCTAAAATAACATCTTGAGTATGAACAAGTGTGGTGACATTACCCCATTTCATCACGTTATCCCACACTAGATCGAATTGTTCACCACTTATTAATGAGTGTGATGGCAAATGTCTCACAACTTCTAACAAGGTTGTATCAAACTGCATTGCAATAGTTTCCAGAGTTCCATCAGGCTCGGTTATTAAAAATTGTTGCAACGCTATATTCATGATGTTATTTCCATCTTTTAAGTAATATTTAATAGAATAAAACTAATGAGGTGTATTTAATTGCAAAATTAATTGCTGTAAAGATGTCAGCAAATTACTAGCCCAAAAACGACCTTCATTAGTGAGTTTCATACAAAGAAAATCGTCTTCAATAAGACCGGCTTGATACCATTGAGTTAATAAAGGGGAGAGCTGAGTCGCTTGTGAACTTAATTTGGTTAAATCTACACGTCCACACTCGATGCCAGCTTGTAGTTCATAACGCCAGCGAAAGCCACGATCAGTTGTACGACTCATCATCATTAAGGGCTTTTTATTATCTGCAATGTTTTGATAATAGCTATCCAGTGAGCGTTCTATCATCCATGAATAACCATTAACTGAGCCACCAGCACCAGAGCCAAAGGCAAGGCAATCTGCGCCTTGTTTAATTAATAAATTATAGAGATTGCGTTCACGAGTCGTTTTCGCCCAATGACTATTACTGATCTGACGCCAACCCGCATTCGCCATAAAATCACAGCCTTGAAGATAGAGTGAACGCCGTTCTATCGGTGTTGGTACAATTACTCGCTGATTTTCGACTGCTTTACCTAATGGTGTATTGGGTAATAAATTTAATGCATAGAGATCGACCCCATCCAAACCAATATCATGAGCAATAGTGAGATCTTCTTGCCAATTCACCGTATTTTGCCCCGGTAATCCAAATAGCAGGTCACACACTACAGCAGCGCTATCTCGTAAGCAGAGTCTTTTCATAAAATTAGCGGCTTCTTCTCCGGTTGATGCTCTTGCCATTCGTTTACGTATTTTGCTGTTAAATGTTTGAATACCAATAGAAAAACGGTTTACTCCCGCATCTAAACAAGCATCAATTCGATTATCATCAAAATTTAAAACACGGCCTTCAATCGTTATTTCACAATCTGACGCCAAAGGAAGTGATTGGCGCAAATGCGTGATCACACGGTAGAGATCTTTTGCTGATAATGCAGAAGGGGTTCCACCACCAAAGTAAATGGCATGAATTGGTGCTGATTGATAAAGTAAGCTATCTGATTCAGCCGATATCTCACGCAATAATGCGTCGGTATAGCGTTTACAAGCTTCTTCGTGGTAATTATTTTGATAAAAACCACAAAACGTACAATGAGTGGCACAAAAAGGAATATGGATATACAACAAACGTTTACATGCAGGTGTTTTACTTTCTAATAAGACTTGCCATGTTGATTGTTGTTCTTCTTTCGCTATAGGTACAGAGCCTCTCCATGGCATCGTGGCATGTCTATCACGAAAAGGGCTATCACCCTCAAGCGCAAAATGGGGAGTAAGATCGATTTCAGTCAAAGATTGTGTGCTATGTGTTGAGACTAACTCTTTCATTATTAAATCATTCCTACTTATTATTAATAGGATCAGCGGGGTAAAACTGTTGATGCAATAACTCCACGCTCCCATAAAGAAGATGAGCTATATGTTGTAGTAACAACCAATGTTTCTTCTTTAGGTGAAACATTATTAGCAATAGCACATTGATAATATGAGAGTGCTAATTATTATCATTCGCTTTATAGTTTAAGTTTTAACATTCATCAACATAAAAATGGCAAATAGAATACATTTTTGATTTAAATCAAGGTAAGAATTAAGAATGTAATTTTATGCACATTGATTCCTAGGGGAGCAATTGATGAGTTTATAGATACTGAGAACAAGCTTGATATTAGTCAGTATCCGAGCTAATCAATAATCAGAAAACGGTAAAGATCAAAATTTCAACCACTTAGTCTCAATTAATATGTTATTTTAAACATCATCAATACAGACTATTTTCATACTAAATAACAAAGAGAGTGTTGTTATGCCTATATGGGTTGATGCTGATGCATGTCCAAAAGTAATCAAAGAAGTGTTATATCGTGCAGCAGATAGAGAAAAAGTGATGATTACTTTTGTTGCTAATCAACGATTAACCATACCTGCATCGCCTTTCTTACGTACATTACAAGTTTCTGCGGGGTTTGATGTAGCTGATAACGAAATTGTCCGCCGTGCTAATAAAGATGATTTGGTTATTACCGCTGATATTCCATTAGCGGCCGAAGTCATAGAAAAGGGCGCAGTAGCTCTGAATCCAAGAGGTGAACGTTATACTGAAGCAACTATTCGAGAACGTTTAAATATACGTGATTTTATGGATACGATGAGAGCAAGTGGTATCCAAACTGGCGGGCCTGCAAGTTTAAGTCAACGTGATCGCCAACTTTTTGCGAATGAATTAGATAAATGGCTTTTGCAACAAAAGAAACACGCTTAATTAGTCAGAACTAAATGCTTTAAATAAACGATGAACGGACAGAACGGACAGAACGGGCATAGTCATTATTGCCCGTTTTTCCTTAAGATAAACTTTATCTTATTTTATAATGCGATCAGACATAACGTTTTGTACCTAAAATACTCGGTTTCTTCCCTTTAAAAACATGAGGACCATCCATCGTTAATTTAAGCTCATCGCCATTACGCGTTAACCAAGGCGTTGCTTCGCTACCAGCCCTTGATGTTACACCTGATGGTTTTAATGTAATGCTATCTTGATCAATTTCAATAATACCAATCACATAGGTATAAATCATATTATTGAAAAAGCCTTTCTTATACTCACAAGAACATTCAACCACTTGATTACCATATTCCATACGCATTGTTGGTTTTAATGAAGCGACAGACACACAACCATTGCTAATAGCAGAATAAACACTACAAACCAACGCAACTTTACCGCCCATTAATTGGGAAATAGCGGGGTTAATTTCAACGGTTTCGCAACCGGGTTGTTCTTGACTCACACTCACTACATCACCGGTATGGAAAACAAAAGGATCTGAATTAAAAGCACCACTTTTATCTGGCGCTTGAATAATAGACATTTGACCATTCGGACGTAAAATGCCTACACGAAGATCTAAATCATCATTATCTTTTCCATCTCCATTATCTATCCATGTTGCACTCACTAAAATACGTTTAGGTGCATCATGACCTTTTTGTAATGAAACACGATGGCTACTATCTGGTTTAGTCAGCTTCACGATGCTTTTTTGTATATTCACGGGAGCTGGTGGAGGCGTAACAACAGGTGCCGACTCTTCAACTTCAACACCATAAAGGTTACATAAACCGGCAAGTCCAGAGGCAAAACCTTGCCAAACAGAACGAACTTTATTTTGACCATTTCGAACATAGAGCTCTAAAACGATAATGCCAGTCTCTTGTGAAAATTGGTTTGGTACTAATTCAATAACTTCATTATTTATTAATACTTGTGCTTTTAATTGCTGAACAACAGCAAAACCGCCAGCACTACCATCTTGCGTTAATGTGATGGCTATTTTGGTAATATTTGCAGGTAAACGAGAAAAATCAAAATCAATACTATGAATAACTGTTGAACCTTGGGTTATCGGTGAAATAAATGAAGCTGCACCAGAGGCATGATGAGGTGCATTAAAGAAAACCATATCGTCGTCATTAACGACTTTTCCTGATCCTGTTACTAAAAATGCAGTCAGATTAATATCAAGATTATCGCCTACTGCATGAGAGACTGTAACTTGTCCTTTATTTTCGCTGAGTGATCTATTTTCACCCGGTTGCAACGCTTTACTCATAAAACCGCTCCTTGATTGATAAGACTAACTGCAAGAAATTTAGGCTGCAATGTAATAATAACTTTAATTAATTATTTATTCGGTGATCTCATTCACTTTCAATTGATATCAAAAGCCAATGAATTTATTTATAATCTTAGGGAAATTTTCCCATCAAGACGAGAGGTAATGATGTCATTTTCTAAATCTATGCTTGCTTTGGCTGTAATGGCGATCTCATTTTCTAGCTACGCGGCAAAACAAGCTGATTTGATGATAGTTGACGGCACAGTTCTGACTATGGATCAGCAAAATAAAATCATTGAACAGGGTACTGTTGTCGTAAAAGAAAATAAAATTATTGCCGTTGGTGGCCCTGAGCTGTCTAAAGAATATCAAGCCAATAAAGTATTAGATGTTGATGGTGATATTGTCATGCCAGGTTTAATTAACACTCACACTCATGGTTCAATGACTGTATTTCGTTCATTAGCTGATGATGTGCCAGATAGACTTCATCGTTATATTTTCCCACTTGAAAGCAAAATGGTTTCTCGCGAAATGGTCAGAGTAGGTGCTGATCTTGCAAATATCGAAATGGTAAAAGGTGGTGTAACAACTTACGTTGATATGTATTATTTTGAAGATGAAGTAGCTAAAACTGTTGATAAAATGGGGAATCGTGCGGTATTAGGAGAGTCTGTAATTAATTTTCCTGTTGCTGATGCCCAAACACCCGAAGAGGGTATCCAGTATGCAGTAAACTTTATTAAAGAATATAAAGATCATCCCCGTATTATCCCAGCATTTGCTCCACATGCTCCTTATACAAATACCACAGAAAACCTTCAGAAAATTGCTAAGTTATCAATAGAACTGGATGTTCCTGTTATGATCCATTTAGCTGAAACCGATCGTGAACAAGAAGAAATCGCTAAACGTACTGGCGGTAAAAGTCCTGTTCAATATATGGCAGATATTGGAGCATTAAATAATAAAGTTATCGCCGCTCACGCTATTATGGTTGATGATAAAGATATTGATTTGCTGAAGAAATATGATGTTGGTGTTGCCCATAATATCAGTGCAAATACTAAATCAGCGAAAGGAGTAGCACCTGTTGTTGCGATGCTAGAAAAAGGTGTTCGTGTAGGTTTAGGAACTGACGGTCCAATGTCAAGTAACACGTTAACAACCATGAATGAGCTAAATCTTGTGGGTAAAATCCATAAATTAGAAAATAAAGATCGTGCTGCTATGCCGCCATTAACCGTTGTAGAGCTAGCAACTATGGGGTCGGCAAAAGCATTACATATGGAAGATAAGCTGGGATCTTTAGAATCAGGTAAACTTGCAGATATCATCGTTGTTGATACTAAATCACCTAATATGGTGCCAATGTATAGTCCTTATGCAGCATTAGTTTATGGTGCTAATGGAAGTAATGTTCGCCATACCATTGTTGATGGAAAAATCTTAATGGAAGATCGCCAATTATTAACCGTAGACGAAAAAGCCATTATTAAAGAAGCGCAAGATTTCTCTAATAAAGTACGTAAAACTGTTATTGACAGCGGTGAAGTTGTTAAATAACAATCGATAACAATATCTTTATACTTGGCAGTTTGATTTTAAACTGCCTTTTTATTGTTTATTACTAATATACTTCTCTTCTTTTTATCTAAATATGAGTATATAAAGATAGCAAAAACCCAATATCTTTCTATCATTAAGATAATCCTTATTATTTAAATACTCATTTAATAAAAAAACTAATGTACTGTTTTGCCTGTCTTTTTTTCTTCACACCATTATATCTTTAAGTTTATTCTGTTATCTAATCAATTACAGATGCAATACTATCTAAATATATTTGAACAACAATACATCTCTATTTTGCAGTTTTCTGCTCATCAACTATGGATAGAATGAAAATGATGATTAAACCCAATAAACGAGCACTATCGCTTTTTGCATTATCGATTGTTAGTGCAACCAATGTTTTTGCTAATGAAATCAGTTCAATAGATCCTGCTAAAACACTTAATTATGATGTGAAACTTAATCAAGCAACTATTTTCTTACGGGGTGCTGAACTCAATAATAACGTAACACTCAATTTACCCGCGGGGCAGAGTGAAGTTGTTTTATCTAATATTGCAAACAATATTGACCCTAAGAGCTTATCAATTAGCATTGATAATGACGATGTGATTATCAACACAATTAACGTTAAAAAAATTCCTATTGCTCCTAGTTATCCTTCTGCAATTACAGTGTTGATGGAAAAGCAGAAAGATATTAACAAGAAAATTGAAGAGCTCAACATCAATATTAAGGTCGGTGATGAACAGATTGTCTTACTAAAAGATCAATCCTTTTTTGGTTATGGCGAAACTCAGTCATTAGAACAATCATCACAAAAATTTGATTTTATTAGCCAAAAAATGACATCTATTTTAAATCAACAAAAAATAGCACGTGAAGAAATTGCTGAACTGACAGAACAACTTGAAGAATTAAACCGACAATTAGAAATTAATATGCCAGTTATTACCAAAGAGAAAACACAAATTGTTCTATCTTTAGGCACATCAAAAAACCTAACCAGTAAAATGCATATTTCTTATATAACACCAGATGCAGGGTGGTCTCCTGCTTATGACATTCGAAGTCAAGGAATGGATAAGCCGATATTACTCACCTATAAAGCCGATGTTATTCAAAATACAGGCCTAAATTGGGATAAGGTAAAGCTAGTTTTAACATCGACAAATCCATCCTTAAATATTACTGCACCAACTTTATCCCCTTGGTATCTCGCTCTTTACAATGATAATGCGAAATTTAGAAGTAAAAGTATGAGCATGGAGATGGCTTCAGCACCGTCCCCTACAATGATGAGAGAAGAAAGCCATGAAAAACAATTAAATAAAGGTGTAACGCGATATGTAACAACTAATAATAATGGTATTAATTTAAGCCATGCAATCGCATTACCTTACACCTTAAAAAATAGTACAGAGCCTAATACATTAGTGATTAATCAAAAAGAAGTTGTTGCAGATTATCGCTACTTAACGACGCCAAAATTAGTTGAAGAAGTCTATTTACAAGCTGAAGTAAAAGATTGGGAAAACTTAAATTTACTCAATGGTCGTACGAATATCTACTATATGAATAGCTTTGTTGGCAATAGTTATATTAATACTAACGAATTAACGGAGTTACTTAGCATTCCATTTGGAATAGATAAAAACATTCAAATTAGCCGTATTAATAATGAAAAAATAAGAAAAGAGCCTATCTTTATTGGTACAACGATTGAACAAAAAGAGAGTTATACCATTAAAGTAAGAAATACTTATAATTCACCTGTAAAAGTAACTATTTATGACCAATTACCACTTAGTCAGGAAAACAATATTAATGTAACAGATGCTGTTTATAAAGATGGTGTACTTAATAAAGATACTGGCGAAATAGAATGGAATATCACATTAGGAGCAAAAGAGGAAAAATCATTACCTCTAAATTATACGCTTTCTTATCCAAAAAATAGGCAAATTATGGGATTGTAATTTCTCTTGTCTAAATTAAAAAAGTAAAATAGAAAAGGGTGCAATTGCATCTTTTTCTATTTTTAATAAGTGCTAATTTTATATTTTTCATTATATTTATTTAGTAAACACAGAAGAAAGCCAATAAATAACAGTAAAACTTTTATGCAGTATTTTTATGCATAAAATGATTAACACTATTCTTGATGGTTTCTTTTAACCATAGCACTTTAGGATTATACGCATGGCGCTTATGCCATAGTAAAATAAATGATATATCAAGTTGTTCAGAGGCACTCTGTGGCAACGGTATTGGTAATGTTACTAAATTAGGCAAAACTCGAGATATATAATGTACACAATATCCAGGTAAGCAAGTAATAAGCTCATGATTAGGTTGAGAAATCGTAAATAAAGTTTGCTCAAATGACGTGTAAGTTATGGCGATATTACGTAAACGTCCATGTTCTGCCAATATATCATCTAGTGCCCAATGAGGCCGCTTATCATATTCTGTTGAAATGTGTGAATAGTGCAAAAATGTCTCTAAATTCCAAGGCTCTTGCAATAAAGGATGATCTTTTCGTACATAAACTAATGGTGTATCACGAAAAAGCTCTTCACAATCGATGACTTCAGGTAATAGATGTAATGCTTCTTTAGAACCTGAATAATATTCACGACCTAAAAAAGCAATATCAGCGTCACCATCAATAATGCTTGATAGCGAGTTATATTCCCAATTTCGTATTTGTACCATTGATTGAGGATAATAATTCAAGATTTCTAAAGGAAATTGATTTAGTAGCACCTGATGTAAAGGAGATTCTAATATTAAACTGAAATGAACGCCTTTAGGCGTTTCGCTATTTTGCTTGCCCGCGATATGATTACCAATATTAATAAAATCAGAAAGAGATTCTTCAATACTTAATGTCAAAGGTGTTGGAATTAATCCTTGAGGACTACGAACGAAAAGGGGATCATCAAACCAAACCCGTAATTTAGCCAATGCTTTACTTACTGCTGAAGGCGAAATAGACAACCATTTTGCAGTTAATGTAACACTGCGCTCCTGTAAAAGAATTTGAAGAATAACTAATAAATTCAAGTCTATTCGATGTAATGGCTTATGCATCACAGTTCACCTTTTGTTGTTGTCCAGAAGAACGAAAGAGATGCAAAAAGATAAAACCAATAAGGCAACTAGCAGATAATATAACCATCAGCATATTAATTGCAGATATTCCCAACCATCCCATTATCCAGATATAGAGAGAGGCAAAACTCAATTGCGAAATCCCTAAAATTGAACTGGCAAGTCCAGCGCGCTGACTAAATGGAGAAAGTGCTTGGCTCATTATAATACCAAATAATAACGCAAACCCCGCGCCACATAATGAAAATGAGACAAAGAACCAGCGAAAATCACTGTTTTTACCAATAAAAATAAAAATAGCTGCAGTTAAAAAACTCGATAACCCAGTATACAAAATAGTTTCATAACGAAGTTTGGTTAATATTTTAGGCATCATAAACGAAGTGATCATACTGACCATTGAAAGCAATGTAATTGCTGTTGAATACTGCCCAGTAGTGTAGTGCATCTGCTGCATAATCACGATTGGAGAGATATTAACATAAGTCAGGATCACGCTCATTCCCAAGCATGAAATAAGTAAGCGACTTAAAAAGAAACTATTTAAAAACGATTCGCCGGTGATTGTATCAGTGTTATTTTTACTTTTAGCCCACGTTTTTGATTTAGTCTCTTTTATTCCAAAAAAACAATAAATAAAAATTAATAGCGCATAGATTGCCATGGCATAAAACATTACTGGCCATTTAAATTTTAATAAGATCAGAAAACCTAAAACAGGTGCTAATACTGGAACAATACAAGTAATACCATTTATCATAGAAAGAACTTTCGCACGTTGTTTTTCAGCTAATGTATCTCGCAATATCGCAAAAGTAACAACGTAACAAAACCCAGCACCAATACCTTGGAAAAAACGTGCGATCAAAAAGTTATTTGCTGCTATTGATATTCCTGCATTAAATGATGCCAGTAAGAAAATAACGGTTCCAAGCAATATAACAGGTTTACGTCCTAATTTATCACTGCACCATCCTGCAACTAACATGGATGAAACCATGCCCATTAAATAAATTGAAAAAGCTTGATGTAATGTCGCTTCTGAAGCGTTTAAATCATTCGCAATTGCCGTTAAACCTGTTAAATGTAAGTCCACACCAAGAGGGTAAATTAACACTAAACAAAAGCTAAAAAGGATATATTTTGTCACCTAGCCACCTCAATTATTCTGATGAAGAGGCATTCTAGTCGTCAAAGAAACGGAAACCTAATGACAAAAAAGCAATCTCTAATTTCCATTTTGGAAATAACATGTTTATTCCATCATCAAGAATAATCATGCTTTCTTAGGAATATACACTAAAATCCGATTATATTTTTCCAAATCAAACGCTAATGATGTGTAATCATAATGCTCTTTTCTATTTTCAAAATTTAGGATCCTTACACCATCACAAGGAGGATATATCTCATGTTTTTCCCACATTCTTTTAAATTCAGGGGATGAGCAATTTAGTGTAGCAATTAATTTACGAATATTTGGGTCGTTCTTTGTTCTTGCATGGTCACGACGAAAGCTAGCTAGCAATCTTTCAGCAATATTTTCCCAATCATCAATACGCGTTTTGTAACGAGGATCCATAAATAACAAGTAAAGATAATTACGATTTTCAACACTGAAGTCTGAAAAATGAAAATATGCATCTGCCTTTTGATTATAAGCTAAGACATCCCAATGCAGATTTAAAACATAACAGAGATACTCTTGTGGAAAATCAGACAAAATTCGCAAAATAGTTTCTGGAACTTCATGCTCTGTTATTCCTGTTTCTGTTGGTTCCCTCATGTGCGATAACAAATAAAGATGTTGCCTTTCTGCACTATTTAAACGTAAAGCTGTGGCTAAACTATCCAAAAATTGGCTAGACACACCAATATCTCTGCCTTGTTCAAGCCATGTATACCAAGTCAGCCCAACGCCAGAAAGTGCAGCAACTTCCTCTCGGCGTAATCCAGGTGTGCGCCGACGTCTAGTGTTAGGTAGTCCCACAGTTTCAGGTGAAATACTTTGTCTTTTCGTTCGTAAAAAATCAGCTAATTCAGGGCGAGTTCGTTTTCTTTCAGTCATAGCCTATTGCTTTTAGTAATAGTATAAATGGTTAAATTGTATCAGGATAAACAACTCATTATAGTCTCATTTTTTTAATCATTGAGACAAAAATGAATACTCAACAACGCATCGCCTTATTTGTTCTACTATTAGCGGGATTTGTCACAATTTTTGATTTGTTTGTCGTCAATATCGCTATTGTGAATATTGAACAAACACTTAATGCAACGCTAACAGAACTAACACTAATTATCGTGGGATATGAATTAGCCTTTGGTTTATTATTAATTACAGGAGGCCGACTCGGCGATATTTATGGCCGTCGGACCCTATACCGTATTGGTATGTTTGGTTTCACTTTAACATCTGTATTATGTGCAATTTCTCCTAATGCTATTTGTCTTGTTATTGCTCGTTGTCTGCAAGGATTAACAGCTGCGCTATTATTCCCCCAAGTTTACTCAAGTATTCGTCTAAACTTTGATGATACACAGGCCAAAAAAGTATTTGGTTTATTAGGAATGACACTAGGATTAGCTGCAATAGCAGGGCAAGCATTAGGTGGTTTTTTAATATCACTAAATCTTTTTGGGCTTGAATGGCGTACTATTTTTTTAATTAATCTTATTATTGGTATTGTTGCATTAACACTTTCTCATTATTTAACTCAAAGTGAGACCCTAGATTATATAAGATTGGATATTGGTGGTGTGGTTTTATCGGCTTTTAGCATAACGTTTACATTACTTCCTTTATTAATGCTACCTATCTGGGGATGGAAATTACCTAGTACACTACTTTTTCTTTTGGGATTAATGCTGTTAACTCTCTTTATTTACTATGAAAATAGATTAAAACAGCAAGGAAAGCAGCCTCTTTTTGATCCTATATTATTTACCAATCATCCGTATGTAATTGGGATCGGGATTGTCGTTTGTGTATATGCAACATCATCAGCTTTTCCTATGATGATGTCGATATTATTACAAAGTGGATTTAAACGTTCTGTTTTAGATTCTGGATTGATTTTTGTTCCATCAAGTATAGGATTTGTTCTTTCATCATTATTAACACCTAAATGGGTAAGAAAGTTTGGTGAACAGATTATTTATTGGGGAGCGGCTTGTTACGCTTTAAGCTATCTCTTTTTAATTGGCACTATTTATTATCTAATATCACCAGAAAATAGCTCTCTTGTTATCCCATTCTTATTCTTAGTGGGATTCACACAAGGCATGATAATGACACCTATGCTGAATTTAGTATTGGCAAAAGTTAAACCCGAATTTGTTGGTATTGCTTCAGGATTAACCGCGACATTACAACAAGTTGGTGCTGCAATAGGGGCAACTTGTGTTTCAATTATTTTACAATTTAGTTTTAGCCATACACTTTCAACAAATATAATTGAGCAATATAAGATAGCATTCAGTTTTAGTATGATTTTTAATTTCTCTATGGCTATATGTGCTACGCTACTATTAAGAAAAATAGTTTTTCAAAAATAAATAGATTAATTGTTAGATATAAAAAATGCCTTATTAAACATTTTTAATAAGGCATTTTTTATGTTAAGTGAATAGTGACTTTAACGTTACTATCTACTTATTATTTTTAAACCACTGCATGACTTCTTCATAACTTCCTTGGTAAATAATTTTATCTTCCTTTTTGCTTAATTGATAACGATACATAGGATCGTAATACTCTTTAAGTAGAGGGGTTAACCAAGAAAAATGCGCCTCTGTGTTGGACTCTTTTTTCTGTATATCTAAGGCATTATCTAGCAACTTAGTTAATTCCATTGCTCTTTGAGAACCCAATCGACGGCGAATAGCAAATAAACCATGATGCAAATAATCACTGTATGCTTGCCAACCTTTTTCTTCGCCATATGCTTCCAGATAATCATGTGTCATGCGATCAAAATATTCTGCCTTCAAACGTTCTATACGTCGCTCGAAGGGATCATCAACAACAACGATTGAAGCCTCAAGCATTTTTACTCGTAAACATTCAGGTAATCCATTAGCACCAATAGCGCGACCTTCATCCTCAAGCACCCATCGTGTATATTTCGGTGCTTTCTGTAACATTTCAACACCAAGATGATTTTCAAAGGTAGCTTGAGGAAATTGATCTTCTACAGTGCGACCAAAAGACGAACCTCGATGGTGCGCAATACCCTCAAGGTCAATACCTTCAGGAAGAGAACGCACTAAAGTCGTTTTTCCATTACCTGTACATCCACCAATTAAGATAATAGGCCGTTGAACTAATTCATTGGTCATTTCAATGATAGTCTGTCTTATTATCTTATATCCACCTTCAATTAAGGGGTAATCTATACCTATTTCTTTAAGCCATTGCTGAACTATATGAGAACGCATTCCGCCTCGAGCACAGCAAATATAACCATTGGGAAATTGCTCACAAGCTTCACGCCAAGCTGCGATACGATTATCACGAATTTCACCACTAACCAAATGATGCCCTAAATCAACCGCTTTTTGTGATCCTTGTTGTTTATAACAAGTCCCAACGGCAGCACGCTCTTGATCATTCATTAAAGGTAAATTGATCGCATTAGGGATAGCGCCTTGATTAAATTCAATAGGCGCACGCACATCAATAATAGGTGTGTTATTAGCAAGAATATGTCGAATATTTTGAGCAGAAAACGCTGATTCCATAATAAAAATTGTAATATCTAGTCAGGCTGAAAGATTAGCTACTATACTCTTAAAATCATATAACGCCCATGATTACAGTCATATTGAAAACGATACTCCGCTTTCAATAAGAAAAATTTAAGATAATGCTATAGATTGATGAATGAAAAACATCTAACATCTATTCGATATGATGTTTTTGATTAATTCATTAAACAACTGTAAGTAAAAACACTATAGTGTTTAAACGAATAATAAAATTTATCTAAAAATGACAGGTACATTACCTTGGACATAATAAGAAAATATTATCGTGTTACTAGCTTGAGTATAATTGCATTGCTATTGTCTGGTTGTTCTCAAGGTCATTCTCCTTTTATTACTATGTTAGGTTCCTATTTTCCATATTGGATGTTATGTACCTTTATCGGCCTATTAGGAGCCTTGATCATACGCGTATTACTTATCTATTGGGGTATTGATGATAAATTGCCGTTCCCTTTAATTTTTTATTTTGCGGTATTGTTATCAATTTCTTTAACTATCTCTCTATTTTATTTTTCTTATTAAATTATGGATAAAAAAATCAAAAAAAAACTGGCACTTTTAATCACTGTGATTGTTTTTACGATTACATTCATCTTATTGTGGAAAAATATTCAGTTATCAGCGTTAAATCCACTCAGCGAAGATGCAATAATTGATGCTAACAAAATTAATATATCATCAACGGTACCCGGACGAATTAGCGCTATTTATGTTAAAGAGAATAGTAAAGTCAATAAAGGGGACTTATTGTTTACAATCGATCCCACCATGTATGCATTAAGAGTTCAGCAAGCAAAAGAACAACTTATGATTGCTGAAGCAACATTAAGTAATAAACAGCGCATTATTATTGCAGAAACATCAAATTCAGAAGTTGCAGAAGCGCAAATAAAACGAGCTCAAGTCAATTTGTTATTAGCAACTCAATCTCTCAATAGATTAGAGCCGTTATTGGCAAAGGGATTTGTGACGGCACAACAAGTTGATGATGCAAGAACATTAAAACATGATGCAGAAGTTACATTAAAACAGGCACAAAAACAAAATGTCGCCTCAGAAGCCTTAATTAATAATACTGATTCAGAAATAGCATTAGTGAAATCGTTAAAAACCTCACTGGCAATGGCTGAATGGGAATTAAGTAACACCGAAGTAAAAGCACCAAGTAATGGTTATGTTGCTGGATTAGTATTGTCACCTGGTGAATTTGTTCTTTCTGGGCAATCTGTCTTTACCTTAATTAACTCAGACAGTTGGTATGCTTCAGCTTATTTTAAAGAAACAGATTTAAATAATATAAAAATAGGTGACTGCGTGGTTATCTATTCAATGATTGACAATAAACATCCTATTAAAGGTAAAGTAGAAGGCGTTAGCAGGGGGATCATGTCAACTGATCTTATTAATATTCCAAGGGACTTACCTTATGTGCCTAAATCACTGAATTGGGTTAGAGTTCAACAACGATTTCCTGTTAAAGTGACTATCACTAATCCACCAGAATATCTTATGCGAGTTGGCGCTACAGCAACCGTTAATATAATAGCTAACGACGATGATTGTTAAACCCTCACTAATAGTGAAACAAGTCAAAAAAGACTTGTTACCCTTTGACTTTCGTTTAGCGACGACTTGGCGCATAGCATTGCTTTGCGCCTTAATGGCTGCTATTGCGATGATATATGAAATTCCCGAATCTGCCATAAGTTGCTATTTGATTATTTATTTAATCAAAGCTGATGCAGTACAAAATATATTATTATCTATTGGCGTTATTATTTTATGTTCCATTGTGGTGTGTGTTATTTTTTTACTTTTTAATCTCACCATACAAAACATTATTTTACGATTCTTTTTTATGGCTTTGTTTTCAGCCGTTTTTATGTATTTAGCCTCTGCAAGTAGCCTTGGTGATATTGGTAATTTAGTTGCTTTAGTTATCGCCTTTTTAATGACTTTAATTGATGATATTCCCGTTGGAGATGTAGCAACTAGAGCTCTACTTTATGCGTTACTAATGGCAGTTTCTCCAATGTTATTGGTCATTTTATTTAATTATTTTGTTGGCATTAGCCCTAGAAAATTGTTGTTAAACAGAATTGCTACACGCTTTTCTACTGCAAGTGACTTCTTTTTAGGAAGAAAGGAGAGTCAACTCGATATCAGTGAGTTATTGAGTACACAAACAGAATGTAAACGCTATTTGATGTTTATTAAAATATTTTATTTACGAGGAAGAGAAGATATTCACTGGTTGGAGAATATGATTGACAACTCTTATCAAATATTGATTATGTCATTAACTTTTGATAAAAAAACGCCAACTTCTATACGTTTTCTTCTTTCTAAAAAGTGTTTATATCTTTTAGACTGCTTCAAACATCATCAAATAGAAAAAATAAAAGATAAACAACAAACTCAAAATACAATAAGTAAACTACACTTATTAAATACTTTTGATAACATTTTATTTAATAAGAGAGAATTTAAACCTGTAAAGAAAAAAACACCGTTTTTTGTCAGTGATGCGTTTACAAATCCTAACCATAAGTACTTTGCTATTAAAACCACGATAGCCGCAATTCTATGTTATATTTTTTATGATTATTTTAAATGGCAAGGTATTCATACTGCAATGATCACTTGTTATGTTGTGGCATTAACATCTGTCGGCGAAACTGTCCATAAATTAACATTGCGGATCACGGGATGTCTAATTGGGGCACTAATTGGTATAATTTCACTGCTCTATATTATTCCTAATTTATCTGATATTTTTGAATTAATGGTCTTGATCTTTTTCTGCCTACTGCCCGCAGCTTGGGTTGCTGTAGGTAATGAGCGTATCTCTTATGCTGGTGTACAAGTCGGGTTAGCATTTTTATTAACAACATTACATGGATTTAAGCCTAGCTTTGATATGGATGTCGTATCTGATCGTATTCTAGGAATTTTGTTGGGTAATATTGTGATGTACATCATTTTTACAAAAGTGTGGCCAACGAGCATTATTAATACAATATATAAACAAATTAGCTCTATTCTAGATAATTACACTGAGTTAAGATATTCAACAAATAAAAATGATATGTTGGATTTAGTTTCATCCGTGAATGAAGCGATTACACAATCAAAAGACAATATAGACTTACTCATCTTCGAAAAAGAAGATAGAGAAAGAAATAAAAATATAATGTTTTTTTTCAGAGAGTCATTAAATAAAATTTCTTACATTAGCTACCATAATTACGCTCATAAATTTATTTTTGAAGATAATCGCTCTTATTTAGATATCAATAAAGAGCCAAAAGATGTATTTAAAAAATCCATTCTTAATAATGAAATGGAAACATTACCAACAAATGAAAGAGAGCTTGTGTTTAAACATTTAATAAGAGAAAAATCATAATGGTAAATTTAATCATTAATAATAAGAAAAATATTCTGTCATCTCTGTTAAGTCTATTACTTGTTGGTTGTATCGACACAAGCAGTTCATTTAAACACTATTCTCAACAACCTATTAATTATGATAATACAAAATATATTGCTTCATCCACTGAGCAATATTTATCGCCAACTCAAGAAAAAACGATTAAATCTAGTTATTCGTTGGCCGACCTTATCGATTTAGGACAACAAAATAACCCAGATACACGTATTGCATGGGAATTAGCAAAAAAGTCAGCGACTGATATTGGTATGGTAGAGAGTACATATTTGCCAATTATCACAGCAACGGTACTGGCAGGGTATCAACACGGAAAAATCGATTTACCTAAAAATCCTATCCTTGATGAGATAAAAACGTCTAATAGTGCTTTTATTCCCGCACTCACATTCAGATGGCTTATTTTTGATTTTGGTAAAAGAGGGGCATTAGTTGATGCAGCCAAACATACTTCCTTAGCAACAAGCCTTAATTTTAATCTAATGCATCAGAAAATTATTCATGATGTCTCTGTTGCATATTTTAGTTATGGTGCAGCAAGAAAAAAGGTGAATATCACCCAAAATGCCCTTCAGAGAAGTAAAGACATTTTATATGCTGTTGAACAAAAACGAATCAAGGGATTAGCAACAGTATTAGATGTAGCATTAGCTAAACAGCAGGTAGCACAAGTTGAATTACAAAATGTGTTAGCCAAAGGTCATGAAAAAGATCAATATCAAATTTTACTGTCTGCTATTGGAACATCGCCTTTTGAAAAAATAGCTGTTGATTATGCCGATGATAATTCTCTTCCTGATGATATATCCCCATTAACCCATGATGTAATTAAAAAAGCGCTTGCACAGCGTCCAGATGTTTTAGCGCAATATGAATTACAACAAGCCGCAATCAAGGCGGCTAATTCCGTCGAATCTGACTATTTTCCTAAAGTATATCTTGCTGGCGCACTTGCTGGAGGAACAGGTAGCTTTGATGTTCAGGGACTTCCTGAAATTAGCCAAAGAACTTCATCTTCCAATATACTGATTGGCGTCAGTATTCCATTATATGAAGGCGGAATGCGCCAATCGCGGATGGTAAATACACAGTCAGAAATTAGGCTAGCACAAGAAAACTTACGCAAAAGCCAAGATATGGCGATAAAAGAGATCTCAATTAGTGAAAATGCTCTGAAATCAGCACTTGAGGCAAATAAAGCATCTAAAAACTTAGTAGAGACAACACAATTAACCTATACCGCAAGTGTGGAATTTTATCATAATGGGTTAGGAACCGTAACCGACATAAATACCGCAGAGATTGCATTATTAAATGCACAAATGTCTCAGATTGATGCTTATACCGGATCACAAATTGCGGCGGTTGATTTAGCATTTGCATTAGGTGAAATAGATAAAGCATTATCTAATTCGGTATCACGCTAAACTATTTATTCAAATTAAGTGACAAATATTTTTAGAGAATCGGAGATTGTGTGATATTTGAAATCATCAGAACAATTTTGCATTACGGCTTACACTTTTTAGCACCTATTTTATTAGGCTATCTTTTCTGGCGTAAAAATTGGAAGTTAGCCTCACTTCTTATGATAGGAACAATGGTGATTGATATTGACCATTTGCTAGCAACACCTATTTTTGATCCCAATCGTTGTAGTGTCGGTTTTCACCCATTACATACCGTTTGGGCTGCTTTGATTTATTTAGGTATATGGTTTTTACCATCATGGAAATTAAAAGCCGTTGCGGTAGGGTGTTTGTTTCATTTATTTACCGACTCGGTTGACTGCTATTTAGGCGGATTAAAACCAAATTTAACACTAACGATGAGTTGTGATAAAAATGAATTTTTATCTGATTTAAATGAGGATCTCCCTATAAATAGTGGCTACCAGCGCAGTATTGAACGAAAATTATTACAATAAACGGTTATTATCACTGAAAAAATTAGCAACTAACCACTGTGTTTGCGTTACGGTTTTAGTATTCATTTGGTTACTCATGCACTAGATTAATTCGCTTATTTTCTCTCTTTTAAGCCCCATAATCTGATGGTAATTGCAAAAAGCTTGATGTAGAGTGCTCAGTCTTTTTTTAATGAAAGTCTACTGGGGAGGCTAAATTGTTTATTGGCTTTGACTACGGAACATCAAATTGTTCTGTTGCAATTATGAAAGAGGGAAAACCCACTCTTTTGCCTTTAGAAGGTAATGATGTCTATATTCCATCAACCCTTTGTGCGCCAACCCGTGAATCTGTTTCTGAGCACTTATTTCGCCATTTAAATATTAAACCTTCCAGTGAAATTGGCGAACAATTACTAAGAAAGTCGATTGCGTTTAATCGAGAAGAAGATATTGAATTAGTTCCTGAAGATATTCTTTTCGGACAATCTGCGCTAAGTTTATACCTACGTGATCCTCGTGATGTCTATTACGTTAAATCACCCAAATCCTTTTTAGGTGCTTCAGGCTTACATGATATACAAATTAGCTTCTTTGAAGATTTAGTTTGCGCCATGATGGCAAATATTAAGCACCAAGCAGAAAAAAGCACACAAGAAGCGATCACAGATACCGTTATTGGCAAACCTATTAACTTTAATGGGTTAGGTGGCGAAGCTTCAAATAGACAAGCTGAAAACATTCTTATCCGTGCAGCTAAAAGAGCTGGCTTTAAGAATATTATGTTTGAATTTGAACCTGTTGCAGCCGGACTTGAATATGAATCGACGTTGACTAAAGACCAAACAGTATTAGTCGTTGATATTGGTGGGGGGACAACTGACTGCTCATTAATTCAAATGGGGCCAAGTTACCAAGGCAAAACTGACCGTTCAAACACATTACTTGCCCATAGTGGACAACGTGTTGGTGGTAATGATCTTGATATTTACCTCGCTTTTAAACAACTTATGCCACTATTTGGTATGACAGGATTAACGTCTTCTGGTATTAAATTGCCTCTGAAACAGTTCTGGGATCCTATTGCGATTAATAATGTAGAAGCCCAAAAAGATTTTTATTCTCGTCAAAACCTTGCTGTGTTAAATCAGCTAAGACGGGACGCAAAAGAGCCCGAAAAAATAACGCGCCTTATTGAAGTCTATAATGAAACATTGGGTTACAGCATTGTTCGACGAGCTGAAGAAGCTAAAATCGCTTTATCAGATTCTCCTGAGTATATTGCTAATATCGCATTATTAAGTGAAACCTTAGAATTAACGATTGAACGCGAACAAATGGTTGAATCTATCGAATCACCAAAAAGTAAAATGATTGAGTTAGTTAATGATGCAGTGAAACAAGGGGGGATCAAACCCGACGCTGTTTTTATGACTGGGGGCTCTGCGCGTTCACCTATTTTATGCCAAGCCATTGAACAACAATTGCCAAATATTCCGATTGTTAAAGGTAATGATTTTGGATCGGTTACCGCAGGATTGGCACGTTGGGGCGAAGTCTGTTTTAAATAATCGGTTTTAAATAACTGATATTTTCAATATATTAAAGCGCTTTACATTTAATCTTTGTATTGATTAGATGTAAGGCGTTTTTCTTTATCAAACACGATAAAAACTCAATAAAAACACAACATTCGACAGGAGAACACATGTACCGCTTCCAAAATGATTATAATGAAATTGCACACCCTGCGGTCATGAAGGCAATCACTGATACGGTGGGGCAACGCTATGATGGATATGGCATGGATAAGCTTTGTCATCAAGCAGCTCAAACAATAAAACAGCGTATTCAACAACCTGATGCGGATATTCACTTTTTTAATGGTGGTACCATTACTAATTTAACTGCTATCTCTCATTTTTTACGTCCACACCAAGCGGTTATTTCTGTCAGTACTGGGCATATTGCCACACATGAAACCGGCGCTATTGAAGCAACAGGGCATAAAGTTATTACAACATTTTCCACCGATGGAAAATTAACACCCGCGTTATTAAAACCTATTCTTGCTGAGCATAATGATGAACATTGGGTTCAACCAAAGCTTGTTTATATAACAAATGCCACAGAGATTGGTACGGTTTATCGTAAAGCTGAATTACAGGCACTGCGTGATTTCTGTAATGAACATAATTTATGGTTATATCTTGATGGTGCACGTTTAGCAGCAGGATTAATGTCTGCACAAAGCGATCTGACTATCGAAGATATCGCCAATTTAACCGATGCTTTCTATATTGGAGGCACTAAAATTGGTGCAATGTCAGCTGAAACGCTAGTGATTTGTCATCCGGCATTAAAATCTGATTTTCGTTTTAGCTTAAAACAAAAGGGTGGATTACAAGCGAAAGGCTGGTTATTAGGTGCGCAATTTGAAGCTTTATTTAAAGATGAACTCTATTTTAAATTAGGCAAACACCTAAATGACATGGCATCACAATTAACTGCGTTCTTTACTGAACAAGGTTTTGAATTTTTAGCTCCCCCAGAATCTAACCAGGTTTTTGTTATTTTGCCAAATACACTTGCAGAAAAACTAACACAACAATTTGTTTTCCATCGTGTTTTACTTGAAGATCCTAACTTAAGTTGTTTACGCCTTTGTACTTCTTGGGCAACAACACAGCAAGACATTGATGGATTTAAAACAGCATTTCTGCAATTAGTTTAAATTTTCTGTTTTAACTTATCTTTTATTTAATGCATTACACACTTATTAAGTGCGTAATGCATTTTTGATATAATCAGAATTTAATTACCTTAAATCTAAATATAATGCTGGAGAGACCCATTAATAATGTTATATTAATATCTCCGCTCTCAATATAAGTAGGGTAAAAGAATGAAGAAATTGACACTCCAAGAGATGACAGACGCCCAACAAATGCGAGTAAAAACCAGAATAGGTCAAGAGAGAAAGAAATTAGGGCGTGAATTAACCAATGCTGAAATGAACAAAGTCAAAGACTCCATTATTACCGAAATCTCCCTCGAAGTTGAAAAAGCTACCAAAAAAGCACAAGCCCTCAAGAAGAAGCAAAAACTAGCCCCAAGTGATGAAACCTATAGTTGGTCAGCTAAAAACCATACTCGGGGATATCGTTAATTATTTATAAAATAGCGCTAACTTTATAAATAAAAAATTAGCGCTATTAATTTACCCTGATATTGACGCAATGTAGTTATATTTCCATTGAATCAATTAATGAATATAACTTTTTAAAGGCGTGATATTTTTTGTTGTATGTTTTATGTTTTTCTAAATTGGGTGTATGACGTTTTTCTAGCTTAGGTTGAGAAAGAATAACCTGCGATGAATAAGCTGGGTTTACTGCTAATTGTGCAAGTCTTGCCGCGCCAAGTGCAGGACCAACATCACCACCTTGACGATAATCGAGATTTTTTCCAGTAATATCTGCAAGAAGTTGTCGCCAATATTCACTTCTGGCACCACCACCAATTAATGTAATATTATCGGCTAATTGGCCTGCATTTTCAGCAACTTCTATCCCTTGTCGTAATGCAAAACTCACACCTTCAAGAACAGCTTGGCACAAGTCAGCCCGTTGATGCTCATGGGTTAATCCCCAAAAAACACCTTTCGCATTAGGATTGTTATAAGGTGTCCGTTCACCAGAAAGATAAGGTAAAAACAACAGGGGACTCTTAGCAAAAGTAGCCTGTTCAACTTCGTCAAACATTGCACCTACACTCTCAATTCCTGTTAATTGACACACCCAATCAAGACATGATGCTGCACTTAGCATGACAGACATTAAATGCCAAGTATTAGGTAATGCATGACAAAAACTGTGTACTGCATTGTCACTATTTTGGAGAAATTTTTCGCTAACAACAAAATAAACACCTGAAGTCCCTAAAGAGAGCATTGCTTGGCCTGGTTGATAAACACCAACACCAATTGCTCCCGCCGCATTATCGCCAGCACCTGCAATAATAGGTACTTGTTTCATCTGCCATTTTTTAGCAATATCAGCCAATAGATAGCCCGTTATTTGATTACCTTCAAACAATGTAGGCATTTGACGACGCGTTAATCCTGTCGCATTTAAAAGTTCATCACTCCAACCTCGCTTTTGCATATCTAACCAAAGCGTACCGGCTGAATCTGACATATCACTAGCAAAATTACCGCTCATCTTCCAACGTAAAAAATCTTTAGGTAATAAAACATGTGCAATACGTTGAAAGATTTCAGGTTCATGTTCAGCAACCCATTGTAGTTTTGGTGCAGTAAAGCCGGGCATAACTAAGTTACCAGTGATTTTTTTAAACTGAGGATATTGCGTCTCAAGCATTTGGCACTGTTTAAAACTACGACCATCGTTCCATAGGATGGCGGGACGTAGCACCGATTGTTGTGCATCAAGTAAAACGGCGCCATGCATTTGTCCGCTTAATCCAATCGCTTCGATTTTATCCATTGGATAACTGCGCCCAAGCTGAAGAATGGCTTCTTCCGTTGCTTGCCACCATTGCAGAGGATCTTGTTCTGACCATTGAGGGTGAGGGCGTGATATTGCTAAAGAAACAGAATGACTGGCAACAACGTCACCTTGCTCATTCATGATGATCGCTTTAACGCTTGAAGTACCTAAATCTAGCCCTAAATACATAAAGTTACCTCATGATCTGTATCTAATTAATAAACACAGCGGAAACTCCGCTGTGTTATTACGTTTTATGCCATTAACCAAAAATATAGCGATTCACTAAACTTTCTAACATTTCTTGGCGGCCACTTTGTAACTGTGGTGCTAAGGTATTGCTTTGTGCATATTTCGCCACTTCTTCAAGAGTTAATTTGCCTTGTAAGATATTTTGACCAAACTCCGCACTCCAACCTGAATAACGTTGTGCCGTAAATTTATCAAGGCCGCCATCTTGGATCATTCTTGCTGCAATGCGTAATGCCATTGCCATTGTATCCATTCCTGAAATGTGTCCATAGAAAAGGTCATATTTATCATTACTTTGACGACGAACTTTCGCATCAAAGTTTAAACCACCCGTTGTAAATCCACCTGATTTAAGAATTTCATACATCACAAGTGCATTTTCTTCTACGCTATTTGGAAATTGGTCTGTATCCCAACCTAATTGTGGATCACCACGGTTAGCATCAACAGAGCCTAAAATCCCTAATGCAATAGCCGTCGCAATTTCATGATGGAAACTATGTCCTGCCAATGTTGCATGATTGGCTTCAATGTTGACTTTAACTTCTTTTTCAAGACCAAACTGTTTTAAGAAGCCATAAACAGTCGCAGTATCATAATCATATTGATGTTTTGTTGGCTCTTGTGGTTTTGGTTCAATCAGTAATGTACCTTGGAAACCAATTTTATGTTTGTGTTCAACAACCATCTGCATAAAGCGGCCAATTTGCTCTCTTTCTTGGCGTAAATCTGTATTTAACAGTGTCTCATAGCCTTCGCGTCCACCCCATAAGACATAGTTTTCACCACCTAGCGCTTTTGTCGCTTTCATCGCTTCACAAACTTGTGTCGCAGCCCATGCAAAAACGTCAGGATCAGGGTTAGTTGCCGCGCCAGCACCATAACGAGGATGAGTGAAGCAGTTTGCCGTTCCCCATAATAACTTAACGTTAGTTTCTTCTTGTTTTTTCGCTAATACATCAGTAATAGCTGCCATATTAGAGATATATTCATTGATGTTATTACCTTCAGAAATCACATCTACATCATGAAAACAGTAGAAAGGAACATTGAGCTTATGAAAGAACTCAAAGGCAACATCGGCTTTGCGTTTTGCTTGCTCTAAAGCTTCACCCGGTGTTTGCCACGGTCTATCAAAAGTACCGATACCGAACATATCAGAACCATTCCAGCAGAAGTTATGCCAATAACAAGCCGCAAATCTTAGGTGATCTTCCATTCGTTTACCTAAAATAATCTCATTAGGGTTATAGTAACGAAACGCTAATGGGTTATCGCTTGTTGTGCCTTCATATTGAATTTGTTCAATTTTATCAAAGTAAGACATGGAACCGTCCTTATTTAGTATCAAGTTGTAATTCTGAATGTGATCCAAGCTCAGCAGT
The DNA here is from genome assembly GCF_003144395.1 of Proteus faecis. Taxonomy (GTDB): domain Bacteria; phylum Pseudomonadota; class Gammaproteobacteria; order Enterobacterales; family Enterobacteriaceae; genus Proteus; species Proteus faecis. The sequence continues at coordinate 265,682 of NZ_PENZ01000034.1, read as the reverse complement.
CATCTCTTCCTGCTCTTCTGGTGTTAATTTGGCAATGCCAAAGCCCGTGAAACCCCACAGCATGGCAAAGAAGATGCCACTCCAGCACAATACAGCCCAAGGTAAGTAACTTAAGGTTGCAACACCTAAGGTACCTGCCATATAAGCCCCTGCGGCTGTCCACGGTAAAATGGGTTCAAAAATAGTGGCGGAGTCTTCTACGGTACGAGCGAGGTTTTTAGGGTGTAAGCCTCGTTCGATGTAGGCACCGCGTAACATTTCGATAGGAATAAGAATTGAGATTTGTCCATTACAAGTCACGCCAATCATGGTTAACCCGCAAACAATCGTGGCTAAGATCATTGAACCTGTTGAGTGAACCATTTTTAACAATGCATGGACAATCACTTCTAATGCGCCACTTAATGATAAGGTACCGGCAAAAGAGAGGGCACAGAAACAGATAAGCAGGGTGCTCATCATCGAGTTCATGCCACCACGATTTAATAAGTTACCTAATAATTCAGGAACCTCTTTCCCTTGGATCATTGAAACATTAAAACCATCAACTGCACTTTTTACGATGTCATGTAATCCAAAGCCTTGAATAAGATAGGCGTTAAACATCGCAATTGCGGCAGAGGCTAACATTACTGGGATAGTGGGCTTTTTCGTTACTGAACCATATAAAATGACTAATACAGGAATGAGAAGAATTAAATTGAAGTTATAAACATTCTCCAGACCATTTGTAATTAAGGTCACTTTTTCTGGTACACCTTGACCTGCTAAATCACCATTCATGCCATAAACAATCATCACAATTGCCGTTAAAATCAGTGAAGGCAGTGTGGTGTAAAGTAAGTGCCAAATATGTTGATAGAGGTCGATCCTCGCAGCCATGGCGGCAAGGTTGGTATCACCAGATAATGGTGAAAGTTTGTCACCAAAATAGGCACCCGCGACGACAGCACCAGCTGTTGCTGCAAGGTTTGCATCCATACCAACGGCAACCCCCATAAAAGCAACACCAATGGTTCCTGCTGACCCCCATGAAGTTCCCGTACAGACTGATACTAATGATGTAACCAATAATGCAGTAACATAAAGCATTTCTGGGCTGATCATTTTTAATCCGTAATAGATCATCAGAGGAATGGTACCGCCAATCATCCATGTGCCTATTAACAAGCCCACACTGATTAAAATCAGCAATGCGGGCATAGTCTTAGCAATTTTTTGTGAGATAGCCGTTAAGATCTCGTCATAGCGATATCCTAATCGTTTTACTAATAGCGCAGCTACAACTGTAGACAGCACCATTAACGGCTCTGGTGGTAAATCAAAAGCGGCGTAACCTCCTCCTAATAGCACCACCATGGTGAATATCGGAAAGAGAGATTCGAGTAATGTAGGTGTTCTCGGACTGTTTATCGTTTGCGTTTTCATTGTAATTTATTCCAAACTGGCGTGAGGTAAGGTACGAATAAGCCGAGTGAAAACGGTTTCTAATATTGAACGAGGTGTCGCGATATTAATGCGGAAAAAACCATCCCCAACCGCACCAAAACCACGCCCCCAACTCATTTCCACTTCAGCTAATGAAACAAACCAATGTTTTAGTTGTTCTTCAGATAACTGCATTTTTTGGTAGTTGATCCATAGCATGTAGGTGCCATGACTTTGAGTGATAACCCAATCAGGAAAATAACGTTCACATTGTTCTTTTACCCAACGACGATTATCAGCAAGGTACGTTTTTAATTCACCAATCCACTGTTGGCCTTGTAAGGTATAAGCTTGTAAAAAAGCGGGAACTGAAAAATAGCCAGGATTATGAATACCCGCAGCAATTAAGCATTGCTTGAATTTTTCACGATATTCAGGATTGGCAATAACGATATTGGCAACTTCAAGACCCGCTAAATTGAATGTTTTAGCGGGAGAAGTACACATAAAGGAGTGTTGTTCTACATAAGTATTTACTGATGAAATAGGGTGGTAACTTGCACCATCGAAAACAAAATCTGCATGCACATCATCAGAAATAATAAAAACCTGATATTTTTGTGCAAGTTCCGCTATTTTTATTAAATCACTTTTTTGCCATACCGTTCCAGTTGGGTTATGTGGCGATAGTAAAATAAAGCAGACAGACTGTTTAAACTTACTTTCTAAGTCATCAAAATCAATTTCATAATAGCCGTCATGATAAATCAACGGGCTTTCTAATAGTTCACGTTGATTGACACAAACAGCATTACTAATAGGATGATAAGCAGGTGATAAGGTTGTGACTTTATCACCAATGGATGTGAAGTTTTGAATATAAAGCGAAACCGCTTGAATAATACGGGGGCAAAAAACAATAGAACTAGGCTCTACAATCCACTGATATTGCGTTTTAAACCAGTTTGCAGCAACGTCATTCCAATCTTCACTAAGGTCGGTATAGCCATAAATTCCTTTAAGATTAAATTGTGTCAATGCATTGACAATAAAATCTGGCGCAGGAATATCCATATCTGCAACAGATAACGGAATAACATTAGCGTTACTATTACACCATTTTGCACTATAGGTATTTTGCCTAGAAATTAATTTATTAAAGTTATTCTGATACATGAAAAATCTCCTCGGCAAGCGTGTTTAAAAACAAAATACTCGTTGTTAGTAGCATTGGTTATTCCTATTTTTTACTTTGCTATTACGAAATTTGGCTTGTGTGATAGTAATCACATAGCGATGAAAGCAAGTTCTAGCAAAATTAAAGCTGTGGTTTAATGCGTAGCTGGGGGACTAGGTAGAGTAAAATGAAAAAAGATAAATACTTTCGTATTGTGCTGTTATTCAACGCTAATAAAGTCTATGACCGACAAGTGGTTGAGGGTGTTGGAGAATATCTTCAAGCATCACAGTGCCATTGGGATGTATTTATTGAAGAAGATTTTCGTACTCGACTTGATAATATTAATCATTGGGTTTGTGATGGTATTATCGCTGATTTTGATGATCCGATTATTGCGAAACATTTAAGCCAATCGTCGTTAGCAGTCATTGGCGTAGGGGGCTCTTATCATCAAGAGGAAAATTATCCCCCCGTACCTTATATCGCCACGGATAATTACGCATTAGTTCAACAAGCCTTTTTACATTTAAAACAAAAAGGGCTGAAACACTTTGCTTTTTATGGCCTACCAGCAAAAAATCATCCTCATTGGTCTAATGAACGTGAGCATGCCTTTCGTCAATTAGTCACCCGCGAAAAATATCCAGGCATTGTTTATAACGGTATGGATATTACCCAAGAAAATTGGCAACACGCGCAAAACCGTTTATCAGATTGGATACAAACTTTACCACCACAAACTGGGATTATTGCTGTCACCGATGCAAGAGCACGACATTTACTGCAAGTTTGCGATAATTTAAATATTAATGTGCCTGAAGAAATCAGTATTATTGGTATTGATGACGAAGATATGACACGTTATTTATCGCGTATTGCATTATCTTCTGTTGTGCAAGGCTCACGACGAATGGGATATTTAGCCGCGAAGTTACTACATCAAACGCTAGAAGGGCATGTAACAGAGAAACAGCAAAGAATATTAGTTCCTCCCGTTAAAATCGTCGAACGTCGTTCAACCGATTTTCATTCTTTTAATGATCCCACCGTTGTTCAAGCCATGCATTATATTTATTACAATGCCTGTAAAGGGATAAAAACAGAGCAAGTTTTAGATGCCGTTAATATGTCGCGTTCCAATTTAGAACAACGTTTTAAAAAGGAGATTGGCAAAACAATTCATACCGTTATTTATGAAGAAAAACTCAAACGCGCTCAAAACTTATTAGCCACCACAACACTCGCAATCCAAGAAATATCTGTGATGTGTGGCTATCCGTCTTTGCAATATTTTTACTCTATCTTTAAAAAAGAATTGGGGATGACGCCAAAAGAGTTTAGAGATGAATAAGAAAATATAACAATAAAATAAAACACTTATCGCTTTCTACTATTTGCCCACGGATCACAATCTGGGTGATCGATAACTTCAATCACATCATCAATATCTGCTTCAAGAGAATCAAGATAAAGCGCTTCTACTTCAGCACGTGCCCACGGTGTTCTGCGCAAAAACTTTAAACTTGATTTCACGCTAGGATCACTTCTAAAGCAGTTAATTTTGATGAGTTGTCCTAATTTAGCCCAACCATATTTTGCTACTAGCGCATTTACTTGCATTTCAAGAGTAACGCCATGTAACGGATCTTTAGAACGATGTCCTGTCATGATTTTCTCAAATACGTTTTAGTTATTTCAAAGGTAAGAAGCGGTGCAGAGTACAAGAAAGCCATAGCAGTATCAATAAAAGGAACCGAATAAAATAAATATGGCATGTATTCTAAAGCCAAGCCATTAAACTAATCTATTTAATAAGCGTTAATGGCTTGGTTACTGCTAATTACTTCTTACGTGAAAAAGCAGAAAAAGAGTGAGTCACTTTTTTAGCACTGATGATTTTATCTAATTGTTGTTGCAACTGTTTATCATCCATTGTTGCGCGATCATGTTGACGAAGATGTTCAGCCCAAGAAGCCACCATAAAAGTTTCCATATAGGTTTGAACGTTATTTTCTGTAATCGCATCAGATGAAACAAATAGCCCCCATGAATAACCGCCATCTCTTAAACGAACCGTTTTTAATCGATTCATTAAACTTAGGAATTGCTCACGGTGATTGACTTCAATTTGATAATTCACGGTAATTAACACAGGGCCTTTATCTGTTGTAATATCAATCAGTCCATCATCCAAAATAAAGTGTTCTGAGTGCTGTAAGTTGATGTTGTCATGTTCCAATTTGACACGCAAAACACATAACCAAACTAAAATAATCCCAACAGTTGCACACAACAAAGCTACCGTCACTGACGTATGTGACGCAATTTGTCCCCAGATAAGGGAACCTAACGCCATTGAGCCAGAAAATACGGTTAAATAGAGCGCAAGACCTCTCGCACGAACCCAATTAGGCAATGCTGTTTGTGCTGAGACCATTAATGTGGAAAGGGTGATTATCCAGCTAAATCCAGCAAGCATACTGGCAAAAATAGCTAAATATTTTGAAGTCGCACTAGCGAAAATAAATAACACCAATGCAGTCCCCACAGTGCCAACAGCAATTAGTGTGCTGGTACTCCATTTTTCACGCAATGTTGATAAGCTAAATGCACCAACCACTGCACCAATACCAATGCTGGTGGTAAGTAAACCGTATAATGTTGCATCGCCATGTAGTGATACCCGAGCGACTAGCGGTAACATTGCCCAATAAGCACTCGCAAAAATAAAAAAGCTGGCGGCTCTTATAATCGTTTTGATTAATGCAGGACTATAACGTGCATAGCGTAAACCGGAGATCATCGCAGCCACAACAGATTCAGCAGGGAGTTTTTCCTCTTCTTTTTTCTCACCTTCCCACCACCAGACAGCAAGAATAATGGCGATAAAACTCAATGCATTTAGTAAAAATGGTAAATAAAGGCCAACTTGAGAAATCAAAATACCTGCAAGTGCAGGGCCTATTGCACGGCTAATATTAATTCCCATACTGTTTAAGGCAATACCCGATTTTAATTCTTGTGGCTCAACAATACTTGGCACAATCGCTTGCCATGCAGGGCCTAAAAATGCCGCACCAGAGCCCAAAATAAAGGTAATTAATAATAACCAGCCAATGCTGATAACATCGAAATACACCAAAACAGCCAATAATGAAGCTGCACAGAGCATTAAGATATTGACGAAAATAAGCAATTTTCGTTTATCAAAAATATCAGCAATGGCTCCTGCTGGAAGTGCCAATAAGAAAACAGGTAATGTAGTCATGGCTTGAATAGCGGCAATCATTACGGGATCAGGGCTTAGGTTTGTCATCAACCAACCGGCACCCACATCATTCATCCAAGTACCAATATTAGAAAATAGCGTTGCCATCCATAATACGAAAAAAATACGATTACGTAAGGGCGACCATGCAGAGGCGCGTTGCGTTGCCATCGTCTTATCTCTCTTTGTTTGAAATGGCTGGCAAATATTCACCAACCATCGTTATGATAAAAATTAGAATGCAAAGCAAGAACAGCCTAAAGCGCCCCAAAATGCATTATCATCTGAAATAGGAATGGATGATTGGCGAGCGATATCATGTTGATGCCCATGAACATGGCAGGCACCACAGCATTGATGTAGCTGATTTAACACCGCTGTTTTTGTCTCTTGTTGTAAGTAAGAATAATGACCTGGTACTTTGATCACCGGTGACCAATCAGGTAATACAGGAATAGAAGGCGGTGTTAATGATGAAAAATCACCATTTGCATATACAATTTTGCCATCTACGACGGTTAAAAGTGATTCAATTGCTTTGATCTCGTTTTCCGGCACTCGAAAATAATCAGCAGAAAGGGCAATAAAATCGGCAAGTTGGCCTGCTTTAATTTGGCCTTTTTTACCTTGTTCATTGGAGAACCATGAACTCCCCATCGTCCATAACATAAGCGCGGTATCTCTGTCTAAACGATTATCGCCGTCATACATTTGCATGCCACCTACAGTACGCCCTGACACTAACCAATAAAGCGCTGTCCACGGATTGTAACTAGCAACACGAGTTGCATCTGTACCTAATCCAACAGGAACTTGTGCATTTAACATTTTGGCGACAGGGGGTGTCTGTTTCAGTGCTTTTGTACCATAACGTTGTGCAAAATATTCGCCTTGAAATGCCATGCGATGTTGAATTGCTAATCCACCGCCAAGTGCTTTAACGCGTTCAATATTTTTCTCACTGATGGTTTCAGCATGATCGAAAAACCAATGTAATCCATCAAAAGGGATCTCTTTATTAACTTTTTCAAAGACATCTAGCATACGGCTAATGGATTCGTTATAAGTGGCATGTAAACGAAATGGCCAGCGATGTTCGACTAAATGACGGATTACTTTTTCTAATTCAGCTTCCATGTTTTCAGGAAGATCCGGTCTTGGCTGTAAGAAGTCTTCAAAATCTGCCGCAGAAAAAACCAACATTTCACCCGCACCGTTATGACGATAAAAATCACTGCCATCACCGGGTGATACCATTGATGTCCATTGTTGGAAATCTTGAAACTCTTGCTTTGGTCTTTGGGTAAATAAATTATAAGCAATACGAATCGTTAATTGGTTATTTTTGGCAAGCTCATCAACAACTTGATAATCTTCAGGATAATTTTGAAAACCACCCCCCGCATCAATAGCGCTCGTGACACCAAGACGATTTAATTCTCTCATAAATTGGCGGGTTGAATTGACTTGATATTCAAGCGGTAATTTAGGGCCTTTTGCTAATGCAGAATAGAGCAACATCGCGTTAGGTTTTGCTATCAATAATCCGGTCGGGTTGCCATGTTCATCACGCTGAATTTCACCACCTGGAGGATTCGGGGTCTCTTTGGTATAACCAATCGCACGCAATGCAGCTTTGTTTAGCAATGCGCTATCATAGAGGTGTAATACAAAAACAGGCGTATCAGGAGAAACCGCATTAATTTCGTCTAGCGTTGGCATACGGCGCTCTGCGAATTGAAACTCGCTCCAACCACCAACAACACGTACCCATTGCGGTGACGGTGTCACTTGGGCTTGAGCCTTTAACATATCAAGAGCAATAGAAAGAGAAGGGACGCCTTCCCACCGTAATTCTAGGTTGTAGTTTAATCCACCGCGGATCAGATGAAGATGTGAGTCATTAAGCCCAGGAATAATAACGTGGTTTTTTAGATCGATGATTTTTGTTTCTGCATTTTGAAACTGCATCACTTCATCATTTGAGCCAATAAAAAGAAATTTACCTTGATAGACAGCTATCGCTTGAGCGAGAGGATTTTCTTTATCAAGAGTATGGATCTCGCCATTGATAAATATTTCGGTCGCGAAAGTTTTATTCATGATTTTTGATTTCCTATTTAAAAGGAATTAACCCTTTATTAAATAAAAGGTGTGATCGTACCGAGCTGTATTAGTAATACAGCTAACTATTTATTTTTAATAATAAATTAAAGATAAGAAGGTCAGTTTTTTTATATTTATTCCAGCAGGTTTATTAAATTGTAGCTTAAGTTTATTTCATTGCCATTTAAAACATTTGCTTTAAGGGAACAAAAAAAATGAATAAGATAAAGATGAAGTAATTAATTGATATTTAATTGAATTATAAGTTTTTCACCCGAACACATGTTTCACAAGCGAGGATCACAACACCCAAAAACTTAAGAAAAATACAAACTCAAGGATAGAGAAGTAACTATCAGTGAAAAAGAATATAAAGCATTGGTTCAATATTTTAATATAGAAAATAATCATATTAGTAGGGCTTAGAGATGATGATACATATACTTGGAATAAAGTTATTAGTCATATATCTAATTTAACATAATATACATTATGCGAACCTTGGTATCTAAATACAGGTAGGCACTAAAATCTCTATTTTTGTCTGGTTGATTATGTTGCTTCTTTTTAAACTAAAGCGCATTCACCAATGTTTTCTAAGTCTCAAATATAGACTCATCCAGTTTATCCAGTGATGAATGTGTCTCGCGAATCATCGAAGCTCTTTCCCAATGCGCGACACCTGATGGAGGGAATTTTAACAACCTCTACATCTTGCACGAAGCAATAAACATTCCCCTGACAGTTATTAACTACCATTTGACGCCAAACAAAAATATCACCGTGTATTACTTCTATAATTACCCACTTATTCATTGATACAGACGTGATCACATGGTTAACAAATTGAATCTTAACTGGCCTGAATTTTTAGAAAAATACTGGCAAAAAAAACCTGTTGTACTGAAAAATGCATTTCCTAATTTTGTCGATCCTATCACTCCAGATGAACTAGCAGGTCTGGCAATGGAACCGGAAATCGACAGCCGCCTTGTCAGCCTCACTGGCAACAAATGGCAGGCAAGTCATGGGCCATTTGAAGACTTCAGCGAATTGGGCGAAGAAGGATGGTCACTACTGGTACAAGCAGTTAACCATTGGCATATGCCAGCAGCTGAACTGGTGAAACCGTTTCGAGTGCTACCAGAATGGCGTCTTGACGATCTGATGATCTCCTATTCCGTACCGGGAGGTGGTGTCGGACCTCATATTGATAACTATGATGTTTTTATCATTCAAGGAATGGGACGCCGTCGTTGGCGCGTAGGTGACGCCCTACCAATGCGTCAATTCTGTCCGCATCCCGCATTACTACATGTTGATCCGTTTGAGCCAATTATTGATGTGGAAATGGCACCAGGCGATATTTTGTATATTCCACCTGGATTTCCTCACGATGGCTTCACCTTTGAAGATACCATGAATTATTCCGTCGGTTTTCGTGGACCAAATGGTCGTGATTTGCTGAGTAGCTTTGCAGACTACGCACTAGAACAAGATCTAGGTGGAATAAATTATGGCGATCCAAACCTAACGATACGCGATAATGCAGGAAAAATGGAGACTTATGAAGTTGAACGCCTGCGCGCTATGATGATTGAAATGATCAATAAGCCAGGTGATTTTGAACAGTGGTTAGGCCGTTTTGCAACCACTTCGCGCCATGAGCTAGATGTTGCACCTGCAGAACCGCCATATCAGCCAGAAGAAGTATTAAGCTCATTGAATGCTGGCGAAAAACTAATCCGACTAAGCGGACTGCGTGTCCTACGCATCGAAGATAATTTCTTTGTGAATACAGAATATTGGGCGACCAAAGAAACGAAGGGAGCAGATGCATTGTGCCAGTTTACAGAAGTTGGCGTAGATGAACTCGGTGAAGCATTGAAGAACCCAGCCTTTGTTGCGGAATTAACCGAATTTATCAACCAAGGATATTGGTACTTCGAAGAGTAAGTGATATTGGTTGGATACAATAAAGCACCTACACCTGCTTGGGGTGCTTTATTTTTTCGTTTCCGCCCTTCTTACTTAAGTCAGATGATGCCGATAATTACAACAAAAAACCTCACCTTAGTGAGGCTTCTATTACCCTAAAAATAGTTAATAAACTCTTTTATATCAGCCTATTCCCTTTTTCATCGACAACATTTTGTCCATCTTCTTTTGAAAAGGCACCTTTCTGTGCTTTTGGAAGAATATCTAAGACGACTTCTGAAGGACGGCATAACCGAGTTCCTAAGGGGGTCACAACAATAGGTCTATTGATTAATATTGGATATTTCAACATATAATCAATAAGTTGTTTATCAGTAACATTAACATGATCAAGATCTAATTTATCATAAGGTTCAACATTCTTTCGTAATAGTGCTTTAACCGAAATTCCCATATCAGCAATCAGTTTCTCTAAAACATGCTTAGAGGGTGGCGTCTCAAGATAATGGATAATTTCAGGCTCTACACCACTGTTTCGTATCATTTCAAGCGTGTTTCGTGATGTGCCACAATTTGGATTGTGATAAATTACAATGCGATTCATTTTTTCACCACTAATTCATTAATGTAAGTCTAAGTGCTAATGCAATCAGTGTTACCGTAAGTACGGGAATAGTCATAACAATACCTGTTTTAAAATAATATCCCCATGTAATGGTCATATTTTTTTGCGACAAAACATGCAACCACAATAATGTCGCTAAACTTCCTATTGGCGTAATTTTAGGGCCTAAATCTGCACCAATAACATTCGCATAAACCATCGCTTCTTTAATTAAACCAGAGGCATTACTACCTTCAATCGATAAGGCTCCGATAAGAACGGTTGGCATATTATTCATAATTGATGATAAAAATGCGGTGATATATCCCGTTCCGAGTGTTGCAGTCCACACACCTTTGCTTGATAAGAAGTCAAAAACTTCAGATAGATATTGAGTCAAACCAGCATTACGTAATCCATAAACAACAAGGTACATGCCAAGGGAGAAAATCACGATTTGCCAAGGTGCTCCACGTAAAACTTTTCGAGTATTAATCGTCTTTCCTCGTGCCGCAATAAACCACAAAATTACAGCACCAACAGCGGCAATAGCACTAATTGGAATACCCAAAGGTTCCAGTATGAAAAAACCAAGTAATAAAAGAAGTAATACCAACCAACCGGCTTTAAATGTTTTCACATCTTTGATCACCGTCGCAGGCATCGCTAACTTAGAGGTGTCATATTGCTGAGGAATATCTTTGCGAAAAAACCAATGTAACATAATTAATGTTGCAATAATTGCAGCGATATCAACGGGAACCATCACTGACGCATATTCCGTAAATCCGATATTAAAGAAATCAGCAGAGACGATATTAACTAAATTTGAAACAATTAAAGGCAAGCTTGCTGTATCTGCAATAAATCCTGCTGCCATAACAAAAGCTAATGTTGTTCCTTTACTAAACCCAAGCGCTAACAACATTGCAATCACAATGGGCGTTAGAATAAGTGCGGCACCATCATTGGCAAAAAGTGCCGCAACGGATGCGCCTAACAGGATAATATAGCTAAATAAAAGACGGCCTTTACCACCGCCCCATTTTGCAACATGGAGTGCGGCCCATTCAAAGAAGCCACTTTCATCAAGAATAAGGCTAATGATAATAACAGCAACAAATGTAGCGGTTGCATTCCATACAATATTCCAAACCACGGGAATATCTTGGAGATTAATGACGCCTAGTAATAATGCGATTAATGCACCAATTGTTGCACTCCAACCGATCCCCAATCCTTTTGGTTGCCAAATAACAAAAGTGATTGTCAAAACAAATATTAATACTGCAATAAACATACAAACCTCTTTCAGAAAACTCATTAAAAGCTTTCTACTAGAAAAAATTAATCAGCCAGTTTGCTCAATGCATCAACACCGAGTGCCACACCTCTCCCGTGCTACAACATAATGCGGGATCAAAGACTTCTAGCTTTTTCATATCGACACTTCATATCTGCTTTTTCATATATATTAATTTAAAATTTTTTATTCAGAACAACAACTCACTGACCCATTCTTTTCAATAGATTGAAGTAAATCTGCTATTTTGCTTTTCTCTGTTTCATAGGTGACTTCAATAATATTTTTCACCCACGGTAATAAGGTAGGAGACAAACGATAATGAACCCATTTCCCGTGTTTAGAATCAAGTAATAGTCCACTTTCTCGCAACATAGCTAGGTGGCGAGAAGTTTTCGGCTGGGATAAATTTAGTGCTGTATAGATGTCACAAACACACAATTCACCAGATGCTTTAAGTAACAACACAATATCTAGCCTTGTTTGATCACTTAATACCTTAAATAATTGCAACGGTTCCATATTTGCTCCTTTCTTTAAGAAATTCTAACCTACTCTCGGAATACAAATCTGTCAAACCATATATGTTAAAATAGTTATTTTCTTAATCTCACATCATCAAATAAGCATATCCCGTTGACTTATATCAAATGAACCAAAGTTAAATGAATCGATTCATCTCATTGATGAGCTACTTCCTTGACTTAATAATCAACGAGGTGAGAATGCACTAATACTTTAATTTATTTTAATAATAATCTGATATTGGAAGGTTTATCATGAGCTATCGTATATTTGATTACTTGGTACCGAATGTTAACTTTTTTGGTCCTGGTGCTATCTCTGTTGTTGGTGAACGTTGTAAATTATTAGGCGGTAAAAAAGCCCTGTTGGTAACAGATAAAGGCCTGCGAGCGATAAAAGATGGTGCCGTAGATAAAACTATCGGTTATCTAAAAGAAGCGGGTATTGATGTTGCCGTATTTGATGGCACTGAACCTAACCCCAAAGACACGAATGTGCTTGAAGGTCTTGCAATGTTCCGCAAAGAACAATGCGACATGATAATTACAGTGGGAGGTGGTAGTCCACACGACTGTGGTAAAGGTATCGGTATTGCAGCCACTCATGAAGGTGACCTTTATAATTATGCTGGCATTGAAACACTAACAAATCCACTTCCACCGATTATTGCTGTGAATACGACTGCCGGTACAGCAAGTGAAGTCACTCGCCACTGTGTTCTGACCAATACAAAAACTAAAGTTAAATTTGTTATTGTGAGTTGGCGTAACCTCCCTTCTGTTTCTATTAACGATCCATTGTTAATGATTGGCAAACCCGCCGGACTCACTGCCGCAACAGGTATGGATGCGTTAACTCACGCAGTTGAAGCTTATATTTCTAAAGATGCTAACCCTGTTACAGATGCTTCAGCTATTCAAGCAATTCGTTTAATTTCTCGTAACTTGCGTCAAGCTGTAGCCTTGGGAACAAATCTGAAAGCCCGTGAAAATATGGCTTATGCTTCACTTTTAGCTGGAATGGCATTTAATAACGCAAACCTTGGTTACGTGCATGCAATGGCTCACCAATTAGGTGGTTTATATGATATGCCTCATGGTGTCGCTAATGCAGTGCTGTTACCACATGTACTACGTTATAATCTGATTGCTAACCCAGAGAAATTTGCAGATATTGCTGAGTTTATGGGGGAAAACGTCGCAGGATTATCCGTGATGGACGCAGCAGAACGTGCTATTACAGCTATCGCACGCCTTTCTGTGGATATTGGTATTCCGCAACATTTAGGTGAATTAGGTGTGAAAGAATCTGATTTCCCATATATGGCGGAAATGGCTCTTAAAGACGGTAATGCATTCTCTAATCCTCGTAAAGGTAATGAAAAAGAGATCATTGAAATTTTCCGTCAAGCATTCTAATAATGCGCTAATAAACATTAACCCACTATAATGTGGGTTAATTTAAGAATTTTCTCTCCATTGTTCCCGAATATTCCGATCCTAGTATAAATACGATAAGTTTATTTTTATATTGTCCTTTATATCGGAGTTTATAAAAATGAATATCACGTTAAAAAAGATTGGAACACTGTGTGTCGCTTCTGTTCTGCTTTTTTCACTTGCGGGTTGTTCTAGCATGACAAAACGCGACCGTAATACAGCAATTGGCGCCGGTGCAGGTGCTATCGGTGGCGCTATTTTAACAGATGGTAGCGCATTAGGTACCATTGGCGGTGGTGTCTTAGGTGGTGTTATTGGCCATCAAGTCGGTAAAAAATAACTGACATTGCCTTATTCAACTAAGCTGGGTTTTCTCAATAAACCCAGCTTCTGGGTTGTTAATTGTTCTATCTTTCCCTTCTTATCTTGCAGTTAAAAACAAAAATCTTATTTATTATTAAAGATAAAAATCTTTCATATAAGAAAAGGATATGATTTTTAGCCTGATTTATCTCAAAGCCGTGTTTTAAACTTGACTCTTTCTAGTGATAGTCTTTTACTTTCAATTACTATGACTATTGAGGGGAAATTAAATGATTATTTTTATCACAGGTGCTTCTGCTGGCTTTGGTGAAGCCATTGCTCGTCATTTTATCAGCCATGGACATAAAGTTATTGGTACTGCTCGTCGTTTGGATAAACTTAATAGCTTACATAAAGAGCTAGGTGAACAATTTTATCCATTACAACTCGATGTTACAGATAAAAAAGCAGTCAGTGAAATTTTCAAACAATTACCCGAAAAATGGAGTGAAATTGATGTGTTAGTCAATAATGCTGGCTTAGCCTTAGGTTTAAATACCGCGGATAAAGCAAGCCTTGATGACTGGGATACAATGATCGAGACAAATAATAAAGGTTTAGTTCATGTCACTCGTGCTATTCTTCCTTTTATGGTTGAAAGAAACAAAGGCCATATTATTAATATCAGTTCAACAGCAGCGTCTTGGCCTTATATGGGTGGTAATGTTTATGGCGCGACTAAAGCCTTTGTTAAGCAATTTAGCTTAGGATTGCGAGCAGATCTCCAAGGCAAAAAAGTCCGCGTGACTGATATTGAGCCAGGGCTTGTTGGTGGTACAGAATTTTCATTAATTCGTTTTAAAGGTGATAGTGATAAGGTTGAACAAACTTATGCAAATGCAAATGCGTTAACACCTGAAGATGTGGCAGAAGCAGTGTATTGGACAGCAACATTACCTGCTCATGTGAATATCAATACACTAGAAATGATGCCTGTGAGTCAGTCATTTGCAGGGTTAAGTGTCCATCGTCAAAATTAAACACACTGAAAACGCATTTTTTATTAAGGTATCAGCTATAATTATTAAGATATAATAGTCATTGAGAGCAATAGCTACATAACTTTAGAGGATAGCAACCATGATAAACACATTAACTAAGAAACAGGTCATCAGAACCATGGTGTTCTCCTTATTTCTTGGTTTATCAGTGTCTTCTTTTTCTTCTGTTGCCGCTTCGACTAATGTAACCATTAATGGCGATGGCTATGACAATGTTTTAGATAAAGAACAAGCTCGACAAATGAAAGAAGATTGGGATCAAAAGCGAGAGCTTCGTAACCAAATCAATCAGCGGGAAAAAATCGAATTTAATAAAGTAGATAAAGCCATTGATGAGCGAGATGCTTGTCTGAAAAGCGCGAATGTCTACGCATATTGGGAACCAGAAACGCGTCGTTGTTTAGATAGTAATACTGGTCGCCCTGTTAACCCGTAAGTAAATAGTGTAAAACAGTGATGTTTTTGCCCGCTAAAACAAGGAGAGAATAATATGAAAAAATATGTATTTGCTGTAATGGCCACACTGGTTGCGTTTGCACCTTTAGCCGCGAATGCAGGTTGTGATGAAGTCGTTGAGTCTATTCAACAAAAAATCGTTAATAATGGTGTGCCAGCCGCTAACTTTACTTTAACTGTCGTTGAGAACGACCAAGTTGCACAGACAGAAGGTAAAGTTGTCGGAACTTGCGAAAATGATAGCAAGAAAATTATCTATACTCGTCATTAATCTATAGCTGATAAGATCTTGTGATTAAAAAGGGCGCAATATTAGCGCCCTTTCTCTTTGTCACTATTTATCAATGACTACTTTTCTAATTTATCAACATGTTATCTATTATCTAATTTGTTTTATCTTATTTAGTCTTAACTTTATGTGTCATTTTTATCATTAGTTATGCTTGTGACTAAATCAGAAAAAACAAAAACACCCAATGAATTTACTCATCAGGCGCTTAAAAGTAACAAGTTTGGTATCGTTTAAAAACAGATAGCAATCCACTTGATTACTTATTTATATTCTCTCTTAAGCAGGTACAGCGATTTCTAACTGACTTAAATCGAGGTAACAAGAGAGATCACGTTCTTCAGGACGTAACAAATACGGGATTTCACCAATCAACGGTGCAGGAATATGCTGAGACAGCCTTTCCACAATTTTCGCGTAATAAGGTAATCCTGGATTTATTCTGTTCGCAACCCAACCTACTAATTTTACACCATCATTGATAATAGATTGCGCAGTTAATATTGAGTGATTGACACAGCCTGGTTGAATACCAACAACCAAAACAACTGGGATTTGTTCTTTCACCACCCAATCAGAATAAAAGGTATTATCATCGAGTAAATAACGCCAACCACCATTACCCTCGATAACAACACACTCTGCTTTTTTACTTAAATTGTCTAGCTCATTTGAAATTTTATTAAAATCAATTTCATTTTCACTAATATAACAATTATCAAGCAAAATAGGATTAATTTCGTCGTAGCGAACTTCAACTGGCGATGAATTATGAATAATCATAGCATCACGATTACGTTCACCCTCAGCCGTTTCATGCAATTCTGTTGCAATAGGCTTATAACCCACTGCCGTTGACCCGCCACGATTTAATGACTGAAGAAGTGCTCGGGTTACAACAGTTTTACCCACGTTGGTATCTGTCCCCGTAACAAAAAAGCGTGTTAACATATAATTTACTTCCGTTATGACAGATAAATCAGGTTCATAAAAAATGACAGAGATTAGAGTTTAGGGTAACACTGTTTCGGGTGGCTTGAGATAGCTCAATTTTTTAGTTAATTGGTAGAAAATAGAGAATTCGTTAATGATCAATTGATGTATTTACGCTTATAAAACACTTTTGTTACGGTTTATTTTACCTGATTTATCCTTGCATCAACTCAATTAACAAAGAGCCATTGTAGAGTGCTTCTTTTACGAGCGAAGCCGCAGGCAAAGTCCCCTTGTTTCTTAACTCTGTTTCTTCAATAATCAAAGACTGAGCATAACGTGGCATGACATGCTGTTGAACTTGGTTCAAGATCAAAGGAAAAAGAATGGATTTAGCGCGACAAAGCGGTGAACCAATTAATATTTTTTGTGGATTAAAGATATTAATCATCACAGCCAAAATAAAACCTAATCGCTGAGCCACTAAATTAACAATTTCGAGCGCGGATTTATCGCCAATTAATATTGCATCACACAATGTCTCAACAGTAATAGGATATTTGTTTAGCAACGAAGTGGGATCTTCTTGAGCTAATAGTTGGGCTTTTTTGATTAATTGAGGAATGGCAATTTCTGTTTCTAAACACCCTGTTGCCCCGCAATAACAGCTATTTTGAGAGTCGATAACTTTAGTGTGCCCGATTTCAACAGCGCTATGACTGTTAGAATGCAATGTTTTTCCATTGCTTATCACGCCAGCTCCAACAATATCATCGATAACAATTTGCAGAACGTCTGAATTGTTTTTTGCCGCACCATATAAATATTCGGCCATTGTCCATGCAGTTACACTATGCTGTAAAAATACAGAGACACCCGTTTTTTCATGGATTTTATCGGCAAGTGGTATGTCTTTAATATCATAATAAGGCGAGCTATAAATAACACCGCTAATGGGATCAACAATGGCATTCATTGTAATGCTAATAGCCGTTAGTCTTTCAACATGTGATTGATAACGTTCAAAGAATTTATCAATGGCAACTAAAAAGTGATTAAGAAAATCATCGCTATATTCTTTGGGAAAATCGAACGTATCTTCAGTAACCAGTTTGCTGTCTAATTCTCTTAAACTAAAAAGCAAGTTACCTTTATTAACGCGGATACAGAGAAATTGCCAGCCTTGGCTTTCTAATTTTAATCCGACTGCTGGTCTGCCACGGAATCCAACATCAGGAAACTCCGTTTCATGAATAAGATGCGCTTCAACTAATTCTCGCGTGATCTTAGTAATACTTGCTGGCGCAAGCTCTGCCTTTTTCGACAATGAAATACGAGAAATGGGACCATGCTCATCAATCAAACGAAAGACTGTGCCAAGATTGAATTGTTTTACGTGATCGATGTGGCTAGGTTGATTCCCCATTGAATGCTTCCTTAATTAAAGAGCCATAATTAATTCGAGGCTCCAAATAATTCATTACCGATTATGTCGTCAATTTGTGATAATTGTACAATACTTACATAAAAATCGTGATCAAAAACACAGATAAATCAAGATTTTTGGTGATCTAGGATATTTTTCAACAGCAATTGCGTTAATCGATTCGCCGCTGCAGGAATAGCACGTTTATTATGTGAAACTAACCAAACCTCAGAGAACGCCTGAGAATTTGCAAAATGTAGATAATGCACCCCATCAACTTTCATTCGCGTAAATGATTTTGTCACAATAGAAATCCCAAGCCCAGCTGCAACTAACCCTAAAATCGTCATGGCTTCACCCGCTTCTTGTGCAATAGTTGGCGTAATTCCTGATAGACTAAGTAATTGAATAATCTCATCATAAAGTGCCGTACCGACATCTCTTTCAAAGAAAACAAAAGGATATTGGCCGATATCCTGAATATTGACCCCCGTTTCTTTATATGCAAGTAAAGGATGCCCTTCGTAAACCGCCAAAATAAAAGGCTCACGAAATAACAGCTGGTGGTGCAAATTTTCGGGTAATGTCGTGTTTCGCATGATCCCCAGATCAATACGCCCAGTCAGTAACGGCGATATCTGTTGTTTTGTATTCATTTGATGCATATGAATACCGACTTCTGGGTAATTTTCTCTAAACTGCCGCAAACTTAAGGTGACTAAATGCATAAAAGGCGTTGTTGAAGTAAAACCAATTGAAATCTCACCTAACTCACCTTTTTCCATTCTAGCGGCGCGCGTTGCGGCTGCGTTGACCTGCGCCATTATTTGATATGACTCTTTTAAAAACATTTGTCCTGCGGGTGTTAACGAAACGGAACGGTTAGTTCGCTCTAAGAGTCTAGCGCCTATTTCACTTTCAAGCGCTTGTATTTGTTGGCTTAAAGGAGGTTGAGAAATATTTAACCTTTCTGCTGCTTTACCAAAATGAAGTTCTTCTGCAACAGCAATAAAGTAACGTAAATGCCTAAGTTCAATATTCATATTTCTCTCATATTGTTATTGATACTTTAAAAGTCTTATTTCCAATAATTAATATATTAGACAAAAAAATCAAATATTTTTAACATTGACATAAATCAAATTTAAGTAATGGAAGTTTAATCAATATGGACACTCACGAAATAGACAGTAAAAGTGTGAGCTTAGGCGCTGATATTTCAGACAATAGATCAACTGCTCATCGCCAATCTAATCCTAAACACTATATTCAGCGTGATGATGCGCTATACATAAAAGTGACAGTGTCATTTTTTATGGTCGGGTTAGCGACATTTGCTTTACTCTATTTTGTGCAACCCATATTGCCAATATTATCTAACGAGTTCTCCATCAGCCCTGCAACCAGCAGTTTGGCACTCTCACTTTCAACCGCTTTAATGGCGTGTGGATTATTAATCACAGGCCCACTTTCAGATGCCTATGGTCGTAAAAATGTTATGGTTATCGCGCTGTTTTGTGCCGCATTCTTTACATTATTAAGTGCAACCATGAATAGTTGGACAGGCATTTTAATGACGCGAGCTTTAGTTGGGCTTTCATTAAGTGGTGTTGCAGCAGTAGCAATGACATATTTAAGTGAAGAAATTCACCCCGCTTATCTCGCATTATCAATGGGTTTGTATATTAGCGGGAACTCTATTGGAGGAATGAGCGGACGCGTTATTACAGGGGTATTAAGTGATTATTATTCTTGGCGTTTATCCGTTGTTATTCTAGGTATATTTGCTCTTTTCGCTGCAATTACTTTCTGGAAGATATTACCTGCTTCACAGCACTTTAGACCGACCGCATTAAAACCTCGTAATCTTCTTATTACCACTAAATTGCATTTTAGGGATAAAGGGCTGCCTTTATTATTTATTGAAGGTGGTTTATTGATGGGCGGTTTTGTTACTTTATTTAACTATATTGGCTATCGTTTATTAGATGCACCCTATTCATTAAGTCAAACTACTGTGGGGCTGATTTCTATCGTCTATTTAAGTGGTACCTATAGTGCCTCTAAAGCGGGCTTATTAACCACTAAATACGGTTTAGGCAAGGTCTTTATTGCTGGCATTTCAATGATGTTAATTGGCATATTGATTACTTTGATTGAATCACTGCCCATTATTTTTATTGGGATGCTTATCTTAACGACAGGTTTCTTTGCGGCACATGCCGTCGCAAGTAGTTGGGTTGGTCGTCGCGCAAAGCGCGGAAGAGCCCAAGCCTCCTCCCTTTATCTTTTTACTTACTATGCGGGCTCTAGTCTTGCAGGTACCGTAGGTGGATTATTCTGGGTGAGTTTCGGTTGGCTTGGCGTAGGTTTATTTATCGCCCTATTAATGACTATTGCGCTTTTAATTGCATTGCGTTTAAACAGCACACTTAGAAATTAATTGTTGGCATCAATAAAAAGTAATAGTTAATTGATAATTAAGAATATTGATTACACTTTCCCCCTTTTTTAAGATGGCGATGACAAACCAACCACAAAGGATAAATATAATGAATTATTTTAAAAAACTACTTATGGCACTTTCCGTTTCTTTTATTTTACTCTCGACAACAACTATCGCTTCTTCAGAATGCCCGCCAACACACCCTGATTGTGGTGATGATATATGGGTACAAAATCAATAAACATGGTGTTTTGTGTTAACTAGGTGTTTATTTGCTAAAACCACTCTAGTAGCTGGATGTTGATTTGTTAGAACCTTATTAGATTTTAACTTTTAAACATCATTATGATTAAGAATTTCCCTTTAAATTGTAATAATGACCATTTTACGGCATACTGTGTTTATATACAGCATGCCGTATTTTCCTCATTTTTCCCTATTAGACCAATGTACTTTTCACTGAAGTTAATGTATCGTTTTAAGTAAAGGTCTATTGTATGTTGTAACTAAATAAGGATGTGAAAGTGAACAAATATGATTTAATCGAGCAATTTAATCATTGCTTTAAACTGTTAGAAACAGAGATTGAGGCGTTGTCGGCTTCGCTTAGAACGCTCACTTTATTACCTTCTGCTGTATTTGAATTACCCGATGTGAGCAAAGAAGAAGAGCATGATGAAGTTGATTACGTTACAGTGTCACCAAGTTATAACGAAGACGCGCTGGATCTTACCTTAAAACTTATTGCTAACCTGTTTATTTATGATAATGCCCCACATATTAGTAGTAAACGCGCTATTCGTTTACCTGGTGTGCTTTGCTTTAGTGCTGATAACCAAACATTTAAGTCTGTAAAAAAACAAGTTGAGCAAATTAATTTATTAAAAAAACAGCTTTCTAATATAGTGACTAAAGAGTCTGGTGTATCGAAAGAAGAACGCTTCGATTTCGTCCATAATCAATTAAAAGGCTTAATTACACTCAATGCTTATCGTACCCTCACCCTACTCTCTGATCCAGATACGGTGCGTTTTGGTTGGGCAAATAAGAATATTATTAAGAATTTAACGCGTAATGAGGTATTAACCCAATTAGAAAAAAGCCGTGAGGCTAATCGTGCAGTTCCTCCTTATACTAGTGAACAATGGGCTGAACGTCTGGACAAAGAGATCATCACTCTTTCTCAATTACCTGAAAATGCAAAATTAAAAATAAAGCGTCCAGTCAAAGTGCAACCTATTGCGCGAGTTTGGTATTCAGAACTTCAAAAACAAGTGCAATATGCATGCCCCTTGCCTTTATTAGCTTTCTATATTGATAAAGAGAGCGACTTTAAACCTGTTATTGGCGAACTTCCTGATTATGATGCCAATAACATTCAAATTCGTCATCGCCCTAAAGCTAAAAAGCTACAATTAATTATTCCAAGAATGCATTTATATCTTGAAAAGTAGAGAATATCTTATTTTTCAATAAGTTTAATTGAGCTTCCTTGAATAATTCGCTGAAGATAATCATTAAGCTGAACAAAGTGATTGTCTTCAATATCTAAATAAATTGTTATTATCATATTGTTTTTTAATGCAAAAATAATCTCTTTGCGTTCAAGGGTGATTTTTTCAAGCGAATTAATGGCTTCAATATCAGATAAATGGGTCATTAAACCAATTGAATTATCTATATCTTCATCTTCTTCATCAAATCTTGAAAGAATAATGAAATGATCAGGAGAAACAGCATCATCCCCTATTCCGATAATGGTAACATCATCTTCGACATAGCAATTAACTTCTGTCGCCGTAAACCTAATTTCTTCAATCATTATTTTTCCTATAAGATCTAAAAATCCCGCCATTATAGCGGGATTTAATATCGGTTAAATAAGCGTGTTTAACACTTATTTTTTCATGCTACCAACCATATCTTCTGGACGTACCCAGCTATCGAATTCTTCCGATGTTAGGTAGTTCAGTTTCAATGCAGATTCTTTTAGCGTTAAGCCTTCTTTGTGCGCTTTCTTCGCAATTTCAGCGGCTTTATCGTAACCAATATGAGTATTTAATGCAGTAACTAACATTAATGATTCGTGCAGTAGTTTATTGATACGTTCACGATTTGGCTCAATACCAATTGCACAGTGCTCATTGAAGCTACGCATACCATCAGCCAGTAAACGAACTGATTGTAAGAAGTTATCAATAATCATTGGACGATAAACGTTCAGTTCAAAGTTACCTGATGCGCCACCAATATTGATTGCAACATCATTACCCATTACTTGAGCACATAACATTGTTAATGCTTCACATTGTGTTGGGTTAACTTTACCTGGCATGATTGAACTACCTGGTTCATTTTCTGGGATTGCGATTTCGCCAATACCACAACGAGGGCCAGAAGCTAACCAACGCACGTCATTAGCAATCTTCATTAATGATGCAGCTAAACCTTTTAACGCACCATGTGCATGAACTAATGCATCACAAGTTGCTAATGCTTCAAATTTATTAGGCGCTGTTACAAAAGGCTGGCCTGATAATTCAGCGATACGTTTAGCAACACGCACAGCATATTCTGGATGGGTATTTAATCCCGTACCTACCGCTGTACCACCTAGCGCTAATTCACAAACATGAGGAACTGAATCATCGATATGTTTGATACTATGCTCAAGCATAGCAGCCCAACCAGAGATCTCTTGACCTAATGTTAGTGGTGTCGCATCTTGCAGGTGTGTACGACCAATTTTAACGATATCATGGAAAGCTTCTGCTTTCTCTTTGAATACTTTCAGCAGTGATTTTAATTCTGGCAATAAATCCTGACGTAATGCAATAACAGCAGCGACATGCATGGCAGTTGGGAACACATCATTTGAACTCTGACTTTTGTTAACATCATCGTTCGGATGGATTTTGCGCTCCATGCCACGGATACCACCAAGTATCTCACTACCACGGTTAGCTAACACTTCATTCATATTCATGTTTGATTGAGTGCCAGAACCGGTCTGCCAGATTGCTAATGGGAATTCAGTTGGGTGTTTACCTGCAAGCACTTCATCTGCAGCTGCGATAATTGCATCAGCGCGCTCTTTGGGTAATAAACCTAAATCCATGTTAACACCTGCGGCTGCTTTCTTCGTGAGAGCAAGCGCATGGATAAGCGCAACAGGCATTTTTTCAACTGAAATACGGAAGTGTTCAAGAGAACGCTGCGTTTGAGCTCCCCATAACTGGTCAGCTGGTACTTCGATTTGTCCCATTGAGTCTTTTTCAATGCGAGTGGCTGCCATTTCAATCTCCTTAAGTACACAGAATAATTGATTAGTTCCGAATCACTTTCTAGTAAATAACTCGGATACCAATATCATGCCATAAACAGAATAATAAATATGAGAGCTAAAGCGAGCTTATGAAAATTATAACAGAATGAAATCTGTTGATTTTTTTAAAAAGTACGGTTAGCAATCTTATTTTATTGCTAAGGTTATTATTTAAGCCTTCATATTTATATCTACATTTATTATGATCTATTGTTATTAATCATAAATAGAATTACATCACAATTAAATGTTGTCCAAATCTAAAAATGAGCAAGAAAAAAGCACTTTAATCCTGATTTAAACTATCTTATAAATCATATTCATTTTGCTTTAAACTCATTATGTTAGCAATTAACTAAGTAAGTTCTGATTGCGATTTTATTCCACTAAATCTATATTTACAGTTAGTATAGATGGCGATACATACATGTGGATTATCTATATTTAAATTTAGTAAAATTTATCACCAATTTATCGGGTTGTTTAAGGGTTACAAAACAGCCTTTATAACGTACATCTCCAGATGTACACAGAGGATGGACTAGAATTATGAAGAAATCGCTTGTCGCTGTTGGTGTTATCGTCGCACTCGGTGTTGTTTGGACTGGTGCGTCATGGTACATGGGCAGCAAAATTGAAAGTCGCTTACAGGAAGAAACGAAACTAGCTAATGAACAATTGGCTCAACTTGCTAAAAATGCACAGTTTGATGCTGATGTTAAACTTGAAATTCGTGACTATAAAAAAGGGGTTTTCACCTCTAATGCAGACTTTGCTGTCGTGATTTCAAAAGATGCTAGTGATGCAAGCCAAGAAAAAAAAGTAGAAGAAATTATTTTCTCTACTGATATTGACCACGGTCCATTCCCTCTTTCTGATCTGGCTAAATTTAATTTAGCGCCAAAATTAGCAGCGATGGATAATACGTTGGTTGATAACAACTCAACAAAAGAGTTATTCAAACTAACTAAAGAAAAATCTATTCTTAATGGTCACACCTCTTTAGCTTTCGATGGTTCAGTATCCGGTACCGCGACACTAAATTCTATCGATTTTGCTGAAAATGGTGGCACAGTTAAAACGACACCTATCACTGTTGAGTATTCATCAGACAAAGATGCAACAAACTTTGCAACCAAAATTAAAGGTGATCAAGTTGTTGTGACTAAAGATGGTGAAGAAACTTTCACAATTAAAAATATCTCTGGTTCTCTTGTTGGAACAAAAGTTAATAACGATCAGTACTTATTTAATGAACAAATATTAAATTTTGCTGAAATCGCACATACCAGTAAAGACAAAGCATCTGATTTCTCACTGAAAGATTTTTCTCTGACGACAAAAAGTGATATCAAAGATAAGCTCTTTAACATCTCTCAAACTTATGACTTTAAGTCACTGAATGTTGCAGGACTAGAATTTGGTGCTGGTAAATTTGGCTATTCCATTGATAAAGCTGATCCAGATGCGATGTTGTTATTAACCAAAGTTTATAACAACTCATTGTTACCATGGAATAAAAATCATTTCGACAATTCAGAAATGGTTGAACAAGCCGTTCGTGATGTTCTAGAAAAAGGCTTAGTTTTCCGTATTGATGAAGCTTCTTTAACCAATAAAAGTGGTGCAAGTAAGTTAACCTTTAACTTAGACTTAAATGCTTTTAACGTTAAAGTATTAGAAAGCCAAGAGAAATCACCAGCAGAGTTATTTAACTATCTGTTTAAAAACATCGATTTTAATATTGATTTATCTCTTCCAATGTTAGCTGAATTCCGTAACACCACTCAATATCTTGATGCTGCTCGTTACCAAGAAACCGCATTGACAGATGAAGAGAAAAAAGAGATTGAAGCAACAACAGCGACTGATATTGAACAGTTAAAAGCTGAGTTAC
The DNA here is from genome assembly GCF_003144395.1 of Proteus faecis. Classification (GTDB taxonomy): domain Bacteria; phylum Pseudomonadota; class Gammaproteobacteria; order Enterobacterales; family Enterobacteriaceae; genus Proteus; species Proteus faecis. The sequence goes on along the minus strand of NZ_PENZ01000034.1, from coordinate 239,755 downwards.
AACAAAATATCAATCAAATTTCTCAAGACGAAAAAGATGCATTACCATTGATGTTACTTGCACAGGATGGTAAAGCATTAAGCATGAAACTGAACTATGCTGCAGATAAATTCACCATGAATGGTAAAACTTATACTTTTGATGAATTTATGGAAGTCACCCAAGCACCTCAAATGTTGGGTTTAGCAGCCATGTTATTCGGTATGGGCGCATCATCTTATGATTATGATGATTCTGATTATTCAGAAGAAGGTTATCAAGAAGAAATGACCGAAGATCCAGCCATTATCGAAGAACAAGACATCTTAATTCCTGAGCAACCAGCACAAGCTCAATAATTAACTTTTTGTTAGAACGGTCAGTCGTTAAAACAATAAATACCCCATTTGTAAAATAACATAATGGGGTATTTTTTTAGCATCGTGTTTTAATTAACAATCGCGATCTTTAGCTGGAATATGGTGATGACTCCATTCATCTTTGCAACAAGAATCAATAGCTTTATTAATTATTCCCGCAAGAGTATTTACAGTGGAAATAATAGAAGTGAGTTGTGTGCAGACCTGATTACAGTTAGATGTTTTTTCATCCGGTTTAGGAATATCCGGTAACGTCAAGCTATCACAGAGTATTTCTTGTAATACTAATGAAAATTGCGCAATACCTGTAGTATAGATATATGAGCGCCCTCCTGTCTCTCTTGCTAAACGTTGATATTCTCTTGTGATACTATCTCTATCAGCAATACTTGGGAAACGATCTAAATTCGTTATTTTATTATCAGGTGTTCCTTGATAGGTATACACTTTGACTTTTTCGTTCTGAGCTACAGAGATAGCTTCATCATTTTTTCTAACCGCATCATTTGTAAGAACACCACCGCCCCCTTCCATTCCTTCATCACCCAACACAAAAATAGCGCGGCGGGCACCGTCACGCCAATCAAAATACTTACTTAAATCAATTACTGCACGACATAAATCCTCTTTATTGCCGGCATGATCACGCCCATCTGCTTCTTTAAATGGTTTTCTTGCCTGTAAACGACTTTCAGGAACTCCTAGCGCTTTTAAATAGTCACTGGCTGATTGATCAAATTTAGTATCATCCCATGTACCTTCTATACCTAAAAAGGTCACTCTCAGTTTTGATGGACATTGTTCAAGTGCAGTTTGTATTGCATCATCCACTTCTTTACTTAAATCCGACGATTCATCAGACATTGAACCACTGGTATCAATCACGACAACTAAATCTAACGCAATCACACCATCACCAGTAACGACTTGTGATCCATAAGTAAGATTATTTGAGGATGAAGGTGGAAGCATTTTGGGCATTAGTTGATCTTTTATTTTATTATTTTCAAAACTAAAATCAGAATTCTCATTCATATTTATTTTCCTTAATTTTAAATAAATAGGTATCTATTAAAAAATTATTTTGTAAATAATTACATCTAGTTAAATATATCTCGCTAACAGCTCCCCTATTATGGCGATAATCACCTATCATTTATTCCTTATTTAATAAAAGGGATATTCTATTTTTTAGTTCCCTTTTATTTTCTATAAATAATTTAAAATAAAAACTAACTTTATTGTTTTTATAAGAATAATATTTTCATTTTTTATCTAAAAAACACCTTAAACAAAAATAAGCATTAATTTATTAAACAAAATCATAATAAATTGATATTTAATATATTTTTTATATCCGTGCTTTCATTTAAAACTATCAAAATAACTGATAGGACATTTCAATTATAATGATTGATCTTTTTTCAAATTAACATTTAATGTATCAATCTGTCTGATAATACACGTCAATTAAATTGAATGTAGTAGCTAATAAATAAACACTTCTTTTTTCCATCTTCTATTTTTCAACTAAAAAACGAGAAAAAACTGCATTTTTAGTTTTAAAAATAGCTAATTTAAGTTTATTTGTTAGTGCATAAAATAAAAATCAGTCATAATAATCTGCAACTTATTTATATTTACCCAATTATAAGAAAATCACTATAAACGATAGATTTTCATTGTTTCTATTAAAAAGGAAAATACACGTGATTGACACACAGTTGCCTTTAACCGACTTACATCGTCATTTAGATGGTAATATTCGTCCACAAACTATTTTAGAGTTAGCAAAACAACATAATATTGCACTACCTGCTTATGAATTAGAAGCATTGCGACCTCATGTACAAATCACAAAAAACGAGCCAAGTCTTGTTAGTTTTTTACAAAAATTAGATTGGGGTGTAGCAGTTTTAGCAGATTTAGACGCATGTCATCGTGTTGCTTATGAAAACGTGGTGGATGTAGTTAATGCAGGTATCGATTACGCTGAATTGCGATTCTCACCTTATTATATGGCAATGAAACATCAGTTGCCGGTTGAGGGTGTCGTGGAAGCCATTATTGATGGTGTACAAAGCGCACAGCAATCACACGATGTAGATATTCGTTTAATCGGTATTTTAAGCCGTACCTTTGGTGAAAACGCCTGCCAACAAGAATTAGATGGCTTACTAAAACATCAAGATAAAATTACAGCACTTGATTTAGCCGGTGATGAATTAGGTTTTCCAGGCCATTTATTCCAACCCCATTTTAACCGTGCTCGTGATACTGGCTGGAATATTACAGTTCATGCTGGTGAAGCAGCTGGTGCAGAAAGTATTTGGCATGCAATTAAAGAATTAGGTGCAAGTCGTATTGGTCACGGAGTGAAAGCAATTGAAGATCCACGTTTAATGGACTATCTTGCCGAACATCAAATTGGTATTGAGTCTTGCTTAACATCAAATATTCAAACCAGTACGATCAATTCGTTAGCAGAGCATCCTTTAAAAACATTTTTAGAGCATGGCATTATTGCCTCTCTTAATACCGATGATCCTGCAGTTGAAGGTATTGAACTAAAACATGAATATACTGTTGCAGCACCTGCTGCGGGGTTAACACCAGAGCAAATCCGCCAAACACAAATTAATGGCTTAAAAATGGCCTTTATTAGCCAAGCCGAACGTGATGCATTAATTAAAAAAGTGAGTTCACGTTAATATCTAATCATTTATTGATTAAAACCATCTGTTTATCAGGTGGTTTTTTTATTTATTAAAAATGGATGGAATTCTTAATAACTCTTAGACTAGAATTAATTTTCAAAGGGTAATTATTAAGGAAAAACTATGTGGAATATTCATCCAACAAGGGGGCAATATAAATTATTAGCACAATATCTATCACCGCTTGATGCTTCGATAGAAGCGGGTTTTCTTCAATCAGAAGGCATTGATGTGATCCTTTTAGATGAAAATATTGTTTGGAATAACCAAGTATATGCTCAAGCAATTGGGGGCGTAAAATTACTCGTCAACGATAAAGAATTTGAACAAGCTCAGACTATGCTGAATGAACTTTACCAAGGTAAATATACTATTAGCGACCAGCTAGAACCCATCGAGTGTGAATTAAAGGTTGATGTGAAAAATCATAAATCCGACTATTTAAATATGGGATTTGTTTTCTTAATTTATCTTATATTCGGCTTACCACTTCCTTTTAAATCTCAACGACCTTTATTAGCCGATAAAAAAGAAAATCATGACCATCATAGCCAATAAAAAAGCACCGGTAAAAAAGTAAAATCGATGCTTTTTTCTCATTTAGTTCACTATTAATATCTGATTGATCTTATTGATTATCCACCAGCTTAAATACGCTCTTTCTTTTCGGCTTTTTTAGTTTGATTGGCATAACGCTGTGCTAATACCGCACAAACCATTAATTGGATCTGATGGAATATCATTAGTGGTAATAACATTACCCCAACGGTGGCGGCAGGAAATAACACATTCGCCATGGGTACACCATTTGCTAAGCTCTTTTTGGAACCACAAAAAACAATGGTGATCTCATCTTCTTTATTAAAACCAAGCAATCTTGCACTGTACATATTCACAAAAATCACAATCGCTAACAGAATACAACTCACTACAGTAATCGTTAATAGCGACCAACCATCAATTTTATGCCAGATCCCCTCAACAACGGCCTCACTAAATGCCACATATACCACCAGCAAAATAGAAGAACGATCTGTTCTATTAACTAATTTTTTATGATTATCAACCCAACGGCCAATTAAAGGTCGAGATAAGTGACCAATAATAAAAGGTACCATCAATTGTAGTAAAATAGACTGAATAGCACCGGCTGTATCAAAGTCACTCGCAGAGCCTTGCGTTTGCATTAAAAAACCGACTAATAGCGGTGAAAGAAAAACACCAAGAATGCTGGATGCAGATGCACTACAAATAGCCGCAGCGACATTTCCTCCAGCAACAGAAGTAAAGGCAATCGCAGATTGCACCGTCGCTGGTAATGCACAAAGATATAAAAAACCCATATAGACAGTCGGTGACATCCATTCAGGTACAATAACTTGTAATCCGAGCCCTAAAATAGGGAAAAGAATAAAGGTACTAGCAAATACAGTAAGATGTAAACGCCAATGCCCAAGCCCTGCCAATATCGCTTCTCTAGAAAGCTTCGCGCCATGTAAAAAGAACAGCAGTGCTATCGCGCCGGTCGTAAGATATTGGAATAAGACTTTAATATCGCCTTGTGCGGGTAGGAGTGTTGCAAGCGTCACCACACAAATCATAATCATGAGAAAAGGATCGAGTTTTAATTTTTGCCACCAAGACATTAGATTTAGTGCTCCCTTTGGCTTATAACGTAATAGTTTGTTTTAAACGATTAGAAATTTCGCCAGCTTCAATCAAACGCATAATGGCTGTTGCTTGTATTGGCGTAACGGGATTTTCTTCACCCAATGTAATTGCACGATAAATTTGTTGATAGTAAGCGGGATAATCACCAGAAAGTGTAGTAAGTGTCGTTGTCTCTAACTCACCAGACTCTGATAGTATTGTTAATTCACCATCATTATTATCCATTCCCCAATTATAAGTTTGGTTAGGAAGATAACCCGCTTTTAAGGCATCTTCTTGGGTATCCAAACCATACTTAACATAGCTTCCTTTTGTTCCATGAATAGCAAAGATAGGTGTTGGAGACGCAACTAACATCGAAGCATGAAGGACAACTCTAAGATTGTCATATTCTAGTAATGCATGAAAGTAATCGGCATTTTTTGCATTAGGGCGTAATTGTGCAATATTAGCCGTAATCGCTTTAGGTTCACCAAATAGACAAATCGCTTGGTCAAGAACATGAGGGGCGAGATCGTACCAAAGCCCGCCACCAATTCCTGCATCTTCTCTCCAACGTTGACGTACCGTTGGACGAAAACTATCAAAATGCGCTTCATAGGCACGGATATCACCCAGTGTTTTATCAGCTAAAAGCTTTTTAACGGTTAAGAAACCGGAATCCCAACGGCGATTATGAAAGACGGAAAGAAGTTTACCCGCATCGTTTGCTTGCTGAGTCAATTTTTCAGCTTCTTCCAGTGTCAGTGTAAACGGTTTATCAACAATGACATGTTTACCTTTTTTCAGAGCCTGTGAAGCCAGTGAATAGTGAGTATTATTCGGTGTTGGAATAATGATTAAGTCAATTGAGGGATCGTTAATAAGTGCTTGAGGGTCGGCATAAACCGTCATATGAGGAAAATCTTGTTTTACTTTATTTTCATCAGAGCTTGAAATTGCACTAAGATTTAAGCCATCGGTTGTTATTATCAGCGGCGCATGAAAAGTTTTACTTGCATAGCCATACCCGATAATTCCAACATTGAGTTTAATTGCCATAACCCTATCCTATTTTTATATGCTTTTTTTAACAAAAATCACTTTCACTTTTGTAGCTAAATAAATAATAACAAAGTTTGTGATAATATCCCGTTTAGTTCTATACATACGAGTAGGAATAATTAATTAATGAAATTTGATCTCAAAGCAAACACGCAGAATAACCTTTCAGGAAAAGCGCCTATTACCGGGTGGTTGCTTGCGCCATTGGCTTATATGATCTTGTCAGTTATCGGTTCTGGGTTAATGTCTGTTCTCTATGTTATTAAATATTTTTCAGATTTTTCGATCCTCCACCAGCTTCCTTTTCATTTGATATCAAGTTGGTATCTTTCCGCGTTAACAACGTGGGTAATGTTTAGTTTTACACTTTATCTACTAAGACAATTTTTTTATCGTGCTAAAAATTTTCCGCGCCTGTTTATTTTTTGGTTGCTTATCAACTTACTATTAGCCATTAAGAGCTTTGGTTTTGCGCCTGTTGACGACCAAACCGCATTACAATCCCTTCTATGGTCTGTTTTCTCGACTGTCTGCTTTGTGCCCTATATCAAGTACTCTAAACGTGTCCGTGAAACTTTCACACAAGTTCGATAACTTCACGTCTTTACCCTTGATATTATATACGCTTGTTTAGCCTCTTTATTTCTGGAGGCTTTTTGTTTCTCTGTTTAACAATTTTGGCATAACAATGACTGATTACTTGCTTCTATTCGTCGGCACCGTATTGGTGAATAACTTTGTACTCGTCAAATTCCTTGGTTTATGCCCATTTATGGGTGTATCAAAAAAATTAGAAACTGCGATTGGTATGGGATTTGCGACCACCTTTGTTATGACACTCGCCTCGATTAGTTCTTGGCTGATGGATAATTTTATTTTAGTTCCTTTGGACTTACTTTATTTACGCACACTGAGTTTTATTTTAGTTATTGCAGTAGTTGTACAATTCACTGAAATGGTTGTAAGAAAAACAAGCCCGACACTCTATCGTTTATTAGGGATCTTCTTACCTTTAATTACCACAAACTGTGCTGTATTAGGTGTAGCATTATTAAATATCAATCAAGCTCACACATTTATGCAATCTGCCGTTTATGGTTTTGGTGCCGCCGTCGGTTTCTCTTTGGTAATGGTATTATTTGCAGCTATTCGAGAACGTTTAGCCGTCGCCAATGTACCCGCACCCTTTAAAGGTGCTTCAATTGGTTTAATTACCGCAGGTTTAATGTCTCTCGCCTTTATGGGTTTTAGTGGTTTGGTGAAACTGTAATGAATTCTTTATGGATAGCAATTGGCGTACTCGGTGCGCTAGGTCTTATCTTTGGGCTAATTTTGGGATATTCCGCACGTCGTTTTAAAGTGGAAGAAGATCCTATTGTCGAAAAAATTGACGCAATATTACCGCAAAGCCAATGCGGGCAATGCGGTCATCCTGGGTGTCGCCCTTATGCAGATGCTGTTGCAAACAATGGTGAAATGATTAACCGTTGTGCACCAGGTGGCGAACAAGTGATGTTAAAAATAGCGGAATTAATGGGTGTTGAGCCTCAACCACTCGATGGTGATGAAGAAGCATTAAATCCAATTAGAAAAGTCGCCTTAATTGATGAAGATAATTGCATAGGATGCACTAAGTGTATTCAAGCGTGCCCTGTTGATGCCATTGTGGGTGCAACACGCGCTATGCACACTGTTATTGAAGACTTATGTACCGGATGTGACTTATGTGTTCCTCCATGTCCTACTGATTGCATAACTTTAATTCCTGTCAAAGTCACAACCTCAAACTGGAAATGGGATTTAAATACAATCCCGGTAAAAAACATTCCCGCAGAGCCGGAAGAAACACCAGAAGATGAACCGTCATTAAAGACGGAGGATAACGCTCATGTTTAATCTCTTTTCGTTATTTAAAAAAGATAAAATCTGGGATTTTAAAGGCGGTATTCATCCTCCTGAAATGAAATTGCAGTCAAGTCGTACACCAATGCGTATAGCGCAATTACCTAATGAAGTCATTATTCCTATTCATCAGCATTTAGGTGTACCGGGTCAACTTTGTGTCAGCGTAGGCGAACATGTATTAAAAGGTCAACCGTTAACACGAGGAGTTGGTAGGACATTGCCTGTACATGCCTCTATCTCTGGTACAGTTACAGCAATAGAACCTTTTCCAAGTACTCACCCTTCTGGATTACCTGAAATTGCAGTAAGAATTCAATCTGACGGTAAAGATGAGTGGCGTGAACAATTCCCTCTTGTGGATTATCAATCACAAAGTAAAGAGGTTTTACTCACTCGCATTCATGAAGCAGGCATTGCGGGATTAGGTGGAGCTGGATTTCCAACAGCCACAAAATTAAAAGGTGGTGGCAATCTTATTAAAACACTTATCATCAATGCAGCAGAGTGTGAACCATATATTACTGCCGACGATCGCTTAATGCAGGAGCATGCTGATGAAGTGATTGCAGGGTGTCAGGTCTTAATTCACCTTCTCTCTCCAGATGAAGTGCTAATTGGTATTGAAGATAATAAGCCTGAAGCCATCGAGTCATTAAAACACGCCTTAAGTACAGTACCTGATGAAAAACGTATTTTCATTCGTGTTATTCCAACAAAATACCCATCAGGTGGTGCTAAACAACTCACCAAAATCTTAACGGGCAAAGAAGTACCATCTGGTGGTCGTTCATCTGATATTGGCGTTTTAATGCAAAACGTCGGTACTGTTGTTGCCATCAAACGTGCCATTATTGATGATGAGCCATTAATTGAACGTGTTGTCACCGTCACAGGTAATGGCGCTAAAACACCAGGTAATTTTTGGGTGCGTTTAGGTACACCTATTTACTCATTACTAAAACAAGCGGGTTTTGTTGCAGGCTCTGAACAAATGGTGATTATGGGTGGACCATTAATGGGCTTTACCTTACCAGACTTAAATGCTCCTGTTGTTAAGATAACGAACTGCCTACTTATTCCTTCAGCTGAAGAGATGGATACAAATAACCTTGAAGAAGCCTGTATCCGTTGTGGTCATTGTGTTGATGCTTGCCCTAGTGGTTTATTACCTCAACAACTTTACTGGTTTAGTAAAGGTAAAGAGCATGAGAAAGCACAACAACATAATTTATTTGATTGTATTGAATGTGGTGCTTGTGCATTTGTTTGCCCAAGTAATATTCCGCTAGTTCAATACTATCGCCAAGAAAAAGCAGAAATACGAGAAATTGATGCAGAAGCAAAACGCGCGGCAGAAGCCAAAGCACGTTTTGAAGCGAAGAAAATACGTATGGAGCGTGAAAAACTTGAGCGTGAAGCAAGACATCAACGCGCAGCAGTTAAACTTGATGATAAAGATCACGGTGAAGTTCAATCAGCACTTTCTCGTGTAAAAGCGAAACAAAGTATCGGCAAAATTATTTCTGTTAAAGCGGGAGAAGAGCCTGATAACGCAGCTGCTATTGCCGCACGTAAAAAACGCAAAGAAGAAGTCAGAGCAAAACAAGCGGCTAAACTAGCACAACAAAAAGCACTAGAAACCTCAAGTGAGAATGTAGCAAGCAAGAACGAAGATGCTGATCCGCGTAAAGCTGCTGTTGCTGCCGCATTAGCTCGAGTTAAAGCCAAGAAAGCACAGCAAGCGCAAACAGAAGCAACAACTAAGGAAACACCGGTGCAAAATACTGAAGGGGAAGAAGTCGATCCGCGCACAGCTGCTGTTGCTGCCGCATTAGCTCGAGTTAAAGCCAAGAAAGCACAGCAAGCGCAAACAGAAGCAACAACTAATGAAACACCTGTGCAAAATACTGAAGTGGAAGAAGTCGATCCGCGCAAAGCTGCTGTTGCTGCCGCATTAGCTCGAGTTAAAGCCAAGAAAGCACAGCAAGCGCAAACAGAAGCAACAACTAATGTAGCACCTGCACAAAATACTGAAGCGGAAGAAGGCGATCCACGTAAAGCTGCTGTTCCTGCCGCTATTGCCAGAGTAAAAGCAAAAAAAGAAGCTCAACAAATCCAAGCAACAGTTGATGAAGCACCTGAGCAACATGCTAAAGCGGAAGAAGTCGATCCACGTAAAGCTGCTGTTGCTGCCGCATTAGCTCGAGTTAAAGCCAAGAAAGCACAGCAAGCGCAAACAGAAGCAACAACTAATGTAGCACCTGCACAAAATACTGAAGCGGAAGAAGTCGATCCACGTAAAGCTGCTGTTGCTGCCGCTATTGCCAGAGTAAAAGCAAAAAAAGAAGCTCAACAAACCCAATCAACAGTTGATGAAGCACCTGAGCAACATGCTAAAGCGGAAGAAGTCGATCCGCGCAAAGCTGCTGTTGCTGCCGCATTAGCTCGAGTTAAAGCCAAGAAAGCACAGCAAGCGCAAACAGAAGCAACAACTAATGTAGTACCTGCACAAAATACTGAAGCGGAAGAAGTCGATCCACTTAAAGCTGCTTTTGCTGCGGCTCTTGCCAGAGTAAAAGCAAAAAAAGAAGCTCAACAAACCCAATCAACAGTTGATGAAGCACCTGAGCAACATGCTAAAGCGGAAGAAGTCGATCCGCGCAAAGCTGCTGTTGCTGCCGCTATTGCCAGAGTAAAAGCAAAAAAAGAAGCTCAACAAATCCAATCAACAGTTGATGAAGCACCTGAGCAACATGCTAAAGCGGAAGAAGTCGATCCACGTAAAGCTGCTGTTGCTGCCGCATTAGCTCGAGTTAAAGCCAAGAAAGCACAGCAAGCGCAAACAGAAGCAACAACTAATGTAGCACCTGCACAAAATACTGCAGCGGAAGAAGTCGATCCGCGCAAAGCTGCTGTGGCTGCCGCTATTGCCAGAGTGAAAGCGAAAAAAGAAGCTCAACAAAGCCAATCAACAGTTGATGAAGCACCTGAGCAACATGCTAAAGCGGAAGAAGTCGATCCACGTAAAGCTGCTGTTGCTGCCGCTATTGCCAGAGTTAAAGCGAAAAAAGAAGCTCAACAAACCCAATCAACAGTTGATGAAGCACCTGAGCAACATGCTAAAGCGGAAGAAGTCGATCCACGTAAAGCTGCTGTTGCTGCCGCTATTGCCAGTGATAAAGCGAAAAAAGAAGCTCAACAAACCCAATCAACAGTTGATGAAGCACCTGAGCAACATGCTAAAGCGGAAGAAGTCGATCCGCGTAAAGCTGCTGTTGCTGCCGCTATTGCCAGAGTTAAAGCGAAAAAAGAAGCCGAACAACGTCGAGCTAAAGAAGAAGTTACCTTGGATTAATCACAGATGAAATTCAGACCGATACAAACAAACAGTAGTAAATTAAAAATTGCGAGCTCCCCTTTTACGCATAATCAACAATCCACCAGCCAGGTTATGCTATGGGTAACATTAGCGGCACTGCCGGGGATCTTAAGCCAGATCTATTTCTTTGGCTTAGGAACTATTTACCAAATTGTGTTAGCTATTATTGTGGCGCTTGTCACTGAAACACTCTGTGTAAAACTCAAAAAAGAAGATCCCTTACTTTATCTGAAAGACAATTCAGCGCTACTGACAGGTGTATTACTCGCCATTAGTATTCCGCCTTTAGCGCCTTGGTGGATCATTGTGTTAGGCACTTTTGTTGCGATTGTTATCGCAAAACATATTTATGGTGGCTTAGGACAAAATCCATTTAACCCAGCAATGGTAGGTTATGTGGTTTTACTGATCTCATTCCCAGTACAAATGACATCTTGGATGCCCCCTGTTGAATTACAAACTGTCTCTTACAATGTAATGGATAGTTTAAGCATCTTCTTTACTGGACAGACACCATCTGGCTTAACACTGGAAGATTTAAGACGCTCTGTCGATGGCATTACACAAGCAACCCCACTTGATAGTTTTAAAACGGGCTTACTCACTCATTCTATTGATGAAGTTTTAGCGACACCTATCTTACAAGGTGAATTTGCCGGTATTGGCTGGCAATGGGTAAATGTGGCTTATTTAGTTGGTGGATTAATTCTACTTTATAAACGCATTATTAGCTGGCATATCCCTGTTGCGATGATTTCTGTATTAGCGCTATGTTCGGTTATTAGCTGGGGTATCGATCCTACTCGCTACTCACAACCGCTATTACAACTTTTCTCTGGAGCCACAATGTTAGGCGCATTTTTTATTGCCACTGATCCCGTTAGCGCCTCAACAACACCTAAAGGTCGTTTAATTTATGCTGGGATGATTGGTTTATTAGTTTGGATTATACGTGTTTATGGCGGATACCCAGATGCCGTTGCTTTCTCTGTATTACTAGCCAATATTGCTGTACCTCTTATTGATAGCTATACACGTCCTCGTGTTTACGGACATTAATACCAAGGAGAAAATAATGATCGAAATCTTAAAGCGCCATGGGCTCACATTAGCTATCTTTGCAGCTTGTACTACGGGTTTAACCGCTGTGGTCTATCACCTCACTGAAAATACCATTGCAGAACAAGTTGCCTTAGAGAAACAAAAATTATTAGATCAAGTGATCCCCCAAACGATATATAACAACTCGCTTTCCAAAGATTGTTATCTTCTTACCGCGCCTGAATTAGGTAATACCAAACCTCATAAACTTTATGTTGCTCGTTTAGACGGTAAACCTGTTGCAGCTGCATTAGAATCGACTGCGCCAGATGGATATTCAGGAGCAATTGAGCTTCTTGTGGGAGCTGATTTTAAAGGAAATGTCCTTGGAGTGCGTGTGACGGCTCATAATGAAACGCCAGGATTGGGGGATAAAATTGAAACACGGATTTCGGATTGGATCACAACACTGAGTAATAAATTCATTTCCAGTGAAAACGATCCGCACTGGGCAGTAAAAAAAGATGGCGGAGATTTTGATCAATTTACTGGTGCGACGATCACCCCTCGTGCTGTCGTTAACTCATCAAAGCGTACTGCATGGTTAATACAATCTTTACCAGAGAAACTTGATACACTCTCTGTCTGTGAGGCAAATTAATATGAACTCAATTAAAGAGCTCTTTTCTCAAGGATTATGGAAAAATAACTCGGCTTTAGTGCAATTACTTGGGTTGTGCCCTTTACTTGCTGTTTCCTCAACAGCAACAAACGCTTTAGGCTTGGGTATTGCGACAACATTAGTTCTATTTTGCACAAATGTGGCCGTTTCTAGCTTACGTCGTTGGGTTCCCTCTGAAATTCGTATCCCAATTTATGTTATGATAATTGCGTCTGTCGTCAGCGCTGTGCAATTACTGATCAATGCATATGCCTATGGCTTATATCAATCTTTGGGGATCTTCATTCCATTGATCGTAACTAACTGTATTGTTATTGGTCGTGCTGAAGCTTTTGCAGCTAAAAATGAAGTTTTTCCTTCTGCTATTGATGGTCTAGCAATGGGATTAGGTGCAACGGCCGCACTCTTTGTTTTAGGTGCTATACGTGAAATATTAGGTAACGGTACATTATTCGATGGCGCTGATTTACTATTAGGTGAATGGGCACAAGTATTGAGAATTGAGATCGTACATTTAGACTCTCCCTTCTTACTTGCTATTTTGCCACCGGGTGCTTTCATTGGCTTAGGCTTTATGTTAGCAGCAAAATACCTAATTGATGAAAGACAGAAAAAGCGCAGCGCTTCGCCAACGAAAACTTACGAAAAAGAACAAGGCTGTGGTAGTCATATCGTTAAAAATTAATTTGTGAGCATAATGAATCAAGCAAAACGTATTGAAATTCTAACTCGGTTGCGTGATAACAATCCGCATCCAACGACAGAGCTAAAATTTGACTCTCCGTTTGAACTATTGATCTCCGTATTACTCTCTGCACAAGCTACCGATGTGAGTGTTAATAAGGCAACAGCTAAACTTTATCCTGTTGCCAATACGCCACAAGCGATACTGACTTTAGGCGTTGATGGTCTTAAGAAATATATTAAAACCATTGGCCTATATAATACTAAAGCTGAAAATGTGATTAAGACATGTCAAATCTTAGTCGATAAACATAACAGTGAAGTTCCTGAAAACAGAGAAGCCCTAGAAGCCTTACCCGGCGTCGGTCGCAAAACAGCAAATGTCGTTTTAAACACGGCATTTGGCTGGCCGACAATCGCTGTCGATACCCATATCTTTAGAGTGAGTAATCGCACAGGTTTCGCCCCAGGTAAAAATGTCAATGAAGTTGAACAAAAACTGTTAAAGGTTGTTCCGGCAGAATTTAAAGTTGATTGTCACCATTGGCTTATTCTTCATGGTCGTTATACCTGTATTGCACGAAAACCACGGTGTGGCTCTTGTATTATTGAAGATCTTTGTGAGTTTAAAGAAAAAACAGATCCTGAATAATTTTTTGCCGATTTGTCTGTTTTTCTGATGCAATATTACTTGCGTCACTACACACAATCGAATAAAACTATTGCCCACTTTTATTATTAAAACTGCCGACTTTCCGGAAAAATATGTTTCAAGACAATCCGCTGCTTGCACAGCTAAAACAGCAACTCCATGCCCAGACACCGCGCGTGGAAGGCCTTGTAAAGGGAACAGATAAAGGCTTTGGCTTCCTTGAAGTTGATGGTCAGAAAAGCTATTTTATTCCCCCTCCGCAAATGAAAAAAGTGATGCACGGCGACCGAGTTATTGCTGCCGTTCATACAAATGGCGATAAAGAGTCGGTTGAACCCGAGGAATTAGTCGAACCTTTCTTAACGCGTTTTGTCGGTCGTATTCAGAAAAAAGAAGGTGATAACCGCCTGTGGATCATTCCAGACCACCCGCTTTTAAAAGACGCTATTCCTTGCCGCCCAGCTCAAGGCTTAACACATAAATTTGTTGATCAAGATTGGGCTGTTGCCGTAATGCGTCGTCACCCACTTAATAAGGGTGATAAAGGTTTTCAGGCAGAGATAACCGACTATATCACGGATAAAGATGATCATTTTGCGCCTTGGTGGGTGACCTTAATGCGTCATCAACTTGAACGTGATGCGCCTGAAATGGGTAACGAAGCGCTAACATTACATGACGCTTTACCTCGCGAAGATCTGACCTCACTCTCCTTTGTCACTATTGATAGTGCATCAACAGAAGATATGGATGACGCGCTCTTTATTCGTAAAGAAGAGAACGGTCAATTAACACTATTTATCGCAATCGCTGATCCAACCGCTTATATACTGCCAAATAGTGAACTAGATAAAATTGCAGCGCAACGCGCGCTCACTAATTATCTACCCGGCTTTAATATCCCGATGTTGCCTCGTGAACTGTCAGATAACATCTGCTCATTACGTCCTAATGAAAAACGCCCTGCATTAGTTTGCCAAGTCAATATCACCGAAGAAGGTGCTCTACTTGAAGACATTCACTTCTACTCTGCTTGGGTAGAATCAAAAGCTAAACTGGTTTATGACAACATTTCAGATTGGTTAGAAGGTGAAAACTCACCATGGCAACCTGAAAATGAAATGGTTCATGAGCAAGTGATGTTATTAAAAGAGATGTGTGAAAAACGTCATGAATGGCGTGAAAAACATGCATTAGTCTTTAAAGAACGTCCTGATTATCGTTTTATTCTTGATGAAGGCGGTAATGTTTTAGATATCGTTGCAGAAAAACGCCGTATCGCAAACCGCATTGTTGAAGAAGCAATGATCACAGCCAATATCTGTGCCGCAAAAGTTTTGGCGAAAAACTTAGGTTTTGGTGTTTACAATGTTCATACAGGCTTTGATCCTCTCTATATCGATCAAGTTGTACAAACCTTAAAAGATAACGGTATTGAAACGACATCTGAACGTTTATTAACGCTTGAAGGTTTCTGCCAATTACGTCGTGAACTTGATAATCAACCCAATCAATTCCTTGATAGCCGTATTCGCCGCTTCCAAAACTTTGCAGAAATCAAAGCTGAGCCAGGCCCTCATTTTGGTTTAGGATTAGAAGCTTATGCAACATGGACTTCACCAATTCGTAAATACAGTGATATTTTAAATCACCGTTTACTCAAAGCGATTATCAGCAAAGAACCCGCTGAAAAGCCACAGGATGAAGATGGTATTCGTATTGCAGAACGTCGTCGTGCTAATCGTATGGCTGAACGTGATGTGGGTGATTGGTTATATGCACGTTTCTTAAAACCGTTTGCTGGCACTGAAACATCATTTAATGCAGAAATTATTGATATTACGCGTGGTGGTGTTCGTGTCCGTCTAGTTGAAAATGGCGCAGTTGCCTTTATTCCTGCACCATTCTTCCATGCGGTACGTGATGAAATCCAATGTAGCCAAGAAACAGGCACCGTCATTATAAAAGGTGAAACTGCTTATAAACTCAATGATATCATTCCTGTTCGCATTGAAGATGTAAAACTAGAAACTCGTAATATCGTCGCTCGTCCTATCTAATAGGACTTTAATCGGTATACAATATAGCTGATAGTTCTCTTAGAACTATCAGCTTTTTTATATCTTTAATTTCTGGTCAAACTAGTGATAAAAGAAGAACCTTAAAAAAAGGAATGTTTTTATGATACATCGCTATTTTCTCTTGTGTCATAAATTTAATAAATAATAAATGGATTACATCAATGAAAGACAATGTACAAATTAGTCGTTTTTTAAGTTATATCTTACGTCATGCCCCTGAAAGTATCGGTTTAACCTTGGATGATCAAGGATGGGGTGAAATATCAAAATTAATCTCATTAGCACAGAAAAATGGCACCCCGCTAACTCTTGAATTAATTAAAGACGTTGTAGATACCAATGATAAAAAGCGTTTTGCTATTTCAGAAGATGGATTTTTTATTCGTGCAGTTCAAGGTCACTCGCTTAAAACCACCATTAATTATCAAGCTATTACTCCCCCTAAAAAACTTTTTCACGGCACAGCAACGCGCTTTATCGAAAGTATTTTTAATCAAGGCTTGATCCCTAACGGTCGTCAATATGTTCACCTTTCACAAGATTATAAAACAGCCGTGAATGTCGGTAATCGTCATGGAAAAGTTGTTGTTTTAACCATTGATAGTGAACAAATGTTCAGTGAAGGTTTTGAATTTTATCAAGCAGATAATGGTGTTTGGCTAACACTTTCAGTGCCAGTAAAATATCTAAAAATTGATGAAAAAGAATAAAATGAAATGCAAAAAAATAGGTGACAATGTCACCTATAATCTTATTGATGGACGCACTGTTTTACTATAAATTAACCACCAGCAAGTTTAACTTTCATTCCTTTGGCTTCTAATAGCGATTTAATTAAATCACGCTTATCACCTTGGATCTCAATTAAACCGTCTTTGACACTACCACCACAGCCACATTTTTTCTTCAGTTCAGCCGCTAGTTTGGCTAACTCTGCATCATCCAGATCAATACCTGAAACGACACAAACCCCTTTGCCTTTACGTCCACTAGTTTGGCGCTGAATACGCACAATACCATCACCAGCAGGTCGTACTGGCTTTTGCGCTTCTTCTTTTATGCGACCTGTATCTGTGGAATAAACCAAACGAGAGTTATTATCCATTTACATACCTTGTATAGAACGATTAATTTGTCGCAATGTTTCAAGAGGATTATCACTACGTGTGATCGGTCTACCAATCACCATATAGTCAACGCCCGCTTTAATCGCTTGCTCTGGCGTCATTACACGACGCTGATCACCAACATCACTTCCTGCTGGGCGAATACCCGGAGTCACTAATAAGAAATCATCACCACAAACTTGTTTAAAACGTGTTGCTTCATGTGCAGAGCAGACAACACCATCAAGACCACAAGATTTGGTCAGTAACGCTAAACGCTCTGCTTGCTCAGCAGGCGTTAATGTTATTCCCAATTCAATTAAATCAGATTGATCCATACTGGTAAGTACTGTCACTGCGGTTAAAAGTGGTGCATCTTTACCAAATGTCACAAGACTCTCTTTGGCGGCACGCATCATACGACTGCCACCACTTGCATGAACATTGACCATCCATACACCTAAATCAGCAGCGGCGGCGACAGCTCTTGCAACGGTATTTGGAATATCATGAAATTTTAAATCTAAGAAAATATCAAACCCTTCTTTTTGTAATTGAGTCACAAATTGAGGTCCAAAACGAGTAAACATCTCTTTACCAATTTTTAAACGACAAGATGAGGGATCAATACGCTGTGCAAAATCTAATGCACTTTTTTGGTCTTCATAGTCTAGTGCCACAATTACGGGCGCGCAGGTAAGCTCGGGCGATTTTTTATCACAATGAAATGACATTTTAGGGCCTTTATTTATAGAGAGACTATTAAAAAAGTGACATCGTCACTGACCATCTAAACCGCGAATAGGTTTAACGGTATCCCATGAACGACAGGATGGACAATGCCAATATAATGCATGAGAGGTAAAACCACATTTATGGCAACGATAATCTGGTTTCGTGCGAATTTGTTCCCCCACCATATAGCGCAATAAGATAAGACTCTCTTTGGCTCGTCCTTCTTCCGCTTCAGCTAAATGGTAACGCATTAAACGATAGAATAGGCGCATGGTTGGATGACGTTCTAATTGGCGATTAATGTATAACTGGGCCGCTTCAATACCTTCTTTAGCTTCAATAATGTCAGCAAGGTAAAGCTCCGCAATTGCGCCACAATTACTATCTACACATTGACGTAAATAAGTTTCCCAACGAGAAGTATCACCTTGGGCTTGGAAACATTCAAAAAGCATAGGTAAGGTTTCACTGACCATCTCTTTATCTTGCTCAATAACTTTCATTAAAACATCAATAGCTTTTTGTTTATCATCACGAGCAATATAGATACGACCATACATAATTGAAACCCGGGCACAAAGAGGATCCATTTGCCCTGCTTTTTGCAACAAATTAAGCGCACTATCAAGATTATCACTGCTCATTTCTTGAAGTGCCAATTCACAATAAAAATGTGAAATTTGCTCTTTTAATTCATGCTGACCTAATTTAACCAGTTTTTCAGCCGTTTCTATAGCTTTTCCCCAATCACTGGTTAACTGATAAATAGCCAACAAGGATTGTAGAGCACTTTGGCGAAATTCTTGTTCATCTATAAGTTGCTGAAACATATTTTCAGCACGATCGTAAACACCCGCCGCCACATAGTCACGACCTAACTGTTGAACAGCAAGTAGACGTTGATCAAAGGAAAGCGCAGCACTTTCCATTAACGATTGGTGAATACGAATAGCGCGTTCGACTTCGCCACGAGAGCGGAAAAGATTACCTAAAGTAAGATGTGCTTCAAAAGCAGAACTATCTTCTTTAAGCATTTCAAGGAAAAGATCAACTGCTTTATCTTGTTGATCAGAGAGTAAAAAGTTAACACCTGCCACATACTCACGTGACAGGCGATCGGCATTCTGCTGTTTGTCCTGTTGAGCGCCACGACGCCCCATATACCAGCCGTAAGCCGCCGCGACAGGTAATAACAGAAACAGCAATTCTAGCATCAGCTATCGTCCTTATTTCGTAGCAGAAGCAACCGTTGGGCGACTTTCTTGGCTTTCTTGTTTTGTTTGGGCGCTTTCAAGACGTTTAATTTTACGCTTTGCTCGGCCTAGTGATAAGCGCACACGTAGATAAAAAACACCACTTACAATCCAACCAAGTACAAAGCCCACACCAAATAGGGTAGCTAACAAGGTAGAAATACGATATTCACCTTGAGCAATAAGGTAATTAAATGTGACTACCTGATCGTTATTTGAGCCTAAAGTCATGGCAATCACCACGATGGCAAGAACAAGAATAACCAAAATAAAAAGTAGGACTTTTTTCACATTATTTCCTTTTTTATTCTCTTTTCTTTAGTAGACAGATAAAGGTAGCATTTTCACTGCGCATAAAGAAAGTCATTTCTTAGAATCATCTGATTTTCGTATATTTTTTCACATAAATACCGAAAAAGACATTCTGTATCTCAAAAATAAGGGCTATCGTCAGGATTTGAGCAATAAACGTCGCTCAATCACCTTAAATGCACACCAAACCAGCACTGTGCTGATAAGAATACCGACAATCACATCAGATGCCCAGTGCATTCCTAATACAATACGCCCTACCGTGACATCTATCCCCCATAATAACCCGAGTGACGCTAAAAAATAATGACGGCACAACATAAAAAGGACAAAAACAAATAATGCGAGGGTGGCTGAAAATAAACTATGACCAGATGGGAAAGCATAACCCGTTTCAGCTTTCCAATATTGAAGTTGCCATTCAGGGATCACCGATGAGTTAACTAATCCATTTTGGAGTAATTGTGCTCGCTCAGGTCTTGATACTTGATAAAAATCCTCAGCGCTAATGTGCAAATTTTCACTCACCCAAACAACATAAGGACGAGGTTCTTTTACTGTATTTTTAACCGCAACCTTAATTAATTGGCCAATAGATAATGTAACAATTATTATCACTGCCAATTGAATAAAATGATTACGTTTTAATTTCAAGGCGATAAAGAGTAACGCCAAAAAAACAATAACCGTCACAGCTCCCCAAGGTTTCGCAGCACTATCTGCTATCCATAATGTACTTATGCCACCTAAAGGGTGATCGGTAGGTTGCCATTTCCAACCCAATATCAACACTACACTTGGTATGATTAAGAGCAACATACTACCTAATAGAATCAACTTTGTTATTTGCTTGCTCAATACATTGTCCCTTCTTAAATACAAATGTTATCTTCTGCTTACAGCTAAAGGTTATCAGTATAAACGATGCAAGTTTAGCAATAAATCATTATGCAAGAAGGCACAAAATCTGATAATTTGTACGGGTGTGAATTTATAAGTGTGTGTTATCCCATTTCCTTGCCTATCAGACATGGAAGCATTTCAGTGTTTTATTTCTCTTTGTTCTCGTTATAAAGTGTATAATCTTGAACGAGAGTTTCACCTGAAATTATGAGTCAAAAATAATGAAATTAAGACGTATCGCAGAAGCAAAACTACCTACTCCTTTTGGTGAGTTTTTAATGGTTGGTTTTGAAGAAATCGCAACAGGTAAAGATCATGTCGCCCTTGTTTATGGCGATATTTCAGGCTCAGAGCCTGTATTATCTCGTATTCATTCAGAATGTTTAACGGGTGATGCTTTATTTAGCTTACGTTGTGATTGTGGTTTCCAACTTGAAGCCGCACTTTCACAAATAAGCAAAACAGGTCGTGGCGTATTACTTTATCATCGTCAAGAAGGCCGAAATATTGGGTTACTAAATAAAATACGCGCTTATGCGTTACAAGATAAAGGCTTAGATACCGTTGAAGCAAACATCGAGTTAGGGTTTAAAGCTGATGAACGCGATTTTACCCTTTGTGCTGATATGTATAACCTATTAGGTATTCATGAAGTTCGATTATTAACCAATAATCCGAAGAAAATTGAAATCATGAAAGCGGCGGGAATTAATGTTATTGAAAGAGTACCTTTGATTGTCGGACGTAATCCAAGTAATGCACATTATCTTGATACTAAAGCCGATAAGATGGGTCATCTTTTATTTAAAAAAGCACAGTAATACAGTAACTGCACGACATTCATTATTTTCAAATCCGAGCCTGAGTTGCTCGGATTTTTATATGTGCCTTTTATTCTAAACCTTGTAAATATATTCACTATCTATTTTCTTATATCTTATTTTTAGGTCTTTTTTATCATTAAATTATATCATGTGAAAATTTGTCATATGCAATTTCATTGACTCCCCATCAGTTCCTAAGTTATTTATTAATAAATAAATTTTTATAGGAATACATTATATGCTATTACATTTTTCAGGTAGGATTTTAGGCGCACTATTATTAGCTGGAACATTATTAACAGGGTGTGATAATAGCGATAAAAACAACTATTCAATCAAAGTTGGTGTCATTAATGGAGCAGAACAAGATGTGGCTGAAATCGCCAAAAAAGTCGCAAAAGAAAAATATGGCTTAGAGGTTGAATTGGTAAGTTTTAGTGGTTCTTTATTGCCTAATGATCCCACTGCAAATAAAGAGCTTGATGCCAATGTTTTTCAACATCGCCCTTTTCTTGCCCAAGATAATCAATCTCGCGGTTATAATTTAGTGGATGTCGGTAATACCTTTGTTTTTCCTATGGCGGGCTATTCAACTAAAATTAAACATCCTTCGGAGTTAAAATCCGGCGATACCATTGCAGTACCTAATGATCCAACTAACTTAGGTCGTGCCTTACTATTATTAGATAAAGAAAAACTGATCACATTAAAGCCCAATAGTGGTTTATTACCTACCGCTATCGATATCATTGATAATCCGCTTAAATTAAACATTATGGAATTAGAAGGTGCTCAATTACCACGTGTTTTAAACGATCCTAAAGTTACCGTTGCAATTATTAGTACCACGTACATCCAACAAATTAACTTATCTCCGACAAAAGACAGTATTTTTATTGAAGATAAAAACTCTCCTTACACCAATATTATTGTGGCAAGAGAAGACAATAAAGACGCTGACAATGTACGTGATTTTATTAAAGCTTATCAATCCCCCGAAGTGGCAACAGCCGCTGAGACTATTTTTAAAGGTGGTGCTATTCAGGGGTGGTAAACGCGACTTATAATTTATCAGGTCACTTATAATCAGTGACCTCTTTATTTAATAGTTATGCCCCAAAATAAAACTTTAATTTATTATTTTCATCTGCTTTAATTGATACTTTAAGATCATTACCATATTGATCATATATAATACAATTCATTTCTTTATCTTCCCTACTGGATGTAAATGCTTTCCCATATTCTACACTATAGCTCCAGAAACATAACCCACTCTCATTTTTTTCTGATGTGACTGGAATTAAAGTATCAGGTTTAAAATGAAATTCCTTAGTGTAATAATAAGGCGCTAATGGAATTTCTTTAATATGATTATCAGTCGAAGTGCTAATTATCTGATAATTACCTTTTTGAAAATAATGAAAAGATTTATTTTCTTCACATTCTACACTCTTAGTTACCGTTTTATTATTGCCGTTAAACCTTAGATAATATTTCGTCAAGACATCACCTGATGTTTCTACATTTTTTTCTATTTTAGGATTTACCAACGGATTTATGTCTACATCTGCTTCTGTAAATATTTTTTTGGGTGCGACATCCAGCGTGATAAAGTTTAAATAATCGCTGTAATTATTTTTAAATGCTGTAGTATATTCTTTTCCTTTAATGTGAGTTTGTGCGCATACATTAAAGGTGTCTATCACTTTATTAACAGAAAGATAAATAACACAAGTGGATGCATCTGGGGAGTTCATTATTACTTCTTTACTGCTTGGAAATACAAACCCATTATCTTTATCAGATAAAGAAATATTATTATTGTTAATAATAGGAAGGTTTTTTTCATTTACAATATGTACATTTCTATAAATATCTTCTTTGGGTATTTTTATGATACGACCATTTTTATCTAAAGCTTCTATATAAATAGTAATAGGCACCTGATGTCTACCATTAACATATGCAGTCGCTATTTCATCATATTTATTAATATAAATATAAAACGCTCTTAGGCTATCAATATCATCCCAAGAGCCAGGTTGGCTATCAATAAACTCATCTTCCGATACAATCGTACTGCCCTCAATAGTCGCATAACCAGTCACCCAACTGTTTTTTTCAATTATTGCATCACCACGAACAATAGCCAATCCTGATACTTTAGCATTATCTTTAATAACAGCATTATCATATATCACAGCGTTATCAGATATTGTCACATTATCTTCCACTAACACATTACCATAAATCTCTGCATTGTCTTTTACTTTACTATTTCCCTTAATTATTGCATTACCGTGGATCTTCACATTATTCCTGATAATTGCATTACCAGTGACTTTAGCATTACCAAATACCATAACATTATCAAAAATAAAACAGTTATCTTCTCTACTTAAATTACTTTCATTTTCTATCCATCCTCCTGGACTATCCGTATATACTCTTCTAATTCTATATAAAGTAACACCATTATATTCTTTTTTTTCATTCGTTATTTTATATTTCTTCATAAATACCTCGATAATAAAAATCTGTTAATATTGTTATATTAACTTAACGCTCATTAAAAATACGTTTAGCATTTAATGATTAGTTTATAGTATTAAATGAAGTCATTTGTCGATATTATTAAATATAAAAATATTCTATTAAAAAAGAAGGCGAAGAATTAATTCATCATTCTTCGCCAACTAATTAATATCTACTAAATTATTTTATAGCATATTACGAATAACATAATGCAAGATCCCACCATGTTCAAAATAAGCTAACTCTGTTTGTGTATCAATACGGCAACGAGCCATGATAGTTTCACGGCGATCATCTGCAAAAGTGATATTTACAGCAACATCTTGACCCGGTGTTAGTGAGTTAAGACCTGTTATCTCAATTTTCTCATTCCCTTTTAAGCCTAATGTTTGACGAGATACCCCTTTAGGAAACTCTAAAGGTAATACCCCCATACCAATTAAGTTAGAACGGTGAATACGCTCAAAAGAGCCTGCGATGACAGCTCGCACGCCTAATAAACGCGTTCCCTTCGCCGCCCAATCTCGGCTAGAGCCAGAACCATATTCACTACCAGCTATAATCACCAGTGGCGTATTTTCTTGCTGATAACGCATGGCCGCATCATAAATAGCCAGTGTTTCGCCTGTTGGAATATGCTTGGTAAAACCACCTTCAACGCCTGGTACCATCTCGTTACGAATACGAATATTGGCAAATGTGCCTCGCATCATTACCTCATGATTACCGCGTCTTGATCCATAAGAGTTAAAATCTTTCGGCTCAACACCATGTTCACGTAAATAACGTCCTGCAGGACTATCCGCCTTAATATTACCTGCGGGTGAAATATGATCAGTTGTCACTGAATCACCTAAAATAGCCAGAATACTGGCTTGATGAATATCTTTAATCGGAGCCGGCGTTTTTGACATTCCTTTAAAGAAAGGAGGATGTCGAATATAGGTAGAATCTGGTTGCCAATCATAAACAGGAGTATCTTGTATTTGCAGTGATTTCCATGTCTCATCACCTTCAAACACGGCGGAGTACTCTTTATGGAACATTTCTGTTTTCACTTTTTCGACAGCATCCGCAATCGCCTTACTGTCTGGCCAAATATCTTTCAAATAAACAGGCTCACCCTGTTTATCTTTACCTAATGGCTCTTTAGTAAGATCGATATTCATATTTCCTGATAAGGCATAAGCGACCACTAAAGGTGGCGATGCTAACCAGTTGGTTTTCACTAAGGGATGAATTCGACCTTCAAAGTTACGGTTACCAGATAATACAGCCGCAATAGTTAAGTCATTATCCTTAATCGCACTTTCAATCGGTGCTAATAAAGGTCCTGAGTTACCAATACATGTTGTGCAACCATACCCCACAAGATTAAACCCTAATTTATCAAGATAAGGTGTTAGTCCTGCTAAATTAAGATAATCCGTAACCACTTTAGAGCCTGGAGCCAAAGAAGACTTAACCCAAGGTTTACGCTGTAATCCTTTTTCTACCGCATTTTTAGCCAGTAATCCGGCGGCCATTAATACATTAGGGTTTGATGTATTGGTACATGATGTGATTGCTGCAATAACGACAGCACCATCAGTTAACTCAAAGGCTGGATAATCATCAATTTTTATTTGTGGAAATTGCGCCAGTGGTTTCTTGTTGGTTTCAAGATCGAGTGCAGCTTTAAATGCCTTAGGTACGCTCGGTAAATTAACTCTATCTTGAGGACGTTTAGGCCCAGCAAGGCTTGCCTCGACGGTTCCCATATCTAGCGATAATGTTGATGTAAAGATAGGTTCATCACCAGCATGTCTCCATAGACCTTGCTCTTTGCTATACGCTTCAACAAGTGCAATCTCTTGCTCTTCACGTCCTGTTAAACGCAGATAATCAAGAGTGATATCATCTATTGGAAAGAATCCGCAGGTCGCACCATACTCTGGTGACATATTCGCGATTGTTGCACGGTCGGCTAAAGGTAATGATGCTAGACCATCACCATAAAACTCCACAAATTTACCCACAACACCATGGGTACGTAACATCTGCGTGACAGTTAATACCAGATCAGTAGCGGTGATCCCTTCACGTAATTTCCCTGTCAGTTTAAAGCCAACAACATCTGGAATGAGCATAGAGATAGGTTGGCCTAACATTGCGGCTTCTGCTTCAATGCCTCCCACCCCCCAACCTAATACACCAAGGCCATTGATCATGGTGGTATGAGAGTCCGTACCGACTAAAGTATCAGGGTAAGCCACATGATGTCCATTTTGCATTTCAGACCAAACAGCTTTGCCTAAATACTCAAGATTTACCTGATGACAAATTCCTGTCCCTGGTGGCACAACCCGAAAGCGTTCAAAGGATTGTTGTCCCCAACGTAAAAAAAGGTAGCGTTCATAGTTACGCTCCATTTCAATCTCTACGTTTTCAGCAAACGCATTTTTACTGGCATATTCATCAACCATAACTGAGTGGTCTATCACTAAATCAACAGGTGATAATGGATTCACTTTATCCACTTGTCCACCCAAAGATTTCACAGCTTCACGCATAGCCGCTAAATCAACAACTGCGGGTACACCGGTAAAATCTTGCATCAATACTCTTGCCGGTCGATACGCAATTTCACGTGATGCATGAGCTGTTTTTTGCCACTCAACTAGTGCTTTAATATCTTCGTCAACAACTGTATCACCGTCGAGATAACGCACTAAGTTTTCTAATAACACCTTCAGAGATTTAGGAAGGCGGGTAATATCACCTAATTGGCGGGCAACTTCTGAAAGACGGTAGTACTCATATTTTTGAGATCCGACTAAGAGCGTGGAATGACTCTCTTTTTTCAAACGTAACGACATAGCTCCTCCTTCTTATTTTTATACTGACAGCATGTTTAAACTATCAAGATAGGTAAGGTTATTTATTAAACATACCATATAACGCTGAATTTCGCTTAAAGACCACACAATTTGTTAACATGATGTTATTGCTATCATGTTGTTAATAAATTTTGGTCTCTAGATTTTCACTTAATTAAGTTTTAATGAAGGAGGTATAACGACGTAAGGATAATATTTATGAATAATAAGCAATCTGATTTACTCAAAAACATTATGAATGCTGATCACTATTTTGCGGAGCCGGTTACTCCTCCTTTTCCACAAACCTTATCTATGAATACATTGCACTCTCAAAATATAAAAGATACAGAAGGTTTAGTGCAATTTATCATCGCATCACCAAAACCTTTTGAGCCTTCCGAAATAGAAAAAATGTCACAACTCAAAAATATTCAAATTGGACTCATTTCTATTATGGCAAACCACCTTGCCGCATTAAAAAAAGAAGATAATGAAGCCTATTATCGCCCCGAACATTGGTTAGATACTCTCAACCATTTACCACTACTAGGACACAATAAAGTTGAGACTAAGAAACTTCATAAACAAACCTTTGATTTTTCTGTTGCTCAAGCATTTATTCAATTATTACTAGGAGCTGCAATCAATGCCACTTCTCCTGCATTTGGAGAATTTATTGATTTTTTACGAACTCAAGGACAAAAAATAGAAATCGGCTTACGAAAGTCATTAGACAGCTATCAAACAATAACTGTTGCGGGGATCACGGAGATCCTCAATCATAATAATCATCTTATTTTTGTTCCAAAGCTGAAAATTTTGAGTCTACGTTTTTCTTATCAATCAGCGAAAATGCTTCTCGCCAGTTGTATAGGTAGTAAATTTACTCTCTCTTTAGAGTACACCACCATTACCTCTATTTTTGATATGAGTGCTCTTGATGATCCGCTGATTAATCAGCAGTTTTATGATTTTCTGAATAAGTATCGTCAGCTAAGTATTGCAAAGTCAGACGCTTTTTTTAGTGGGGATTTTTATTTGAAATGAGTCATCACAACAATTAGGTTTATGAACACGCTTGAAGGCGGGAATAACCCGCCTTTCAGTATTACACTAATGGTAATTCAATATCTTTAAATAACTCTTCAATCTCTTCATTAGTTCGTAACGCAACAGCTTGCTCAATCAAATTACGTGTAAGATGAGGAGCAAAACGCCACATAAAATCATACATATAACCACGTAAGAAACCACTACGACGAAATGCAATTTTAGTGGTGCTATAACTAAACTTATCACGCATATCAATAGCAACTAAATCACTATCGAGCACGGGATCAAATGCCATACTGGCAATCACACCAATACCTAAATGCAGTCTCACATAAGTTTTAATGACATCCGCATCAGTCGCAGTGAACACTATTTTAGGTTTTAACCCTACTTTACCGAACGCATCATCAAGATCTGAACGTCCTGTAAAACCTTGGGTATAAGTAACGATATCGTAATCCGCAAGTTCTTTTAGTGTCACTTCTCGTTTTTGTGCCAATGGATGATCTTTTGACACCACTACAATACGGTTCCAACGATAACAAGGTAGCATCACTAAATCGTTATAAAGATGCAGTGATTCTGTCGCTATCGCAAAATCACTTTTACCTCTGCATACATCTTCAGCAATTTGCGTTGGCGAACCTTGGTTCATATGCAATGAAACATCTGGATAGCGCTCAATAAATCCTTTTATTACAGGAGGTAATACATAACGAGCTTGCGTATGCGTTGTTGCAATCGATAGTGAACCTCTATCAGGGTAAGTGTGTTCACCCGCAGCTGAGCGAATAGCTTCCGTTTTTGATAAAATCTCTCGGGACAGCCTTACAATTTCTTCACCCGCCGGTGTCACATGCGTTAAATGCTTACCACTACGAGAAAATATTTGTATACCTAACTCATCCTCTAACATGCGAATTTGTTTACTTATTCCCGGTTGAGATGTATACAAACGCTCTGCCGTGGTCGAAACATTTAAATCGTTATTCACCACTTCAACGATATAACGCAACTGTTGTAATTTCATGGAGAGGCTATCCCTTCAACAAAAGACTTATTATTCCGTTATTCTATTTATATTCATATAACTAAAAAGAATAATAAAGATGTAATTTATAACCACTATATCATTTATTTCATTTCGGTCTAACGTAATTAATAGCGTTATTTAGATTTTGTTATATCAAATAGTTATAAGCTATAAATAAGAATAAAAAAAGCCGACCTTAGTTGTCAGCTTTTATTCCATAATAGTGGCACTAAATTATTTAATCACACCACATGCCATTCTTGCGCCACCACCGCCAAGAGCCTCAGGAGCATCAGAATAATTGTCGCCTCCCACATGCACCATGATTGCTTTATCTTTCACTTGCTCAAGCTTAGTAAGTTTTGGGGCTAATACTGCGTAATCAGCTACACCTTTGTCATTTACAACTAATCCTGGTAAATCACCTAGATGCCCATCTTTATTATAAGGCCCCAAATGAACACCGACTTTTTCAGGATCTAAATGCCCTCCTGCTTTTAAAGCCGGCACAGGTTTGCCATCTTTCATATCTGGCTCACAAGAACCATTAGCATGAATATGAAAGCCATGAATGCCCGGTGTTAATCCAGTGAGTTTAGGTGTAAATAACAGCCCATAATCAGTTTCAGTGATAGTTACAACGCCAATATCGTTGCCTGCACCTGTCGGTAAAGCTTCTTTTAACGTAACATCTAACGTTGCAGCACTTGCCACAGAAGTGAAGAGTAAGCTAGATAGTAACAAAGGCATCAGTTTCATAGTATCTCCGTCTTATTATTAGCAAAGTAAAACATCAGACAAATAGAAATTAACCATTAATACTGTTTTGGTGTATTTAATTAGCATACCTTCTTAATACAAAAAAGCGACTAACTCTCATTAGTCGCTTTTTTATTCACCACGTAATGTCAATGTTATTTGGTTTTTTCAACCCACTTGCCATCGACATAAAATGCGGACCAACCTGTTGCCTTACCTTCTTTCTCTGAAGAAACATATTGCTGTTTTGTTTTACGACTAAAACGTACAATAGTTGGGTTTCCTTCAGGATCAGCCACTGGGGCTTCTGCTAGATAACGCATTTTCTCTGCTAAACGGTCTTTAAAGCGCACCAGTTCTTCTACTTTTGGTGCTCGCGTTTCTCTTGATTTAGGAAACGTGTTCGCCGCTAAGAATACACCCGCAGCGCCGTCTCGTAAGACAAAATAAGCATCTGATTTTTCACATGGTAATTCAGGAAGTGGAACTGGATCTTCCTTAGGTGGTGCAATTTCACCGCTTTTTAAGATCTTGCGAGTATTTTTACAGTCGTCATTAGTACAACCCATGTATTTACCAAAACGCCCCATTTTTAGGTGCATTTCAGAGCCACATTTATCGCACTCAATAACTGGACCTTCATAACCCTTTAAGCGGAATTCACCTTCTTCAACTTCATAACCATCACATGCAGGGTTATTACCACAAACATGTAATTTACGATGTGTATCAATCAGGTAACTATCCATTGCAGTGCCACATTTCGGGCAACGACGACGTGCACGTAATGCGTTAGTTTCTGCATCTTCCCCTTCAAGAATATTTAATAATTCATCTTCTGGGATCAGATTAATGGTTTGTTTACAACGCTCTTTAGGTGGTAAAGCATAACCCGAACATCCTAAGAATACGCCTGTTGTTGCCGTTCTAATTCCCATATGACGAGAACAAGTTGGGCATTCAATCGACGTGATCACCATTGGATTTGGTCGCATTCCACCTTCTTCAGGATCTTTTTCAGCAACCTCTAGCTGCTGACTAAAATCGGTGAAGAACGCATCTAATACTTCTTTCCAGTTTTCTTCATTATTGGCAACATGGTCGAGGTGGTCTTCCATTTGCGCAGTAAAATCGTAATTCATTAAATCGCTAAAATTCTCTTCTAAGCGATCGGTTACAATTTCACCCATTTTTTCTGCATAAAAACGACGGTTTTCAACTTTCACATAACCACGATCTTGAATGGTGGAGATGATAGATGCATATGTTGAAGGACGGCCAATACCACGTTTTTCTAATTCTTTAACTAACGTCGCTTCGCTAAAACGTGCTGGTGGCTTAGTAAAGTGCTGAGTAGGTTCTAACTCAGCTAAAGCCAGTTTTGCCCCTACATCAACTGCAGGCAAAGTTTTATCTTCATCTTTATTACGCATCGCTGGCATGACTTTCGTCCAACCGGCAAAACGCAAAGTGCGACCTTTAGCACGGAGTTTATAATCACCTGCTTCGACGGTTAATGTCGTTGAATCATATTTTGCTGGTGTCATTTGACAAGCAACAAATTGATTCCAAATCAGTTGGTATAAACGTTTGGCATCGTTATCCATATCTTTTAAAGATTCTGCGATAACGTTGATATCAGAAGGACGGATAGCTTCATGCGCTTCTTGAGAATTTTCTTTGCTTGAATAAATATTTGGCTCTTTCGGCAAATATTTAGCGCCAAAATTCTCATTGATATAATCACGCGCCATTTGAATGGCATCCTGACTTAAGTTTGTTGAGTCAGTACGCATATAGGTTATATAACCTGCTTCATAAAGGCGTTGAGCAAGCATCATCGTCTTTTTCACACCAAAGCTTAAACGCGTACTTGCCGCTTGCTGTAAGGTTGATGTGATAAGCGGTGCACTTGGTTTACTTGATGTTGGTCTATCTTCACGATCTTTTACCGTGAAGGCCGCATTTTGTAATGCCTTAACCGCAACCTGAGTTTCATCAGATGAAACCGGGTTGAAGGCTTTATCATGATAATGCGTGACTTCCATACGCAATGGCTGTTCGTCAGGCGTTAACAGTGATGCATGTAATTGCCAGTATTCTTCAGGAACAAAGGCTTTAATTTCACGCTCACGTTCAACTAAAAGACGCACAGCAACTGATTGCACTCGACCCGCAGATAATCCACGAGCCACTTTTTTCCAAAGTAAAGGTGAAACCATATAGCCCACAACACGATCCATAAAGCGACGTGCTTGTTGCGCGTTAACGCGATCTATATTTAACTCACCTGGAGTTTGGAAAGCTTGTGTAATGGCATTTTTAGTGATTTCGTTAAAAACCACTCGACTAAATCGTTCATCATCACCGCCGATAACTTCGCGTAAATGCCACGCGATAGCTTCTCCTTCGCGGTCAAGGTCCGTTGCGAGATAGACATGATCAGCTTTCTCAGCCAATGCTTTTAGTTCAGCCACGACTTTTTCTTTGCCGGGTAGAATTTGATAGTTCGCATTCCATCCATTATAGGGGTCAACCCCCATACGGCTGACTAAGGCTGATTTCTCATCCTTTTTAACTTTTTTCACGCCTTTCGTGGCGGATGAGTTTTCGCTCTTCTGGCTGCCAGAACCACTCTTTGGCAAATCACGAATGTGACCCACGCTAGATTTAACCACGTAGTCATTGCCAAGATATTTATTGATCGTTTTGGCTTTAGCCGGGGACTCCACGATAACAAGAGCTTTACCCATAATTACCTTTACCTAATTAAACTTTGTTATGACGGTATTGTTTAATACCCTCAACTAAGAAAATGTTTAAAATCTCTTTTTTATATTGCGTTAGTTTTGCAATATATCAACCTGTTTTTATTCAAAGCTTTTGTTTGAGCTCAAAACTCATGACTTTTTTTGAGGTATTTTAATCACCTCACAGCTTTGATCAGGAACAGGCAAATCATTGTTTGCTACATATAGAGTAGCTAAGCTTTTAAAAATGCCACACTCTACCTGATAAAAAGTGAGGCGCAACAAATTATTTTTCTAAGGAGCACATATTATGTCAACACAAACTACACCGATTACAACAGAGATGCTACTTGAAAAAGCGAATAAAATCATATGTGAACATGAAGATTATTTACAAGGTATGCGTGCTGATTCAGTTGAACAGAAAGGTAATGTCCTCGTATTTAAAGGCGAATTTTTTTTAGATGAACAAGGTTTACCTACAGCAAAAAGTACCGCAGCATTCAATATGTTTAAGCATTTAGCTCATGTGTTATCTGAAAAATATCATTTAGCATAAGTCATCTTCGTGATTATTTTTTATTGACTAAAGTAGATAAACTTACTCTTTATTGATAACAAAAAAGAGACTTTGCTTGCCAGTTATTGCCTTCATCTAGATACCAATAACTGGCATAATTAAACGAAATAAAAGAATAAAAACTCACTTTTATCGTAAGGTGGTATTGTCTGTCATATCTTAATTCACGATTACACTTACCTATCAATACAATCAGTAATATCAATTATTTTTATTTTCTGTTTACAGCTATATTGAATGCGCCTAGAAAGAGGAAATATTTATCCTGTTTTTATAAGTAATATCAATTATTTCTCTGATTGCCAGTGACATTTTCACTGGCTTTTTTTTTGCCTTAGCGAAATAAAAGTAAGAATATTTATTCGGCAAGTTTAGGGATCGTATTTAAGTCAGGAAGGATGATATCAGCGATAATTTGTATCACTGATATCATGTATTACATATTTATTTGGCTTATAGAAGTGGTTTTTTGCTTCTTTGTACCCAACGCATCATCAATTTATCAATGCTTTCCATTGCACCACTTGTAACGCGCTCAACCATTTTCTTTTTGGTAACATATTGGACAGAGAGAACTTCAAAGTCATTAATATGATTGATCAACCAATCATCACTCACGCCAACCTCATCAATTAAACCTCTATTTAGCGCTTCTGAGCCGTACCAATATTCTCCAGTTGCAACACTATCGATATCAAGTTGTGGGCGATATTTATGCACAAATGATTTAAACAATAGATGCGTTTCATTTAAATCTTGCTTAAATTTTTCACGGCCTTCTTCGGTATTTTCACCTAACAAGGTTAATGTACGCTTATATTCGCCAGCAGTATGTAACTCAACATCAATATCATTTTTCTTAAGTAAACGGTGAATGTTAGGGATCTGAGCGACAACACCAATCGAACCAATAATCGCAAATGGCGCAGCAACAATTTTATCTGCCACGCATGCCATCATATATCCCCCGCTAGCAGCCACTTTATCGACAACTGCGGTCAGTTTAATCCCTTTTTCTTTTAAACGTGTTAATTGAGCTGCGGCTAATCCATATCCGTGAACCATACCACCCGGACTTTCTAAACGCAGTAACACTTCATCATTTGCTTGTGCAACAGAAAGAATGGCACTAATTTCTTCACGTAATGCCCCCACTTCGTGTGCATCCATACTACCGTTAAAATCAAGCACATATAAACAAGGTTTTACAACGCCTTTTTTACCTTCTTTTGCATTGTTTTTACTCTGTTTATTCTCTTTTTTCTGCTGTTTTTTAAACGCTTTATACCAGACTTTTAATTCAGCATCGTCCATTTTTGCTTGTTGCATAACACGCTGTTTTTCTTCGTAAGCTTCAGCAAGATCTGTAACTCTTAACGTCCCTTTACGATTTTGTTTTTTATTTCCAATCACAACGAAAAACAACACGATAGCGATAATCGCCACCACAACAGTGACAATTTCTGCTAAAAACAACCCATATTGCAAAATATACTCCACAAAGACCTCTTTTTAAGGTTAATAACACTGACTAAAACCAATATGCCTAGTTTAACGAAATTCTGCTTTAGCGCCAGCAACAAAGGCATGATTATGTTTAATACCATAAAGAAAATAGCCATAAATTGTAAACAAAAAATCTAGCAAAACTGGTCGCTAGGCAAATAAGACGTTACACTTTATTTACTTTTTACTAGACAGGATATCAATATGTTGCAATATCAACCCGATCATAGCGTGCTAAAAGATAAAATTATTCTAGTAACAGGTGCTGGTGATGGTATAGGAAAAGAAGCCGCACTAACTTATGCGCAATATGGCGCAACACTTATCTTATTAGGACGTACTCTATCAAAACTGGAAGATGTTCAAGAAGAAATCATCACATCAGGTGGTCAACAACCCATGTTATATCCACTTGATCTACTTACAGCAACAGAGAACGACTTTCAACAGTTTGCTGACACGCTCGTTAAGCGTTTCCCCCATCTCGATGGTGTATTACAAAACGCAGGCTTATTAGGCGTTATTGAGCCTATTATTAATCAACCAAGTAACCTTTGGCATGATGTGATGCAAGTCAACGTCAATGCAACTTTTATGCTCACGAAAGCACTATTACCATTGATGCTCAAGGCACCTCATGCAAGCCTTATTCTTACTACATCCAGCGTTGGTCGCCGAGGCCGCTATGGCTGGGGAGCTTATTCTGTTTCTAAATTCGCTACAGAAGGCTTTATGCAAATACTTAATGAAGAATATAACGAAAGTACCTTACGTATTAACTGTATTAATCCTGGTGGCACTCGTACCGCAATGCGGGCAAGTGCATTCCCTGATGAAAATGCACAAAAACTAAAAACACCTAAAGATTTGATGCCGTTATATCTCTATTTAATGAGTGATGACAGTATTGATGTGAAAGGACAATCTTTAGATGCACAACCCGGTCGTAAAGCGGGTCCCGCTGAATAACGTAATTTAAGTTTAAGGTAGCACAATGAATAATGCACAACACCAAAAACGCCAACAACGTTTAAAAGAAAAAGTCGATACCCGAATTGAGCAAGCTCAGCGAGAACAAGGCATTGTGATAATTTTTACCGGTAATGGTAAAGGAAAAACAACTGCAGCAATGGGCACAGCGACACGTGCAGTAGGTCATCAAAAAAAGGTCGGTGTTGTGCAATTTATTAAAGGTACGTGGGAAAACGGTGAACGTAATCTACTGGAACAGTTTGGTGTACCTTTCTATGTGATGGAAACCGGATTTACTTGGGAAACTCAAGATAAAAGTACAGATACAGTTGCCTGTTTAAATACTTGGCAATATGCACTCAAACTACTTAATGACCCAGAATATGATCTAGTTATTCTCGATGAAATTACTTATATGATTACCTTTAACTATTTACCATTAGATGAAGTTATTTCAGCTCTTAGTTCTCGCCCTGCCCATCAAAATGTCATTATTACCGGAAGAGGCTGCCATAGAAAATTAATCGAGTTGGCAGATACAGTGACAGAAATGCGTCCTATTAAACACGCTTTTGATAGTGGGATAAAAGCACAAAAAGGCATAGATTGGTAACCACTATGTAAAGAACTCGAATATTAAATAAGAATGGGCTCCCCTAAAATACCGGCACCAAATATACGCCCATTTTTTTTAATAAAATCTAAATACATCTCTCTATCAACAAAAATCTGACGTCTTATTTGTTGATCATAAAGTATTGCCATTTTCATGATATGTTTATGATACTCACTATAAAATAATTTTCTTTCTGAAGGATCTCTTGAGGTTAAATATTTTTTAACTACCTCCTGAATGCTTATCGCTTCTTTCATCAATTTTTCATCATTGAAGCTAAAGTTATCTTCTAACGGAGATAAATTATCTGTTCGTGTATTATTTTCATCGATCCAATTAAAATTATCTTCTGCTATATATTGAGTTAATAAATCATGCTCAGAATAAAATTTAATACCATAGGGAAATTTAATGATATATTGGTAAAAATCATCTTTTGTAAAACATTTGGTCAATGTACTTACTTTTTCATTACCTTCCCAATCAGATAAATAAGTAGGTAGTGGTTCATCGATTGGAATATCACAACTAAAAATATTATTATCAATAAAGAGAGAATCAGAACTATTAATCGCACCTTTTAAAAGAATACCATTTACCCATACAGTACGTTCATCTATACGGATTTCCTCAGATGGAGGATATTCTTGTTTAAATAACGTGGTGAAACTATAATAGATATCTCTATTGGGATTAATTATTCCTCCACGGTTTCCGGGATAAACCATAAATATACTTTGTTTACCTTGACTATCAACAAGTATATGTTCGCCATTATTAAGTTTAATTTTTTTTACTTCACCTTTCCCCATCACAAATTTAGTATTATCAATTTTAAACTCTAAAGGTTCCAATTGATTATTGTTGATGTAGAAAACACCATTTTGTTTTTCTCTTATTGCAGGATAATCACATCCTGTTACTAAAGAGGTTATATATAACACAGTAATTAAATAAAAATAACGATACATATTATTTTGAATACCTTATCGTTAAATATAAAGTTATTAATAAATACGTCCTAATAGTGTCATCATAAATAGATTTATAAAAAAAAGAAAGTAGTCAAAAAAATAATCGCCCTATTAAAATAGGGCGATTATTTTAAAAATGATATTTTAATTTAAAATAATAAATAATTATTCGTTTATTATTTTTTATTTCCTGCTGATTGACGACGACTTGATGCTCTTTTAGCAGGTGATGTTGAAGTGCGTGTTGAGATTTTAGTATGACGCTTAACCGCACGACGGATCTGATTCGCTTTGATGCGACGCTGATCTTTTTCCACTGCAACTTTTGTTACTGTTTCGTCGTTTAATTCAACTAACTGACGTAAATAGTTGATTTGAGCTAACCCCAGTTCAACCCAGCCACCACGCGGTAAACCTTTTGGCAAATCAATATCACCATAACGAACACGAATAAGACGGCTAACTTGTACACCAACAGCTTCCCACATACGACGAACTTCACGGTTACGTCCTTCAGTAAGTGAAACATTGTACCATTGATTAATCCCTTCCCCACCACGGTAAGAAACCGAACGGAATGAAGCAGGACCATCTTCTAATTGTACACCTCGCGTTAATTGACGAATTTTCGCATCATCGATTTCACCAAAAACACGAACTGCGTATTCACGCTCAACTTCACGGCTAGGGTGCATTAAACGGTTAGCTAATTCACCATCTGTTGTAAATAACAGTAATCCACTAGTATTGACATCAAGACGACCAACAGCAATCCAGCGAGCACTGTTAAGGCGAGGAAGACGTTGGAAAACAGTTGGACGACCTTGTGGATCACTGCGAGTACACAGTTCCCCTTCAGGTTTATAATAAGCAAGCACACGACAGACATCTTTTTGTGCTTCACGAATATTTAGAATGCGACCATCTAAGCGGATTTTTGCTGTAGTGGTGACATCAATACGATCACCTAATTTCGCTTTTGTGCCATCAATGCTGATACGTCCCTCTTGAAGATAACCTTCAATTTCACGGCGAGAACCGTGACCAGAACGAGCAAGGATTTTTTGTAATTTTTCAGTGCGTTGCGATTTATCGCTCATGAAACAACCTCATGTGTCGCCTTCACAGGCGTCATAAAATAGAATTAATTTTTAAAAATCAATCAAATAAAAATAACCCATGTTTATTAATATAAGAAATAAACACAGGTTTATTGATTCAATAGTGAACAATATTGACGCTTTTTCACATCAACAGTGTGATAAATAGTGGCGACAAAGCGATGTCGGTAAAAACCTAACGACAATTAGCCGTTTGTCTGCAAATCGAGTTATTGTATTTAGCGTTTAAAATACGCGTTGATATAACCGATTTCAAAAACAAACACCGTGATTTTTATCGCAATGTATAAATTTAACACAAGCGATAAATCCCTTCACCTTTTATCTCTTTATCTCGTGATAAATCTCTTCACTATCGCGCCATTTGCTTCTAATCCCGTTTAATCAACTCAATAATTTACTGAAATGGCGTAATATCACCTGTACCTTCGCGCACAATGACAGGGGTATCTTCTGTTAAATCAATTACCGTTGTCGGTTTTTGCCCTAAATAACCACCGTGGATCACCAAATCAACTTGTTTGCTTAATAAATCTTCGATTTCTTCCGGATCAGACTCAGCAAAATCATTGCCCGGTAAAATCAGGCTTGTTGACATTAATGGCTCACCAATATTTTCTAATAATGCCAATGCAATAGGGTTAGAAGGAACACGTAAACCTATGGTTTTACGTTTATCATTCATCAAACGCTTTGGTACATCTTTAGTCGCTTTTAAGATAAAGGTGTAATTACCTGGCGTGTTATTTTTTATTAAACGAAACACGACATTATCAACATAAGCGTAATTAGCAATTTCTGATAAATCACGGCACATCAGGGTAAAATTGTGTTTTTTATCTAATTGGCGAATACGACAAATTCGCGTCATTGCATCTTTATTTTCTAAACAACAGCCAATAGCATAACCAGAGTCTGTTGGATAAATCACCACACCGCCCTTGCGTAAAATATCAGCACTTTGTTCAATTAAACGAGCCTGCGGATTATCTGGGTGAATATAAAAAAGTTGGCTCATATATCCCTCAACAAATTTCTAAAGTTACTCTTGCCATAGCGACCAAACAGGTTCTACGCCACTGGGTAACCATAAATTACGCCCTAATTCTATCCACGAACAAGGGCGATGAAAATCAGAACCTAACGAAGCTTTTAACCCATAAAATTGCGCTAAGGCTGCGTGTTGTTCTCGTTCTTGTGGTGGTTGTTGGCATTGTGCCACTTCGATTGCATCACCACTGAGTTGTTTAAAATAGAGCGTTAAACGTTTTAACCATTTAGAGGATAGACCATATCGTCCCGGATGCGCTAATACTGCAACACCACCAGCCTCAT
Source organism: Proteus faecis (assembly GCF_003144395.1). Classification (GTDB taxonomy): domain Bacteria; phylum Pseudomonadota; class Gammaproteobacteria; order Enterobacterales; family Enterobacteriaceae; genus Proteus; species Proteus faecis. The sequence continues at coordinate 200,309 of NZ_PENZ01000034.1, read as the reverse complement.
GAATTGCAGTGACAGCGTCACCTATTGAGCACCATTGTGGTGGCACATAACCTGTTTTACCTTTTGCTAAATAACGTTTAAACACTTTATTAACCGAAGCAACATGCCCTTCATTGACAAGAAAACGAGCAAAATGTCCTCTTGTAACTTGCCCCCCCTGGGCTAAGGCTTTTGCCCCTTCAAATGCATTGACAATACCCGCTTTTTCTAATCGCTCACCTATCATTATCGCACGTGTTTCACGACATTGACTTTGTGACAAAAGAAGCGTCTTTATTGCGTTATGGTTGATATCAATATTCAATCCAACGATATGGATTTCTATATTCTCCCACAAAGTCGATATTTCGACACCTGATATCAAAGTAAGAGGCAACTTTTTTTCTGCAATATATTCATTAGCAGGGGTAATCGCCGCCGTTGTATCGTGGTCAGTAATTGCTAAGACATTAATTTGACGCTCTATCGCTCTCTCAACCAATTCTTCTGGTGAAAGCTCGCCATCTGACGCGGTAGTGTGGCTGTGCAAATCATAAATCACTCTTAAATCAGATAGCACTTCAGTCATCGCTTCTCCCTTTTCATCTTAGCAAGATAATAAATTTTAAAGAGTATGCCATAAAGTACTTGACGAACCTAACGCAATCCAGTTTACTAGTACACAACACGAGCTAGTCTATTAAACATTATCTGTCGTTAGCTGTAAGGAGATCTTATGAATACTAATCAACATCTTATCGCTCTTTGGTGGCGCAATACTCTTTTATGGGCGGTTTGATCTCCGGCTTTACGTCAGTGATATCTAAAACCCGCCTACGCGGGTTTTTTTATGCACTAAAAACAGTTAGTAAAAAATAATATAGAGCGATAATAATGAATACATCAATTGCATTCTCATTTAATACCAAGGCAACGCCACTGCCTTACCATAGAGAACCTGCTTTACTTTTCAATACATTATGTGGAAATAAACATCACACATTGCTGTTAGAATCTGCACAAATTGACACTAAAGCGAACTTAAAAAGTTTGTTAATTGTTGATAGTGCATTACGCATCAGTGCAGTAAAAAATCAAGTCACTATTGATGCATTAAGCGTTAATGGGCAAGCGTTATTACCAGCATTAAAAATCGCACTAAAAGAAAAAGCTATCTTAATGCAAGAGAGCGATAAACAATGTGTTTTTACTTTCTCAGCACCCGCCCAAGATATTGATGAAGAAAGCAAATTAAAATCAGCTAGTGTATTTGACGCTTTACGCTTTTTTCTTGCTAACAAAGAGACGAAAGATGCTAATGCCATTTTTGTTGGTGGCTTATTTGCTTATGACTTAGTCAGTGGATTCGAACCCATTCCTGAATTAGACACTATTTTTTCATGCCCTGATTACTGCTTTTACTTAGCAGAACAATTAGTTGTGATCGACCATCAAAATGAAGATAGTCAGTTAATTTCTATTGCTTTTACTGACGATAAAACAGAATGTCAGCGTCTCACTGTTCGACAAAATGAGTTAATTTCGCTAGCTAAACAACCCTTAAAACATCCTATTCGTCGCGCTTTAACAGCAACAGAGTCAACAATACAAGGCAATATGGATGATAAAGGTTATGGCGATATCGTTGAGGCAATGAAAACTTATATTCGTCGTGGTGATATTTTCCAAGTTGTTCCATCTCGTCGCTTTCAAGTTGCTTGCCCTTCACCACTTGCTGCTTATCAAGTGTTAAAAGAGAAAAATCCAAGCCCTTATTTATTCTATATGCAAGATGCTTCATTCACAGTATTTGGCGCATCACCAGAAAGTGCATTGAAATATCAAACTAGCGATCGCCAAATTGAAATCTACCCAATTGCAGGAACTCGTCCAAGAGGACGTAACGCAGATGGTTCGATCAATGCAGATTTAGACAGCCGAATTGAACTTGAAATGCGCACTGATACAAAAGAGCTTTCTGAACATTTAATGCTCGTTGATTTAGCGCGTAATGATTTAGCGCGCATTTGCCAAGCAGGTAGCCGTTATGTCGCGGAATTAACAAAAGTTGACCGTTATGCTTTTGTCATGCACTTAGTCTCAAGAGTCGTGGGTAAACTACGTGATGACTTAGATATTTTTCATGCGTATCAAGCTTGTATGAATATGGGAACGTTATCGGGTGCGCCTAAAGTCAGTGCAATGCAATTAATTGCTCATTATGAAAAAACAAAACGTGGCAGTTACGGTGGGGCTATCGGCTATTTTACTGGCGCAGGAGATTTTGATACTTGCATAGTTATTCGCTCTGCTTATGTTGAAAATAATATTGCCACTATTCAAGTTGGTGCTGGAATTGTGCTTGATTCAGATCCTCAAATGGAAGCTGAAGAAACACGCAATAAATCACAAGCTGTAATCAACGCTATTTTACAAGCACATACAGATACACAACAGCAGGAGGCTTGCTAATGGCGACTATCTTACTGCTCGATAACATTGACTCATTTACTTATAACCTTGTGGATCAATTACGTAGCCTTGGTAATAACGTGGTGATTTATCGCAATAGTGTCACCGCCGATTTTATTGAACAAAAATTACGTGAACTCGATAACCCTATTCTACTGTTATCTCCGGGGCCTGGCGCACCGTCACAAGCAGGTTGTATGCCTGAATTGTTAAAACGTGTATTAGGCACATTACCGGTGATTGGTATTTGTTTAGGCCATCAGGCCATTATTGAAGCTTACGGTGGCAAAGTTTCTTCATGTGGAGAGATCTTACACGGTAAAGCGACATTAGCTAAACATGATAACAGCGAAATGTTTGTGAATTTACCTAACCCTTTACCCGTTGCTCGTTATCATTCGCTTTCAGGAGAACAAGTTCCAGAACAACTCATTATTAATGCTTGGTGCGATAACACTGTTATGGCGGTGCGTCACCGTCAACATAAAACGTGTGGTTTTCAGTTTCACCCCGAATCAATTTTAACCACAAAAGGCGCGCAACTTTTAGAACAAACAATCGCATGGGCATTAACTCCTAAAGGAGACGAATAAAATGGAAACTATCTTCAACAAATTATTTAGTGCACAACAGTTAACATTAGAAGAAAGCCAAACTCTGTTTAGCGCCATTATCCGCGGTGAGTTAACGGAATCACAATTAGCAGCTGTTTTGATCAGCATGAAAATGCGTGGTGAGCACCCTCAAGAAATCGCGGGTGCAGCACGCGCATTGCTAGATAATGCACAACCCTTTCCTCGCCCTGATTACACTTTTTGCGATATCGTCGGCACGGGTGGAGATGGTGCCAATAGTATCAATATTTCAACAGCAAGCGCATTTGTTGCAGCTGAAGTTGGGATCAAAGTTGCGAAACATGGTAATCGTAGCGTATCCAGTCGCTCTGGCTCTTCCGATTTATTAGCTGCATTTGGTATCCCTTTAGATAGAAGTGCTGATGATGCACGCCAATTACTGGATGAGGTAGGTTTATGCTTTTTATTTGCGCCTCAGTATCACAGCGGTTTTCGTTTTGCAGCACCAGTTCGCCAACAACTAAAAACACGCACGCTATTTAATGTATTAGGCCCGTTGATTAACCCAGCTCGTCCGCCATTAGCATTAATCGGAGTATATAGCCCAGAGTTATTGATGCCTATTGCAGACACATTAAAAGTTCTAGGTTATGAGCGTGCAGCTGTTGTTCACAGTGGTGGAATGGATGAAGTTTCACTGCATGCACCGACTCAAGTCGCTGAATTACATCATGGTGAAATCACACGTTATGAACTGACTCCCAGTGATTTTGGTCTTCGTCCTTGTGCTATTACTGATTTAGAAGGTGGTACACCTGAAGTAAACCGTCAATTATTAGCAGATTTACTACAAGGTGAAGGGAAAAGAGCACATACCGAATCTGTTGCAGCTAATGTCGCTTTATTAATGCGTTTACATGGGCAAGAAGATTTAAAAGTAAATACTGAAGTTGCTATGCACGCCATTTATAGCGGTAAAGCAATAAATCGTGTAACTGCATTAGCAGCGAGAGGATAAGAGCATGACTGTATTAAACGCCATTGTAAAAGATAAAGCTGAATATCTAATTGCACGTAAAGCAAGCCAACCGTTATCAGAATTTGTGCAGCAAATAGTGCCATCAACGCGCTCGTTTTATCAGGCATTAACTCAGCCTAATACCGTTTTTATTTTAGAATGTAAAAAAGCATCGCCCTCAAAAGGTTTAATTCGTGCTGATTTTGATCCCGCTACGATCGCAAAAATTTATCAGCCTTATGCTTCTGCAATTTCAGTATTAACTGATGAGAAATATTTTCAAGGAAACTTTGATTATTTACGTCAAGTTAGTCAAGCCGTGCATCAACCCGTTTTGTGCAAAGATTTTATTATTGATGAATACCAAATCTATTTAGCGCGTCTTTATCAAGCAGATGCCATTTTATTAATGCTCTCTGTCTTAAATGATGAGCAATATCGTGCACTGTCAGCCGTTGCTCATCAATTAAATATGGGTGTATTAACCGAAGTAAGCACCGAAGAAGAGCGTCAACGTGCTATTAATCTCAATGCTAAAGTTATCGGTATTAACAATCGTGATTTGCGAGATCTCTCTATCGATTTAGTTCGTACCCAGCAGTTAAGCCAAGGATTACCTAAAGATGCAATCGTGATCAGTGAATCAGGTATTCATACCCACCAGCAAGTTCAAGAGTTAAGCCAATATGCTAATGGTTTTCTAGTAGGTAGCGCATTAATGTCACAAGAAAATATTGACCAAGCTGTGAGAGCGCTGGTTTTGGGAAAGCATAAAGTGTGCGGGTTAACTCGTACACAAGATGTAAAAGCGGTTTACCAAGCAGGCGCTTATTATGCTGGGTTGATTTTCGCAGAGAAATCGCCTCGAAAAGTGACGTTGTCACAAGCACAAGAATTGATAACACAAGCTCCCTTAGCATTTGTGGGTGTTTTTCAAAACCAACCTATTGAACTTATTTGTGACTATGCAGAAAAACTTAATTTATCTGCCATTCAATTACACGGACAGGAAGATGCTGAGTTTATTGCACAGCTTAGACAAAAAATTCAACCTAATTGTGAGATTTGGCAAGCCATAAATATGGCAATCCACTCGGATATTCTTCCCGTTTCACACGTTAATAAATATGTACTTGATAATGGCACTGGTGGCACAGGAGCCACATTTAATTGGCAAAAAATTCCGAATACATTACGTGAAAAAGCATTACTTGCAGGTGGTCTTAACAGTGAAAACTGTTTAGATGCCGTTAAAACAGGCTGTATCGGACTTGATTTTAACTCCGGTGTAGAATCGGCTCCTGGCATAAAAGATGCACAACGGCTGAATCAAATCTTTGCACAATTAAAGCTAAACTAAATTTCACAAAAATAAAATTTTAAATAGGATGACATCACAATGAGAAAACTTAACCCTTACTTTGGCGAATTTGGTGGCCAATATGTACCTGAAATATTAATTCCTGCATTGGATCAACTCGAACAAGCGTTTATTGATGCACAAAACGATCCCTCTTTTCAGCAAGAATTCCAAGATTTATTAAAAAATTATGCAGGCAGACCAACGGCATTAACCCTTTGTCGTAATTTAACAGAAGGCACACGAACTCGTTTATATCTAAAACGTGAGGATTTACTGCATGGTGGCGCTCATAAAACTAACCAAGTATTAGGGCAAGCTTTGTTAGCAAAACGTATGGGTAAAACTGAAATTATTGCAGAAACTGGTGCGGGTCAGCATGGTGTTGCAACTGCTTTAGCCTGTGCACTGCTTAATATGAAATGTCGTATCTATATGGGTGCTAAAGATGTCGAACGCCAATCGCCTAATGTATTTCGTATGCGCTTAATGGGTGCCGAAGTTATTCCTGTTCACAGTGGTTCATCTACCTTAAAAGATGCCTGTAATGAGGCATTACGTGACTGGTCTGGCTGTTACGATCGCGCGCATTACTTATTAGGAACAGCAGCCGGTCCTCATCCCTATCCAACCATTGTCCGTGAGTTTCAACGTATGATTGGTGATGAAGCCAAAGCACAAATCCTAGAGCGTGAAGGTCGCCTGCCTGATGCCGTTATCGCTTGTATTGGTGGTGGTTCTAACGCTATCGGTTTATTTGCTTCTTTTATTCCAGAAACGTCTGTGCAACTGATTGGCGTTGAACCTGCGGGTAAAGGAATTGAAACAGGTGAACATGGCGCACCACTGAAACATGGAAAATTAGGGATCTATTTTGGGATGAAATCCCCCATTATGCAGACGGATGAAGGGCAAATTGAAGAGTCATATTCAATTTCAGCGGGCCTCGATTTCCCATCAGTTGGACCACAACACGCACATTTAAATAGTATTGGTCGTGCTGATTATGTTTCTGTTACCGATGACGAAGCCATAGAAGCATTTAAAGCACTTTCTCGCCGAGAAGGAATTATTCCAGCCTTAGAATCTTCTCATGCTTTGGCTTATGCACTGAAATTAATTGCACAAAATCCTGACAAAGAGCAACTATTAATTGTGAACTTATCAGGCCGTGGTGATAAAGATATTTTTACTGTAAACGATATTTTAGCAGCAAGAGGAGAAATCTAATGAGCCGTTATCAAGTATGCTTTGAGGCATTAGCACAAAAACAGCAAGGCGCATTCGTTCCTTTTGTCACATTAGGTGATCCTTCTCCTGAACTGTCATTACAAATTATTGATGCGCTAATTGAAGGTGGCGCAGATGCATTAGAGATTGGTATTCCATTTTCCGATCCTCTTGCTGATGGCCCGACTATTCAAGGCGCTAATTTACGAGCATTGAATGCAGATGTAACCCCCTCGGATTGCTTTGCACTTTTAGCCAATGTACGCAAAAAACATCCTAATATTCCTATTGGCCTATTAGTTTATGCCAACCTTGTTTTTAGTAATGGCATTGATAATTTTTATAATAAATGTGAACAAGCAGGTGTGGATTCTGTCTTAATTGGTGATGTGCCTTTACGCGAATCAAAAGCGTTCCGTGAAGCAGCACAACGCGCAAATATCAATCCTATCTTTATTTGTCCCCCTAATGCCGATGATGAACTTTTACAAGAGTTAGCAACATCAGGTGAAGGTTATACCTATTTACTATCAAGAGCAGGTGTAACTGGCACAGATAAACGCGCAGAACAATCACTCACACATCTTACTGACAAGCTAAAAACCTATAATGCGCCCCCAGCATTACAAGGATTTGGGATTTCAGAACCAAAACAAGTGAAAGAAGCAATTGCAAATGGTGCAGCTGGCGCAATTTCAGGCTCGGCAGTTGTTCAGATTATTGAGAAAAACTTACATCAGCCCGATGTAATGCTGAAAACATTGACTCAATTTGTTAAAGAAATGAAAGTGGCAACTATCGCTTAATCACCCTTTTTGATCCGCTTTAGAAGAATAGTTTGCTATTTTTCTAAGCGGATTACTCTGAAATCCACACCGCTTAACTCACACTTTTTATTGCTTATTTTTCTGCTAACCCGCATAAAATGGTGCTGTATTCTCTCTTCTCTTATTTCAACAGACTTGAACCGCACTGATAAAAATTTGGCAAAATTTTATTTTTTGCACATACTTCATAAAGCGCTTTATATTTTCTTTTCAGAAATACTCAATCAATAATGTGATTAAAAGGAGTTTGATGATGAAACTATGGGCAAAGATCTCCGCTGTTATGGTGGCATTACTTATGGCGTTTACTTTATCTGCATGTTCACCCACGGCAACATCAGAAGGTACTGGGGGTTATTTTGATGACTCCGTGATCACGACTAAAGTAAAAACGGCATTAATAGGTGAAAAAAATCTTAACTCAACACAAATTAGCGTCGAGACATTTAAAGGCAAAGTGCAATTAAGTGGTTTCGTCTCTTCCCAAGCAGACGCCAACCGTGCCATTGAAACAACCCGTAAAGTGACTGGCGTAAAAGGTGTTATCAACTCAATGGTTATTCGCTGATCCCTTCTTTATTCTAGTCTTCCTTTAGCCTTACTTCTTAGACCACCCTTGCGGTGGTCTTTTTTTAGCCATCACGGTATTCTCAATCTTCCTTTTATCATAATTCAGATCAATTTTTATAAAAAACGCCAATAGATTAAAAAAAGGTGTTTTCACTCCGACTTAAAAAAATGTTCGTAAAGAGAATAATTGAAAAGAATAATTAATCATTTTATGGTTAAAAACCAACCTTCTTATTTTTATGAATATTGCTTCTCTTAACCCTCTTTTATTCTTTTTTTATTTCTTTCTATCTCTTGATACACAAAGCACTTTCACTAAAACCAAATTAAAGTTGCATTTAAAATATACCTATGTAATACCCTATTTTATTTATAAAAAGAACATTGGTTTTTAATAAATAAAAATACACTTTTTTATCTTATTAAGAAGGTAAAAACAAAAGATGCGTATTAAATGCATCTTAATTATTATCTTAATATTAAATGTTATATTTAAAATATATCTTTTCTATTTATCTCTATTTTCAATTGCTCATAAATGATGTATTTAACAATAAAATAGAAACTTTATATAATCTAAAAAAGAAAGGTTCTGTGCAAATTTAAAAGATAAAAAAAGCGAAGATAAACCTCGCTTTTTCATTATGAGATATTCTTTTAAAGAAAGAAGAATTAGAAACGGTAGCCCACACCAAACATAAATACAAATGGGTCTAGACGTGTATCAACTTTATAATTATTACCAGCACCATCTTTAAACTTAACATCTGTTTCAATATTCATCCACCAAACAGACGCATTCAGCATCCAGTTTTTATCAAGGTTGTAATCTAAACCTGCTTGTGCTGCAAAGCCCCATGAATCCTTGAGATCTAAGTCAGATAAACCAGCGCCTTTACCAGCTGAATTAAATTTCTCATCAAAGAATGTAGTAAAGTTAAGACCTGCACCTAAATAAGGACGTAGTTTGTCTTCACCATTACCGAAGTAATATTGTGCCATTAATGTTGGTGGTAAATGTTTAACAGTCGCAATCTCACCAAAGTTTGTTAATGATACTTTATGCTCAAAAGGAGTCGCTGCTAATAACTCAACACCAATATTATCAGTGATCATATACCCAAAGGTTAAACCTAATTGAGTATTATTATTAGCTTCAAAATGTCCAATACCTAATACATTATCAGAACCCGCATTAGGACGAACTGTTGCTGTACCTGCACGGAATAAGAAATCACCTGCTTGGTGAGCAAAAGAAATAGAAGGCGCAAGAGTTGCAGCCGCTAAAATAAGCGCAGAAAGTTTTTTCATTATTTAACCCATTCCTGTAATAAGTAAAATCTCCGCTAAAAATATAACCATTTATTGATAATTATGATCTAATACCGATCACAACTTTGGAATTATTTTTGCAGAAAGTGTTATTTCTCTTATTATTATTTATCAATGCGATTATTTATAATTGATCTGCATCAAATTACAGATTAATACAATTTTTTCTTATAATTAAATTTATTTTTATTAATAATTTTTGAATAAAAAATACCCTAAAAAATGTATTTAAAAATAAGGTTACCTTTATGTTAAAAGAATGTTTTATTTATTTTAAATAATAAGTATATTCTAATTATTGATAGTAAGAAAAAAACCAAATAAGAGAAGTAAGAGAAAATATCCCATTTTGTTGTTGTAGAAGGTACAATAGCGCGCATTGACACAGTCTATTTTTATAGGAGCAGTTTCATGCCTACCACGGCACGCACAATCTACCGAGACAGTCTGAATTTTTATAAGAATGAACGACGTAGCATTGTTACCCTTTCCGCTATCCTTGCTGCTATTTTAGCGATAGTTCATGTCTTAATTGGCCCCAATCCTCAAGAATACCAATTGATGATTGAATTTGTGGCTAATTTTAAAAATACGCAACTTTCCTCTGCTTCTCCTGCTGAGTTAGAAGCAATGTCAAACAGTGTCGTGGGTATTGCCAAAAAAGTATTATCACTGTATGCATTTGAAACATTACAACAAAGCATTTTGGTTCTCACCTTATTGATGTTCGCTATGGCAATCTCTGCTGGTCACAATGTGACTCTAGGACAAACATTTAACGCATGCTTATCTCGCTTGCCAAAAATGTTTTTATTGATTGTACTGTGCTCTATTTTAATTAGCGCAGGTTTTATGGTGATGATTATTCCCGGTATTATTTTGCTCATTGGTTTTGCATTAGCACCGGTTGTTTTAGTACGCCAACAAAATATGGGAAGTGCAATACGTTTAGGTTGGAAAATTGGGTTTAGTGAATCTGGCTCACTTATTCCAGCTTTAGGTATTTGGATTTTATTGCAATTTGGCATCGGATTTGTGAGTAATCTGACTATTCAACTACCTGATCTTATCCATAACTTCTTATTCTATCTTCTGAAAAACATGGCTTCAGCATGGATGATTATTTACCTATTTCGTTTGTTTATGTTGGTTGAAAACAAATACATAACGCAACAAACGCGCTAATTTATTCAAAGCATAGCTTTCCATCAAATTTACCGATAAAAAATCCCGTGTATAAGCTAACGACTTATCACGGGATTTTACTATTTATTGATTACCACTCATAAAATTAGCTGAAATACTTAAGGTGTTGAGGTCTGGCTCTCTATTGGTACTTCTGATATCGATGCTTTGTTACTCTCGGCTTCTTGGCTTTCAGCTTCTTGCTTTAACGCTTCTTTTCTTGCTTCTTTCTGTTTTTCTTTGATCTGCTGTCGGCTTTGATAAAGTCGGATCACAAAATAGAGATCAGGAGCAATAATCAAGTCATCTTCATTGAGCGAAATTCTGTTACGTTCAATCCAACGATTTAACTCTGTTCTGCGTCCAGCTAAAACCAACTTAACGCCTTTTATTCGCAACTCTCGTATTAGTTCATCAATAGCGGCAAATACACTGACATCATCATAGGTAAAGCTTACAGCCGCATCTACCGCTAACCAAGCTGGACGTTGAGGTGCACTATCAACAAGTTGAAGTACCCGTTTTTTAAAATAACCCACATTAAAATAAGTCAGTGGTGAATTAAAACGGTACATCATTAAGCCATCGATAGGCTCAATACCATTATCCTTATTCATTGAGTGAACCATTCCTTGTTCGTCAACACCTAATAGTTGATCACTTGGTCGAAAAACAATACGTAAAAATTGTAATAAGCCTAATAAGACCGCAAAGCCTATACCATTAATCAACCCTGCTAATAACACTGCTAATAAAGTAAATGATGCCAATGTAAATGCTTGTTTATTACGTTTACGATAAGACCAAATATGACGAATACTCAGCAATGACCATGATGAGACGATCAACACAATTCCGAGCGAAGATAATGGAATATAGGCGAGAAAATCTGTCATAAATAATAGCACCAGCAGAATAACCAGTGCTGCAATAATAGAAACTAATTGCGTTTTACCGCCGACAGAATCATTGACTGCGGTACGGCTACTTGCTGCACTTACAGCAAATCCTTGTGAAAGTGCTGCCGCAATATTGGCAATACCTAATGCTTTTAATTCTTGATCTGCATCGACATCATAACCATTTTTGCTGGCAAAACTACGAGCTGTCATCATAAAACTCACAAAGCTAATGACAGCCAAGTTTATAGATGGAACCAATAATTCTCGTAATACACTAGGATGAAATCCACTCATCGACACGACTGGCAGAAATAGGTCAACATTTCCTGCCTCTTTATTCACAATAGCAATACCATAACTTGCTAAATCGAATTGCCAGCTAAGATAAGTCATCACAACCATGGCAATTAGTGGTGCAGGCCATCGGCTACGAAAATAACGAATACCTAATAATAAGGCGAGAGTTACCGCTGACATCAATACCGTAGGTAAATGCGCATCCATTAATCGAAATGGAACTTCAATAAGTTTTTCAATTAAGTGATCGGGAGAAGTATCAAAACCAAATACTTTACTAATTTGCCCGACCATAATGGTGATCGCGACACCATTTAATAACCCTTGAAGAATAGGACGAGACAAAAAATCAGTGAAAGCCCCTAATCGAAAATGGCTAGCTAAAATACACCAAAACCCCGTCATTGCAGTCATAATAATGGCAAGTTGCCATCGTGTATTTTCATCACCAGCAGATAATGGAATAACGACTGCAGCAATAACGGCACACGTTGCTGCATCTGGCCCCGTAATTAATTGGCGAGAAGTACCAAATAATGCATAAATAATCATGGGGAAAATACAGGCATACAATCCAACAATAGCATTAATGCCTAATAATTCAGTATAAGCAATGGCAACAGGTAGCGCGACGGCAGCAACCGAAAGCCCTGCTTTTAAGTCATAGCCAAAATATTCACGCTTATAGTTAAATAATAAGCCTAATCCTGGCATCCATTTTATTATTCTTTTTCCGTTCATTGATTTCCTCTTATCAGAAATACTTTTTATTTATGCATTCATCAAAAAGTGGCGGGTGATAATGATGAGTAATCAAATCATATACTAGAGCAATGTTTAAATCCTCTTTCATAACTCAAGCTTGAGTTTTAATTTTACATAAATACAATTACGTTTATTTTTCATTGAGTTATTTCAGATAAAAATCGCGTTTTTTGTATAAATTAACACTCTGTCGTTAAAGATATGCAATTGTTTACCCATTTTCTGTCGCTTTGCATTAGAATAGCCAAGTTTATGAATTTAATTACCATAGGTTCCTATCTGTTATGAAAAATGGCTGGCTAAAACAATTACTTGATTTTGCTCCACTATTAGTGTTTTTTATCTTCTATAAATGGCAAGATATTTTCTATGCTTCAGGTGCATTAATTATCGCGACGTGGATCTCAGTCGGTTTGACATGGCTTATTTTCCATAAAGTTGAGAAAGCTCCGCTCATAACTGCCATCGTGGTCACTATTTTTGGCTCATTAACGATCTTCTTCCATTCTGCTGATTTTATTAAATGGAAAGTGACAGCTATTTATGCCATTTTTGCTATCGTTTTAATTGGTATGCAGTTATTTACGCCAAAAACGTTAATGGAAAGAATGCTAGGTAAAGAGCTCGCTATGCCACCTGCAAATTGGAAAAAACTCAATATTGCATGGGTGATTTTCTTTTTTGCTTGTGCTCTTGGTAATATTTATGTGGCATTTTCTTTAGCGGAAGAGACTTGGGTTAATTTTAAAGTCTTTGGCTTAACTATTTTAACCTTTATCTTTACGATCGCCAGTGTGGTTTATATCTGGAATAACCGTTTACCAGAAGAACAAACTAAAGACGAAACGGCAGAAAATAGTGAACACGAATTATCAGATGATAGGGTAAAACGAGTATCTAAACCGACATCACATGATGCTCATTCAAAATCTGAATAATCATTTTTATTTTATTGGGAGATGTGTGCTCTAAATAATTCAAAATGTAACCAACAACGTTACAGCTTGAAGTATGACGAGACTCTTACTCTAAATAATTCGAGGTGTAGCTAGGCGACGAGTGAATGAGACGCTAGGAGCATACATCCGTATGTGCCTAGTGCGAATGAGCGAAGTCAACAACGCTACATCTTGAAGTATGACGAGACTCTTACTCTAAATAAGTCGAGGTGTAGCTAGGCGACGAGTGAAGGAGACGCTAGGAGCATACATCAGTATGTGACTAGTGCGAATGAGCGAAGTCAACAACGCTACAGCTTGAAGTATGACGAGTAAACTTGAAGTATGACGAGTAAACATCTCCTTGGTTTCAACATTATTTACAGATACATTATTCCCCATGACTGAACAACAATCTTTGCCTAATGGTGAGCTCGTTTTACGTACCCTTGCCATGCCTGCTGATACTAACGCTAATGGTGATATTTTCGGTGGCTGGTTAATGTCTCAAATGGACATCGGTGGTGCAATTTTAGCAAAAGAAATTGCGTTAGGTCGTGTCGTTACTGTAAGCGTAACAGGCATTACCTTTCTTAAACCTGTTGCTGTTGGCGATGTCGTTTGTTGCTATGCACGTTGCTTAAAAACAGGTAACTCTTCAATTACTGTTAATATTGAAGTCTGGGTTAAGAAAGTTGCCACAGAACCTGTTGGCCAACGCTATCGTGCAACAGAAGCGGTGTTTACCTACGTTGCCGTTGATGAGAATAATTCAGCTCGTCGATTACCTGAAGGTAAAGCTCACTTTACGTTAACAAGCACAATGGAATAAAACACCATTACCAAATTAACGAAAAGTATGTAAGTTGAAATACTAAAAAAGGCACTTATTAAAAGTGCCTTTTATTTATCTGGTATTAAATAATGATATCGCGTTGTGTAACGGCTAACGTTATAAAAATTAGCTTGTGGATATCCCTGTCATTTTAAACTCAATAAGAACCACTTTTCCTTTATAAGGAATTTTTTCATAACGCCACTGGCGCATAGCTCTTTTTACTTCACGTTCAAACACATTTTTTGGATCAGCAGAAATAATTTCTACATTGTCCACTCGCCCATCAGCATCAACATCAAAACGTACTTTTATAGAGCCTTCAATTCCCACAGCTTTTGCTCGCGAAGGGTATTCAGGTAAACCTTGGCGTACTACATTAGGGACTTTGCCTTCACCACTGCTTGCCACTGCAACTGGCTTTTCATCACCTTTATCGCTTGGCTTTGCCGTCGGGTTAAGATTTTTGAGATCATTACCTTTATTAACAACTAAAGGTTGTAGTCGCTCAACAGGCGGTTTGGGTTTGTCCACTGGTTTTGGCTTAGGTTTCGGTTTTGGTTCAGGCTTTTTCTCAATTGGTTTTTCGATAACAGGTTTTACATCAGGAATAGGTTCTGGCTCAGGTTCAGGCTCAACAACTGGCTCTGGCTCTGGCGGAGTAACTTCTTCAACTACAGGCTCTGGTTCGCCTGCAGGCTCATCTGCTGCAAATGCCAACATCTGTATAGAGATAGGCTCAGGTGTAACGGGCTTATCTTCTACAACATATAACATCGCAGCCGCAACAAGTGAGGCATGTAGACAAAGTGATATGAGTACCCAAAGCTTCCAACGCATAACTGATCTTATTTCACCTAAAGAAAAAATATGCCTCTAGTTTAAATGCAAATAGCAATCATATTCAATAACGTTTAGCAAAATGATTGATATTAACTGTTAAAAAGTGAAACTATGAGTTCCATTCTATGTGTTGTACAAATAAAAGTGCTCTATGTTTTCTAGAAGTATCAAGTTTACGCAGTTTATAAATTCGGAAATTACGGCGAGATTGCCCTTCTAACCATCGACGTCGTTTACGTATAGCTTGTCTCATCATTCGCCAACGAGCTACTTCAGTCCTACTGTGTCTCATACTATCAGCACCTATTTTTTCGAATAAGTGGACTATTATAAGACGTTCATTTTGTGATCCAAGGGGGGATTTATGATTTGCTTAAATTTCATCCAGTATTTAAGCATTTCTCACAAAGAAAAAATGAATAAAGAATTGTATCTTATTACTTATTTAATGCTTATCTCTTAAGAAAGAGATTTGACAGAGATAATAATCCTGATTTAATAACAACATTCGGCAAATAACAAAAATAATGAACTATTTTTAGTAAATTGCCTTTAGCTTCTCCATGCAATTCATTTTCAACGGAAAATAGCTCTACTATGACAACATTTTATACTGTATTAAGTTGGCTAACCTTTTTCTTCTATTGGCTATTAATTGCAGGGGTCACATTTCGTGTCCTAATGCACCGACGACCTGTTACATCAACAATGACATGGTTATTAATCATCTATATTCTGCCATTAGTCGGAGTTATTGCGTATTTTGCTTTTGGTGAATTACACCTAGGGAAACGACGCGTTGAACATGCTAAACAGATGTGGCCTTCTGTTGTTGCGTGGCTTGAAGACTTGAGAAAATGTAAACATATCTTTGCTACAAGTACGAGCGATATTGCAACCCCTCTTTTCCAATTAACCGCTAAACGCCAGGGTATTAGAGGTGTTAAGGGTAACAAAATTGAACTTCTAACTACCTGTGACGATTCACTAAATTCAATTACACGAGATATTAATAACGCTCGTGATAATATTGAAATGGTCTTCTATATTTGGCAATCAGGTGGTTTAGTTGACGAAGTCACCGAGGCCTTAATCAGAGCAGCTAAACGTGGTGTAAAATGCCGAGTCATGGTTGATTCCGCGGGTAGTTGGAATTTCTTCCGTACTAATGGCCCAGAAGTAATGAGAGCCGCTGGTATTGAATTCGTTGAATCACTGCATGTTAATTTATTTCGTTTCTTCTTACGCCGTATGGATTTGCGTCAACATCGAAAAATCGTATTGATCGACAATTACATTTCCTACACAGGAAGTATGAATATGGTTGATCCTCGTTATTTCAAGCAAGATTCCGGTGTGGGTCAATGGGTTGATATTATGGTAAGAATGGAAGGCCCTGTTTCTACTACATTAGGTATGATTTATGCCTTTGACTGGGAAATGGAAACGGGTGAGCGCCATCTGCCACCTCCTCCTGATGATAATATTATGCCTTGTGAGCAAGAAAGTGGTCATACAACACAAGTCATCGCCTCAGGCCCAGGGTTTCCTGATGAGCTAATTCAGCAATCACTTATTACAGCAATTTACTCCGCAAGAAAAGAATTGGTACTGACAACTCCTTATTTTGTACCTAGCGATGATCTAGCTCATGCAATCTCAACGGCTGCGATGCGAGGGGTTAATGTCAGTATTATTATTCCTCGCAGTAATGACTCTTTCCTTGTGCGTTGGGCAAGCCGTTCTTTCTTTACAGAAATGCTAGAAGCAGGTGTAAAAATATTTCAATTTGAAGATGGTTTATTACATACCAAAAGTGTAATGGTTGATGGACAACTCAGCATGGTAGGTTCAGTTAACCTTGATATGCGTAGCCTATGGTTAAACTTTGAAATTACAGTTGTCATTGATGATGAAGGTTTTGGAAGTGATTTAAGCATTGTTCAATATGATTATATTGCCCGCTCGACAGAATTAACCATGGATGAATGGGAAAAACGCCCCTTCTTAAATCGTGTATTAGAGCGTATCTGCTATTTCTTTAGCCCTCTGTTATAACAGAAATGTTATAATCGATAGACGACTAAGAACGGGTAAGATATAACGGTGCTACATTAGTCAAAACGCGATAAAAATAACGCGATAATTATTGGAACAATAGACACAGGCATTACCATGAATGAACCAACCTTAATCAGTGAAGACGACGCTTTAGAACAAGCTTATGATCTATTTTTAGCCCAAGCAGCTGATAATTTAGATGTTGCAGATCAATTATTATTTAACCTGCAATTTGAAGAACGAGGCGCAGCTGAAGTGGTTCCATTAGGTAATGATTGGCAATTTATTGTTGGTTTGCCTGTCACATCAGCCCGTTTTAGCGAAGTGATTATTGGTCTTGCTCCAGATGATGATTCTGATATCGATGATATTTTTGGTCGAGTTCTAATTAGTCGTGATCCACTACAACCTATGTTCCATATCATTTGGAAATTATAATCACTTTTCTCTTCACCTGCTGATGTTTTAGCAAAATCCGCTGTAGACCCTCGCCTAATATGGGCGAGGAACAGCCATATTGTTTCACTTAATATCTGTTACTCGAAGCATTTAGATGAATGCGCGATAGTTAAAAACATGGTGCCTTCTCTTGTCAGTGTACTGTTTTGTTTTATTGGTGGTGATTTGACCATTCTATCTATTTCAGTTGAAGAAAATTTATCACTTGCTTCATTATAAAAACACAAACATTGATCTTTACTCACATGACTATAGATATTTAATGTGTCCATACAATATTCAATAACTTTATTTTCTTGTGATTCAGAGCAAGAGGGTAATAAAAATAAAGAAAAAATAACAATTAAGGTTTTTTTCATAACTATTCCACTGTTGTGTTCGATTTATTTAATTATGAAAAAATTATTTCATTAAAGTAGGTAAGTTATTACGATATAAATCAAGTTTGAGTGGATAATTATTACTTGCATAAGATAAATAAAGAGAGTTCTTACTTTTCTTCCTATTTTATATCTTTAACATCTTTTTATTTAGTATTTATACTTATTTTTATTTAATCTTAAATGTAACAATGGAAAAGGATTTCCTTGCCCATCTAATTCTGAACGCCCTACTTGCTCAAATCCAATATAAAGATAAAAGCCAATCGCTTGAGGATTTTGTTCATTGACATCTAACTCATCAATATGCAGTGTATTTATCGCAAAAGTTGTAAGCAATTTACCACAACCATGCCCTCTAGAATTAGCATCGACAAAAAGCATTTCTAACTTATTTTCCGCCGTACCTAAAATTCCATGAATGACATTATTATTGTCTATTGCAATATAGGTATTAAGCATAGGAAAATAGTGTTCTACAATATCTTTTTTAAGCGATAAGATGATATCTTCAGATAAAAATGTATGTGTCGCTCTAACTGACGATTCCCAAACTTCAATCATTTCATCATAGTGCGAAGGTTCTGCTTTTATTACAGTTAACATAATTTCTTCTCCATAAAATATGAGATCTTAAATATTCTTTATTGACAGTCAAGTGTCCCGAATAAAAAACACACATTTAGTGTATATTAAATACATTTTGATAAGTGACATCTCAAATATAGTAATAAATATTTATGTTTATACTTAAATTAACAAAAAGGTCACATTACGTGACCTTTTGAAAATATTATTTATCAGCTTAAAATTAAAAACGATAACCGATGCCTAATACCCAAGTACCAAATTTTGCATCGTCAAATTTTGAATACTCATAAGATGCATCAATTGCTACGTTTGGGATTGGATTAATTTGTAAGCCTAATCCATAAGCCATAGAGGTTTTACTGTATTCGTCATTAACATAATAGTACTCATCATCTTGGTTAACATGACCAAAGCCGATTAAACCATAAGCACTAAAATAGTCATTAAAACGATAGCTAGGCCCTGCCGTTAATGAAACATAATCGATTTCAGTTGAACCCACTTTTCCCCAACGACTATAATAATTATAAGTTAATTTTGTGTATGTCAGTGATCCAATAACGCCCCAATCATTATCAAACTCATGATTATATTTAAAGTTAAATCCTTTAGGGTTATTATCGAATTTATCTTCACTCACTTTAATTGAACTCTGTGCATAACCTACTGACAAAGTATTATCTAATGCAGCTTGTGCATTAAAAGAAAATGTAGAAATAGCTAACAATGAAGTAGAAAGAAATATATTACGACGCATCTTTGTTCTCTATGTAAAAAAGGATAGACAAATGGAACTAAATTAAAATTTAGCTCTCTTATTAAATCGAGTGTAACACTCGATAATTTTTATTTATTAATAATACGTTATTAATAATATTTAATAAAGAAAACCTTATGATTTAAATAATAATTAAAACACCATTTGTCTCAACAATAAACTTACCTTATTTTTCACTATTACTAAAGAAATATTAAGTTCATAACGTTATGAAAAAAGAGGTAATACCAATTATTCTTTAGTTTCAGCGCTGTTTAAACATGATTAAAAGTTCAATTGAAATTCTATTGGTTATTAATCAGTAAAATAAAAGATACTCACTAAGTAAAATTAATTTGTCTTAATCTATATAACATTGACTAATATTTAAGTATATTTCTAATCTGGAATTTAAGATAAATAACCTTATTAATATTAATGTGTATAAAAAAGCCACTTATAAAGTGGCTTTTCCTTTTATATATTATTAGCAAGTTGCATTTTTAACCAAAAACTTTGCTGGCATAAATTAAAAAATTCTTTTCTACAAGGAGAAATCGGTTTGTTATTTGACTCTACAATTTCCCAAGTGATCCAACATTCTGGACATTGAGCGTCATTATCATAGTGTTCTGTTTCTATCTCTTCTGTGCATTTCAAGATGACACCATCAGGAAATAACCAAGTACAAGTTGCTCTGGTTATTTCTGTTAAGTGATCTACAAAATTCTGGGTACTTAAAATTTGATAGCTATCTTCTTGATTTACAATTTGAGATATATACTTCGCTAACATCACCTTCTCTCTTGTTTTACTTCTTCTTATCTAATGTACTCACTATAAATGAGCCGAGTTTCATGACTTTTGTTTTTCATCAATAGACAGAGACTCTTTCTTAGTCACTTCAACAAGTCCACGATAAAGAGATAAAACAATTTCTATCGCTTCTGTTTTAATAAAATCTTCAGCAATGACTTATTTATCTTCTATCTGAGTGAAAATATGCGTTTAAATAATGCTGATTCTCTTTATATAATAGAAACTCATTAAGTAACACAGAGAAAATAGTATTGGGGGTTAACGTGTGGCTTGAACAATTTGGTGTACTCAATATCTGGACATACCTTGCAGGCATGTTTTTTATTATCCTCGTTCCTGGCCCTAATACACTCTATGTGCTAAAAACAAGCGCATCTGGCGGTGTTCGCGACGGGTATCGTGCTGCATTTGGTGTGTTTTTAGGTGATGCTATTTTGATTTTTCTCGCCTTTATTGGTGTCGCATCTGTTATAAAAGCCTCTCCTGTACTCTTTACTATTGTTCGTTTTTTAGGTGCTTTTTATCTCCTTTATTTAGGAATAAAAATTATCCATGCCACTTTTTTCTCCAAAAAAGTACATTCAGAACAAACAACAACAGTACAGAAACACGTTTTTAGAAAAGCACTTACATTAAGTATGACCAATCCCAAAGCGATTCTGTTTTATATTTCATTTTTTGTTCAATTTATCGATTTTAATTATGCACATACTGGATTATCTTATTTAATCCTCGCCTCCATGCTTGAAGCATTTAGTTTTATCTATCTCTCTTTTCTAATATTTGGTGGTGTAGCCCTTGCCCGTTTCTTTGGCTCACGTAAAAATATCGCTAAATTAGGTAATGGTGTTATCGGGCTTTTCTTTATGGGATTCGCGACTAAATTAGCAACATTATCATCATGATTTTATAGTTTAATAGCCTTACTCAAGTTATAAGGCTATTACTTCTTACTTTTTACCACCTTGAAAGCGCTTAACTGTAGTTATCTATATCGAAACTACCCTACCATCTGGTATCATTGGCGACTTATCCATTTTCTTGCCATAAATAACTTTGTTTTTCACACAACTTATTATTTGAATCTATAAAATATTTTATTTATTTATCATATTGTTAAGATATCAAAACACCGAAGAACAAAGCCTTGGTTAGCAAGTTACAGAATAATCAGCAACGATATAGAACCGTAAAAAATGAGCATCCCAAAAGAGCAGTATAATTTCAACAAACTACAAAAACGCTTACGCCGTGATGTTGGGCAAGCTATCGCTGACTTTAATATGATTGAAGATGGCGACAAAATCATGGTCTGCCTTTCTGGTGGTAAAGATAGCTACACGCTACTTTCTATCTTAATGAATCTGCAAAAAAGTGCGCCAATCAATTTTTCACTTATTGCGGTCAATTTAGACCAAAAACAACCCGGATTCCCTGAGCATATTTTACCTGAGTATTTAAATGAACTTGGTGTGGAATATAAAATTGTTGAAGAGAATACCTATGGGATCGTTAAAGATATTATTCCTGAAGGTAAAACAACCTGCTCTTTATGCTCACGTTTACGCCGTGGTATTTTATATCGCACAGCGACAGAACTTGGTGCAACTAAAATCGCTTTAGGCCACCATCGTGATGATATTTTAGAAACATTGTTTTTAAATATGTTCTACGGTGGCAAGCTTAAAGGTATGCCTCCTAAATTGATGAGTGACGATGGCAAACAAATCGTTATTCGCCCTCTTGCTTATGCTCGTGAAAAAGATATTGAGCGTTTTGCACAAGCTAAACAATTCCCAATTATTCCATGTAATCTTTGTGGCTCACAACCTAATCTGCAGCGTCAAGTTATTAAAGAGATGCTAAGAGATTGGGATAAACGTTATCCTGGTCGTATTGAGACTATGTTTAGAGCAACACAAAATATTGTCCCATCACACTTATGTGATACTCAATTATTTGATTTTGCGAATATCAAACATGGTGATGAAGTCATTAATGGTGGTGACTTAGCTTTTGATAAAGACGATATTCCAGCTGTTCCAGTGATGTTCCAAGAAGAAGATGATGAACGTCCTGATTTTAGCCAAAACAAACTCGATATTGTTGAAGTGAAATAATGCACTATCTCCTAAGCCTTGTATTCAAGGTTTAGGATTTTCATGACCAAATAATCGCCAATAATAAGTGTAAGCAAAAAAAAACCGATGTTAATAAACATCGGTGTAATAATGGTCAATTATTCTGTATTAAGAACTCAATATGAGAAAAACTACAATTATGGAGCACAACGTTCATCGCTCAACGTTGTATTCACCTGCGAGAGTTATAATGCCAGATGTTCTATTTTAAAAAATTGATATATCTCAAACAGGGTTAGAGAATTCTTTTTTAAATCCATTTAGTTACGATTAATTTGCTGAAAATTTACAACCACCTGCTACGTTTTAACCACCAAGTAACAATCACAATCAAAATAAAAAGAGATAAACAAAAAATGGTAAAACCATAAGGAAACTCATTTCCCGGTATTCCACCTAAATTGACACCAAATAGCCCAGTTAGAAATGTTGTTGGTAAAAATAACATCGCCATTAGTGACATAGTATAAGTACGTCTATTCATTGCATCAGCCATCATTGATGTTATTTCATCAGCAATCACCGCAGTACGAGAAATACTACTGTCCAAATCCTCTAAACGTCGAGAAAGTCTTTCTGAGATTTCTAGCATCGTAACCCTATCGCTATCACTCATCCACGGTAATTTTTCAATAGAGAGTCTTGAGAATACATCTCGCTGAGGCGCCATATAACGCCGTAAAACAATTAACTGTTTTCTTAATAATGCAAGTTCACCTCTTGCTGGTATTTGTTGGTCGAGGATCATATCTTCCAATTCAATTAATTGGTCATGTAGCGTCTCAACAAATTCACCTATTTCATCGGTTACTGCATCAGCCATTGTAATTAACCAATCACCACTACTTTCAGGCCCATTACCTAGCTCTAAAGTATGAATAACAGAATCTACTGAATTGACTCGACGGTGACGACTTGAAACAATTGTTTGACCGTTAATATAAATTCTAAAAGCAACAAGCTCATCAGGACGATCATTAGGATTATTATTAATTGTTTGCAAATTAATGACGACACCTTCACCAATGCGCTGTGCTTTTGGCCTAACGTTCTCTGCAAGTAATATATCTTTCGCAACAGGAGGAAGTAATTCTGTCTCTTGTATCCATTGAGCACTTCGTGGTTTGCGGTAATCTAAGTGCACCCAATAGGGTTTTTCATTTGTTGCAACAGTCTCTGCCGTAATTTCTGTTGCTCCTCCATGCCCATCAAGTTGAGTCATATAAATAGCATCTGAATCTTGTATAACAGAGTCATTAATTGTTTTCACTGAGCTTCCTCCATAACTTTTGCCTTAAATGTAATACTTGAATTCAATGCTCAATTAACAAATAGGATTAATCTACCTTCATTTTATAACGCTATGTTTTGAAACGCCATTCTATACTTTTTGGCTAGCTAACTGTATATCAACACTATTTTTGTTTAATTCATCCAAAGTTTCTATTTATCTTCATTACTTTAGGATTATTACACTAAATTGAATACTGATAGTTACGTTAAGATAGTAATACTTAAAACAACAACAGGTAACTTATTTTATTTGTAGGAAAAAAATTACCTGCTGTAATTTATAATAACTATTTGCCTAGTGTATACTAAATATTCTTTAATATATTTATTGCACCCTAAAAATAAGGTCATCAATATGAAAAAATTTATCGCTATTCCTTTATTTTTGCTTTTAGCTGGATGCAATGACACAACTTCAACTGAAAGTGCAAATACAACACCATCTACGGGAACAACAAAAACACTTCTCGTCGATTCACAACTGTATGATTGTGTTGGTGTCGCACCAATGAAGTGTATGAAGGTGAAAGAGTTACCTTCTGGTGAATGGTCGCTGTTCTATCAAAACATTGATGGCTTTGAATATAAAGCAGGCACTGAATACACCTTAAAGGTTAATGTTACAAATATCCCTAACCCTCCAGCAGATGCATCAAGTGTAAAATATACACTGATTGAAGTTGTAGATAAAAAATAGAACACCGCACTAAAATCTGGCTCACAATAGGTGTTAACGCTTATTGTGAGTATTCCCACCTATTCTATTTTCTCCTATTTAAATAATATCTCATTATTACATCATCATTAAAATCATTAATAAATTTTATATTAATTAATGATTAGCTATTTATGATAGTTTGATTTTTTATTTAGTCTAAAAATTAGCACTCAAACTTTTTTTAAGAGTAATTTCAATCAATTAATATTGAAATCAACACTTATTTTACTAAAAATAGTGCTCTACATATCAACATAGAAACTCTATAATGAATAAATTAGCTCTTGTTTTAATTAGCTTAACTTTATCTTATTCCTCTACATTACACGCCTATGATAAAAGTCATACCCTCTCTATTGGCTATCTTTATGGTAAAATAAAAGGTGACACTGCAAAAGGAGAAATAATCAATTATCGTTATGAAACAGAAAACACTTGGGGGATATTAATTTCCCTACTGAATTTAAATGCCAACCGTAAAGAATATTTTATTGATCCTCGTTTTACCACACCTTCAACAGTAAGGTACCGGACTAAAACGACAGGCCTATTAATCGGTCCTACTTATAGGATAACACCTGAAATTTCTGTTTATGCTCAAATGGGGCCTAATAAATTAAAACACCAAGAGGATAAATATCACCCTAAAATAAATACAACCGATTCCCACACTGTTAATACAACTAGTGTAATTGGTCAAGTTGGCATCGATTATAATCCTGTTAAGGATATATCATTTAGCATCGGCTATCTTTACTCAGATACGACAGCAAATAAACGACATCTTGAATTAAATGTTTTACAATTATCTCTAGGCTACCGTTTTTAAATGATTTTCTAATAATTATTGCAAATCGGTAATTTCATTTAATAATAAAGGAAAACAAATAGATAATTCAGATTATGAATTCTTCATGCACCATAATTAATATATTAAATATTATTATAACTAAGTATTTATATCTATAAATAAAACAATACATAATATTTAACATCAAGCACATTGCACAATTAGTCAAAACAATACCATAAAAATGTATTAACATATCATCTGCAATGTTTATTCCTTTTGAGTCTCCTTCTGTTTTTATAACAGAGGGATTTTTTTTATAAATATCTTATTAATCATTGTAACAGTTAGATACAATTAAAAGCGTGCAATATAGGCATAAAAAATATAATTTATATTTAGACAATAATTCATCCTGCTTTATTTTGCTACGCCCCTTTTTAAAAGGGGTTCTTTTTTATACTTTTTTTATTTTCTTAGCTTACCTACTAACAATATATATCAACTTATAAATTAAAAAATTTTCACTTTTACTATTGATAATAGTATAAAAAAATACCTCAAAATAAATTTTAACTTTGAGGTATAATTTATAATCAATAATTTTATATTAGTTTAGTTTTAAGCTTCTAATTTAGTATTTACATTAATGCTTAAGAATATAAAACGTATGACTATAAGCAACATCTTCAGGGTTCTCAATGGGATACCCTTTTAACCATGGTTTTATTAAGCGTCCATTCGTATATTGATAAATAGGTGCGATTGGCGCATCTTCAGCAATCATTTGCTCTGCTCGATTATACAAATTATTTCTTTCATTTGAATCGATAGCCATGCTTGCGAATGCTAATATTTCATCATATTGTTCATTTTGATATCTCGAAATATTACCTGCATGTTTAGAGCTCAATAAACTTAAAAAAGTAGAAGGCTCATTATAATCACCGACCCAAGATGCTCTTATAACATCAAAATCCCCCGAGTTTCGGCTATCAATATATGTTTTCCATTCTTGATTACGTAATTGGACTTTCACCCCTAGCTTTTTCTTCCACATAGAAGCAACAGCAATAGCAATTTTCTGATGATTCTCTGAATTATTGTATAGCAATGAGAGGGTTAATGGATTATGAGGGCCATAACCAGCAGCAGCTAATAAGATCTTAGCTTGACTATCTAATTCATCTTGATTGTATTCATCATAAATTGTTGGTTCAGGAATAAATCCCGCCGTTACATCAGGTGTAAAACGGTTTGCTGATTTTTCCCCTGTTCCTAATACTTTATCAGTGATAATTTTTCTATCTATTGCCATCGCTAACGCTTTACGTACACGAATATCTTTTGTTGGTCCTGATTGGGTATTAAAAGCGTAATAATAAGTTCCTAACTGGTCTGGAATGTATACCTCATTAGGAATATCTTTCATTAATTTATGATATAAATTTTTCGGGAACGACTCTGTAATATCAATATCACCAGCTAAATAACGTTTAGTCGCATGTGATTCATGATTAATTGGCACAAAAGTGACCTTGGTTAATACTGTATTTTTATGATCCCAATAATAAGGATTTGGCGTCAATACAATTTTTTCATTAACCACTCTATCTTTTAATACAAAGGCGCCATTGCCCACTAAATTACCAACGTTGATCCATTCTGAACCATATTTTTCAACATGATGACGAGGCACTGGATATAGTGAAAAATTAGTCGTTAAACTTGGAAAATAAGAAACCGGCCTCTCTAATGTCACTTTTAGTGTTTTTTCATCTATCGCTTCTACACCTAATGATGTTGGTTTTAATTTTCCATCAATAATCTTTTGTGCATTTTCAATAGATGCAAGTGATGCATACCATGCAAAAGGTGAAAGATTCTTAGGGTCAACTAGCCTTTGCCAACTATAGACAAAATCTGTAGCTGTTACTTTTTCACCATTAGACCATTTTGCATTATCACGTAAAGTGAAGATCCATACACGATTATCTTCTGTACGCCAACTTTGAGCGACACCCGGAATAGGACGTCCATGCTCATCTTCTATCGTCAACCCTTCAAATAAATCACGTTGCACTTGAGCTTCTGTTAACCCTACTGCATTAATAGGATCAAGTGATGCAGGCTCATCTTTTAAATGCCGAACTACTTCTTGCTTTTTATCGAGTATCGTTCCTGCAGGGACTACTGCCGCATTTACCTGCGACATGATTAATCCTTGAACGACAAGTGCACATGAGATGACGAATATTTTGCGCATGTCTGTTTCGTCCTGTAATCTGTATGGGAATGAACTGCACAATTATAAGAGCCTGATAAAAAGGCACAATCACTGATTACAAATATTTTATAAATTTTTATGTTTTTAGTGGTGAATATGCCAATAATGGCAAATTTTTATAATGGTTAAGCATTAACGATAATTATCGTTAATAATGAGTATTAATAACAATTAGTCTGACAACTAATAAAGGAGAACAACAATGGCACATCAAGTTACTTTACAAGGAAATTCAGTGGCACTTGCGGGTAATTTCCCAACAGTAGGTCAAAAAGCTGCAGATTTCTCTCTCGTTGGTAAAGATCTTAATGATGTTTCTTTAGCGAATTTTGCAGGTAAACGTAAAGTTTTAAACATTTTCCCAAGTGTCGATACAGGGGTTTGTGCTGCAAGTGTTCGTCAGTTCAATAAAGTTGCAAATGAATTAAATAACACTGTTGTTTTATGTATTTCTGCTGACTTACCTTTTGCTCAAGCACGTTTTTGCGGTGCTGAAGGCTTAGATAATGTAGTAACATTATCAACAATGCGTGGCGCTGAATTTAAAGAAAATTACGGTGTTGCAATTACATCAGGACCGTTAGCTGGTTTAACTAGCCGTGCTGTGATTGTTTTAGATGAAAATAATACCGTTATCTATACCCAATTAGTTGATGAGATCACAACAGAACCAAATTATGATGATGCATTAAATGCATTGAAATAATATTGTTCATAAAAAAATAGACGAGCATCTGGCTCGTCTATTTTTTATTGGATAGAAAAAATCATCATGACATTAAATCTTATGATTTGTCATTCTTATTATTTGTCAAATTATATTCTCTTAGTTTGTTCGCAATCGCTGTATGTGAGATCCCTAAGCGTTTTGCTAATTTACGTGTACTTGGATAATCACGATATAAACGAGCCAAAATAGAAGCTTCAAAACGTTTTGTCATTTCATCTAATGAGCCTTCTAATAAATTCTCATCAAACATCGTTTCTTCTGTATGTTCAGGTAAAGCAATATCTTGGACTCGTAACGTATTTCCACTTAATTGCGCCATTGCTTGATAAACGATATTTCGTAATTGACGAATATTACCAGGCCAAGAATATTGTTTTAAATAATTTGAGAAATCAGCAGAAATAGACGGTACGCCCATCTTCTGTTCTTGACAATATTGATTAATAAAATGAGTTGCTAGCGGAATTATATCGTCCCTTCTTTCTCTTAATGGAGGCAAAGTAAGTGTTAATACATTCAGTCGATAATAAAGATCTTCCCTAAATAGACCTTTTTGCACTAATTCCCACAAGTTTTTCTGAGTAGCACAAATAATACGCACATCAACATTAACTTCTTCTTCTTCGCCTACTCTACGGAACGTTCCATCATTTAAAAAACGTAAAAGCTTAATCTGCATTTGCGGTGACATTTCACCAATTTCATCAAGTAATACAGTGCCACCATTAGCTTGTTCAAAAAATCCTTTTTTTCCTTCTACTGCATTAGGATAAGCACCTGCAGCATAGCCAAATAACTCACTTTCCACAACATCATCAGGCATTGATGCACAATTTAATCCAAGAAATGGATACCTTAAACGGTTACTCAATAAATGACAGGCTTTTGCTAATAAATCCTTACCTGTGCCAGTTTCCCCCACTAACAACAATGGATCATCCATAATTGCCATTTTTTTTGCTCTAGCAATAACTTGCTTCATTTTGGGAGTAACTGCAATTATTTGATTAAAACCACTTTGATCATTAGCAACTAATTTAGGGTGATCATAAATAATAGTATGGTATTTCAATAAAACAAAAGCGCCAACACAATGATTATATTGATTATCATCAGTAAGTTTTATTGGGACTATTTCCATTTCAAAATCTTGTTTTTTCAGCGTAATTGGCACCA
Organism: Proteus faecis; assembly: GCF_003144395.1. Taxonomy (GTDB): domain Bacteria; phylum Pseudomonadota; class Gammaproteobacteria; order Enterobacterales; family Enterobacteriaceae; genus Proteus; species Proteus faecis. The sequence continues at coordinate 170,979 of NZ_PENZ01000034.1, read as the reverse complement.
TCTGAATAAAATGCTCTTTTTGCTCTAAAAAACGGTGGATATTAAAATTTGGAATCAATTGGTTAAACGTTTTCTCAGAATTATCATCTGGAGATATACCAAATAGTAACCTTGTTGCAGGATTTAATAATTTAACCTTACCTTTTGTATCTATAGAAAAAACAGGTACTGGTACAGATTCTAATAATGTCCAAATTGCACGATGCTCTTGCTCTGAAGGCATAAATGCAACTGTACGTACATCAATAACACCGTTTATTCTACGAATTTCTGCCATTAATGGTTGAAAAATATCAAAATCAATCTGTGAAAAATTCAGGTAAATCAAACCGATTGGAAATATTTCAATTCCACGTAAATCAATATTTTTTAATACCAGCAGATCTAATAATTCACGGGTTAACCCGATGCGATCTTTACAAGTGACCTCTAAACGCATTATGAACCTTCTTAATACTGAGTGACCCTGAACTAATTCTAGATATTATACATAAATATCAACGAAATAAAGAAGATTGTCAGTAAAGGTTGACACCATTAGCATTTATTTTTACACAATTAAACTAATAACTTGATTTTTAACCTAGATTATTTATGCCTTAAAAAAACCAAATAATGAAAAAGAAGAGGTTTTAATTATTTTTTTCAGTTCAAAATCTATAAGATATTCGATATCCTTCACCAAAGGAGTTAATTCCTGACTGATTACTTTTTTGATGGTTTTACATCCATTTTCAAAACAAAAAAGCAAAAATTCCAGTGCATTTATTGCCTTTTCTTTCTTATCTGATTCAGTCAAATATTCAAAAAATTGGGATATCTCTTTTATTTGAAATGGCTTAGATTGCTTTTGGTATTGTCTCTTCTTAATCTCACTCGTCGTTTCGCTAAGGATTGGAATTAAAATACTTAATTGACTATCAATATTTTCGATATTTAATGTAGATTTTAAATAAAGTTCACGTCTTTTTTTTGAAAGTTTCTTTATTACTGATATTTGTATTCCTTTCATTTTTTCACCTTATTGAAAATATTATTTATTTTCTCTATTTTTTAAAATAAAAATCATCACTATTTCTTGAATAGTAAATTAATTAAAAAGTAGATATATCAAATATACATGCTTATAATAATTACCTTTGAGTGATATTTAACGCCATTTATCACACTAAAATCAATACTATTTTCTGTCAAAAAAAGAATATTTTGATTAAAATTACAAATATTTCACCAGGAAAACACACATTAACCTTTATATACAATAAGTTATAGTACCTTTTGTTTTATCACTAACTTACTCTTTTTAAGAAGTATATCAAAGTAGTTTTATTTTAAAATAATAACATCATTGGTAATAAAATTATAAAAATACTTTATAGCACTCAGTGCATTATTTTAATAATAATATCTTATTATCTTCGTCATTAGGGCTATTTTATATAAATAATACTTTATCAGGCTTTATATAAAAAAACCGCAGAATAAACTCTGCGGTTTTTATTTGAAATAATTAAAAGATAATCATTTATTCTTTCTTCTTACTACCAATGGTATTTTTTAATTTTCCGATTAGCTCTTTTCTAAAATCACCTAATTTAGGTTTATTATCGTCTATCCAAGGTAAAGGACGACATAATTCCATTGCTTTTATTCCTAATCGTGCGGTTAATAACCCAGCACCAATACCTTGAGCAGCTCTTGTTGATAATCGTGCAGCAAGATCTTGTGAAAGCCAGTCCATTCCGACTTCTCTAACGAGTTCTGTCGCCCCAGCAAATGCAATATTGACGAGAACAAGTCGAAAGAGTTTTAAACGACTATAATAGCCTAATTCAATACCGTAAATTTCTGCAATACGATTAATTAAACGAATATTGCGCCAACCAATAAAGGCCATATCAACCATTGCCAGCGGACTGACTGCGATCATTAAGGTTGACTCTGCAGCAGAACGACTAATTTCAGCTCTTGCTTGTTTATCCAAAACAGGCTGAACAAGTTGGCTATAAAGTTCTAATACTTCTTTATCATTATGTGTGTCATGCAATGCACTTTGCCAACGAATTAATGCGGGATGTTGTGAACCAATACCCGCTTGTTTTGCAAGTTTTTCACAAAATGCTCGACCATTTCCCATCGCATGGCTATATAGTAATTCTTTGGCTTTATCTCTTTCATCTGCACGTTGGCGTAAACGATAAATACGGCGCCACTCTGTTATCACTGATCCAATACCAGCAACAACAATTAAGCCACCAGCACTAGCTGCCCCCAATGCAATCCAGTCAGAGTTTATCCATGAGTCATAAATCCATTGTCCAGTTTGGGCAATAACACTGATCCCTAAAAGGGTACTCGCAATCGTTAATAAACGTTTCCAGACACTTTTTTTAGGTTTTAAAATTGATTGAACATCACCTTCCAATTGTCCTTCATTCTCTTCATCCAACGGTGGATCAATCGGTAAAAACTGCTCATTTTCATTAAAGCCAATACCTTTTTTCAAGGTAACTTCTTCTTGAAGTATGGGCTCTTTAAAATCAATTCGCGATTTTAATGGCTCATTCATTTTAATTTATCCCCTAGCAAGAACTCCATTGCACTATCCATTCGAATATGAGGTACCGCACTATCTCTTGATATTTGTTGCGGTCTAAAAGATTCGAAACTAAACCCTTGTTTTTCCCAAAACTCTTTTTCAGGTAATCGCTTAGGAACCTCTCCAGGGAAATAGACTAATGGTGTGTTATCGCTTAAACGAAAGCCTTTTAAGGCTGGTATTTTTTCACCATGATGATCAACAATTCCACTTTCAGTTGCCGCAATAGAAGCAAGTCCCATGCAATCAATACTGATCCCTTCAAAAATAGCATTTTGTTTAGCATCTTGAATAAGCTGTTGAAGTAATGACACTAAATTTTCATGTTGATCAACCGTGATGTGATCAGCTTTTGTGGCTGCAAAAAGAAGCTTATCGATACAAGGTGAAAATAAGCGTCTAAGTAAGGTTCTTTTTCCATAATGAAAACTACGCATTAATTGTGTTAATGCTTGACGCATATCATTAAACACATCTGCACCTTGATTTAAAGGTTGTAAACAATCAACCAAAACAATTTGTCTATCAAACCCTTGAAAATGATCACGATAAAAACCTTTTACAACATGCTGTCCATAATATTCATAGCGCTGTTTTAACATACCAATATTAGTACGTTTATCTGCGTTCTTTAATTTAGCAATATCGTATTTTTGTAAATCAGCCCATGGGAAAAACTGCAAAACAGGCGCTCCAGCTAATTCACCGGGTAATACAAAACGTCCTGGCTGAATAAAATGAAGACCTTCATTTTTACATGCTAATAAATAGTCAGTGTAAGCAGAGGCAATATCAGCTAGTAATGTTTCATCAGCCTGTGCAAAAGGATCACATTTTTTAAGGAGTAATTGCCAATGTTGTTCTGGTGATGTTCTTTGGCGATTGACCTTATTCATTTGCTCTGACCATTCAAAATAGTCTTGCTCAAGCATAGGTAAATCTAATAGCCATTCGCCGGGGTAATCAACAATTTCTAAATAAAGAGAAGATGTTTCTTTTATAAAACGAGTTAAAGATTCATTAGAGCGATAACGTAGCTGCAAACGAATTTCGCTGACCCCTTTTGTAGGAACGGGCCAACTTGGCGGTGTATGATAAAGAGCGTCCATTCCTTCATCATAAGTAAAACGAGGAATATTTAAATTGTGTTGAGGAATACGTTTTACACCTAGTAATTGCTTATTTCGTGCTGCCGAAAATAACGGTAAACGCGCACCAGTATGCACATTAATAAGTTGATTAACTAAAGAGGTAATAAATGCTGTTTTACCGCTTCGACTTAATCCAGTGACGGCCAAACGAAGATGCCTATCAACACCACGATTAATAAAAGCTGTAAGTTCATTTTGTAGGCGTTTCATGTTTCTCCCAAGACATTTGACGCGATAGCTTATTCAAACCTACTTTGATAATAGGTTCAGCTATCAATAGAACCAGCCAACGTAACGGTTTGCTACTTACTCGTTTTAATATACCGCCGGTGATTGCTGCTGGCCCAAATAAAGTAAATAACATTAACCCAAATGTTACCCCTTTTTTGGCTAATTGGGCGAGTTTATTTGTTTTTAAAGAAACGAATACTTGATTGGAATTCACAATACACTCCTCAATCAGACATTTTACTCTCTCAATACAAATGTTGAAAAAGATATACGGGTTGAAAGAAAGACGCTCCTAAATGGAGCGTCTTATCAGATTAAATGACAAAAAATATTACAAATCTCGAAAGCGTTTATTTAACTGATAAGTAGAAGAGGTAATATAACGTTCCATTTGTTGTAAACGTTTTTCACCTTGCATCAATTGATTATCTACTCCGCTTAATATCTCTTTTAAGCTCTCTTGCTGATCTTCATCTTTCTGGTAATTAGCTGGAGCTGGCTCCATAAACAAACTTAAGACAAAATAAGCAACTATAGTTAAACCAAAAAAGCCAGCAAACAGCGCAATCACAGCAATAACCCTGATAAGCAAAACAGGAATATTAAAATAATGGGCTAGGCCTGCGCATACGCCACGGATCACGCCCTCTTGTGGCAAGCGATACAATTGTTTGCTCTGCATCGTCATTGTGATTGCCTCCAGTTAGGATGTTCTGCATCAAGTATTTGTTCTAATGCCTTAATGCGCTCCTGCATTTGCTGAGCTTTATCCACCAGCGCGCTCAGTCGCTGCATTTCTTGATGGGTTAACTGAACATTACCTCCACCTTTTTGACTGTTATAGTGCAACCACAACCAAATAGGGAGAATAAATAAAACGAAAATTGTCAGTGGTATTCCCAGAAATATATAGCCCATTACATATCCTTTATAAGATGGTTATTACGCTTGCTGTTACTCTTTGTTGATATTGATTTTAGCTTTTAATGCCGCTAATTGCGCGCTAATTTCATCATCAGCTTTTAATTCAGCAAACTGTTGGTCTAATGATTTCTCTTTACCTAACCCGTAACTTTGAGCTTCACCTTCCATATGATCAATACGGCGTTCAAACTGTTCAAAACGCGCCATTGCTGCATCCATTTTTCCACTATCCAATTGACGACGAACTTGGCGAGATGAGTTTGCAGCTTGATGACGCACAACTAAAGACTGCTGTTTTGCGCGTGTTTCAGTTAACTTATTTTCTAACTCGCTAATTTCGCCTTTTAAACGCGTTAGCGTTTCATCAATAATAATCAATTCGTGTTTCAATGTATCATTTACTGACGCTACACGTTGTTTTTCGATTAATGCTGCACGAGCTAAATCTTCTTTTTCCTTAATAAGAGCCAACTCTGCTTTATCCTGCCAATCTTTCATCTGTTTTTCAGCTTGTTCGATACGGCGCTCTAATCCTTTCTTTTCAGCTAAAGTGCGTGCAGAAGTTGTACGGATTTCAACTAACATATCTTCCATTTCTTGGATCATTAGGCGGATCATTTTTTCAGGATCTTCCGCTTTATCTAATAAAGAAGCGATGTTGGCATTAATAATGTCAGCAAAACGTGAAAATATACCCATGATGTTATCCTTAATAGCTATGCTAATTAGTAACGTGAAATTATCTCAATAATGGCGCACTGTCGTAACGCCCGCATAATCTAATTAATACAATTTGCGTGCCAACTTTTAAAATTCACTTAACTCATTAATAATAGGCGACTTATATTATTCGCCTATTTTTCGAACACCTGATAAACTGGTAAAAAATACCTTTAAATGGTGAGTTTGACCAATGAATGAGAATTTAGAGACAATAATCGGCGTTGATAACCAATTTATTGATGTATTGGAACAAACCTCAGCACTTGCTCAATTAAAAAAGCCTGTATTAATTATTGGTGAACGAGGTACAGGTAAAGAGTTAATTGCTCATCGATTACACTACCTCGCTCCCTGGTGGCAAGGGCCTTTTATTTCGATCAACTGTTCTGCGCTCAATGATAATTTACTTGATTCTGAGCTTTTTGGTCATGAAGCGGGCGCTTTTACTGGCGCTAAAAATCGTCATCAAGGGCGTTTTGAACGTGCAGATGGAGGTTCTCTTTTCCTTGATGAACTGGCGACTGCGCCCATGCTTGTGCAAGAAAAACTTCTACGTGTCATTGAGTACGGTCATTTAGAACGCGTTGGAGGCAGTCAATCTCTGCATGTTGATGTTAGGCTTATTTGCGCAACAAACGCAGATTTACCCGCAATGGCAGAAGAAGGTAAGTTTCGTGCCGATTTACTGGATAGATTAGCGTTTGATGTGATTAGGCTTCCACCATTAAGAGAGCGACGCGCAGATATTATGTTGCTTGCTGAAAATTTCGCTATCTCAATGTGCCAAGAATTAGGTTTGCCTTTTTTCCCTGGTTTTAGTCATAGTGCGTGCCAAGTGCTTTTAGATTACTCATGGCCAGGTAATATTCGTGAACTCAAAAACGTTGTGGAACGCTCAGTTTATCGTCATGGAACCAGTGACAACACACTCAATAATATTATTATTGACCCCTTCGCTGGTTTTCAGACATCAAAAACCCCTGCATTAAAGGCATCGTCTAAAGAAAATTTTTCACTACCTGCATTACCGTTGGATTTACGCCAATGGCAAAACGATGTAGAAAAAAAATTAGTGAATAATGCATTAAAAGAGAGCTTATATAACCAAAAAGAGGCCGCAGAAAAGTTATCACTAAGCTATGATCAATTTAGAGGGCTAATTAAAAAACATCAAATAGCGACTTAATGTATTGATAAATATAATTTTTAAAATATTAAGAAGAGAGTTATAGACAATAGGCAAAAAAAAAGCCAGCACCCGAGCTGGCTAGTAAAAAAATACTGGAAGCAATGTGAGCAATGTCGTGCCTTCCGCGGAAAACCTCTTACCGCTGAAGGACAATACGGATGATAATATTTATCATTAGCATTTGTAAAGCACTTTGTTGAGAATTTTTCTCACTTTGTTTTTTTTGACTATTTGGGGATAGAAAGTTTTTTAAGTTACAATGGCAAAATCGTTTCTCTAAAAGACATTATTTATGCGCCCTATTTTATTTATTGGTACTTTGTTACTCACGGTTACAAGCGCAACTTGTATCGCGGATGTAGCACCAAAAACACAAGCACCATCTATAACGCTTGAACCAACTCCAATTAATCAAAATGGTTTTGTTTACTGTGTTGATGGCAGTGTAAATACTTTCAATCCACAGTTATCAAGTAGTGGATTAATTATTGATCCCCTAGCTGCACAGCTTTATGACCGTCTTTTAGATGTTGACCCTTACACTTATCGTCTGATCCCTGAAATCGCAGCTCGCTGGGAAACATTAGATAACGGTGCAACATACCGCTTTTATTTACGTAAAAATGTCTCTTTTCAACAAACATCTTGGTTTACACCAACACGTAAACTTACCGCTGATGATGTTATTTTTAGTTTTGAAAGGATGATTAATCCACAAAATCCTTTCAATCAAATTAATGGTGGAAAATATCCCTATTTTGACAGTTTAAGTTTTGCCAATAATATCCAATCGATCAAAAAACTTGGTCAATACACAGTAGAATTTAGCTTGAAAGAACCTGATGCCTCTTTTTTATGGCATCTAGCAACACATTACGCTCCTATTCTTTCTGCTGAATACGCTCAAAATTTAGAAAAAACAGGCGATCAAACACAACTTGATTGGAAACCAGTAGGAACAGGCCCTTTCTTTCTAGATGAATATCAGCCAGGACAATTTGTTCGTTTATTTAGAAATAATGATTACTGGAAAGGGCAACCAAAGATGCAACAGGTTGTTATTGATATGGGTGCAGGTGGTACCGGTCGTATATCTAAATTACTCACTGGTGAATGTGATGTTTTAGCCTACCCTGCCGCAAGCCAATTAAAAGTGTTACGTGACGATCCACGATTAAGATTAACATTACGTTCCGGTATGAATATCGCTTATTTAGCCTTTAACACCAGTAAACCACCATTAAATGATCTTAAAGTTCGTCAAGCTATTGCTTATGCCATTAACAATGAACGTTTAATGGAATCTATTTATTATGGTACAGCCGAAACGGCAGCTTCCGTGCTTCCTCGTGCATCTTGGGCTTATGATAACCGAGCAAAAATCACAGAATACAATCCTGAAAAATCGAAACACATTCTTAAAGAATTAGGCCTTGATGGGTTGAAATTAAATCTTTGGGTGCCTAGCGCCTCACAATCTTATAATCCAAGTCCATTAAAAATGGCAGAACTTATTCAAGCAGACTTAGCACAAGTGGGTATTCAAATGAATATTCGTCCTATCGAAGGGCGATATCAAGAGACAAGCATGATGGATCGCACTCATGATATGACCTTATCTGGTTGGTCAACTGACAGTAACGATCCTGATAGTTTTTTCCGCCCTCTCTTTAGTTGTGCAGCCATTAGTTCACAAACTAACTTAAGTCATTGGTGCTTACCTAACTTTGATGATATTTTAAAAAAAGCGCTTTATAGTCAGCAACTTGCTTCAAGAATGGATTATTATCATAAAGCGCAAGATATACTTGCTCAAGAGTTACCTGTGTTACCTTTGGCAAACTCTTTACGTATGCAAGCATATCGTTATGATATTAAAGGATTAGTGTTGAGTACCTTTGGTAATGCGTCTTTTGCTGGTGTTTATCGAGAGGCAGAAGTAGACGAACAAAATCACAAGAAAGAGGCTGTAAAATAATCCATGATTATTTATTCAATACGTCGATTACTTTTATTACTTGTGACACTGTTCTTTTTGTCGCTAGTAAGCTTTAGCCTAAGTTATTACACACCAAATGCTCCATTAAGTGGTGCATCACTCACCGATGCCTACTTTTTTTATGCCCATAATATGATCCATTTTGATTTTGGTATTTCCTCTATCAATGGTGAACCTATCAAATCGCAATTGGTAGAAGCACTTCCAGCAACCATGGAGCTTTGTATCTTAGCGTTTCTTTTTGCCCTTATTGTAGGTATTCCCGCTGGTATTATTGCGGGAGTTTGGCGTAATAAATCCGCCGATATTATTATCAGTAATTTCGCACTCTTAGGTTTCTCTGTGCCTGTATTTGGGCTTGCATTGCTGTTAACTCTTTTTTTCTCACTAAAATTGGGTTGGCTACCTGTTTCAGGCCGTATTGATTTGCTTTATAACTTACAACCTATTACAGGCATTGCATTAGTGGATGCATGGCTTTCTGATTCTCCTTATCGCCAGCAAATGATCATTAACGTATTACAGCATTTGATTTTACCCATAATAACTCTGGCGATTGCACCAACAACCGAAGTTATTCGATTAATGCGAAATAGTACGGAAGAAATCATGTCAGAGAACTACGTGAAAGCGGCTGCAACTCGAGGCCTCTCACGTTTTACAATTATTCGTCGCCATATTCTTCATAATGCTTTACCCCCTATCATTCCTAAATTAGGCTTACAGTTCTCCACCATGCTGACACTAACGATGGTGACAGAAATCGTGTTTAACTGGCCTGGACTTGGTCGTTGGTTAGTTACAGCAATCCGCCAACAAGATTACTCTGCTATTTCAGCTGGTGTCATGTTAGTGGGTTCAATGGTCATTATTGTTAACGTCTTATCAGATATTGTGGGCGCAATGAGTAACCCAATGAAACACAAGGTGGGATATGCCTTTAGATAGCCAATTTTATAAAGAGAAAAAAACGCCCACACCCGCAGCGGTAATTTGGCAATGTTTTTCTAAAGACGTTATCTCAATGGTCGGCTTTTATGGCGTCCTTTTTCTCTTAGTGCTCAGTATAATAGGTCCTTATATTGCGCCTTATGCACTCGACCAACAATTTTTCGGTCATCAGCTGACTCCTCCATCTTGGTATCAAAACGGCAATGTCTCCTATTTCTTTGGTACAGATGATTTAGGGCGTGATGTGTTTAGCCGAATTTTAATTGGTACAAGCATGACCTTTGGTGGTGCATTTATTGTCACTTTTGCAGCGACATTAATGGGATTAATTATTGGCTGTTTTGCAGGTATGACCCACGGCTTAAAATCCGCCATTCTCAATCATATATTAGACACGCTGTTATCAATTCCATCCTTACTACTTGCTATTATTGTTGTGGCTTTCGTAGGAACAAGCCTTGGTCACGCGATGATAGCAATTTGGCTAGCACTATTACCTCGTTTAGTCAGAATGATTTACTCTGCTGTTAATGATGAATTAAACAAAGAGTATGTTATTGCTTCTCGACTTGATGGCGCATCGAACATCTCTATTTTATGGTACACCGTACTGCCTAATATTACGCCTGTATTAGTTTCTGAATTAACACGCGCTTTCTCAATTGCTATTCTTGATATTACAGCATTAGGTTTTCTCAATTTAGGAGCCCAACTTCCTTCACCAGAATGGGGAGCTATGTTAGGTGATTCTTTAGAGTTAATTTATGTTGCCCCTTGGACAGTCTTAATTCCGGGCGCCACTATTATGATAAGTGTTTTACTGGTAAACCTTTTAGGTGATGGTTTACAGCGTGCAATAAATGAGGGAGTGGAATAATGCCTTTATTAGATATACGCAATTTAACCATTGAATTTATGACACCTGATGGCCCAGTAAAAGCGGTAGATCGTATTTCTATAACCTTAAATGAAGGTGAAGTGAGAGGCCTTGTTGGTGAATCAGGATCAGGTAAAAGCTTAATTGCAAAAGCGATTTGTGGCGTAACAAAGGATAATATCAGTGTGACAGCCGATCGTTTCCGTTTTGATGATATCGACTTACTTAAATTATCACCCAAAGCACGACGCCGTGTCATTGGTCATAATGTCTCAATGATTTTCCAAGAGCCACAATCTTGTCTTGATCCTGCTACAAAAATTGAGCAACAGCTTATACAGGCAATTCCCCGATGGACTTTTAAAGGTCATTGGTGGCAGCGCTTTCATTGGCGAAAACGTCGCGCAATTGAACTATTGCATCGTGTAGGTATTAAAGATCATAAAGACATTATGCGCAGTTACCCATATGAATTAACTGAAGGTGAATGCCAAAAGGTGATGATTGCTATTGCTATTGCAAATCAGCCTCGATTACTGATTGCGGATGAACCTACTAACGCTATGGAGCCTGCAACACAAACCCAAATCTTTCGTTTGCTGACTCGACTCAATCAAAATAACAATATGACCATTTTGTTGATTAGTCATGATTTGCAATGGATGAGTAAATTAGCAAATAAAATTACGGTTATGTATTGTGGACAAACTGTCGAAACCGCATCCCCTGACGAGTTATTAGTGACACCTTATCATCCTTATACTCAAGCTTTAATCCGCTCTATTCCCGATTTTACCAACTCATTAGCACATAAAAGCCGTTTAAATACATTACCTGGCGCAATTCCCTCTCTTGAGCATTTACCTGTAGGTTGCCGGTTAGGGCCTCGCTGCCCTTATGCACAACGACAATGTATTGAGGCACCTCGGTTACGTTTATTTAAAAACCACGCCGTGGCTTGTCATTTTCCGTTAAATGTGGAGCCAACTGATGTTCGATAAACTGCTTGAGGTAAAAAATCTATCAAAAACATTTCGCTATCGTACTGGATTATTTCGGCGCCAGCAGTTAGAAGCGGTAAAACCAGTGAGTTTTACGCTAGAACCCAAGCAAACTTTAGCTATTATTGGCGCTAATGGTTCAGGAAAATCTACACTAGCAAGAATGTTATCAGGAGTAACTGAGCCTACAGGTGGCGATATTTTTATTGATGGGCATCAACTGACTTTTGGTGATTATTCTTATCGTAGTCAGCGAATTAGAATGATATTTCAAGATCCCACTAACTCATTAAACCCACGCCAGCGTATCGGTCAAACATTAGAGATCCCTTTACGCCTGAATACAGAGTTGAGCGCTATTGAGCGTGAGAAACGAATTTATCAAACATTACGTCAAGTGGGTCTTTTACCTGAACATGCAAATTATTATCCTCATATGTTTGCATCAGGCCAGCGCCAACGAATTGCGCTTGCACGAGCATTAATTTTACAACCTCAAGTGATTATTGCTGATGAGGCAATAGCTTCGCTGGATATGTCTTTACGATCACAAATTATAAACTTGATGCTAGAACTGCAAGAAACACATGATATTGCCTACATTTATGTGACACAAAATTTAGGTATGACAAAACATATTAGCGATAAAGTCATTGTGATGGATAATGGTGAAGTCGTTGAACGTGGTAATACAGCAGAAGTCCTTGCATCACCATTACATGAAGTCACTCGAAGATTGGTAGCAAGTCACTTTGGTGAAGCCTTAACAGCAGAAGCTTGGCGCCAAGATTTGACTTAAATGTAAACAATATAAGCATAATGTTGATTGCACATTATTTCGCCCTTTTCCCTTAACTCCTCGGAGGTGCTAGGGAAATTAAACAAATTTACAAATGTCGTGGTAGAATCAGCCACGTTTATTAACAATAAGCGTGATAACCTAACAGATAAATAAAACTGTGAATGATGTTATTATCGCGATTTACGAAAAAACAAGGATACAGCTATGGGCTTTATGACCGGCAAACGCATTCTTATTACTGGTGTTGCGAGTAAATTATCAATTGCTTATGGTATTGCCAAAGCTATGCGTGACCAAGGTGCAGAACTTGCATTTACTTACCAAAATGAAAAACTGAAACCACGCGTTGAAGAATTTGCAGCATCATTAGACTCAAATATCGTATTAGAGTGTGATGTGTCAAAAGATGAAAGCATCGATACTATGTACGCAGAACTTGCAAAAGTTTGGCCAAAGTATGATGGCTTTGTTCACTCTATCGGTTTTGCTCCTGCTGACCAATTAGATGGCGATTACGTTAATGCAGTAACTCGTGAAGGTTTTAAAATTGCTCACGACATCAGCGCATACAGCTTCGTTGCCATGGCAAAAGCAAGCCGTGAAATGCTAAATCCAAATTCAGCTCTATTAACTCTGACTTATTTAGGCGCTGAACGTGCAATCCCTAACTATAACGTTATGGGTCTGGCGAAAGCCTCTTTAGAAGCTAACGTTCGTTATATGGCAAATGCTATGGGTCCTGAAGGTATTCGTGTTAACGGTATCTCTGCTGGTCCAATCCGTACATTAGCGGCATCTGGTATCAAAGATTTCCGTAAAATGTTAAGCCATTGCGAGTCTGTAACCCCTCTGCGTCGCACTGTAACAACCGAAGATGTTGGTAATACAGCAGCATTCCTATGCTCTGACTTATCTGGTGGTATTACAGGTGAAATCGTTCATGTAGATGGTGGTTTCAGCATCGCTGCAATGAATGAATTAGAACTAAAATAATTCTATTTCAAAAAATAAAAGCCAGTCTTACTGTTAAGACCGGCTTTTATATATCATTACTACTATTTTTACTCTTAACGCTATTAACTATCGCGTTTTTATCTAGCATTTCTCTTTTTTCTTCTATTTTGAATATTATAGCTCGTTAGATCAATTTCATTTTTTTAGTTTATTCCTATAATCCTTTTTTTATATTAGCGATAAAATAATCACATATTAATAAAAGGATTTAATGTATGAAGAAATTTAGATTTCTGTTTTATATTTTTGCCCTTATTGGTGCGATTATTTTTATTGTAGCTTTATTTGTTATTAAGTCTGAATTAAATTTAGTAAGAAATGGAGTCGAAACAATAGGGGTTGTTATTGATCAAAGTATCAGTAAATCTTCTAATGGTAGCTATTTGTATCACCCTATAATTCAGTTCGATACAGAAGATAATAGAAAAATAGTGTTTCGCTCTCCAGAAGGTAGTAGTCAATCCCGATTTTATCTTGGTGAAAAGATTAATGTTATTTATCTTCCAAGTGATCCCCAAAGAGCAACAATAAACAACTTTTTAGGCTTATATGGCGCGGGTACTATATTAAGTATTTTTGGATTAGTATTTGCATCAACAGGGCTTATCCCTTTATATTTCATCAGAAGAAGATCCACAAGAGATCAACGACTAAAACGCGATGGAATGCCTATTAATGTAAAAATATCTGAAATTATTATTAATAATAATATTCGTTTTAATCACCGTTCTCCCTATCAAATTATTGCTGATTATCATGATACATTAAACAATCGATTAATTCGTTATAAAAGTAATTATATCTTCTTCGATCCTACGCCCTATATTAATAGAGAACTTGTTACAGTCTATATTGATAAAAGAAACCCGAAAATTTATTACCTTGATATTTCATTTTTACCTTCATTTGAAGAGTCGTAATAAAATACGCCTTATATATTATAAATATAAGACTCATTTACTTTCGAGTGTTTTCATCAATTAATCGTTTTGTTCACAAATTTACAAAAGCCTGTTTTATTAGCACCATTTGAGTTTGCTAATTTCTTAGAACCTCTTATCATCTTATATTAGTGAAGATATTCTAATATCTGTAAGTTAATTCACCACCTCATTGATAGGGAGCTATTCAATATGAAATTGTACTACACGCCCGGTAGTTGCTCGCTTTCCCCTCATATCGTTTTACGTGAGACCGGTTTAGATTTCTCAATAGAGCGAATCGACTTACGTGCTAAGAAAACAGAATCGGGAAAAGATTTTCTAACCATCAATCCAAAAGGCCAAGTTCCTGTTCTTCAATTAGATAATGGTGATATTTTGACTGAAGGCGTTGCAATTGTTCAATACCTTGCTGACTTAAAACCTGATAGAAATTTAATTGCATCGCCAAAATCGCTAGAACGTTATCATCAAATTGAATGGTTAAACTTTCTTGCAAGTGAAGTGCATAAAGGCTATGGCCCTCTATTTTCACCAGATACACCTGAAAGCTATGTACCTATTGTTAAAACTAAATTAAAAAGCAAATTCGCTTATATTAATGATGTATTGAGCAAACAAAAATGTGCATGTGGTGATCATTTTACGGTTATTGATGCCTATTTATTTACATTAAGCCAATGGGCACCGCATGTTGGTTTAGATTTAACAGATTTAACACACCTACAAAACTACCTAAAACGCATTGCACAACGACCTAATGTACATAGTGCACTGGTCACTGAAGGGTTAATTAAAGAGTAAATTAAAACTCAATAAAAAAGCGGATATCACATTAATATCCGCTTTTTCTTCTCTTAAAGTCGATTAATTTAATCTAGTTGTGTTGCGCAGAATCTGTGTGTTGGATGCACCATTTGATCTTGAGCTGCAACGAGTTGCAGTTCGTACTCATTCATCTCTTTTGTTTTTAGCATCACTTCATAAACTGCTGAGGCAACGTGCTCTAATGCGGTTTGTAATTCAACACCTTTGAGTAAATCCACCAGCATTAAACCACTTGTTAAATCCCCCACCCCCACGGGTTGACGTTCACCAAAATCAACTAGTGGACGACTAACATGCCAACTATGTTCTGCGGTTACTAACAGCATTTCAAAACGATCATGTCGATATCCAGCACGTGATAAATGTTTTACTAATACAACCTTAGGACCTTGTTTACATAATTCACGAGCGGCATTTACGCACTCATCAACATTATGAAGGGCTTTACCACCACTTAATGTTTCAAGCTCTAATAAATTAGGTGCAATGATATCACTAATAGGTAATGCTTCTTCACATAGCACACCAGAAACAGCAGGAGGAACAATACATCCTTTTTCAGGATGCCCCATTACAGGATCACAAAAATACCATGCGTTAGGATTCGCTTGTTTTACTTTTTTAACGATATCAACAATACGCAACCCCTGCTCAGCCGATCCTAAATAACCACTTAGTACTGCATCACATTGTGAAAGTTTACCGATTGTGGCAATACCATCAACAATCTCCGTAATATGTTCTGCTGACATGACACAGCCAGTCCATTTTTCTGGATATTGAGTGTGATTTGAAAACTGCACTGTATTTAGAGGCCAAACATTCACCCCCATACGACGCATTGGAAACTCAGAGGCACTGTTACCGGCATGACCAAAAACAACATGTGACTGAATAGAGAGTATATTTTTCATGACATAAACCGATTATTGTGAATACACACAACACCCAAGCTTTATCATCATAGGCGAGGTATATACATTTATTTATTGTTATTAAGAAAAAGGGCAACTCACCGGCTGCCCTTTACTGTCAATTATTTCCAGATAACGAGGCAGTAATGTTTTTTACCACGGCGTAAAATAGAGTAATGACCAAATAAGAAATCTTTTTCTTCAAAGATGTATTCAGGATTATCTTGTTTTTCGCCATTAATTGAAACTGCGTTAGAGCCAATCATTGTACGAGCCTGACCGCGAGAAGGAACTAATTCTGCGTTAACCAGCGCTTGTTGCAAATCACTGCCTTTTTCTAACTCAATTGTTGGCATACCATCTTGTGCTAATTGTTCAAGGTCAGCTTGTGTTAAGTCTGCAATTGCACCAGAGAATAAGCTTTCTGTAATACGTTTAGCGGCGATTAAACCTTCTTCACCATGAACCAAACCAGTAACAAGTTCTGCCAATACACGTTGAGCACGAGGCGCTTGACCGCTATTTTTATCTTCTTCTTCAAGTGCATTAATTTCTTCGATGCTCATAAATGTGAAGAATTTTAAGAAGCGATAAACGTCAGCATCTGCTGTATTGATCCAGAACTGGTAGAATTTGTATGGGCTTGTTTTCTTAGGATCTAACCAAACCGCACCACCTTCTGTCTTACCGAATTTAGTTCCATCAGATTTAGTAATTAATGGTACAGTCATACCAAATACTTGTTTCTGGTTGAAACGACGGGTTAAATCGATACCTGAAGTAATATTACCCCACTGATCAGAGCCACCGATTTGCAATTCAACACCTAAATGCGTATTTAATGACGCAAAGTCATAAGCTTGTAATAGGTTATAGGCGAATTCAGTAAAAGAGATACCCACATCGTCACGGTTTAAACGTTGTTTAACCGCTTCTTTGTTGATCATTTGGTTCACAGAGAAGTGTTTACCGATATCACGCAGGAATGTCAGCACATCCATTTGACCGAACCAGTCATAGTTGTTTGCTAATTCCGCACTGTTTTCACCACTGTTGAAATCTAAAAAAGGTGACACTTGTTTACGAATTTTTTCTACCCATTCGTGAACAGTATCTTGGGTATTCAGTTTGCGCTCGGTGGCTTTAAAACTAGGATCACCAATTAGACCCGTTGCACCACCCACCAACGCCACAGGCTTATGCCCGGCTAGTTGGAATCGTTTTAAACACAGCAAAGGAACCAAATGCCCCAAATGCAGGCTATCAGCGGTAGGATCGAAGCCACAATAGAGAGCGATAGGACCTTGCTCCAAACGCTCTACTAAAGCTGCCTCATCCGTGACCTGAGCGATTAGCCCACGCTCCTGCAATTGTGTGATTAGGTTCTTGCTAGACATCAATGACTCCATCGGTTTATTGTTTTTTGTCTATTTAAAATATAAGTGAAACACGAGTGGTATAGCATAAAGCGCCACTACATTAAGTACCAGTAGAAAAAGACTTTTTGAGGTAAATTTATTAACACGCTATTAAGGTGCTAACCGCTCAATGTCCCATCCTTGTGGTGATTTTTGATAGATAAAGCGATCGTGTAGCCGATTTTCTCGTCCTTGCCAAAATTCAACAGAATCAAATATCACACGATATCCCCCCCAGAAACTCGGTAATGGCACTTCCCCATTTTGGAATTTCTGCTTTAATTCTAGAAACTTACTTTCTAACACGCCTCTTGCGGAAATGCGGGAAGACTGTCGAGAAGCCCACGCTGCAATTTGACTATCTTTAGGGCGACTATGGAAATATTTAATAACTTCAATAGGAGATAGTTTTTCGGCTTTCCCTAAAAAACAAACTTGTCTTTCTAATGGATACCAAGGGAATAATAAACTGACGCGTTGATTGTGCTCTAAATGACTCGCTTTGCGACTGCCTAAATTGGTATAAAAGACTAAGCCATGTTCATCGAAATGTTTTAATAACACAATGCGTTGGTAAGGTTGACCATTTTCATCAACAGTTGCAACACACATTGCAGTAGGATCACTCAAACGCGCTTCACAAGCCTGCTTTAACCATTTTTCAAACAAAACTAATGGCTGTTCAGTTAATTCATGACGTCGTAGCCCACCGTTCATATATTCGCGGCGTAAATCAGCAACATCAATAAAATCAAGTTGTGTCATTTTTCACTCTCTCTTTTGAGAAACTACATTCAGCATATCACGCTTAACGAGGATTTGTAGGGTAAATCGCCCCTAAAACGGTTTCTCTCGATGCCCCTGTTACAGAAGGTAAATTCCCTGATTCATTTGCAATAGTGCGCGCTGCTAACCAAGCAAATGCCAGTGCCTCCATATCATCACCACTTAAACCATATTTATCCGTTGTTGTGACTTCTGTGCCGGATAATAATGAAGCTAAACGATGCATAATTTGCTCATTTCGCGCCCCCCCACCACAAACGAGTAAACGTTCACATCCACCGTTTAATTGTATCTGTTGCACAATACTTATCGCGGTTAATTCAACTAGCGTTGCTTGTACATCTTCAGGAAAAACATTAGGTACTCTTTCTAAATGGTAATTTAACCATTGTGTATTGAAATATTCTCGCCCTGTACTTTTAGGTGCTGAACGCGAAAAGTAAGGATCCGAAAGCATATCTTTTAATAAAGTTGGGTTTACAGTGCCAGTCGCAGCCCATTTGCCATTATCATCATATGGTGTTTGATTGTGGATCCAATTCCAGCTATCTAATAGCATATTTCCTGGTCCCGTATCGTAGCCTTTAACTGCAATACCGGGTAATAACAATGAGATATTGGCAATACCACCAATATTTAAAATAATACGTTTTTCAACAGGATGTCCTAATACAGCAAGATGAAAAGCCGGTACTAAAGGTGCGCCTTGTCCGCCGTAAGCGATATCTCTACGACGAAAATCACCGACTGTCGTAATTCCTGTTAGTGTAGCAACACGGTTATTGTCACCAATTTGCATAGTAAATGGCATATCACTTTCTGGCTCATGCCAAACAGTTTGCCCATGACACCCTATCGCCGTAATATCACTCGCGCTAAGTTTCGCTTTTGCAAGTAACTCTATGATCGCTTGCGCATAAAGCTCACCTAATTGAGCATCTAATAAGCCGATTTCATGCAAGGTAGTCGGTTGCCCTTGGCAAACAGCTAAAATTCGTTGGCGTAGATTTTGTGGATAAGGCAGAAAATGATTTTCTTGTTGTGCAACAAACTTATTATTGATTGCAGCTAATACAACATCAACACCATCTAAGCTTGTGCCAGACATCACGCCAATGTACCGCCCTGCTATCATGTTCTTTTCCTTATAATCAAGATGATGCAAATTTTTAACATATAATGTTATATTCTCTTTTTTCAGAAATCTCTTCTGTTTTTACTATCGGCCTTTACTATATAGTAAGCTATATATTATTAAAATCAGTCTCGACATACGCAAAAAACAAGCTATAACTGATAATAGATAACATTGGTATAATCTGAGCAATTTACCTCAGGTTTTCTTTAGGAGTGACTATGTTTAAGCATTTACTTATTGGCCTTTTCACAATGACTGTACTTACTGGTTGTGTGAATACAAATTCACTATCCGGTGACACTTATACTGCAAGCCAAGCCAAACAAGCTCAAAATATTACTTATGGTACAGTGGTTTCTGTACGTGCAGTGAATATTCAAGCGGGTAGCGATGAAAATATTTTAGGTGCTATCGGTGGTGCCGTTCTTGGCGGTATGTTAGGTAACACTGTTGGCGGAGGAACAGGTCGTAACTTAGCAACAGCCGCTGGTGCAATTGCAGGTGGTATGGCAGGACAACAAGCACAAGGTGCTTTAAATACGACTAAAGGTGTTCAAATTGAAGTTCGTTTAGATAGTGGTAAAACCGTCGCTATCGTTCAAAAAGCAGATAATACCGTGTATCGTCAAGGTCAACGTGTTGCAGTTATCGGTAACGGAAATAACTTAACTGTTTCTCCTCGCTAATTAGCAACAAAAAACAGGCAACATTAAAGTTGCCTGTTTTATTTTATGATCCAATAATAAGTAATCTAAAGAGAGAACGAATATATAATCTAGTTCCTATAATTAGGAATATATAATGATTTTTGTTATATACTCGTCAAACTTCAGTATTATTGATATCGTTTACTCGCACTAGTTACATATTTTGCTCCTAGTGACTCATTCACTTGTTATCTAGCTGAATATTGGATTATTGAGAGTATAGTTATCATCATATAATTAATATTATTTAAATAGAATATATATTAAACTTGAAATTGTTAGTCATGTAACCTATTTATATTTTTTTCTAGTTTTTGGATTGTACTTATTAGTCTTTCTATTTCCTCTAGTTGAATACCACCTAATATTTCTCGTCTCGTTTTTTCTATAACAGCATAAACCTCATTAATAAAAGGCTCAGATTCTTTTGTTAATTTTATACGTTTTGCTCTACGATCATTTGCACATGTATGCCGACATATCAGTTTTTTCTCTTCCAGTTGATCTAAGGTTCTTACTAAAGATGGTTGTTCGATTCCTATTGCTTTTGCCAATTGGATTTGTGACTGCTCTGGAGGTAATTGGCTGATATTGTACAAAGTAACCCAATGGGTTTGAGTTAATTTTAATGGTTTGAGACGATGATCAATTAAAGCACGCCATAATCGAACTAAACGCGCTAAATCAGCTCCTAATGTTGATTCCACTTATCTCTCCTTAATTAGCATTTTCAGTCAACTTATTACAAAGTTTAGATATTCATTTTTAATACAGTATTTACCTATTCTTTTTAATTAAAACATTACCTTTAATAACTAATGTAGTTATATATCCTATTTATTAGATAAGTAATTATTTTCCAGACATAATTAAACCATTTCTTTCTAGCCACGAAAGTTCATAAAGAATAACCTTGTTATAAAAACTAATCTATATTTTTTTACATAATAATAATTATTATTTTACAGACAACATCCGAAACAAAAAAAACACATTGATAATCAGCCAATTAAAAGTAGTGTGGTCTGGTAATAAGTTAAAATTGCAACCTTAAATTAATAAAGAAAAAATAATAAACCACATGACTACAATAAATAACAATAATGAATTAAAAAGATAGTTAATTATTATTTTAATATTAAAAAATAAATAGAACATTTAAAATAAATTGAGTTGTTTATTTTCTTTTTCAATTGCAGAACCCACTTTTTTTAATGACCTTAAATAACGTTGCTGACAAAGCCGTAATATATTTCTTTTCTGTTGTTGATTCATTGTTGACCAATTAAACCGCTCTTGACGGCTGCGATAGCAGCCAACACAATATCCTTGCATATTCATTTCACAACGCCCAATACAAGGGCTAGGAATATCAAAAAATTCTAATTGTTCCTGCATTTGATTTTCCCTCCCTATTGTTTGTTACAATAGAGTATAGTTAATAGAGATATTAACTGCACAACATAGTTTATTGAACTGTTAAAGGCGTAGTAAAATTGAACTTTAGGGCTTTAACGCGTTATAGTACCCCGCCATCAGTTTATCTGTAGGGTTTAATCATTAAAAAACACAAGAGGTTTATATGCGAGTACTTCATACCATGATCCGTGTGGGCGACTTACAACGTTCTATCGACTTTTATACCAAGGTTTTAGGTATGCAACTTCTACGCACTAGCGAGAATGAGGAATATAAATACTCGTTAGCTTTTGTTGGTTATGGTGATGAAAGCACTGGTGCAGTTATCGAATTAACCTATAACTGGGGTGTAAATAGCTACGAAATGGGAACCGCTTTTGGGCATGTGGCATTAGGTGTAGATGATGTTGCCGCAACCTGTGAAGCCATTCGCCAAGCTGGCGGTAATGTTACCCGTGATGCAGGCCCAGTAAAAGGTGGCTCAACAATTATTGCTTTTGTTGAAGATCCTGATGGATATAAAATCGAGCTCATCGAAAATAAAAGTGCAAGTCACGCTCTAGGTAACTAATTTTATTAAAACCAGAAAGATACAGATGTTATCTTTCTGGCCTTACTGATTATCAATTTCCGATATTTTATTTTTATCGGATAAGTACAACTTAATGCCTGATATAAATAATCCCAATAAGCTTTGTAACCGTTTTCGGGGTTACTACCCTGTAGTTATTGATGTTGAAACAGGTGGATTTAATGCGAAAACAGATGGTTTGCTTGAAATCGCCGCTATTACATTAAAAATGGATGAACAAGGTTGGCTAAAACCTGATAACACATTACATTTTCATGTTGAACCTTTTGAAGGGGCTAACTTAGAGCCGGCAGCCTTAGAATTTACAGGTATTGATCCAACCAACCCTTTACGTGGCGCAGTCAGTGAATATGAAGCTTTTCATGCCATTTTTAAAATGGTGCGTAAAGGAATGAAGGATGCAGATTGTAATCGCGCCATTATTGTGGCTCATAATGCAAATTTTGATCACAGCTTTGTAATGGCAGCAGCTGAACGTGCTGGATTAAAACGTAACCCTTTTCACCCTTTTGCCACCTTTGATACTGCGGCTTTAAGTGGATTAGTATTAGGACAGACAATTTTAGCTAAAGCCTGTATCACTGCTGGTATTCCCTTTGATAGCAAATTAGCACATGGTGCGTTATATGATACTAATCGCACATCATTACTTTTTTGTGAATTAGTTAACCGCTGGAAAAAGCTTGGTGGATGGCCATTGCCTACACCTTGAAGCCATAATTTTGCTGATACATATATGAATAATAGAAAAAGCCAGTTCACACTAATGAACTGGCTTTTTCTTGAAGAACTGATTATTTTTATACGTTTCAATAGCGAAACGATAAAAAATTAATTACTGTGCTTCTTCTTCACCACGATATTTATCAGCAGTCTCTTTTAGTAACTTCTGTAATTCACCGCGCTGATACATTTCTAAAATAATGTCACATCCACCGACTAATTCACCATCTACCCATAATTGTGGGAAGGTTGGCCAGTGTGCATACTTTGGTAATTCTGCACGAATATCTGGGTTTTGCAGGATATCAACATACGCAAAACGCTCACCACAAGCAGAGATAGCTTGAACTGCCTGAGCAGAAAAACCACAACTTGGTAATTTTGGTGAACCTTTCATGTATAAAATAATTGGGTTTTCATTGATCTGGCGTTCAATTTTTTCAATAGTCGTCATTTGTAAGTCCTTACAACCTTTTATATTCGATATGCTTTATAGGGGAAAACATGAAAGAAGAATACCACTTTATATTAGAAACCTCTATATAAGTTTAGTTATCGATATAAAACAATAAGTTGGTATTAAACTATGAAATTACTGATAAAAAAACACGCATGATACATAAAAAATAAATCAATACGTTACAGATGGTTATGACTGTGCTTCATCTTACCGCCGACATAATCACTAACTATCCTTTATATTAAAGAAGAAAAAAAGCAACTTTTACATCAAAACCAATACATTAGATTTCATAATTTATACATTAAGATAAAACGCTACCTTCTTAAAAGGATATAATGTATATAGATAGGTTTGTTATAAAACCTGATGAGTATTAACTATTATGGACATGATTTTGCTATTTCTTTTAGTAGGATGTATCACTGGCTTTTTTGCTGGGCTACTTGGCATAGGAGGCGGTGCAATCATTGTTCCGGTAGTAATGTATGTTGTGAGTCAACAAGCTATTCCAATAGATATGGTGATGAAAATTGCCTTATCTACCTCCTTCTCTGTCATTATATTTTCTACAGCATCTTCAGCGTATTCTCATAACAAACACAAAGCCATTTTATGGCAGCAATTTCCTCTATTATCTATCGGCACTATCATCGGTATGCTTGTTGGGACATTTCTGGTACAAAAAATGTCAAATACGATATTACAAATCGTGTTCTGTATTTTCATGGTATATACCATCTATGGATTATTAACTAAAAAGAAAGAAGCGGAACGTATTGAAAACGTGAAAGATCCTACTGTTTCAAAACCAGCGTTAACAAGTGGTGGCTCTTTGATTGGCTTTATATCCAGTTTTATTGGTATTGCAGGTGGTACGATCACCATTCCTCTTTTAAGTCATTGGGGATTTAATACCCGTAAATGCATTGCGACATCATCAATGATCGGCGTTATTATTGCCTCTATCGGGACTATAATGGGTATTATTTATGGGTGGGGTCAAACAAATATTAATGACTATTACTTAGGCTTTATCTATTTACCTGCCTTTATCGGAATAAGTATTACCAGCATTCTCTTCGCACCTATCGGTGTGAAAGTCGCTTATCGACTTCCTATCCCAAGAGTTCGCCAAATATTTGCATTATTTCTATTCTTAGTCGTGGTGAAAATGATATATACGCTTATTATGGAATAATAACTTGTTAATGAAATAAGCTTTTTGAGGATAATTTCTAGGAATTACAAACAAGGCCTATGCTAATTAAAATAAAGGTAATTCCTAGTTAAACCAACTCTTTTCAAAGGAGAAATCATAATTACAACATAATAACAGCCTAACATAACTATAAATATTTTATTTTAGTTACAATTTTTAGCTTTAAAAACCATGTCTTGTTGCCAATCCAGAACTGCCCCCCATTTTATTTGCCAGTCTAATAACCACATAACAGAATGAAATTTGTACTTTTTACTTCTCTCATTATAAATGCCATTTTGCTACTTTACGTGTAGGCAAGAGGGATATACTCTTATGAGTATAATTAATCTATATAGCTTATAATTATAGATAAAAGATATTTAGCTGTTATTTCAGCAGATTTTTGTTAAAATAATTAGCAAAATAGTAACAACTTAGTTATTCATTTGCCTCATTCTATCGATTCAAATAATTTTGATGGAATGATTTCAGGCACAAAACCCGAAATAGATAGTTTAAAGGAGTACGCAATGTCTTTCGAATTACCAAAATTACCTTATGCGTTAGATGCTCTTGAACCACACATCTCTAAAGAAACTTTAGAATATCACTACGGCAAACACCACCAAACCTATGTAACTAATTTAAATAACCTAGTTAAAGGTACTGATTTAGAAAGTAAATCTTTAGAAGAAATCATCAAGTCTACTGATGGTGGTGTTTTCAATAACGCTGCACAAGTATGGAACCACACTTTCTACTGGAACTGCTTAGCACCAAATGCAGGTGGCGCACCAACAGGTAAAATTGCTGAAGCTATCAACAAAGCATTTGGCTCTTTTGAAGAATTCAAAAAGCAATTTAATGATGCTGCAGCAAAAAACTTCGGTTCAGGTTGGACTTGGTTAGTTAAAAAAGCTGACGGTTCAGTTGCGATTGTTAACACATCAAATGCTGCAACACCTGTTTCAGGCACAGACAAACCTCTGTTAACTGTAGACGTATGGGAACATGCTTACTATATCGACTACCGCAATGCACGCGTTAAATATTTAGAAGAGTTCTGGGCATTGGTTAACTGGTCATTTGTTGAAGCTAACCTTGCTTAATTTAGTGTGATAATCGAAGGTGAATGAGTAAAATTCATTTTTGATGACATAATAACAAAGGGCCTTGAGCCCTTTGTTATATTCAGTATTCGATAATCTATTACTTAAATTAATCGAGTACTTATTAAAACATGATTAGAAAAGCAGAGTAGAAAAAATAACAATCATAACCAGCGCTGCTATTGCTGTACTCAAACCAAATTTCAGATCCGTATCCATCTATTCTCCCTCAAAATGATTATAATACACATAATTAACCATAACCTTGTCATGGTTAATTATTATTACATATCAGAATTTGTTAAAATAGCGACTAGTGCACAATTTATAACATTGATTAATACTTTCACTTTTGAGCTAGATCATACAAAATTCACAGCTAATCGCTAAATTATTGCCAGTGTTTGCCCTATGTATGACTATACTGGCAGTTAAACCATAAAATTAGATAAAAGAGACCAATGAAGGTCAGGAGTTTTCCACACCATGGCAACAATAAAAGACGTGGCAAAACGCGCAGGCGTATCAACCACGACTGTTTCTCATGTGATCAACAAAACCCGTTTTGTTGCTGAGAACACACGAGCAGCAGTTTGGGCCGCTATAAAAGAATTAAATTATTCGCCAAGTGCCGTTGCGCGTAGCTTAAAAGTCAATCACACAAAATCTATAGGCCTGTTAGCCACGTCCAGTGAAGCTCCTTACTTTGCTGAAGTGATTGAAGCAGTTGAAAATAGTTGTTATAGCAAAGGCTATACCCTGATTTTATGTAACTCACATAACAATCTTGATAAGCAAAAAGCGTATTTAGCCATGCTGGCACAAAAACGTGTTGATGGATTATTAGTCATGTGTTCTGAATATCCCGATCACCTTCTGACTCTTTTAGAAGGCTATCGTAATATTCCAATGGTTGTCATGGATTGGGGCAAAGCGCGTGGTGACTTTACAGATACCATTATCGATAACGCTTTCCATGGTGGTTATATCGCAGGTCGTTACCTTATTGAGCGAGGTCATCGTGATATTGGTATTATCCCTGGTCCATTAGAACGGAATACAGGTGGTGGTCGCTTACAAGGTTTCTTAAAAGCCATGGAAGAAGCAAAAATCACAGTAAAAGATGAATGGATTGTACAAGGTGACTTTGAACCAGAATCTGGTTATAAAGCTATGTACCAAATGCTAAATCAAAAACATCGCCCTACTGCTGTTTTTTGTGGTGGTGATGTCATGGCAATGGGCGCAATTTGCGCTGCAGATGAACTTGGTCTGCGTGTTCCTTTAGATATTTCCATTGTGGGTTACGACAATATTCGCAATGCACGTTATTTTACACCAGCGCTAACAACCGTCCATCAGCCAAAAGAGCGTTTAGGTCAAATGGCATTATCAATGTTGCTTGATCGCATCGTCAATAAACGCGAAGACGCCCAAACAATCGAAGTTCATCCGCGATTAGTTGAGCGCCGTTCAGTTGCCGATGGCCCTTTTATCGACTACCGCCGTTAATTCTTATTTATCCACTTATCTGATTTCTAGCGAAGCCATTCCTCATTTAAGGTTTGGCTATCTCCAAGATAATCTAACAACCATGTCAAAGCAGGCGATTCACTTTTATCGACCCACGTCAGGCAGCATGGGCTGTCTGGCAATGGCTGTGCCAGTTGTAAAGTAACCAGTGTACCTTGTTCAATTAAAGGTTCAGCACGGTGCCAAGGTACCATTCCTACGCATAATCCAGCTAATAAGCATTCAAGCCCCATATCCCATGTCGGTACAACCATTCTACGTTGATTATTTAGCGCCCATGTGTCACGCTTTGGTAAACTACGTGATGTATCTTCTAAGCATAAACTTGGATAAGGTCGCATTTCATCATCCGTTAGTGGATGTTGTGCTTTCGCTAAAGGGTGATCAACATGACAAACACAACGCCAAGGCATAAATCCCATATCTCGAAAACTATAACGTTCACCAATGGGTGAAGCTCTTGTTGCACCAATAGCTAAATCGACACGACCATTAACTAAAGAATCCCATACACCATTAAACACTTCAGGGTAGACATACAGTTCAATATCCGGAAAATGACGGTAGAAATCGAGAATAAGTTGTTGTGTTCTTTCAGGTTTAACAATGCCATCAACGGCTATACTGAATTGACCACGCCATCCATTAGAAACTTGTTGACAAAGATGCCGAGTGTCATTCATTTTTTTGATAACAGATCGTGCTTCTTTGATGAAAATTTTACCTGCATCGGTTAATTCTACATCACGGTGACGACGCTCAAACAGAGGAACAGCAAGCCATTCCTCTAGTTGCCTAACAGTATAACTAACGGCGGATGGCACTCTGTGCAATTCTTGAGCAGCCGAGCTAAAACTTCCTGTTCTTGCGACTGCATCAACAACTTCTAAAGAGTATTCTGACCACATAGAGTTTATTCCTTTGAAAATTTTTCACAGCATTAACCAAATATTCCCGTTTCACAAGTAAAATAGGTCTTAGTTACAATACATAAAATGTTCTACATTACATAGCATAGAAAATAAAATGAATTCTAAAACTTCCACACAATCAAAAACACCTATGAGCTTTATGGTGTACCTAGCAGGTTTGAGTATGCTAGGTTACTTAGCTATTGATATGTACTTACCTGCGTTTGGTATGATGCAACGTGAACTCTCTATCAGCGAAGGTGCTATTAGTAATAGCTTAAGTATCTTTTTATTTGGCTTTGCTGTTGCTCAATTACTTTGGGGACCACTTTCAGACAAAGTCGGTCGAAAACCTATTCTTCTGGTTGGTTTAAGCCTTTTCTCTTTAGGCTGTCTTGGTATGCTGTGGGTCGAAAGTGCAACTGGCTTACTTGCTATGCGCTTCCTACAAGCTTTCGGCGTCTGCTCTGCAGCTGTTATTTGGCAAGCTCTTGTCATCGACCGTTTTGATGAATCTCGCGCTCAGCGCGTTTTTGCGTTAATTATGCCACTGGTTGCATTATCACCAGCACTTGCGCCTTTAATCGGTGCATCATTATTAAACCACGGTGGCTGGCGTATGATTTTTATGCTGTTAATGGCAGTAACATTAGTTCTGATGTTACCGACGTTAATGCTAAAAAACATTAAACAAAAATCCGTCACAGATGCAAACCAATCTTCTGCTTCATTTATGACTTTATTAAAATCCCCGCTCTACACTGGTAACGTATTAGTTTACGCGTCTTGTAGTGCAGGTTTCTTTGCTTGGTTAGCTGGCTCCCCCATCATTCTTGAAAAGATGGGCTACTCTCCGCAGGATATCGGTTTAAGTTATATTCCACAGACTATTGCATTTATGGTGGGTGGTTATGGTTGTCGCATTTTACTGTCAAAAATGACAGGTAAAACGCTACTACCACTGTTATTAATTGGTTATGCTGTCAGTATGACTGCGTTATACCTTGTTGCTAAATTTACTGAACCGACATTAACAACTATTTTAATTCCGTTCTGTATTATGGCTGCAATGAATGGCGCATCGTATCCAATTGCAGTATCTAATGCTTTGTCTGCTTATCCTGAAATTAGCGGTAAAGCGGCTGCATTACAAAATGCACTTCAACTTGGCCTTTGTAGTCTAGCTAGCTTTATTGTATCTGCATTTATCAGCCAGCATCCCCTGATTAACACTACTGCAATTATGGCGTTAACAGCGATCCCAATGGCAGTTGGCTACTTTATTCAGCGTAATAAATCTGTTACCAAACACACAGTTCAAGCAACTGAATAATCCCCCCTCTATTTTAAGAGAATTCTCAAAACGGCTATTTTATAAAAAATGGCCGATTTATTTTATAGAGAAAAATAATTCACATATCTATACTTACTCTAAACGCTTAACAGCGCTTTATCTATTTTCCTTTCGGATTTTGAGGCATTAAACAAATTATTAGCTGATTATGTGAGATTAGTTGTCTTATTAATTCTATCCGTTCAATTCATATTGAACACAATACTATTTTAATAATATCTATCTACGCACATTCTTTCTTAGTTTATGTCTCTAAACCCGCTTAGTTTACGCCGGAGAGTTTATGAGTACATCTTGTGTAGAAGAAGGCCGAAAGACCTCCAATGATCCTTATAAAAGGATTGCTATCGAACTATTAACCCATGCTGATATTCGCGTTAATGGTTCAGAACCTTATGATATTCAGGTTCATAATCAAAATTTTTATAAAAGAGTATTACAGCAAGGTTCGCTTGGACTCGGTGAAAGCTATATGGATGGCTGGTGGGATTGTGAACGACTGGATATATTTTTTCATAAAGTTTTACGTGCAGGCCTTGAAAACAAGCTTCCCAAAAATCTACATGATATTTTCAGAATTGCGACAGCACGCCTTTTCAATTTACAAACACAAAAACGAGCATGGATGGTAGGTAAAGAACATTACGATCTCGGTAATGATTTATTTATCGCCATGCTTGATCCTAATATGCAATATTCCTGTGGATACTGGAAACAGGCCGATAATCTTGCCCAAGCCCAAGAACATAAATTAGATTT
This sequence comes from Proteus faecis, assembly GCF_003144395.1. Lineage (GTDB taxonomy): Bacteria > Pseudomonadota > Gammaproteobacteria > Enterobacterales > Enterobacteriaceae > Proteus > Proteus faecis. The sequence goes on along the minus strand of NZ_PENZ01000034.1, from coordinate 140,722 downwards.
AATTTGCCGAAAATTAGATCTAAAACCTGGAATGACCTTACTAGATATTGGCTGTGGTTGGGGAGGACTTTCTGCTTATGCGGCAAAACATTTTGGTGTTTCTGTCACTGGGGTTACCATTTCTATTGAACAACAGAAATTGGCACAAGAACGATGCCAAGGACTTGATGTTAATATTATTTTAGAAGACTACCGCGATTTACATGAACAATTTGATCGTATCGTTTCAGTCGGTATGTTTGAGCATGTAGGACCTAAAAACTATGAAACCTATTTTGATGTAGCTCGCCGTAACTTAAAGGAAGAAGGCCTATTTTTATTACACACTATCGGCTCTAACCAAGATAAAGTGAATGTAGATAGTTGGATTAGTAAATATATATTTCCTAATGGTTGTTTACCCTCAATTCAAAAAATTGCAAATGCGATAGATGGTAAGTTCGTCATGGAAGATTGGCACAATTTCGGTGCTGATTACGATAAAACCTTAATGGCATGGTATCAACGATTTTTAGCCTGCTGGCCAGATATTGAGTCAAATTATACACCGCGTTTTAAACGCATGTTTAGCTATTACCTAAATGCGTGTGCAGGTGCATTTAGAGCTAGAGATATTCAATTATGGCAAATCATGTTAAGCCCTAAAGGACATATTGGTGGCTTACAAATTCCACGTTGATTTTTCTTAAAAAGAAAAAGCCAGTTTATTGATTAAACTGGCTTTTTTAGTGCCATTTTTAGCGCAACACATTAATAGTTAATTATGTGTTTCATTCCTTATTTTCATTTTGTTCGGTTGCCACTAATAAAGCTTTCTGCTGTGCCATAACGCGTTCTACCGTATCGACAATCGCCTGAGTTTGCGGATCAAGTTCAATATTGACCTTGTCACCAAGACGTTTACAACCTAATGTTGTTCTATCACGCGTTTCAGGAATCAAATGTACACAAAAACGGTTATTAACCACATCGCCAACAGTTAAGCTGATCCCATCAATACCGATAAAACCTTTGTGTAAAATATATTTCATTAATGCTTTATCAAAAATACGGAACCAGATTTGTAAGTTATTCTCTGACGTAATAATTTTGGCGACTTCAGCCGTTGTCACAATATGACCAGACATCACATGCCCACCAATTTCATCACCATATTTAGCCGCTCGCTCAATATTTACTTCAGAGCCGACTTTTAATTCACCAAGGTTAGTTAAACGTAATGTCTCTTTCACTAAATCAAAGCTAATATGTGTACCTTCAATTTTAGTAACCGTTAAACAGCAACCATTATTTGCAACAGAAGCACCTGTTTCTAAATTGCTGACTAACTCGTTGGGTAATTCAATGATATGGGTACGAAAATCGCCTTTATCTTCGATAGCAATAACCCGCCCTTTTCCCTGAACAATACCTGTAAACATCTTACATCTCCTTGGGTCGATAAACTGGTAAACTCAATTTAGGTTTTATGCTATTCAGGATAACATAGCTCGGATTAATCCAAAGGAACAATTACCGTATTTATTCCTTATTGATTATTACCGTTCAATATAGCGTAAAAACCCCTAATAAATTATCAAAATTCTGTGTTTAAAAAGCCTAACTTCTTTCGTTGCTAATTAAACTTTTATCATTAGAATAAGCGGTCTTGAGGATCTCTTTACGTCATTTTAACAACGCGACGTTTGTTCTCTCCCTTTCTCGTTTTCTTATAATAAATAAAGGTGTATGCGTGCAGAAGTATATAAAAGAAGCGCGTAGCTTACTTGCTCTCGGTATCCCCGTTATCATCGCGCAATTTTCCCAAACAGCAATGGGAGTGGTTGATACTGTCATGGCGGGTGCTGTAAATGCCACAGAGATGTCGGCAGTCGCAGTAGGTACGTCTATTTGGTTACCAACGATTTTATTAGGTCAAGGCATATTAATGGCTTTAACACCAATCGTTGCACAATTAAATGGTTCAGGACAACGAAAACACATTGCTAATCGTACACAGCAAGGTTTTTGGCTCGCCACTTTCTTATCAATCATGGTAATTGCTATTCTTTATAACTGCCGTTTTATTATTGAAGCGCAACATGATATCGAGCCCGAATTAGCCGAAAAGGCCATTGGATTTATACATGCCATTATGTGGGGTGCCCCTGGTTGCCTCTATTATCAGGTACTGAGAAGTCAATGTGAGGGATTATCGAAAACAAAACCTGGCATGATCATTGGTTTTATTGGATTATTGATTAATATCCCTGTTAACTATGCCTTTATTTACGGTAAGTTTGGTGCACCACAATTAGGGGGAATTGGTTGCGGTGTTGCAACAGCCTCTGTATTCTGGGCGATGTTCTTAATGATGCGTTATTACGTGCGTCGAGCACCGACACAACGTGACGTTATGCCAAAGAAACGTTTAGTAAGTCCTGATTTCCACACGATAAAACGTATTACAATTTTAGGCTTACCCGTTGGCCTAGCCTTATTCTTTGAGGTAACACTATTTGCCGTTGTTGCATTATTAGTTTCACCTTTAGGTGTTACTGCAGTTGCAAGTCACCAGATAGCACTTAACTTTAGCTCCCTGATGTTTATGTTCCCGCTTTCATTGGGAATAGCAGCAACAATCCGTGTTGGTCATAACTTAGGTCAACGATCTACAGAACAAGCCCGTACTTCAGCGATTACAGCACTTGCTGTTGGGTTAATGTTGGCAAGTTGTACCGCGATTTTCTCTATCATCTTTAGAGAAAAAATTGCATTAATGTATAACGATAATATTGAAGTGGTAACATTAGCGTCTCATCTTATGTTATTCGCTGCGCTTTATCAGTTATCAGACTCTGTGCAAGTCATTGGTTCTGGTGTATTACGTGGCTATAAAGATACCCGTTCTATCTTTTTCATTACTTTTATTGCCTACTGGGTAATTGGATTGCCTTCTGGTTATATATTAGGACGTACTAATTACTTTGTTGAAGCAATGGGGCCAGCTGGTTTCTGGATCGGCTTTATTCTAGGTTTAACTGCCTCAGCAATTATGATGGGTTCCCGTATTTGGTGGATCCAGCGTCAATCTGATGAAGTGGTGTTATTACGCTCAGAGCGTTAAAGAAAAACGGTTATTTAGGCAAAGGAACGACACAAATATCAACAAATAGCTTTAAATACGAGCAGTTGAATATAATTTTGTGTTTTTCCTCTTGCCAGAATCGAATCATCTCGTTAATATTCGTCCCCGTTGTCACCTAATAGATAATGCGTCCATAGCTCAGTTGGTTAGAGCACCACCTTGACATGGTGGGGGTCGGTGGTTCGAGTCCACTTGGACGCACCATTTATTTTTCGACAACATCTCAATACAGTGCGTCCATAGCTCAGTTGGTTAGAGCACCACCTTGACATGGTGGGGGTCGGTGGTTCGAGTCCACTTGGACGCACCATTTATTTTTCGACAACATCTCAATACAGTGCGTCCATAGCTCAGTTGGTTAGAGCACCACCTTGACATGGTGGGGGTCGGTGGTTCGAGTCCACTTGGACGCACCATTTATTTTTCGACAACATCTCAATACAGTGCGTCCATAGCTCAGTTGGTTAGAGCACCACCTTGACATGGTGGGGGTCGGTGGTTCGAGTCCACTTGGACGCACCATTTCTCTTTCTCTATATTCTTATTTTTACTTATCTTACTACCCTACAAAACCATTAATTTAGCTTGCAATATTTTATTGCGCAACAAAATGCTTAAAAAACAAGCAGTCAGCACTGTATTTTGATTATATCACTGAAATTTACCTTTTTTCGATTTTCTTCATAGAAATTAACCTCTATAATACGAAACATAAATTTGTTGAAAGGTTTCAGCGTGTTGATTTACGGGCATCTTTAGAAAACAGAACAAATGAATCATGATAGACTATAATGAAAGATGTCTGCCAACCTTTGATACAAAATAGTGACAAGATTTTTATGATGTTGCTGAATCATTAACATGTTGCGCAACTTATCTATTAGAGGTGAGTTTGTACATCCTGTTTTGCAACGCTGATACTGTTAATAGAAAACAGCGACATTAATCCTTATTCATCCATTACAATACAACCATTAAATAGACTGCCATGAAAAAGACAAAAATTGTTTGCACCATCGGGCCAAAAACCGAATCTGAAGAAAAACTGAATCAATTACTAGACGCAGGCATGAACGTAATGCGTCTAAACTTCTCTCACGGTGACTATGAAGAGCATGGCAACCGTATTAAAAACCTGCGTAACATTTGCGCTAAAACTGGCAAAAAAGCCGCTATCTTATTAGATACTAAAGGACCAGAAATCCGTACCATCAAATTAGAAGGTGGTAATGATGTGACTTTAGTTGCTGGTCAAACTTTCACTTTTACTACAGACAAAACTGTTGTTGGTAACAAAGACCGCGTTGCCGTCACTTATGAAGGTTTCGCTAAAGATTTAACTGTTGGTAACACCGTTTTAGTTGATGATGGTCTTATCGGCATGAAAGTAACTGCTGTAACTGATACAGAAGTTGTTTGTGAAGTTTTAAATAACGGTGATCTAGGTGAAAACAAAGGTGTTAACTTACCTGGCGTTTCTATTGGTTTACCTGCATTAGCTGAAAAAGATAAACAAGACCTCATCTTTGGTTGCGAACAAGGCGTTGATTTCGTTGCTGCATCATTTATTCGTAAGCGTTCTGACGTTGAAGAGATGCGTGCTCACTTAAAAGCACATGGTGGCGAAAACATTATGATCATCTCAAAAATTGAAAACCAAGAAGGTTTAAACAATTTTGATGAAATCTTAGAAGCCTCTGACGGTATCATGGTTGCTCGTGGTGACTTAGGTGTTGAGATCCCTGTTGAAGAAGTTATCTTCGCACAAAAAATGATGATCGAAAAATGTAACGCTGCGCGTAAAGTGGTTATCACTGCGACGCAAATGTTAGATTCCATGATCAAAAATCCACGCCCTACTCGTGCTGAAGCTGGTGACGTTGCAAATGCTATCTTAGATGGTACTGATGCTGTTATGTTGTCAGGTGAAAGTGCGAAAGGTAAATACCCGGTAGAAGCTGTGACTATCATGGCAACTATTTGTGATCGTACAGACCGTATCATGCAATCTCGTCTTGATTACAAACAAACAGCGGCGAAATTACGCGTAACAGAAGCAGTGTGTCGTGGTGCCGTAGAAATGGCTGAAAACTTAGATGCACCTCTGATTGTTGTTGCAACTTTCGGTGGTAAATCAGCTCGTTCTATCCGTAAATATTTCCCAACCGCACCAATCTTAGCATTAACAAACAACGAAGAAACAGCTCGTCAGTTACTATTAGTTAAAGGTGTAACAACACAATTAGTTAACGAAATCGCTTCTACTGACGACTTCTACCGTATTGGTAAAGAAGCAGCATTAGCAAGTGGTTTAGCTCACGCTGGTGAGCGTGTTGTTATGGTTACTGGTGCCCTAGTTGATAGCGGTACAACAAATACTTCATCTGTTCACGTTCTGTAAATTTAATAGTACGTCAATAGCTCAAACGCCACGGTTATCGTGGCGTTTTTTCTTTTCTTCCTATATTTTCTTCTATTCTGCTAATTTTTCCTCTCTTATTGTCCTCATTTCTTCTATGCTTTTAATAAACTATTTTATTAATGTAAGTGAAATAAGGATGTAAAATGTCTGATGACACAATAAATACCCATGCTTTTGCTTGTACTACCCTTGCTATTAAAGATAAGAAAAATCGCATTTATCATGGTAGAACAATGGAGTTTTCAGTCGATAAACCTGCCTCAATATTTGCATATTATCCTAAAGCTCATACCTTCCAACAAAATGCCCCCGATGGTACCCCCGGGTTAAAATATGCCGTTAAATACCCTTTTATCGCCATTACAGCGCCAATTAATTTAGAAGGAACAAAAGATGTACTTGAAGGAGTCAATACAGAAGGACTCTCTTTTAGCTTGAACATGCTTCCTGATTCAAAACTCGATGACATTAGCCCTGAAAACTACGCAACTTCAGTGCCTATAGCAGCAATTGGTGAATGGGCTTTAGCACAATACGCAACCGTTGAAGAATTAAAACAAAACATCCCTAAAACGGCATTTTGGTCACAAAAGTTATTTCTATTACACAATTTACCCAGCCCTTTCCATTATGCTTTTTATGATAAAACGGGAGCCTGCATTGTTGTTGAAGTTTCAGAAGGGAAATTGCATATTTATGATAATCCGACTTATTGCATGACCAATGGTCCATTATTTCCATGGCATCTGACCAACTTAAATAATTATACTCATCTTTCTAATATTAATATTTCCACCAGCACACTGGGACATATTAAGGTAAAACAACCGGATAGTGGAATTGCGTTAGCAACATTGCCAAGCTCTGATACTTCTGTTGATAGATTTATTCGTGCTGTCTATTACACAACGTATTATCACCAAGTTTTTGATCAGGACACACAACTTGTTGAATTGGCTCATATTATGAACCGTTTTGATCGCCCTAAAAATTCTACAATCGATCCTTTACTGGGTCATAACACATTAAAAGCACTTCATACCAGTGAATTTTCAGTATGGACAACACTCACCGATTTAGAACGAGGAATACTCTTCTTTAGAGGGTATAACGATCTTAATTTCCAAAAATTTACACTTGAATCGTTTAAAAATGAGGTAGAACCTATCTTCATAAAAGTAAATTTAGGTGGCGCTTTATAGCGATAAAGATAAGTAACAATAAAACAATACAGATAAAATGTTTTTCTATCAGACTATTATGAATAAAAATCTTTTGTGAAATAACACGCATTTTTTGTACTGAAAATTTGCGTTTTAGGTGTTATTTTTCCTATTGTTCAACTAATGGGTTCAGTAGAATGCGGTAAATAAATCCAGCATTTTCCTATATATGTGCCATACTTATTAATGGTTTCATATAAATGCTACTTGTTCCTTTACACAAACTAATAATAGAGGTTGTAACTATGAAAGCGAAACTTGTACTAGGTGCGGTAATTCTGGCTTCAGGCTTATTAGCAGGTTGTTCTTCTAGTAATAATGCACAATTAGATCAAATCTCTTCTGATGTAAGCCGTCTGAATACTCAAGTTCAGCAACTAAGTGGTGATGTACAATCTGCTCGCGCTGAAGCTAAATCAGCTTACGACGAAGCAGCTCGTGCAAATCAGCGTTTAGATAACCAAGTCACTACTTATAAAAAGTAATTTAACTCACTGATAAGCTCAAAAGCTTTAGATAAGCATTAATCACAAAGCCCTAACATTGTTAGGGCTTTGGTTTTAAAAGGTTATTAATTATTGTGAAGTTTATCGATACCCAGAGCTTTTATACGTTCCTTTAAATTAAGATTCGTAGCTAAATGTAAGTTGTATTTGATATTTTTATCAGCTTGAATAGATATCTGACTAAATGTATCCCTAATTTTATCAACATTTTTTTGTTGAGCTATTGTTAGTACAGAATACTCCATATCACTTACTTTTTTGAGTTCATTCTCTAGAATATTAAACAGCTCAGTCACTGACTTTGAAGATTTTGTGTAGGATACTCTAGAGCTAGCCATATCAGGCAAAACCTCTATTCCAATTAACTCATATTTCCTAGATCCATCTTTGGGAATGACTCGTTGAAGGATCTCATTGCACATTAATTGAATATTTTCACTTTTTAGCTTTTTATCTCCAACTAAAAACGTTTTGCCGCTATTTTTCACCTGAGATAAATTATTAAATAGCCTCTCTAAACCTCCCCCCACGCTAACGTTAGAAGTGATATTGTTATTTCCCTTTATCAAATGTTCATTACTAGATGAAACTCTCATTAAAATACCTTACTATTAATAGAAAACATTTTGATAGTAAGGCATTTTTAACGCTATTGATTTTATAAAGAAGTCTTTTGTTATTTTTGTGAAACTCAAAACAAAACAGGTGCCTGAAGCACCTATTTTATTTTTGATCATATCATCCAAACTGACTAGTAAGCTGTAACCTCTACAGGAATGCCAGATCGTCGAATAAGCTCTGCATCAACTTTATCTTTATTGACTTTGCCACTTTCATACCAAGCATTAAATTGCTTCGTAAATGTAAAAGGCATGGTTTGCGGATCGTCATCTTCATTGCGTGATAGTGGTTGATGAACTTCAATAAATTGTCTACCGTCTGCAGTTTCAGTAAATTTAATCGGTTTATTGATAACCTGAACTCGACTTCCTTTAGGCACTACATTAAATAATGTCTCAATATCATTTGGTCTTAAACGGATACAGCCAGAACTCACTCTTAAGCCAATACCAAAATCAGCATTAGTACCATGAATAAGGTATTCACCTCGACTATGTGCCAATCTTAAGGCATATGCTCCCATTGGATTTTCAGGACCAGCAGGAACAACAGCCGGTAGTGTGATCCCTTTAGCCGCATAGTTTTTGCGAATATTCGCCGTCGGTGTCCAAGTTGGATCTTTAATTAATTGAGATATAGATGTCACCATTTCAGGTGTTTCTCGCCCTAATTGACCAATACCAATAGGGTAAACATCAACTGTACCCCCTTCTTTGGGGTAATAATAAAGGCGTAATTCTGCAAGATTGATTACAATACCTTTTCGTACTGTGTCAGGCAAAATCATCTGTAATGGAATAGTTAATGTTTTACCCGCATCAGGTAAAAGAGGATCAATACCAGGATTGGCTTCCATCATATTGAGCAATCCCACTTGGTATTCGGACGCAATAGCTTCTAGTGAGCGTTTATCATCGGGAACTATATATGAAAAATTTTCACCAATAATACGCTGGTCATCAGCAGGTAGTAGATATTCTGTCGCATAAGATAAGTGACTACTCATCCCTAACAGCGATACCCCCAAAAGAGTTAACCATTTTTTCATCGTTTATCCCGTGTGTTAGAAATAAAATAAACTGACTATTATGATGATAACATTATCATTGTTATGCTTTCATATAATAAGTCAGTTTAGAACATTAATGCGGGATCAGGTAACATTTATGCTACAGCGTATTCTGAAAAGCGCTTAATGAGCGTCGTAACCATCGCATGTAACCCCTGCGTACGAGAAGGTGTTAAGTGGCTTTCTAATGCTAATGATGAAAAATAATGTTTTACATCCGTCGCTAAAGCTTGCTCAATTGTTTTACCTTGAAATAAGATAATGACTAAAGCAACAAGCCCTTTCACAATACCTGCATCACTATCGCCAGCCAGTACCAATTGTTTATTCTCATCAAGAGAAACCGCAATCCATACTTGGCTTTGGCAACCTTCAATAAAGTTAGCTGAAATGCGCTGTTCATCTGTTAGCGACGGAAGACGCTCACCTAATTCCATCATATAAAGATAACGCTGTTCCCAATCTTGGCAACGAGAAAAATTGCGTAATAGTTTTGCTTCATCTGGCAAATTAGCAACTGCCATGAATAACCTCTTTTTTTAATCATTAACCTAATAACATTTCAACACGTAATAGCGCATTAACCAATGCATCGATATCACTTTTATTGGTATATAAGCCAAGAGATGCACGACACATTGCAGGAACTTGGTAATAATCCATAATTGGCATCGCACAATGATGCCCTGTACGAATAGCAATACCATAATTATCAAGAAATGCGCCAACATCATAAGCGTGATGTTTACCTAAATTAAACGCTATCACACCTTGTCGAGAATCATTGCCATAAAGTGTTAAAGATTTTACTTTTTGCAACTGTTCTTGGGCATACTTCATTATATGATTTTCATACTCAGCAATATTATTCATGCCTAATTGTGAAAGATAATCTAATGCAGCACCTAAACCAATCATTCCCACTATATTCGGTGTTCCTGCCTCAAAGCGCCAAGGTGCATCAACATAGGTAATATCACCATTAATGTGAACATGCTTTATCATCGCGCCACCGCCTTCCCAAGGCGGTAATTCATCCAGTATCTCTTTTTTACCATACAACAAGCCAATACCAGTAGGTCCATAAAGTTTATGGCCGCTACAAACAAAAAAGTCACAATCAAGTTGTGAAACATTAATTGTCTGATGCATTACACTTTGAGCACCATCAACCAATATATGTAACTCCCCTCCTTGCTCAATAGCATATTGGCGAGCATCACGAATAATTTGAACGATAGGATTCACTGTGCCCAATACATTTGATTGATGTGTAAGGCTGAGTAATTTGGTTCTTTTGTCGATTAAGCGAGGTAATTGAGCTAAATCGAGTGTACCATCTTGTAATAGCGGTAATACACGAACATTAAAGCCATACTGTTTTGCCAACATATACCAAGGAACAATATTTGCGTGATGTTCCATTTCCGTAATGATGATATTGTCACCATCATTTAAAAATCGTTGGCTATAAACATTTGCGAGTAAGTTGATCCCTTCCGTTGTTCCCTTAACAAAAATAATCTCTTCTTCGCTATGGGCTCCTAAAAAATGACTGGCTTTTTTACGGACATTTTCAACTAATGTTGTCGCATTTGCACTTAACGTATGAATGCCGCGGTGAACCGCGGCATACTGTGTTAAGGCAAATTGCTTTTCATGTTCAATGACGCAAGCCGGTTTCTGAGCACTTGCGGCACTATCGAGATAAATCAATGGTTTTCCTTTTACTTGTTGTAAAAGAATTGGAAAATCATCTCGCGCTTTTTCAATGGAATGCGTCATAATGCCTTATTTTATACCTCTAATAAGCGCTGATTAATTCTGTCTAATACCTGCGCCTTGATCACACTATTTTCTAGCGATTCAGTTAATTCAGCCGCAAATGCATGGATGATCATTTTACGGGCGTCATTTAAAGCAATACCGCGTGAACGCAAATAAAATAGTTGTTCATCATCAATTCGCCCTACAGTGGCACCATGACTACATTTCACATCATCAGCATAGATCTCAAGCTGTGGTTTAGTATCGATTTGCGCTTTTTCACCCAGCAACAGATTGTTATTAGTCATTTGACCATCTGTTTTTAATGCCTGAGGTGTCACGGTGATCATCCCGTTAAATACGGCTTTCCCTGCATCCATCGCAATACTTTTATGCAGTTGACGACTCTGGCAATTTTTTTCACCATGAACCAACCATGTACGGGTATCCGCTATTTCGCCTGCTTTAGGTAATACAACGCTATTCATCGAAAGCGCTGTATTTTCACCTTTTAGTGCCGAGCTCGTGTGATGACGACTAAGTTTAGCGCCTAATAAAAATGCATAACTATTGACTCTAGCATCACGACCTATCATCAGATCGTTATGAGCAAAATGCTGACTTACGCTATTCTCAAAACTTAATTTGATATGGTTAAACGAGGCATTATCACCAATCGTTGCGGTTAATCTTGCCCCTGTAAAATGACGATTTTCGTTGTTACTGCTAATATAGTGCTCTACCACTTGCATCTGAGTATTCGCACCAACATCAAGGTGAAAACGATAATTTGCACTATTTACCTCTGTGCCTTGCTCCCCTTGAGTAATATTGAGGATATAAAGTGGTTTATCCGCAATAACACCTGATTTCAGGGTAATAAGCAAAGGATGTGGCGCTAAACTTTCCACTAAATGCAAGAAAATTTCACCATTTACTGCTTTGGGTAATTCACTTTGGTTATCAAGTAAAGTGACTTGATAAGGGCCAAAGTCTTTGCTGCTTTCTATCGGTGAAAATGTGCCATTCACCATAACAATACGGTAGCAATCAAAAGATAATGCGTGTTTGGCCATTAAACTTTGCACATCAAAAGGTGGCAACTGTTGATAGTGCTGGCTTAACGTCTCTTCTAATGGCGTATAATGCCAATCTTCATGGCGGAAAACAGGGAAACCGACTTTCTCGACTTGCAACCAATGATTACGAGCATTGAGATTATCGTCACCTTTACGTTGATGATATAACGCTGAAAACATCTTTAGTGCTTGTTGATTACGCAGTTCAACTTGGCGCTGTTTTTCACGCTTTTCATTGAGGGTCAATAAGCCAGCCATAACCTTGTTCCTCCAATTTTTGCGCCAATGAAAAATCACCTGATTTAATGATTTTTCCCTGATAAAGCACATGTACAAAATCAGGTTTAATATAATCAAGAATACGTTGGTAGTGTGTTACAACAATAAAAGCACGTTTGCCATCACGCAAACTGTTAACACCATTAGAAACGATTTTTAATGCATCGATATCAAGGCCTGAATCCGTTTCATCTAAAATACATAATTCAGGCTCTAATGCAGCCATTTGCAAAATATCGTTACGTTTTTTCTCACCACCAGAAAATCCCACATTAACTGAACGTGTTAATAAATCTTGTGGCATATCCAATAATTTGATTTTATCTTCAATAAAATCTTCAAAATCAAAGCGATCTAGTGGCGCTTGACCACGATATTCTCTCACCGCATTCACTGAAGATTGTAAGAAAAATTGATTGCTGACACCGGGTATTTCAACAGGATATTGAAACGCCATAAAAATACCTTCACCTGCGCGTTCTTCCGGTTCTAATTCTAATAAATCTTTATTTTTAAAGGTGATTGAACCTTCATCAACTTCATATTCATCACGACCAGCAAGTGTTGCCGATAAGGTACTTTTACCCGAACCATTTGGCCCCATAATTGCGTGAACTTCACCTGCACGAACTTGCAAATCTAATCCTTTAAGGATCTCATTGCCTTCAACACTGACATGTAAATCTTTAATCTCTAACATAATATATGCCTTCGGTATTTTTATACTCAGAATTTGGTTAATAATCGTTAACCGACGCTATGCTCTAAGCTGATTGCTAATAATTTTTGTGCTTCCACAGCAAATTCCAGCGGTAATTCTGAGAACACATCTTTACAAAATCCGTTTACAATCATTGAGATTGCATCATCTTCACTTAACCCACGTTGACGACAATAGAACAATTGGTCCTCACCAATACGTGACGTTGTCGCTTCGTGTTCAAGCTGCGCTGAGTTATTCATTACCTCAACGTAAGGGAAAGTATGCGCACCACACTGCGTACCAATTAACATGGAATCACATTGGGTAAAGTTACGAGCATTTTGCGCACCAGGGAGTACTTTTACGAGTCCACGATAACTGTTTTGACTTTTACCCGCAGAAATACCTTTAGAGATAATGGTTGATTTGGTATTTTTGCCGATATGGATCATCTTAGTACCTGTATCTGCTTGTTGGTTGCCATTCGTTAAAGCAACCGAGAAAAATTCAGCAGTCGAATTATCTCCTTTTAAAATCACACTTGGATATTTCCAGGTGATCGCAGAACCTGTTTCTGATTGTGTCCATGACATTTTGGCATTTTCGCCTTCGCAGATAGCCCGTTTAGTCACAAAATTAAGAATACCGCCTTCACTATCGCCACCAGAGAACCAGTTCTGTACAGTCGAGTATTTTACTTCGGCATCTTTATGGATAATGACTTCAACCACAGCAGCATGAAGCTGATAACTATCACGAACAGGTGCTGAACAGCCTTCAATATAACTGACATAACTGCCTTCATCTGCAACCAGAATAGTTCGTTCAAATTGACCTGTTTGAGCCGCATTAATACGAAAATAAGTCGATAATTCCATTGGGCAACGAACCCCTTTGGGAATATAGACAAAAGTACCATCAGATGCGACCGCAGCGTTTAGTGCAGCAAAGTAGTTATCATGGCTTGATACAACGGTGCCTAAATATTGGCGCACTAAATCAGGATATTCTTGAATAGCTTCGCTAAATGAACAAAAAATAATGCCATGTTCAGCGAGCTCTTCGCGATATGTTGTAGAAACAGAAACCGAGTCAAAAATGGCATCAACAGCAACGGCTTGCCCTTCTCTTACAGGCACACCAAGTTGGTTAAAGGCATCTTCAACTTCTTGGGTTAAATAATCTTGCGAGGCTTGTTTATCACTCACTACCGCCTCATTTGTGCCACCAGCGCAACTACCATTGGCACAACATGAACTGCAAGATGGCGCTGAATAATAGCTATAATCTTGATAATTAAGTGATGGATAATCTGCTTTTAACCAATGAGGCTCTTCCATTTCTAACCAATGGCGATAAGCATCTAAACGAAATTCCAGCATCCACTCTGGTTCATTTCTTTTTGCCGATATTGCACGGACAACCGCTTCATTTAATCCTTTTTCTAAGGTATCGGTTGAGATATCAGTATAAAAACCTTCTTTATAGTGATGATCGCTTAACCATCCCTGAACTTCATCACCAATTTCAACATTGCTCTGAGACATAATCTAACTTCACTATGTTATACCCCGAAGCTCTCACCACATCCGCAGACGTTTTGAGCTTTAGGATTATTAAATTTAAACATTTGATTAAGTCCTTCACGAACATAATCAACAACCAACCCATCGATAAATGGCATTGCTTTTAATGAAACAAAAAGTTTTGCTCCATTATGTTCATAAACAAGATCATCGTCATTTGGGGCAGTAGCGAGTTCAATAACATAACCATACCCCGTACAACCAGAGGGTTTAATACTTAAGGAAAGCCCTTGTTTTTCAGGATTTTTCTCAATTAAATGGCAAATATGCTTTGCCGCACTATCCGTTAATACAATGCCTTGCCAAGCTGTGTCATTAAGAGAAAAAGTTTCAACGTTGTTTGTCATTTCTGACCTCATTTCGAAAGGAGATTGATATCTTTCCTGACACTAATGGTAATGATAACCCTTATCACTTCAACCATGTCTTTTGAAAGGATATTCTATATATGTGTATTTTTTGTTCTATTTTTGCAGTTTTTATGTTAATAAATAATGTTAACATTATGTAATATAACACTTTTATGTTTGTCGATTACAAAAAATAAAACTTTTAATTTTTCTTATATTTCGCACAATACGCATATAAGTTGCAATATAAATGCACTTTATATGTTATCACTGAAATTTAGAGAAAAAAGCATAAAAATGTATTTTTACATACAGCTTACTAGCTCCATTTACATTTATTTCTATGCTTATAATAAGGGACAAGATAGCACCACTTATGTGGTGACCTCTTATTGGATTGTGTGCTCTTCGAACTTATTTACTAATAGTGATGGTTTGGATATATTTATTTGTACATTCAAGGGATTGACTATTTTTTTGCTTGTTTGATTGGCTATTGAAGTTACTAATCAATTGCAGTTGCCATACTCGATTCGTTTTAATATCAGCTGCTAAAACCCCTTCATAACTCACATTTTCTTTTGCATATTTTCCTTCAAAAAAGACATGTCGACTTTCCACGCTTGGGATAGTCAATGTTTTTATTGATGTGGATATTTCATTCATGCCATCTATTATCGCAATATTATCAACGATGCCTTGTGCTCCTGCATCCACATCGTAACTCATTGCATCGTTCATTTTAAAATAAACCAAACGAACCTCTGCCAAATCACAAATAGGTTCTGATTTATAAACCATCATTTCTGTTGTGACATCCTGAACATTATCTGGTAATGATTTAAAATAATTTTCAGTATCTTCTCTGCTCATTGTAAATGAAGTGGGATAAGCTATATTAAAGCCAGAAACAGTTTGTACTGGAATATTACTTATATCGTTACTCGTTTTAGAGGTAGAATTATTATCACATCCACTGATTAATAAACCTGCAATTAATAATACTGTGGTGTTGAATTTAGAAATAGTTAACATTATTGATCGTCTTATCTTTTATTATGAAGATAATGATTATCATTAAAAATAAAATCTAAATAAAGAAATAATTTTATTTTCTCTCTCTATTTTTATTCTTTTTGATATTATCTATAAATGTAAAAAAACGCACAAAGCGAGTATTTCACTTTGTGCATATGTCTTTTATTCCTTAAGAAATAACAGATGTTGTTAATCTGGAAATACACACTTGACGACCTTCATCATCAAATATTTCTATTGACCAGACTTGGTGTGAACGTCCTAAATGAATAGGTTTGCATACACCTCTTACCTTACCTTCTCTCGCTGAACGAATATGATTCGCATTGATTTCTAGCCCAACAATCTTTTGTTCACCTTCAGTACAAAGATAACCCGCAACAGAACCTAATGTTTCAGCTAAAACAACAGAAGCACCACCATGTAAAAGTCCTAAAGGCTGCTTAGTACGATGGTCAACAGGCATTGTTCCTTCAAGATAATCATCTCCAAGACATGTTAATTCAATGCCCAAATGGCTCATCATATTATTTTGTCCGATATGATTAAGATGCTCAATTGTCGTTT
This sequence comes from Proteus faecis, assembly GCF_003144395.1. GTDB lineage: Bacteria > Pseudomonadota > Gammaproteobacteria > Enterobacterales > Enterobacteriaceae > Proteus > Proteus faecis. The sequence continues at coordinate 124,385 of NZ_PENZ01000034.1, read as the reverse complement.
CACGTTTCCATATCATGGCATAATCTCCAAAAGTGCCTGTAGTGGGTGTTTTAACTCAATATTATCAATACGTTTCACCTGACTACGACAAGAATAACCAGTACTTAAACAACGCATTGTTGGTAATGTTTTTAATGCATTACCCCATGAGAGTTGATAAATTCCCAACGAGTTTTCGTAATTATTTAGTTCATGTCCATAAGTACCTGCCATTCCACAACATCCAGTGCTCACAAATTCGAGTTGCTGCCCATAACGTTGGAAAATAGCCTGCCACTGTTTCATACTTTGTGGTAGCGCCGTCACTTCTGTACAATGCCCGAAAAGATACCATTTTTCGGCATCATCACGAACAGCTATTGGCTCAGATACCAATTGACTTAACCATTCATGAACAAGTTGAACATTGAAATCCCCACGCTTATCACCCAGTATTTCACGATATTCATCGCGATAACAAAGTACTAATGCAGGATCAACTCCCACCATAGGGATGCCTAATTTTGCAACACGATTAAGCATGATTGACGTTTTTTGCGCCGTTTTACTAAATTGCTGTAAAAAACCTTTAATATGTTGCGCTTTACCATTAGGTGAAAATGGCAACAAGACAGGTTTAAACCCAATCTTTTCAATTAGCTTGATAAAATCGGCAACCACTTTTGCATCGTAATAACTGGTGAAAGGATCTTGTACCACCAGCACATGATGACTACGTTGCTTTTCTGATAAATGTTCTAAATCTTCTAGCGTCATATCTAACGCGTTGTGCCCAGCCAATTGCTGTCTCAATGTAGGTGATGACAGCAAAGGTAAATCGACCATCCCTATCGTGTGCTTACTTAATGTTTGCACCAGCGGTTGTTTCATAAAAAAATTAAAGAATCTAGGTGCTTTCGCCATAATCGGCGTTGTTAATTCAACATTAGCGACAATATGATCTTTTAACGGACGTAAATAACGCTGGTGATAAAGCTCAGTAAACTTAGAACGAAACGATGGTACATCAATTTTAATCGGACATTGTGTTGAACAAGCTTTACAAGCCAAACAACCATTCATAGCCTCTTTAACTTCATGAGAAAAGTCATATTCACCACGTTTGGCTTTCCAAGTATTACGTGTTTTCTCAATTAAACCTCTTAAGCTAGGTTTATTATTTTCAAGGCTAGATCTAAGTTGTTTTGGGCTAACGCCTTGCTCTGTTAATAAGCGCAGCCACTCTCTTACGAGTGCAGCTCGTCCTTTAGGAGAATGAATGCGTTGTCCGCTAATTTTCATTGAAGGACACATTGGGCTTTTGGCATCAAAGTTAAAGCAAAGTCCATTACCATTACAATCTAATGCACCTTTGAAATCTTGACGCACAGATAAAGGAATTGTGCGGTCAAAGGTACCTCGTTTGATCGCATCAACTTGCTTCATCGGCTCATCGACCGCTAAAGGTGGACATATTTTCCCAGGATTTAATCTATTTCGAGGATCGAACACCGTTTTGATTTGACGCAGCTCATGATAGAGTGTTTCTCCGAAAAATTCGGGGCTATATTGCGCTCTAAAGCCTTTTCCATGCTCACCCCAGAGTAACCCACCATATTTGGCTGTTAACGTGACAATGTCGTCTGAGATAGATTTCATCAATAGTTCTTGTTGTGGATCGCACATATCAAGAGCAGGTCTTACGTGTAATACACCAGCATCAACATGGCCAAACATGCCATAATTGAGCTGATGGCTGTCAAGCAATGCTCTAAATTCTGTAATATAATCAGCAAGATGCTCTGGTGGTACACAGGTATCCTCGACAAAAGGAATTGGCTTTGCTTGCCCTTTAGCGTTACCTAATAAACCAACCGCTTTTTTGCGCATGGCATAAATACGGTTAATATCCGCCAAATCTTCGCAGACTTGATAACCGATCACACCACCCTGACCCTCTTTCATTAATGAATCTAAGCGCTGGCATAATGATGCAACTTGTGAAGTGATAAGATTTTTATCATCACCCGCAAATTCAACAATATTAAGGCCTTGCATATCTTTATCAGGTATGTCAGTAATCAACTCTTTAACGGAGTGCCAAACAATATCTTCACGAGCGAGATTTAATACTTTGGAATCAACAGTTTCAACAGACAGTGCATTTGCTTTAACTAAAAAAGGCGCATTACGTAATGCTGAGTCAAAAGAGTCGTATTTCACGTTGACTAAGCTACGCTGTTTAGGAATTGGTGTGATATCAAGTGTCGCTTCAGTAATAAAAGCTAACGTTCCTTCAGAGCCGGTTAAAATTCTCGTTAAATCAAATCGTTTCATGTCATCACTAAAGACATGACGCAAATCATACCCGGTTAAAAAGCGATTTAATTTCGGGAATTTTTCAAGAATAAGCTTTCGTTGCTCTTTGCAACGGGATAAAACGGTACGATAAACTTTACCGATTGCAGAACTCTCTTGGGCAATATTTTCTGCTAGTGCGGTATCCATAGCTCGTGTTTCAAGCAGTTCACCACCTAACAAAACCGCCCTAACACCAAGAACGTGATCAGAGGTTTTACCATAAACCATCGAACCTTGCCCTGATGCATCGGTATTAATCATTCCACCTAATGTAGCGCGGTTACTGGTAGAAAGTTCTGGTGCAAAAAAGAAGCCGTAAGGTTTTAAAAAGAGATTAAGTTCATCTTTTATCACTCCTGCTTCCACTTTCACCCAACGTTCTTCTGGATTTATCTCAATGATGCGTTTCATATAGCGAGATAAATCGACAACGATACCATCTGTTAAAGCCTGCCCATTGGTACCTGTTCCTCCTCCTCTTGGAGTCAGGGAGAGCGAATGAAATCGAGGTTCATCAACTAAGCGAGCAATAATAGTTACATCAGCTGTTGAGCGAGGAAAAACAACCGCCTGAGGTAATAACTGGTAAATACTATTATCTGTTGCCATAGTGAGTCTATCAGCATAACTACTGGAGATATCACCGGTGAAACCGTTTTTTCGAAGAGTATCAAGAAATTCTGTTGTGAGTTCACTGACTTGCGGTGCTTGCGATATACGTGGGATCATTTGTTATAGCTCTTTAATCTAATAGTCCACATTGCTTAATTTTAGATGTTGAAATGTATACTAAGAGGTACTTTGCCTCATTTTGTACTTTCAGACCGATACCTGTTCACCTTATCATACAATTCTGGCAAATTGAGCAGTGATATAAACAACGTGATATTTGCAATGTTTATTCATCTGCTTCTAGCATTTTTATTCGTGTAGGGATTTAAAACCATGGAAAAACCGCAGATCCATACAGATATACCCAAAATTTTATTCACTGTTCTTTTTATTTCTTTTTTTATTATCGCCAGTTTTTGGATCCTAAATCCCTTTATTGTGGGTTTCATTTGGGCTGGAATGATTGTTGTAGCAACGTGGCCTTTACTTCTTATTCTTGAAAAGCGAGTAAAGTATCGTTGGCTATCAACCATGATCATGATGATTTTGATATTACTGATCTTCGTTATTCCTATTATCTTATTAATTAGTAGCGTCATTGATAATAGTGCCCCTTTAATTGAATTAGCAAAATCACCTTCGAATATTCAACCACCTCAATTATTATGGCTTAACGATATCCCTATGATAGGTAGCACGCTTTATGATACATGGCACTCTATTCTTGTCACTGGGGGCAATGCGTTAATCTCAAAAATTCAGCCTTATGTCGGACAAGCTGCAAACTGGTTTTTTGCACAAGCCTTAAATATTGGTCGATTTGCCCTACATTTGGGTGTGATGTTGTTATTTTCAGGCTTACTGTTTTTACAAGGTGAAAATGTCGTATCTTGGTTGCGCCATTTTGCTATTCGCTTAGCGGGTCAACGTGGTGATGCGGCAATCTTACTTGCATCCATGTCTATTCGCGCAGTCGCATTAGGTGTGGTTTTAACCGCCTTAATTCAAGCTATTGTCGGTGGTATCGGTCTTGCTGTATCTGGTGTGCCTTATGCTACGGTATTAACCGTGATTATGTTTATTTGCTGCCTTGCTCAAATAGGTCCTTTATTAGTATTGATCCCTTCAGTTTTATGGTTATTTTGGACGGGTGATACAACATGGGGCATTGTCATGGTGATTTGGGGTGGCGCTGTTGCAACAATGGATGGTGTATTACGACCTTATTTAATCAAAATGGGAGCTGATTTACCTATGGTATTAATTCTCACGGGTGTTATTGGAGGAATTTTAACATTAGGTATGATTGGATTATTTATTGGCCCTGTTGTTCTTGCTGTTGCTCATAGCTTATTAAATGCATGGATTAATGAAGTACCAAAACCTAATCCTGATTTAACAGAAACAGTAGAATTTATGAATAAAAACTTTATTGAAAAAGAATAAATAATAATGGAGCATGTAAGTGTAGCTACTTACATGCTCTAAAATAACAGAGCAAAGTTTAATAAAGATTATCAATTTAGGAATAAACCATTATATTTTTATATTAAAACTTACATTCTGAAACAAATTACATTTTTTTAAACCTGTTTGTTACCAGCAAGTTATATTCACTTTTAAATAAACCAATAATCTTTTTATTGAGATAATTCTTAGAGCATAATTAACGCATTTCTCTTAATATAAATATCAACGAAACAAATGTTTCATCAAATTAATAATTTCGCCGTACATATTAATAAATTAATTGGCGGAATTAAAGAATATAAAATATTGCTGTGTGTAGTCTTTGCCTGTCAGCCCATGATAGGCTTTTTTTTTACCTATTATTTATATAATTGTATAAAAAAAGCTCACATTATATTGTGAGCTTTTTATTTATAGCGATGATATTAATTCTATTGCGCTAATTTTACCCAAGTTTTAATTACAGTATCTGGGTTTAAAGATAAACTATCAATTCCTTCTTCCATTAACCATTGTGCAAAATCTTCATGATCAGATGGTCCTTGACCACAGATACCCACATATTTTCCATTACGTTTTGCAGCTTGGATTGCCATTGATAATAGTGCTTTCACTGCATCATTGCGTTCATCAAACAGTGAAGAAACCACACCTGAATCACGGTCAAGACCTAATGTTAATTGGGTCATATCGTTAGAGCCGATAGAGAAACCATCAAAGTGTTCTAAGAATTTATCGGCTAATAAGGCATTTGATGGAATTTCACACATCATAATGACTTTTAAGCCATTCTCACCTCGTTTTAAACCATTTGCCGCTAATTCGTCAATCACCTCTTCAGCTTGGCGGACAGTACGCACAAATGGGATCATGACTTCAACATTATCTAAACCCATATCATTACGAACACGTTTTACCGCTTCACATTCAAGCGCGAAACAACGACGGAAATCATCAGAAACATAACGACCCGCACCACGGAATCCTAACATTGGGTTCTCTTCATCTGGCTCATAACGATCGCCCCCCACTAAGTTGGCATATTCGTTAGATTTAAAGTCAGATAAACGAACAATAACGCGTTTAGGCCAGAATGCGGCGGCTAATGTTGCAATCCCTTCTGTTAATTTACTGATGTAATACTCAACAGGAGACTCATAACCTGCCATCATTTCATTGATTTCGGCTTTCAGTGCTTCAGTTTGGTCGTCATACTCTAATAATGCACGAGGATGCACACCAATCATGCGATTAATAATAAATTCCAAACGCGCAAGACCAACACCATCATTTGGTAAACCTGCAAAATCAAATGCACGATCAGGATTGCCGACGTTCATCATGATTTTGAGCCCTAATTCAGGCATATTATCGATTGCGGAGCTCTGAATGGAAAAATCAAGTTTGCCATCGTAAACAAATCCTGTGTCACCTTCAGCACAAGAAACGGTTACAACTTGTCCTTCAGTAATACATTCTGTTGCATCACCACAACCAACAACAGCTGGAATACCTAACTCACGAGCAATAATTGCAGCATGACATGTTCTACCACCACGGTTAGTCACAATCGCGGAGGCTTTTTTCATGATAGGTTCCCAATCTGGGTCTGTCATGTCAGTAACCAGCACATCACCCGCTTCAATTCTATCCATCTCACTTAAGTTATGAATAACTTTAACGGTACCCGTACCAATACGATGACCAATAGCACGGCCTTCAATAATAACAGAACCACTTTCATTTAATTGATAGCGTTCCATAACTTGTTGGTTAGAACGAACTGTTTCTGGGCGAGCCTGAACAATGTATAAACGACCATTATGACCATCTTTAGCCCATTCGATATCCATTGGACGACCATAGTGACGTTCAATCAATACAGCTTGTTTAGCCAACTCTTGAACTTCATGATCAGTCAAAGAGAAACGATTGCGCAGTGACTCTGGTGTATCTTCGATACGAACTTGTTTACCATGTTCAACACTGTCTGCATAAACCATTTGGATCTTTTTAGAACCAAGATTACGACGAACAATAGAAGGTAAACCTTTTGCTAAAGTTGGCTTGTGTACATAGAACTCATCTGGGTTAACTGCACCCTGTACAACCATTTCACCTAAACCATAAGCTGATGTAATAAAGACAACTTGATCAAAGCCTGATTCAGTATCGATAGTAAACATCACACCCGAAGAAGCAAGATCAGAACGCACCATACGTTGAACACCCGCAGATAACGCAACACCTCGGTGATCATAACCTTGGTGAACACGATAAGAGATTGCACGGTCGTTAAACAACGAAGCAAACACATGTTTGATTGCAACAAGTATGGCATCAATACCTTGAACGTTTAAAAACGTCTCTTGTTGGCCTGCAAAAGAAGCATCAGGCATATCTTCTGCAGTTGCAGATGAACGAACGGCAAATGAAGCTTCAGATTCACCTTCACTTAATGTGAGATAAGCGTCACGAATATCTTTTTCAAACTGAGGCGTAAAAGGTGTATCAATTACCCACTGGCGAATTTGATTACCTGCTTGAGCCAGTTGATTAACATCATCAACATCAACACTATCAAGCAATTCATAAATACGCTGATTGATACCGCTCTGTTCCAGAAAATCATTAAACGCTTGCGCTGTGGTAGCAAACCCATTAGGAACAGAAACACCCAGTTCCGCTAGGTTTGTGATCATTTCACCGAGGGAAGCATTTTTCCCACCAACACGATCAACGTCATTCATACCCAATTGGTTATACCAAAGCACATTGCACGGGGTGAGGCTATTGCTGGACATTGAGAACAATCCTTTTTTAAACAATTATGAGAGAGAGAAAAAAAGAAAAACCCGCTGTCAAAATGACAACGTAAATAAGCGTATCACAATGTGATGCTGAATATAGAAAGGTGAATCGATCAACCAGAAAACTTTATTTTTTTATCCTTTATAATCACTAAAAATGCTTTAGATAATATTGTTTGATTTGCTAATTCAGCTAAAAAAAGGTGCGCGTTATGATATTAAGCTTAAATTCTATTAATTGTGATAATAATGAACCTATTGATAGAACAGTCTTTTTTATCTCGGATGGTACAGCGATTACTGCCGAAGTATTAGGTCATGCGGTACTTTCTCAATTTCCATTAAAAATGAAAAGTTATACATTACCTTTTGTTTCTACTGTGGAAAGAGCTGAAGAAATAAAACAGAAAATCTCTGAAATTTATAAAAAGAGTGGTGCTAAGCCTCTTGTTTTTTATTCGATTATCAGTCCTGAAGTTAAACAGATAATAAATAGCAGTGAGGGTTTTTGTCAGGATATTGTGCAATCTCTCGTAATACCACTTGAAAAAGAAATGGGGATCAACGCATCACCAAAATTAAATAAAACCCATGGATTAACTGAAAAAAATCTTAGTAAATACGATGCTCGTATTGCTGCCATCGAATACACCCTTTCCCATGATGATGGCATATCATTACGTAATCTTGACCAAGCTCAAGTGATCTTAATTGGTGTTTCTCGTTGTGGAAAAACTCCCACCAGCCTCTATTTAGCAATGCAATTCGGTATTCAAGCTGCCAACTACCCATTTACTGCGGATGATATGGATTTCTTAAAATTACCTAAAGAATTAAAAGAGTATCAGAATAAATTATTTGGATTAACCATTGCGCCAGAACGGCTTGCAGCTATTCGTGGTGAACGTCGTGAAAATAGCCGTTATGCTTCAATTCGCCAATGTAGAATTGAATTAGCAGAAGTAGAAGCGCTTTTTAGAAAAAACAATATCCCTTATCTCAATACAACCAATTATTCGGTTGAAGAAATTTCAACCAAGGTGATTGATTCTATGGGATTAGCAAGAAGAATGTTCTAACGCATTTTCGTCATTTTTTTATTGGTTTTTCACTGAGAAGACTGTGAAATTAGCTGAATTTCGTTTATTGTGATCTTAATCACTGGGTAGACTTACCCTGTATATTTATTGAGATAAATTATGTTAAAGACAGACGAACTACGGACTAAGGCTTTAGACAGTCTGGTAACGCCAGAAACCTTAGCAAAAGAGTTCCCCATTTCTGATGAGATAATCCAAAATATCACATCAGCACGTAAACGAATTGAAGCGATCCTCACCGGTGAAGACCAGCGATTATTAGTGATTGTAGGGCCTTGCTCTATTCATGATCCTAAAGCTGCTAAAGAGTACGCAACTAAGCTTAATCAGTTAAAAGACCGTTATCAAGACTGCCTAGAAATCGTCATGAGAACCTACTTTGAAAAGCCACGTACGGTCATTGGCTGGAAAGGTTTAATCTCTGATCCTTACCTTGATAACTCTTGCAATGTCAACGAAGGTATTCGCCTTGCAAGAAAACTATTAATTGAAATAAATGCATTAGGTTTGCCCACTGCAACTGAATTTCTCGATATGGTCACAGGCCAATATATTGCAGATTTAATTAGTTGGGGTGCCATTGGTGCCAGAACAACAGAAAGCCAAGTTCATCGTGAAATGGCATCCGCACTCTCTTGCCCTGTCGGCTTTAAAAATGGCACTGATGGTAATACCCGTATCGCAATTGATGCTATTCGCGCTTCTCGAGTGGGTCATACGTTCTTATCACCAGATAAAAATGGTCGTATGACGATTTACCAAACCAGTGGTAATCCTTATGGTCATATCATTCTACGTGGCGGCAAAAAACCGAATTATCACGCAAGTGATATTGCTGATGCGGTTGATGCACTAAAACAAGTAGATTTACCAGAACATCTTATTATCGATTTTAGCCATGGTAACTGTGAAAAAATTCATCGTCGCCAATTAGAAGTAGCCAGAAATGTTGCTCAACAAATTAAAGATGGATCACAAGCGATTGTTGGCGTGATGGCTGAAAGCTTTTTACAAGAAGGCTCACAAAAAGTCGTGCAAAATAAACCGCTTAATTATGGACAATCGATCACTGATCCTTGTTTAAGCTGGAATGATACAGAACAACTTATTGAATTATTAGCACAAGCCGTTGAGAGTCGATTTAAATAACCACATTATGCTAAAGGGGGTATTTCTATCCCCTTTTTATTTTCCTCTCACTCTATTTTGATAAAAATATAACCTCACCTTTATTCCACTGTTCTAATTCTCATCGCATCACGCTTTATTATTCACAATATGACTTAATTTTACGTCTTTACGTTAAAAAAAGCTTGTCTAAATATTCTAGTTAACGATAATGATTATCATAATGATAACGCTTATTACTCTTAGTATGTTATGAATAAAAAAGCTCATAATTTAAATAGTTCTTCAATCCATCAGAACTCTCACTCTTCAATAATTCAATCCATTAATAGTATTGAATTATTGGGTAAAGATGGCGTGGTTTACATTCAACACAACGGAGAGTTGTATCAACTACGTCAAACAAAAGCAGGAAAATTAATCCTGACTAAATAATCATTTTCGACAATAACTTGCAAGCCACCTATTACCTCAGCTAGGCAGCCAGCTAAATAACTCCATATACAAGGATTTTTTATGGACATTTATGGTATGTGTATGCTGAAAAAATATTTCAAATATTCTGGTATAACAACAGCACTTTATTTGTTGTGCCCCTCTATCGCCTCTGCACAATCAGACAATACAGAGACGGACGCTCTCACGGTTGTCGGTCATTACATTGATAAAACAACTCATGATTTTCATTCCATTCTTGATAATTCAACACCTCAAGCACAAATCGCATCAACAACTGGTGAAATGCTAAATAAAGTCGCTGGTGCAACCATATCAGGAACAGGTGTTACGAATGGCGCGAATATCCTTATGCGTGGTTATGATCAAAAAGGCGTTAAGATCTTAGTCGATGGTATCGATCAACCTTTAGAAAATACTATCAACAATTTAGGTGGGATTTTTCTCGATCCTTCATTAGTTAAACGTATTGATATAAAACATGGTTCATCCCCTGTATTACATGGCAATGGTGCTATGGGTGGCGTTGTTTCATTTCAAACACTTGATCCTCATAGCTTACTAAAGAGAGATGAAAAACTCAGCGCTAAATTATTTACCTCACTTTCATCCGCAGATAGACACTTCACTTATGGGGGGATTATTGCGGGACGACACGATCTTATTGAGGGTTTATTTGCTTACAGTCAACGTCAACGCGGCCCTATTCGCTTAGCGAATGGTGATAAGCTCGAAAACCACGAACACATTAATAACTTTTTTGCTAAAGCTTATCTTTATCCAACAGAAAATCAGACCTTTATTTTTTCAGCGCGACATTATGAGAATAAAGGCACTCAGCGAGAAGTTTTACATCGCATGGGTGGGTTTGGAAAAAATGAAAGCAACCAAGTAGAACGTAAATCTGAACAAAAAAATTATTCAATCACTTATCATTATGAGCCAGAAACACACAATTTGGTTAATTTAACCAGCCATTTGTATTATTCACAATTCAATATCAATCAAATATTTTTAACGGATACCTCCCTTTCTGATTATCAACGCCGAAAAAACCAACAAGGGAAAATAGGTAGAAATGAAGATCGGACACAATTTACTCATGGATTAAAAATTGAGAATAACTCTCAACTTTCTTATTCAGATAAATTAAACCAAACAATTACTTTAGGTTCAGAAGCTTATCAACAAAAAATGGTTTCTAACCAAGCAGCTAAAAACTTTCCTCTCGCAAAAATGTTTTATGCCGCTGGCTGGATAGAAAGTCAGTTATCAACACCACATTTACCTTTAGCATTAACAACAGGTTTACGTTATCACTATTATAAAAATAAACCTCAGAGTGAATTAAATTCACTTTTAGCGGAATTTAAACAGCATAAACCCGATTTTCATCAAACAAGTGAAAGCAATATCAGTAAAAATATTGCGCTAACCTTTACACCAACACAATGGTTACAACTCTATACCTCATATTCAACCAATATGAGAGTACCAACACTCAATGAAATGTTTAACGATTCACTTCATTTTGAAATACCGGCTATTTGGGGTCGTACTGCAAAAGGATTTTGGATCCCAAACCCTAATCTTAACCCAGAGAAAAATCGAACTTGGGAATATGGTGGAAAACTGACTTTTTCACACTTATTAACCTCTGATGATGAGTTTTCTCTGAATGCAGTTTATTTTGATACAAAAGCAATAGACTATATTACATATGACATTTGGGACGCCCGAGTATTAACGAAAAAGCTTCATTTGCAAGCTATTAATATTCCTATGGCGCTTATTGAAGGCGTAGATCTTAGCTTACGTTATGCACATCCATTAATTTCTATTGGGTTAGGCTATAACCGTACTCAAACTCTTGAATTAACTACCCATGAAACTATTTCACCGGTTCGCCCCGAAGTGCTCACAACCTTTATTCAACTTCCTATTGTTAAAACGCCTTTCTCATTAGGGTGGTCAGGCAAATTTGCCAGCGCAACAGAAAATAAAGGTACACATAAAGGGCGAGCACCTCACGTAAAAGGCCAAACAACAAATCGAATGCAAGAGCTTATTACTCAATATCCAGGCTATGGCATTCATGATTTTTCAATCACTTATCAATCTAAAAACAATAAAGATATTCAAGCCGCATTAGTGCTCGCAAATGCCTTTAATCGAGAATATTTCTCAGCATTAGGTGTTCCACAAGAAGGCAGAAATATCAAAATGTCCGTCAGTTATCGCTGGTAGATAAGGAGCAATGATTTATATAACAAAGGGCTGTTTACCAGCCCATTAAATACCGGAGATCTATCTACATGTCTCAGTCATCTTTATTAATTAAGTTTAGTTTGCTGGCTATTGCGGTCTCTTCTGCCTGTGCGTCAGCACAAGAGAAAACACAAACTGATGAGAGAAGAAAAACAGAGGTACTTACGGTTTATTCAACAGGTAATGAACGCGATAGCTTCACATTACCAATGATATCAACGGTTATAAAAAACAACAATGCGTTGTCAGCAACCGCAGGAAGTGCTTCTGAATTACTTCGTCATATACCTGGGATTTCTATTTCGGGAGCAGGCCGTACTAATGGTGAAACCATCAGTATGCGTGGATACAGTAAAAATGGAATACTAACACTTGTAGATGGCGTGCGCCAAGGAACAGATACTGGCCATATAGACAGTGTATTTATTGACCCTCTACTTATAAAACAAGTTGAAGTTATTCGTGGTCCTTCTGCACTTTTATATGGTAGTGGTGCTCTTGGTGGTGTAATCGCTTACGATACTGTTAATGCAAACGATCTACTTTTAAAAAACGAACAAGGTGGCGTACGTATTACTGGACTGGGTAATACCGCTCAACATAGCCAAGGTTTCGGTGTTACGGCTTTTGGTAGACATGATAATCTTGATGGACTCGTCGCATTATCTGCCCGCGATAAAGGTGATACCCGTTATGGTGGCGGTTATCGCGCACAAAATGACGAAACCATTATTAATCTCCTTTCTAAAGGACGCTGGTTAATTGATGATAGCAACACGTTAAGTGGGCAGTTCCGCTACTACCATAACAATACAAATCAGCCCAAAAACCCTCAAGTTCCCTCAAATCCCACATCTGCTAATGTCGAAACTGATCGTACCACGACACAAAAAGATATTCAGTTAACCTATCAATTTGCACCTTCAGATCAGCAGTGGATTAATTTGAAAACACAGGCTTATTACAGTGAAGTTGATATTAATGCTAAAACGATACAAAAAGGATTTGAGGGCCGAGAGCAAAAAACCTATGGTGTAAAACTCGAAAACCGCTCACAAATGGGCACATACAGTTTTGCATCACATGGATTAACTTATGGTGGCGAGGTTTATAAACAAAAACAATCGCCAAGCCAAAACACAGAAAGCTTCCCACAAGCCGATATCCGGTTTATGTCAGGTTGGGTGCAAGATGAGATCACTTTACGTGATTTACCTGTCTCTTTAATTTTAGGAACGCGTTTTGACAAATATAAAAGCCAAAACGATCGTTATGATGACATTACTGCGGATAAATGGTCATCAAAAGGAGCTATCAGTATCACACCGACGGATTGGTCAATGCTTTACACCTCTTACTCACAGGCATTTAGAGCACCAACTTTAGGTGAGATGTATAACGATGCAAAACATTTTGATTCACCGCTCCCCGGCGCACCAACAAACTATTGGCGTCCAAATCCTAATTTAAAACCCGAAACCAATTCAACAACTGAATATGGATTTGGTTTCCAATTCGACGACTTATTATCTAATAATGATAATCTGAAAATTAAAGCTGCCCATTTCAATACTCGCACAAAAGATTATATTGATGCAGATGTTGCTATTTTTCAGGGATATACACAATCAACTAATATTTCAAGAGCAACTATTTGGGGATGGGATGTTTCTATGAATTACCAATCGAAATTCTTTAATTGGGATTTAGCCTACAACCATACCAAAGGGAAAGATAATGCGACTAATGCCTCAATTACCTCAATTGAGCCAGATACATTAACCAGTCGCTTTGATGTACCTGTACCAAGTACCGATTTTTCTGTCGGCTGGGTTGGTCAATTTACCAAAAAAACGGATTTTACCAAACATAACCGTTTTAATCGCCCAATCAATCAACAACAAGCAGGTTACGGCGTTAATGATTTTTATCTTCGCTATGAAGGTCATGCCTCATTAAAGGGGCTAACAACCTCATTTGTACTAAGTAACGCATTTGATAAAACTTATTATTCTTCTGCTGGTATTCCTCAAGAAGGCCGAAATGCAAAAGTACTTGTGAGTTATCAATGGTAATCAACAATAAAATCAACGATATAATAGGAGTTTCTGTGAATAAACCTCTTTATGAGAGCTACCTGCAGGCTAAAGCGGATAAAAAAGCATCATATGCGCGTGATCTCGCTGCTTACTTAAATGTCAGTGAAGCTGAACTCACTTATGCCCGTGTAGGACATGATGCAAAACGTCTACGCAATGATGTACAAGAATTATTAAAAGCATTAAGCAAAGTTGGTGAAGTCAAAGCGATTACTCGAAATGATATTGCTGTTCATGAACACCTTGGTAAATATACCAATGCACGTTTTAACGATCATGCAGGTTTAATATTGAATCCACGTGCAATGGATTTACGTTTTTTCTTCGCTTATTGGTCAAGCATTTTTGCACTTGCCGAAGAGACATCAAAAGGAACACGTTATAGCATTCAATTCTTTGATATGCATGGTGATGCATTACATAAAGTCTATGCGACAGAGAACACAAATATGGATGAATGGAATACGCTTATTCAATCATTTATATTGGAAGAAAATCCTGCTCTGGATATCACCCCTGTTGAACCATACTCAAACACGCCTGTTAGTGATGAATTAGCGACACAACTTGAACAACAATGGCGTTCAATGACTGATGTTCACCAGTTCTTCAAATTACTAAAAGAAAATAACTTAAGTCGCCAACAAGCCTTTAAAGCTGTTCCTGACGACCTTGCTTATCAGGTCGATAACAGCGCGTTGAAAACCTTATTAGAGCTCGCAAAAGAAGCACAAAACGAGATCATGATATTTGTCGGTAGCCGTGGTTGTGTACAAATCTTCACAGGCCAAATTGATCGCCTAGTACCTCATCAATTTGAAAATAGTGAGCAAGTTTGGATCAACGTTTTCAATCCTGCTTTTACACTTCATTTAATTGAAAGCGAAATTGCCGAAAGTTGGGTAACACGTAAACCAACTCAAGATGGGTTTGTGACTAGCCTTGAAATCTTTGATAGCAAGGGACAACAAATTGCTCAACTTTATGGACAACGCACTGAGGGTACCCCAGAGCAACAACAGTGGCGCGAACAAGTGAATACCCTCACTAAAATAGCCTAATCGGAGAATGAATTAATGAAAAAATGGCTTCTTTTGATCCTGTGTAGTGTCATGTCGTTCATCACTTCGGCCAATGAACGTATCGTTACTATTGGTGGTGATATTACAGAAATTGTTTTCGCATTAGGTGCAGGTGAGCAGGTTATTGCAAGAGACAGTACTAGCTTAGTTCCTGAACGCGTGAAAGCACTTCCTGATGTGGGGTATATGCGAATGCTAAACCCTGAAGGGATCTTATCTGTCAAACCAACGTTGATCATTACCAGCGAATTAGCTCGCCCTTCTTTAGCATTACGTCGTATTAAAGAGGCTGGAGTCGCAGTTAAAACGATTACAGGTACACATTCATTAGAAGCCATTAATGAAAAAATAGACACTATTGCGACCGTTTTAAATAAGGAACAAGAAGGAAACCAACTAAAAGAGAAACTTACCCTCTCTTTCAAGCAAATTTCAACCACACCTATCGATAAAAAAATCATATATATCATGAGTCATGGTGGCGTTGTTCCAATGGCAGCAGGTCAAGATACAGCAGCCGATACCATTATTTCATTAGTTGGTGGTAAAAATGCCATGCAAGGTTTTACAAGTTATCGTCCACTTTCTCAAGAAGGTGTTATTGCAAGCCAACCTGATATTTTGTTAGTCACCAAAGAAGGTATTAAAGGCATTGGTGGAATTGAAAAACTGTGGGATTTACCTGGCATAAAATACACACCAGCGGGTAAAAACAAACATTATGTTGTTGTTGATGATATGGGATTATTAGGCTTTACACTTTCAACACCAGAAGTCATGCATCAAATTCGTCAAGCATTGGAGCAATAATGTCTCGTTTTCGTTCACCGTGGATGAGTATTTTTGTTTTACTCTTTTTACTCACCACTGTTACATTAATTTCTGTGAATAGCGGTGCATTAGCCCTTTCGTTTCATACATTATGGAATAGTTCTTTTGATGATATGGAATGGCAAGTTTGGTTAGATATCCGTCTACCTCGCGTTTTATTAGCGATTCTTGTTGGCGGTGCTTTAGCAATATCGGGTGCGATAATGCAGGGCTTATTTAGAAACTCATTAGCTGATCCTGGTTTACTTGGTATTAGTAGCGGTGCAGCACTAATGGTCGCTATTGTCATTATTCTACCCTTCTCTTTTTCACCCATCTTTGCATTCTACAGTCATATTGTTGCCGCTTTTATTGGCGGTTTAATTGTGGCTATGATTATTTTCTCATTACATCAATTGAGTGATGGCAATTTAGCACGGTTATTACTTGCTGGTATTGCTATCAATGCACTGTGTATGTCTTTTATTGGTGTATTAAGTTACATCAGTACTGACCAACAATTACGGCAGTTCTCACTGTGGATGATGGGCTCATTAAGCCAGATTGACTGGAAAACCCTATCTATTGCAACCCTAGTGATCATTCCTGTCAGTACCTTAGCATGTTGGCAAAGCCATAAATTAAACCTATTACAACTTGGTGATGAAGAAGCACATTATTTAGGACTAAATGTAAGAAAAACCAAATTTATCTTGTTACTTCTTAGCGCTACCTTAATTGGCTGTGCTGTCGCACTAAGTGGTGTTATTGGATTTATTGGACTTGTCGTTCCCCACCTTATTCGTATGCGTATTGGAAGTAATCATATATGGCTATTACCTGCCACTATTTTAGGTGGCTCAACACTATTACTCGCGGCTGACACATTATCACGAACACTGGTATCTCCAGCAGAAATCCCTGTGGGGCTCATTACAGGATTAATTGGTGGCCCTTATTTCCTTTGGCTTATCTTACGACAACCCGCAGGAAGAATGTCATGATTGAAAAACAAAAAGCATCATTACTCTATGGAAAGAATTTAACTTACCGAATTGACAATAAGACCATTATTGATGATGTATCACTTTCACTTAATGCTGGAGAGTTAATTAGCATTATCGGCCCTAATGGTGCAGGAAAATCATCACTATTACGTTTATTAACTGGTTATACAACTCCAACACAAGGCCAGTGTTATTTTAAACAAAAAGACTATTCACAATGGAATAGTCAACAATTAGCGCAAAACCGCGCCGTTATGCGACAAAATAGTCAACTCTCATTCTCATTTTCAGTCGAGGAAGTAGTTGCCATGGGAAGAACACCTCATGGACAGCAACATAAAAAAATTGCAATCGAAACCGCACTACTCCAAACAGATTGTTTAAAGTTTAAGGATAGAGACTATCGTCAATTATCGGGTGGAGAACAACAACGGGTACAACTGGCTAGAGTATTAGCGCAATTATGGCACCCTACACCACAAGAAGCGCTCTTGTTCCTTGATGAACCAACCTCCGCACTTGATCTTTACCACCAGCAACACAGCTTACGTTTATTAAAACAATTGGCAAAAACACAAAATCTTATGGTGTGTTGTGTTTTACATGATCTTAATTTAGCGTCTCTTTATGCTGATAGAATTTTATTACTGCATCAAGGAAAGTTAGTTTGTGAAGGTACACCACACAGCGTACTCACAACAGAGAATATTCAAAAATGGTATGGTGCAGATGTGAGTGTTAATACTCATCCAGAACATTTATATCCTCAAGTATTTCTACGCCCCTAAAAAGGACACTGTCTAAATTTTTGTTATCAAGCCACCTTTTAACATGATTTTCTAAAGAGTGGCTTAGTAAATATATTCTCAATAAGCTTATCTATTGAAAATAAAACAGCGAAGGTAACACTCCAAAATTAATTAATAAATCTTATTTTAATTTTTTGGTACTTAGTCAAATAAATTGAATTCAAAACACACCTTAATCAATGATTAGAGTATATTTCGCACAAAAAAACATAACAGTGATAAAAATAAAAGGCATAACAGAACGATTAAGATAAAAAATAAATCAATAAATTCAATAAAGTAAAACTAATACAAAATAACATTTTTAATCAGAAAGATTCAGTAATCTAAACCTTATTTGAACTCTATAAATTACACCTATCGCTATGATAATGATTATCAATCACGAAAAGCACTTTTTGCCTACCAGTTATTCTCCCCATGCTTAAAATAGATTACAAATAACATACGTTACTATTCTATTTACTTGGGCATTGTGTCCCCACCATTTTTGTGGGAGGTTTTATGGCTGAAAATGTCGTTAATGATATTCTGAAATGGTTAGAAACCCAGTTACAACGTAACGAAGGTATAAAAATCGATACGATTGCAAATAAAAGCGGCTACTCCAAGTGGCACTTGCAACGTATTTTTAAAGATTTCAAAGGTTGTACATTAGGCGAATATGTTCGCAAACGTCGCTTATTAGAAGCCGCTAAATCATTACAAGAAAAAGACATGTCTATTTTAGACATTGCTTTAATGTATGGTTTTAGCTCTCAAGCAACATTTACACGTATATTTAAAAAGCATTTCAATACTACACCCGCTAAATTTAGAGAGAATGGCAAAATGCCAGACACTCATTGCTTTATGTCATGTGAAAATCACTAATCAATTTCGCATCACATTATTCTTGATGAAAAAACCAGCCTTTGAGCTGGTTTTTTGTTTTTTATTATTTTCTAACATCGCTAAAAATTACGCTATCGCTGTTACAAGCCATTCTTGCAGCTCATTAAGCTCTATTTTATTATTAGGATAACGCTGAATAAGTTGCCCAATAAGCCCTTTCAGAGACTCAGGTGTATAACGTTGCCCTACCAACATCTCGGATAATGTTTCTAATGGTGCAGGATCTAAACTGTCTGTATATATTTGACTTCTAATAACATTGCCACGCTCAATATCAAAATGTAGCTCAACCCCACCCCATTTAAAACGATTGTCTAAAAGATGTGAAAATGCAGGTGCTTGCCCAAAATTCCATTCCCAACTACTTTGTTTAGTGAATGTTTCTTCAAAGCCGGGTAAATCAGGTAATTTTTGCGGTGAAATAATCTCAGCCTCTACTCGCTCGCCATAATATTCAAAAAAGCTTTCAGTAATTGCTTCACAAAGTTTTTCATGAGTGATGTCAGGCTTGAGTTCAACCAAGTTAGCCACTCGAGAGCGTACAGATGTAATACCTTTGGCTTGAAGTTTTTTCGGATCTGGATTGAGGTAATTAGCTAATCTAGATAAATTAGCATTTATTAATAATGTACCATGATGAAAACCGCGATCTTTAGTCTCTTTATAGGCTGATCCAGAAACCTTTCTTTCACCATCATCTTGAGGAACCACTAAATCATTACGTCCTGATGCCGTCGCATTAATACCCGCTTTTAATAATCCATCAAGAATAATTTGAGTTGAAATCGTTTTATTATATTCTGGCTTTCCTGCCATAAAGGTAAAACAAGTATTGCCAAGATCATGGAAAACAGCACCACCACCACTCGAACGGCGAGCTAATTTCACACCATCTTCATCCATTTTACGAGTATTACACTCTTTCCATGGATTTTGTGCTCGACCAATGACGACCGTATTATCGTTACGCCAAAGAAAAAGTACGCGTTGATCTGCAGGCATTTGTCTAAAAATACACTCTTCAACAGCAAGGTTAAACCAAGGATCATAAGACTCAGAAATTAACAGACGCAATCTGCCAGACATAAGGAATACCTATATGAAGAAAATAAGGTATAAGATACCATAACTCTCAATATATTAAGCTGTTAAATGGCACGAAACTACAATCGGCGAGCTTGCCAGAATGTCTTTTTCCAATAGACATTATCAAGGGATGAACGAGTTACCCCTTTGCTAGTTGATGCATGGATAAATGTATTGTCAGTATCATAAATACCGACATGAAGCCCATTCTCACCACCACCAGTTTTGAAAAAAACCAAATCCCCAGGCATTAAATCACTTTTACTGATTTGTGTACCATATTTGGTTTGATCAATAGTCATTCGAGGAAGTTTTATATCAAAACGATCACTATAAGTTTTGTACACAAAGCCTGAACAATCAATACCAGAAGGTGTCATTCCACCATAGCTATATGGCGTACCATACCATTGCTCAAGTTGCGATTTTAATTGCACTATCACCATGATAGGGTCGGAAAGTTGTGTTTTTAAAGGGGGCGCAGGTGGAATACGCTTAGACGGACTAGATGAACACCCAGCCAGCAGAATAATACAGAGCAAGAAAGGATAAAAAATAGACTTTCTCATTGCATCCACCATTATTGTTACCATAGATGTTAAAATCTATCTGCTTTTTTAAGCAAAAACAAGTTATTGAAGATGCCTGAGTGATAATTGGTAGTATAAATCGCACAATTAACAACAATGATCAGAAAATAAATTCTACAATCATTCAGTTAGTGTGATTCCACCTCTTGCGTTTTTTGGCTTATTAACCACACTCCAACCATGATAAATGCTACACCCAATGTTTTTGTCCATGATGGGGTTTCTTGAAACCAAGGTAATATCACTGCAAGAATATAAACAAACACATAACTTAAGCTGATCAGCGGATAGGCTTTATTTAAAGGAATAGTACGCAAAGTAAATAGCCAGCAAACCATAGAAAGGACATAACCGACAAGGCCAGCAAACACAATAGCGAGTGGCGTTACATTGGCCCATAACCATGAGAAATCTAGCCACTGTTTTTCGAGCTGTAAATCTGGTAGTTCAGACATACCAAACTTTAACAACAATTGAGCTATCGTCACTAATAGTGCGCTTCCAATTGCCCATAGATAGCCTTTCATGCTTGCATACTCATCAATACAATACCAATCATAATTGACGCGATGCCAATCCAATGTTTTATATTAACTGGCTCTTTATAAATAAACTGGCCAATTAATGTCACCACTATAAAATTAATACTTAACATCGGATAAGCAATACTTAGAGGAAGGATTTGTAATAACCGTAACCAAAATAACATCCCCAAACCAAGCATTGCAATGGCAATAAAAAGCCAGAAAATCGTTTTTCTGGCTTTTGTTAATGAGTCACTTTGCCAGCTAACCACCGCTTGTTTTTGACATACTTGTCCTATGCAGGTCAAAAAGCTCACGATTAGCAATAAAACAAATGACATTAATCACGCTTCTCATAAGTTAAAATTGCAACTCGATGGTTGGTCACCAACTCTTCAGGTCTTGGCAATTGTGCTAACTTCTTAGGATCTTTAAAAGCAATAACAACTGAAACATTCCCTTCTTTTCTTGCTTCTTCTAACCATTGAGCAAAATTATCAGGTTTAATTAATTTATGATAAGAATCTGGGTACTCTTCAACACCATAAGTCAATTCGCCTGTTCTTTCATAAAGATAGATATCGCTACGCTGTAATTCCCACGCTAATCCCGCACCAACACCAACACTATTACTCACAATGTATTTGCTAGCGTTTAATGTCGCTATATTTTGGCGAATAAATTCTTGAGGTAATTTTCCATCCACGCTGCTATTTGGTATAGCCTGACCGATACATAAGCTTACACCTAATGAACAAGACGCCGCCCACAACCAGTGTTTACCATTAAGAGTAGAACAAAGGTAGCCAATAATGCCCCATAATGAAAAGGCCACTATAGCTAATACCCATTTAGACCATTCATATGGCATATAAATAGGTTTTGAAGAGACAAGTTGGATAACTAAAATAGCGATAACAGCAGCAACACCAATAAAAATATTGATATAGCCGTTAATACGTAGCGCTTTCATTCTAAATTTGCGTGCACAATCTACGCCATATTTCGCCATTAGCATTGCTAGTGGTGCCATAAATGGCAACATATAAGTCGGTAACTTACCTTTTGCAATACTAAAAAATAAGAATGGAATAACAAACCAACAGAATAAAAAGAATAATTCAGGACGTTTACGTCTTTTTTTCCAAGCGCCAATTAATGCGCCAGGAAGTAATCCAAGCCAAGGGATCACACCTAATAAGACAATTGGGATATAGTACCAAAATGGAGAACTATGTTGAGCATCTTCACCCGAAAAACGTTGGATATGTTCAACCCAAAAGAAGTAGTGCCAATAATCAGGTTCTGCTTTTGCAATAGCCAATGCCCACGGCAAACTAATTAATGCAGCACTAAATACAGCAAGTAAGCCATAGAGCAACATTTGCGTAAATTGTTTTTGATGCAACGTTATAGGTATCATAACAATGACCGGAATAGCTAATGCTAAAAATCCTTTGGTCATAAATGCCATACCACATGCAAGCCCTAAAGTTATCCACGCTAATATTCGTGTTTTTACTGTGGTAGCTTTAAGCGCCCAAAAACAGCAAACCATACTCGCGGTAATCCAAAGCGCCAACATAGGATCTAATACACTGTAAGTGCCTACGCTAAACACTAAGAACATAGATAAATAGATTAAACTAGAAACAAAAGCGACTTGACGATTACGCCACATCATTCTTGCCAATAAATAGACAAGTAATGTGCTTAAAAGAATGGAAATAACTGAGCCAAAACGCACAGCAAAATTGGTGTGACCAAAAATTAATTGGCTAACATTATTGATCCAATAACCGGCTATGGGCTTCTCAAAATAGCGAATGTCGAGCATATGAGGAACAATCCAGTTCCCGCTCACTACCATTTCTCGGCTAATTTCCGCATAACGAGTTTCATCTGGTTGCCATAATAACCGGCTGTTCAATGGAAATAAGTAGGTAAGAACAAAAAAAAGAGCCAAGAGGATGGCCCCGATTTTACTCGCCCGGTTATTCAACATAGTTTCGTTAAACCTCTTGTTGGCACCCTAACCAGCCTTCTCGACCTGGAAAGTCAGATCGAACAACTTTACCCATCGGAAGCGTTTCTTTATCTTGTGGTAATAAATCGCTTAACGGACAGAATTCGATGCCTTCATTTGCAATCATTGCCAGTAGCTGCTCAAATTGAGCGGCTTTTGACATTCCTTCAACTTCAGTGTGGATAGTATAAACAGGTATTCCACTATCTTTTTTGATTTCATCAATAATAAATCGATTAAAATCTTCATCCTTTACTTTTGTACCAACAACTTCATCATAAGTTGGTAATGTTACTGGAATTTGCACCGTACCGATAGAACCATTTTCTAAAATAGGCCTAAAAGGATGCGTTCCTCGACAATCGCTATTGTAATCGAATTGAAAATTTTCTTTAACTGTTAATACGCGTTCATCTGCACGCCATCCAGCAACTGCCGAACATTTTACAGGGTTTTCAAGTACTTTTTCCAGTGCTTCAACACCTAAACGAACTTGTTGCATTAATTCTTCTGTTGACCAGCGTCCGACTTTTGCTTGCCAACTTTGATGATCCCATGAGTGCAAGCCAACTTCATGCCCCGCATCTTGGGTTTCTTTCATCAAATAACCTAAATTTTTAGCTATTTTTTTGCCCGGCCATGCAGTTCCTGCTAATAAAATATCTAAGCCATACAGCGATGCAGCATTAGATCTCAGCATTTTCCATAAAAATTTAGGCTTTAAAAGGCGCCATAAATGGCGCCCCATATTATCTGGTCCCACACTAAAGAAGAAGCTGGCATGAATGTTATGTCTGGCAAATACATCCAGCAGTTGTGGAATACCTTGTTTCGTTCCTTGATAAGTATCCACATCAACTCTCAAACCAACTTTCTTCATTATTTATTCCTATTTAGTGCCTAATTCTTCAACTGCGCCACGTAAGAAGAAATCTAATGTTTCTTCTACTGTTTGGCGAGTCTCAATACTTGGTTTCCAATCCAATAAACGCTCTGCGTTTTTGATACTTGGCTTACGGTGTTCAACATCTTGGTAGCCTTTACCATAATAACTGCTACTTTCGATCTTTTTGAAGCCTGCAAATGGAGGGAAATGACCACGCAACTCATGTTTTTCAAAGCAATCTAACAGCATTTCTGCTAATTCACGAATACTTGCTTCGTTAGTTGGGTTACCAATATTGATAATTTGACCATCACATTTGTTATCACGGTTTTCAATAATACGGAATAAAGCTTCAATACCGTCATTAATATCAGTGAAACAACGTTTTTGCTCGCCACCATCAACCAGTTTAATTGGTGAACCTTCAACTAAATTCAGAATTAATTGTGTGATTGCACGAGAACTACCGATACGCGCTGAGTTTAAGTTATCTAAACGAGGTCCCATCCAGTTAAATGGACGGAATAACGTAAATTTCAGACCTTCTTTGGCGCCATAAGCCCATATAACGCGGTCTAATAACTGTTTAGATACAGAATAAATCCAACGTTGTTTATTGATTGGACCAACAATCAAACGAGAGTTGTCTTCGTCAAATTCTTTATCATCACACATACCATAAACTTCTGATGTGGATGGGAAAATAATACGTTTATTATACTTAACGCAATAACGTACAATTTTTAAGTTTTCTTCAAAGTCTAATTCAAATACACGTAATGGATTACGGGTATATTCAATTGGTGTTGCAATAGCCACTAATGGCAGAATAACGTCACATTTTTTAATGTGGTATTCAATCCATTCAGTATGAATGCTCACGTCACCTTCAATAAAGTGGAAACGTGGATTACCGATAAAGCGTTCAATTGCAGAAGAACCAATATCCATACCATAGATATCATAGTTGTCATCTTTCAATAGACGCTCGGTCAAATGGTTACCAATAAAACCATTTACACCTAAAATAAGAACACGTTTACGACGTTTAACTTGTGCCGTTGCTTTTGGTCCAACACGAACATCCGTCACGATGCCCATTTCAGTCGCTAAACGACTTCCTTGAACATAAAGACCATTTTCACTTTGACCAGTAACGACTTCGATTGCACCTTTCGCACACGCAATGACTAAAGGTTCTGTTGAGATAACAGTACCAGGACGTTTGCCTTGATTATCAGCAACAGCGCGTGAACGCCAGATAATCATTTTACGTTCACCTAAGAAAGTGAATGCACCTGGGTATGGTTCTGTAACAGCACGCACTAAGTTGTGAACTGTTTTAGCATCTGCATTCCAGTCGATTAAACCATCATCAGCACAACGGCGACCAAAATAAGTTGCTTGGCTTTCATCTTGTGCAGTTGTTGAATAATTGCCTGAAGCAATATGTGGTAATGCACCAGAAAGTAACTTATTAGCGGCTTCTCTTACTTTTTCATGTAAAATCAGAGAAGTATCATTATCTGCAATGGTGACTTTTTCTTGAGCAACGATATCACCCGCATCAGCTTTCGCTGTCATTTTATGCAGAGTAACACCCGTTTCTGTTTCACCATTCACAATCGCCCAATTAATTGGTGCACGACCACGATATTTTGGTAATAAAGAACCATGTAAATTAAATGCGCCTTTAGGTGCCAAATTCAGGATTTCATCACTTAACATGTGACGATAATAGAAAGAAAAAATGACATCAGGTTTCATTTCACGAATGCGTTCAATCCACAATGGGTGATTGACATTTTCTGGTGCAAATACAGTCAATCCCATTTCTGCACTCACACGAGCAACAGATGAGAAGAAATGATTTTCATTAGGATCGTCAGTGTGGGTAAATACTGCCTGAATATCATAACCTGCTTTTTCAAGTGCTTTTAAACCGACACAGCCAATATCGTGATAGGCAAATACTATTGCTTTCATTAGTCTTTTTCCTGATCTTCGTTGGGTTTATTAACGCCAACCACTTTTTGGATAAAATACCGAGGACGCGCTCTTACATCATTATAAATTCGGCCTATATATTCACCTAATAAGCCCATTGCAACGAACTGCGCTCCGATAAACATAAATAAGATTGCGAAAAGTGTAAATACACCTTCAGCGGCCCACATTGCGCCAAAAATGATACGTAAAATAATCAGCAGTAAGGCTAAAACAAAACCTGATACAGCGATCACACTGCCGACGATGCTTAATAAACGTAATGGTGCCGTAGTAAGACAAGTTAATAGGTCGTACATTAAATTAATAAGCTTTAGAAAGCTGTATTTTGAATCGCCATATTCACGCTCCGCGTGTGCGACATCAATTTCAATAGTACGACGAGCGAATGTGTTCGCAAGAATAGGAATAAATGTACTTCTTTCGTGACACTGTAACATTGCGTCAACAATATGGCGACGATAAGCACGCAACATACAGCCATAGTCTCCCATAGAGCGGCCTGTTGCTTTAGTGATCATTGAATTGATCATTTTTGAAGCGGTTTTGCGAAACCATGAATCCTGACGGTTACGACGACGAGTTCCAACAACGTCATACCCCTCTTCAGCAGTCGCAACAAGTCTTGGGATCTCTTCTGGTGGGTTTTGTAAATCAGCATCCAATGTAATAACTAAATCACCATCAGCCTGATTAAAACCAGCCATAATTGCGGAATGTTGACCGTAATTACGGTTTAAAATAATTGCAATAACGTGATTTTCTTCAATTGCAGCTGCTTCTTCTAACATCTTAGCTGAATTGTCACTACTACCATCATCAACAAGGATCAGTTCATATTCTTGTTCTAATTGTTTACAGCTTTTAATTGTACGTTCTAAAAGCTGAGGAAGGCTCTCTTCCTCGTTATAAACGGGAATGACAACCGATACTTTCTTGATTTCATCAAATGTTGACACTTAAATATGCTCCGAAAGAATTTCATTGATCGCATCTACAACACGAATAACATCTTCATTACTCATATCAGGAAACAGCGGCAGCGAGCATAACGTTGCAGAGTTCCATTCTGATTGAGGAAGGGATAAAGAAGGATAGCGCTCACGATAATATTTTTGTGTGTGCGCTGCACGGAAATGTAACCCTGTACCGATATCTTTCTGCTTTAATTTCTCCATAAAAGCATCACGATCAATACCACAGGTATTTTTATCAACTCTCACCATAAATAGGTGATTTGCATGTAAATGTGAATATTCAGGGACACTCAACATTTTTAATGGAGAGTCTTTAAGTTTTTCACGATACAGAGCAACTAACTCGGCTCGTTTAGCATTCATTTCATCTAAACGTCTTAATTGCACCACCGCAATTGCCGCATGAATATCAGATAAATTGTATTTGTAGCCAGGCTCAACAACTTCGGCTTGAGGTTTACGACCTTGAATTTGTCTATCAAAGGCATCTACCCCTAAACCGTGGAATTTTAAGCAACGCACTCTATTGGCCAACTCGTCATTATCAGTGACAACCAATCCACCTTCTGCACAAGTTACATTCTTAATTGCGTGAAAAGAAAAAATGGCAGTGCCTTTTTCACCAATCCATTCATTTTTATAGCGAGTCCCTATAGCATGCGCGGCATCTTCAATAAGAGGAATTCCTGCATCTTGTGCAACTTTTCTTAATGCATCAAGATCACAAGGTGCACCAGCATAATGAACCGGAATAATCGCTTTCGTTCTAGGCGTGATTGCTTTTTTGACATCTTCTGCACTTACCATCAAGGTATCACGATCAACATCAATCATCACTGGCTCCGCACCAAGTAACGTAATGATATTCATCGTTGAAACCCAAGTTTGTGATGGCGTGATAACTTCATCACCAGCGCCAATTCCCATCGCCATTAAAACAACATGCATACCTGCAGTGGCAGAGCAAATTGCAATAGCATGTTTGCTACCAAATTTTTCACAAAAATCTTGCTCTAATTGGTGATTTTGAGGGCCTGTTGTAATCCAACCTGAACGCAGTACATCTTCAACGGCTTTGATTTCTTCATCGCCAATCGCAGGGCGAGAGAAAGGAAGGAAGTGACTCATAAAAAATGTAGCCTAATTAATGAATGAATAAAAAACAATTATATACAAACTATTGTTCACCGGCATCAGTCTTATTAAGAAAACATTAAAAAAACCTTAATAATTACTCAGAGATAAGCTTAACAATAGCCATATTATTGTAAAACTAGCCAATCAATATGATCAACATCATTGATGCACTTGATATTTGTATTAAATGTAGTTGATAATAAAATTTCGTCCAATAAAAGTGCAGATGCGCCAGAATTAACCAAGTATCCATTTTTTATAAGCAAAACTCTGTCTGCTTTTTGATAGGAATGATTCAAATTATGTGTACTCATAATAACAGCACCGCCTAATTGGCAAAATTTATCAACCCACTTATCCAAAATAGCCAACTGTACGACATCTAGATTATTCGTTGGTTCATCAAGTAACATTAATTTTCCTTTTAAATCATCACTCGACCATAATTGGATAAATGCGCCAACAATTCTAACCCTCTGCCATTCACCTCCAGATAAATGATGAATGTTTTTTGACAATAATTTGTCAATTTTAAAATCATTTAACAGCATATTTAATTGCTGAGCATCCATTTTCGACAATTGATGGTATAACGAGAGATAATGAAAAACGGGCATAAATGACAAAGCTTCCAATTGTTGTATAACAATGCTCTGCATTCTAGAAAGATCATCATATTTATAATGTCTTATTGAAGTTTCGTTTAGAATAATTTCTCCACTAAACGGAAGCTCTCCCGCAATCGCCATTAAAAGTGTGCTTTTTCCCGCACCATTAGCGCCAATTAAGTGGACACGCTCGCCATAGTTTACTTGCTCTGTAAATAAGCGAAGTCGATCATTAACACTTAAATTATTAAGTTTAAGTAACGCCATATTACAAACGCCCTATCTCTTTTGTTGCCAATAACCAAATAAATAAAGGCGCACCAAGCGTTGCTGTAATCACCCCTATCGGAACTTCTGCACCATTTAAAATCAATCGAGATAGTGAATCAGCAAGCAATAGCAATCCGCCTCCAGCAAGCGCACACGCTGGTAGTAAGGTTTTATAATGCGTTAATCCACATAGTCTCAATAAATGTGGTACAACAAGCCCTACAAAGCTTATAGCGCCCGCTAAAGCAACACTGAGCCCTATCAATAACCCAACGGCTAAAATAAACCAATTTCGCCATTGATTAACGGATATACCTAATTGCTTTGCTCTAAATGAACCTAGAGATAAATAATTAAGAATATCGGCTTGTAGAATAAGAATTAAAACAATGGGTATAAGAGCCCAAAATAAGATTTGATGACGCCAATCAATGCCGCTAAAACTCCCCATCAACCAATACATTAATTGTCTTAAATCTAAAGCTGAACTGAAATAAACCAACCAAGTCATTATCGCACTTGCCATAACGCCTAATGCCACACCAATTAATAGTAACTGAGCATTAGATAACTTTTTTATTCGAGTAAAAAACATTAATAAGAGAGTAATACCTAATGCACCGAATATCGCGACACTGCTTATTAACCAAGGACTTAAATTAATTTGCAAAACAATAAGCAATACAACACACACACCAGCACCACTGCTTACGCCTAATAGCCCCGGCTCTGCGAGTGGATTTTGGAATAAAGCCTGCATAATAGCACCTGCAATGGCTAAGCTGGCTCCAACTGTCACTACTGCAAGTATTCTGGGTAACCGGATCTGCCAAACAAATAAATGGGCTTCATCCGTTAGCCATTGATCTGGAAATAACGAAATCTCACCAACAGAAAGGGAAAAAATAAACAAGAAACATAATACTAACACCATTAGAAACAGCTTTTTTCTGTCGTCAATGCGTTGTTTTTTAGTAAATTTAATCAGAGGATTAATGTCTTTATTCATTTTATTTCCTATCCATGTAGCAATGGCTCTTACTGTTTTTTATTTATAATATAATTTTTTAGCAACATAACATGTTCTCATTCAATGATGAAAAACTAAATTTAGAACATGTAAGATGGTCTCTAACAATGAAGAAAAAATTGAGATTAACTATCACAATGTTGATGCAGATAAGTGATAAAAAGAAAGAGTCAAAATAAGAATAGAAAGAAAGATAATAAAAAGATCCCATCCAAATAGAAATATCCATTCAGACTATATTGATAAATATAAACATCCACGTGCGTTTATTATCAATATTAAATACAGATAATCATGATAAAAAAACGGCTTTCAAAGAAAGCCGTTTTGGATGTTTTTTAAAACTTATTCTTTTGGTGTTGCGCTCTCAACCCGGCTTTTTAACTTTTGTCCTGGGCGGAAAGTAACAACACGGCGAGCTGTAATAGGAATGTCTTCCCCAGTTTTCGGATTACGACCTGGGCGCTGATTTTTATCACGTAGGTCAAAGTTTCCGAATCCAGACAGCTTCACCTGTTCCCCGTTTTCAAGAGAACGACGCACTTCCTCAAAAAAGGATTCTACAAGGTCTTTTGCATCGCGTTTGCTAACACCAAGTTTTTCAAACAGATTTTCTGCCATTTCAGCTTTTGTAAGCGCCATAGGTCTAGTCCCTCAAGGATGCTTGGAATCGCTGTTTCAATGCTGCTACACAGTTACTCACTGTTGCAGCAATCTCATCTTCTTCCAGTGTATGCTCGATATCCTGCAAGATTATGCTAATAGCGAGGCTTTTATAGCCCTCTGCTACTCCCTTACCACAATACACGTCAAATAAGTTTATGCCAACTATTTGATTTCCGCCAACTTTCTTACATTCAGCTAAAATATCTTCTGCAGCAACATCATTCGGAACAACTACAGCGATATCTCTACGATTCGAAGGGTAACGAGAAATTGCTTTTGCTTGTGGTAAACTGCGATTTGCAATTGCATTCCAACGTATTTCGAATACTACCGTACGGCCGTTTAAGTCAAGTTTACGTTCAAGCTCTGGATGAACAACGCCAATACAGCCAATATATTCATTTCTCAGATAAATCCCAGCACTTTGTCCCGGATGAAGTGCTGAATGATTAGCTGGTTTAAATGTAATTTCATCTAGCTGGCCTGTCAATTCCAGAATTGATTCAATATTACCTTTCAAATCAAAGAAATCAACAGTTTGCTTCTCTAAACTCCAATGTTCTTCATAACGGTTGCCCGCGATCACACCAGCTAACATAAGTTCTTGGCGTATTCCATATTCTGCTTGATTATCAGGAACAAAACGCAGACCTGCTTCAAATAACCTAACTCTAGACTGTTGACGGTTCTGATTATAAACAGTAGTCGTCAATAATCCGGTTAATAGAGACAGTCTCATTGCTGACATATCTGCTGAAATCGGATTAGGCAGAATCAATGCCTCTTCATTTGGATGTAATAAAGATTGGATCTTAGGATCAACAAAGCTATAAGTAATTGCTTCTTGGAAGCCATTATCTACTAGCATTGTTTTAACACGTTTTAATGACAAGTTCGCTTCGCGATGATTGGTCATCACCAAATCAGCTCGTAATGGGACATCTGGAATATTGTTGTAACCATAAATACGAGCAACCTCTTCAATCAGGTCTTCTTCGATTCGAACATCGAAACGCCATGAAGGAACTATTGCTAACCAGCCATCGCTTTCAACAGAAACTTTGAACCCTAAACGAGTTAATGAATCCAGAACTTGTGCATCATCAATCACATGACCTAATAAACGGTCTAATTTTTTACGTGTTAATTTGACCGGTGCAATATTCGGTAAATGTGCTTTATTGGTGACATCAATTACTTCACCAACTTCACCACCGCAAATTTCTAATAGCAACTTAGTTGCACGCTCAATTGCATTATATTGCAGCTCAGAATCAACGCCACGTTCAAAGCGATGAGAAGCATCGGTATGCAAGCCATAACGACGTGCACGGCCTGTAATAGATAATGGAGAGAAAAATGCACACTCTAAGAAGACATTTTTCGTTTCTTCATTAACACCTGATGATTCACCACCGAAAATGCCAGCCATACCTAATGCCTGTTTTTCGTCAGCAATAACTAATACATCTTCTTTTAATGTAATTTCATTGCCATCAAGTAAAGTCAGTTTTTCACCTTCTTTACCCATACGAACAACAACAGCACCTTCAACGCGATCAAGATCGAACGCATGTAGTGGTTGCCCCATTTCAAGTAGAATTAAGTTGGTAATATCAACAATTGGGTCAATAGAACGAATGCCACCACGGCGTAACTTTTCTTGTATCCATAAAGGTGTTTTTGCTTTCACATTCATATTAGTGAAAACACGGCCTAAATAACGGGGACACGCTTCTGGCGCTTCAACACGTACAGGGAATGTTGCTGAAGATGTTGCCACAACAGGCGACATATCAGGGACTTGGCATTCCATTTTATTGATAACCGCGATATCACGAGCAACACCTAAAATACCTAAACAATCTGCACGATTTGGTGTAACACTAATTTCGATCGCATTATCATTTAATTTTAAGTATTCACGAATATCCATACCAATAGGTGCATCGGCAGGTAATTCAATAATACCTTCATGGTTTTCTGAAATAGCTAATTCAGAAAATGAGCACAGCATACCTTCAGAGGGTTCACCACGTAGTTTTGCTGCTTTAATTTTGAAATCGCCTGGTAATACAGCCCCGACTGTTGCAACCGCTACTTTTAGGCCTTGACGGCAGTTAGGTGCACCACAAACGATATCGAGTAATCTGTCACCACCTACGTTAACTTTTGTTACACGTAATTTATCGGCATTAGGATGTTGTCCACATTCAACAACTTCACCTACAAACACACCATGAAAATCACCGGCAACCGCTTCAACGCCATCAACTTCAAGCCCAGCCATTGTTAATTGTTCAGAAAGTGCTTCGCTACTAATCGCTGGGTTTACCCACTCACGTAACCAAAGTTCACTGAATTTCATGAGATAATCCCACCTTATTTAAACTGTTTGAGGAAACGAAGATCGTTTTCGAAGAATGAACGCAGATCGGTGACACCGTAACGTAACATAGTTAAGCGTTCCATACCCATACCGAACGCAAAACCTGAATACACTTCAGGATCGATACCTACATTACGTAATACATTTGGGTGAACCATACCGCAACCCAACACTTCTAACCATTTTCCATTCTTACCCATTACATCGACTTCTGCAGAAGGCTCTGTAAATGGGAAATAAGAAGGACGGAAACGAATTTCCATATCTTCTTCAAAAAAGTTTTTCAGAAAATCGTGTAGTGTTCCTTTTAAATTGGTAAAGCTAATGTCTTTATCAACAATTAAGCCTTCAATTTGGTGAAACATTGGTGTGTGAGTCTGATCGTAATCATTACGATATACGCGACCTGGTGCGATGATACGAATAGGTGGCTGTTTATCTTGCATAGTACGAATTTGTACACCTGACGTTTGTGTACGTAGTAAACGTTTTGCATCAAACCAGAATGTGTCGTGGTCAGCTCTTGCTGGGTGATGTGCAGGAATATTCAACGCATCAAAGTTATGATAATCATCTTCGATTTCAGGGCCAGATTCTACAGAAAACCCTAATTCGCCAAAGAAAGTTTCAATACGTTCAATTGTACGAGTTACTGGGTGTAGACCACCGTTTTCAATACGGCGACCAGGCAAAGATACATCGATTTTCTCAGCAGACAAGCGTTCGTTTAATAATGCTGATTCAAGATAATCTTTACGACTATTCAGCGCTTGCTGAACATCTTGTTTAGCCTGATTAATGACAGCCCCTGCAGCTGGACGATCTTCCGCGGGTAAGTCGCGCAGCGTGGACATCTGAAGCGTTAAATGACCTTTTTTCCCCAAGTATTCAACACGAACCGAATCCAGCGCAGCAACATCCTGTGCCTCTTCGATAGCTGCTTTAGCTTGAGCAACGAGTTCAGCGAGATGTGGCATCGTTTCCTCTTCCTTTGACCTGTGAGGTCTATTAGTTGTTATCAATGATGACGAATAAAATTGCCCTTTTTGGTTTCTAACCCAGTATAGGGATCTGAAAACAAAAAAGCCTCCATATTGGAGGCTCAGGCGCTACTTTTCGTTTCTTTTCTTACGCGCAAAAGCCTCCTTGAATTAGGCGCTAAAGTAAAAAAAGAAACGGAAAAAAGCGATATTTAACATTAGTAATGTCTCTTAAAATATTAACTTATTGAATTTATATCATTAAGCCACAAATTTAGACAAAATAAAAGAGGGAGAAAACTCCCTCTTCCATTGCTTAATAAATAATTAAGCCAGAGCACCTTTCGCTTTTTCAACTAAAGCAGCGAATGCTACTTTGTCGAATACAGCGATGTCAGCCAGAATCTTACGGTCGATTTCAATGGATGCTTTTTTCAGACCATTGATGAAACGGCTATAAGACATACCGTTCTGACGAGCTGCTGCGTTGATACGCGCGATCCACAGCTGACGGAACTGACGTTTTTTCTGACGACGGTCACGGTACGCATATTGACCAGCTTTGATTACAGCCTGGAAAGCTACACGATATACACGTGAACGTGCACCGTAATAACCTTTAGCTTGCTTTAAAATTTTCTTGTGACGAGCACGGGCGATAACACCACGTTTAGCACGAGCCATATTAAACTCCTAAATGTCTATATTCTGTTAAAAAAGTGATACTTATGCGTATGGTAAGCAAGCTACGACCAGACCTAAATCTCCTTTAGAGACCATGCCTTTTGGACGTAAATGACGTTTACGCTTAGTTGATTTTTTAGTCAGAATGTGACGGAGGTTAGCATGTTTGCGCTTGAAGCCACCACCAGCAGTTTTTTTAAAGCGCTTAGCTGCGCCGCGTACTGTTTTAATCTTTGGCATTTCTATAATCCACTTCGCATTGTTAATAACATAAAATAATAAGGCGAATAGCAATCAGCCTTTAAAGGCTGACGCTATTACTTGAATTGCCCGACTATTTCTTCTTCGGCGCTAACACCATGATCATCTGACGCCCTTCAATCTTATTAGGGAAAGATTCAACAGCAGCCAGTTCATCTAAATCTTCACGGATGCGGTTAAGCATCTCCATTCCGATTTGTTGGTGTGCCATTTCACGACCACGGAAACGCAGTGTGACTTTAGCTTTATCGCCATCTTCAAGAAAACGAATCAGGTTGCGTAGTTTGACCTGATAGTCGCCTTCATCTGTACCAGGACGGAATTTAACTTCCTTAACCTGAATAACTTTTTGTTTCTTTTTCTGTTCTTTGAGAGTCTTACTTTTCTCATAGAGGAATTTGCCGTAGTCCATAATACGACAAACTGGCGGCTCGGCATTAGGACTAATTTCAACTAAATCAGCACCTGCTTCCTCGGCTTTCTCAAGAGCCTCTTTCAGACTAACAACTCCAATCTGTTCGCCATCTAAACCTGTTAAACGAACTTCATGAGCGCGAATCTCACCATTGATGCGATTCTGACGCGTTGATTGAATTCTTTTTCCGCCTTTAATACCTTATTCCTCCAACTGATGAAGACTTCTGCTTCTAATTTCTTGCAGAAGCTTTTCTTTAAATTCGTTAACGTCGATACTGCCAAGGTCTTTTCCTCGACGAGTACGAACCGCCACTTTGCCTGATTCAACTTCTTTATCTCCACAGACAAGCATGTACGGAACACGACGTAAAGTATGTTCACGAATTTTAAAGCCAATCTTCTCATTTCTCAAGTCTGCTTTTGCACGAATTCCGGCATCTTGCAATTCTTTGACGAGTTTTTGTACATAATCAGCCTGTCCATCCGTGATATTCATCACGACAACCTGCTGTGGTGCTAACCAAGTTGGGAAGAATCCTGCGTATTCTTCTGTCAGAATACCAATAAAACGTTCTAAGGATCCTAGCACTGCTCGGTGTAACATAACAGGTACTTTACGCTCGTTGTTTTCAGCAACATAAGATGCGCCTAAACGACCTGGTAGTGAGAAGTCTAATTGTACTGTACCACACTGCCATGCACGATCTAAACAATCGTAAAGTGTAAATTCAATTTTAGGGCCATAAAACGCCCCTTCGCCTGGCTGATATTCAAATTCAATATTGTTATCAGTTAAGGCTTTGGCTAAGTCTGCTTCAGCAACATCCCATAATGCATCTTCACCGATACGTTTTTCTGGGCGAGTAGACAGCTTAACAACGATTTTTTCAAATCCAAAAGTAGAATATACATCATAAATCAATTTGATGCAGTCATTTACTTCACTTAAAATTTGTTCTTCTGTACAGAAGATATGCGCATCGTCTTGTGTAAAGCCACGAACACGCATTAAACCATGTAATGCACCTGATGGCTCATTACGATGGCAACTACCAAATTCAGCCATACGTAATGGCAAATCACGGTAAGAACGTAGACCTTGTTTGAAGATCTGTACGTGACCTGGGCAGTTCATTGGTTTAATACAATATTCACGATTCTCTGATGATGTTGTGAACATGTTTTCTTTGTAGTTTTCCCAGTGACCTGTTTTTTCCCAAAGAACACGATCCATCATAAATGGACCTTTTACCTCTTGGTAATCATATTCTTTTAATTTACAACGTACAAATGTTTCTAACTCACGGAAAATAGTCCAGCCATCATTATGCCAGAAAGCCATACCCGGCGCTTCTTCTTGCATATGATATAAGTCAAGCTGTTTACCAATTTTGCGGTGGTCACGTTTAGCGGCTTCTTCTAAGCGATCTAAGTAAGCTTTTAACTGTTTCTTATCAGCCCAAGCTGTACCATAAATACGCTGTAACATTTTATTATCGCTGTTACCGCGCCAATATGCACCTGCGATTTTCTGCAATTTAAAATTATGACAGAAACGCATATTTGGAACATGTGGCCCACGGCACATATCAATATATTCTTGATGATGATAAAGACCTGGTTGAGAATCTTGGCTAATATTTTCGTCAAGAATAGCTACTTTATAGTCTTCACCACGAGAAACAAAAGTTTCACGAGCTTCAGCCCAGCTTACGCGTTTTTTAATAACGTCATAATCTGTTTTCGCCAACTCTAGCATACGCTTTTCTAGAGTATCTAAATCTTCCTGTGTTAGAGAATGGTCTAAATCCACATCATAGTAGAATCCATTTTC
Source organism: Proteus faecis (assembly GCF_003144395.1). GTDB lineage: Bacteria > Pseudomonadota > Gammaproteobacteria > Enterobacterales > Enterobacteriaceae > Proteus > Proteus faecis. Next base: position 87,128 of record NZ_PENZ01000034.1, on the reverse strand, counting down.
AATAACAGGACCAATCGCCATTTTGGTGTGTGGCCATAATTGTTTAATAGCATGTCCCAATAAGTGGGCACAAGAGTGACGAATAATTTCAAGACCTTCATCATCTTTTGCGGTGATAATCGCTAGATTTGCATCATGTTCGATTAATTCACAAGCATCCACCAGCTCACCATTAACACGGCCTGCAATACATGCTTTCGCAAGTCCAGGCCCGATATCTGCAGCGACATCCATGACAGAAACTGCATTTTCAAATTGACGTTGGCTTCCGTCAGGAAGAGTAATAATTGGCATTTAAAATCCTTATTTACAGTGGTGACCCATACGCAAGATCACATGCAAACATCATTTTTCTTTAAAATTTAATACGTTAGTAGCATGCACTTGCTTCACACTGCAAGTTATGTACACCATTGTGTACACATTTAGCAAAAGTACCTCAAAATGTGTTGGTGCACTGCTCTAACTCGGACGCGATAGTATCATAGTGAAAAAAAATTATATATCGTTAGTTGCATCAGCATCTTAATTCCACACCCTGCTATACTCTCCAAAAACTAACCGGATCTACTATGAACCTCGCAAACCTAACTCAAGAAGAAAAAGACAAAATCAATGTCGATTTGGCTGCCTCGGGTATCGCATATAAAGAACGCCTCAATATGCCAGTTGTTGCGTCCGAAGTTGAAAGACAACAACCAGCACATTTAAGAGCATACTTTAATGAACGACTAGCGTTTTATCGTGAGAGAAGTAAGAAGTTGCCGGATGGGAATTCGGTGCAGTATTTGAAAGCAGAGTGATTACTCATGTTTTGGGCAAGTGGTCGTGACCATTTCAACAAAGAAATCTTTTCCTGATTTACCAGCAGAAGACAAAGTAACATTACCCAAAAAACGACTCAAATTTACCGTTCGGCTATCTTTGGACAAGATTTTGGTTGGTGCTTTCATGAAATGAACAACTGCAATAGAGCTTAATTGCTCATCTTTATTTATCCTCGCATGCCTGAAGAACGCCCAAAACACGCTATTTTGGGTCTAATTTATTTAGTATTCTATTTTTGTGCTACCGATTAGCCCATAGTCACACGAGGTTCTTTAGTGGTCATCATCTCTTCATAGGTTGTACTATCTTTCTTAGTCTTAGCCACTATTACGTGATATTTTTCTGACATATTCCCCCTAATAAAAAACTCACGCTAGACGGAATGCTGGTATATTTTTATCTAAAATAAAAACAGATATAGGAGCTCAATAATGAGAGATAAACATGATAACCAAAATTATATGACGAAGTTTCTCAAGATGCAGAGAGATGTATTTGTGCCTTATTTGAGGAAAGTAATTCATCCTACCGAACTAAAGTCGGTATTTTGCATTTACGAAATGATTGAACAAGGTGAAAATATTTACACCTATTTAGTTAACGCTGACACAGTGGTCATATTTGAAATGTCTCGCATAGACCAATCTATAATTCATGACCGAACCATTCCTATCCATGAATATGCGCAAGAATCAAAAGGAAAACAATGGCATAGGTATGTTAGGGAGTTACAGACATTTGCAGAAAGAGAAGATTCTCAAGTAAAGTAAAAAGACTATTAGCGCCTCTATTTGGTTTTCTGCTTGTTGACTAGCTTACCTAATTCACACTCGACGATTTCGGCAATTATCCGCCCATCATCACTTCTGCCACAATGTAAGTATTCAAGTGATTGGATTCGACGTTTTAGAATTGCCCTGTTAATGAGCGATGAAATGTGTAGATTTCGCAGCTTAGCGATACACTGCAAAGCCACTTCTAGCCTATGCCTAACAGTCAAGATAGTGCTCACTTTCCTTAATGGATAAACGATTTATCTAACTTTATCCTGTTAATAAAACTTACTTAATAAATAGCTTACTTTGCTTAGTCATATTGGTGTTATCGACAGCCCGCCAAAACATACCAATCTCTTTATCACTAAAATATCGCCTACCTGCCTTTGGTTTCATCCCAACATCATCAGCTCTTAATTCAGAAAGTGGATTAGCAGCCAGCTTTCCAGAACGAATACTGTATGAAAATATCTGCTTCATCTTTGAAAGAATCTCGGTTGCCATTGTTGGCAATCTGTTATCTCTCATTTTCTTAAAAACAGGCTGCCAATGAGCTATAACCATATCTTCAGCAATCATTTTACCAACACTAGTGGATACGTGACGATGTAACGCCCTCTTCCAGAAATCATGTTTTACTAACTTCTGCGCGTGAGGGCTTTTTAACCATTCATTTATACACTCGTTTACTAATAGCTTTTTACCCTCATCAGCTATTTCCATTTCTTTGACAATAATTGGATCCTTGCCTCCCAATAATATGTTCCTAGATAGAAATTTTTATTTAATTTGTCTACCATAATAAACAAGCGGAAACCGTGGCTTTAAAAAACTTATTCTGGGGCGGTCCAGATTTTTATTATAAAAGGTATATACATGTTTTATCTAAAACCCCGCCCTCGTAAATTAGTTTATGCTATTACTTTTGAAACTCTCGCTATTTTATTAAGCGCTGTTTTACTTGCAATATTAAGTCAAAGCCAATCAAATAACTCACTACCTGTTGCAATCGCTGTCTCTGTTATTGCCTTGATTTGGAATTATATTTTTAATTCTTTCTTTGAATTAATTGAGTCAAAACTAACAATAAAAAAACGGACTGTCATAGTACGACTAACTCATGCAATAAGTTTTGAATTAGGTCTGTTTTTCTTTACCATTCCACTTTATATGTGGTGGTATAACGTAGGTTTTATCAAAGCAATAAGTATGGAAATAACTATATTAGTTTTCTTCTTTATCTATACTTATTTATTCACGCTTGCCTTCGATAAATTATGTCCCCGAGTTTATTCAGCAGAAATAAAGTAGTGTAGTGGCTTAATCCTGCCGATACTCAGTAGGGCTTTTATTAAAGTATTGGCGAAATGCCTGACTAAATGCAGAATGAGAGTCATATCCCACTGCTAAAGCAATATTTTCAATATTTAGTGGTGTGTATTTTAATAATTCAGTCGCTTTGCTAAGTCGTTGTTGAGTAACATATTGCATCACAGACATCCCCACCTCTGCTTTCATTTTTCGTTGTAACGTACTCGCTGATATATTAAAGGCGAAAGCAATATCATGTGTTGTTAATGGCGTATGTAATTTATTCGCTAACCAAACATCCAAACTATCGCGCCACCCTTTTTGTATTTTCATTTGAGCAAGTAATAGGCGTGTTATCGTTGAATATTGATCTGGGAGTTGAGGATATTGATGCAACCACTCTAATAAACCAATAACTGCTGGTGATAATGCAAATTGCCCACCTTTCTCACTTATTTGCCACTGTGAGGTTGCAGGGAGTTCTAGAATAAGATTTTTATTATCTATATTTCCTGAAAAGGCATGATGAATAGTTGGAGGGATGATCAAGCAATTTTGATTAGAAACCAAAAAATCTTCTCGATTGAAATTAACTTCCATTGACCCCGAAAGCCCGAAAATAATCTGCCATAAATTATCATGCTGATGAGATACCGTCTCTTGTGTATAACATCGAAAATGCAATTGAGGTAATAACAAAAGACACTCCTTTATCCCCATCCTGCTATTAAATAATAACTATATCAAAATTCAGCAGAACATCACTATTTAAGAGTGTCTTATCAAGATACTTATTTATGCTAAACGTGAACCATTTGGTAAAGGCAAGTTAAATTCAGCCAATACAATTGCTCCCGTTTCATCTGGTGCCCCCGTAATTAAGACTTCAGATTTTATACCTGCAATGCGCTTAACTGGGAAATTACATACACATAAGATACGGCGTCCAACAAGCTCTTCATGCGTATAGTTTACCGTAATTTGAGCACTTGAACGTTTTATGCCTAATTCGCCCAAATCAACTTCCATAACATAAGCAGGTTTATTAGCTTTCTTATTTACTTCTGCACTAATAATCGTTCCCACTCTCATTTCTACACGTAAAAAATCATCCCATTCAATTAAATCTGTCATCTTTTTACCAATCTATTGTGTTTACAGTTTATTACTGAATGTTAGATTAACATGCATTATTCTGGCTCACCTATGGTGAGGCAGTCATTCTCTGTTGAGAAAGAATCACTCACACTCTTTTTTCTCTGATCCTCATTATTCTGAATTTTGCCTATTTTTAATAACATTTAAAATAATCATATCAATTCATAATTTTGTTATGTATAAAAAATATTCCTATTGATAACCCCAGAGAATATTTATTATGAAAAAAATAACAGAATGGGCAACTTTGGAAGGAAAACTTGTGCGTTTAGTTCCTCTCAGTATGGAGCACTATTCAGAACTTCATGAACTCATTGAAAAAGATAAACTTGATGAGCTTTGGTATACCAGCGTTCCTTCTGTAACAGAGTTACAACGTGATATTGAGCATAAACTTCAATTGCAACAAAAAGGGTTAATGTTGCCTTTTTCCATTATTTCTAAAGCTAATAACCGTGTCGTTGGCATAACAACCTTTATGAATATTGATAGCCAAACACCAAGATTAGAAATTGGTTCAACCTGGTATACAAAAGAAGTACAAAGAACAGGAATAAACACAGAAACTAAATATCTCTTACTTAAATATGCCTTAGAAGACTTGCAATGTATTGCTGTTGAATTTCGTACTCACATATTAAATCAAACTAGCCGTAGAGCAATTGAACGACTGGGTGCAAAACTAGATGGCATTTTGCGTAATCATAGATTAACAACGACGGGGCAAAAAAGGGATACTTGCGTTTATAGCATTACTGATTATGACTGGGGATCGGTGAAACTACATTTAGAATGGCTTATGAAAAAATACTAATACACCTTAAGATTATTATGATGAAAATGACTTTTTATCTCGTTTAATTTGTTATCATAATTACTCCTTAATTACCTGTTATCGGGAGCCGTTATATTCCATGCATTCTGTTTACCAGTTTTTTCAGGCTATCGGTCTTGGTCTTATTTTGCTTTTACCTTTAACCAATCCATTAACGACTGTTGCTCTTTGGCTTGGCCTTTCAGGCAATATGACCAAAGAACAACGTAATCAACAATCCTTAATGGCGTGTGTGTATATTTTCCTCATTATGACCATCGCGTTCTATGCGGGACGGATCATAATGACAACCTTTGGTATTTCTATCCCCGGTCTTCGTATTGCAGGTGGAATGATAGTTGCCTTTATTGGCTTTAGCATGTTGTTTCCAAACACACCTAATGTCGATGATCCTATTTCAGACGATAACAACCCACACCATAATCCCAAAGAGCCTAATATTGCTTTTGTTCCTTTAGCAATGCCAAGTACAGCAGGCCCCGGGACGATTGCAATGATAATCAGTACAGCCGCTTCAATCCCCTCACGCACTGATATCGCACAATGGGTATTGTATGTTGCTCCTGTAACAAGTTTCTTTTTAATTAGCGTTATTGTTTGGGTTTCACTTCGCGGTTCTACCCGCATTATGAAATATTTAGGCCACAGTGGTATTGATGCTATTTCTCGCGTAATGGGATTTTTATTAATCTGTATGGGCGTTCAATTTATGATCAATGGCGTTCTTGAAATTATTGCTGATTTGCCTGCTTTATTAAAACAGGCTCAAGCAGCCGCTAATTTGCCTGATTAATTATCTGCTGCGTGGTAAGCAGCTCTCACTTTTGCCAAATAACGTGGCGCTTGAGAAGCCGGATGATTTTTTTCGACATAACGATAAAAATCATCCGCACTCATTGAATTAATTTTAGCAATAGCATTATCTCTATTTTTATCAAATGTTCTTAAAAGAGCGCCAGCGCCATTCACATAAGCAAGAATAGTCGCGTAATAAAGAGTTTCAGGATCGGCAATACCCACAAGGTGGCGCTCTCTTAATAATTGAATATAAGCTGTGCCCAAATCAATATTAATGGCAGGATCTTTTAGTTGAGCCGTCGTTGGCTGTCCTGCCTTACCTCTATTTTGGTAGACATCTCTTCCCGCAGTTGACGCTTTAATTTGCATTAATCCAACTGCATTTGATTTACTAATAACTTCAGGTCTAAAGTTTGATTCAACTTGGATAATCGCTTTAATTAATGTTTCATCAACATCGTAACGGCTTGATGCTTGCTGTATATGGGTATCAAAAGGTGTTGATTTCCATTGTGCCGTTGAAATTGAAGCATTATTAATTCGATTCTCTACTGGTTTTTGACTTAAGAAGCGCGATGTTTCTTTTTGAACAGGTTGACGAACATTATCAGCACAACCAGCAAGAAGCAAAATTGCCAAAGAAAAGATGATTTTTACTTTCACGTTTTATCCTTCTGCATACAGGGTTGTACAAAGACATATTTATACATCAATAAGTTATAGATGGTTATTCTATTTTCACTCAAAAATGCATGCTAAAATATGGCAAAACGTGAAAAATAAATCAATCTATTACTACTTCTAGTGTGTGTTTTATCTCAAATCTATCCCATTCACTATGATTGCCCCCCAAATGTATTAATCAGAATAGAATCTGCCATAACAAGTTTATATCGTGTTATTACTTATTTTTGAATAAATGGTATGCATTAGTGCAATGTAAAAAAGAGATTGAGAGATCGCGATAAAATCGTAGCGGCATAACCGACGTTGAATTCATAAGGGAGAAAGTGCATTTTTATGCGTAATAAAAATCATCTCTTACACAAATAGTTACGAACTATTGTTAATTTTTGTGACAAAACTCGACAATCTACTTAACATTTATTGGAATACATGTTGTTATCTTATTTATGGCAGTTATCAAATGAAGCTTTTACACAGAGATAACTTGACTTTTTTGAAATGATATTGATAATCATTATCAATTAAGAAAACAACTCTGCAACTATAAAAGGCAATAATAATATGGATATATTTCGCTCTGCAAACAAACTTTCACTTACAGCTTTATGCCTTATGGCATCTGTATTTTTAACAGCACCTACACAAGCAAAAGATAAACTAAAAGTCGTCACTACGTTTACTATTATTCAAGATATCGCTCAAAATGTAGCTGGAGATGCTGCAATTGTTGAATCAATCACAAAACCCGGTGCTGAAATTCACGATTATCAACCTACACCTAAAGATATTGTAAAAGCTCAAAAAGCTGATCTTATATTATGGAATGGCTTAAACCTTGAACGTTGGTTTGAACGCTTTTTTAATGAATTGCGTAACGTACCCGCTGTTGTTGTCACTGAAGGCATCACACCAATGCCAATTAGTGAAGGTGCTTACAAAAACAACCCTAACCCACATGCATGGATGTCACCGAATAATGCATTAATTTATATTGAAAATATTCGCAAGGCACTTGTTGAACATGATCCAGATAATGCCGCTATTTATAATCAAAATGCAGCACGCTACGCAGAAAAAATTAAACAACTTGATGCCCCATTAAGAGAAAGATTATCTCGTATCCCACAAGAAGAGCGTTGGTTAGTGACCAGTGAAGGTGCATTCAGCTATTTAACTCATGACTATGGGTTTAAAGAAGTTTATCTATGGCCAATTAATGCAGAAGAGCAAGGTACACCGCAACAGGTTAAATATGTGATTGATACCGTTAGAGAACATAAGATCCCTGTTGTCTTTAGTGAAAGTACCATTTCAGATAAACCCGCTAAACAAGTCAGCAAAGAAACTGGCGCAAAATACGGTGGTGTTCTTTATGTTGACTCACTTTCTACCGAAGGTGGCGAAGTTCCTACTTATATTGATTTAATTACGATTACAGTAGATACAATTGCGAAAGGATTTGGGCAATGAGCAATATAAAAGCGAATCCTACATTGACCGTTGATAATGCTACAGTTACTTACAATAACGGTCATACGGCTATTTTCGATGCAAGTTTCTCTATCACTGGTGGCACTATTTGTGCCCTAGTGGGGATCAATGGCAGTGGCAAATCCACACTATTTAAGACCATTATGGGGCTTGTAAAACCCTCTAAAGGTAAAGTTACATTAAACGACAACCCTATCCAATTGGCGTTAAAACAAAATATGATCGCCTATGTTCCACAAACAGAAGAGGTTGACTGGAACTTTCCCGTTCTCGTTTCTGATGTGGTGATGATGGGGCGTTATGGAAAAATGGGCTTTTTTCGTATTCCTTCAAAACGCGATCATGAAGTAGTTGAAGCATCATTAGAACGCGTTGGCTTATCAGGTTTAGGACACCGCCAAATTGGTGAGCTATCTGGTGGTCAGAAAAAACGTGTTTTCTTAGCACGAGCAATGGCTCAAGAAGGTACTGTTTTATTACTTGATGAACCTTTTACAGGTGTCGATGTTAAAACAGAAAATGCCATTATTGAACTTTTACGCAATTTACGTGAAGAAGGCCATTTAGTTTTAGTTTCAACGCATAACTTAGGAAGTGTACCTGAATTTTGTGACCACGTTATTTTAATCAATAGAACAGTGTTAGACAGTGGTCCAACCGAAACAACATTTACACAAAAGAATTTAGAACACGCATTTGGTGGCGTGTTACGTCACATAAGCTTATCAGGTTCTGATCTCCATGATGATGACGATCCACGTTCACTCACTGTTATTACTGATGATGAACGTGCCGCCGTCTTCTATGGTCATCAAAAAGAACACACTCCAGCGCACCAAAGCCAGCGCAAACAAGGAGAGTAGCAATGCTAGATTTACTCCTACAACCTTTTGAATATAACTATATGGTGAAAGCAATTTGGGTCAGTGCCTTAGTCGGTGCTGTCTGCGCTTTTCTTTCATCCTATCTTATTTTAAAAGGCTGGTCGTTAATGGGAGATGCCCTTTCCCACTCAGTTGTTCCTGGTGTTGCTGGGGCTTATATATTAGGTTTACCTTATGCAGTCGGTGCTTTTTTTACGGGTTTGCTCGCTGCATTATCAATGACATTTATTCGTCATATCACACGCCTTCGTGAAGATGCTGTGATTGGTTTTATTTTTTCCACCTTTTTTGCCTTTGGCCTGTTGCTGGTTTCTCTTAAACCAACAGCCGTCAACGTTCAAACCATCATTCTGGGAAATATTTTAGGTATTGCTGATGAAGATGTATGGCAAGTAGTTATTATTACTGCTGTTTCTTTCTTAGTCTTATTTTGTATTTGGAAAGACTTGCTGGTGGTTTTCTTTGATGAAGTTCACGCAAAATCAATCGGCTTATCACCACTAAAATTAAAAATTATCTTCTTTACTCTTTTGAGCGCATGTACTGTTGCGGCTCTTCAAACTGTTGGGGCCATTCTTGTCATTGCAATGGTAGTGACCCCTGGCGCAACTGCCTATTTACTGACAGACCAATTTAAACGACTGGCAATTATCGCTATCTGTATCGGCACAATCACAAGTGCTGTAGGCGCTTATCTTAGCTACTTCTTTAATGGTGCAACGGGTGGCGTAATTGTCACAATGCAAACATCACTCTTTCTGTTGGCTTTCTTATTTGCCCCTAAACACGGTATGTTAGCCGCTCGTCGCCGTGCTCGTTACAGTTCACAGCAGTTGATCACGCAATCTCATCAGCATAAAGGATCAACAAAATCAGAAGAGGTGAAACTATGAATGAGTTGATGGAATTTTTCATTGAGCCTTTTCAATATCCGTTTATGCAACGCGCTATTGTTGCAGCCATTATTATAGGTATCGCCTGTGCTATTTTATCTTGTTATATGGTATTAAAAGGGTGGTCTTTAATGGGAGATGCAATCTCTCACGCCGTTTTACCTGGCGTTGTTCTTGCTTATGTCACCGCAATCCCGTTAACGGTAGGCGCCTTTCTTTCTGGACTATTTTGTTCTTTTGCCACAGGTTATTTAAAAGATCACAGTCGCATTAAAGAAGATACCGTGATGGGGATTGTATTCTCAGGTATGTTTGCGGTGGGTTTGGTTATTTTTGCCAGTGTCGATACAGATCAACATTTAATGCATATTTTATTTGGTAATATTTTAGGTATTACTCCTGATGTATTAACTCAAATTAGTATTATCTGTGTCATCACCATCACGATTATGCTTATTAAGCAAAAAGATTTTATGCTTTATTGCTTCGACCCTAACCAAGCCAGAATTGTTGGTTTACCCGTCACATTATTGCACTATGGCTTACTGTCTATTTTGGCATTAACCATTGTTGCCTCAATGCAGGCTGTTGGGATTATTTTAGTTGTTGCCATGCTTATTTCACCGGGGATAACTGCATATTTATTAACACGCAGTTTTTCACGCATGATTATGTTAGCAATTGTATTTTCTGTCGTATCTAGCGTTATAGGAACATTTATTAGTTTCCATATTGATGGAGCAACAGGCCCATGTATTGTGCTAACGCAAGCGGTGTTCTTTATTATTGCGCTACTCTGTAATCAGATTAAATTGGCAAAAATAAAGCGACAAACAAAACCCGCTAACGCCTGATAATATTCTTTATCTTAGCAAAAACGGGATAATCATCCCGTTTTTTAGTTTTATACTTTATTGATTTAATGAAAGTGTTATTGTCATAGTATAAACATCGCTCGTTATTATTTTATTTGGGTCTACTAAGTAAACAACTTTGCGAGGTGTAAGTATGTGGCAGAATATAGGTCGTTTACTGGAATCAAACTTAGGATTTTCAGCAAAGATAAACGAAAAAATTCACCTTTCTAGCGGTGATATTCATCATACATGGAAAATTTATTATGGTGATACGCCTATTTTTGTGAAATCTAACTTGCGCGAATTTCTGCCTAATTTTAAAAATGAGGCAGAACAACTCGAAATGTTAGCAAAAAGCCAAACAATTCGAACTCCTCGAATTCTTGGTATCGGTAATAGTAAAGATGCCAGCTTTCTACTCCTTGAATTTTTGCCTGTTCAACCATTTACACCTCATAGCGCCTACTGTTTTGGACAACAATTAGCAAGACTACATCAGTGGGAAGAACAACCTAGTTATGGCTTTGATTTCGATACCCAAATCGATACAACACCTCAACTCAATAGCTGGGAAAAACGCTGGAATCACTTTTATTCTGAAAAACGTATTGGTTTTCAGCTACAACTAGCTTCTGAAAAGGGTATGGTTTTTGGAGATATCGACGAGATCACTCAAATTATCACTCATCGCCTCGCTGATCATAATCCACAACCCTCTTTGCTTCACGGCAATCTATGGCCTAAAAACTGTGCTGCGATTGGTCAATCAGAAGGTACCGTGTTTGATCCTGCTTGTTATTGGGGGGATCGAGAGTGTGATATCGCGATGTTACCGCTTTGCACTGCAGTACCCGCAAATATTTTCGATGGCTATCAAAGTGTTTGGCCACTATCAGATAAGTTTTTATCTCGTCAACCGATTTACCAACTCTATTTCTTCCTTAACCGTTGTAATTTATTTGGGGGTGAAGAAAATTATTTAGAAGTCAGAAAAATCATTGATGATCTATTAGCAACACCTTAATAGGAATAAAGCGAAATAGTATAGAGATAATAAAAAACTTAAAAATATAACCTCGCCAGATTCAGTGATGCGAGGTTTATTTTTCCTTTCAGTTAATATAAATAAGTAAACACTCCTCGTTCACTTTAAAGCAGTGTTACCACCCTAAAAATTTCATTAAGAAATAGCCTATTGCAATGACAATCAGAGGTGATAAATAAAGCACCATAATTTGAGTAAAGATAGTATGTCGCGGTAATTTGATATTTTGTTGCAATTCTTCAGCCGTTACACCACTTTTCATTGCTCGTTCGATAATAAGCTGATCTTGTATATTTTCTTTCAAATATTTCACTTGACGATAAATTCGTAATCCTGATGCGCTGAATGCTAAGCCTATAAACATAAAAAGAAAGATAACAAAAAAAGTGATATTTTCTTGGCTAAATCCCATTTGTGTATTGGGAATAGGTGAATTTCGCCAGAAAAAATCTAAAAAAGGTGTGTTAAATTGCACCATTTCCGCTAATACACGAAAAAAATCATTAATTACGGCATTTACACCATCACCACTTGGGCGTTGAATTGCAGCCAATCCTATCAATGATACAGCTGTCGAAATAAAGGCAGGAATAAAAATAAGCCAGCCAAGTACACGCTTTAAAATGGCATATAATCCTGCATATTGATAACTCATCACATCCTCACTAGTTGAATTCGTCAATATTTATCTGTTTATCGTAGTCTAATTAACGGCGAATACGACAATAAATTAATAGTAGCTATTCTCTCTATTTATTTTACAAAATAAATAAGAAACTGATTAAAAAGATTTTCCCTGTAACTCTTGCTACAATCGCCACTCGACAACATAGACCTTATTTATGGAGAGTAACATGTCTTTTAAATTCCCTATTGAAGCTGCAATATTTGATATGGATGGTTTATTAATCGACTCTGAACCATTTTGGCAGCAAGCAGAACATGAGGTCTTTGCTGAATTAGGCGTCGATTTATCTCTAGCATCGGCAATGCCCGATATGGTTGGATTAAGAATAAACGAAGTTATTGATTTATGGTATAGAGCATCACCTTGGCAAGGCGTTTCAAAACAAGAAGCAAAACAAAAAATGGTTTCTCGTGTTGTCAAATTAGTTGAAGAAACAAAGCCTCTATTACCAGGTGTTGAACATGCCTTAGAGCTTTGCAAATCATCAGGGTTAAAAATTGCGCTAGCATCAGCATCTCCTGATTTTATGCTTGAGCGTGTCCTTGAATTGTTTAATATTCGTCATTACTTCTCAGCTGTTGTGTCTGCAGATGAACTACCACACAGTAAACCACACCCTGAAGTTTATCTAAATGCAGCTAAAGCGCTTAATCTTGACCCTATCCACTGTGTTTCATTAGAAGATTCTCGCAATGGTATGATTGCTTGTAAAGGCGCAAGAATGCGATCTATCGTTGTCCCTGCAATAGAACAATTTAATGATAAACAATGGGGATTAGCTGATGTAAAAATTGCGTCACTCAATGAACTAACTCAACTACATTTATTAGGCTAATTTCCATAAATAAAAAGGATATCCTACTGTGTAAGATATCCTTTTTGTTCGGTTTTTAATGAGCATAACCCCACCGACCTCTTTTCTATTTTTAAGTATTCCTCTTGTATATTCCTTTTATTTCCTCTCGCCGTGATCTTACTTTTTGGTTTCTTATCCTAAATTCGATCATTTTTAAATCAATCAAATAAAATATTCCTGTTATTCCTTAATATTTAAGACAATTTTTATCTTTTTTGTCTGTTAGTTATCATCAAAACCTTTTATACTTTATTACTGTATAAATGAACAGCAAATAAACAGACATGGAATGACAGCAGAAGGACATCTACTTTTTTCTGTAGCAACACTTGTATTAGCGCAGAAACTTGAAATAACGCCAGCTCTTGCTCATGGTGATTGGTTTCACATGATCCCTGCTGTCTTATTAGGCTCACTCCTACCTGACTTAGACCACCCTGGCTCTATTCTCGGGCGGTTATTCCGTATTATCTCTCTGCCTCTATCAAAACTCTGTGGTCATCGAGGTTTTACACATAGTCTACTTGCGTTTTGTGGTTTAGCTATTTTATGGGAAACCCAAGTTTCACCACGGTGGGATATTTCTGCCGATATCTTTCATGCCCTTTTATTAGGTTATCTTAGCCACCTTATTGCAGATATGTTAACTCCCGCTGGCGTTCCTTTCCTATGGCCTTTAAAAATGCGTTTTGCATTACCTATTTTAGGCAAAAAGAATAATAAAAAAGGTGAAAGATTTATCTCTGTTTTGATCCTTGTTGGCGCACTTTTTTTACCCCCACACCTTACCCTTACGCTACCTTTACAAGTTAACGACTGGCTACAGATGTACCACAACAAACGTACTAATTTTTAACACACTCAGACAAAACTCTACTCTTCTCTATTTATTTATAAATTCTTACTTCTTTTTATGCCAACTTTCCTTGTTTTTATAACCAAATGATTATATAAAATAATAATTAATTATAAAAAGTTATTAACAATTCTGTTACCCTATATCGAATTGGTGCTGTTATATCCTTTCTTATTGCCTAAGAACTCATATCGCATACAATCGTCGAAATGATATAAATAAAGATCTCGTTGGAGAGTTAAGATGAATTTTCCGTTAATCATTAACGTACTCGTCTTTGTTGTGCTATTACTCATCTTGGCTAAATTAAGTCAACGTCAGTGGAGCCTTTCAAAGAAAGTTCTTGTTGGTTTAGTTTTTGGTGTTGCTTTTGGACTAGCATTACACGCATTCTATGACTCACACGATCCTATTATTAAAGAATCTATTCTTTGGTTTAATATCGTGGGTAATGGCTATGTACAACTGTTACAAATGATTATTATGCCATTAGTATTTGCCTCTATTCTTAGTGCTGTAGCTCGTTTGCATCAAGCTTCATCCCTAGGAAAAATTAGTGGTCTCACTATTGGCACACTATTATTTACCACTGCCATTTCTGCCTTAATAGGTATTGTTATTGCTAATTTATTTGGCTTAACAGCAGAAGGCCTAGTACAAGGTGAACAAGAAGCACAGCGCTTAATTGCACTTGAACAAAATTACATGGGCAAAGTTTCTGATTTAACGATGCCACAACTTATTTTGTCATTTATTCCTAAAAATCCATTTGCTGATTTAACAGGTGCGAGCTCAACATCAATTATTAGCGTGGTAATTTTTGCTACTTTCTTAGGTATGGCTGCACTGAAGCTACTTAAAGAAGACCAACCCCGAGGCGAGAAAGTTTTAGTTGCAATTGATTGCTTGCAATCATGGATCATGAAACTGGTTCGCATCGTTATGATGTTAACGCCTTATGGTGTAATGGCTCTGATGACTAAGGTTGTTGCAAGCTCAAATATGCACGACATTATTCAATTAGGAAGCTTTGTTGTCGCCTCTTATGTTGCTATTGGCTTAATGTTTGTGGTTCATGGATTACTGGTCAGCTTTACGGGGTTAAATCCTATTAAATTCTTCAAAAAAGCGGGACCTTTATTAGCATTTGCATTTACAAGTCGTTCAAGCGCTGCAAGTATTCCGTTAAATATTGAAACACAAATTAAGCGTGTGGGTGTACCAGAATCTATCGCAAGCTTCTCATCATCTTTTGGTACAACGATTGGTCAAAATGGTTGTGCGGGTATTTACCCTGCGATGTTAGCCGTTATGGTTGCGCCTACAGTGGGTATTAACCCATTAGATCCAATGTGGATTGCAACTTTAGTTGCTATTGTGACTGTTAGCTCGGCCGGTGTTGCTGGTGTTGGTGGCGGTGCAACATTTGCAGCCCTTATCGTTTTACCTGCAATGGGCTTACCCGTAACATTAGTTGCTCTGTTAATCTCAGTAGAGCCATTAATTGATATGGGACGTACGGCATTAAACGTGAGTGGCTCAATGACAGCGGGTACGATCACCAGCCAAATTATGGGACAAACGGACAAAGCTGTATTCAATCAAGATGAAGAAACTGAACTTACAGTAAAATAAACTTTATCTACGTCTATTGATAAAGCCAGTTCAATTTGAGCTGGCTTTTTTTTGTATCTATATTAAGTTACCTATTTTCTATTTATGTTATCCCCAAAATCAATTAAAACCCTATAAAACTAACAAGGTAAAACCGTGCAAAAAATTATGCGAGTTTTGCGTAAACTCTATAGATATGAAAACAGTCAATATGATCCAGAACGGCAAGTGTCACTATATCATCTTGATATTCTTTCAGAAAAAGAACGGGGCTTGTTATCCGAAGTCAATTGGCAACCTAATGTTATTGAAAAATTTGCTGATCACTCTGATGTTATTTCGAAATTAAATAGCTTAAAAAACAATCCATCACTCACACAAAAGCGTTGCTTAGATGCATTTATTGCTGGTATTGGAGGCAGTTATCTTAGAGGTCGATCTGTTTTAGGTGCTTTTCATAAATTACAAAATTTGCCATTACATAATTATAAAGAAAAGCCTCAATATGCCTGTTGTTGGATTTGTAGTGATGGGGATCAGCAAAAACATATTAATGACAGCTATTTTCAATATTGCCTCTATTACGGTAATTCTTATACAAGCAATCCCACTTATGCTTACTTGAATTTAAAACATCTACTGACTGTTGCACCTGTCAGTCCAACCCCCGCAGATAAAGAGAGCTTTAAGCAACTACTCCACTTATTACGCCATGCTCCTGAAGATGAAACTCCAGGTAAATTTGAAAAACGATTAAATGAGGCTAAGTTAATTTCAGGTGATAGATATACCAAACGCGGTATTTTACATTCACTTGCCTTAGTGGGTGTTATTCCTAATGCCTATATTCCATTATCTTTAGATCATTGGGCTAATTTCGGCGATATTACCATTGCAGAAAATCAACTTAATAACACCAAAGGTCGCTCTGATATGGAAATGCCATGGGCAGGCTGGAAAGGCAATCTTAAAATTGATGAGGAAAAAGTGGCAATATACTTTGGCGAATATTTAGATTAAACACCCTATTCTTCATACATAGAAAGCGCTCAATACTTTCATATTGAGCGCTTTTATTTGAGTATTCGCGATTAGACTCTCAACTTTATTTCAGATACTCACCATTGCGCAGTGCTTCAATACGCTTATCTAATGGCGGGTGAGATAAAAATAACTCGCTGAATGACTTATTACGACCATTAATACAAAAAGCCATCATGCTACTTTCTTCTTGTGGCTCATAACTCGTTTTCAAACGTTGTAATGCAGCTATCATTTTCTCTCGACCAACAAGCTTTGCAGAACCTGCATCCGCATGGAATTCACGATAACGTGAAAACCACATTGTTATAATGCTGGCAAGAATACCGAATAAAATTTCCAGAACCATTGAGACCCCCATATAGACCCATGGGTTTCCATTACTATTTTCACTCTCTTCATCATTAGAGACAAAATTAGCAACAAATTGAGCGATGATACGAGAAATAAAGATAACAAAGGTATTCACAACACCTTGCAGTAAAGTCATGGTTACCATATCACCATTAGCAACATGGCTAATCTCATGGGCAATAACTGCTTCTGCTTCATCACGGCTCATACTCGCTAACAAACCAGTACTTACAGCCACCAGCGAAGCATCACGACGAGCACCTGTTGCAAACGCATTAATATCAGGCGCATCATAAATTGCGACTTGTGGCATTTTAATACCGACTTGTTCAGACTGGCGTCTTACCGTATCTAATAACCAACGCTCTACTTCTGAAGTTGGGTTTTCAATAACTTGGCCACCCACTGAGCGTAATGCCATCCATTTGGACATTAATAGTGAAATAAATGCACCACCAAAGCCAAATAAGCCCGCCATGATCATCAAGCCTTGAACACTACGACCTTGTATGCCTGTTAAAGATAAGATGATCCCAAAAACAAACATGACGGCTAAGTTTGTTAACAGGAATAAAGCAATTCTCATCATATTGATACTGTTCCTATTTTATCTAATTATCACATTGCTAAAACTGTCTTATAAATAAGGCTTTTTTAGATTTTATCAAGCCTTTTAACTTATTTAATATTAAAAACGATATAACTTTACATTTTGATAGAAAATAGTTAGTGAACGCCTAATATAAGGCATCATTTAGAACTTAAGTATAAAGTAAGATTGATAATAGATGATATGAATTTTCTATTTTTTCAAACGGAAGGGAATTATTTAGGAAAGACTGGTATCGTTTAATATTACGACAACAAGTTTATCATAAAAAGCACCGTAACATGTAGACACCACCATCTACCATGCTCGATAGAGCAACTATCTCTATTTTTATGCACGACTCACAACATATGCAAGCCGTGCATTTTATACCAGCAATAATGGACTCAATTACCGCTATAAATTACATCTTGAAGCGATATGTGGTTGTCATCGAGCCAGATAATGAATGAGCTCGTTGTGAGTGACCATCATAAAGTTTTGGTGTGGTATAGTCGTTTTCTTGCTGGTGGTGCCAGCCGATACCACCGCTTAAAGAAACAGAAAGATTTGCGGTTGGTTTCCAGTAGCTAAATAAACCAAACTGTCCTTGTTTTAATCTTTCACCAGAATAGCTGAATTCACTATAGTTGGTACGCGCACCAACAGACAGTTCTTTACTAACTTTGTATTCAGCTTCCAATGCTCCCATGACCTCACCATCACGAACATAGTCGATATCTGCGTAAGCTGGTGAGTTAAAGCGCCCACGGGTATTACCAATTGGGTTACGAGCAAATTGCCCAACACCATTGGCTTTTTCAGCATCGGTATACGTCACACCTGTGCGTATTGTCCATGGTGACTCTGGAATACGCCATTCCAGGGTACCTGCAACGTGCCATGCATCATGATCAAAGTTACGCTTACCCTTATTGGCATCACTTAATGTACGTTTGCCATCACTACCATAATCATGATAATAAACAACACCACCCACAGTCACATCTGAAGTTAATTTATATTTTGCTTCTAAGCCATGCTGACGAAATACATCATCCGCTTGACCATAGAAATAAAATACTTTTAACGGTTTAGTGTTGTAGTTAATACCGCCGGTAAGAACATGATCGATATTATGTCTAACGCCATTACCATCGCTGAAATACATTCTGTCGATATTTGGGCTATCACGACGCATCACTTTACCGTCAAGGAACAATAAATCTAAGCTCCAATCACCCATCGCTGTATTAGTTGCATAACCATTATAACTGTTTAATGATAAGCGCTGTGAGTTCGTAAAAATACCGGTATTTTTTAATGTAAACCAACCTGCCTTACCATTAATTAACACAGGCTCTAAATCAAATTTCACTTTTGCGAAACGTTGACCAATTTTGTTATAGCCTTTTGCTTCACCATCATCATTGTATAAAATTGCACGAGAAGCGAAGTCTTTACTTGCGCCTAATTTGATACCACCATAATAAGAAACATCAAACCCTAGAATGCCACCTAAATAACCTGATCTGAAATCAGCTTGGAAGTTTTGCCCCCAAGCATTAGCAACTTGCTTTCTGTAACGTTGCTCTTCTTTATCAAAACGGTTTTCAGTTTTCAAATACTTCCACATATTAATTGTAGAAAGCTCAAGTTCTGAATCTGAAATAAATGCACTTTCTTTAATTGAATTTTCCCAATTCGCAGCATTAGCAGCGCTTACAGCTAAGAAACAAGGAGACAGCATAAACAATACTAATTTTGTTACTTTCATCTTAATGCAACCTGGTTAATAAATATTTAAATTATGCTGATTTATACTCAGCAAGTTTAATAAAGTACCCTTTCTTTATTTAGCTAAAAAATAACCTTTGATTAAATTTATAGTTGCACTAACTTCAAGCAACAGAGTCATTTTTTGGCGCAAAAAATCGAATATGAATATCTCATCATATTTATATTTACTTATTTTTCGTAATAAAATCCGATAAGCAAATTATAAATTATTTGCCTTTAATCATTATCCCTTACGTAGAGAACCCTAATCTGAAAATATAATATTTTAGCTATGATTATTTTTCTAAAAATACATTTGGGACTCATAGAGTAAAAATGATTCATTATTTAGGTAATGATTTTAGCTAATCTGTCAATATTCCAAAATTACGCAAGAATTTCATGAACTGTATACTATAGTAATCTTATGTCAATTTAAGAGATCGTTGTCACAATATGTTACATTTATTACAATTCACATACCATTAAAAGAGATCTTAATCACAATTATCAACTGCTTTATCTTTTTATTCAACTTATCAAATAAAAACTCACTTCTTATCTAAAAATTAGACAAATATTCTCTTTTATAGCTAACAAAACTTACTCAAGATATATTTCGAATTAAAAACAAAGTAACATAAGTTAAATTCAAATATCTTTATTATTAATAAAAATTTATATTACTGGTAACTTGATATAGCGAATAACTAAAAATATGAATACTCCTATCCCAAAAGATACTATTGGTTTTCTTAAATAATTTTTAATAGAAAACCTAATAAATATTGATTGGCAATAATAATTTTATATTTTGATTCAGATAAATATAAAAAACCCCAATAATTGGTTATCCAACTATTGGGGTGACTTTAAGTACCTGTTGTTATAACTGATAACTTAATTTAATAATTTTTTAGGCTTAAGCACTTTTGAAAGATCAACTGCAATTTTAGCCGTCTCATCTAAATAAGGATCCGGACCTTCATAATCCTTAGGTAAATCATCGAGTGACTTCAATGCTGGTTTGCCTTCTAATTTAAAACGCTCATTAATACGATTTAATTTTATGGCTTCTAGCTCTTTGTTTTCTTTCTCTCTTTCAGCGAAGTTTAAAACAACAAATTTATCTTCACCTTTTGCTTTAGCATCGTTATAACGTTGAATATCAGCAAAGATGTATGAAAATTCTCTGTCATTTGCAATACGCTTAGTATGTTGTTCAGTTAATGGTACTAACGTCGCTTTCAATTTGTCTGAATATTCAGATAATTGATAGTTTGCTGGAGAGATACTATCCCAAGGCAACGCGTTATCTTCAAAACTCTCCCCCATTTCAGCACTATCAAAGCTTGGTAACAACAAATCAGGTGTTACACCTTTAAGCTGAGTACTACCACCATTAATTCGATAGAATTTTTGAATAGTGTATTGCACTGAACCTAAACCCGGCCAATCAGGGCTTAGCATTTGATCGTAAACTCGGGTTAATGGGCGATATTGTTGCACCGTTCCTTTACCGAACGTTTGCTCACCAACAATTAACGCTCGCCCGTAGTCTTGCATTGCGGCCGCAAAAATTTCAGAAGCAGAAGCACTAAAGCGATTTACGATAACAACTAGTGGCCCTTTATAATACACGACATCATCTTTATCGAAATCTTGTCGAACACGACCATTGTTATCTCTGACTTGCACAACGGGACCACTTGGAATAAATAATCCCGATAGTGAAATCGCCTCTGTTAAAGCACCACCACCATTACCGCGCAAATCAATGACTAAAGATGAAACATTATCTTTCGCCACTTTTTGTAACTGTGTTTTTACGTCATTGGTTAAACCCACATAGAAGCTTGGAATATCCAAAATGGCGACTTTATCACCGTTAATTACTTTTTCAGTTAACTTAACAGCTCTGTCTTCTAAACGGATTTGCTCTCTGACTAAAGTGATTGTTCTTGGTTTGGCACCTTTCTCATCAGAAATAACTTCTAATCTTACTTGACTACCTTTCGGCCCTTTAATCAAAGCAACGATATCATCAAGTCGCCAACCGACAACATCAACCATCGGTTTATTTTGTTGTCCTACTGCAATTATTTTATCACCAACTTTCAACTCTTTACTTTTTGCAGCTGGACCACCAGTTACCATAGAGTTGATCATAGGATAATCATCATCCATCTGTAATACAGCACCAATTCCTTCTAAGGATAAGCTCATTTCAGAATCAAAGGCTTCAGTATTTCTTGGTGATAGATAGCTTGTATGAGGGTCAATTTCGCGGGCGAATGCCGACATAATGATTTGGAAAACATCTTCACTTTGGCTTTGCGTTTGACGACGTAGCGCTGCTTTATAACGCTTAGTTAAAGTCTCTTTAACTTCGCTATCTGTTTTGTCAGATAATTTCAGTGTTAACCAATCATATTTTACTTTTTCATCCCAAAGTTTATCTAGCTCAGCTTGAGTTTGTGGCCATGGTGCTTTTGTTCTATCTAACTCAAACTTATCTTGGCCAGTTAAATCTATGGGTTTATCTAGGCGGTTTAAGGCGTATTGAAAACGTTCAAAACGTCTTTTTTGCGCTAAATTAAAGAGATCATAAAGGGGCTGAAGCTCACCTTTTTTCAGATATTCACCTACTTTGGTTTTTTCTTTATCAAATTGGGCAATATCTGATGCTAACAACACATTGTGGCTATAATCTAATAAATTAAGATAGCGATTAAAAATCTTTTCAGAAAAGTTCGCATCTAGCGAAAACTGACGGTAATGAGAGCGTTCAAAACGAGAGGTTACTCGCTCGCTCACAGTAGAATGCTGCGGCTCTTGCTTCAATTTAGGTAACTGATCAATAGTTACCATTGCTGGAGTGGCTGGTTTCTCAGCCATTACAACAGAAGTGCCTATTAACGTTAATCCGATCGCAAAAGCCACATTTAGAAGTTTGTTCATGCTCTGGTTGGCCTCCGTATCAGAACTTTAAATGTTCCGTGCGTACATTCATTGCCAAACCGTTAGGCAATTGTACACGTACACCCTCTTTTGCTATCTCTAGCACTGTCGCGTCCATCACGCTACTACCAACGTTAACTTTCAACGATTGACCAACAGTAAGAACTGACGTGTCTTTCACTGGAATTAACTTTTCAGTATTTTGGCGTGGTGGTGCTTTGCGAGGTGCTTGAGTCGCTTTTTGAGGACGAGGCTGTCGTTTTTCACCTTCTTTAGGTGGTTGACGACGCGTATTATTTGGCTTTTTCGCTGCCGGACGTTTACTGGTCTCCTTATCACCCTCAGCTTCGCGCTTCTTAGCACGTTGCTCTGCTCTTTGAGCTTGAACGCGCGCCTTAGCTTCTGCTAATTGTGTACGAGCATGTTCAATATGCTCAGCTTCCAGTTCGCCGCAGTCATTACCATTCAAATCGACACGTTTTGCCCCTTCTTTAACTCCATAAAGGTAGCGCCAACTTGAGGTATACAAGCGTAATGCTGAACGTAACTGTGTTTTGCTCAGTTGAGTTTCATCTTTTAGATCTTCAACAAGATCTTGAAAAATGCCAACTTTCAAAGGGCGAGCTTCACCCTCAGCAATAAAACACTTAGGGAAACGTTCAGCTAAAAAAGCGATGATTTCTTTACTACTATTCAACTTAGGTTGATTTTCCATGAAATTTCCTGATTACAACGGTTTTGCCAACCAGCGCAGGCATGAACAAGCGACATTATAATAGTGTTGCCAACAATTTCTATGGCAAACGCCTGTTAACTTACACAAAATTCACAATATTTTGCTGTATGACAAGTTTTTAAATGCTCGCAGAGCACGTCACACAACGCTTTAAGCCCATTTTCATCTTTTTTATCAAAACGATCAAAAATAGGACTATCAATATCGAGAACGCCGATAATTTGTCCATTTACTTTTAAAGGTAGAACAATTTCAGACTGACTTGCACTGTCACAAGCAATATGACCACTAAATTGATGAACGTCACTTACTCTTAAAATTCTATTTTCAGAGTATGCGGTTCCACAAACTCCTTTCCCAAAACCTATTCTGACACAAGCAATTTTGCCTTGAAATGGGCCAAGAACTAATGAGTCACCATCATTAAGATAAAATCCAACCCAATTTATCGTATCTAACTTCTCGTAAAGAAGCGCGCTGGTATTAGCAAGTGATGCGATAAGATCATTTTCACCAGACAACAAGGCTGACAAATTATCAGTGAGTTCCTGATAAAAAAGCGATTTTGGCATCATTAAACCTTATTTACGTAACTAAAATAGATAACATACTCATAATTTAGCCTATTTTATCTTGGGGTTGAATACTCCATTTTCAAGAATTGGGCAAAAAAACGATAATATTCCCTTAACACCCACAAAAAAAATCAGACACTTTGTATTGTAAAATGAAAGGCATAAATATAATAAAAATGATAACTTGTGAACCATTGAGTATAGGTACTTTTTTTTAGCTTAATCAAACGATAACTCTTCAGAAAACCAACTTAGGCGAATTAACGAGCGACACAGTGAACAATATTGCAACAAAGGAAAAGAAATCAATACGCTGTCAAGAGTGTGACCACCTCGTGACACTACCTCTTGCATTAAAGCGTGGAGAGGATGCTTATTGTCCGCGTTGCCAAGCCAAACTTGCATCTTATCGACATTGGTCATTAACTCGCCTACTTATTCTCTCTATTACAATGCTTATTTTGGCATCCATAGCATTTACTCAGCCATTAATTAAGATCCACCTATTAGGCACAATGATAACTGCAAATGTGGTTGATGGTATTCGCATGATGTCAGAGCAAGGTTCTCCTCTTACCGCAACAATGGTCGCCTTTTGTGCTATCGCAGCCCCTCTTAGCCTCCCTATCGCTATTTTATATCTCCATTTAGGAGCGCGCTTACGCCTTAATCTTCGCCCTGTCTTATTAATGTTAGGAAAATTAAAAGAATGGGTAATGTTAGATGTCTATTTAATTGGGCTTGGTGTTGCAACAATAAAATTAGGCGATTATGCAACCGTCTATATTGGCAATGGTCTAATTGCCTTTGTTTCTTTAATGATACTTAGTTTATTAATGCTAATTAACATTAATATGGACCAACTTTGGCAACGTTTTTATCCACAAAAAGAAATAGAAAACAGCCCTGCAACTTGCCATTCTTGCCATTATCATTTTAAAAGAACACCATCAACACACTGCCCACGTTGTAAATCTTGCTATACCCCAAGACAGCCAATGAGTTTACAAAAAACATGGGCAGCATTAATTTCAGCAATAATTCTGCTAATACCGGCAAATTTATTACCTATTTCTATTTTCTATTTAAATGGTCAACGCAGTGAAGATACTATTTTTTCAGGTGTACTTTCCTTAGTGAATTCAGGCAATACCCCGATTGCGATTATTGTTTTTATTGCCAGTATTTTTGTACCTTTTTTCAAGATTATAATTATGCTGGGCTTATTATTAAGCATTCATTTAAATTCTAGTATTGACCCTTTACTTCGAATGAAACTATACCGTTTCGTCTCTTGGATAGGACGATGGTCAATGCTTGATCTTTTTGTGATTGGGCTGATGATGTCATTGATTAATCGAGATCAATTGATGACTTTTACAATGGGGCCAGCGGCTTTTTATTTTGGTACTGCGGTTATTCTTACTATCCTTGCCGTTGAATGGTTGGATAGTCGTTTATTATGGGATACTTATGCAACAAGAAGAAAACGACGTTCAGGACACACAAGCCCAAATACGCCGCAAGCGTAAAATTTCGACATTTTGGCTTCTCCCTGTTATCGCCATGTTTATTGCTAGTTGGTTGCTTTTCCAACATTGGCAAGATAAAGGTATACAAATCACGATTGATTTTCAAACCGCATCAGGAATTGTCTCTGGCAGGACACCTATTCGCTATCAAGGCGTTGATGTGGGTCTTGTTAAAGATGTCACTTTAAGTGATGACTTACGCCAAGTGATTGTTACGGCTGATATCCGCAAAGATCTTGCGACAGCACTACGCCAAAACACACAGTTTTGGTTGGTTACACCTAAAGCTAGTCTTTCCGGTGTATCTGGACTAGATGCTTTAGTTGGTGGTAACTATATCAGCATGTTACCCGGGGACGGTGAAAAGCAATTTAAATTTATTGCTCAGGATGTTCGTCCTCAAGCTAATATAGATAAAAATCAGCAATTAATAACGTTAACAGCAGATAAATTGGGTTCACTCAATGTTGACTCTCAAGTTTATTATCGTCAAGTTCCTGTTGGTAAAGTATATAGCTATGCAATTCGTCCTGATAATCAGGGTGTTTTTATTGAACTTAGTATTGATAAACAATATGCCCACTTAATTCGTCAAGATAGCCATTTCTGGAACGTCTCTGGCTTTCAAGGTGATTTCAATTTAAAAAGTGGTGTATCAGTAAAAATGGAAAGTGTTTCTGCTTTAATCAATGGTGCAATCGCTTTTGATTCCCCGGAAAATAGTCCTCCAGCACAAGAGAACCAGCAATTCGTTTTACAATCAGCAACCTCTGTAGATGCGGGTAAAGCGATATATGGCGAAGATGGATTAATTATTTCTCTAACCAGTGAAGAAAGTTGGGGCGTTGATGCAGGGCAACCTATTCTTTTTAGAGGAATAACTATTGGACAAATCATTCAGCGTAATATAAGTGATGACGGGGTTATTTTTGATGCAATTATTGCCCCTGAATATAAGCATTATATTTATGAAAATAGCAAATTTGTTGCCAATAGCCGAATTAACGTCAACATGGGCCTAAATGGCATTGAAGTTCAAGGTGCGACACCTCAAGAATGGCTTGAAGGAGGCATTCATCTTATTCAAGGTACTAAAGGCTCACCTAAAGAACAGTATCGTCTTTATCGTAACGACTTTTTTGCTAAAGCCAGTGTGAATGGCAATGAATTACCTGTAACACTCACTTTAAAAGCATCAAGCCTTCCCGGGATACAAAAAGGTTCTGTGGTTCTTTATCATCAATTTCAAGTCGGTGAAATTACTGATGTTCGACCTTTAATAGATGAATTTGATATTGATGTATATATCTCTAAACAATATCGTCATCTACTCACAGAAAAAAGTGTCTTCTGGACTGAAGGGGCTGCTAAAGTATCTGTTAATGGCTCAGGATTAACTGTCGAAGCAACGCCATTAAATCGCGCATTAAAAGGCGCAATCAGTTTTGATAATTTCGAAAATATCAATAGTAACGTTTCACGTTACAAACTCTATCCATCAGAAACTAGCGCACGAGCTATCGGTGCACAGATTACTTTAAAAACCTATGATGCCAGTAAACTCTCTGAAGGAATGCCAATTCGTTATTTAGGAATTGATATTGGGCAAGTCGAATCCTTGATCCTTTCACCTGATAGAAAAGCAGTGACTGTATCTGCTGTACTCTATCCTGATTATGTCAAAACCTTTGCGAGATCAGGCAGTCGCTTCGCTGTTGTTACTCCTGAATTAACAGCATCGGGATTAGATAACTTAGATTCACTTATACAACCATATATTAAAGCAGAGCCCGGCAATGGGGGTGTATATCGTAAATTTGAATTACAAACATCCAACATTACAGACTCACGCTATCTTGATGGATTAAACCTTGTGTTAAATGCCACTGAAGCGGGCTCGGTACAAATTGGTACACCAATTTACTACCGTGGTTTGGAAGTCGGCGCCGTAACAGGCCTTGAACTAGGTAACATGTCTGACAGAGTATTAATTCACATCCGTATTAGTAAAAAATACCAATACCTTGTTCGAAATAATACAGAGTTTTGGCTCTCATCTGGATATAACTTCTCGTTTGGCTTAACTGGTGGTGTTATCCGTAGTGGAACATTTAAGCAATTTATACGTGGTGGGATCACTTTTGCAACCCCCCCGTCCACACCATTACAAGCAAAAGCAAAACAGGAACAGAATTTCATTTTAAATGATAAAGAACCTAAAGATTGGAATGAATGGGGAACGGCAATACCTAAACCTTAAAAATTAGATAATTCAGCCCTATTTCAGAAGATTTATTTAAAGCGGATCACAAAAAATGATCCGCTTTTTTTATTTTCAAAAAACATTTTGGAAATCGATTCCATTTATACTATGCTTAATTCTGTTTGGTCAAAAAGCATTCTTTGAAATAAATGCCTCTAACAAAACATAACGGAACACAACATCGCTTAAACCGGAGTTTTATTATGAAAAAGATAACGTTGAAAATTGCTTGCTATGAAATTGAAGATATTACTTTAAAACACTCTTCCGATAATCAATTAGCTTATATTCATATACCATGTGATTATGACAAAGAATTTTGCATGCAATTAGATGGATGGGATGAAAACACCAGCATTCCAGCCCAACTGAAAGATCAAAATATTCTGCTTTATCGCCATGCTTATGATAAAGATAATCACCACTGGATTTTAAAAGTGGCATAACGAGGATGCTAAAGCGAAATAAAAAAAGCCAGATAAATCATTTATCTGGCTTAGGGAAATGGCTCATTTTGAGCCGTGCGCTAAAAAGTAAAATGTTGCTTACGGCATAAACAAAAATCGAGAACTCACTCAGACTTTCTCAGACTTTTCTATCTCACAACCTACTGTTAAATATTAGCTAACAATATGTAAAGATCCAGTAAACAACCTAGTAGCACACTATTTTCTACTCAAAAAATCGTTGTTATTTATTTTTATTATTTAAATCAACATGATAAAAATAAAAAATTCTTATCTATATTATCAATCAATTGATTAATTGTTCTCACAAAGCGACTTAATCGCGCTCTGTATCACTTCTACTGATTTTTTCTTTTCAGGTGAATGAGGATCTGGTAGCAAAATAACATCAATTAGCTGCGCTTTTACTTTGCCACTTTCCATTTGTTTCATTGCAATTTCATTAAGAGGATACTGCATCAGTGTTGCTGGATTAATCACAAACCAAGCACCATCAGCACGACAATTAAGCATCACTTCTTCACGTGTAAATGGCCAATCGTCACCAAATTGAAGCTTACTGACCGTTGAAATAGGTGCCGCCGAGAATGCTTGAAAAGTAAAGAGCATTAACATTCCCGCGAATAAGAAACGTTTCATGTAGATATCTCACTTAAGAAATTAGGTTTTTTAAATTATATCGCAATCTATACAGGTGAGTTAATCACAAAGATGGCTACGGTAAAAATAACCATTGTTCCAAATAATAGTTCAAGCCAACTATTTACTAGCAGCCATTGAAAGTTATTTTTCTTACGAATATGAGGAACTAAGACATAACGATTGATTACAGCTAAACCAAGCATTAACAACACTAAACTAATTTTAAGCCATAACATGCTTTGGTATTCAGATGATAATTGTACTGCTGGCCATCCAGGAATTAACATAATGGCACTGATAATACCGGTAATCGTCACCAATAAAACAGCAAGATGACCAAAAAGTGAAAACTGCTTCATTGTACCAATGATAGGCCTGATCATCCCATCTGCAAGCTCATCTTTATTCCGTAAAAACTGCAAACAAGTGACAAATGGCCATAAACCACCAAACCAATACGCTGCGCTAATAAGATGAATACTTTGATTAACTTTATAGAATATCGCTTCTGATCCTGTAAACATAGCACCATGACCAATTGATGCATGTAAAATCAACATAATTGAAGAAATAATTAATAAAGAAAAGTTGCGAATATAGCGTTGGTGTATAAATAAAATAGCCAATGCAGCGGTTGCTAATACCAATTGCCATTGCCAAATTTGACCAAACGAAGTACCTAAGACGGCTCGCCATATTTCAAATGACCAAGCATCTTCCCAACCATCCCCCATAATACCAGATTGCACAATCATCCATAAATAAGTCGTAATAAAGACGATAACAGTGCTAATAGCTAATGCGGGGCGCAAACGAACCTGAATAAGAGGAATGAACTTATCTTTAGCAAGAATGGCAGCCGAGAAGCTCAGTCCGAACATAAACATGACTGCCACGAAATGGAAAAAACGGCATAAAATATAAACGTCTTCAGGTGTCATTATTTTACACTAAATTGATAAGAACCTTTTGTCTTGTGTCCATCAACAGAAACAACATTCCAATTAACTAAATAATCACCTTCTGATAAATCACTTTCTAAAGGCAATAATAATTTAGTATTGTTAACAGGATCTAAACTCAGTTTTCCTACGGTGATTTCTTTGCCATCACTATTAGTGACTTTGATTTTGCTAAAAGCTAATTCAATACCTTCAGAAAAGTCTAGCGTGATAACTTTAGGCGCTTGTGCTTGTTCAATAGCAGCACCTTCAGCAGGTAACTGTGATTTTAAGTGTGCATGTGCTAATGCTTGTTGGTATGACATACCAAGGAATAAAACAGCAATAGCCGATAATTTACCCCAAGATGTCTTAAGTGTATTTAATGACATAATAACCTCTTAAATTACAGGTGATTTTTTTATTTATGAAAATATTTTATAGCAATTTTACGTCAAGATCTTTGCTTCTTGATATTAGAAATAAAAGGTTGTGAACTAGCACTCAAAATATATGTTATTTAGAGCAGTTTCTGTTTCAAATATCACCCATTTTTACACTTCGAAAAAATATAATACCCTTATTGACAGTCTAAACAGTTCAATACATAGCCAAATACAACTAAAAGTAAAATAATCCCCCTGTATAAATAGCATTCAATAAGTATTTTTAAGAGCAAAAAAACAATATTAGTAAGAGAAAAAATAAAAGATAAGAATAGTAAGGAAGGCGATGCAGAAGAATAAAAAACGCCCTGCTATTCGTTCACAGCAGAGCGTAATAAGTCATTTATTAGCTTAGGCCTAAAAATTAAACATGTGCAGATGCTGATAATGTGTTCAGATCTTTATCTAATAAGAATAAAGCTTTGCCACTGTCACCAACCATTGCTAATTTATCTAGGATTGATTTGAATAATTTTTCTTCTTCATGTTGCTCTGCAACATACCATTGTAAGAAGTTAAATGTCGAATAATCCTGAGTTGTCATTGCAACATGTGCTAATTTATTAATCTCAGATGTAATATGCTTTTCATGTTTGTAAGTTTTATCGAACAACTCAGCTAATGATGAAAACTCAGCAGGTGGAGCTTCAATCGCTCCAAGTAAAGGCATTGCACCTGTATCACTTAAGTAATCAAATAAACGGTGCATATGTTCCATTTCTTCACGAGAGTGAGCTTTTAAAAATTTAGCAGCACCATCAAATCCTTTATCGTCGCACCAAGCACTCATTTGCAAATACAGATTTGCCGAGTAAAACTCTAAATTTAACTGTTCATTCAATTTATTGATCATATCTTGATGTAACATATTTTACGTCCTTTGCGATGAAAATTAACATTATGGGTATTATGCACAGTTAAAAATAAAAATATAGCGATTTAGGTGTGGTTTATTTATTTTTTTC
This sequence comes from Proteus faecis, assembly GCF_003144395.1. Classification (GTDB taxonomy): domain Bacteria; phylum Pseudomonadota; class Gammaproteobacteria; order Enterobacterales; family Enterobacteriaceae; genus Proteus; species Proteus faecis. The sequence continues at coordinate 56,260 of NZ_PENZ01000034.1, read as the reverse complement.
AATTAATTACCTGTAATAAAAATAAAAACCAATCTCATTTGTAATATGTTTTTAATACTCTTAGAAAGCTAAATAGCACTTATTATCATTAAGAGTAAATATGCATTTATCCATTAAAGAAAAAATCATAACAAGTTGAAATATATGAATATTATTTTTCAGTTTCAATTTTTCATATTTATTAAACTTTTCTTTATAACCCAAAATATACAAATTAATATTAAATAAAGATCATATCTTACCTATGAAAAATATAAAAAATAATCTTTGTCATATATCAACAAAATAATATCTATAACTATCAATACTAGAAAAATAAAACATCCATCCATTAGCTATTATTATTCGCTATTTTTTATAATTTCCATTTGATATTGCTACATATTCGTTTGCTCAGACATCCATTCTTTTTCACTTTTTTTCATATAAAAAAATACATAACTCTCAAAAAATAAAAATAATTTCAATTTTTGTGCAGTTTTTCATTTTGACTGATAAGATTAGTAGGTAACTCATATTTGTATGCACAAAAAATTAATATTAAAGCCCTAATCATAATAAAAGGTTAATTAGGAGCCACTATGACAAAAACAGTGTTAGTACCCGTTGATTTTACAGAGCTTGGTTTATTGGACAAGGTTGTGTCTCATCTAAAAGCATTGTCTGTCGCTGACAAATTGAATATTCATTTTTTATCAGTCATTCCAAGTTATGAGTCTTTTGTCGGATTTGCATTCGCAGGACAAGACAGACTAGCAAGTGACAAACAACGGATTGAAATTGCATTATCCACACTAAAAGAAAACTTATCGCATATTGACATTCCCAATAGTACAACTCAATTTTATGTATCTATAGGTAATCCTCGCGATAAAATTTTAGAAACCGCAAAAAAAATTCAAGCAGAGCTAATTGTCATTGGTTCTCGTAATCCTGGTATGAAAACTTATCTTCTAGGTTCTACCGCATCTTCTGTGGTCAGTTATGCAGAATCATCTGTATTAGTCGTGCGCTAATCGCTCACCCCATCTTCCATAAGAAATCTGGTATTTGTCATAAGCCAGATTTCTTATTCTTTTCACTATAAAATCCATTCAAAATGATATTTTATTTTATCGTTCTTATCTTTAAGAGTAATGATTAAAAACATATTCTGAAACAATAAGATAATTATTAAAAAACACCACAAACATATTCACTTTAATGCTTTTTATATAAACAAATATATTTATTCATCTCATAATAAATTTATATTGTTCATAATGTTAAATTATGTAAAGATACTTTTTCTATTAAGACTAACTTTAATCAATAGGGTGAAAGGAATTAAAATGAATAAAGAACTTTCTGAAAAGTGGCAAGAGCGTTTTTCATTTTTTGACAAATATGGTTCACCTAAAACACCAGAATTTAAAGCAGCTTATAAAGAGCTAGCCTTTGGAAAACGAATTCTTATTGGAATGAATATCTGGGCATTTTTCTTTGGTTTTATTTACTTTCTTATTTTAGGTTTATGGCGCAAAGCATTAACATTATTTGCTATTAATATTGCTATTTTTACAATTATTGGTTTTTTACCTGTAAATAATGGTGTTATCAATGTGGTGGGTATTGCAGTTAACATTTTATGGGCTATAACAGCCAACTATGCCTATTACTTAAAAGAAACTAAAAATGATCAAAGTTGGAACCCATTTGAAGGTGTTCTGTAATAATAAAGGGGGTAATGCCCCTTTATTTTTTCTAACTCTTTTCTTTATTAATAACATTATATCCCCTGCCCTTATTTCATAATAACGTTATCTATTGTTGTATTTAAACACTTTTATCTAATTTAAATAAAATAATTAAATAGCATTAAAAGTTTTTTATCCCAAAAGGACTCATTGTTAATGCTATAATTCATTAACGCTAATTGGGGGAAAACGTATGTCTGAACATTTTCAAGGCAAATTTGAAGCTGAACTAAAATATCACCTTCAAAATTCAGAAAATTTTATTAATGAATTAAAAAAAGCAGGTGCCACATTATTTACGCCTGAAAATAAAGAAACAGATTGGTACATGGAACATGATAATACTGAATTTTCAGCTCCTACTATCAGTTTATGTATAAGAAAAATGCATCCCGCAGGAATAAATCTTCTTATCGTTAAAGGTCCTGATTTATCGCAATGTGAAGCAGTTCGTATCGAAGATGCAGAAAAAACTGTCTCTATATTTACGACTCTTGGCTACCATTGTATTCTCAATTATACAAAATCAAGAGAAATTTATTTTCTAGATAAGTTTCATATCACTATTGATAAGTTAGATAAATTAGGCTCATTTGCTGAGTTTGCCATTATGACTGACGACCCAAGTAAACTCCCACTCTATATTGACCAACTAAGGCATTTAGCCGCAAAATTTGGCTTCACAGATAAAAATCTTGAGAAAAAGAACTATAAGACACTAATGTTAAATAACTTAAAATCATAAATACATTTATCCCTTCACGCTATCATTCTTTAGGGATCTTTTTGCTTCCCTCTCACTTATAACGTTAGAGTCTCTTATTTGTTCTATTAAATAAACAAAAAATAATTTAATTTATTGCTGTTTTAATCATTATTACTTTTTTATTTTATAAATAGAAACACTCACACTATTTAAACCTAATTGTTTAAAAAGAAATGAGTTAATTACATAAAATTAATAATAAATCAACAGGTTAACTACCATTCTCTAAGGAGGTATCTTTTATATCATTTTTATTATTTATCTTTAACTTTTAATATTTAAGAAAAATTAATTAAAAATCAAAGCATTACGAAGCAATAAAATACATTTGATAAATTTATTAATTAGAACAATAAATAAGCATAAAGAATATTTATAAAATGCCGATACTATTTTTTAGTATTTGAAAAAATCAAAAGGATATATGGCATTAAATCAAAGAGTGACCTAAAAACATATTTTCATGTGTTTTTTTATTCTTTGTCTATACCAGTTACAGGAAGTAAAAATAAAACTTAAAAATCAATAAATTACACAGTTATATTTTTATGAAAAAGGAAATAACATTACATGTTTAACAACTTAAAACAACGTTATTTGCCAAACGTCTCTTTTAATATGTCAGGTTTAAAAACCACCACTTTAGTTTGGCTTATTACAGGCTCTTTAATCTTACTTCTTGGTCTAGCCTGTGTTCTATTCCTCTCTTCAGTTAATGATTACAAGAGAAATTTAAACACATTAAACAATATCTATCATGAACAATCACTATTAAATAGTACTTGGGAGGATTTACTACAAACGCGTAATACCTTAAATAGAGCCAGCTCTCGCCACTTATTAATTATTAATAAAATGGCTACAGCTAACACTGACATCTCTTCATTATTACAACAAACTAAAGAAAAGCTACAGCACGTTGAAAATGGATGGGAAAGTTTCAAAAATTTTCCTCATAACGTTGAAGATCAAAGTTATGTGCAACAATTAGAGCAAAAATATACTGAACTTAATGTAGCACTCATTGAATTTTTAGCCTTCCTAGAACAAGGCAAAACATACGAGTATTTAAATCAGCCAACACAAACCTATCAAGACAATTTTGAGCAAGCCTATACAGCCTATCATCAACAACTAGAAAACTATTACACAGCTTCATTGGATGAAGGTGAGTTGCTGTACGATAAAATTATTTATAGTTTAATCGTTATTTCAGTTTTAATTGTTATCTTTTCTTTCTTAGTCCAAGTTGTACTGCGAAAAAACTTTATTTCACCTTTAAACGCAATAATGAAAAATATTGAAGATATTAGCAATGGAAAATTAGCAACCGATGTCACCACAAAAGGTCTATATGAAATAAATATTCTCACTGCTAATATTCAAAAAATGCGAGATCAGATAAAACGGATAGTCAATAATATCAATCATAGCTCAGGTCTTATTAATTCAGAATTAAGTGATATTGCTGTTATGAACAATAATCTTGCTATTCGAGTTGAACAACAATCAGCAGCCGTACTCGAAACTTCCGCAGGAATACGACAATTAAGTGTTACATCAAAACAGCATGCAGAAAATACACAAGCATCATGTGAGCTAGTAACAAAAGCAGATACGATGATCCACCAAAGCAATGAAATGCTCGCTAACGTTGTTGAAAATATGCATGAAGTTGTCACGTTCTCAGAACAAATTAATGATATTACTTCTACGATCGACAATATTGCCTTTCAAACAAACCTATTGGCTTTAAATGCTGCCGTAGAAGCGGCAAGAGTGGGAGAACACGGAAAAGGTTTTGCTGTTGTTGCTAAAGAAGTAAGAGAATTATCCATTAGCTGTAATTTAGCATCAAAAGAGATAAAAATACTTGTCGCTAATTCAAGTAAAAAAATAAATCAGTGCTTTCAGCTAGCCGCTGACGCAAACGATAATATGATAGATATTTCTAAGCATACTGAAAATATTAATGAAATGATCCACGATATTTCTATTTCTACAAATGAACAAAGTAATGGCATTGCTCAAATTGAAGATGCAATAAATCAATTAGATCAAACCACACAAGCTAACGCAACAATGACACGAGAATTAGTTAGTTCATTAGATTCATTGCAAACACAATCAGATAGACTGAAACAAGAACTAACTGTTTTTCATCAGTAAATGTTAAAGCCACTTCATATCATAAAAGCTATCTTAATCTTAGGATAGCTTTTTTATTCATGATTTAACCCAATGTTAAAAATGGCTAAATTCAGGGATCTCTTTTTTACCGTGTGATTTTAGAAAATCTAGCACCCTTCTTGGGGTTACATTTAGTATACGCTCTTGTGGAAAATCTATTTGGGCTAATACTTTTAATACTCGATCAAATTTTCCCAGAGAAGAAGCTATATGTGAGTCAGAACCTAATGCAATTAATCCTCCCGCATCACGTACAGCTTTAGCGATTTCTATACAGTTTTTCTCACTTCCTACTCTAGAATGAATAAATGATGAGTTATTCATTTCTAAAGCAACATTGTAACTAGCAGCGGCTTTTGCAACTTCAGCAATCTCTATTGGATATTTTGGATTACCTGGATGCGTAATCATTTGAACACAACCACTTGCTATTGTTGCAATTAATGCTTTTGTATTATCAACAAGGCCTAATGACCCCATGACAGGATCATGAAAACCAGCAAGCACAATATCTAATTTCTTGCTCATTTTCTCACTACAATCTGTTTCACCTTTAATATTTTTAATATTCGCTTCTATACCGTAAAGAATACCCACACCATCAATAATACGAGGGATCACAGGTAAGTTAGAAAAATGCCATTCATGAGGAGCATCATCCATATCTGGGCCATGATCAGTAATTGCAAATAATTGAATACCCTGTTTTTTAGCTTGTTGGAAATATTCACTAACTGTACTGTAAGCATGTGTACTAGCAATAGTATGAGCATGTAAATCAACGGGATACATAAATAACTCCTTCCTAAAAACACCTTATGAACATCAATAAGATAGTTTTCTTAGCTATAAGATCTATCTAATATTAATTATCAATTCCAGTAAAATACGTAATAACCAACAAGCAATATACTATCGACTTGATCCTTTCTCACATTAGAAAGAAATGAAGATAAATTTTGATAAATATGCTTTAATCTTTAACATACTATTTAATATCAAATAGATAAATAAATTTCACTTTAGTACTATACACAACACAAGAATTTTGAAAACACATTATATTATGTAATTTCGTTTTAAATCCGGCTTTCAACTTTATAAAAGGTTATTTATGTTCAACTATCCAGCAATCGCTCATTTTGATGAAGAAAGTGAAACTTACGAAATTACCTACCGTGATTTTGATAACATACATGCAGTTGCTTATACAGAAGATGATATTGAACTAGAAGCCTCTGATATTTTACATGTAGGCCTTGAAGAATTTATTGCGAGTAAACTGCCTATTCCTGCACCATCTAAAGCACAAGCTGGTGATTTTATTGTCTACTTACCCCTTATCAGCTGTTTAAAAATTGCATTACATAATGCGATGCTAGAAACAAAAACAAAAAAATCCGATCTTGCAAGAAAAATGAATTTAACGAGCGCACAAATAGAGCGTTTACTTGAAATTAATCAAACCTCAAAAGTAGATAGCCTAGAGCAAGCACTTTATTTATTAGGTTATGCTATTTCAGTCAGCGTTAATAAAGATATTAAACAATAGTAATTAAAATAAAAATGGCTCTAAATCGATTAGAGCCATTCGTGCTAGACTATTTCACAACAAGTATGCAGGATATTAAAGCTTTTTACTTGCTAAAAAATTCGCATGGTTTGTATAAATAGCAACAATATCTTCACCACGCCCTACTAACCCAGCAACCTGATTTACCATATCCAGATGATCTTCAGCATAATCATCTTTAATCAGTTTACCTAACCGCATACTTGTACGACCTACCAAACCATCATTTTCATGTTCAGTAAAGAATGCACTTAATACACGCATTGCTGCATGAGTAGGATCCAGTAGATTGCCTTTCTCACCAACAATCAAACCTTGAATATAACTACCAAATGAATAATAGTAGACGCCATTTACAACTTCTTTACCTTCACCACCACGAATGGCAGGTAACCCTTGTGGGTACTTTTTATTAAACTCAGTTACATTTTCAGTTGTTAATGCTTCCAATGCAGCAACGGCATCTTGTGGATTACTGCGATGACCTGAAAATGTAGAGATAATAGTACCAATAGCTTTCATTACTGCATCAGCAATATATTCTGGCACACTATCCTTACGTACAATACGTCGTACCAAATCTGCAATCTCTGAACCATGGTTTACACCATTAATAGAGGTAACAGAAGCAATATTTTTTGCATGTTTTGCAGCAACATAACGACAAGCTAATGGTCCTTGGCTATGGCCAATTAAATTTACTTTTTTGGCTTTCGTTTCTTTGAGAACTTTTTGCACAAATCCCCAAAGTTGTTCACCACGAACTTCATTAGCGTTAAATGCCGAAAGAGAGGCAGTAAAAACTTTATGACCATCCTTTTCTAAGGCATCCGCGATGCCATAAAAATAAGGATAACCGACGACATTATCAAAACCAGATAGACCATGAACTAAAACAATTGGATATGTAGTTGGCATATTTTCCATTCCTTGGGCTTAAGTTAATCTATTTAATTTGCTAAACATCCTATTAGCAATTTCTAGAACAATATTTAGAGCACAAAAATCAAAACACAATATTTGAAGCGCAAAAATTATAGTAAACATCGTGTTTCAATGCCTTAATTATTCTAAGTATTATTAGCATAATCTCTATTTTACGATCGTAAAGCATTATTTTAATTTATTTATAATCTTAATTAACCCCCGAAAAAATCAGCATACCTTCAATTATACCTTCCGCTTTTTTCAATTTTTTTCCAATATATGTATCCGAACATTTTTCATATTTTGCAAGCTGAATAAATGTCTTACCAAAAACATAATAATTAATAAGTAACTGATAATCCTTTTTATTGTTCACCATCAATCTTTTCATTAAATCATTGATAATATTAGCATCATGATGCGTACATTTTTTTCTTAATCTTATGCGTTCTGGTATGATTTCTTTTTTATTATTCAATAGATTAATGGCTTTTTGATCATTAGCCATCCATGCTCCCCACATTTCTAAAACTTTTGAAATATTTTCCATATTAACATCCTTATTTATCCATAAAGTCATAATTGCGTCCTACAATCATTTAATAAAACTTTATTAAAACTTAATAAACATTGATATTAATATAGTAAATAACGTGTAATTTACAACTAAGATTATAAATATACTAAGTTTTTAACTTAATTCATTGATACTAATGAAAAATAAAGAAGATATAAGTAGCCACTTTAATTAAAAACTCAATCATTTTGAAACTATAAAGAGTATTTTCTCTTAAAATGGCTATAAATATAAAAGAGTAGCAATTATGGTAATACTTCTTCAGGACGCAAAGTGAGTACTTCATATCCTGTTGCTGTTACTAAAATAGTATGCTCTGATTGAGCAGATAATTTTTTATCTCTTGTCACAACTGTCCAACCATCTTTTTTGGTTTTTATTTTAGCGCCACCTTGATTTATCATTGGCTCAATCGTAAAAGTCATACCTTCTTTTAATTCAACACCTTGTCCTTTAATGCCATAATGTAGCACTTGTGGTGCTTCATGCATTTCTCTTCCTATTCCATGTCCACAGTATTCTCTCACTACACTATACCCATGACTTTGTGCAAAACTTTGAATAGCATGACCAATATCACCTAATGTCGCACCTGGTTTTACTTCCTTGATACCTTCCCACATTGCTTGATACGTTATTTTTGCTAATTTGCGCGCAATAGGAGATGCCTCTGGCATAATATACATTTTACTAGAGTCAGCAATAAATCCATTTTTTTCTAGTGTAATATCAACATTAACAATATCTTTGCTTTTAAGGCGTTCATCTGCTTTTGGCACACCATGACAAACAACTTCGTTGATAGATGTATTTAGCACATACTCATAACCATATTGACCTTTACTTGCTGGTCTCGATTGGAGTTCATTGACAATAAAATCATCAACTTTATCGTTAATCTCTAGTGTAGAAACACCCGGTACAATAAAATCATCAAGCATTGTAAAAACTTTCGCCAATAAACGTCCTGACTCACGCATTAATTCAATTTCATCAGCTGTTTTAATCGTTATTTTATCCACTCTTCTTTCCTCTTATTCTACTTCTTGCTTGATGGCTTCTTTTTCCAGCATCTCATTGATAATCATTGGAAACGTTTTATCTGGATTTAATTCAGCTTGAATGCCAATTTTTATCCAAAACTCTGCTTGAGCATTAACAGAGCGTGACATCACACTACTTGCTTTTCGCAAGTACTCATGTAACTCATCAGAAATTTTTACAATACCCACGTCAATCCTTATATACATATCATTATAAAACATATACGTTCTATAATAGAATTAAATTCATCTTCTTTCAATTGCTATTCGATATCGTTATAGGCATAAAATGCCGAAATAAAAAATAAGAAGAACAAGAGGAAATAAAACTCAATATAATGAGATTACCTTTTTATTTTTATATAGTTAATTATCTGTGTTTATAAATTCATACTATTTGATTTTAAACTATCAACTCTTATCAAAATAAAAGTTCTTTATTAAAAAATGTAGTTATTTACTAAATCCTTTCCAAAATAGCAACGATGCCCTAGAGCCTTGCATTCCTTAATGTTTATTCATTGCGTTTATTCTAAAATAATGTAATCATTACGCTATTTTTTGAGCTTCGTGAAATAAAGCCACTTAAGATTTATATTAGCATTTAATGCTAATACACTTTTCTAGTTTCCTTTTTAAGTATACTTAACCTCTAACAACTTTAGTCTTAACGCCTTCTATACATCATCACCATTCTCTTAATTAATTATATAAACTTATAGGAGTTATCATGCCTGCAAAATCAGATCGTATTATATTAACTGGAGGCCCCGGCTCTGGAAAAACCACACTAATAAATGAACTTAAAAATAGAGGTTATCCTTGTTTTTTAGAAGCAGGAAGAGCCATTATTCAAGACCAAAGTGTGATTGAAGGAAATGCATTACCATGGGAAGAACCTAACGTTTTTGCACAAGCAATGCTAATTTGGGAGTTACGGTCATGGCATGAAGCAAACAACAATAAAAAACTTTATTTCTATGATAGAGGCCTCCCTGATATTGCAGGGTATTTACTACTATGTGGTTTAGCTATTCCCAAACACATTGATAAGGCAATTAACTTATTTCGTTATTCCACAAATGTGTTTATAGCACCACCATGGGCCGAAATTTATACTCAAGATCAAGAAAGAAAACAAACAGAAAAAGAAGCAAAAGAAACCTATTTAGCTATGGTAGCTATTTATAAAAGATATAATTATAATTTAATAGAGCTACCTAAAATAAGTATAACTGATAGAGCTAATTTTATTATTAATAAAATATAAAAATTTATTATCAGCCAGTAGTCATTACTGGCATAGATAATAGTGTTAAATTTTAATAAGAAGCCATGATCTGCAAATCAGGTTTTTCGCCTCGCATAATTGCCCGTTGTTGTTCATGAACGGCTTCATTAATTGCTTTTTGTTCTCCGGGGGTTCGAGTATTCTTACCACAAACTAATGTAGAACACACTGGGCTGCCTATTCTATGGCTCCCTGAATTACCCGCACTAAAAGTAACATTATCAGTAGTACAACCCAGTAAAAGAACAGATAATAAGAAGATTACTATACGCATATTTTTCCATATAAAATAAATTTTAATTTGATATTAAAATATTAATAGGCATCAAAAGTATAATGTGGCTTTTGTTTCCATTTGAATTCAACTGTTTGTTTTTCTTCATTCCAAATAGGTTCAGGAACAGGCATGGTAAAGCTTATTTTTTGAATAGGCTTTAATGTTGAATTATTATTTAAATACTGATTATTTATTGATGGTTTTTTATCGTTTAAACCAACTTTAAAGACTTGTCCAAATCTTTGTTTTTCTTCTTGGGCTTCCACTTCAAAACGAGACTGTTTTCCTAACATAAAAGCCAAGTTATTATTAATCAAGTGACTATCAATATTGGGATTATTTGAGCGTGTTTCCGTTAACTTAACCTGAGTTATTTTATTAGTAGTACAACCAGTGCTTATAAATACAGAAAGTAATAAAAATAAAAAATAATGCATAAACTGAATGTCAATAAGAAATAGGAGAAAATAATTATTTCATAAAATCGTTTCATCAACAAAATAAATTTCTTCATTTATATAAAAATAAAAAAATCAACTTATAAAATGATAATAAGAGATAATTTAAGCTATAAACTGGTTAGTAATACAAAATAAGAGAATAACTTAACTTAAATAATGAGAAAAAAAGCCTTATAACTTTAATTATTATAAGGCTTATCGTAATAGAATAAAATTTATTGGCCTGCTGACATTTTTTTCATTTGCTCTAAAGAATCTAAAGCTTGCTTACAAGTACTTTCCTGAACATCTTTAGGTAATGCTGCAAATTGTTCTTTAGCTTGATCATATTGCGCTTTCATTGCTTCTGCTTGAGCTTTAGTTGAATCATTTTTTGCCATTAACTCAACATAAGAGTCAGTTTCTTTAAAATAGTCTTCACATGCTTTAGATAAATCAGCAGAAACAGCGATAGATGAAATTGACAACAAACCCAATGCTAAAATAAGCTTTCTCATAAATATCCTTTAAGTGTTATTAACCATTAAAAAGTAACTTCCATTATTTTCTTACGTCAGCATTATCTCAAATAATAATAAAATAAGGATAAGCATTATCTTAATTAAAAAAACAAAGCCTAATCTAATAATGATTATTATTACAAACACAATCAAAATATGATGATTAATTTTAGTTTATTAATTTTGACGTGATCTATTTAAAAGAATCATGCTTTATTCTTATATATAGTTGCTCCGTACTTAATAGGTTCTATTAGTCAGGGGGGCTCCCCCATCAACGGAGGCATTTGATGTCTATAAAATGGGTTTTAATCTTATCTGGATTTATTATTGGTGCTATTGCGTTACTTCTTGGTATTAACGGAAATCCACCTAATATGGGGATTTGTGTAGCTTGCTTTATTCGTGATAGCTCAGGAAGTATGGGCTTACATCACACCGAAACGGTACAATATCTTCGTCCTGAAATATTTGGTTTTATTCTTGGTTCTTTTATTGCCGCACTTATCTTTAAAGAATTTCAATCAAAAGCAGGTTCTGCACCTATTATTCGTTTTACACTGGGCTTTCTAATGATGGTTGGTTGCTTAGTATTTTTAGGTTGTCCATTAAGAATGGTACTTCGTATCGGTGCCGGTGATTTAAATGCTGTAATAGGATTAATTGGATTAATTATAGGAATTGGTATTGGCAGTTTATTTGTTAAAAAAGGATTTTCTCTCCCAAGAAATTACAGCCAATCACCTATAGAAGGTTTTATTTTACCTACTATATGTATATTCCTATTTGCTTTATTCTTATGGAAGAGTGATATATTCAATGCCAGTGTAAAAGGACCTGGATCAAGTCATGCACCAGTATGGATGTCTATCATTGCAGGGCTTATTATTGGTTTTATTATTCAACGAACAAGATTCTGCTTTATTGGAATGGCCAAACATGTATTTCTATCACGCAATTATAATATGGCGCTTGGTGTAATCGCATTAACACTCGTTGTTTTTATGGGTAATCTCTATTTAGGCAAGTTTAATTTTAGTTTTGAAAATCAACCCATAGCCCACAGCGATGGATTATGGAATTTTCTCTCTATGACACTGGTAGGCTTATGCGGTGTACTCATTACAGGTTGCCCATTACGACAACTAGCTAATGCTGGTCAAGGTAACTCAGACGCTGCAATAAGCGTGATGGGGATGTTAGTCGGGGCTGCATTTGCTCATAACTTCAATTATGCCTCGAGCCCAGCCGGTGTCACGGATAATGGTAAGCTAGTTATTATTATTGGTTTATTGTTTGCTGTCATTGTTGCGACCATTTATACCCTTAATATAAGTAAAGCAAATAATAATGGAACTAGAAAAAATGACGCATAACTATTTATTTCTTTTTCATGAACAATACGCTGTAAAAAAACTTCAACAACAACTCCAGCAAAATAATTTTTCCTCAAAAATTATTGATGCTCCGCGAAAAATATCATCAGAATGTGAGCTAGCCATATCTATTTATTTTTCTGACGATGAAAATTATAAACAGTATATTAATGATAATGTTAGAGCTGTTTATAAAATAAATTCAAATCATTTTGATGTACTTTGGAAAGATGAATTTTAACATAGTACATAACTAAATTACCATTTTTAGAACCTAGGCAGTAAAAAGGCTACATCAGTAGCCTTTTCTTTATAAATAAACGGTGTGATTTATACGATTTTTAATCAAAAATAAATTATTTTTCTAAAAATCAAAAACCATCCTTTTTTAGTTAGATGGTTTTGTATCTTTATAAATTTATGGAGTAATTATTTTTACTACTTACTCTTCTTCCGGTGGATTTTTGAGGATCTGATGAATTTTTTCTTTCAGTTTCAATTTTTGTTTTTTTAGCTCAACAACTTCTTCACCATACCCTCTTCTATCTTTATGCTCTAATCTAACAATTCTATGGTCAAGTTCGTTATGTTGTTCAAAAAGAGCACGAAAATCGGGATCAGTCTGGCGAAGTTTTGAAATTAAATCACGATATTCTGGAAACATAAATAGTTACCTTCCTTATTAATTGTGAATTAAATACTCTTATAATATTTACCCAAACCGAGTAGACTGTCATTGCCTTTATGTTAAAAACAAGACCAATATCAATTAATATTTTTATTTTTTAAAATAACCTATTATTCTTATATTGTGCACTTTCAACATAGTTATAAAATTCAATGCACAAGAGCGTATAAAAAATGTAAATATAATTAATCTAAAAATCATAACGTAATGAAAAATACGTGTTTATTTATCTCTTCAAACCAAACATATCCATCCCTACCAATAATAAATTATATCCTTTTGGTAGATAAAGATAATTTATTACTTTAGGTAGCCATCTTTCCAGATATTCTGTAAACAGAGTTGATAAAAGTTGTCTTTTGCACACGATATTCCTCACAATAGGAAAATCAACTTATCGCTATCAACTAAGTACCGCCAAAAGAGAACATAGAGCCATCTATTCACATAGCAAAAAGTAAAAACAAGTAAACCCACGTAACACCAGATGCTCATAGGGAATGAAAAAACACCAATTTGCCTTAAAACTAGACAACATAAAGCATAAAAACACTTTTTTACTAAAAAAAAGCATTTATTGTTAATTTATAAAATGAAAATTCACTACATTTATATCGATCTCTAATAGTTTTTTATACCCATCTATTCGAGTCACTAAGCCCAATGCCGCCACATTGGGCTTTTTTATTAGCAATGGTTAGTATTAGTAGCATGTCTGATTATAGCTAGATTACATCTCTTTCACTTTACTCTAATACTTTTTAAAAAACTAAAACCATTTGATTTAATGTAACTTAATCAATGCAAACGACTACATTAAGCAATATTTTTATTTTTTCTCTATTTTTTATCTCACTATATTAACGTGCCTAATTTTACAACCGTTCATTTAATACAATAAAAAACAGGTAAAACAATAAAAAACAGGTAAAACAATAAACTCCTACGACAAAAATCATAAAAATAGAGATGCCGACTTAATTCCCTCTTGTCGGCATTAGTTACTATTTATTAGATGAAATATCTTGCTCTCGTAATTTAGAAAGCGCTAATTCTTTCATCCAATCTGCAAGTAATGGTGCTGTTTTTATTGAATCCAATAATGCACGTTCTTTTTTTGTTAAACGAATAACAATAACTTCTGTTTTCATTGTAGACATAATATTTCCCCATTTGTAAAAAGAAAATATTGACACAAAACAGTAACAGAACGGTCTGACTTACACTGTTTTACAAAATCATCATTTAACGATGACGAGCAATACATTATGGTGGATTTATTTAACTTGGCTTAATCATTCTAATTTTTATATAGATGTTTTATTTAAGATGGATCATCATTAATAATAAGAACCATACAAATATAAATAAAGGTAAAAGAGTTAAAAGAAATTACAAATATGCGGAAAAGTATTATGTTAAGTTGTCGCGTAACTAGCAAACCAGCATCAAATCACACTAGCCATTTAATCTATATCCGCACAATCTGCTTCGGAAGCAGAAACCCCTTTCTCGCAAGAAAAAAGGAAGGTTCAACTCTTAAGGCTCTTAAACCCACAAGGTTATGGTTATAGATTAAAACTCAGCAATTGTTCAACTATATTTAATTCATTATAATATTTTAATCAAAAACATTATTAATGATTGAAACCACTATTGCTGTGCTTAATGCAATTAACACCAAATCATTTCCAACAATGCGCCATTCGTAGCCAGGATAGTAAGGTAATTGGCTAAGCATTTTTTCAGGAACCATTTTCTTCGCAATACCAGGAGGCAATGGCTTTCCTCTTACTAAATTTTTAGCAATACCTGGCGGTAGCGATGAGTATCCAGTAAATCCACCATTCAGAGCAATTGCTCTAGCCTCATTGTAAGATAACGAAATTGAGAAAGATGTTTCATTATCAAAGTGGTTATTTTGTGATTTATTATGCCATTTGTTTGGTTTCTCTCCTTGATATCCTTTATTTTGACCTCTTCCATGCCCATTATTTGGATCAGCATAAGAAGAAACAGATATCATTGACAATCCTATAATTATCAGCAACGATTTACTTATTCTAGAAAGCGTTCTCATATCTATGACCTCAACAATTAATTTTTCACAGAATATCCTTCAAGTTACACGACTACCATAAGTAATACTCCTAGAAAAAGAATAATTAACAATATCATAGGGTTGATTCTGTAGTCAGCACTGACAAAAGTCTCACTAAACCAATTATTATAATAAGTGACTGATTCATACTCTGCACTGCCAGAATTTTTCTGCTGTTAGATTATTCCAAGCATATTGAGTTAGTAATAAACTGATTCACAACACCCAAGATAAAACATATTGATATTTTTATATTACAAAAGATCATTATTGCGATATAGCTATTGAGTTTTTATTTTATTTTGTTTATTAATAATAATGTCATTAACGCTGTAGGGTTATAGATTCTAAGTTGTTCATTTAGTTAACATGCTGTTCTCATCATTATACGATATGAGTATTTTCCTTTTAATCCATCTTCCCCAGATGGATTTTTTTTGTCTTTGAATAATTTGAATAATAAGAAGAGCCATATAAAAAATAGGATACTTCAATTAAGTAAAATTGCGTGAACTATATCATTAGATTTAAAATTCTGTTTATTAAATAAATATCAAAATGATAATTTTGTAATTCTAAATGATAATTTTCACTCAAACAACCTTTCTTAGTATTCTTTTAATTTAGAAAATTAAAAATTAAAAATTAAACTTTGTGATCAGAATCAATAAAATTATCGACCATAAACATTGACCGTTATAAAAAAATAATTTATTAATAATAACGGAATTAATTTTTATACAAATGTGTAATGATTAATTTCTAGAATACTTATTTCAAATAAGTGTTCTAATTCCTTCCTACTGCATATTTTATTACTTTTTTAATCCATCTCACTCAGATGGATTTTTTTTACCTTTTCCCTTACCCATAAAAATATTTAATTTTTATAAAAAAACAATATTTTTTTATCTCATATTAATAAAATTAAATAAAAAACATGGAGATTTAAATTATTTTATAATATAAAGAAAACTCATAATCTTTTTCTTATTATAACAATATAACCCATTTCCCCCAATTCACCTTGGGGGTTTTTTATTGAATAATTTAATACAAAATAACAAAAAAGGTCACCGAAGTGACCTTTATAAGAATGCTAAATAATTTTTAATAAAACTAATAATTATTAGCTAGCTTTGCAACCACTCAATACTGGTTTGTCTGTTCCTTCAACTAAATCGGCATTATCACCTTTAGTATAAAGCTTATAGGTGTAATTTTTATTTATTGCCTCATAGTTTGCTCCAGAAGCCATTTTCATAATTTTCATTGGTATCATTTCGTTCATTTGATTAATAATTGCATAGCTATCCTTTTCTGTATTTATATAAATAACTTCCATTATTTTATTGTTTTCACATGTATAAGATACTTTCGTTACCTCATCTGCATTATCAGCCATAACAAAACCCGCAGATAAAAGGCTAACCGTAAAAGCAAAACTTTTTAATAATAGTTTCATATAATCTCCTAATACTATTTGGTAAATACGTCTAATACATCACTAACTAATTTAATATAATTAATCAAAATTTATATTTTTTTCCATGAGATTTATCCAATTGTAAAAAACGCCATTGATTTATTGAATAATAAAGAGATTATTTTAAGCTTTTCTTAATTTATATTGGAGATATAAACATGATTAGGTAAGTATTCAAAATATTAGCTGGCGAAATAGGAGTTGGTTCTAAGTTAAGAGATATGGAACAAAATCACAAAAGACTAGGCGTTTATTAAAAGCATTATGACAAATATAATTATTTAAGAGAAAAACACTTGATATGTAGAGTGAAAAGCCATCTTCACTTCAAGATTAGTGACATTTTATCTACACCCAACATAACGAGCTTTGAATATAGAATACTCCCTATATTATAATCCCCTCTCCCTACCTTAACTAATCAGTTTATCAGAATTAAGCTCAAACGAATTATCCACCAACACTGTATTTCTACCTAGTATAGGCGCCAAACTATTTCGCATTCAAGTTCTGTTACTTTGTATAAAATTCTTGCTTCACTCAGAATTTTAATACTTCTTCCCATAATTTTTGTCTAACTTTATCGAAATTCTTAAATTTTTGATCACACAATTTATCTGCTATTTAATCAGGAATGGGTACACTATTTTCTTCTCCTGCATTATTGATGCCACTTATCATTTAATTAATATAAAACAATCAGTTATAATATATTTGAACTAAATTTATAGAACTACCATTTATTCAAGGTAAATTGAAACTGTTTCTTAGTTAATTCCAATAAATTCATTTCAAATAAGTATATCAATACAGTACAATGAATTAATTTCTATATAGGGCGCCCATATGAAACAACAAATTAAGCCTGAATCAAATCAAATTACCCAACCATATTGGCCTACTTTAAAGCTGATATTGAGTTCTTTTATTGTTTTTAATTTCTACTTAAATTTAGCTGATAAAAATAAAGTCTCATTTTTTATTGATATTTTTGACTTAACATTAATTCCTATGTTTGTATTTATAGTTGCATTCGTAACGAAGAATACCACGTGGAAATCTTTAAAACTTAGTTTACTTTCATCTTTTATCATTTACTTAACATTTCAAACAGTTGATGCAATTCCGCTATACTTCTCAGGCGAATTAAGTTTAAATACTTATATCTTTGAACCTCAAAATGGAGTATGGTTTTTCTTAGCCACTCCTGTTTGGCAAGCTTTTTTCTTATTATTACCAAAAAAATTAAAATCTAATAGCTTAATATTGTTTTGTATTTTGATAGGATCATTATTCCTTTCTTATTTAGCCCAAAATCATTTAATTAACTCGTCAAAATTTTTCTCTATTATTATATATTTCCCATTCTTTATAATTGCTTATTTTATTAGTGCTGAAAAAATATCCTCACTTAGAAAAAAGCCTTGTTTGATAATTGTAATCACGACAACTTTAGCTATAGTCGCACTCTATCATAAGGAAAGTATCACAAGCTTAATTATAAACATGACCAAAGTTGATTTTTTATCGCCTTTTTTTGTTATGTATATTTTAAAATTCTTTATAAGTATCGTTTTAGGTTCTAGTATAATTTATTTCGCTTTATCAACTGATAAATATGCTAGAGTATCAAACAATGCTTTAGGTGTTTATTTAATCCATCCTATTATTTGTTTTATTTTTTTACAAATCCTAGCTTATTTCCATGTAGAATATAATTCATTAGTAATAATATTACTGACACTATCAACTATTTGCCTCTCTATTTTATTAACTTTTAACTCTACCATTCACTGGTTTATTGAGCCTAAAAGAGTTGTTTTTTTTCAAAAGGATTAAGACAGATATGATTATTTAAGAAAAAATAGGGTTCACGTAATGTGTGGTGTAAAAATTTTTCGTTACTAAAAGATGAGTAACACTTTATCTGTATCCAACATAATAGCTTTAAACGTATAAAAACCCCCATTAAAAGGCCTCTGTTAACTTAAAAAAGCAATAATTAATCTTTTTAAATCAAGACGTACCATTTTTTGCAAGCCATTCTTTAACGCCCCCTTCGGGGGCGTTTACACTAACGTCGATATCTTTAGCTACACGATTAATGTAGTTCAGCATTATCTGCCATAACAAAACTAGAAGACAAAATACCTACGGCAAGAAAAATACTTTTAAATAAAAATCTCATATAGCCTCCTAAATGCCATTACGTTAGCATTTATAGAGTATTCTTTTACTCTTCACTCATTAAAAAAACTATCTGAAACTCTAATGGGATTTATACCATTTAATATTAATCAATTAGTTATCTTTTGTTGGCCCCATGCAACGACTATTATGGCAACTAGCGAATCCAGCTATCGCTTTATTTGAATATACTCGAGTAAATTTGGGATGAGTCCAAACATTGGGCTGAACGTATAATCTAAAGCTTTTACCTGTTGTGTAGTAATAATGTGCTTGCTGAAAAAAGTGCTCATAAGAAGAAGCCCAATCTGACTTGTTAGACACTGCACAGGCGATAACTTCACCACCATGATTCATGGCTTTAACACAAAAATACCGACCATCTTCAATTTTTCCCGAATTAAAATCCGTTAACGTAACATTAGAATAATATTCAATATTATGACTTAATGTATCTGTGGCAAATGCCGCTGGCGTTAATAATGAAAAGGCAAAAAATAGACTACGCACTAACATACTATTCCTTAATAAAATAAAGATAAAAAGCCTCTAATTAGAATAATATTTCTTATTATTTTTTATTCTTTGCTGTGAACAAAGCTACAGTACCTTGTACATGTATAGAGATGTCATGGAATAAAGAGGAAAGCATTCCTTCCAAAGAGTCCGCTGAATCAGAATAATTGCAAAAAATACCTTTTTTGTTGTAAATAGACATTAATTTTTTACCAAAAATATTATGTTTTACTCCTTGCCCTAAAATCGTTGTGCCATATAAAACCCCTTTTTCTGTCAGTAAATAACTTATATTTTCTATCGCTTTTTTCTTATCAACCATCGTTCCTGGTAAACAATGTAGTAAATAAAACAAGGAGATAGAATTATAAGATGCATTTAATTTATTAGAAAAAGGCTGAAAAACATCATGCTGGAGACAATTTATTAATTTATCATCAGGTACATACTTTTTAGTATGTTTCAGACTGTGTAAATTAAGATCAGTCAATGAGATTTCTTTTATATAATTTAAAGATTTTTTTAAATAAAATCCCGTTCCAACACCAATATCCATATGGCGATCGCCGAGATGATTTTTAAAATGTGGTATTAAATATTTATTCGTATCACACTGCCATGCATAGCTATTAGAAATATTAAGCACCCACCAATCATATAGCTTCAATGACACTGGTGTATATACTTTAGCTCCATCATGTGTACTTAATGTCATACAATACCCTATCAAAAAATGACTATTTTATTTTTTATTTCTTGAATGAATAGTTGGAAATACCGAATAGTAAATCAGGAAATATTTTTAAAATATCATCTACTAACTAAATCACTTACTTCATTTCTATTAATTATAAATGAAAGCTTTCATTACTAAAAATTATCAATAATAACAATGACATATGATTTATTATTCTATATTTTAAGTAAATTTCAGTAACAATCAGCAACCATTACTTACCTTTATAATCTAAATATGATTAAGTAATAATCACTATTAACTAACTTATTCTGGTGATAGTTATGTCTTGCAAATACAAAATTCCTCTTGGAATTAATGTGCTAGATGCTACTCAAACACGAATTGAATGGTTGTTTGATACTTTTGAACAAATCTCTCTCTCCTTTTCTGGAGGTAAAGATTCTACTGTTCTGTTTCATCTTGTTGCTGCAGAAGCAAGAAAGCGACATCGAAAATTCAATGTTATGTTTCTTGACTGGGAAGTCCAATACTCCGCTACCATTAGCCATGTTGCAAAAATGAAGCTTTTGTATGCAGATTGTACGGAACGATTTTACTGGATAGCATTACCTATAACGACAGAAAGTGGGATCTCACAATATGAACCAACTTGGACGGCTTGGGAACCTGAAAAAAAATGGGTAAGACAACCTCCAGAAGATGCAATCACTGATCCAAACTTTTTCCCTTTTTATCATTCGAATATGATTTTTGAAGACTTTACACCCGCATTTAATCAATGGATCACAGGAAATCATCGTAGTTCAGTTATTTTATTAGGGATCAGAGCCGATGAATCATTAAATCGCTTTATTGCTATCAATAACAACAAAAAACTACGTTATGCTGATGATATACCATGGACAACGGCATCACCCGAAGGTTTTTATTATATGGCCTATCCTATTTATGACTGGCATGTAAAAGATATTTGGACATACATTTCACGTTTTAACCTCCCCTATAATTCTATTTATGATCTAATGCACCAAGCTGGGGTTAGTTTAAGTCAGATGCGCATTTGTGAGCCATTTGGTCCTGAACAACGTAAAGGACTATGGTTATACCATGTTTTAGAACCTGAGACGTGGAGTCTCGCCTGTGAACGAGTGAGCGGTGCTGATGCAGGTATGTTATACACTCACCCTCATAATAAATCAGGTTTTTTTGGGCAACGTAAAATTAGTAAACCTACCCATCATACATGGAAATCTTACGCCCACTTTTTACTAGCGAGCTTACCAAAACAAACAGCCGAACATTACCGAAATAAAATCGCAGTTTATCTTCATTGGTATGCTGAACGGGATTACCCAAATGGAATACCTGATGAACAAGACGGTGATACTAGCAGTAAACAAATCCCGTCTTGGCGACGGATCTGTAAAACTATTTTACGTAATGATTTTTGGTGTAGAACATTAGCATTTAGTCCTACCAAATCACACTGTTATGACCGATATTGCAAACGGATACAGGAAAAACGTAAAAATTGGCAGTTGATTTAACAAGAGGTAAATATGACTATTGAAACAGTGTTTTCTTCACTAAAAGATTATTTGCTAAAACTAAATGATGAACAAAAAATCGAAGCGATAAACAAAATTAAATTATTTCTTCATCAAATTAGCCCGTTCAAAAATGAACCTATAGATTGTGTTCTTTGGGTAAAGCAAAATCAAGTCGTAGCAAATGACTACAATCCTAATGTTATGTCTCCTACAGAAAAGAGATTACTCAAAACCTCATTAATAAAAGACGGTTATACTCAACCCGTTGTAGTATTGTCTGCACAACAAAATAAAACTAAACAATTGCAATGGCAAATCATTGATGGCTATCATCGTTATTTATTAAGCAAAGAAAATGCCTTAAAAAAACGGATTAATAATTATTTGCCCGTCACCATCCTTGATATTAAAAACAACACAATGTCAGATCAAATAGCAACTACTATTCGGCATAATCGAGCAAGAGGACAACATCAAGTCGCAGCGATGTCAGATATAGTTAGAGATCTATCTCGATTAGGATGGAGCGATAAACGAATTGGTGATGAACTAGGTATGTCACAAGATGAAGTATTACGCTTAAAACAAATCTGTGGATTAGCTGAATTATTTTCAAAGCGCCATTTCTCAGAGGCTTGGACAGTAAAATAAAAAATAACTGTTTTCTACCGATAAAACCAATCAACTCGGTTTTAAATTAATCCAATTTAAAACCCTGACAAAAACAATTAAGGCTACACATAATGCGTAGCCTTAATCTTATTCACGTTACCTAACTCAATTAGCTTTTATCTTTGTTTTCTATCGCTATTGTTTGCCGTTTTTCTTCTTCCGGCAACTCATATTCAATAGCAATAGTCAGAAGCCCACTTGATAAATCGGCTTTTTCTATTTTAACATTTTTACCGAGGTCAAACTGCAATGTAAATTGTCCTTGAGATATACCTCGGTGGATCCATTTATCATTGTCTTCTTCTGATTTTTCTTCTTTTTTCCCTTCAATCAATAAACGACTTCCTTTTAATGAAACCGATAGGTCATTTTCTTGATATCCAGGCACACTCACTGTCAGTTCATAATGGTTATCATCAATCTGTTTCAGGTTATAAGTCTGTACAGGTGATGCTATTGGCTTACTGCCTGTTAACTGACTAAACAGGCGATCTATCTGATCAAAACGATTTGAAACTAAGTTGTCAGATAATGTTGGGAATAATGAAAAAGGTTTAATGTTAGGCATAATTCCTCCTTCAGTATTTAGTAAATTATGGGCGGTATCTTATTGACCCTAAATATAAATATGAACGAACGAGAGTTTTTCAAGCCCTAAAACCTAAATTTTTTTATCTGTAACCAATATGAGATTGTAGATAGCAAAAAACCCCGCCGAAGCGAGGTTTTGTATATTCAACTATTTAATGCTTAACTCATTTGAGCTGTCATCACATTTTTGCAAAAGATACATTTTGCGCCGCCCGGGTTGTTCACTGAGACATCGAATTGTGATGTTCTATATTGTGAACCGCGATAACAAGGGCATTTAAACAAGGTCTTCTGTTGCTCGATATGATCTAGCAGATGTACTAATTGCAATTTCTTTCATAATATAAATATAGTATTCGATATTAAATGTTTCATTTTAATATTTTTTAGAAAAATATTAACCATCAAATAATTAACAACAACTCTCACCATGAAAAATATATTTTTTTGATATTTTTATACAATAAAAATGCATTTATGAAAAATAATCATTGCTATTTTATATTATATTAATTAATAATAGCAACGTTATTAGACATTATCCGTTTATTTAAATTTGCTTTATTCGATAAATTTCGTCATTTTCATTATACGATTGATATATACATTTCTTTAATCCATCTAAAAAGATGGATTTTTTTTACCTTCCTTTCAAAAAGAAGAAAAACCTTACTATTAAAACTGATACTAAATTAGTATTTTTTTATCTCAAAATAATAAATCCCCCAAAAAAGCATTGCAATTAACAATTATTTTATTATAAATGATACCTACAATATTTTTTCCTATGTCATTATATAACTCACTTCCCCCAACTCACTTGGGGTTTTTTTATTAAAAACCGATATGAATATTTTGATCTTTTTTAAAAGATTAAATAAATGCTAACACAAAGTTACATACATAGAGTTCCATATTTATATATACAACTCACCATTGCTATTTTCTCTAAGATATTTAAAAAGGAAAAGTTTTTATGTCTAAGAAATTAATCATTACTATAGCAACATCAATATGTTTACTTTCTGGCTGTGCAGTTAGATTAGCATCCTCACCAGAAGATTACCAAGGATCTGATTTTTCAAGAATTAGGGCTAAAAATTACGCATACCCACTTACGATGAATATTTATGAGAAAGACGGGGACTGCTATAAACACACTGATACAAAAAGTTTGGGGCCTGGATTTAATATTTTTGGTATAAAATCAACATATAACAAAAAAATACCTGGAATGTTACCCGCATCAAAAGAAATGCAAGGATTAGATGCTCTAGAATATAAAATAAAAGCTAATCAGCGGATTGAATTAGAATATAAAGCAGTAACATTCCGTTCTCAATACACACAAACAATTACAACATACCGACATAGATTTATACCTAAAGAAGGTCATGACTATGATTTATATGACGACAATTTAGGAATAATAAATATCTTTGATTTAACAACAAATAGCTTTGTAAATGATGGCTGGGGAAGCGACAAAGAATGCAAAGGTAAAGTAAGTTATTGGACAGGTAAAATGAATTATGATTAAAGCTAATAATATTACTTACCACCTTATTAAACCTCATTTAACTTATGTAAACTATTTTCTAAAAACAGAGTGGATAAACTTATTGACTCCCCCTCAAACGAGAAACACTTGATATATGGAGTGAAAAGCTTTTTCACTTTAAGATATATAATAATTATTTTACATAAAGTTAATCAACGATGATATTTTTAGGTAATCATAACCACCCGTAAAACGGGTGGTTTGCTCTCGCCCTATAAGGGTTTGTTATCGACTGCGCCTTAATGACGCTGCTTTCTCTTCGTTCAAGCTAAGTGTCTTTGCTACTTTGACTTACCCCTTGAAGAGGTTTTCATATTCTTACTACTCAATTTATCCAAGATTAAATCCGACTTTTCTTGCTCTCTGATATACTTTTGAATAGAGGCTTCATTGAGTCCAACTGTTGTGTCATAGAACCTTTCCGCCCAAAACTTTCTGTTGCCAAATTTATATTTGAGATTGGCATGTCTATCAAAGATCATCAACGAACTTTTACCTTTCAAATATCCCATGAAACTTGATACGCATATCTTCGATGGAATACTCACTAACATATGAACATTATTTGGCATAAGATGCCCTTCGATTATTTCCACACCTTTATACTTACAAAGGTCTCGAAGGATCTCACCTATACTTGAACGAATTTTATTAAAAATTACTTTCCGTCTATATTTCGGCGAAAAGACGATATGGTATTTACACAGCCACTTTGTATGTGCTGAGATTTGTGCTTTAATGCCCACAATAAAAACCGGAAACTAATAAGCTCCCGTTAACTATTTATCAAATTAACAATTACCTATATTTGATAATTGCGCCTTCCATACCTTTAATGATTAAATCAGCAGCTTCTGTCCAACCCATATAGCGTAGCATTATACCCATAATAATTAAGTAACTTATTAAATAAATTATAATTATTGAGGAGATAATTTATTTTTTATGTGATCTTGGTTTGTATGTAACTGGTTGATTTTTAGTTCGGGTTGGAGTGGTTTTGTGGAAGTAATTTAAAGTGTTCGAAAGCTTATTAAATTTACTATCAAGTATACTAACCTAGTATTTATATTAAATAATAGAAAGTGAAAATTTAATTAAAATAATTCATACTGGAAATAAATTAGGGATTTTTATTTAATTTGAATATTTTTCACTATACTAATGTAGTGAATATTAAAAAAAACAAAATAACAATTTATTATGCAATATCTCAAGTTTGATTGTCAGCTTTAAGCAACACGCTGGTTTAATGGAATAGTTAGGGATTTTTTTCTATTAAGAATTAGATTAATTTTCACGATACTATTATATACACTCATTTGATATATTTTGACAATTATATCAAATGAGTGTATATATAAACTTGCATTAGCGAATCGCTTTTTTGCAACAATCGGCTGAGATTACTTATCTTCAATTGACTAATGCCGTAAGGCGCTTAGTTTAACTAAGCTATTCGGGAGAAGCCCCACACAGGCCCCTCTCTCGGCTACGCAGAGTAGAGTTGGACGGTAAGCTTGATCATGGGGGTGTATGGCAGTTGTCAGTTATAGCCGATAAAAGCAACATACCCTCCAGCCCTCTTTATTTGAGGTGATCAAGCTTATATTGTATAAAGGATTATTATGTCTCTCCAAATACGCCATACCAAAAAGAATACTGTCTCCGCAATAAACTCTATTGATTCATTATGTTCTACTCTGAGTATAACAAGAACTGAACTTGAAACAGTTTTAACAACTCCTGATAAAGAAAGATACACTCCTTCTGCAGTTGAGAAAAGTGATGGTAGTATAAGAAATGTTTATAATCCAAAATCATCGATTAGAAAAATTCAACGTCGAATAAACAGGAGAATATTTAATATATATACTCCGACAGGACGAGAAAAAAAGAATCCTCCTATTATTTGGGCATCATATCTTTTTGGCTCAATTCCAAATCAATTTCTGGATGAAGATATTGAACAAAAAGATTACATTGCATGCGCACGAGTTCATTGCCAATCGAAAAGTCTTCTAAAAGTAGACATTAAAAACTTTTTCGATAATGTTCAAGCAATACATGTTGAAAATATATTCTCCAATTTCTTCTTTTTTAGTGATGATGTATCAAAGGCTTTGACGAATATCTGCTGTTATGAAGGGCATTTAGTACAAGGTGCTTTAACGTCAAGCTATTTATCTTGCTTATGTTTATATGACGTTGAATGGAAAATTGTTGATAGGTTATCTCGAAAAAATTTAAGGTACACTCGTTTAGTCGACGATATCACAGTATCATCAACTATATCTAATTATGACTTTTCATATGCGAAAGATATAATTATCAATATGCTGCATGAAAAAGATTTACCTGTTAACTTGAAAAAAACTCAGCAGTATTATACATCGACTACTCCATTAACAGTTCACGGGTTGCGAGTTTCATTTTCTGAACCGAGGCTCCCTTCATACGAGGCAAAACTAATTAGAGCATCCGTACGCAACATTGAAAGCTTAGCCTCGGAAAGAAATTATCGAACAACACATGCGTATAGAAAAGACTTCAATAGATGTATGGGCCGAGTCAATAAGCTTAAGCGAGTAAATCACTCTCAATATAAGAACTTAGTAAATCGACTGTTGAAATTACTTCCTTTACCATCAAAAAAAGATCTTGAAAGAGTTTCTATTTCCTTAGCCAACCTTGAGGATGATTTTAATAAAGGTAAGCATGATACTTATTGGTATTGGAAAAGATATCATAGAGTGCATGAGCGTATAAACATCTTACAACGAACCTTTGTGCGAGAAGCTATTATATTTCGCGATAAAACAAAAGTTATAAAACCAAGCTATATACAATAATCTTTAGGTTAAGGTAATGAAAAAATTTTTTAAAAGATATTTCCTTCTAGAAAGAATAGACTCTCCTCCTCTTAGATACTTGCTCCTATGTTTGATTACTATTATTTCTCTAGGCATTATTCTTTTTATAACTTCATTATTTTTTACTGGGATACAAGAAGGCTTTTTTAGTCGAAATTTTTGTTTCCATAATACCTGTATTTCAAACTTCACTAAAGGTTATTCACAGTCCATATTAATACTACAAGCAACTTTCATATTATTGGGATTAGTAGCAAGCATCGGTGGTATAGTTGTTGCTTTACTTGGGTATACTAATAGTGTTAGCGTGTCAGCTCTCGGTAACCATATTTCGCACTTTAAGATATTTCAAGAGTACTTATCATACGAAATCAATAAAAGAGATCGTCTATCCCCATCTTCGTTTGATATATTTAAATGGTATAACATTATTTTTAATAAGTCCCGCTCTGGCTCTACATCCATCTCTCAAGACTACCGCGATCTGATTATCAAAATAAATAGCGCTATTACTGAGTCAAATAATGCATGCTCACATGCAAAATCAGGTTCATTCTCTTACGTAAAGCACCAAATAAACATCACGACTTTGCTTCGAGATTTTGGAATTACTCATCCACGATTACCCAGAAATGATTACTATGAGGTTGAAGATCAAGTTTTTGAATTGATAGATAATATTAATAGAGAATTTTGTTATTCATCATCCATAGAACCATTAGTAAAAAGACTGTATAGATAATAAATTTATACTTTTGCTTTAGCGACCTTACATACCCAACTCGTTATGGTGGTTTTCTATCACCCACCATACTCCCTCACATCAATATAAAAACACTGCTTTCCTAGTGAGGTTGTTGACATCTGTCCTGAAACTATCATGGAATGAGGGATAATACGGTTACCTCGGCCACAAAGAGTTACCCTAATTGTTTTTCCTCCCATCGAATCCATCATCCCAATATGCCCTATTGTTGTGATTAATACCGCACAAGGAAACCTAACATCCACGCCACTCCAATTATTTCCTGTGAGCACAAAGTTATTTCCCTCTAATAAATTAAGTGGTCTTTGGCTTGAGGCATGTGTAATAACACCTTTATGATAGATTTGAATTCCCCATTTTTGAGGATGAAGTGAAATATGATAAGAAGACTTCACAAATACATAGAGTTCATATTCTGCTGAATTACCTTGAATCGTATCGATTAAATTCACACACCACGCATTGTTCTCATAAATTACTTCAGATAACCCACTTAATGATGGATTCGAGGAATCAAGAACTCGAATAAAAATAAGTGGCACTGCGTTATTATTACCTTCGATAACTTTAATTAATCCCGGCTTAGTTTTTATCTTCTTTAAAAATACGGCTGATTCATAAGGTGTTAATTCTTCGGTAATACCCTGATTAAAAAATAATACACCATATTTACTCATATAAGAACAAAATGACTGGTCTGGATAACGCTAATTCATAAATCCCATGCTCTTAGGTATAAATAACTATTTCCAGTGTTATTACAATGGATAATATTAATGAGCATCTTCAAATAATAATTAAATTAGATAGTATTTAAATTCAGCTATATACTTTTTTATTAAAATACTATGATCCTGTTACTATCAAATCCATATGATGTTGCAAAATTAATATATTCATTCAACAAATTTGATGGCATGGTCGGTGTACGTGATAATATCCATAAATAATCTTTATCTGGCCCTACAACCAAAGAATATTGATAATTTTTATCCAATTTGATGATATTATATCCACCATAGAACGGACCAAAAAATGATACTCTTAATGCACCTTTATTAGATGAACCAACAAAATAAGCCTTACCGATACTTTCTTTCCAGCGATGTTTATTTTGACTCCAACCTCGATTAATAACCTTAACACCACCATCATCTCGTAATGAATAATTTGCGGTAACTTTCGTTAAGCCTTTTTCAAAACGATTATCTATTCTAGCGACCTCATACCACTGCCCAAGATAACGTGATAGTTCAAAATTATTAATAGGCTCAATATCACTCGGAGGAATAACATTGCATCCAGTAAGAATAAATGAACTTAAAAAAGTGACAAAAGAACGTATCATATTTTCCTCCTATCAATAAGTTTATTATAATCCATAACGTAATCTTAAGGATTGAGGATAAGGATGAAAATATCTCTGTTTACTCAAATAATTATCAGGATACTCTGATAGATAATGATTAATTAATGTTAAAGGTGCTAATAAAGGCTGTATTCCTTGACGATATTCTAAAATCAATTGACTTAATGCTTGTCGCTGATTTGGTGTTAAATAGCGCTTAAAATACCCCTGTATATGCATAAGAACATTGGTATGATTACGTCGTGTTGCTTGGTGCTGTAATAATGTCATAAATCTATTTCGATATTCATCAAAAAAAGCTTCCAATGAATGCCATTCTTTATTATTAGCAACAAAGCGACCTAACTCTCTATAAAGAGGTTGAGAATGAGCCAATAAGAGCAGTTTATATCTTGTATGAAAATCGATTAAAGACTGACGAGTAAATGCGTCCATTCTCAATTCATTCAACTCATCCAGTGCAAATACACGTATAACAAAATTTTCTCTTATATGAGGATCATTCAATCGCCCATCTTCCTCTATTGGTAACCAAGGCATCATTTTTTTCAGATTTTCTGTAAAAATACCCGTCCCTGCTTTCCGATTACCATTACCAATAGGATCATATACACGAACACGCTCTAATCCACAACTTGGTGATTTTGCACAAACAATATACCCACTAAACTGATTAAATTTCTCTAAATACTCAACAGAATACCGATTCATCTTTTCAGTTAAATCACCTTCACTCCCGTTACTAAATTTTAATGCAATTTCTCCTGAATTTGATTTAACTAATCTTAGTGCGGGCCTTGGTGTAGGTAAACCAATAGCCATCTCAGGACAAGCCGATTGATATTCAAAATAATCAGATAGTTCATCTACGGCAAGAAGAAAGCGCTTATGACCACCATCAAACCTAACATTATTCCCTAATAAACAAGTGCTAATCCCTACAAAAATTTTTTTACCAACAAAATTATTTTTGTGAATATCTGTAACAGAGTTAAACATTCTTACTACCTCATATGAAACATTCATATAATCTGATTATAGTAGATCATAACTGTATTCATATTAGTAAGATTATGCTTTTTTTACTACTTTTATAATTTTAATTAGGTTTCAATCTTTCAGCACTAGAAATATATAATTCAATAACTAGTAGCAGTATCGTTCCTGAGTAAACAATAAGTAACTGAGTATTTTTATATTCAACAACAATTAACCTAATTATCGCAGTTATTGCGATGTAAATAAAATATTACAATGGAAAATGATAATTATACTGAAAATATTTAATAATTAATGCAATAAATTCAAAATAAAAAATAGATGAGAGGCTTTACATTTAATTAGGTCGCAATCAAGGCATCGAACCTCAATTTTTAATTTAAATAAAACCCAATACTCTCCCAGTTAAGCTAATAGCGGAATGAATTTATCTGAACCAATGAACTATCACGAATGCAACTAAGAGCAATAAAACAATGATAATTACATTCAGTATATTTGAGTCGGATAATAATCTAGAGCAGATAACAAGATAAATAACTTACGAGATCTTTTTGTCCTTCAGAATAAAATCAAGTAATGCTTGGGTACGTCGTTTTTGAGGAAAAATATAGAAGCACATCCTCTACGCTTTCGTTTTTATAAATACTTTCAACATCAATCATTATCTTATCTCCTGAGATTTATCATATGCTTCGATAGCCTCTGGTGTATATAAAGGCTGTGTCCCTTCGTTGATATTATAATCTTCTAGCATCGCTGTATGAGTATTATTACAAACCTCTTCAATATTATTCGGAACCTAACCATCTTTAATGCCTAAATTACGATACCGTTCTAACATTGGTTAATTTATCCATATGCATAGTCTCCCAGAGGAGTGTCCGTTGATGATTAGTGAGAGCGAGTGAAAAGTGAAACGATAAAAATTAGGTAGGTATTGATACTTTTAAGTGTCTTCAATAAACCTTCAAGCAACTACTCTTTAAGTGACGCATTAGAAACAATTACAAGACCATACATATCCATGTATTCGTTTGTTATAAGTACCCTTGAATAAATTGCTTCGTTTTCTCTGACAAATAAACACAACTCTCCTGTGTGTTTTTACGCCAATAGGATTCCATCGCCACCAGCAATGGAGCACCAGCATCACTAATTTTTTGCAAGCCGATTC
Source organism: Proteus faecis (assembly GCF_003144395.1). Taxonomy (GTDB): domain Bacteria; phylum Pseudomonadota; class Gammaproteobacteria; order Enterobacterales; family Enterobacteriaceae; genus Proteus; species Proteus faecis. The sequence goes on along the minus strand of NZ_PENZ01000034.1, from coordinate 24,307 downwards.
GATATTGCTTTTTACCTGCGGGAGATGTCATGCAAATTAATTGCGTCAGTTGTTGGGTTTCACCATCAGCCGTATGGATATTGGCCGTTAAAATGATAGAGGTGTTCTTTTCACTGTCTGTTTCTGAAGCATAGTGAAGACTAAACTGTAATTCACTTATCTCTTTTGACATAAATATTTACCGATTTATTTTAGTTAATAAGGTTCCGACTCATAGCTCTTGTATGAATGGTATAATTGGGTGTTGATTCTGTGGTCGGCGCAGATGGAAAGTCTACAAAGTAACCTTATTTAATTTAGGGTTGAACATATAAATAAGAATAATTATCATTACACATGTATCAAATTTGACAGAGCTGATACGAATTAATACGACATGACTTACATTGCTTCTTGTGTTTATTTTATATGCCGATATGACTCCTAGCGTATCGGCATTTTTTTATTTTGTGTTAGGTAATTCTTTCATACCTACAATTTAGATATTCCGCTCAGTGCCAGAAGCGGACTTTACTAACTTCCTCCATTTGAAGTTTTTTCAAGTGTCGAATATTGGGAAAGAACGTCAATGATCCGCGAGACACATTCATCACTGGATAAACTGTATGAGTCTAAAATAAGGTGTTCTCTGTTCCATGGTTCATAAGTCAAGTTTGTGACATCTTTCCAGTCAGGCAAGGTTAATCCCTCAACTTCAGATACTCTGGTTTCAACTCGTTTACGATGCTCAATTATATCGGAACACACAATCTCAATTTCTAAAAAACCAGTTTTTGCGAATAAAGCTATATCTCGATAGGCATCACGGGTTAACGCCAATGGATTCACTGAGTCAGCAATTACTGTTGCCCCTAATTGCAGATTCTCTCTGGCGAGTGAGTAAGCGACAAAATAACCAGCAGGCCCCATTTCGCGATCATCTTCATCGGCTTTGCGTATGGCTTGCTCAATCGTGTCGATTCGCAAGTAAAAAGCGTTTAACCGCTTTGCCAAAGCCTGAGCGATAGTACTTTTCCCGCTTCCAGGCAAACCACTGAAAATGATTAGCATAACTTGTCCTTTAAATAATGAAATCTAATAACATTGAAATATTTCGAACCCTAAATTGTTGGATTTCGTGAAGCTATTATGACAAGCGATATGACAAGAGTCGAAGAATATTACTACTCGTATTAATACTTGACGTGTCCGCCTTCGCTCAAAACTAATTGTGTTTTACCTACTAACCCCATTAAATCAAGTCTGGCCAAATACAATTATTCCCCGACAAAAACAATTAAGGCTACACATTATGCGTAGCCTTAATCTTATTCACGTTATCTAACCCAATTATTTTTTATCTTTATTTTCTATCGCTATTGTTTGCCGTTTTTCTTCTTCAGGTAATTCATATTCAATAGCAATAGTCAGAAGTCCACTTGATAAATCAGCTTTTTCTATTTTAACATTTTTACCGAGGTCAAATTGCAACGTAAATTGTCCTTGAGATATGCCTCGGTGGATCCATTTATCATTGTCTTCTTCTGATTTTTCTTCTTTTTTCCCTTCAATCAATAAACGACTTCCTTTTAATGAAACCGATAAGTCATTTTCTTGATATCCAGGCACACTCACTGTCAGTTCATAGTGGTTATCATCAATCTGTTTCAGGTTATAAGTCTGTACAGGTGATGCAATTGGCTTACTGCCTGTTAACTGACTAAACAGGCGATCTATCTGATCAAAACGATTTGAAAGTAAGTTGTCAGATAATGTTGGGAATAATGAAAAAGGTTTAATGTTAGGCATATAACTCCTCCTTCAGTATTTAGTGAATTATGGGTGGTATCTTATTTACCCAAAATATAAATATGAACGAGCAAGTATTTTTCAAGCCTTAAAACCTAAATTTTTTATCTTTAGCCAATATGAGATTGTAGATAGCAAAAAACCCCGCCGAAGCGAGGTTTTGTATATTCAACTATTTAATGCTTAACTCATTTGAGCTGTCATCACACTTTTGCAAAAGATACATTTTGCGCCGTGTGGATTGTTCACTGTGACATCAAATTGTGATGTTCTATATTGTGAACCACTACAACAAGGGCATTTAAAATAGAGGCGAATAGTAATAGCGCCTTTAGAGAGCCACCACGTTGCCTGCTGCTGGGCCTTTCATACCATTTTCCATGGTGAATGAAACTTGTTGGCCTTCCGCTAATGTTTTGAAGCTATCACTTTGGATTGCAGAGAAATGTACGAAGACATCTTTGCTACCATCAGCTGGAGTAATAAAACCAAAACCTTTACCTTCATCGAACCATTTTACTGTGCCAGTCATTGTATTAGACATAGAATTTCCTTTAATTTATTTAATTTGCCATAAGGCATATGCGGTTTGTTTTGTATTTTTACTTATGGGTATTAATTAGAAGGAATTCACAATGAAGAGGTATCGAGGATAACGCTAAACGGGAACAACTTTAAACTTACTAACATAAATAGGTCTGTACTTCCAAACCAGTGACGCTATTAAGCCATAGAAAAATGCAGATAGCAAACTTTATTTTTTAACGATGAAACCACTTGTATACTATCGAAAATAAAACCCTATTAAAAGGTACCGACTCACAGATCTTGTGAAAGTCAGGTGTTGTGATTAATTCTGTTAGTCGGCATATACAGAAAAGACCACAGAAGTGGCCTTTAGATCTAGAAAGTAATTTTATTGATTATGGTTTAACGCTATAACGACTAGTAATCGCCACTCTATTAAACGCACCTATAATTATTGAAATCCATTCAATTGAAGCTAATTGTGCCTCATCCCAATATTTAGCAGATTCTTGATAGATATCATCAGGCACATACTCGTTATGAATAAGGTTCACAGACTCGGCTAAAGACAAAGCAGATTTCTCTTTTTCTGAAAAATACTCAGTTTCCTTCCATGTAGCAACCAATGCTATTTTATCAATACTTACACCACATTTTTGTGCATCCTGTGTATGAAGCCTTACACAGAAAGCACAACCATTTATTTGTGAAAGCCTTAACTTTAACAGATGAATAAAGCCTTCTTCTAGTCCAGCCAATATTGCTTGCTCATCAATATTATTACTCATGGTAATTAATTGACTATATGCCTTAGCATTTTTTTTCGATAGTGATACTCGGCTATTCATACATACTCCATAGATATATCTAACATCTGGATATACAACCAGTTTTTTACAAATATCTTTATCATATTTGTGTCATGTACATAAGTAATTCAAATGAACATTAAACTACTAGCATTGATTGTGATTTATTCGGAATAACCAAGCATGTGACCCCGTAAGCAATCTTTACAGGTTGCAGATAATAAAAAAGACCGCCTAGGCGATCTTTAAGAAATTTATAACAGATTAAGGTTGAACTTCCTTATCTATTCAGCATCTTTTTCTTTAGTTAAACAATAACGCAAATTTTGTCTAATCGCTTCAATTGACCAGATCCAAAAAGCGGTTCCGACAAACTCAGAAACTAATGCTTGATAACCTGCTGTCCAAAGCCAGCTAGATAACCCTAATAATGGTACAACTAAACCATGAGCAAAAACAGAAACACCAATACCAAAACAAATACCGTGTAATAATTTAACCTTTGGTAAGTATTCAGCAATAACACAATATATCACAGCGATAACTATTGAGAATAATATATGAACACCATTACCGCCCCAATTAATACTATACCCCATCCAATGATACGTCATAGTATCTATATTTAATCCTAGCTTTTCTAATAAGACGACCGGAGGTGGTGTCGTTTCAAGTGTTCTCGGTGGAATTAGGTCTTCAAAACCAGATTTTACTAAAGCTGAAAAGATACCTGCTATAATACCAACGTATATTGCTATACCAATATGCCTAGAACTTTTTTTCGTTAATTTAAACAAATCAATCATTATATATACTCGCTCTATAAATTGAATATTATGAGTATAGTAGAGATAAGAATACCTGTTTATTATTTTAATTATTAGTTAAATACTGCAGATTTATTCTTATAGGATAACAATAAATTTCATCTTAAATATAAACAAACAATCAATGAAAACAAAAAACTTCCAACAAATTTTTTAATTAATAATTAAAAATATATATTAAAAAATAAAACCCCGCAAAAAGCGAAGCTCCTTGGTTGGATAAATACTGGATTATTCAAGAAGAGCGTTTAAAGGAAGGTGATATAAAACCGAATACATATAAACAAAAAAGGAAGCCGGTAGATTTAATGAGGCAAGCCTTATCCATGAAACCATTACCCGCTGTTGATGCCAGAGATATTGCTGAAATTCTGGATGAATATAAATCTAATGGTCAGCACAGAATGGCACAGGTCGTTAGATCCGTTTTTAGTGATATTTTTAAAGAAGCACAACATGCGGGTGAAGTTCCACCAGGTTATAACCCCGCATTGGCAACCAAAAGGCCAAAAACTCGGATAAAACGTCAAAGATTGACTTTAGATGAGTGGCATCAGATTTATGATTTAGCGGACAAGCAACATCGTTATATGGGTAATGCGATGCTCCTTGCTCTCGTAACAGGTCAGCGCATTAGCGATATCTCACGAATGCGTTTTCAAGATATTTGGGATGACCATTTACATGTTGTTCAAGGAAAAACGGGGGCTAAAGTGGCCATTCCCCTTTCTTTACGCAATCAAGCCATCAATGTTTCACTTAAAGAAATCGTTGACCGCTGTCGTGATCGCGTGGTAAGCCACTATTTAATTCACTATTTTCGGACTACATCACAAGGGCAACGAGGAGGCCCTGTCACCGCAAATACGATGACAACGAATTTCACCAAAGCAAGAAATAAAACCAATATTGATTGGGGTGAAGGAATGCCAGCTTCCTTTCATGAGCAACGTTCATTATCAGAACGTTTATATCGAAAACAGGGTATCGATACGCAAGCGTTATTAGGACATGCCACTCGAGCACAGACAGACCGTTATAATGATGTTCGTGGAAAAGAATGGATAACCATCGCGTGTTAATCTTATTTCTGACCTTATTTTAATTCATCAGATAATCTGCAAATGATAATTTTCGCCACGTTTATCATGCGGTTTGCAGATTATTTTCTTTCTTTTCCATTTCGCCATAAACAAAACCTTATCGCCTCTTTTAACGTGTTGATTTTAACACTTACGTTTTATTCATTGTTTGTTTGGTTTTGCTACATTAGGCTACTTTTAATACAAAAATACGCATCAACACGTTACACGCACTCATAAAAAATCCTGTAACAAAAACGGGAACCCTTAAGTTCCCGTAATCAATTCACAACACTAATTATATTACATGTGTTTGATAATCGCGTCACCAAACTCGCTACATTTCAGCAGTTTAGCACCTTCTAACTGACGTTCGAAATCATAAGTTACAGTCTTAGCGGCAATTGCGCCTTCCATACCTTTAATGATTAAATCAGCGGCTTCTGTCCAGCCCATGTGGCGTAGCATTATATAAAACCGCTATTATTAACTATTTGTTTATTAAGGTATATTCACTCTTAATAGACTTAAAAGACAGTGATTATGCATTTTTATAACTAGTTGATTACCATAATACTTTTATTGGTTTTGATAACCATAGATTAAATATATAAGCTCGTATAAGAGATAAAGAATATATTTGCTATTAGATATATCAAACGAGACATAAATCCACTGAGGTATTTAAATTAAACACGCATAAAATCCTGAAAAGTTATTAATATATTGTGTGATTATTTTAAAAACATGATGGAAATGAGAAATATTTCAGCCACAATATAAATCTTTAATAAAAAGACAGATAAGACTTTTATTTTATTCATTTCTATGATGAAAAAAAAATAACTGAAAGTATACTAATACTATCAGCGAAATACCGACTATCATATTGAGACTGTAAAATGCAGAAAAAAAATAGAAAAAATTCAAGGGATGCCTTCTTGCGTGGATGGCTACGATTTATTTTTAGCGTAAAAAGAAAGAATAAAAAAAAATCGAGAACATGTGAAAATAAGAAACTACGTTTTGCAAATGAATCTATTCCTATTCAGAATCAGGTCGTATCATTCATTGAGGATATATCTACCATTAAAGAATATGATTCCTCTATTTTGCGTCAAAATGCAGAAAAAATAGTAATTCCTAAATATTTTGACCTATATGATAATCCAGAAAATTCTTTGCTTTTCATTAGTGCAGCAACAAAATTAGTTGCAAGAGGTGAAAAGAAATCCTATTTATTTAATTATAGAAGAAATAAAACGCACTGTTTAGGACTTGAATGCTTGCTTGGAGTAGCATTAACAGCTGCTCGCCATAACAACATTAACTATAGAGACTCTATGATCTTAATTAATGGTGTTTACCCTAAAGATGAACAGTATCTTGAAATTATTAGAGATATTGGTCTTGTTAAAGAGATAAATAATACGAACCCCGGAAAAGTCTTAGATGCAACTGAATCATCAAAAAAAATCAACCCCAAGCAAAGAATTTTTTCAGCTGATAGTATTGGGAAAGAAAATGCTTCTGCGTTTGCGCTGGATACAAAGAATATTACAGCAGAAAAATTCACTAAATATATTAATAGATGCTTAAATGATCATAGCTTAAAGCTTACTCTTGATGCCGAAAAACACTTAACCTCATGTATGGGGGAACTACTCGATAATGCCGAAAGACACTGTGCTTTAAAACAACGTCCTCGATGGTATCTGAGAGGGTTTGTAAACAATAATCTTCGCAGCCCTATCTGTGAAATAGCTGTTTTTAATTTTGGAAAAACTATTGATGAAACATTCGATGAGCTACCAGAAGAGCATTATTCGTTAAATAAACAAGTAAATCCATATGTAAACAAACATTTAAACAAAAAAGGAATGTTTAGAGAAGGATTAGTTACTATTGCTGCACTACAGGGACGAGTAAGTTGTCAAAATGAAAAAGAAACAGATAGTTCGGGAACTGGAACTATAGAATTACTTAAACTATTCCAAGATATGCACGATAGTCTAAAAAAAATGAAAAAAGATATCAAAGGTTGTATAAGAATGACCTTAGTATCGGGTAATACTCACATTAACTTCGATGGCTCATACAAATTAAAGCAAAAATTAGCAAATAATGATGAGAGTGATATATTTACTTATCCATTTAACAACATAGGACTTGAATCTGAACCTGATCGCACCTATCTTAAGCGTATGAAGAACGCTCGATTCCCTGGTGTAATGATCAATATTCGCTTCCCTCTACCAGAAAATGCGACTCAGAGAACTTGAGGAATAGGTATATGAAAATGTCAGATATCATTATAGACTTCAATAAGTTGGTTAAAAATAGCAATAAAAAACTCTTTGCAGGCCGTTCGAATGGACGCGAAGCATTTAATTTTTTTGGTGTCAACAACTTTAAATCACCACAGTATGACAAATTTTATCTATCAATCCCTAAGGGAATTGTGATTTCAAGTTCATATTTTTTAGGAATGCTTGAAACTATTTTACCGAATTATTCTTCTCCTAGTGAATTTTATAGTAAAATATTTCTAGATGGGAATGAATATAAAGAAGGTATGCTTTCAGAATTAGATCGTGCTGTAAGGAGAGGTTTGCATAAAAATGAACCTTTCTTTTAAAATGAGTTCTCCATTAAGAATGGCAGTGCTATCTGTCATTCTTTTTTTTTCAAACGCATGTTCCGTTATAGCAGATTCTCAAAATGAATCTATCCATTATCCGAACAATACTCCATTTAATAATGAGTTCCCGTTATTAGATACAACAATCGAAAGGATATCACATCCAATTGTGATAACGCTAAATTCAAATGAAAGTTCGACAAAAGCTGAACTTGAAAAAATACGCTTTGATAAATCATTTTTATTAGAAAATGAAAGTTCATCGAAAAATGATAATTCTTATCATTTCCCCTCAACAACCCAAAAGATATTTAATGTAATAAAAGTGCCAGAAAATGGCCCTGAATGGTTTTCAATCATCATTTCTATTGTGGCATTAGCTTCTTCTTTTGGTATTCCGTACATTCAACATAAAAATGAACGTAAAGAAGCAATTAATGAAGGATACTGGGTAAGAGAAGTTATTATGCCAAAAATAAATGGATTAGCATTTGATGTCGTTAAAACATTTAAAGAGTCAATATCAATGCCTTCTGATATGTTTGAGGACGCTTTAAGTAACTCTCTGTTACCTAAACTAGGAGAGTTACGAGATTCATTATATTTATTTAATAGCTTTAAATTACTGAATGATAGTATTGAAACGCTTGAAGAAATCTGTGATGATTTAGAAGAGAGGGTATTTAATCACACTGAAGAATCTCGGGAAAAAAGAATTTCTGATATATCTACATTTCATTCAACATTAATTAATAAGTTAATCGAAATACATAGTAAAATTGGTTAGAATATTTATAATATTGATACTTTTATTTGTGTTATCCAAAACCTTGGCTGACGTTTAATTTTAAAGACCAAGCTTATTTTAACACTTCGTCAGTGTTTTACCAACATGAACTGAGTGGGGGGCAATGAAAATTATAAAATGCCTCTCATTCAGCTAAATTTTCATGTAAATCAACATCATCTTTTTCATCAATTAATTGATGAAATTCGTGCTATATCCGTTCTAACCGTTTTAATCCTAAAGGAAAATTTACTAATAACATAATCGATAAAATCAATAGCATGAACCTGATTATGTCTCTCATAAGTTTTATGAGACCTAACCTGTGTAGCATCGTCAATCACCGTATATTGAATTCGCTTAATCCTCAGCCCATCAGGTTTATTAAAACACATAAACCTAAACATAACGCCTTGGTATTTATTTCTTAAAGTTAGAAAATCAAAATAACTGTTGGGTATAATGCAGAAAAAATAGAGCATCATGAATTACTTAAAAATACAAATGATGCAGAACTAAAAAATAATTGAGCTCTATTTTTTATTAGAATAGTAAGCGATTTTAGTTAATTTAGTAGATTACTAATCTTCTTCCGCTTTCTGCGCCTCTTCCATCTCACGCATTCTCACGTTATAGATTGAGCCTTCTGGCATCTGTACACGCACGGAAATAAAACGGCCGGCTGGGATATCAATCGGGTCGCCATCGTTGAAGCCGTCAATATCATTACGGGCGAACTTAGGTGCATTAGGATGAGTGCGATGATAGGTTTTGACGAGAATAGAACCGTCTTTGTTAATTTCAGAGTCTACCCAAATAAGTGGCTGTTTATTGACATCGAGTGGAATTTCAATACCGCCATCGACACCGCCCCAGCCTGCATCGGCATTAAAGCCCAGTACCCCTTTAATGAGATATGCACCCTGAGCTACTCGAGTAACCGTAGAGCCTTCTGATTCGTCGTTAGTTGTAAATGCGCCATCTGTATTGATGTTGATAACAGGAGATGCACGTTTATAAAATCCATTGCTATCAACAGTCCACATATTAGACGTCATTACCTTAACATTTGAAACACTAGAATCTGAGACCCTTTGTATTACCATAAAGTCATTGCCATAATTAGGCATTAATATATTTTGATAGTTTCCCGAATTATAATTAAGACGAATGAAATCTCCATACACAGTTGTATTAGCAGGAATATCTTGTGGAGTAACGTATCCATAAAAGCCAGATGGTAAATCCCCTAATAATTTTGCTGGTCTTCCCACCCCAGATAAATGATTACCACCTAATCCATAATCCCCAACAAGCATGACTGTGCCAGCTTTCTTGGGTATATCTACAACAGCAACGTTGTTACCACCAGAGTTTCTATAAACAAGTTGAGCGAGTGTTGATGAAGAAGAGCTACCTTCCAAAGTGACATACTCACCACTGGCTTTATAAAGCCTTATCCCCGGCCAGTCATTCGTCGCATAATTAACTATGTAACTTCCTTGTTTTAAAACAACCTCCCCTGTATAAGTAGGAAATGTATAATCAAATCCAGAGCCATTCTTAAAACCATATAGAGCTGATGTGCCATTTGTATGCACTCGAATACCAAAATAATCATTTCCTCTTACTGCATCAGCGAATTGAGCCTTGATGCCACCAGAAAATAATTGAACTGTATTTGTTGATTTATCAGCTCGATTAGCAATATCCCCTTGCATCTTCTTAATGCTATCGAGTGTGATAACTTCACCATTTGGCATTTCAATTTTTGTTTGCCCTGTTTCACTCATCCATGTATTCATCGCATCGAGAAAATATTGCGTGTACGCATTTATGGCGACCATGGTTCTAGCTGCATCACTATTATTATCTGGCTCAGTAATATGAATTGAAAATATGGTGTTAGTTGTGGTGGCTAATGCAGGCTGTGCTAATACTAATTCAGTGTTGGAATTAACAGATTTAATCATATACGGAATATTAGTATTTCCTGATTTAATTAAAATAGTCATTCCGACATTAATGGCTGGATTATTATTTTTAAATTTAGTGCCAGTTCCGCGGACAATAGCAGACCCTGACACAGTAGAAACTGTGCCTGTTGTGTATATCATGATTTATTTCCTTATTGCTTGCAGGCTAATAGTGTTATTTTGAAATATCTATCTTCGCTGTCATATCTAAATACGCCTGGTGTATTCGCTTTTAACGTTGTTGATGGAGAATTCCAATAAGTAAATTCTTCATAACTTCCACCATTTTTAATTTCAAAGAACTTATCATCATTTAGCCATAATCGACACCACTTACTATTATGTGTCGTCGCTATGGTGACAACTTGAATAATGCGGTCAAAAGATTGTGCCGGTATCGTAATTGTTTCTCCATTACCAAGAGAATAAAACTTAACTATGTCACCTTCGATATTCTCCACTTTTAAAGTGCCCTTAATTTCACAATCCTTGTCAATAATCACATTATTCATTGTGCCTTTAGTGGCTTTAATTTCTCCTCTAAATTTTGCATTCTCAAATTCAGCATATCCATTTTTATTAATTATCCAGCCTGATTTTCCAGCCACATAATTATTTGATTGAATAACATTCCCTATTTTTGCATTTGTAATCGAGCCGTCTTCGATAAATAAATCTCGAACAAAAAATTGCCCGTTCTTGGCATACATGAATAATTCCATCTTGCCATTTGCAGGGTTATACCAAGCGAAGTTATTCGCATTGTAACCAAAGAATGATTCAAGCTTGCCATTCTTAACTTGAGCACTAATCACTTGCCCTGCTGCGTTATATTTAACTTTGTCATGAACAATCGTGATATTAATTGAGTGCGTGACAACACCGTCACCGGTCTGACTAAATTCAGCCTGCATTTTCTGCTTAATCAAACCTTCTTGTTCGCCAAATTTAACCTGAATTTGTTCCTCTGATTTAGCGAGCGCTTTATCTGTTTTAGATATCGCCTCTTTGTTTGTTACCACGTCCGCAGCAACACGAACAAGCTCCTTATCTGTATTGCCTAACTTCTGATTGGTGTCGGCTAAATTTTGGTTAGTTGTTTTTAACTCTGTGCGGATCTCCGTAGTTGTTTGACCGAACGCCTTATTTAACTCAGTAATTGAAGTTTGGGTCTCTTTAATTGCAGATTTGTTGTCACCAACCGCGGAGTAAATTTCTTTAACTTCCTGTGCCCATGCTTCGTTATCCGTTGCACGTACTTGCCATAGCTCTTTGATTCCAGCTTGTGATTGACCGTGTTTCACTAACAAACTACGTGATAGTTGAGAATCAGCGTTACTAAGAAGAAGCGCTGTTTCAGCATTCCAATTCAAGCGTTCACCGAGTTGCTGGCCAGCTTCTGATGACATGAAGTGTCCATCAAGCTCTGGTAATATCGTACCTACATCAAACTCAGATTCTCCCCGAATAAACTCAGTCCACTCGGATTGATTACCTGTTTTATCCACCAGCCTTGCTCTAAAATAAAATGCTACGCCTGCGGATAAACCTGCCATTTCATAGGTTTTAGATGGATAAGGAACATCAGATAACAGCATCAGACCTTCACCATCATTGGTTTTGCTGTGCTGGATTTCAGTTTTTAACGTATCACTGGTGTTTTCACCAAACCCCCAGTCTAGCTTAATGCCAAATACTAAGGGCGACGCTCTAAAGTTAACCGGTTTGGGTGGGTTACCCATTTTTCCGGTTAACGTTTTTTCGTCAGAATATCCCCATCCGCTTGAGATCTCAGAAGCATTAATAGCTCGAACACGGACTAAATATCGACCGGCATAAACATTAGGAACCTCAATAGAGTTAATGGAGCTTCGAGGCATATTGACCCAATTGCCTTCGTTTCTACGCCATTGCGCCTCATAAGAGATTGCGTTTTCAACTTGTGGCCACTGTGCTCGCATTGTTTCAAAGCTAACGCCTTGACTGACGATTGAGTAAGAATCAATGACAATGTTTTTCGGAGCTTGCTGATTATTAGGAGGAATAACGCTAATGGGCCTTTCATCAATCAACGCACCAGAATCAACATGTTCATATTTATTGGGATCATGCTGAATGGCGGTAATAGTAAATTGATTCGATTCATTTTCAGTGACACTAACAACGCGATATTGTTGTGCATACAGTTCTTCTGATTCAACAACCCACACACATTCTGTCTCTGGTGTCTCACTGTATTCCGTTGTAACCGTGATCACCTTCCCTGATACTGTTTGTATCGTTCTTGCTTGCGATTGCCCTGAAGGAAGATTGAGAATTAATCGATCACCACTCACAGCACTTGAAACACGGTCTAACGTGATATTTCTGCCATCGATGGCACTTACTCGACCACCAGTGACTTTTCCTGACAATAGTTCATCAGCAACAGCAATAATATAACCAGGTTGCGGAATGTTCCCATCTAACCCGACAGAGAATGTCACCATTCTGTCTTTATTGTTTGTCAGTATTCCCCAGCGCCCTTTTCTATTGGCTTCACTTTGTCGGGTGCAACCAATTGCGGTAACTTCTAATTGATTAAACCCAAACCGAGAAACTAAATCAGGTTCAAACACTGGCTCCATTGCATCAGCATATCCATTTTGCGGATCTGAATACGAAACCAATGCCGTGGAATACTTTTCTTTACTGCTACTGCTTGAATAAATAAATTTGCCATCAATCACATTAGCTCTGGTATAGCTATAATCAATATCACGAGGCATATCCGCTAATGTCACAATCTGACCGCCACCCCAATAGGTCATTCCTCGAAAGATGGCTGCAAAGTCACGTAACACGTTATATGCTTCATTTCTATCTTGCACATAAACATCACAGACATAACGCGGTTCTGTGCCATCACCACCTTTCCCATCGGGTACCAATTGATCGCAATACTGCGCTATACGGTATAACTCCCATTTATCAATCTGTTGTTGATTTATTTGTTGTCCAAGACCAAATCTATCAGAGATAACAATATCGTAGAAAACCCATGCGGGGTTATTGGTCCATGCCCATTTAAAGGAACCATCCCATACACCCGTATAGGTGCGATCAATAGGATTGTAATTTGAGGGTATTCGGATTATGCGCCCTTTCGGTTTGCACGTTATTTGCGGAATAGAGCCGTTGAATTGTTTAGAGTCGAACTCAATATAAAGTAACGCTGTATGAGGATAGGTAAATTTAGCATCAATGACTTCAGTGTAGCTTTGCAAAACAACCGTATCACCGATTTTACTGCTATTAGCATCATTAGAGACTTTTCTAACACGTAGTGACCATGATGTTGTCGATTCAGGTAAATCAATTCTGTGCGCTCTCTCATAACCTGATGTCGTTTTTCCTTTCACAGCACTGTCAATAACGGTTTTCCAGCTACCACCGTCGGTTTGTAAATCAATAGCGTATTTAACTTCATTACCCACCAAATCCCCATTATCTTCTTGCTTGAATAATGAGGGCCACTTTAGACGAACTCGAATAGCCGATAATTGTGAATTGGTAAATGTGTGAACCCATGGTGTTTTACTCGAAATCGTAGAGCCAACATTGATCTCATTTTCAGCGCTAGGTAATCCTTGAATATAAGTCTGTGCTTGTGTGCCTGGTCTAAAATCCCACGTCACACCACTAAAATTTGCATTTCCTTCAGTGTCTTCTAACGGTGTGCCATCAAGGAAGATATTTTGTGCCGTTAACTCTCCGGCAAATTCTCCCTCACCCAAGGCAATGAGTAACTTTGCTTTAGCAATAGATTGCAAATCATCAGGTTGCTCAACAGGCACACGAGGACTACCACCGCCCCCTTTTTGACCGTGAATTGTTTTTCTCATTAGATTATTCCAAATAGATTTATTGCTGATCTTCTACATAAATACCTGCAGAAATGATGGCGCCACCAATAGTTCTTTCGCCATAAAGCACTGGCACAGGGTAACCTTGAGAAACGGTATTAGTAGGAGAGCCAAATGCATACGAAGGTTTGTTTTCACCCTGATCTTGCATTGCAAGGCCTTTTGGCTGAGGTGAAAGCATTTGGATAACACCGCCGATAGCTACTGATGCGCCAACAGCAAATAAAAGGTTACTGGCCCATAATGCGGAACCCCAAGGTAGCCATATAGCGGCAGCAACAAGGACGGCACCAAAAATAGTCTGAAAAACACCACCTCTTTTGCTCCCCATCACAATGGGAACGATACGAATAATTTCTTCTGATATTGGGAAATTAAGATCATCAACACCGATATTCTTTTTCCCTTTAAATACGGCGTATGTTAATCCTCGTGATTTACTGGTATTTAAATACTGTTCAAATCCATTTAAGGTACAACAAAGTGCTCTGATTGCTTCTGATGTTGTCGTAATTATGCGCTGATGAGTTTTACCAAATGTTTTTCCTAATATTCCGCTTAACTCTATTGTTACCATCTTTTCTTCTTGCATAAAAACTCCACAAAAAAACCCGCACTTGGCGGGTAGGCATAAGAAATATAAGGTTATATCTTCCTTACTTTCTTCCTATTAAATCTTCGTTTAAATAGTTTCCTTTGAAATATCCTTTAGATGTACAGGTGTCAAATAATACCTGTTCATAAAATTTACCATCACCTATTTGCATAGCTGGATCTACGCCCATTTTTTGCCCTACGTCCGTAAGTGCAATTAATTTATTGTAAGCATTTTTAGTTACAAAACTTTTAAAAACAACCCAACCAGAATATGCTCCATAAGAATTTTTTGCGTTAACTAACCCGCAATATATATATTCAGGCTCATTATTAATAGAGATGACTCTTTCGCTTAATTTGAATTTCGCGCTTTCCCCATCTTTTAACCCATTGGATACCCATGCTTTGATTGTTATTTCTTCTTCTTGAGTTAATGGACGATAGTCAATTTTTTTATCATCAGATTGTTTTTGTGCATACACAAAACTAGGTAGTGCCAATAATGTCATAATTAAAAATGATAATAGATTTTTCACGATAAACCCTCTTCATGTAGACTTTTATTAATTCTTAAAATAATAACCGTTCTATCTCGCCAATAACCACCATAAGGAACTCGTTGGCTTAATCGCCCATAAAGGTGATGCAACAACATACCATCATCCAGAATAATACCGGCATGATTTGCAACATTGGATTGAACCTGCATAACAACCATATCGCCTGCTTGTGGTTCACCTTCTACTTTCACAAACCCCGCTTCTTGCCAATTATCCATATAGCGATCTTCACCTTGCTCCCACCATGGATAATCAACACGATAATCAGGTAATACAATATTATGTGTTTGCTTAAAATAACTCATTATTAGCCCCCAACAATCCGTAAAACCAAGCACAAATGGACGGCCAATAAGAGGAAGTTCGCCTCTAGGAAGAATTTCACGAAAATCCCCTTCGGGGTAACTGACAATATACCAAGGGATACCCAGTGCATCACATTGAGCCTGATCTAACTCAGAAGGTTGAGTTGTGGCATCTGGATGACTATGAACAATACCAATAACGACGCCTTGGTCTTCACATAATGCATAGTCTTGAGGAGAAATAACGAAGTGTTCTTGAGGTGTTGTAGCTACATTTACACAAGGTAAATACGTCTTTACTCTGGATTTTTGTACGATAACGCCACATGCTTCTTTGGGATATTCCTTTTTTGCATGAGAAAATATCGCCTCTCGTATTTTCTTTTGCATCATTATTATTTCCGTAACAACGAGGTTCCGACAAAACCACCAAAAGGAAGAGGATTATTTTTACCGAATCGAGGCACACACCCCGTTTTCAATAAACCACTGCACTTATCTAGTGATGGATCGTCAACAGGATTACCCTGTTTATCAAAATAACCATTTTGCCCTGCATAATCACACCCATCTCCCGATTTATATTGCCCTCGTAAACACCACGTACACATTGAATGTAGTTGCCGAGTAGGTATCATTACACCTTGTAAATCCATTGGACTTGCCAGTATAAACTCAACAAATTCATTTGTTTCTGCACTTTTACTATCAATATAAAAGACAGATACTCGCTCTTGGGTGGGATCTGCATAAGCATTCCCATCACTAAAATTCTCCGCATCGAGATAATGAGAAAGGGTATCGTGAATAATCACTTTTGCTTTCAACATATCATCATAATGCAGACATAATGCGGTTATTGAGCTATCTAAATTAGCCACTGATAGTTTAGGATTAGCACTAGATCCCGTTGTAGAGGACTCTAACCCTTCTATTTTAACTGGCCATGCCCCATATTCATTCCCTTGCCACCAAATGGACTTAGCCTCTATTTCTCCTTTAGCTTTTTGCATTTCCTCTTCCGTGATAGGAATATTGTATGCATGGAATCTCAGAATATTAGGAACACCAAATTCTGTACCATCAACTTCAAAAAGCCGGACAGTATTGCCCGGCTCTAATTTTTGATAATCGGCTGTGATCATGATTTAAATGCCTGAATAAAAACCAAAGAAAGGGTGTAATTTCCTGCACCGTTCGGAATGAGTTTGTGTTCATCACAACGATACAATCCAAGTGGCTCAAGAGGCGGTTTCCAGAAAAATGACTTTATTCCTGCATGTTTATCAATAAAGTGACGGATAACTGAAATGTAGTCTTCATCCCCCACAAACTCCATTGACCATTTCTGACTGCGTGAATTTAAACCATTACCAGAAACTTGTTCATAACCATCCCCAAACTTGACTTTCCTTGTGTTGTAAGAGACATCTTCAGTCGGGTTTATACGTGGACACCAAGTGAATGTTTCCATTTTTAACGGCCTCCTCGAGTTGCATTCCAAATTAAACCACCCGGCCTAATATCTTTAGACATTAACTCTCGGTAACGGCTATCAACAAATCGGCCAATCTCCGCACCAAACTGCTCGAATCCATTCGTTGATTGAGTTTCTGAATTACCGTTACCATCAATGGTAATGTAAACCTGAGGTGCTGAAGGAGCGCCCTGATTATTACCACCAACAACTCTAACCCCTAAGTTGCCATCTGCAGTTCGAGTTAATGGCATTATAGCCTCACTCCCTGCCTCACCCATGAGTCCGAGATTAGGCGCGCCCCCCTTAGCAAAGGCAAAATAAGTGGGTGAGCTAACGATCTGATTACTATAAGAACCTAGACTTTCTGAACTATGTACCCCACCTTTAGCATGAGCAACACCACCTAAAAATCCACCAACAGCGCCCATCCAACCACCAGCACCGGCCATTGTATTCAGGCTATTCACTATTGCCGCATTAATGAGTACATTCTGAATAGAATTCAACACGCTAACAGACCAATCTTTCCAACTGGCTTTATTGCCATTTAATTTATCGCTGATTGTGTCAACCATTCCTCCCATCGCATTTTGCACGACAGAGGCTGTTTGAGCAGCGTAGTTACCGCTTTCTTGAACCCAATCTTTCATTCCTCGCGTTATACCTGCGGTCCAGTCAGATTCAGCGAGCGCTATATTTCGATACTTAAGATCTAATGCATCTAATGCTTTAGATCTGGCTTCAATATCTTCTGTTTTCTTCGCAGATTCATTGTAGATACGGTCTATTTGCTGGCTTTCTTCAAAGTAGCTTTTTTCTCTTGAACTCATGCTATTGGTTTGAGTCGCTAACGTAGCTTCATCGTTAAATTTGACTGTGGCTTCTTGCAGTTTTTTACGAGCCTCTTCCATATCACGATGCTTTTTCACGGCATCATCAGCTTTTTGCGTCCATTCTGCGAGAGCGACAGATGAACGTTCAATCGCTTCTCTTTGCTTATCAGTCCATTTAGCCCCATTTTCATGTGATGCTGCATAAAGAGAAGCGGCTTTTTCGCCTTGTGAAGCCCTAACCTTCTGAACCTCTGTTGCCACACTTAAATCTGCTATCTTCCGCTCATATTGTTCTGCGGTTCTTTCAGCTTCTTTTTGCGCTTTTTCATAGGCGCTTTGTGTTGCCTTTCCTGTTTTAAGAGATTCATTTAGCTTTTCTCGATTTTGAAAAGCTGTCACTAGGTTATTAATATATTTCTGGCGATTTTCGGCATGTTCTGGCGTGTTGGTTAACCCCACATCATCGGCAGAAAATTCGGCCTGTTTAATAACTCTAGCTTCACCCGTTAATGAAGAGAGAATTTTATCTCGCTCAGAGTTATTTATTAGCGTCTGCTGTTTATCATCTAATGGTGCATTAGGAATACGCATAGGAAAATTGACTAGTGCCTGCCGAGTAGCGAGCATGTTGTTACCAATATTCATGATCTGATTGAATTTAGTTTGTTCAGCATTCATGAACAACAAGGCTTGATGGGCTTTATTTTGCTCTGAAGCCTGTTGTCGAATTAAAAATACTCGTTGTTCTTCAATGTTTTTTAATGCTGACTGAATTCCTGTCGATTTCTCTTGCATTTGAATGAGGCGTTCTTTTTCTGCTGCAAGATCTTTTTCAGCTTCAGCTAATTGATTAACAACATCAGCTTCACTAGTTAAATGATTTATCATGAAATCACCCATCTTAGGACCAGGTGATGCAAGTATCTGCTGGTAACCTCTAATTTGTTTCTCTAGATCATCAACTTTACCTTTTTGCTCTGTAACCAGCCTATTTTGTTCAGTGAGTGAATCGTTCGTTTTATCGTAATTGTCAGATACATCAGGAAGAGACATCTTTCTTAAATTCTCTTGTACCTGATTAATAGTTTCAGCATATTCACGAGCAGAACGCCTCGCTTCCTCTTGATTCTGATACATAATGTACCAAGCAGAAGCACCTGCCATCACGAGTCCGGGTATCCCACCTATTAGCCCCATGGCACCACTCA
Organism: Proteus faecis; assembly: GCF_003144395.1. Classification (GTDB taxonomy): domain Bacteria; phylum Pseudomonadota; class Gammaproteobacteria; order Enterobacterales; family Enterobacteriaceae; genus Proteus; species Proteus faecis. The sequence goes on along the minus strand of NZ_PENZ01000034.1, from coordinate 4,981 downwards.
TTAATCGAGATCCTGTCGAGGTGATTCGATTAAGATTCTCTTGAGCAGTGCGCCTTGCTGATATATTTCGATTTAATGTTGCCTGCGCGGAAGCTAATCGACGTTCAGCTAATGCTTGTTGCTCGGCACTTTGTGCTGAAGCTCTAGCTTGCTGTGCTCGATAGACTGCTACCCTTGCTCGAGCCGTTGATATTTTAATACCTTGTAACTGAGCTTGAGCTAAGGCGATTTCATTTTTTGTTGCACGCGCAACCCCAATGGTTGCATTCGCCACACTCGTTGTCAGCCCGCCAAAATAACGCGCCAGACCTAGACCAATTAACACACCAGAAACAGAGGCTATACCATCAATATTGTTCGCGATCCCTTCCATTGCGGTTGATAGTGTGCGAGTAGCACCTGATGTTTCATTAACATTGCCAATCCATGCTATGAACGCATTTTCAATCTTCTGTGCAGACCCACTTACCGTGGCTGGTAATTGATCAAACTCAGCTCGTAACTGTTGCGTATTCGTCAGGATAGGAACAATTTTATCCATCGTGAGTAGTCCGCTTTGCGACATTTCACGCAGACCACCAATCGTTGTTCCCATACCATCAGCCAGCATTTTTGCTAATCGACCACCATTCTCCATGACAGCATTAAACTCTTCACCACGAAGAACACCCGAACCTAATGCTTGGCTTAGCTGTGTAATAACAGAGCTGGTTTCTTCAGCGCTGGCGCCAGAGAGTTTTAATGAAGTTGCAATGGTTTCGGTGACTTTCGCAACATCACTTGAAGCATACCCCGCATCACGCATGGATTGTGCAACACGGCTGTATAGATTCGTATTCGCTGCAATCGATGTGCCCGTTCTTTGGCTCAGCGTCATTAACTCTTGCTGTGCTTGCTTAAAATCTTCCATCGACGTAGACGCTAATTTTAATCGACCGCTGAGTTGACTCCATGTGTCTGCATAATTGATAAGTTGCTGTGTTGCAAAAGCCCCTGCAAATGCACCCGCAACGCCTGATACGGTATTTTTAATGGACGATAATTCACCATTTAGATCATGGATAGCGCGTTGCATTTCACGAGATGCGCCACTGGCGCGTCGTCCGCCTTGCTCAATGATCCGATAATAGTTTTCTCCCATACGCGAAGCCCGCGCTATTTCAGATTGAAACGAGGAAGAATTAGCAGAAATTTTAATAATCAGTTCACGCAGTTTTGCCATTTTATCCTCGCAAAAATAATTAATTTTCTGAAATAGACTGAAAGAAATTCTCTAACCCATTAGAACTATCATCACTTTCTTGGGTTGCTTTGGGATCCCACCGTAAAAGCACATCAGAAAGCGTGCATTTACCGCCTTGAGAGTGATAAATAGAAGAAACGATATGTGCTGTTTGAATATCACTACGAATATCACCGATGGGATTAATGCGATCAAAAGCCATCCACATCCGAAGTTCACTCAAGCTCATTTGGCGAGTGAGTTCATCAAGAGTGCGCCCCATGCGGAGCGCCAATGTCATTAAAAAGAAAGTATCAGGCTGGGCTACTTTTTTTCTGCATCATCAACCGAAATAGTTAAATCGAGCGCTTGTTTTAATAAACGAGAATGTACTGGACCATAAATAGCCATCACATCGTTGATGTCTGATTCATCAAAAACGACCTCCCCGTTTTCATCACGCAACACATCAATAAACATCACAACATCGGCACGTAAATTACGTTGTGCAATTTCAATGTCAGATAACGAATGTTCATCCTCTGCATTATCATGATGAATAATTTCACGCCATTTCATCCACGCAGGTGATGACGGCTCACGAAGCATGACGACCGCATTTTCCCATTCAGCAACATTCACTTTCTTTGTGCGAAAGGCATTCTTTTCACTTAAAGCCAGTGACTTTAATGACGGTTTTTTCATGGTTATTCGCTACCTTTATTTAAATTAACAGTCCCGTTTTTAATCGGCTTAGATTTACCTTTTAAACGTAGGGTAAATGAAGCGGAAACCACACCCGAAGTAGAAACACTCCAACTGTTTTGACGCACTTCGGCTAAAAAGGCATAGCCAATACCCGAAGGGAACTCCACTTTAAAGGCATGAACTTCATCATTTTCATACGCGGTACGTAATGTTTCTTGGCCTTCATCATCGGTGAAATTACCATTAATGGTGAGCTCTGCAGGTGCAGATAATCCATTGGTAACTTCTTGCTCCTCAGAACAGAGCGTGGTGACATCAATATCTGATTTCTGCCCACCGGTATAACTGATCTCTTTTGTTGAACAAGAAATCCCTAAAAATACCGCATCAGCTGGGTTAACTTCTGTTGCGGGTAATTTCGAGACACTGATTTTAGTGCCTTGTGTTTTTTCATATTTACTAGACATGATCATTTCCTATTGGCATAAAAAAACCACCCGAAGGTGGCTTTAGTGTGAATAATAAGGCGATGCTATTGCCAAACTTGGCATTCAAATGTTGCTCTAAACAATCCTGTATCTGGCTCGTAGCCTTGTTTTTCTGAAATTTCAACAGGGCTTAATTTTGTTAATGAATTAGCAAATAACAAGCGAAGCGTTCTCGCCTCATCAATCGTATCGGCATAAACATCAACCTGAATATTCGTCATCGTTTCGGCTTGCCCCTTCAGTACATCGCCTTTGACATCGTACAAAGAGAAGACACACCAAGGCGCTGTTATTGCAGGGTTTGATTGTGGAGCAACATACGGAAAAACTTTATCAGGTAATACAACAGGTGATAAAATTGCGTAGATATCCGCCTCTGTCATTTTCCTAGCGCCTCATCAATCGCTCTATTTAATTCGCTAATGGCTAAATTGGCTGCCTTATCCGATTCACGATCAAAAGTGGGACGTATAAAAGGCCTCGGCGCCATTTTAGAAGTGCCCTCTTCAAGAAAGCGCCAATAAAAGGCATTGTTAGGATGATCACTTTTCATCGAGGTATCACTGTTTGTGCCTGATGCGTTACTTCCTCGAACATAAACGCCCGAAGAAACCTCGCCTTTATTGCGCATTCTGTGATTACGGGTCACTATATTTCGTGCTAATTTTCCCGTATTTCGTGGTGCGGACGTTCTGATTTCATCACGTAATAACGTTGCGGCCGCATTGGTTGCTTTTCGCATCGCTTGATGACTTTCAGCTCGGCTTAAAACATCTAACTCTCTTGATAAGTCGAGTAGATCGGAGAAATCCAAAGTCATGATTGTTTAACTCCTTGTTTGCATAGCAATTCTAATCGAGTCAATTTCTCATCAGGGATGACTGACTGAATGTCATAAATTTGCTCACGCCAAACCATTCTGCAGGTACTGTTAATGTCGGGTCGATAACGCATCCACACTCTAACAGTAACCTCTGACATTTCAGCATTAGCGGATATCAGCTCACGACCAGAAAGATGTTTTACTTCGCACCACGTTGTCGCAATATCAATCCATTTATTGTGAGGTTGGCCTGATGGTAATCGCTCTGATACATATCTTTGAAAAGTAATACGATGTCGAAGCTTACCTATTTTCATAACACACCTTATAAATTGATATAACGGTAAGGATCGAGTAGTGCATAGAATGCGGAAGGTATCGATGCGCTTTCTCTGTATTCATAGAAATAGCTCACTGCAATCATTAATGCCAATTCAATATCAGAAGTAATAATTAGACCGTCAGGATCATTTGCAGGTACATCTTTTTCGTATAATGTACGATTGATATAGGTTTCCGCGCGTTTTTTCGATGCCCCAAGATATTGTATTAATAACTCATCTTCTAACGTGTAATCATCATCAATGCGGCATTGTCGCTTCAATTTTTCTAGTGTGGGTAGTGGCATAAATCCCCCAATACCTGCGACCATCCAGATCGCAGGCACAAAAAAACCGCAATTAAGCGGTACTTGATTGACTCGGTGTTATTTAAAACTATTTTGTCGCGCTTTTACCCACCAGCGCTTTAATTGCAGAAGTATCTTCAAGAACACAGTCAAAACGATGGAAGGCTAAGAACGCAGTTTGGTCATAATCAGCATAACGTTCAACCAAACGTTTTAACGTCATGTAGGTCACACGGCGTAAAATGAAGCGGTCAAAGTCACCACAGAAGATAAATTTTTTACCGGCTTCCATTTTGTCGATGGCCTGATCCACAACATACTGCATACCTAAAATTTGAGCAGGTGCAACACCTGAAATAGACGGAAGCCATAAAGGACGCTTTTGCGCATCTTCCATTAATTTTAGATTTTTCAACGTATCATCATTAAAGGCAAGACGGAATTTAGGGCTATTGCGGTAAGCAGGATCAATAGCATGTTCTAATTCGGCAATATCTTTCCAGCTTAATGACGCACCTGATGCCTCAACCGTACCTGTCACCGCAGTTTCCAAACCTGAAGGTTGTTGAGGTGTTCCTGTGCCAGTACCTTTAATTAAGTATTTTGCTTCCCCACGACCAATGCGTTGAGCAATACGTGAAGCCAGATACGCTTGAATATCCACACCACTATCTTGCAGTAGCTCATTGGATACACGGATGATTTTCGATGTTAATTTTTTGGCTCCTAAAATGGCGGTGCCAAACTCAACATCTTGCTCACCTGCTGCGGTATTTTCGCCCAGTAATTCACCTTCTTCATTAGTACCATCAGATGTTGACCACGTAATATCTTGACCTGTGGCAGTTGATAAAATTTGAGCCACACTTGCGATACCACCATAGGCTTTCATTTGATCAACAATCTTATTTAACATCTGAGTAGGAACAGTGTAACCCCCTTTTTCATCAGGTGAGGTGCCTTGAGCGCGGATTTCTTTTACCGCTTGACGCTCTTCAGCAGTCAGTTCACCAAAACCACAGCGCAGGAAGCGATCAAACGCTTGGTTGCGACGCTCTGCTTGCTCTGTTTCAGGGTTATTCGGTTGTTGACCACGCTGTTCTTTCTCTTTG